>NZ_BMRP01000002.1:374162-481734 GCF_014648695.1 Streptomyces albospinus
CCCCGCCCGTCCGCCGGATCCGCGGACAACCTTGCCGGTCGCCGCACCAGCCGCGGCCCGGCGGCGGGAACTGCGGCCGCCGGTTGCGGAGGTGCCATCAGACGCTGTCTCCCCGGCGGTGGCCCGGCGGTCGGAGCCCCGGCTCCCCGTCCTGGTGGCTGCACCTGTCGCCGCTTTGGCCCCGCCGCCGTTTCGGCGTCGGCGGCCGGATCGCCTGCCGGGCTCGGTGTCGGTCTTCCCGTTCGGGCGGGAGGCCGTCGGTGTCGCCGGCTGGGGGACCTCGATGGTGACGGCCACGCCGGAAGGCTCGCGAGCACCGGTGATGGTGGCCAGTTCCGCGTCGCTGGAGGTGACGCGGGCCGTCCGGGGGCGGATGCCCGCGTCCGACATGAGCTGGGTGACGTCCCGTTTCTGGGCGGGCAGGACCAGCGTGACCACGCTGCCGGAGCCGCCGGCGCGGGCCGTGCGGCCGCCCCGGTGGAGGTAGTCCTTGTGGTCGGTGGGGGGATCGACGTTCACGACGAGGTCGAGGTCGTCGATGTGTATGCCCCGGGCCGCGACGTTCGTCGCCACCAGGGCGGTGACCTGGCCGTTCTTGAACTGTTCCAGGGTGCGGTTGCGCTGCGGCTGGGAGCGGCCTCCGTGCAGTGCCGCCGCGCGGACGCCGACGGCCAGGAGCCGCTTGGCGAGCCGGTCCGCGGACCTCTTGGTGTCGAGGAAGAGGATGACCCGGCCGTCACGGGCCGCGATGCGCGTGGTGACGGCCTTCTTGTCGGTCTCGTCCTGGACGTGGAGCACGTGGTGCTCCATGGTGGTCACCGCTCCCGCCGACGGGTCCACGGAGTGCACCACGGGGTCGGTCAGGAACCGCTGCACCAGGCGGTCGATGTTGCGGTCGAGGGTGGCCGAGAAGAGCATGCGCTGTCCGTCGGGCCGTACTTGCTGGATCAGCTTGGTGATCTGTGGCAGGAAGCCCATGTCGGTCATCTGGTCGGCTTCGTCCAGCACCGTGATGCGCACGCTGTCGAGCACGCAGTCCCCGCGTTCCACGAGGTCGTTGAGCCTGCCGGGAGTCGCCACGACCACCTCGGCGCCGCGCCGGAGCGCACCTGCCTGCTTGGTGATGGACAGCCCACCGACCACGGCGGCCAGGCGGAGGTTCACTGCGGTCGCGTAGGGGGTCAGCGCGTCCGCCACCTGCTGGGCGAGTTCACGGGTGGGCACCAGCACCAGGGCGAGGGGTGCCTTGGGCTCTGCGCGCAGTCCGGCTGTGCGGGCCAGGAGCGCCAGGCCGAACGCGAGGGTCTTGCCGGAGCCGGTGCGTCCGCGTCCCAGCAGGTCACGGCCGGCGAGCGAGTTGGGCAGCGTGGCGGCCTGGATGGGGAAGGGGGTGGTCACGCCCTGGGCGGTGAGGGTCTTCAGCAGTCCCGCGGGCATGTCCAGACCGTCGAAGTCCTCGACGGCGGGAAGTGTGGGTGTCGTGCTTTCCGGCAGCCGGAATTCCCTCGGTGACGACGCGGACCGTGGGGGTGACGAGGCGCGCCGGTTCGACTTCTGGGGCCTACGGGGCATGCAGTTATCTGCCTTCCTGGAAACAGCACAAACCGGGGTCCGCACCATGACGGTGCGAACCCCGGTGAGCGGATACGCGTCCGACGATCAGGCGGGGACGATGTTCTCCGCCTGCGGGCCCTTCTGGCCCTGCGTGACGTCGAACGAGACCTGCTGGCCCTCCTGGAGCTCACGGAAGCCCTGGGTCGCGATGTTCGAGTAGTGGGCGAAGACGTCGGGGCCGCCGCCGTCCTGCTGGATGAAGCCGAAACCCTTTTCGGCGTTGAACCACTTCACGGTTCCCTGTGCCATGACCTTCTCCTTCTGTAGGCAGAGGCCCCATCCGGAGATGCCGGAAACAAATAATGCGCCTGAAGGAGAAACATTCCTGTCAGGCGCGCATAGGTTCATGGGTACCACAACTGCAACGCCGAGACCGTAGCACGGCTCGGCGGCCCGTGGTGGATCATCGAGGCGCGCGCCGCTCCTCAGGGCCTTCGATGATCGTGACGTTCGCCTGGCTGTCGCCTTCGTACACGGTCCGGGGCCCGAACCGGCCGCCGGCGGCCCCAGCGGGTGGCCGAGGGCGATCGTTCCGCCGTTGACAGCTGCGTACGCGGAGGTGGTGAATGCGGGCACATGGGGTGAGCCCGCGGTCCCGGACTCGGTCCGCGCTGGTGAACGTCACCTCGGCGATCTTCGCCACGGGCATGCCCTGCGCGGACAGCAGCACCATCTGGGCCTGCGGCCAGGTCACCACCGCCCCAGTGCCTCCACAGAGCCGGCGCCGGCCGGGGCCGACCGACCTCGGAATTCGCCGCATTCGCCGGCCTGCTGTCCCAGACCAGTGCATCCGGGCGGTGATCAACCGCGAATAGCCGGAGACCATCACCAGCACCGGCGGCCGGCCGGTCCGTCCACAGCCCGGCGGGATATCGACGTCGGGGAACCACAGGTCGCACTGGGCCAGCTTGCCCGGACGATACGTTGTCCGCGACACCGGGTCGACCGGAGCACAGGCGGGGCGAAGCTCGCGGATCCGGTCCTTGAGGATCGGCATCCCCCTCCCCCAACCGATCCGCTCGGCGATCACCGTCGCTCACCCACCCACACTGGAACACCTGCAACGACGCCCCGCGCCAGGTCGGCCCTCAAGCACGCAGGCTCCCCCGACCCGACGCAGTGCGATGGACGAGCACGAGCCCACCTACCCTCGGGCCGAGGTCCGGCTCCCGGACGGCCAACGAATCCGGGTGGCAGTGACGCGGTGTCGGCCCGACCGTGGTGCGACTGCGAGCTGGAGATTCCCGACCGTCGACCGAAGCCACGGGCTGAGCCCGGTCATCGCATGGTTCCGCTTTCTACCGGCGGAGGGGCTGTATTCCGGCCGTGAACCATTCCTGACTACTCACCCGGCTGGCGTGACTCCAAAGCAAGCGCCTTGAGCGTTCCTCTGGTCGTCACGATCATCTCTCCAGCGCCAAGAGCTCGGAGGGCACTGATCCTGTGTGAGTGGGGCGATCTCTCCACGATCTGTCCGTCCGGTCGCAGGCGGAAGAGTGCGCCTTCGCTGGCCACGACGAACCCGCCATCTGCTCGCATCACACCGCTCACCAGCGGCTGTCCGACATCCACCCGCCACAGTGTCGATCCGGTGTCGGGGTCTGCGGCGAGATAGCCGGCGCGCGACTCCCGCAACCACACAACGCCGCCGACGAGCCCTGCACCCTCAGCTACCAAGTCGACGTCATGGCGGATGAGCTCATCGGCAGCTCCTGATAACTGAAGGCGCATCAAGGACCGCGGGCCCAGGCGCGCGAGACAGTGATCAGGGCCGACGGCAGTGAACACCGGGCGAAGCTCACTGTCGGCCAATGGCTCGGGCAATTGCCAGCGAGCCATCTCACTGCCGTCGCGTGGATCGATCAGCCACGCCTCCGGACCATGGCCCATCAGCACACCGCCGCCCCACGACACTGGAAGCGCCGTGTGCGCAGGCAACGGCGTCTGCCACAAAGGCCGCCCGTCCCGGAGATCGAACGCGGCCAGGGGGGTGTAGCCGCGCCAGCCACCGACGAGAACAGTGTCTGTGGAAGCGACGACATGCCCGGAGAGGCGAGGCAGCTCCACGTGCCACAACGCTGCCCCCGTCCTGAGATCGAGGCAGGACAGCTGGTGGGGACTCTGCGGCAGGACCAGGCAACGGCCGTTGGCTGTCACGAGGTCGCGCAGCCCTGTGCCTATGGGGGCATCCCAGCGGACGGAGCCGTCTTCACGGTCCAAGCAGACGAGGCGGGTGTGACGCTCGTGCACGACGACGCGGTCTTCCGTCACAAGGAACGACGAAGCGGAACCCCTTTGATGGAGATCTCGCTCCCACCGCGTTTCCCTGATCATCCGCCCAGTTGACCTGGCAAGTCCCCGTTGCAGCAAGCGCATCAATTCCAGCGGCATTGGCCCTCTTGGCCAGCAGAGCGCCCTGCTGCGAGGTACTCGGCCCAGGAGGTCTTCTGCATAGTTCGCCCAGCGGCGGGTGCCCGGAATCGGAACGACGTCGTCGCCCCGGTGCTGCACCCAGGCCAGCGCCAACTGGCCGGCGGTAACGCCTTCCTCGGCGGCGAGTTCGTTCAGCTTCGCCACGATGGCGAAGCTCCCGCCCGGCGTCAGCCGTCGCCACCGCCCGCTATGGCGCGCAGGGCGCGGCAGTGGTCGGCGAACACGGCCCGGCCGTCTGCCGTGAGGGCGAGCCAGGTGCGCGGACGCTTGCCGACGTATCCCTTGGTGACCGCTACATAGCCGGCCTTCTCCAGGGTGGCGACCTGCCGTGACAGGACCGAGTCGCTCACCTCGACCGTATCGCGGACGAACGCGAACTCGGCTTTCTCGGCGGCTGCCAGGGTCGCCACGATGGAGAAACGGACCGGGGCGTGGATGACCTCGTCCAGCCCGTGGCGCGGGTGGCTACCGGGGCGCGCGGCGGCTCCGGTCGCTGCGTCGACGTCCGGCGGTGCCGTGATCGCGTCGTGCGGGTCCGTCATCGTCGGGCCTCCAGGTATCCGCCGATCAGGCCGGGCAGGGCGACCGCCACCGCACCTGGCATCCACCAGCCTGCGACACCCTGGAACCAGATGAAGCCGGGCACCAGCACCGCCGCATAGAGCAGCGCCCAGGCGCCGACCATGATGGCGATCCGCGTCCCGAACCCCCGCCGGACGACGGGCTGTCGGCCCACGTACACCCACAATCCCGCCATGACGGCACCGAAGACCACACCACTGAACGACGCCGCGTACGCCGGTTTCAGCAGCCCGACGATGAGCAACTGCAGCCCGGCACCACAGCCGAACACGACCTGATACCAGGCAAACCACCGTGTGCCTCTGCGGACCACGGAGCCCAGCTCCTCCGCGCGAGCCAGCGCGGCAGACGCGTCGCTTGAGGCGTATTCCCCCATGTCGATTCCCCCTCGTCGTTCATGTTTTCGACACGCATCATACTGACAAGAACTTTCCAACCTGACAAGTACTTTCCGGCAAGCGTTCGCCAGCTGTTGGGTTTTCGCCGCGAACACGGCCGTGGCAAGGAGGTCCGGAGCCGCCCCGCCCTTCCCTGACCCCAGGAAGGCCAGGCACTGCTGCCCCGGCCACTGGCGCACCGCGCACCGGTAGTCGTACAGCTCGTCGGCGTACTTGTGGCCGAGCTGACTGGAGACGATCCCGCCGATGCCGCAGCCCTCGGCGGCGAGGTCGCCAGGCCCCGCTGCCGACGGCCGGTACGGGGGACCACCCACGTCGAGCGCTGCTCGCGGAAAGAGCCGCACGCTGCGCGCCCCGTCCCTAGCCCGGGAGGCGTGGCCGAACAGCGGCGCGAGCAGCACCATCGATGCGGTGCGCGCCGTTGTGGTGTTGTCGCCGATGCCGCGCTGGCGTCAGACAGCGTCGGGGAAGAAATGCGCCATTGTTCTGGATTGGTAACTTGCGGCGTGTGCAAGGGGTTTTGGGGTGATTGATCTGGAAGATTCCCTTTGCCGGTGACCAGCCGGCAGATCCGTGTCGTAATCGGCGGGGCTCTCGCCGATTACGCGAGGAAGGGAATCTTTCATGTCCTACAGCAAGCGCATCGCCGCCGCCGCGCTCGCGGCCGTCGCGGTCGTCGGCGTCGGCGCACTTCCCGCTTCCGCCGCGGACCGTGGCTACGACCACGGCCGTCACCACGGCTACCACGGCCGTCACCACCGCTACCACCACGACCGTGACGGATGGCGGCACGGCGGTGAGGGCTTCCGGGGTGAGGGATGGCGGCACGACCGCGACGGCTTCCGCGGATGGCGGCACGCCCGCCACGACTGGCGGTAGGCCGACGAGGCGTCAGGTGCCGCGCGTTGAGCCGGTCCGGGCCAGGTGATGAGACCTGCGGATGTGAGCGGGTGTCATCAAAGGCTTGATTCGGATTCGGCCGGGCAGCCGGCTCCGGGCACCGCGAACCGAGTGTGCGGCAGGCCCGCCAGCCCGGAGTTCACTGCTCAGGGCCGGCGGGCCTGTCGGCGTTGCCCGCCTGTCGCAGCGCCCAGCCGGCCGACCCCCCGAGGGTTTTCTCGTTCGCCATGGTCGGCACCGCACTGAGGCGATCACGCGGCGAGCAGCCGTTCACGAGAACCGGCCACCAGGGCGTACGGGCCGACCTGGAGCAGCTGCACGAGCGGGCCCGCCGCAAGGCGTCGTCGGTCGACACCAGCCGGGCCTGCCTGCTCTGGGGGCGTAGGCGGGGCAGGGTTTGCGGGCGGTCGTGCGCAGCGGGATGACCGCGCCGTCGGCTGCCTCGTTCCGGCTGGACGGTCGGCGCGGGTGGCATCCATGGTGCAACTCCTCGAAGGCGGTGGTGGTCATCGCCGCAGCCTGGGGCGAGGAGGGGCCGACCGGGCGCGCCCCCTGGCGGCTGAGTACGAGTCAATCGCTTGAGGGGCAGGCAGGCCCGCAGCCGGGTTGCGAGGTAGCAAACCCCTTGCTGGCAGATCGCAGCGGGGGTGACTGAACGATCAACTACAACTTTGCCTATTCTTGGTACATTTGGGCAAGGGTTTACATCAGTCTCTTCCTCAACGGGCGGCGATTCCAAGCGCATTGGCATCAATCGCCCCTCCCCCACGTATGAAGCGAGAGGAACGAACATGGTGACGAACAGAGCGCTGCGCCACGGCGCCCGGGCGGTGGCCCTGACCGCGACGGCGGTGGGCATGGTGGCGGCGATGGCCCTGCCCGCCGCCGCCGACAGCGGCCCCACCCGTAAGGAGCTCATAGCCGACTGCGCCTCCGGCCTGGGCAAGTGCAGCTTCAACGACCCGGTGCTCGGCAAGGCGTACCTCGGCGACTTCCGCCAGGTCTCCGACTCGCTCTACAACTGCAGTACCTCGCCCGCGACCCAGTCGATGACCTGGTCCGACACCGTGGGCTCCACGGACTCCGTCGGCGTGTCCATCACCACGGGCGGCAAGATCGCGGACATCATCGACCTCAGCGTGACGGCGAACTACAGCCACACCTGGTCGAGTTCCCACTCCGAGTCCAGCTCCCTGAACATGACGGTGCAGCCGGGCGAGGTCGGCTGGATCTCCCGCGCCCAGGTGATGCAGACCGTCTCGGGCACCTGGCAGACGCACTACGACAGCCCCAAGTGGAGCCACTACTACTGGTACGTCCCGGACACCGTCACCGGCCCCGCACCCAACGCCACGGACGGTGTGAGCAACGCCGTCGTCGTCAAGAGCCGCAAGATGACCCCGCAGGAGCAGGCGTCCTGCTCCGCGAAGAGCCACCAGGGGAAGACCTTCAGCCTCAGCCGGTGACGCCGCGAACGAGCGGCTGCGCCCCAGCCTGACTAAGGGCGGTGGGAGGTGCCCCCCAGCTCGACTGTTTGGGCGCCGGCGAGGCCGACCTGGGCGGGCACTCGTACGGCGGCTGGATCGCCCTGCACCACACCCTGCGGGCGCCCGCCCGGGTGCGCCGCCTGTTCCTCCTGGACCCGACCCGGTGTTTCGCCGGGTTCAAGGCGGCGTACCTGCTGCACGCCCTGCCGATGCTGGTGCGGCCCACGCCCCGCCGGGTCCGCGCCTTCCTGGAGTGGGAGACGGGGGCCGCCGGGGGAGCACCCCTGGACCCGGACTGGCTCGCCTTGCAGGAGGCGGCAGCCGGTTTCCCGGCCCTCAAGCCGGTCACCGGACCACGCCCGGCGCCGGACGTGCTGCGGGCGCTGGAGGTGCCGGTCCTGCTGCTCGTGGCTGCGAACAGCAGGACCCTCCCGCAAGCTCTCGGCTTCGCTCGAGCAGGGGCCCATCTCGGACGAAGTAGCGGCGAGGGCCGCTGAGACGCTGCCGCGCGTCGAGACCGCCGTACTGCCCGGCGTCTCCCATCACAGGCTCCCACAGTCCACACCGACGGACCTCACCGGTCGCCTCACCGCGTTCCTGTCCGGCGCCTGATGCTCCCGGCCCTCACCCCACCTTCTCGATCAGTGCGTGGCGGATGAGGAACTTTCCCGGTTCCCGGACCTGTTCGAAGGCCGCGTTGTTGAGCAGGACGCAACTGCCTGAGACCGAGGTGACCTTTACCGTCGTGGACTTCTTGTTGTCCAGGTTGGTGACCTTCAGGGCCGTCCCCGCCGGGAACTGGTCGCTGGACGCGGCCGGGGCACCGCCCTCGCCGGAGAGCGTGACGGTGGAGCCGTTGCAGACCTGCCGACCGGATGCGGCGGCACCACCGGCGCTACCGCCTCCGCCGGCGGCGGACTGCGAGGGCTGTGCGCTCGCCTGGGCACCACCGGGCTGCTGCTGCCCCGTCCGGGAGCCCTGAGCCGACTCCCCAACGGTGCAACCGGCCGCCTTCTGCTGGACCTTGATCTGCGCGACGACCGCCTGCCGGTTGGCGATCCGGGCCGCCGACTGGGCGTCCGGATTCGCCTGCTGCCCGGCGATGAACCGCTCGTTGTTGCCGAGAGCGGTGGCGAGTCCCCGGCAGGCGGTCGGGTCCCCGGCCGACAGCGCCTTCGCGTGCTGCGCGGGCTGGGCGGCGTTGGACGTGGTGGCGAGCGCGAAGGCCCCGCCGCCCGCCACGGCCGCGGCAGCGACGAGCAGCGCGAGCGTCTTCTTCGGGCCGAGAGTTCTCCTGTGCGACATGCGTGCCTCCTGAAGAGGTAAGGGAACGTACGTCGCAACGTACGAGATGCCGAACGAGGTGACTCAGCGACTACTGGAATCGCTGCTCTCTCCGCAAACCCCGGCGGCAGCAGCATCCAGTGTGCTAGGGGATGCCTCGTAATTGATCTTCAATCAGGTGAGCGTGCGGATGTCCGACCGGTAGGCGGCTCACTCACCCGGTGATGGCGAGGTTGTGCAGGCGGGCGATGCCGAGCATGGCGTGGTGTACGCCGATGCCCTTGAGGCGGCAGTCGCGCAGGATCTTCCAGCCCTTCATGCGGGCGAAGGCGTGCTCGACGCGGGCCCGAACCTGCTTGTGGGATCGGTTGTGTTCCTGCTTCCAGTACGGGAGTTCGGCCTGGCCTTTCGTCCGGCGGCGCGGCTTGACCAGGCCGGTGCCGGGATAGCCGCCGTCCGCGATGGTCGTCGTCTTGCCGACGGCGTCCTTCGCGCCGGATTCCGCCCATGCTCAGCGGTCGTTGCGGTTGCCGGGCAGCGGCCGGCCGACCGCGACGATGAGACGGGTGCCAGCGTCGATGACGACCTGGTGATTGGTCGAGTAACGGTAGGTAGTTCTTCGACTGCTCGGCCACCGTGTGGTCGCGGGTAGGTACCAGGGTGCCGTCCACAATGAGCACCGCGTCTTTCGCGAACCGCTGGCGCGGCTGGATCGCCAGCTTGGGGCCGATGTGGTCGGTGATCCGGTCAGCGGCGGACTTGGAGACGCCGAAGAGCGGGGCAAGCTGACGCAACGTCAGGTTCGTGCGCCAGTACGCCGCAATCAGCAGCACCCGATTCTCCAACGGAAGGCCCCACGGCCGCCCGCGCCGCGGCTCGTCCGCGATCTGGCGGCGCACCTCGGTCACCAGCTTGCCGAAGCAGCGCGGGCTCAGCTCGCCACCGCTGTTCGAACCCCAAAGGCCACCAGCACGGCTCCTGCCAGGCGACTCATCCACTGTCGAGATCGAGGCGTGTCGATCGCCTCGCCCGCGGAGGCGATTCACGAATGTCCAGAACAGCAGCCACACCAGCACGACGGCTACATGCGCGATCGCAAGTTCGACGCCTCCCGCGCGAAGTCCCAATGGGACACCTACGAGTACGTCAATCCGGCCAAGGAGTGGGACGGCCTCGGGCCGCCGTCCGCCGCCAAGGAAGCCGAACTGTCCAAGCTGACCAAGGCCCCCAGGACACAGCCTGACCGGGTCTGGTGGAGGTGGCTCCAGCAGAAGGACAACTACCCCAGGTTCGAGGACTACCGGGATGCGAAGTTCATCACGAACTCCGGGAACGACCCCCGCGGCAAGGCCTTCGAACGGAAGGTGATCAAGGATCACGGGCTGGTCGGACCGGACTGGATCTGCCAGAAGGAGGTCGAGTTCAAGGACCCCGAGACCGGCGAGACCTACCGGCGCAAGCTCGACGCCTACAACACGCGCACAAAGCAGATCCTGGAGATCAAGTCCAACGGCAGCCCGGACCGCAGGGAAATCCCCAAGGACCTGGCGTGGGCCAAGGACCCCAACTGGAAGGACAGCCGGTCTGTTTGATCCGCCGAGCTGTGCGCCGAGCAGATGTGATCCGCAAGGGGGACGGCCTCCAGGTCGTCGTCAAGGACCGTCCAGTACTTTTGCCCGGACGGCAGCACCACGGGAAACGCCCGCATCAGCAACTCCTGCTTCGAGTCGTACAACAACCCGCCGCAGAGCCACACCCCCCGAGAACGAGTCCCGGAAGGTCAACGAACCTCCATCACCACACGTCACAGCACACCCGATCCACACCCGGAGAAAGAGGGTTTCCGCCGGCGCCGTAGCGATGAGTGGGTTCTTGGCAAGATGTACAGGGGCCGATTTGTCGCGGCGTGCAGCGCAGCTCCGCCGTCACGACCCTGCGGTCGTGAGGCCGGCGGAGCGGTGTCAGCGGCGTCGCGGGTCTACCCGGCTGCGACCCTGGCGCCACCGTCCAGCCGCCCCCGCGTCGGTGGTCAGCCGACGTTCGACCCGGGCACGCGAGGGACGACCGCTGACCGGTACCCCGTTGCCCCGCCCGGGAGGACATTTGACTCAGAAAAAGGTTTTGTCCCAGCTGTCCGTTCCGATGGCGCGGATGGCATTCTCGAAGCCGTTGGCGATCCGCTGAATCCCGGCGTCGCCGGAGATGAAAATGTCATCATTGTCGGCCAGTAGCACAACGTCTTCGGTATCCCAGGCCGTACCGATCAGCACGACGGGCTGGCCGATGCGCTTTGCGTCGATGCGAACGTTCCTGGGGAGGGCGTGCGTTGCCTCCAGGGTCCTCTCTACGGAGGTCGTGAGTTCAACTTCGCGCTGCCGCCACGGCCAGATCACGGTGAGTTCGCCGTAGTCGGCCAGGAAGTCCCGCAGGCGAGAGCTGACTTCGTAGCCTTCTTCGGCGTATCGGCGGCAGGCGACCTCGACGTCCAGCGGACCGGCCTCAATGCGTGCCTCTCCCGCAACGGCAGCGCGCAGCCGCTGAACCGCTGGACGGTCAGGGGTGTTGTTCATCCTGTCAGGACCTCTCCTCCGAAGCCGGGCACCCACGTCTTGCAGTTGTCACACATGGGGAATTTCTTTCCCTTTGTGTTGATGGTCACCAGGTCGATGTTCTTCGGGTCTGCGCCATCCTTGATCGCGTTGGTGAACATTCGTGGTTCACCGCAGACGTTCGCCGGACGGCCATCTTTTGTATCCGAGGTGGCTGCGCAGCTCTGCCGGCACGAGCTACGCGGCGGAGTCGCGATGGGTGATCCCACGACGTTGGAGATGCTGCACTCCGTGTGGGAGCGTTGGCGCCCCGGCAGAAGCACATGACGTGCGGGATGCACCTCCGGCCGCTCCAGGCGCCCGGGGGACGTCTTCTTAGTCGCCGACCGAAGAGTCCACGGATGCGCCCCATGCGGCCGCGTCGGCCGCGATCGCCTGCAACGCGGACAGGTGGTCGGTGAGAGCAGTCCTGCCCGCAGCACTCAGGCGAAGCCACGTCCTGGGCCGCTTCCCGACGTAGCCCTTACGCACCTTGATGTACGA
Source organism: Streptomyces albospinus (assembly GCF_014648695.1). Taxonomy (GTDB): domain Bacteria; phylum Actinomycetota; class Actinomycetes; order Streptomycetales; family Streptomycetaceae; genus Streptomyces; species Streptomyces albospinus. The sequence goes on from NZ_BMRP01000002.1 coordinate 385,953, forward strand.
GGCCGACTCAAGGACCGCGGCCACCTTGCTCAGCGCGGACTGGGATACCGCGCACCCCTCCTGGACGGCACGGAACTCCGCCTCCGCGCAGCCCGAGAGAAACGCCATCACTGCGAGCCGGGTGGGGTGATGAATCAGTTCGTTGAGCGCGGGAGGGCGTGGACCGGTGCTCATGCGGCGCCCGTCATGGAGCGCTCCCGGTGCAGCAGCAGCCAGTTCACCAGACCACCGCTGACACCCGTGGTGATGAACAGGCCGGCCAGCCCGAAGGCGAGGCACAGCACGGCGGCCGGAGCGAGCGGAACCAGGTACGCCGTCGTGAGAAGTCGCCCACTGATGAACCGAGGGACGGTCTGGATGATTCCGGGGCGGCGTTCGATCCGCTGGGCGAGGGCGCACTGGACGACCAGCAGTACGGCGCCCGCGAGTTGGCAGCCTGCTGTCAGCTGCCAGGGGGCGGTGGTGACGACCCACTGGAGACCGATCAGTGTGAACCCGGCTGCGAACAAGAGGCCGTTGGCGGCCGGATACCACGACGGCAGCGGGCGGGGCCGTTGGGCGGCTGCTGTACGGGCCGTCTCGGCGATGCGCAGTGCCGCTGCGGCCCTGGCAGCGCTGGTCGCGGGTGTGTCATCCATCGGTAAACCTCCAAAAGACCAGTACAACACGTCATTTGAGATAGTGGCATTTACATTCCCAGCTGGCAAGTACTAGCGTGGCAGGCATGCTGGCCGGTGCGGAGAGCACGGCCGGGCGCGCCCACAGCCGCGCCGTTACACAAGACCGCAAGCGCAATGGGGGGAGATGCCTGTGTTCAACGGGTTGAGCAAGGGGACCGACGACAGGCTGGTGGAGGGGACATGACGGTGACTGCGGACGCCGTTCGGATGACCGACGGCACGACGTACGACCTCGCGATACGCACCACCGGACTGCGTATGCGGTACGGACAGCGGGATGTTCTCGACGGGATGGACCTCGAGGTACGCCGGGGGGAGCTGTTCGCGCTGCTCGGTCCCAACGGAGCCGGCAAGAGCACCACGATCGAGATCCTCGAGGGCTACCGACGCCGTTCCGCAGGCGACGTCGAGGTGCTCGGGAGGGATCCCGAGCGGGGCGACCCCTCTTGGCGGGCGCGCATCGGCATCGTGCTCCAGTCCAGTCGGGATCACGGCCGCTGGCAGGTCGGGGACATGCTCGACCACTTCGCCCGGCATTACGCCGACCCCTTCGACGCAGCCGAGCTGATGGAGCGGGTGGGACTCACGGCACAGGCATATCAGCCGCTGAGCACGCTCTCCGGCGGCCAGCGCCGGCGGCTCGACGTCGCCATGGGCATCGTCGGCCGCCCCGAGCTGGTCTTCCTGGACGAGCCGACAACCGGCTTCGATCCCGAGGCACGCCGCGACTTCCACGAGCTGATCGCGGAACTGCGCAACGAACGCGGCATGACCATCGTGCTCACCACACACGACATGACCGAGGCTCAGCAGCTCGCCGATCGCATCGGCATCCTCCAGTCCGGTCGCCTCACCGCACTCGGCACGCTTGAGGAACTCGCGGCGGCGGCCAGCGCCCGGTCCGAGGTCCGCTGGACGGACGAGGACGGAGTGACACAACGGCTGCTCACCGCGGACCCGTCACAGACCCTCTGGGAGCTGCACCAGCAGTTCAACGGCCCTATTCCCGGAATCGAGGTACGGCGTCCAACCCTTGAGGACACCTACCTCGGCATGGTCGGCACCGACCTTCCCGAAGGGTCCGAAACCGACCTCACCGCCGCCCGTACGGAGACATCGTGAACGCATTCCGCCTCGGCCTGCACCGCGGCGCCATCGAGCTGCGCCAGGTCCTGCGCACCCGCAAGGACCTCTACGCGTATCTGACGACTCCCGTGGTCTTCCTGGGTATCGGCTACTGGCGGGCCGGAGGACACAAGGGCGAGATGACCCAGCTGTCCCTGGCCGGCGGCATCGCCTCGACCATCGTCATGTTCGGCCTGATGACGGTGCCGCAGTTTCTCTTCGGCGACCGGGAGGACGGGACACTGCTGCGACTGCGTGGCATACCCGGAGCGATGACGTCCTACCTGACGGGCAAAACACTCTTCGTCCTGGTCAACTTGATTGCCTCGGTTGTGTTGCTGATCGTCGGCGGCGCGACGTTGCTGGGAGCCGATCTCCCGAGCGGTCCGGGGCAGTGGCTCACTCTGTGCTGGGTGGTACTCCTGGGCATCGCTGCCGTGGTGCCGATGGGCGCGGCCATCGGAGCGGTGCTTCCTGCGGCGCGGGAGGCCCTGGCTCTCTACATGCTTCCCGTCATGGGCCTGATGTTCATCTCTGGCGCCTTCGCGCCGCTGCGGAACCTGCCGTCATGGGTGCAGGACTTCGCGTCGGTGTTCCCGCTGCGGTGGATTGCCCAGGGGGTCCGTTCCGCATTGCTTCCTGACGCCGCAAAGGTCTTGGAGCCGACAGGTAGTTGGCAGCTCTTGTCCATGATGGGGGTACTGGCCATCTGGGTAGTTCTGGGATTTCTCCTGGCTCCCCAGTTGCTGCGCCGGATGACCAGCCGCGAGTCCGGCAGCCGACTCTCGGAACGCGAGCAGAAGCGTGTGGCCAAAACGGCCTACTGATGCAGCGGGCGGGCCTGCACAGGCTATTGCCTGTGCAGGCCCACCCCGGGACCCCGTCAAGCGCTGATGTACTGCCGTGCTATGAGTGCGGCTTCGGTTCGACTCGTCACGCCGAGGCGTTCGTAGAGGTCAGCCACGCGCCGATGGAACGTCCGAAGCGAGACGCCCAATTCACGCGCCCGGGCGAGGTCCTTTCCCGGCTTGAGAATGAGGGCCAGCAGCTCTTGGTCGGCGGGTGCCAGACGGAGACGCTCCTCCGTGAGCTGCCCGAGTCCGGTGGCCTGTTCCCACGCCTGCGAAAAGAGACCCCGCACCACCACCAGATCGGACTCCTTCGTGATCACGGCGCCGCCCTCAGGGTCTTCCGGGTTCGTGTAAAGGAGGGCTGAACGGTTGTCGCAGATCAGCAGGTTGCTCTTGAGGTCTGCCGCGATTCTGATCTCTGCTCCGGCCGCGCTGATCTGGCGGATGTATGCGCGAGTCGAAGCATCATCCAGCGCGGCGGAGTCAAACAGATAGCGTATTGCCACACGCCGTCGGAGCCAACGGAACGTCAGGTATTCATGAAGCTCAAGGCGATCCGGAGTCAGCCGGTCCAGCCGGAGGGCAGCAAGTACTTCATGATGGGTGGCGAAGGCCAGGTCCTCGATCTGTTCGCGTATTTCCTCCGGGCTGCTCAAGCGGCGTATGTGGACGCCACCTTGGCATCTTTCCGCTGATGCCGTATCGATATCACCAAGAAAAGGTTCCACGTTAAACATTTCCCCCCGAGGTCCACTGGACCCTTGCATGCGACTCAGCCCGATCAGGACCCACCCGCTCTAACGCAATGAGCCGGAATCGCCCCCCTCGATCACAACGAGTCGGAAAACAGTCTCCCCGATCATAATGAGTCGGACATGACCATTCCACCGTGATCGCCTGAACTTCGCAGGTATATACCAAGAGTAACCCTCAGCGTCACAGGCGAAAATGCGCCATGTATTGCCGTGCTTGAGCTGGAACGATTGAAAGGTCGGCATCATGCCGGGTACTCGCCTCAAATGAAAGGGTTTCCGTCAGTGATCTACTTGCCGCTACCGAACCGTCCGTCACCCCCCGACCTCGAGCCCATCAGAAGCGCCATCCAGGATGCACTCAATGATGCCGATGAGTCGGAACGTCCTGGTTTGCGAAGGGCGCTCGACATTGTGGACGAGTTCATCTCCGCCGACCGGTCCCCTGCCACGGAAGAGTGGGCTCGGAAGGCGCTTGCCGTTGCCGGAGTCGATCCAAAAGCCAAGGAGATCAAGGCAATTCAAGCGCTCCGGGCCGCGCGGCCGGGCCTGGGGATGAAGGCGGCAACTACCCTGGTCCGGTCTCTGAGGTCGTAGACCGCGACCGGCACGGAGCCGGTGTCTCTGGCGCTTGCGGGTTTTCCTACAGGGGAGGGGCGCCGGCGGGTCCTCCCTGATCGCGATCCTCAGAGACCAGAGCGCCGGCGCTCGGCCGCTCGCACTCGACTCGGGGCTGATTGCCGCTGGCGTGGCAGCAGTTCGCCCCTCCACCGGGCAACAGTGCGGTGCGAGGGTCGCGGTGCAACAGGACACATGCTGCCAACAGGATTCGCTGAGGAACCGTCCGATCGTCGATGCCGAGCAGCAAGGCAGCAACGACGGCGCCGGCAAGGAACAGCAAACCGACCACTGCAATCACGGGCGGGTGGCCGAAGCCGACGACCAGGCTGGCGGTCAAAGCTGCGGGTCGGACATTCAGTACGCGGCGTTCGCTCATGCATCCAGGTTGGCAATCCGGTGTCCTCAAACTCCTACATGATCACGGGTACATGCTGTTGGCTTGCTGAACATGCCTCGCGACTACAGCCGAGCCGACCGCGAGTTGGCCGAGCAGATCCAGGTGTCCCCACGTCAGATCGAACGATGGCGTGATGAGGGATGCCTGCGTTCTCCTGCGCAGTCGCACCCGTCAGGGGTGCCGGGGTCGTCCTCCGCGCATCCGCCGGACGCCACTGACCAAGCCGACGCGGTGCGGGCCTTGCTAGAAGCAGGCCCCCTCCTGTTCCCTGGTCCGAAGACCTCATTCGATGAAGTGCGCATCAGGCTGTGGTGGTCAGGCCGGTTCGTCGAGATCGAGCACTTACGGGCCAGCTACCTTGCCCTCCTCGGCCTTCTCGACCCGAGCGTGCGCGGCTACAAGAACGTCGCTCACGCGAAGCAACTCGCAAACGCCATAGTCGGCCGGGCCAGCAGGCCCCAGTCACTACGGTTGTGGATCGAGGCGCTCAAGCTAGCGAACAAGCACGGCGGCCGTTCCTGCGCTGATGCCGCAGAGCAGATACGGCTCGGATTGGCAGTGATGTTCACGCTGCTGCAAGGGGGCTCACCGAGCGACGACGACGTTATCGACACGATCGACAACCTCGGATTCGACCTCGACGACACCCTCACGGCCCACGACCTGGCGTTCCTGGACCTCGATGCAGTGCGCGCCGCCGTGACTCACGCTGGAAGCGCCGAGATCGAGCAGGGGCGGGATTGCCTGAGGGCTGTGCTCCGTTACGCGGAGACGCTCTCCTACCTCGGTTCGCGACTTGACCGATCCCTGCAGTGGCCCGCGCTGAGCCTGGTGGTCAAGAGGGTACTCACTGCGAATCCGGGCCAACTCTCGACAGCGGTCCCGTGCATGATCGCGATCCGCCGGCAGTTCCTGGCCATCGACGCGGGCTGGGACAAGACCTTCGACCGGCGCCTACGTCGCGCCGAGGCACAGGCCAGCTGCCTGCTGGCAGTGCCCAAACACCTGCACCGATTCATGATGCCAAGCGCCAGAACACGACGACGGCCCAGCCCGAAGCAGTGGCAAGCTCTTATGGACGCGGTCGGAGCATGGGCAGCCCGCCACCCTGATCTGGCCGAGTTGATCGGTAGTGGCGACCAGATGTGACTGTTGAATGCAGAGCCGGACCGAAGTAGGGGGTCTGCCATGTGGGCGCGAGCAGGCAGGACCAGTGGGGCGGGCGGACTGGTGGCGATGACACGCATCGCCCGGGCGGTTGCTAATTGGTATGGAGTCCACGAACTGGTCCAGATCGCCAGCTCGTTGAACCACCTCGGAATTGCCCCAGTGATCAGCGAGAGGTCCGACGCCTGCAAGGCGGCGGCGAGCCGGAAGCGGCCCCCATCTGAAGGGAAGAACTGGCCTCGCCCTACTTGCCCTTATCGACTGGCTGTCCATCCGCTTATGGAAGCCCCTCCGCTGGACGGTCGCGGTTGCGGGCGCGGTCGTGGGCGGCCGAGGGACAGGGGTGCCGTCACGGGTCAGGCCCTCGGCGATGGCGTATAGGCCACTGGCGCGCAGGTATTTGGGAAAGGAGAGGACCACGATGGGGCGGCGTCAGGGTCTGGTTCGAGGCGTGGGGGCGTTTGCCGTTGGCAGCCTGGGCCGGGTTGGGGTGCGGGCCCGCGTCGGCGATGCGGTAGCCGTAGGGGCGTCGGGGGTCCGCCGCGGTAGCGGCCCTCGATCTGGGCCTCGAAGGCCGTGGCGGTGCGGACGCGGATCTTGATGCGGTTGCATTCGCCCTTGCTCATGCCTCCCAGACTGCGGCAGCGTCAGGGCGCCTTCCGCTCTACGTCCGTTACATCCACCGGAATTCGGCTCCGTACGACGAGTCCATCTCGCCGGAGGACTGTGCGCATCGCGGGGGGGGCAACGACAGATGCCGCCTGCGGCGGTGATCTCCATGTACGCACTGTTATGAAGGTGTTGACGGCTCACCCGGGGCAGACGATTGGATCGAGCTCCGGTGCCAGCAGCTCGTCGATCGTCTGCCGGTGGCGGATCAGCTTGGTCTCGTCTCCGTCGACGAGGACTTCGGGAATGAGCGGCGGCGAGGTCCTCGTGCAGACGGCCTCGCATCGCTACTCCGCGCGCACTTGCCGTACGAGAGCCGTACGGTGTCGGCGAGTTGGCGTCGGGTGAGTGGGGCGTACTGCCCGTAGGCTCACTGCGCGCCCATGAGTTCGAGGACCTTGTTGACGGCCTCGACGATCGGTACGCCGAGCCCGCCGATGGTCGCGGCGATGCCCGCGACGGCGAGCAGAGCGCGGTGCCGCTCCTGCGGTTGGACGTCCGACTCGGTGCGGAGTGCCGGCAGCGCGTCGTCGAGGGCGTCGGCGCTGGCCGTCGGGACCTGGGCGCGCAGCTCCTGGACCAGGGCGAGGAGCTGGTGGAGGGCCTCTCGGACAGCCTCGGGCAGCTCTTGGGCCGGGGTGACACGCTTGTCGATGCCGACGTTGCCCGAGCCACCGTGCATGGTGACGTGGTCGCCGCCGCCGAAGTAGTAGTGCTGGTCTCCGCCGCTCATCAACTCGCCATCCCTACATTGCCGGTGCCGCCGTACATGTTGACGTTGTCTCCGAAGTAATAGTGCTTGGGGCTGATCGTGATGGTGTCCACCCGCACCTCGAACTCCGCCTTCGGGTTCTCGATCGCGTCGGCGATCTGCTGGGCGAGCCGCCTCAGTTGGGCCCGGTCGGGGCTGGTCACCACGGCGGTGGAAGGTCCGGACGTCTCGACGGCCAGGACGAAGTGTGACGGCGCGCCGAGTACTTTCAGCATCTCTACGAGGGAATAGACCAGCGCCGCACCCGCGCCGATCACGACGAGAGCGGTGAGCCCGGGGGAACCGCCGCTGCCGCTGCTTCCGAATCCGCTGGACGAGTCGATCAGGACTGCGAGCAGCCCGAGGAGTGTCAGCACCGCCCCGGTGATCAGCAGCCGCTTCACAAAGAGCAGGACGGCGTCCTTGCGCCGCGGATGGATGGTGAGCGTGTACACCCGGGCGATGTTCTGGAGCGGGTAATAGGCGTCACCGACCCAGAGCAGCCGCCTGCTCACCCGCAGGCTGACCCCGATGACCCGCTGCGCCGAGGCCGCCGGTGGCACATCAGGATAAGGGTCTGCGGCGGGGGGCGGGGCGGCCGGTGGCTCCGGCGGTACGGCGGGCGGCGAGCCCGCGGGTGTGAGTACGGCGTCGGCAGACGTGTTCCACGCCTCTCCCGTTGGATCTGCTGACGTCACACGAGCCCCCTGGTCAACCTTGCCGAGTGAAGTCGATTCACTTCGTCGCGTCTCACTCACGCAAGCGCTTCTGTCAGGAAAAGTATTACAACAGAAGGGAGTTGACGCCCAATGACTTGGCGTCACGCCGTGGTACCCAGCCTCGGCCGACGGTCGGGGTCGCTCTGCCGCCTGGCACTGACAGGCGCCGAACCGACGAGCACGCACCATGGCCGGCAGCCGCCCCGGCAGGTGTCGCAGGTTCGGATCCTGCCGGGGGCTCGAACCTGCGGCCAAGGCCACCCTCCCGAGCCCACGGCCCAAAGCCTCCCGCTCCCCAACGCTCGCTGACTTCCCCTGTCGGCGGCGGGGCCATCCGGTCGGGCCGCTTCACGTCGAACACCTCGACCTGCTGGGCCAGCAGAGAGCGGGACAGGGACGCATCGTAGCTGCCAGCCCCTTCCACCCCGACCCGGCGCACCGCGCCCGCAGTAGGTCCACTTGCCGGAGAGGTACGGCCGGGCAACTGGCGGGCGTCTACAACCGCTTGTCTGCATGGGCCCGCCGATGATTTCATCGCCTCCACCGAGGAGCTCCACGGCTCGCGAAAGCCTACGGCAAGGGCGCCCCCGACCTGCTGGCCATGGGCTTCCTCCGCAGGAGAGGAGAAGTACGACGACTTCAGGTTGTGGGGACTCCTCGGCGCTGCCGACGCTGGGCCAAGGGCGCGATGCTCCGGAAGGCGTTCACGGACAGATTCACCGGCGCCGAGTTCGGCGCCGATCACCTGATGGCGACCGTGTGTGGCCACTACAGGGGTGGATCACGGTCGGCATCGAGGCAACACCAGCCCTGGCGAGCCAACCCCCTGACGAGGCCTGGGTGCATACCCTACGGTCGGACCGTGGGACCGGAACGCATGCGCATCGCCGCCGTACTCGGCGCCCGTCAGGGCAGTGGCTATCTCCTGACGCCTCGTCTTGTCCTGACGGCCGGCCACGTGGTGAAGAACCGCGGTAGCGGACCAAGCGCGGTTTGAACATGACCACTGGCTTCGCCAACAGCGTCTGGAACTGTTCAGTCAATTCATGGGTACGTCCGAGAAGATCAAACGGGAACAGCTTCGGCAACCAGTTTCTGCCGGGCAACATGTTCGGCCCGTACTCCGGCGATGTCGCCAAGGAGCTCTACAACAACTCAGGCGTCCTGAGGTACAGCACGGCGCAGGGGTCCTCACACCCGTAACAGCCGGGCACGGTCCGCATGTTTTCTGCTACCGGCCGTTACGGGATTCACCATCGGAGACCACGCCCCGGTTTTGGCTTTCGCATGACGAACTTATTACCTTGGGCCGGGAGTATTTCGAGGGCAAGGCGGCGCGCCAATTCACCCCCAACAGGGAGCGAACGCCGCCAAACGGACACTTGAAATTCACCCGCCGTTCATCTCTGCTTCATGCTACGCTCGCCGAATCTACCCCTCGAAGGGGTGACGGTACGGGAATGCCATTCAACGGCGGGGGACATGGCACTTCATCAGCATCCACATTCGCTCGACATGCCCTTACAGACAGGGGTTGTCGTGCTGGCCGCCGGACACGGCGAACGACTCGGTCTCGGCCCCAAAGCCCTCATCAGGGTGGGCGATAGGCCGCTGCTTTTGCACGTCCTCGATTCCATGGCCACCAATGCCAGCGTAAACACCGTTGTGGTGACCGCGCCGGACGATATGGTCGCCGACTTCCAGGAATTGGCCGACTCCATAAACCCGGCCGTACTAATCCGGGTCACACCCGGAGGCGCAACCCGGCAGGACAGCGGACACGCGGGCGTCGCGGCGCTCCCCCCGGAGGTGGACTGCGTCGCCGTCACGGACGTCGCCCGCCCTTTCACTCCGCCCGGCACGATCGACCGCCTGCTGGAAGATCTGCGCACGGCGGCCCGGGACGCGCGGCCCGGCCTGGGCCCTTGCGGAATCGTCCCTGCGCTGCCGCTGGTTGACAGCGTGCATCTGCGCGGCGAGGGACCGCTCCTGAAGAAACCTTTCGACAGAAGTCTGTTACGGGCCGCGCAGACGCCCCAGCTGTTCCACCGCCGCTGCCTGGCCGCCGCCTACGAGGCCGCGGCGAAGGACGGCGCGGCATGCACCGACGACGCCGGCATGATCAGCCGTTTCGGGGGCGCCGTCGCCACCTCACCGGGCGATGCCGCCAACTTCAAGATCACCTACGAGTACGACCTGGCGCTGGCCGAAGCGTTCCACGCCCATGCTGCGAAGGCGCTTGTGGAGCGGGGGGCCGGCACATGAGGGATCTGCAGGGCAAGGTGGCCGTGGTCACCGGTGCCAGCTCCGGCATCGGCGCGGCCACCGCGCGCCGGCTGCACGCGCTCGGCGCCCATGTGGTGCTCGGCGCCCGGCGCGGCGACCGCCTCAAGACCATCGCCGACGAGCTGGGCAACGAGCGAGTCGCCTGGGCCGAGGTTGATATCCGCTCACCGCGCCAGGTGGCGGACCTCTTCGCCTGTGCCGTGGACGCGTTCCGACGCGTCGACTGTCTGATCGCCAACGCCGGTGTGGGGGCGTACGGCGGCATCCTGGATCTCTCCGACACGGAGGTCGAGGAGGTCATCGACACCAACCTCACGGGGACCGTCTGGTCCGTGCGCCAGGCCGTCCCGCTGCTGACCGACCAGGGCGGCGACATCGTGCTGGTCAGTTCCGTGGCCGGTCTGCGGGGCCGTCCTGACGAGGCCGTGTACGCGGCCACCAAGCACGCTGTCGTCGGCCTCGCCGGATCGCTCGACCGGGAACTGCGGCCCAAGGGAGTTCGCGTCACCGCGCTGTGCCCCGGCGCCACCGACACCGAATTCGCCATGGGCAAGGGGCGATTCCCCGATATGCCCGAGCTGAGGACGATGATGCGGGCCGAGGACGTAGCCGATGCCATTGCCTACGCGCTCGCCCAACCCGCTTCCATGAGGACCCTGTTGTGGAGTATGCGCAGCGCCATGTCCGAGAACTGACACCGCCGAGAAAGTACCGAATACCTCGCGCCATGCAAAAGTTACGGTCGATTACGGTCCGGGCGCCCGCCAAGGTCAATATGCAATTGACCGTGGGCGGCCGCCGCAATGACGGTTACCACGAACTCGCCAACGTATTTCTCGCGGTCTCCTGCTTTGATGAGATCACCCTGACCCCGGCCGACCGGCTGCACCTCACCGTGTCGGGGAGGGGAACGGCCCAGGTGCCGATCGACGATTCCAATCTCGCCGCGCAAGCCGTCAAGCTGCTTGCGAAAAAAGGCGGGGTGGATCCCGGCGTCCATATCCACATCGACAAGCGCATTCCCATACAGGGCGGCATGGGCGGCGGCAGCGCGGACGCGGCGGCGGCCCTGGTCGGGTGCAACGCCCTGTGGAACCTCGGCCTCGACCGCCCCGGCCTGCTGTCGCTCGCCGCCGAACTCGGCAGCGACGTACCGTTCGCCGTCCTGGGAGGAGCGGCCCTGGGGACCGGCCGAGGCGAACGGCTCATCCCCCTCACCGGCAGCGGGGCCCTCCACTGGGTGTTCGCCATCGCCCCGTTCGGCCTGTCCACTCCGGAGGTCTACGGGGCGGAGGAGCGACGGCGCCGACAGGCGGGACTGCCCTCGACCGCCGATCTGATGCCGTCGCCGAAGGCGTCCCAGCGGCTGCTGGACGCCTTCGCGCGGGGCGATGTCGGCGCCTTGGCGCAGACACTGAGCAATGACCTCGAACCGGTGGCCCTGTCCCTGCGGCCGAAGCTGGCCGCGACGCTCGCCACGGGTAAGGACGCGGGGGCGCTGGCAGGCATGCTGTGCGGCACCGGAGCTACCACCGCGTTCCTCGTTCCCGACGCCCGTGGCGCGCAGCGCGTCGCGGACGCACTCCTGGCATCCGGAACCTGCGCCTCTGTGCAGATCGCACACGGTCCCGTGCCAGGGCCCTCGCCCGAAGAAACCACCGCGACAGGGGAGCAGTCCATGACGGCAGACGTGCGCTCGCGCGAGGAAGTCCTCGCCCTTCTCCGCCGGATCTGGGAGGAGGTACTGGAGACCACCGTCGACGATCCCGAGGAGAACTTCTTCGACGCGGGAGGCGATTCCCTGCTGGCGCTGGTGGTCGCCAACCGGGCGGAGGAGGCCGGGCTCGCCATGCCCCCGACCGGCGTCCTGCGCCGCCCGACCCTGCAGGACCTGACCGAAGCCGTCCTCGACCCCCGCGAGTTCGACCATTGGTAGCCGAACGACGCACGACGCGGCGCGTACGCGTCGGAAACGTGGAGGTGGGGGGTGGTGCCCCGATCAGCGTCCAGTCGATGACCACCTCGGCGACCACCGACACCGACGCGACGCTCCGGGAGATCGAGGAACTGGCCACGGCGGGCTGTGACATCGTGCGAGTGGCGGTGCCGAGCCGCGACGACGCCGCGGCCCTGCCAGCAATCGCCAGCAGGGCCGCGATCCCCGTGGTGGCCGATATCCACTTCCAGCCCCGTTATGTGTTCGCGGCCATCGACGCGGGCTGCGCCGCCGTGCGGGTCAACCCGGGCAATGTGCGAAAGTTCGACGACCGGGTCGCGGAGATCGCCGCCCAGGCGTCCGCGGCGGGCATCCCCATCCGTATCGGCGTCAACGCCGGTTCACTCGATCCCCGCGTGCTGGCCGGCCACGGGCAGCGGACCGCGGAGGCGCTGGTGGATAGCGCTCTCGGGGAATGCGCGCTGTTCGAGGAACACGGTTTCCGCGACCTCAAGCTCTCGGTCAAGCACCACGATCCGGTCGTCACCATCCGGGCCTACCGGCTGCTGGCCAGACGCTGCCGTTATCCCTTGCACGTCGGGCTGTGGGCTGCCGGAACGCCGCCATACGGCACGGTGAAGTCCGCGGTGGCGATCGGCGCGCTGCTCGCGGACGGGATCGGGGACACCATCCGCGTGGGCCTGGCCACCTCACCCGTCGAAGAAGTCAAGGTCGGCATCGCGATCCTGGAAGCGCTCGGTCTGCGCGGCCGGCCCCCGACGCAGAACGCTTCAGGCGAGAACTCATGAAAGGCTCTGGCGCAATGCCCTCGCGGCACCGTGTTTCCTGGGCTCAGCGACACCGACTGGGTCAAATCGTGGCCGAAGCGGCCACCGGCGTCTATCGGCCGCACCACCCCTCCGTCGCGCTCCGTATCCGCGGTCCTCTTCAGGCGTCCGCCCTGGCACGGGCCTGGCTCCGCCTCCAAGAACGCCACCCGGTCCTGCTGTGCGGCTTCGACCGGGACGACTTCACCTGGCGGCTCGATACGCCGGCGGAAGCGACCGGCATCACCCGGGCCGGGCCGGCGCCGGAGGCCACCGCGGACGACGTGTTACGCCTCGTGGAGCGCCTCGTCGACGCCCCGTTCGACTTCACCGGTGGGCCGCTGGCGCGCCTCGTACTGCTGGAACGCCCCGACGAGACCCTGTTCGTCCTTGTTCTCGATCATCTGGTGGGGGACTTCTGGTCGCTCGATCTCCTCATGACTGACCTGACCACGTTCTACGTCGACGAACTCGGCCTGCCGACCGAGCCGTTGCCGCCGGTCGCGCTGACCTACCCCGAGCAGGTACGCGAGCAGAACGCCTACCTCGACTCGCCCGACGGTCTGCGTGCCCTGCTGCGTGTCTCCGACAGCCTCAAGGCCGTCGGTCCGGTGCCCGAAACGCGTTTCGCCGGCTTCTCGGGGGCCGCCTCCGCACGCTATGACCACACTGGGCTGGTCCGCGCGACCATCGCCGGCGAGCTGAGGAAGGCGGTGTTCGCCTGCGCACGCGCCTTCCGCACAAGCCCGTGGACACTGATGCACGCAGCTGTGCATCGCGCCCTCTACCGCCTGAGCGATCAGTCCGCCATAGGCACCACGCTCATGACGGCCAACCGGGAGTCGTCGTCCGTCCACCAGACCGTCGGCTTTCTCGCCGGAAAGGTCGTCGTCGCGACGGACCGCGATGCCGGCGCCACCACCGCCGAATTCCTCCGCGGATTCCAGCGCGCGATGCTGCATGCACTCGATCACACCGCCATCCCCTGGCCGCGACTCATCGCACACATGGAGCCCTCGCTCCTCGGCCGCCACGCCACTGTTCCCTACATCGGCTTCAACCCGCAGAACGCCACGATGCGGAGATGGCTCGGTGGCTGGCGGTTCCCCGGCTGCGAGGCGGCACCACTGGAGCTGGCGGGGAGCACACCGGACGCCGCCATCGTCATCTCCCTGACCGAGGGGGAGGACGGCATCTCGGTGTCGCTGTTCCACAAGACCGACTGGTATACGGCGGATGCCGTCGAGACGTTTTGGCGGACCACGGAGCACACGCTGCGGGAGTGGGCGCACGAGGCCGGAGTCGGTGACCAGGTACCGTGAAACTCCGTCAACTCCGATCGAATTTCCCGCGGTTCGACGGACCGGCGCGGCCGCTGCTCGCCGGGACGTTCGCGTACGCCCTGGGCCGCGGCATGTACAGCACGGGCGGCATCGTCTTCTTCACGCTGTCGTTCGGGCTGCCGGTGCAGCAGATCGCAGTGGCTCTGTCGGGAGCGGGCATCGCTGCGTGCGCTGCGGCGCTGCCGGCCGGCTATCTGACGGATCGGTGGGGGCCCCGCCGCATGGCCCTTGTCATGACCACCGCCCAGGTGGTGCTGCTCGCCCCGCTGCTGCTGTCCGGCTCCCCTCTCATCGTGCTGCCGGTGGTGGTCGCGCTCGGCGCCGCCGACCGTGTGAACTCCATCGCCCGCCGGGCTCTGGTCTCGGAGGTGATGGGCGAGTCGGCGCGGGTGCGCACCCAGGCGTATATGCGCACCATGGCCAATACGGGCATGTCGCTTGGCGCGCTCGCCGTGGCGCCCCTCCTGGCCGTCGGCACACGGTCGGCGTTCGTCTTCCTGATCGTCTTGACCTGCGGCGCCTATCTGCTGGCTCTCGTCGCGACAGCGCGGCTGCCCGCACGCCTGCGCACCAGCCCGTCGTCGTCCGTCTCCCCGTCCGCCCGGCGACGGCAGCGGTCGCGGGCGGCACTGCCGGAGAGACAACGGCTCGCGGCATTCATGACGCTGGGTCTGCTCAACGGACTGTTCGCCCTGCACATCAGCGTCCTGGAGGTGGCGCTGCCCCTCTGGGTGACCCGGCACACCGACGCACCCGCGTGGACGGTCGCCGCCCTCGTCTTCGTCAACACCGTGCTGGCGATCCTGCTCCAGGTCAGGGCGAGCCGCGGTGCCACGAGCGTGGGCGGCGCCGCCAGGGCGCTCGCCGTCTCCGCGGTGTTCACGGCGCTGGCCTGCATCCTGTTCGCCACCACCGCCGCGGGCACCGGCGTCCTGGTGATCGGCACGCTTTGTCTGGCGACAGTGGTGCTCACCGCCGGTGAGCTCCTTCAGTCGGCCGGTGAGTGGGGACTGTCGTTCGGGCTGGCGCCCGCGCAGGCCCAGGGCAGATACATCGGTGCCTTCTCGGTCGGGACGACGCTCCAGGACATCGTGGGGCCCACTCTCGTGGGGGCCGTGGTCGTCGCGTATGTCCCCGGGGGCTGGCTCCTCCTCTCCGCCGTGCTCCTCGCCGGAGCCGCCGTGGTCATCCCCATGACGCGCTGGGTCGCCAACCTGCACGCCGACCGGGACGGCCACGAGGAGCAAGTCCCGGTGCCGCTTGCCTCAACCGCCAGTTCGAGGAGATGACCATGCAGACCGCCCGTTCGCCCCTGCACCAGCGCTTCGCCGACGTGGCGCTGCGCCGCCCCGATGCCCCGGCCCTCATCGATGAGGACGGCCCGGTCACCTATGCCGAACTACGGGCCGCCGCCGATGAGCTGGCCCGTACGCTGACCTTCTTGGCGACGGACGACGACCAGCTGATCGCCGCCAGGTTCGGCCGCGGCCGGTCCGCGCCGACCGGCTTTCTGGGGATCCTCGGTAGCGGCCGGGGCTATGTCCCCGTCGACCCGGACTACCCGCCGGCCCGCCGGTCATTTCTGCTGGAGGACTGCGGGGCCCGGCTCATCGTCACCGACGGCGGCCTGGAGCCCGACGAGTCTCTGTTGGCCAAAGTGGGCGGCATCACCGTCGCGGCCCGGAATGCGGCCCCCGCCAGGTCGGGTGGCGACATCCCGGCCGACACCGCGTATGTCATCTACACCTCCGGCTCCACGGGCGCGCCCAAGGGGTGCGTCGTACGTCAAAACAGTGTGCTCTCACTGCTGGGCGCTTGCAGCGAGGTCTTCACCCTGCATCCCACCGATGTCTGGACGGTGTTCCACTCCTTCAGCTTCGACTTCAGCGTCTGGGAGCTGTGGGGCGCCCTGCTCACCGGCGGCACGGCCGTGCTCGTCCCCAAGCGGGTGGCGCTGGATCCCGCTGCCCTCGTAGAGCTGCTGGCATACCGTCAGGTGACGGTGCTGAGCCACACGCCCTCCATGTTCGGCTTTCTGGTCGGGCAGCTGCGCCGCTCTCCACGGTCATTGCCGCACCTTCGCTACGCCGTGCTCGGCGGCGAGGCGGTCAACACTCGGGACGCCCTGGCATGGCTCGAAGAGGGTATGGCGCCCAACTGCCGGCTCATCAACATGTACGGAATCACCGAGACCACGGTGCATGTGACGTACTTGGAACTCGATGCCGAGGCATGCCGCTCGGCGGACTCCCGGCGCACTCCCATCGGCCGTCCCCTCCCCCATCTGCGGGTCTCGCTGAGGGACGCTGCGGGCCGGGCGGTCGCCGACGGCACCCCGGGAGAGATCTGGGTCGCCGGAAGCGGGGTGGCCTGGGGCTATCTGGGCCGGCCCGAACTCACCCGTGAGCGCTTCGTCGTGGACTCCTCGGTCATGGACTCCACCGTTGTGAACCCCTCAGGCGAACCGCGCCGCTTCTACCGCAGCGGAGACTGGGCGGTCCGCCAGGACGATGGAAGCCTGCACTACATCGGCCGATTCGACGGACAGGTCAAGCTCCGCGGCCATCGCATCGAACTTGGCGAGGTCGAAGCCGTGCTCGCCACCCTGAGCGGCGTGCGCGGCGTCGCCTGTGCCGTACAGCCCCATCACAGCGGCCAACGCGTCCTCGTGGCATATGTGATCGACGAGCCGGACGCCCGGCTCACCCCCGCGCGGCTACGCGCCCACCTCGGCAACCGCCTTCCCGGCCATATGCGCCCTCACCGGTTCCAGCGGGTGGCGAGGCTTCCGGTCACAGCGAACGGAAAGCTCGACCGAGCCGCTCTTGCGGCACTGCCCGTCCTGGACTGGCCGACCTCACCTGCGAAGGACCGATGACGTCTTCCCCTTGCCTGATCGTGGTGTACGACCGAGGAGCGGCAACCGTCGGCGAGATCGCCGCGGCGCTCCCCCAGCTCGCCTCCGTGGTCTTCGTGACACGGGAAGCCTCCGAGCACACCCGGCCCCTGCTCCCCTTGCTCCAGGACATCGGTGATGTCGTCACCTTCCGGGAGAGCCCCGCCGAGGCGGTTGGTCGCCTTACGTCGGCCCGCCCGGACGGCATCGTCACCTACAGCGAGAGCATGCTGCCGGTCACCGCCGAACTGGCCGCCGAGCTCGGCCTTCCCTTCCACTCCCGTGACACCGTGCGACTCCTCACCGACAAGTACGCGCAGCGGCGGCGGCTCCATGCCACCGGCACCGACAGCGTCGCCAGCCGGCTGATCACCTCCCCGGAGGAGTGGCCGGGCGCCCTGCGGGCCGTCGGACTCCCGGCCATCGTCAAGCCAGTGCGTGGTGAAGGAAGCAGAAGCACCTACCGAGTCGATGACTCCGGGGGCGGGTTTCGGCTGGTGTCCCGGCTTCTTGCCGCCGAACCGGGCCTTGTCATGGAGGAGTTCCTGCAGGGGCGGCCGTGCCACCCCTACGGCGACTACGTGTCCGTGGAGAGCGCCGTCTCCAAGGGTGCGGTCTCGCACCTGGCCGTCACCGGTAAGTTCCCCCTCATCCCACCGTTCCGGGAGACCGGCCAGTTCTGGCCGGCCCCACTTCCGGACGAGGAGCTACGGCGTGTGCAGGACCTCACCGGCGAAGCGATACGGGCGCTCGGCATCACCACGGGTATCACCCACACCGAGATCAAGCTCACCAATGCCGGACCGCGGCTGATCGAGGTGAACGGACGGCTGGGCGGCAATATCAACGATCTGTCCGTCCGGGCAGTCCGACGGGACCTGGTCGAGCTGGCCGGCCGCCTGGCCCTCGGCGAGGCCGTCGACGCTCCGCCGGTGACTCTCAACCGTGTCGTGTTCCAGTACTCGAATCTGGCACCGTCCCGGCCCTGCCGTCTCGACTCCCTCAGCGGACAGCGGCGGCTGCGCAACGCCCCCGGCATCACCGGCTACCGCACCTGGATCCGGCCCGGCACACCCATCGACGGCGGCGTCTCCACCCACGATCTGGACCTCATCCGCGGCGAGGCCGCCGACCACGCCGAGATGATCGCCCTTCTGGAAACGGCCCTGTCCCACCTGACTTTCGGCTTCACCCTGCCCGACGGCTCGATGGACTTCTGCACCCCGGCACTCGGCACCCTGCACGGGAAGGAGGCCGGGCGTGTCTCCCCCACCGCATCGCCTGATCCGACGAGATCAACCATCCGGTGAACCGCCCAGGGCACAGCCCGCGGCATCACCGGTCAAACCCTCTTCGCGTCATGATTATTCGCATTTTCCCCATCCGCCCTTGGCCAGACCTTCGCGGTCGCACGGGGGGGACGGGGAAGAAAGAAAAGCGGACGAGTCGGCCTGCACGCCGGGGCTATCGCGGCACGGGCGAGTTCCTCGTCGGCCCTTGCCCGCACGACGATCGAGCGCATCCGCCCACGCAGCGTGATCTCCTGGACCTTGAGTCCCCGGAAGCCGTACAGCGAACGCACCCGTCGGTCGGAGTGCTTGCGCTGCCTGCCGCCTGCCAACCTGATGTCGAGCGTCACCCGGGCAAGGCGGTCCCGAAACAGCTCGAACGGCGCCACGTCGTCCATGAGTTCGCGAATCTGTACTCGAGCTCCCTGCCACGCGTCGGGAGAGTGCAACGGCACCCGGACCACGGTAACGAAGACGCGCGAGCCGATACGCCGGACCGTCTCCGGGACCTGCTCGAGGGCGATCGGCACCTTGAGGCGGGGCAGGTTCTCGCCCAGGAGACCCGAGCGGTCCTGTCCGTCCGCAACCGCCCGGATAGGGGGGCGAGCCTCTGCTCCGGGGCCAGAGCAAGCACGGGTTCCAGGGCCTCCAGTGCGCCCTCGGGGTGCCCCAGGGCCATGTGCGCGCAGGCGAGCGTGATGCGCATCTGAGCCTCCGTGCCATACGCGCGGCGGGCGGGGATGGTCAGTGCACCGGCCGCCGCGTCCAGGGCTGTTGCTGCGCGGCCGGTACGCAGCTGCACTCCGGTGGCGTAGTTGATGCGCCGGAAATCATCGCAAGCGAACAGGCCGCCGATGTCGTCCGAGCCATGCTGCGCGGAGCGTGCCTCATCCGCGCGGGCCAGGGCAGCCTGGGCGTTGTCAGGGGCGCCGAGGCGGGCCCACGCGTCCGCTTCCTGAAGCGCCAGGAGCACTCCCACGGTGCCCTGGCTGCGGTAGGCGGACCCCCGGCGGGCCAGAGTGATGGCCTCCTGCGTCCGGCCGTCCCACAGAGCCACTTTCATCCGCGTGGAGAGCGTCCAGGCGCGCAGTCCGTCGTGGTCGGCCAGTTCTGCGCACAGCCACGCCGTCCGCCCCTGGGTGTCGGCCCGGTGAGGCTCTCCCATGTCCGAGGAGATCCAGGCCAGCAGCCCGCACAGGTAGCCCGCCAACACATAGAGTTCTGTGGTCTGCCGGGGGTGCTGATGTCCTTCCAGCAGCGCGAAGATGCGGTTACGCATGACGCGGGCCTTTGCGAACACGGCGAGCGGCGGCTCTGCGGAGGAGAGGTATGCGGCGGCCAGGGCGCGGGTCTCGGCGAGCAGCTGCTCCAGCGCGACGTCGCCGACGTTGGTGGACTCCGCCCACATCGCCCAGGCGGCTGACTCGCCCGAGGCAGTCTCCACCAGGTCGATGCCCTCCGGCTCCGGCGTCGGCGTTTGTGGAGCTGGCGCCGGCCGTACCGGCGCAGGTGGGGGCTGGTGCTCCAGCAGCTGTAGGTCGGCTGGGGGGAGGGCCTTGCGATCCTCGTCGTCGAGCAGGTCGGCGACGTCGCACCCATACAGCTCAGCCAGCACCACGAGCACGTGCAAAGAGGGCTTCCGGCCTGAGAGAGCTGGCCATTTCTCCCACTTCGCGACCAGTGAGGCGTCCGCGGCGACTTCTGCTCCCCGGCGGGCGGCCCCGAGTTCGCTGATGCGGTCAGCGGCGGCTTGCAGCGTCAGGCCGTGCGCCTGTCTCCATGCCTCACGCGGCCTCATCCGGAACCGTGTCCGCATCTCCATGCTGATCTGCGCCAAGCCGCAGCCAGCGGCCGTCATCTCCTGCCGGAGCTGGTCCCGCGCACGCTTCGCGCCGGTCGGATTGGGGGCCATGTCCACTCCTCCACATATTCCTGCCCTCACGGTAGGGCTGCGGCGATCCGCGGGAGCGTCAACTGTGCACTCCACAGGCGGTTTCAGCGACCAAAACCGTTCCACGCAACCGGCTTCGCCGCAGGTCGTGGCGCCTCGCCGTGTCCACGAAACTTGGACACCGCCGCCCGCGACAGGAGCCGTGAATCTTGGAACCGTGGAGCCCTACTCCTCCTGTCGTCACCGGCGTGGCATGTGACGGCAGTTCGCCGCGTTCCGTCGCCCGCACGAAGGGGCCACGTCATGACACACCAGACCACCAAGGCCGCACAGCAAACGCGCCAGGCCCACGTGGCCGGCGCTACCGCGGCCGCGACACTCGCGGCCGCCCTGGCTCGGCTGGACATCGTCCTGCCATCGCTGCACGGTTCATGGCCGGTCGGCAATCGCGGCTTTGTTGAACTGGGTGGCTGCAGCGCGTCTCTGGCGTCCCGGCTCGCGCAGCGCATCAACGCCGCCGCCGATGCCCTGCAAGCGGCACAGCAGGAGGGACAGTGAGCATCCTGTACGACCCTGACGGGCATCTCGACGCCGCGATCGGCCTGCCGCTGGACCGGACGACGCACCTGCGGCTGGCCCATGCCATCATCAGCGCCGCGGCAGACGGCTCCCCGGGTCTTGCGGACCGCGACTACGAACAGATCGCCCTCCAGCTCACCGGCCATGCACGGCTGGTGGCCCGCGAAGTCCGGGGCCACTGCGATCGTCTTCCCTCGCACGCCGACCCACGCGTACTGGCAGAGCTGGTCCTGGACGAAGTTGACCGGCGACTGGCCCTACCGCTGCTGGGCACGGTGCGGTGTGCTGCATCGCGGGCCCGGCTGGTGCGCGCTTTGTACGAGCGACTGGACCGCCTCGAGTCCGCCATTGCCTCGCCCACATCAGTCTCCTGACCATCGCGCCCCCGGGGCCCCTTGACTGCCGCGTGTCGGGCTGGACCCGCTCCCTCGGCCCGCGGCGCACCACCCCGTCGCCCGGTCGGGCGGCGGCCGCCACACCACGACCGAGAGGTGAAAGGCATGTCCCCTGCACTTCCCGCCCCGGCCACGCTCGCCGCGCGCGCCGGGCAGATCCTGTCCGCGATGGAGGCCGATCCCGAGTTCGAGCGGCTGCGTGCCAGCTGCGCGAAGTACGACGAGGACTGGACCTCGTTCACCGGATACGCGCTACTGGACGGCTGGAACGCCGCCACGGACCCCGCAACGCTGTTCCCCGAGGCAGTGCGCGCGATGGCCCTCAAGGCCGCAGCCTACGAGCTGACCGGCGATGAGCACCTGGCCGAGCTGCCAGTCGCCATCCCCGTCGACAAGATGATCCACGCCCTCGCCGCCCAGTACACAGTGATCTCCCGAATGCAAGACCGTCTCGGCGTGCAGTTCGTGCACGCCACCGACCTGGAGAACATCGGCGGCTGGGACCACGGCAACTACACCGACCGCGCCTACCGGGCGGCCTGGGGCGAACCGAACCCTCGCTACTGGCTGGGGAAGCAGGAAACCGCCCGCCGCAAGGCCATCGCCATCAAGCGCTATGAGCCTTTGGGCATCTTCGACGGTGGCCGCCGCATCGTGCCCGGCTTCGCTCTCACGGCCGAGTCAGCGGCCTAACCGCCGGACAGCACCCGTCGCAGCACTGTCAGCACGTCCTCGTCGGGGAACTGCGCGCGGGCGGCGGCCTCCGCGCCCGCGAGCACCTCGGCGAACCGGTCGGGCTCCACTCCGGCGAGCAGCCCCTCCACTCCCAGCGCTCGGAATTCCTCGGCTCCTGCTTCGGGTCTGTCGGCCTGGGCCCGTAGGGCAGGTCGGCGTAGTCCATGGCGTGGAGAATCTTCCGGGCTGTCGCTTTGGCGGCCCGGAAATGCGACGGTTCAAAGCGTTTCGGGTGCTCGACGAGACGAATCTTCCACGGATGGGTTTCCGATTCGGTGCCGCCCGGCCGGGGTTGGGGGTGGCCCATGGCTGACCTCCTTGGCTCGGCCTCACGGGCGGGCCACCGGCTCGCGGGGCGAAATCCCCCTGTTTCCGTCGTGCTCCGCGAACCGGCCGGCCGCGACTGGAAAACGATGATCGTGCGCAAGGCCCCTAACGCCGCCGTGCTTCCGCGGTGTGACGACAGAGCGGCCACCGCAACCAGGGCCTGGGCGATTCGCCGCATCGTGACCCCCTGTTCCGACGTCCAAGCGGAGAGATGCCTTCAACCAGCCTCGTCACCGATCCGAAAAGGTGCCGAACGTCTGCCGGTTGACGTCGGCAGTCCGGTTGCAGGGCATTCGGGGGAGAGTAGCCTGGAGTTGATTTCCTGCCGGTTCTGGAGGTAGGCGATGTTTCTCCGATTGCTGCGGCGCCGTATGCCGCATCGGCTCGTCCTTCTCGGTAACGGCCGTCTGATCCGCGGCTTCAGCGGCGGATTCTACGACGGTCACGGATACCAGCACTGACACCGTTCACGGTGGAATCCTGGAGGATATGCGGTGGCAGAGGACCCCGATGCCCTGGCAGCCATGGCAAGGATCCTGTCACCGCATTGCCGCGTCACCCGGATGTCCGACGGAGCGCTGATCGCGGACTGGAAGCGGACGCGTTTTCTGGGATTGGCGACGACGGAAGTCCAGAAATTCGCCTCCGGGAGCCCTGAGGAACGCGCCGAACTTGTCACCGGTCTCATGCGTGCCGGGTGCACGACGGGCCGCCGGAAGAAATACGCGGACGCCGGCGTCGGGCACTGGCTGGGTGGAGTGCGCCTGCTGATCCGGGCCCTTGGATTCGGGCGCGTCCTCCGGCTGCTGTCCTTGGCCGCCCCGGGTTACGCCCGCGCGGACCTCCCCTCCGCGGAGGAGGTCGGACGGCTGAAACGAGCAGTGCAGTCACACAGCAGCAGAAGCTGGTTCGTCAACGGCGACTGCAAGTCCGAGGCGGTGACCGCCTTTGTCCTGCTGCGGCGGCGTGGCCTGAAAGCCGTACTCCACGTCGGTGTGCATGAACACCCGTTCGCCCTGCACGCGTGGACAACCTCGGGCGGCCTGTGCATCCCCGACGCCGATCCGCGAGGGCACGCCTTCACACCGGTGCTCTCGATCGACTGCGGAGGACCGTGATATGGATGCGCTCCGCCTCGAGTGGGCCGGGGGCGTACCGAGGCTCCGGACCAGCGAGGCCATGGCGCGTCAGGGACTCGTGACGACGGTCTCCTCGCGGGCCGGCACCGCGGCCGTCGTCGGCTGGGTCGGCTCGGCCCGTGACCGGGCGGCGGGCGCGCGCGGCCTCCTCGACGACTCCGGCAGACAGGGGGTCGCCCCGCCCGTGCCGGCCGGCGACTACGCGGCTGTTCTGGTGTACCGCGACCGCATCCTTCTGACGCGCGACGAGCAGGCACGCATCCCGCTGTTCTTCAGGGAGTCCGGTGGCCGCGTGAGCGCCGTAAGCACCTCGGTCCGCTGCTTGGGGAGCGTCACAGAGCTGGAACCCCGCTACTTCTGCCGATACCTCATCGGGAACATGGCGCAACCGCACTCGGACCTCACCCCTTTCACCGGGGTGCACCGCGTCCTCGGCGGCGAGGTGGTCGAGCTGTCCCTCACCGGGCAGATGCGCAGTCGAACGCTGCGACGCGCCCGTCGGGCCACCGAGCCGACTGCACACGGCTCCTGCCTCGATGAGGCCGCGCAGGAGTTGCGCCTCGCGCTGGAGAACGCTGTCGGACGCCGTATGGGCACGACGACGGCATGCCATGTCTCGGGCGGCACCGACTCCACCAGCGTCGCGCTGCTCGCCGCACGTCTGCTGGCCGCGGAACGGGGCGGCGCCGGTGACCTGGTCCTGCTCGCCGGGCGTTTCTCCCGCGGGGAGCTGGCCGCGGAGCGGCCGTACCTCGACGTCGCGATGGAGGAGATCCGCCGTCACACACCCGCGGCCCGCCCGGTGATCGTCGATGCCGACGACGTGGCCGACTTCGACGACTTCCAGCACCACGCGGGAGACGCCGACGAGCCTCATGCGCACGCCTTCCGCGCCCCGTTCTGGGCCAGGCTTCACGCCGCGGCCGCGGAACTGGGCTGTGACACGCTCCTGACCGGTTGCGGGGCCGATCCGATCGCGGACGCCAACCCGTTCCACCTGCACAGACTGGCCCGCACGGGACAGCTCCGGCAGATGACCGAGCAGGCACGTGCCTGGGCCGCGGGAAGCGAGCGGGGCTTGCGGGACATCGTCCGCGCCTATGTGGTGCAGCCGGCTGTTCCGCTGGCAGCCGAACGGATCACCGCGCTCCTCCGCGGCGGAACGGTGCTCGGCGGCCTTGGCACCTTCAACCGCCCCGGATGGCTGCGATCCGGATTCGCGCGCGCTCACGGCTATCGGGATGCGGGCATCGCGGAGAGCCGGTTCGTGTTCGGACGCAAGCCGGAACAGTCGTTCTACGACGCCGCCAATTACGTCGCCGCGCCCGACCTGCTGTCCTGGCAGCGCGCACGACGGGACGGGTTCTTTCTCTCGCACCCCTTCCTCGACCCGGAGGTCGTCGCCACGATGAGCCGCCTGCCCGCCGCAGCCACGTTCCAGCCGGGCCGTCCGAAGGCCGTTCTCCGTGAGGCCATGGCGGATCTGCTCCCGGCCCCGATCCGCGGCAGGGCGGTCAAGGTGCCCTTCAACGACCTCTATGCCCGCGGCCTGCGGACACACGGCGACGAACTCATCGCCCTGTGCCGCTCTGCCCGACATCCGCTGATCGCGGAGATGTTCGACGTCGAGACGCTGTGCCGGGCCGTGCGGGAGGCCCAGCTCGGCCTGGGGGACTCGTACTCCTGGGATCGCGTGAACAGCTCGCTCGCCCTGGTGGCCTGGCTGGAGCGACTGGACCGGCGTTCCTGCGCGCTGGGCGCGGCGGTGCCCGTCACCGCTGGCTCTTGACGTCCCACAGGGTCCGCTCGACCGGGCCGGTGACGAGGTTGACGAGGCCGTACCGGCTAGATTGCTCGAATTGTTCCGCTGGGGAGGGGATGCGGCTTTCCTCGCCTTTTCGCGTAACGGATGACCCCACGCTCGCGCCGTGCGGGCCGAATGTCCAGTAGACGGTGACGAAACGCGGGTCCCTCGTGTGTTCGTCGATCGCATTGTTCTCATGCACCCTGGCACGGTAAATGAGAGAGTCACGACCGGTCTTCTGTTGCATATTCAACCATTTGGGGACTTTTTCCCTACCCCAGGAGTACGCCACGAAGCGGAGCGGTGGCTGCAGCACGAGCCGGTCCTTGCGCGCGAGGTTCGCGGAGGCATAGATCGCCACCTGGTCGTACGGCGTGTCCATGGGCAGTTGCACCACCACTCGCGTGGCGAAGGTGTCGTTCGAATCAACCCAAGTTCCCTCGGGCATCCACGGTTTTGCCTCGACCAGCTCGCCGGGCTGGTTCATCTCCCGCCGGGAGAGCGGGTTCACGTCCGAGGAGTTGCGCCACTGCTCGGCATCGGTTCGCCACTGCTGGCGGAGCCGGTCCTTCGGGCTCAGCGGCACCTTTTTCCCCATGGCGTGGACCTCGGTGCCGAGCACGTAGAAGCCCGTGTCGCCCTGGTTCCGGAGGGTGATGTCGACCGGTACGGCGAATGCCGTGCGGTCCTTGCTCAGCGCGGGCTTTCCCATGGACAACGTGATGAGAGGCCTGGTTTGTCGCTGGTACGGCAGGTAGAGGTTCTGGTAGCCGAAATTGGCGATCGCGATGATCGAGGAGACGATCAGCGCGGCGGCCACCCGCTTCGGAGTGGGGATCGCGACCGACGTCCGCCACACCGCGAAGACGGCGTATGCCGAACCCGCCGTGAGCGCGCTCAACAGCGCCGGGTAGGTCGCGGAATCGCCGTTCTTGAGGGTCTGCACCAGGAGCATGGCGTTGGTCAGCAAGGCCGCGAACGTGCCGATCAGCGCGACCAGGCCGGAGTAGGGGAAGCTCTGCCGGATGTAGTAGTCCAGGACCGCGGCGGCAGCCACGAGCGTGGTGAACGAGACCACGAGAAGGACGGCACCGGTGATGCGACCGGCGAAGGTCAGATCATGGGCGAAGTCGTCGAGGCCGATCCGAGCCAGCAGCAGCGTGGTCATGAGGAGGACCAGCACGATCACTGCCAGGGCCACCCGCGACTGCCAGGTTCTCAGCGAGGGCTGTCGCGTTTTCGGGTGCGAGCGGGAGTGAGGACTGGGAGGAGTCCGCACGCGATCACCTCCTGAGGCCGCCGGTCGTGCCCTACACGTGTGCAGCGCGGACACAGGAGATCTGCCGCCGCGCCGAAGGTTTGATCACCATCGTCCGTGGTGATCCATCGGGTCGCCATCCCGATGCCCCCGGACGTGCGAGCCGATGGTTCGCCAGGTGGGCTTCGCGACGTCGCCATAGGACCAGCTGTGGCCCTTGGGCATCTCGAAGTGCAGGTGCGGCCCTGTGGCGTTGCCGGTGGCCCCGACTTTGCCGAGCTGCTTGCCGATGGCGACCTTCTCAGTCTTCGTTTACCTGCCGCTGCCACAGATGGCAGAGGTGCAGACATGGCCGTTGTCGGCGCGCAGCCCGACCCACTGGCCGTACGCTCCGCCCTTGCCGTTCGACCAGACGATGGTTCCGTAGCGTACGGCGACCACGGGGACGCCCGTCGGTGCGGCGAAGTCCTCCCCCACCTGGCGGCCGACCCCGTCCGGCTTCCAGGCGAACGGGCCGCGTCCTGGTGCTGGACAGGCCAATCGATTTCCCAGCGGATTGCGAGGAGTACCCGCCCATGAACCCCCACCTGGCCCTGGTCGTCGCACCAGTCGTACTTGGGCTGCTGGCACGGCTTCTACGCCGACCGCAGCGCGCACTGGCCGAAATCACCCGTGGGCTGCGGGACTTGGCGCGCAAGACGGCTTTTCTTCACCTGCCAGTCTGCCCAGCTTGACAGTGATCCACTGCGCAGGTCTCGGGATCGAATCCCCGTTCGCCTGCACCGACGATGCAGGCTCGACCGCCCTGGTCGGGCCGCTCCGAACCAGGTACTTCCCAGGGATTTTGCAGGGACTTTCAGCTCTGTCCCAGGGACTTTCCGCTGAGTAGGAGGGAAAGGCTCTGACGGCTCCGAAAGGAGCAAAGTCCCAGGTCGGGGCAATGCCGGTGAGTTAACGGGTTTGCGCAGGTGAGGGCGCTGTGCGTCGCGGTTTGAGGCAGTAAGTAACCTTGTGACGCTGGGTAGTTCGTCACTTCCGGTGACGTGGATGCCAACCGCGGAGCATGGCAACGGAGCCCCCGGTAAGACAGGCGATCGACCAAGATCCGTCCGCCCCCCGGAGAGCTCCGTTGGGTGTCCAATCTGTCATTGATGCCGTCCCGTCTGCCATGACCACCCGCGGGCGGTCCTGCCGAGCACTGGCAGGACCGGGCTTCGGCGAGCACATCCGTCTCGGGGTGCTGACCGAAGAGATCGCCCCCGGGCTGGTGGACGAGGTACTTGAAGCCACCGGCCGCCTTGAGCAGCGCCGCCGCCTGCTCCCGGCCCGCGCGGTGGTTTACTTCGTCCTCGCGTTGTGCCTTTTCAGCAGTGCGGACAGCCTGGGTCCGCCGGGATACCGGTCGGTCCTGCGCGCGCTGACTGAGAAACTCAGGCATCTGCCAGGCACGTGCGTACAGCGGCTGCCCACGAGTTCGGCACTGACCCGGGCGAGGCAGCGACTGGGTGACAAACCGCTGAAGGTACTGTTCGAGCGGCGGTGCGGCACGCTGGCCACGGCAGCCACGCCAGGCGCGTTCGCCTTCGGACTACGGTTGGTTGCCTGGGACGGGACCGCACTGGACGTGCCCGACACCCCCGCGAACGCGGAGGAGTTCGGGTTCACCGGCAAGAACGGCGTCAACCAGGGCGGGAACCCGCAGGTCCGCCTGATGGCACTGACCGAGTGCGGCACACACGCCTTGATCGACGCGGCCTTCGATGCGGTGGCCAAATTCAGCGAGCACAAGCTCGCCCGCCGACTGCTGGCCTCCTTGCGGCCGGACATGCTCCTGCTGGCCGACCGGAACTTCTCCGGGTACGAGCTGTGAGGCCTGGCCCGGGCCACTGGTGCCCATCTGGCCTGGCGCATCAAGAAGAACCTGGTCTTCGTCCCGCTGCAGATGCTGCCCGACGGCTCCTATCTGGCCGTCATGCCGACCCCGAAGGAGACCGTCCGGCACGGGCAGGCCAGGGCTGCCGGCCGCACCCTGTCCCAGCCGCCCCAGGGCCACACCGTCCGGATCATCCAGTACACCGTCACCATCAAACCCCGCTCCGGCCTGCCCCGCACCGAGACGTTCCGGCTAGTCACCAGCCTGCTCGACCCCCAACTGGCCCCGGCCCGCCAACTCGCGATGATCTATCACCAGCGGTGGGAAATCGAAAACGGCTATGCCGAACTCAAAAACCGCCTGCGGGGCGCCGGGTTCATCCTGCGCTCCAAGGCACCCACACTCGTCTGTCAGGAGATCTACGCTCTTCTCACCGTCTACCAGGCACTATGCGCGCTGAAAGCCCACGCCGCAGAACACTCCGGGACTGATCCCGACCGGATCTCCTTCACCGTCACCGTGCAACTTGCCCGGCTCAATACAACCGCGCAAGCCGCAGCCGACCCAGGCACCCTACGCACGTCACGCCGCGAGGTCGTCCAAGAACTCCTCGACAGCCTCCTCCCGGCACGACGTGACCGTCAGTGCGAACGGCTCAAGAAGCCGTCCAGGAACACCTTCGACGTCAAGAAACGGGACCAACCACGCACCCTGAGTAACGTCCACTACGCACTCAAAGTGACCCGGTACCCACTCCGACCTGCGCAAACCCGTTAACTCACCGGCATTGCAGCTCAGAAGGCACTTTCGCGTTTCCGCTCAAGATCCGGACGCCACCGCAAGTGAAACGCGGAGGCTAGGGCACTCCCGGGAACCCGCAGGTCAGCGAGGGATGCCCATCAGCCCCCACAAAGGCCCGCCGAAGACGTTTTCCCTGGTCAGGGTGGAGAAAGCGGACGAGTAGGCCTGTACGCCGGGTTTAGTCAGCACGGGCAGCTCACTCATTTCCCGGCACGGTAAGGATGAGCAGGGGTGATGACAGGTGACGAGGGATCAGGTTTCCCAGCACCATCCCAGCACGGGAAAATCAGGAGTCCACCCCTCAAAGACCGGACCCCTTCTGACCTGTATGTTTGCTAGATCAGCGACGTGGTGGCATATCGCGCGCTACACGCTGAACCGGAACTCCACGACTTGGTGCGTCTCGCGACCGTGAAGCTCGCCAGCGGCGACTACCGGCTCAGCTGGACAGCCACCCGAATGATCAGATCACCCCCACCAGCGTGCGGTTCCGCCGTTCCAGCTCGAACCTGCGCAGCGCAAGCAGCTCAGAGAAAGCCTCATGACCACGTCAGCCAACCCGCGTCTTTGGTAGATGCATCGACATGGTCACGACGAGCGAATCTCCGCAGGTCACAGGGGTTGCGGCACGACCAGCCCTTGTTTGCGGCTCCTGCCGAGGACTCGAACCTGCGGCCAAGGCCACCCTCCGCCCCCCAACGCCCGCTCTCCCACGGCCAGCGCGGCCGACAAACAAGTCGACGCGCTTCTCGCCGGCCAGAGGTCAAGTGGCGGTGACCGGCAGCACGTCCGGCGACAGCGCCGCTCCCCGCGCCGCGGCGCTCGTCATCCGCCTGCGGTGATGACGTCGGCAGAGCACCTCGTACCCGACCTCCGCCGCCGACTGAGCCACGTCGCCCACGACAACCTGCTCCCCCTCGACGACCATCTCTCCACCCACGGTGCGCGCATTGTGCGTGGCCCGAGCACCACACCAGCACATCGCCTCGACCTGCAAAGTCTCCAGGCGATCGGCAAGCTCGATCAGACGCTGGGAGCCAGGAAAGAGCCTCGTCCGGAAGTCAGTGGTGATGCCGAACGCGAAGACGTCCAACTCCAAGTCGTCCACGATCCGGGCCAGTTGGTCGATCTGCCCGGACAGCAGGAACTGGGCCTCGTCCACGATCACGTAATCGACCCGGCCACCCCGAGACAACTGCCCCGCCACATATCCGTACAGATCCAGCCCCGGCCCGGCCTCCACCGCGTCGGTCACCAGCCCCAGACGCGACGACAGCTTGCCCTCACCCGCACGGTCATCACGCGTGAAGATCAACCCCTGCAGACCACGCGACGTTCGGTTATGTTCGATTTGTAGCGCCAAAGTTGACTTCCCGCAGTCCATTGTTCCAGAGAAGAACACCAATTCGGACATCAGGCCACAGGAACCTTTCACACCAAACGAACAGACGGGGCACCATCGGCACAAACAACTCCGCCACCAGCCGACACAACACCACCCACGCCAAGACCAGCCGATGGCGAATACCCAAGAAAGTCGGTCGACTTCCCGCAGTCCATCGTTCCGGAGAAGAACACCAACTCGGGCATGAGGGGTGGCGGGCCTTTCGGGCTCGTGCGGAGGGGGCGGGACGGCGCGCGGACGGGGCCGCGCAGACGGGGGCGGGACGGGTCAGGTGCGGACTTCGAGGAGCGGCACCAGCTGCTCCACTGCGGTCATCGAGCCGTGCAGACCGACCATCTGCGACTCCCGGGGCTCCCGTTCGGTGGCGATGATGGCCATGTCGGCATGGGCGGCGGCGACCACGTCACCGATCCGGCCGCGCACCCGGTCGTCGACGCGCGGCCCGAACCAACCCGCGGCGATGGCCTCTTCGCGGCTCGCCACCCACATCTGGTCGCCGACCACCTCGCGCCAGACGGCGAGGACATCGGCGGCGGCTCCCCGATGAGCGTACACATGCCGGGCCCGGCCCTCGCCGCCCAACAGGCGGACGCCGGCGCGCAGTTCCCAGTCCTCGTCGAAGTCGATCCGGGAGTCGGGGTCGAAGGGGACGTCGATCATGCCGTGGTCGGCGGTGATGTAGAGGGCGCTGCGCGGCGGGAGTTGCTCGGCCAGCCGCTGGGCGAGCCGGTCGACGTACATCAGCTGGCCGCGCCAGGCGTCGGAGTCGACGCCGTAGCGGTGGCCCTTGCCGTCCACCTCGGAGTAGTACGTGTAGACCAGCGAGCGGTCGCCGGCGGCCAGTTGCTCGGCGGCGAGGTCCATCCGCTCCTCGCCGGAGAGCCGGCCGTGGAAGGTGCCGCCGCTGAGCGCGACCTTGGTGAGCGGGGTGTGCTCGAAGTCCGGTGCGGAGACCTGGCAGGTGCGGATGCCCGCAGCGTCGGCGAGCTGGAAGACCGTCGGATACGGCTGCCAGACATGCGGATCGGTCCACGGGCGCCAGCGCAGCTGGTTCATCAGCGCGCCGGTGGCCGGGTCCTCGCAGGTGTAGCCGGGCAGGCCGTGGGCGCCCGGTGGCAGGCCGGTGCCGACCGAGGCGAGGGAGGTGGCGGTGGTGGCGGGGAAGCCGGCGGTGAACGGGCGGCCGGTGCCGTTGAACGAGGTGCCCAGAAGGGAGGTGAGGAACGGCGCCTCGTCCGGGTGGGCGCGCAGCAGCTCCCAGCCGAGTCCGTCGATCAGGAAGACGCAGGCCCGGTCGGCGGGGGCCAGTTCCATCGTGGTGACGAGGTCGCGGACGCCCTGCCCGGCAACGATGGTGGGCAGCAGATCGGAGAGTGAGCCGGTGCCGTACAGGGGCACCGGGGCGCTGAGCGGGTCGAGCGGTTCCGGTTCCGGCCAGGCGGGGGCGGTGTACGCCATCAGCGGGTGCTGGTGGTGGCCGCGGTGGCCTCGGAGAGCGCCTGGGCGAAGGCGAGGGTCTCGCGTACCGAGTCCGGGCCGTCGCCGGCCTCGCTGACCCGCAAGGAGAGGTCGTCGGCGGTGGACGAGCCGGTGTAGCCGTGGTCCGCGTCGCAGTTGGGGTCGCCGCAGCTGGCGGGCTCCAGGTCGAGGCGCGCGACGGCGCCCCAGCCGATGGTCAGCACGACCTCACGGGGCAGCTGGCCGGGGGTGTACGACTCGGGGTTGGCGACGACACGGCTGAGCACCACGGACGAGATCCGGCCGAGCTTGACGGACTCGGTGGAGGTCGTGGCGTACGGGGACGGGGAGGTGGCGTCGGCGGCCTGCTCGTCGGTGTGGCTGACGATGAAGCGGGTGCCGGTCAGGACCAGGACCGTCACATGGCGGCGGACCTCGTTGGCGTCGAACGTCGTCTCCTGGTGGACGAGGTACGACACGACCGGCTCGCCGCCCACCGCGGCCTGCACCGCCTCGGCCACGAGCGTCGGGTAATAGCCACTGCGCTCGATCGCCGCGCGCAGCCCCTGGGTCGTCGTACCGGTCTTAGCCATGGGGTCCATCTTACGGGGCGTACCGGGCCGCGAGAGCCTCAGTAGACGGGCAGCCGGCGGGGGCCGAGGTCGGTGGTGGCGGGCGGCCTGGCGATCCGGACGGCGGCCCCGAGGACCGAGAGGCCGTGCGGGGCGACGACGACCGGTTCGAGGTCGACGCCGACCACCTCGGGGTGGTCGTCGACCAGCCGGGAGACCCGCAGCAGCAGCTCTTCCAGCGCGGCGGTGTCGACGGGCTGGGAGCCGCGCCAGCCGAACAGCAGCGGGGCGCTGCGGATCGACCGGATCTGCTCGCTGACCTCGCGGTCGGTGGCCGGAATCAGCCGGTGGGCTATGTCGCCGAGCAGCTGGGAGGGCGCACCGGCCAGCCCGAAGGAGAGCACGGCGCCGGCGGCGGGGTCGATGGCGGCGCGGACGACCGTGTCGACACCGCGCGGCACCATCGCCTGGACGACCGGTTGCAGTTCCTGGGGGGAACCGAGGAAATCGGTCAATTCGGCATACGTACGGCGGAGTTCGGCCTCGCCGGCGATGTCGAGGCGGACGCCGCCGAGGTCGGCGCGGTGCCGCAGATGGGGGGCGATGGTCTTGAGGGCGACCGGATAGCCGAGCCGGGCGGCGGCCCGGACGGCGCTGTCCGGGTCGGGGGCGGGCAGGGCGGTGCGGGCGTGGATGCCGTAGCGGGCAAGCAGGGCCTCGGCGTCGGCCGACGGCAGCCGTACGGAGCGGCCGGGGGCGACGCCCTGGGTGAGCCGGTCCAGCAGCCGGTCGAGGTCGGCGCCGGCCGCGGCCTCCTGGATGTCGTCGTACTCGGGCACCCGGCCCGGCTCGGCCGCCGACCGGCGCCAGGCCGCGTACCGGACGGCCTCGGCGAGCGAGCGCACGGCGCGCTCGGCGGCGGGATAGGCGGGGATACGGGCGGGACGGGGGCGGGGCGCGGCGGGCGCCTCGGCCTCGGAGGCGGCCGGCCGGGAGCCCGGTATGGGCGGCGGGCCCGGAGGACCGGGGGCGTAGGAGGGGGCCGGGGGGTGCGGCGGCATCGGGGGGTAGGGCGGGCGGGACGGGGCGGGCGGCTGCTCCGGGGACCGCTCGGGCGTCTCCGGGCGGGGCGGCGCACCGTCCGGAGCCGGGGCCGCCGGCTCGTCGGGGCCGGGCGGAGCCGCCAGGGCCTCGGCGAGGTCGTCCATTGCGAGGTGGACGACGGTGACCGGCTTGCCCGGGTCGGCGGCGACCGCGGCGCGCAGGGCGACGGCCAGCGAGGCTCCTTCGCTGCCCCCTGGGGAGGCGGCGGCCTCCTCCCCCACCCACGGGATGGCGGTGACGACGACGGCATCGCAGCCGTCGCCGGCCAGCGCCGCGGCGAGTGCGGCGCGGAAGTCCTCCGGGGTCGCGTCGGAGGCCAGCACATGGGGGCGCTGCGGGCGCAGCCCCTCGGTGAGGCAGGCGTCGTACGCGAGCAGCGCCAGCGACTCGGAGTTGCCCAGGATGGCGATGCGGGGGCCGGCGGGCAGCGGCTGGGAGGCGAGCAGCAGCCCGGCGTCGATGAGTTCGGTGACCGTGTCGACGCGGATCACGCCGGCCTGGCGCATCAGGGCGGCGACCGTGCTGTCGGGGATACGGACGGTGGGGACGGCATGGCCCAGGGGGGCGGTGCCGGTGTGCCGGGCGCCCTTGGCGACCACGACCGGTTTGACGGCGGCGGTGCGGCGGGCGAGCCGGGCGAACTTGCGGGGGTTGCCGATGGACTCCAGATAGAGGATCGCGACATCGGTGTCCGGGTCGTCGTACCAGTACTGGAGGAGGTCGTTGCCGGAGACGTCGGCGCGGTTGCCGGCCGAGACGAAGGTGGAGATGCCCGCGATCCCCCCGTCGCCGGGGCCGCGCGCATGCAGTCCGCTGAGGAGGGCGATGCCGATGGCGCCGGACTGGGTGAACAGGCCGATCCGGCCGGCGCCGGGCATCCGGGGGGCGAAGGAGGCGTTCAGCCGGACGTCGGGGGCGGTGTTGATCAGGCCGAAGGCGTTGGGCCCGATGAGGCGCATGCCGTAGGAGCGGGCCTGGCGGAGCAGCGCGCGCTGCCTCTCACGGCCTTCGGGGCCGGCCTCGGCGTAACCGGAGGAGAGGATCAGCACCCCCTGGACGCCGTGTTCGCCGCAGTCGCGGACCACGTCGGGGACGCCGGCCGCGGGGACGGCGATGACGGCGAGGTCGACCGGCTCGGTGATCTCGCGCAGCGAGCGGGCGGCGTGGACTCCCTCGGGCTCCAGGTGGCGCAGGTCTTCGGGGAAGGCGTGGTTGACGGCGTACAGGCGGCCGGTGAAGCCGGAGTCGAGGACGTTGCGCAGCGCGGTGCGGCCGACGCCGCCGAGGGCGCGGCCGGTGCCGATGACGGCCACCGAGCCGGGGGCGAGCAGGCGCTGGACGGAGCGGGCCTCGGCGCGCTGCTCCCGGCCGCGCATCACGGCCATGGACTGCTCGGTCGGTTCGAGGTCGAACTCCAGGCGGACCACACCGTCCTCGAAGGTGCGCTTCTGGGTGTAGCCGGCGTCCGTGAACACCTTGATCATCTTGGAGTTGGCGGGCAGCACCTCGGCGGCGAACCGGCGGATGCCGCGCTCCCTGGCGACCGCCGCGATGTGTTCCAGGAGGGCGGAGGCGACACCGCGGCCCTGATGGGCGTCCTGGACGAGGAAGGCGACCTCGGCCTGGTCGTCGTCGGGGCTTTTTGCCGGCAGGCCCCGGTCGTTGATCCGGTCGTAGCGGACGGTGGCGATGAACTCGCCGCCCACGGTGGCGGCCAGGCCGACCCGGTCCACGTAGTCGTGGTGGGTGAAACGGTGGACGTCGCGGTCGGACAGGCGGGGGTAGGGCGCGAAGAAGCGGTAGTACTTCGACTCGTCCGAGACCTGCTCGTAGAAGGAGACCAGCCGCTCGGCGTCATCGGGCGTGATGGGGCGGATGCGCGCCGTCCCGCCGTCGCGCAGCACCACATCGGCTTCCCAGTGGGTCGGGTACGCATGATCAGGCGGCGTCTGCATGCCGACAGCGTACGGCCGGGCACCGACAACCGGCTCGGCGTGCGTACGCTCGGTCGCAGGGCCTGTCTTCGGCGGGACGAACGGCCGGGAAGTACGGCCGGTAACGGGACCGGGAGGTCAGGACGGAGGGCTGTGGGAGCATTCCCCGCAGCGTGAGAGACTGGTCTAGACAACAGTCACGACTTGAAGGGCAACACCATGGCTGAGCGCCGCGTCAATGTCGGTTGGGCCGAGGGCCTGCACGCCCGCCCCGCGTCGATCTTCGTCCGTGCGGCCACCGCGTCCGGTGTCCCCATGACGATCGCCAAGGCCGATGGCAACCCCGTCAACGCGGCCTCCATGCTCGCCGTGCTGGGCCTGGGCGCCCAGGGTGGCGAGGAGATCGTGCTCGCCTCCGACGCCGACGGTGCCGAGGCGGCGCTCGAACGCCTGGCGAAGCTGGTCGAGGAGGGCCTGGAGGAGCTCCCCGAGACCGTCTGAGGTCCTTCGAGGACCGCTGCGGACCCGCTCTCGCCCACCGGGCCCGCCGAGGCTCCCTCTGCTGCGGCCTCGCCGCGACGACCGGACACGGTTGCCGCGGCGGGGCCGTTTCGCTGCACGCGTTTCGATGATTCGGTACGCAGGGCGGGCACTGCGGAGCCGCTACCCCGTTAAGGGACCGTCGGCGATTACGCGATGCGGACATCCGGATTCACGGACGCGGAACTCGGTACGCGGAAAATGACATTCGAGGGGAATCGGCGAGAACTCCGGGCATAAAAGCCGGCGGAATGACGGCGCACCTCACCCGCCGACGCATCCCACGGAATTACAGAAATGCATTCCGGCGCGAGCGCGACGCATTCCGCACCTCTTTGTATACGGCTCGCGTGTTAATTCCGCGCACGCGCCGTGTTGACGGGCTGTTTCGAATCGCTCACGGCTGCCGCGGCGGGGCGCCGCAGCCGGTGCACCGGCAGGGAGCGCTCGATGTGGGCCGCCATCAGGGCACGTGCCCGTTCGGCGTCACCCCTTGCCACCGCGTCCAGTACGGCGCCGTGCTCGTCCCAGGCGTCGCCGACCCGGGCCGTCGGCTCCACGACGTACATCCACTCGATCTTGCGACGCAGCTGGGTGAGCAGCGCCGTCAGGCTGGGGCTGCCGGCCGCCTGGGCGAGCGTTTCATGGAACCAGCCGTCCAGTTGCCGCAGGTCCGCGGGGTGGCCGTGCCGGGCCCGCTCGCGGCCGAGCCGCACCAGGCCGCGGAGCACCTTCAGATGGGCGGAGCTGCGGCGGACGGCCGCGCGGGCGGCGCCCATCGGCTCCAGGAGGGCGCGGATGTCCAGGAGGTCGGTGGCCTCCTGCTCGGTGGGTTCGGCGACGCAGGCGCCCGCGTGGTGGCGGGTGGTGACGAAGCCCTCGGACTGGAGGGTGCGCAGCGCTTCTCGGACCGGGACTCTGGAGACTCCGTAACGCGCGGCGAGAATGTCCTCGATCAGCCTGCTGCCCGGCGCGAGCACGCCGGAGACGATATCGTCGCGAATCGCTGTGCACACCGCATGCGCGGAAATGTGGCCTCGCATCGTCCGTGCCTCCGCCGTATTCCCCGGGAAACGCCGCCGATCGGCAGCTTTCCCCGACTCTATTCGACCGGGACGGTTTTTCCTGCGGATGCCGTGAATTTATCGATATTTTTTGGCCGGCGCGCAGGGCGGCGCACTGACGGCGGCTCGGCCGGACATCCGGCCCAACGGGGGCAGTGGATACGGCAGATGCGGCGGAGCCCCGGCCCGGATGGGGGGCGGGCCGGGGCTCCTGGGGGACGCGTGGCGGGAGGTCAGACGGTGACGCCGTGCGAGCGGAGGTAGGCGACGGGGTCGATGTCCGTGCCGTACTCGGGGCCGGTGCGGGCCTCGAAGTGGAGGTGCGGACCGGTGGTGTTGCCGGTGTTGCCCGAAAGGGCGATCTGCTGGCCAGGGGTGACGGTCTGGCCGACCGAGACGCCGATGGACGACAGGTGACCGTATTGGGTGTACGTACCGTCGTTCATCTTGATCACGATGTTGTTGCCGTACGCACCGCCCCAGCCGGCCTCGACGACGGTGCCCGAGCCCACGGCATGGACGGACGTCCCGGAGGCGGCGTGGAAGTCGATACCGGTGTGGCTGCCCGAGGACCACAGGCCGCTCGACGCCTTGTACGGGGTGGAGACGTAGGAGCCGTCCACGGGGGCTACGAAGGTGTTGAGGCGCTTGCGTTCGACCTCGCGGGCGGCGCGCTCCTTGGCCACACGCTCCGCCTCGGCCTTCTTCTTGGCCTCCTCGGCGCGCCGCTTGGCCTCGGCTTCGGCCTTCGCCTTCGCGGCGGCGGCCTCGGCTGCCGCCTGCTGCGCGTCGGCCTGGGCCTCGATCCAGCCGGCGAGCTCGTCACCCACGACGACGGCCTGCTGGAGTCCGGTGTCGTGGTGCGCCGCGTCGTCGGTGGCGGCCAGCGCGGGCGACGCCACGGAGGCGACGACGCCGGAGGCCGCGAGGGTGGCTATGCCGGCGATGTTGCGGGTCGTACGAGCGGTGCGGCTCGCACGGCGGTGCTTCCCGGTGGCACGGGTGAACGCCATGTGCTGGCTGGTCCTTTCCTTCCCTCTCGCCTACCGGGTTAGCTGACGGGTTCGGAGCAGGAAGGTCTCCTACGGGCTCCTCCGGAGAGGGGCCCGATTCACCCCAAGGGACGTGTGGGTCCCCGGCTCCCCTGGCTCGCGCCGTACGGGGACTCGGCGATGACTGTCCGGTGCCACTGTTGTGGCGGTCTTGTGACGAACAGCCGGACCGACGCTAAACGGGACAACTTTCAATCGGCAAACAGAATCGGCTGTTTGTGCGGGACGCCACACCTCGGGTGGGCAACCAGTAGTACTGCGTGGGACATCAGCGGCAGGGACCGGCAACGGGGCGACGGTGCGCGCGCACCACGCGGCCTGCCCGCCCAACAAGGGCACGGCGATCTGCGGGATCGGCCGCGGACCCGCAGCGGGCCGGCGGCGGACATGCGGCGGCTCCCGCGGCGCATGATCGCCACGGGAGCCGCTTTGTCGCTATGTGACCAGCCGTCGCATGACAGGCCGTCATACGGGCGGACGCTAGCCGCCGACGACCGTCACCTCGCCGATCCCCAGCGCCTTGACGGGCTCCGCGATCTGCTCCGCGTCGCCCACCAGGACCGTCACGAGCCGGTCCACCGGGAAGGCGCTGACGGCCGCCGCGGTCGCCTCGACCGTGCCGGTCTCCGCGAGGCGGACGTACAACTGCGCCTGGAAGTCGTCCGGGAGGTGCTGCTCCACCTGGTCGGCGAGCGTGCCGGCGACCGCCGCCGCGGTCTCGTACTTCAGCGGGGCGACGCCGACGAGGTTCTGCACCGCGACATCGCGTTCGGCGTCGGTCAGCCCGTCTGCCGCAAGGGTGCGCAGCACCGTCCACAGGTCCTGCAGGGCCGGCCCCGTGGAGGCGGTGTCCACCGAGCCGCTGATGGCCAGCAGCGCGGCGCCCGTGGCGCCCTCGGGAGACGAGGGCGCGGAGGACCGCAGCACCTGCCCGAAGGCGCGTACCCCGTAGGTGTAGCCCTTTTCCTCCCGCAGCACCCGGTCCAGACGGGAGGTGAGCGTGCCGCCCAGGCAGTACGTGCCGAGCACCTGCGCGGGCCACACCCGGTCGTGCCGGTCGGGGCCGATCCGGCCGATCAGCAGCTGCGTCTGCACAGCCCCCGGACGGTCCACGATCACCACGCGGCCGGAGTCGTCGGCCACGATCGGCGCCGGCTTCAGCGGCTCGGCGGTGGATCCTGTCCAGGCGCCAAGGGTGTCGGCGAGGGCCGCGTCCAGGTCGACGCCGGTGAAGTCGCCGACGATGACGGCGGTGCTCGTGGCGGGCCGCACATGCGCGTCGTAGAAGGCGCGGACGGCCGCCGCGTCGATACGTGCCACGGTCTCCTCGGTGCCCTGGCGGGGCCGGGACATCCGGGCGGTGGCCGGGAACAGCTCCTTGGACAGCGCCATCGCGGCGCGGCGCGCCGGGTTGGCGAGCTCGTGCGGGATCTCGTCGAGGCGGTTGCGGACCAGCCGCTCGACCTCGCTGTCAGGGAAGGCGGGGGCGCGCAGCGCGTCGGCGAGCAGACCGAGTGCACGCGGCAGCCGGGAGGCCGGGACCTCCAGGGAGACCCGTACGCCGGGGTGGTCGGCGTGCGCGTCCAGGGTGGCGCCGCAGCGCTCCAGCTCGGCCGCGAAATCCTCGGCGGTGTGCTTGTCGGTGCCTTCCGACAGGGCGCGCGCCATGATCGTGGCGACGCCGTCCAGGCCCTCGGGCTCGGCGTCCAGAGGGGCGACGAGGTTGACCTCGACGGCCACGACCTGCTGGCCGGGGCGGTGGCTGGTCAGGAGGGTGAGGCCGTTGGGCAGTTGGCTGCGCTCGGGGGCCGGGAACGCCCACGGCTTGGGCGCGCCGCCCTGGGGCTGCGGGTGGAAGTCCATGGTGCTCACGGGGGCGTCGTCGCGGGTGGTGGCGTCGTTCACTGCGCCGCCTCCTCTTCCTCGGTGTCGGCGGCGTCGGTCTGCTCGGTGGGCTCGTAGACGAGCACCGCGCGGTTGTCGGGGCGCAGCCGGGCCTTGGCGACCGCCTGCACCTCCAGCGGAGAGATCTCCAGGACGCGCTGGACGGCGGTCAGCGCGAGCTGCGGGTCGCCGAACAGGACGGCGAAGCGGCACAGTTCGTCGGCGCGGCCACTGACCGTCGCGAGGCGGTCCAGCCATTCGCGCTCCAGCTGGGCCTGGGCCCGCTCCATCTCTTCCGGAGTCGGCCCCTCGTTGGCGAAGCGGGCCAGCTCCTCGTCGACCGCGGCCTCGATGGCGGCGACCTCCACACCGCCGGACGTCTTCACGTCCAGCCAGCCCAGCGAGGGCGCGCCCGCCAGCCGCAGCAGGCCGAAGCCCGCCGCGACGGCACTGCGGTCGCGGCGCACCAGGCGGTTGTACAGGCGGGAGGACTCGCCGCCGCCCAGGATGGTGAGCGCGAGGTCGGCGGCGTCCGCCTCACGGGTGCCGTCGTGCGGCAGGCGGTAGGCCGCCATCAGGGCGCGGGAGGGGACGTCCTCCTCGAGGACGGTGCGCAGCTGGCTGCCGATGACCTCGGGCAGGCTGCCGTCGCGCGGCGGCTGCTTGCCGTCGTGCGAGGGGATCGAGCCGAAGTACTTCTCGACCCAGGCCAGCGTCTGCTCGGGGTCGATGTCGCCGACGATCGAGAGGACGGCGTTGTTCGGCGCGTAGTACGTGCGGAAGAAGGCCCGCGCGTCCTCCAGGGAGGCCGCGTCGAGATCGGCCATCGACCCGATGGGGGTGTGATGGTACGGGTGGCCCTCCGGGTACGCCATGGCCGTCAGCTTCTCGAAGGCCGTGCCGTAGGGGACGTTGTCGTAGCGCTGGCGGCGCTCGTTCTTGACGACGTCGCGCTGGTTCTCCAGGGACTCCTCGTCGAGGGCGGTGAGCAGCGAGCCCATCCGGTCCGCCTCCAGCCAGAGCGCGAGCTCCAGCTCGTGGGCGGGCATGGTCTCGAAGTAGTTGGTGCGCTCGAAGCTCGTGGTCCCGTTGAGCGAGCCGCCGGCGCCCTGGACGAGCTCGAAGTGGCCGTTGCCCTTGACCTGTGCGGAACCCTGGAACATCAAGTGCTCGAAGAGGTGAGCCAGGCCCGTACGGCCCTTGACCTCGTGGCGCGAGCCGACGTCGTACCACAGGCAGACCGCCGCCACCGGCGTCAGGTGGTCTACGGAGAGCACCACGCGCAGGCCGTTGGCCAGCCGGTGCTCGGTCGCTGTCAGGCCGCCGGAGCCGGCTTGTTCTGTGGCCGTGTGACCCATGGGCATGTACGTCCCTTCGATCCGCTTGCGAGGAAGTTCTGTCACTGTATGCAACCGCGTCGGCATCTGGCGAAGTTCCCATGAGGAAGGCCCCGAACGTGCACCGTGCCCGGCCCCCGCGGAAGGGGAAGAGGGGAGTCGCGGTCGGCGTTGTCAGTGGGGCGGTCCACAATGGTCCGCGTCAGACTCAGGCAGACTCACCGGTCGAACCCCAGCCGGTCGACCACAGCGTTGATCCAGAGCGTTGATCCAACACCGGCAGTAGACGCAGCAGAAGGAGCCGCAGCCGCGATGGCCCGCCGCAGCACGAAGACCCCGCCGCCGGACGACTTCGAGGAGAGGATCCTCGACATCGACGTCGTCGACGAGATGCAGGGTTCCTTCCTTGAGTACGCGTATTCGGTCATCTACTCCCGCGCCCTGCCGGACGCCCGCGACGGGCTCAAGCCCGTACACCGCCGCATCCTCTACCAGATGAACGAGATGGGCCTGCGCCCCGACCGCGGCTACGTGAAGTGCGCCCGGGTGGTCGGCGAGGTGATGGGCAAGCTCCACCCGCACGGCGACGCGTCCATCTACGACGCCCTGGTGCGCATGGCGCAGCCGTTCTCGATGCGGCTGCCCCTGGTGGACGGGCACGGCAACTTCGGCTCGCTGGGCAACGACGACCCGCCCGCCGCGATGCGGTACACCGAGTGCCGGATGGCGTCGGCGACGTCCCTGATGACGGAGTCCATCGACGAGGACACCGTCGACTTCGCGCCGAACTACGACGGCCAGGAGCAGGAACCGGTCGCCCTCCCCGCCGCGTATCCGAACCTCCTCGTCAACGGGGCGTCCGGTATCGCGGTCGGTATGGCGACGAACATGCCGCCGCACAACCTGGGCGAGGTGATCGCCGCCGCCCGCCATCTGATCAAGCACCCGAACGCCGATCTGGACACCCTGATGCGCTTCGTGCCGGGTCCGGACCTGCCCACGGGTGGCCGGATCGTGGGCCTGAGCGGGGTACGGGACGCGTACGAGAAGGGCCGCGGCACGTTCAAGATCCGCGCGACGGCCACGGTGGAGAACGTCACCGCCCGCCGGAAGGGTCTCGTCGTCACCGAACTCCCCTTCACGGTCGGCCCGGAGAAGGTCATCTCCAAGATCAAGGACCTGGTCGGCTCGAAGAAGCTCCAGGGCATCGCGGACGTCAAGGACCTCACCGACCGCGAACACGGGCTGCGCCTGGTGATCGAGGT
Organism: Streptomyces albospinus; assembly: GCF_014648695.1. Classification (GTDB taxonomy): domain Bacteria; phylum Actinomycetota; class Actinomycetes; order Streptomycetales; family Streptomycetaceae; genus Streptomyces; species Streptomyces albospinus. Next base: position 428,679 of record NZ_BMRP01000002.1, read on the forward strand.
CAAGAACGGCTTCAACCCCGAGGCCGTCCTGGAGCAGCTCTACAAGCTCACGCCGATGGAAGAGTCCTTCGGCATCAACAACGTCGCCCTGGTGGACGGCCAGCCGCTGACCCTGGGTCTCAAGGAGCTGCTGGAGGTCTATGTCGACCACCGCTTCGACGTGGTGCGCCGGCGCAGCGAGTTCCGCCGCACCAAGCGGCGCGACCGGCTCCACCTGGTCGAGGGCCTGCTGACCGCCCTGGTCGACATCGACGAGGTCATCCGCCTGATCCGCTCCAGTGAGAACAGCGCGCAGGCCAAGGAGCGCCTGATGGAGCGCTTCTCGCTGAGCGACATCCAGACCCAGTACATCCTCGACACCCCACTGCGCCGGCTGACCAAGTTCGACCGGATCGAGCTGGAATCGGAGCGCGACCGGCTGCGGTCCGAGATCGAGGAGCTGACCCGGATCCTGGAGTCGGACGCGGAGCTGCGGAAGCTGGTCTCCGGCGAGTTGGCCGCGGTCGCCAAGAAGTACGGCACGGCGCGCCGCACCGTCCTGCTGGAGTCGGCGGGCGCCCCGGTCACCGCGGTCCCGCTGGAGGTCGCCGACGACCCGTGCCGGGTGCTGCTGTCCTCCACCGGCCTGCTGGCACGCACCGCGACGAGTGAGACGACGTTCGACGCCGACGCCAAGCGCGTCAAGCACGATGTGATCGTCTCGGCGGTGCCGGCCACCACCCGTGGAGAGGTGGGCGCGGTGACGTCGCTCGGGCGGCTGCTGCGGATCTCGGTGGTCGACCTGCCGCAGCTCCCCGAGACCGCGGCGGCCCCCAACCTCTCGGGTGGCGCGCAGGTCTCGGAGTTCCTGACGCTCCAGGAGGGCGAGGAGCTGATCTGCCTGACAACGCTGGACGAGTCCTCTCCGGGCCTCGCCCTCGGCACCGAACAGGGCGTGGTGAAGCGCGTGGTGCCCGACTACCCGTCCAACAAGGACGAGTTGGAGGTCATCGCCCTCAAGGACGGCGACCGCATCGTGGGCGCGGCCGAGCTGCGTACGGGTGAGGAGGACCTGGTCTTCATCACCAACGAGGCCCAGCTGCTGCGCTATCCGGCGTCGCAGGTACGGCCGCAGGGCCGTCCGGCGGGCGGTATGGCGGGCGTCAAGCTGAGCCAGGGCGCGCGGGTGATCGCCTTCTCGGCGGTCGATCCGGCCGTCGAGGCCGTGGTCTTCACGGTCGCCGGGTCGCACGGCACCCTGGACGACTCGGTGGCGACGGCCAAGCTCACCCCGTTCGACCAGTATCCGCGCAAGGGCCGGGCGACCGGCGGTGTGCGCTGCCAGCGGTTCCTGAAGGGCGAGGACTGCCTGACGATGGCCTGGGCCGGTCCTGCTCCGGTACAGGCCGCGGACGCGAAGGGCGCCCCGGTCCCCCTGCCGGAGCCGGACCCCCGCCGGGACGGCTCCGGAGTGCCGCTGACGAAGCCGGTGGCAGCACTGGCCGGACCGGTGTAACCGCGCGTTTCCGCATGTTCTGACGGCTGACGCCGCCGGACCGGTGAAGAACCGGCTTGGCGGCGTCAGTCGTATACCGGGGAAATCACCCTTGCGTGTGCGGGGAAGTGGCACCCCGAAAGAGCCGCTCGCGGACGGCGGGCCAGTATGAGGTGACCAGTTACCGAGTGGTGGGTGACCACGGTTGGGGAGGGTGGTCGCCATCGGGCCGGTGACCGGCGGTGGACAGGCGGCTGGCATCGCATGGCCGGCCTCCGTTCGGCGGCTGCCACTCCCACCCCAATGACATCAAGCCATGGCCCGCGAAGTCACCCTTCGCCCGGGGCCGCTCCTCGCAGGAGCGTGTTCCCAGGGCGCTCGCTCCTGCACTCACTCCTCCTGCGAGGCAACGAACCGCAGCACACCCCACATGCTGTTCATGTCAGCCTCCGAGGGCGCAATTTGCCGGCAGGTGTCCAGTTCCTTGCGCAGTGCGGGAGCATCAATACCACTGCCGATCATGACCAGTTGGGTACACCGCTCCTCGCCCTTCGGCCACGGCGAGGGATAGAAGCGCAGGAAGTCACCGACCGCGTGGAGCGTGAACTTCTGACGGTTCTCCGGGACATCGAAGTGCACGAAGCCCTTGATGCGATACAGACCGGCGGGACGGCTGTCGAGGAACTCCATCAGGCGCCGCGGATGCATCGGCTCGCCGGAGGCGAACTCCACACTCTGATAGGCGGCATGGAGATGCTCCACATGCTCGTGGCACCCGTCGTGACAGTCCTTGTGGTTATGCTCGCAACCATCGTGGGACCCGTGCTCGACGCCATCCTCGATTCCGTGCCCCGACTCCCCATCGGCGGCGGCTTCGCGCAACACATCCTCGAAGGACAGCTGGCGTACGGCTGCGTGACGGTCCTCCCCCGCTCCCCTGTCGAAGAACAGCTCCGGATCGATCCGCCCGTATGCCGTGCAGAGCACCGGACGGCCGGGAGCAAGATCCGCCAGCGTGTCCAGGAGCTCCTGACGTGCCGCCTCCCCGATCCGGTCGGCCTTGTTGAGCACCACGAGATCGGCGATACCCACATGCCGGTCCAGTTCGGGATGCCGGACCCGGGTCTCCGCGAACTCTGCGGCGTCGACGACCTCGATCAGCCCGCCATAAACGATCCGGTCGTTATCACTCGCAAGGATCATCCGGATGAGTTCCTGCGGCTCGGCCAGGCCGCTGGCCTCGATGACGATCACGTCGATATGAACGGCAGGGCGGGCCAGTCGCTCCAGATAGGTGTCCAGCTCACTGGTGTCGACGGCGCAGCACAGACAGCCGTTGCCGAGCGAGACCATCGAATCCACCTGCCCGGCGACGGTCATCGCGTCGATCTCGATGCTGCCGAAGTCATTGACGATCGCACCGATACGAGTGCCGTCGCCGGCGCGGAGCAGGTGATTGAGGAGCGTCGTCTTACCCGACCCCAGGAACCCCGCGAGCACGACGACGGGGATCTGCTGCGTGGCCAAGGGGGTGCCTCCATGGTGCGGGTGGCGTGCCGCACGAACCGGCGGCAAACGAGCTGTCGATCGTAACGGACCACCTGCGGGACGGACCCAAGCCGCTTCTGCCAACGAGCGGCGTCAAAGACCACAACTGGGTTCCGAGCCGCCGCGATCAGGCGCATACCGTCGTCACGAGGAGGGTTCGCCTGCTATCGGCAGAGGCAGTCCCTGCCATTGCGATCACCACCGACCCCCATGCCTGAGCCGCGTCTCGCGTGCTGCGACCGCCCAGGAAAATCTCACGCTGCGCTCCGGGCACAACTCACCACACGGGCAAGCAGGCCACTCAGCCCCACGCCGCGTGCAGACGGAGCACCGGCCAGAGTGCGGCCCCGGCGCCCACACGCCGGGCTCCAAAGCCCGCCAATGCGCGAACGGCTCCGGCGGCCACAAGGCATTCCACGGCCCTACGCCCCGCCTGGGGCCCCGCACAGCAGTCAGTCACACGTCCCGGCGAGCTGCCCCTGGCCCCGTCGGAGCTGACCTTCGTCGCCTCGGCGTCCCGGAACGTCGCCGCAGCGCTCGGCTGCCATACCCGACACCGCCGTAACGCAAGCACGACAGACCGCCGCCACTCGTCGTAGACCCCGTCGACACCCTCCCGAGATTCAAGGTGAGACGCTCCGAGTTAGGCTCGCCTTTGTGAGCACTTGCGCTACCGCTTCCCGCGTATCGGCCGAACCCGTCGCCGGGACAGCAGCCACCGCCCGTACCTGGCTGCTCATCGAGCAAACCGGACCGTGGGGAGTCAAGGCGCTGACAGACAGCCACCTCGACCCGCACGTCGGCCGGGCCCTGGAGACCGCGGCAGAGGGGACGGATGTAAGGGTCGCCCTGATCCGCCGTCCAGGACGCCACGCCGACCTCCACGGTGTTCCCCGGCGTCGACTTTTCCTCGCACACACCGCTCCGGGCCGTTCCTGGATCCGCACCACCACCGTCACCGACCCGCGGGCGGCTCTTGGGCTGGACTTCGCCGCCTTGGGCGCGGGCGAACATGACGGCCTCTGGGAGCCGTACACCGGTGAGCCTGTGGTTCTTGTATGCACCAACGGCAAGAGGGATCGCTGCTGCGCCATCCTCGGCCGCCCGTTGGCGACCGAGCTCGCCGCCACGAGCTCCGCGGTCTGGGAAGTCACCCACATCGGCGGACACCGCTTCTCCCCCACACTTTTCGTCTTGCCTTACGGATACGCCTACGGACGAGCTTCGGCTCAGTTGGTCAAGGATGTCGTGGAAGCGGCGCGTTACGGCCGTGTCGGACTCGACCATTGCCGTGGCCGCTCGGCGTGGGATCGGCCGGCTCAGGCCGCTGACCTTGCGGTCCGCGAGCTGATCCGAGAGCGGCGGGCGGACGCACTCGACGTCGTACGGACCGACGCGGTGCGGCCCGAAGCGCGGTGGGGCGATGGACCGGCGCCGGGCGACGGGTCGGTTGCGGAGGCTTCCCCCGCCTGGGTTGTCACCGTTACGCACTCCGACGGCCGCGCCTGGCACGTTGTCGTCGATCAGCGGACCGACGGTGCTCCGGCGCCCGCCAGCTGTGGTGCGCCTCTCGGCCCATCGACGCGAATGGCGGTTACTTCCATCACCGCCATCCCGGATGCCGGCGCCCCTGGCCGGCCCTTCTCTCCTGCCCTCCCGCTCACCTGAAGCCGGACGCATATCCGGCTCCTCACCTTCGCTCTTGCACCTGCAGCGCTGTTTCCCTTCCGGCTGCTTTCCGCCTGCCACAGCCCGAGCCAACACAGCCCCTGACGCCAGCCCCAGTGTCACGGCAAGCCCCAAGCCGAGCATCGACCTCGCGGCACTGCGGCGCCCACCGTCCCCCGCTGCCGCACGCCATGCACCGGCGCCATCCCCCGTCGCCCACATACCGACTCCCCTCCGCGTGCCGCACCGCACGCCTCTCCCAGCTCCTGCCGGGCCACAGACCCTCCTCAGCCACCTGCCGCGCGCCCCTCGTACGCTCATCACCGAGCTCGCCGCGCCCGGAAAGAGCGCCGCTCGGCGACGCCAGCCGGCGTCGGACGGACCGTCCAGCCCCTTGAACTTCACTTTGCGAGGCTACGCGCACACAATCCGCAACCGACGAGGCTGTGGATAACTCCACGCCGCACCTGCATTCCTGCCAACGCCCCGCAGCCACCCGTCGTACACGTGCGCCCAGGCCGGCAGCCATCTCTTACAGCGTGCGTATGGAAGGACCGCCATAGCTCGCCCCGCATCGGCGGTTGCCATCCGGAGGCGATTCCGCCGTACCTGACCAGGCCCCCCGGATGAGCGGTCCAGCAACACAGCTGATTCCACGGCGGAGAGTCCCTCCATACGCCCAACTATCCAAATCCACCGACCTGTTGGGCATCCGAACAAGAGCGGATCGATCAAGCGGGCAGTTTGAAATGAAAGGCCCCATATTCTTCAGCCTGGGGCCCCTCGCCACGTCATCAGGTAGCAGCCGAACCTGGCGGCTCCGCGAGGCCATGCCGGTACGCGTAGTGGATCGCCTGGGCACGGTCACGTAGACCTGCCTTGGCGAACAGGTTGTTGATGTGCGTCTTCACCGTCGCAGTGGAGACATGCAGCGTGCGCGCGATCTCTGGGTTCGATTGCCCCTCGGCCACGAGCCGCAGCACCTCCACCTCTCTGGCGGTCAGTCCGTCCGGGGGCCCGTCCGACGGTTTCGGAAGGCTTCGTACGGGCTCAGCGAAGCGCTCCAGGAGGCGGCGCTGGATCTTCGGTGACAGGCTGGCTTCGCCCGACAGCACATCTTCGATGGCGCGGACGATCTCATCGCCGTCGGCGTCCTTGGTGAGGTAGCCACGGGCCCCGGCTTGCAGGGCGGGGAAGAGCGAGTCGTCATCGGCGTACGTAGTGAGTACCACGACCTGGGTTCCGGGGTGATCCGTACGGATCCGGCGGGTGGCCTCGACGCCGTCGCAACGCGGCATCCTCAGGTCCATCAGGGCGACGTCGGGGGCGAGTTCGGCGACCATACGGACGGCCTCCTCACCGTCCGCGGCCGATCCGACGACCTCGATACCCGGCAACAGTCCCAGCAGCATCACGATTCCCTCGCGTACCACCGTCTGATCATCGGCCACGACGACACGCGCCACCGTGCGTGCCGTCATGCGGGCACCTGCAACCGCACCACGAAACCCTCCTCGTCGGGGCCGGACTCCAGCGTTCCACCGAGGAGTTCGGCCCGCTCCCGCATCCCGAGCAGACCGTACCCGGAACCGCTCCTCGCGAGTTCACCGGGCTTGCCGCGTCCTCCCGAATTGCGCACCACCAGTCCTACGTGCCCCTCGGCGTACTCCAGTTGCACGGTCACCCGGGCACCTGGTGCGTGCTTGCGCACATTCGTGAGCGCTTCCTGTGCGACCCTGCGGACGGCGAGACCCGCCTCCGCCGGCAGCGTGCGCCGCTCGCCCACGACGTCCAACTGAGCGCCCTCAGCGGCCGCCAGACGGCGCAGGAAGTCCTCGACCGGGACCATCTCGCCGCGCAGCGCGGAAAGGGCCTCACGGGTGCCGTCCAGCCCTTCTCGCGCCATCCCTCGGCATGCCACCACCCGCTCCAGGAGCTGCTCACGGTCCGATTCCAGATCGCTGCTGCGCTGGATCATCAGCCGCGCTGCCTCCAGGTGCACCAGTTGGGCGCTGAGACTGTGGGCGAGAACGTCGTGGATCTCGCGCGCGATCCGCCCCCGTTCGGCGAGCGCCGAGGTCTCGGCCTCGGCCTTACGGGCAGCGCGTTCCTGCGCCAGCAGGCGCTGGGCATTGCCGCGCGCCTCGGCATCCAGCCGCACGACGTATCCGGCGAGGCCCAGCCCTCCTGTGGTCACAACGGTCGTCAGCCAGTTGTCCGTGTTGACCACCGCGAACGCACCGAGTGCGAGGGATGAGCACGGCACGGCGATGCTCAGCGGCAGCCGCTCCATGGACGTGATGGCACAGGCGCACCACAGGACGATCGCCGGCATCCGGGCGTCGGCCAGGTAGAAGCCGAAGGCCGCGGCCTCCAGCACTGCGAACAGCCCGATGGAGGGCCACAGCCGACGCTCGCGCGTCATACGGAAGAAGCTCCAGAACACCACCAAGGTCATGGCAATTGCGGCGCACGCCGCAACCAGGCCCCAGCCGCTGAAGGTCCCCCCTACGAGGGTGGCCCACACCAGGCTCGCCACCACCAGGACGCGGATGGCGCGGCCGATCCACAACCGGGCCTCGCTGAGGCCCTCGCGGGAGAGTGACTCCCGCAGGGGCCAGCTGGTCCAGTGGTTCGGCGGCACGACGGTCCTTTCGGTGGGCGTCGCAGAGTGTCAGCCCGCGACAGGGACACGGTACGTCTGCTGAACGGCCTGGGCGCGCCAGGTGGTGACACCGGCACGGGTCAGCAGCATGGCCGCCACGGACAGCAGCGTGGCCTGGCTCCCCTGGTGGACGCCCAGGACCGCGGCGATGCCCATGAGGCCGAGGCGCAGGGCCGTCCCGCACAGCCACACACCGGCCGCCGCCCAGGTGCCCTTGGTCCAGACCGCCCCGTCCACGTCGGTCCAGATGCGCGTGGTCCAGGCCCATGCCGCACCGCTGGCCAGTCCGATCAGAAGGGTCATCGCCAGCAGGACCGCGGACGCCGCATGGTGCGCGGGGTCCAGGAGGTCGGGTTGCCGCAGCGCCATGACGGCGAGGATGACGGGCAGCAGCCACCACTTCTTGCCTTCCGAGGTGATGCGCTGCGCCATGAACTGCCGGGCGAACACGATGACGACAACCGCGATCATCGCAACGATGTTGAGCCAGCCGCTCATGTCCTGAAGCCTCCGTGGGACGGGGAATTTCGACGTTTCCGACGCTACGGAGAGGACCCCACCGCCCGGATCGGAGCCAGGGTGGGGCGCGGGTGGAAATGGCGACGGGCACCCGTCCACCCGTAGGTGGAGAGGCGCCCGTAGAGAGTCGCTGCCGGCTCAGGTGTCGATGCGCGAACGGTCCAGAGTGGACGCGGAGTTGGTGATGAACTCCTTACGGGGAGCGACTTCGTTGCCCATCAGGAGGTCGAATGCCTTCTCCGCCGCTTCGAGATCACTGATGTTGATCCGGCGCAGGGTGCGGTGCCGCGGATCCATGGTCGTCTCGGCGAGCTGATCGGCGTCCATCTCACCCAGGCCCTTGTAGCGCTGGATGCTGTCCTTGTAGCGGACCTTCTTGCGCTGGAGCTCCAGCAGGGTCTGGCGGAGTTCGTTGTCCGAGTAGGTGTAGATGTACTTGTCCTGGCCCTTCTTGGGGTTGATGAGCTCGACGCGGTGCAGCGGCGGGACGGCGGAGAAGACCCGGCCCTGTTCGACCATCGGCCGCATGTAGCGCTGGAAGAGCGTCAGCAGCAGGCAGCGGATGTGGGCGCCGTCGACATCGGCGTCGGCTAGGAAGATCACCTTGCCGTAGCGGGCGGTGTCGATGTCGAAGGTGCGACCGGATCCGGCCCCTATGACCTGGATGATGGAGCCGCACTCGGCGTTCTTGAGCATGTCCGAAACCGACGACTTCTGGACATTGAGAATCTTGCCGCGAATCGGCAGCAGCGCCTGGAACTCCGAATTCCGCGCCAGCTTCGCCGTGCCCAGCGCCGAGTCGCCCTCGACGATGAACAGTTCGCTGCGGTCGACGTCGTCGCTGCGGCAGTCCGCGAGCTTGGCCGGCAGGGAGGAGGACTCCAGCGCCGTCTTCCGCCGCTGGGCCTCCTTGTGCTGACGGGCGGCGATGCGCGTACGGGCCGCGGCGACGACCTTGTCCAGTACGGAGCGTGCCTGCTGCTTGGCGTCGCGCTTCGTGGAGGTCAGGAACGCCTTGAGCTCCCTGCTGACCACCTGGGCGACGATCCGGGACGCGGCGGAGGTACCCAGCACCTCCTTGGTCTGCCCCTCGAACTGCGGCTCCGCGAGCCGTACGGTGACGACCGCGGTGAGACCCTCCATCGCGTCGTCCTTGACGACGTCGTCCTCGGCGACGCGCAGCAGCTTGCTGGACCGCAGCACCTCATTGACGGTCCTGGTCACCGCGCGCTCGAAGCCCGAGACATGGGTGCCGCCCTTGGGGGTGGCGATGATGTTGACGAACGACTTGATCGTCGAGTCGTAGCCGGTCCCCCACCGGAGAGCGATGTCGACGCCCAGTTCACGGGTGACTTCGGTCGGTGTCATGTGACCGCGCTCGTCGAGGACCGGCACCGTCTCCTTGAAGGTGCCCTGGCCGGTCAGCCGCAGGACGTCGCAGACGGCCTTGTCCTGCGCCAGGTACTCGCAGAACTCGCTGATGCCGCCGTCGTAGCGGAACGTCTCCTCCGACTTCCCGGCGCCGTCGATACCTCGCTCGTCGCGGACGACGATGGTCAGGCCCGGTACGAGGAAGGCGGTCTGCCGGGCACGGGCGTACAGCGTCTCCAGAGAGAGCTTGGCGTCCTTGAGGAAGATCTGCCGGTCGGCCCAGTAGCGCACCCGGGTGCCGGTCTTCGTCTTGGGGACCCGCCTGCCCTTGATGAGGCCGTTGCCGGGGTCGAACGGGGCGTCCGGCCCCGATTCGGTGAAGATGCCGGGCACCCCGCGCCGGAAGCTGATGGAGTGCGTCTTGCTGTTGCGGTCCACCTCGACGTCCAGCCGCGCGGAGAGCGCGTTGACGACCGAGGCGCCGACGCCGTGCAGGCCGCCGGAGGCAGCGTACGAGCCGCCGCCGAACTTTCCGCCGGCGTGCAGCTTGGTCATCACGACCTCGACGCCGCTGAGCCCCGTTTTGGGCTCGACGTCCACGGGAATCCCGCGGCCGTTGTCCTGGACCTCCACCGACCCGTCGTCGTGGAGGACCACCTCGATGTGGTCGCAGTAGCCGCCCAGCGCCTCGTCGACGGAATTGTCGATGATTTCCCAGAGGCAGTGCATCAGGCCACGGCTGTCCGTGGAGCCGATGTACATGCCGGGACGCTTGCGGACGGCTTCCAGACCCTCGAGGACGAGCAGATGCCGCGCGGTGTAGTTGGAACCGTCCCGGTCTGCCCCGGTCAGCACTGCGGTGGACGGCACGGACATCTCGGCGGTCACGCGGTTCGCTCCTCGCTGAATTTCTGGCAGTCCGCATTCCGCGGACTCGGTTGTGGCGGTGTCGCCGGTGAGAGGGTACCGAGGCCCAGTAGAGCCGATGTGACGCCACCCGTGAGCATGACCATGGTAGTAGAATTTCGCTCACGCGTTCGATCGCTCGATGGGGTGACGTCCGAGTGACGTGCACATCACGTTCCCTTCGAGGCATGAACCATTTAGGCTCCGGGCACGTCCTCATCAACAACCGGCAAGCCAGCCGGGAGGGCACACCTCCAGTAACCAACGTGAATCAGACCACCACGCAATACGGCTCATTCGCCGCCACCCGGCAGCACCCGGCCCCTCGGAAGAATTTTTTCGAGGAAAAGGCACGAGCGGGAACGTTTTCGGCCTGGTTGGATGTTGACCCTGGTACGACAGCTCGTCGAGCTAGAGAAGAGGCGACGTGACTACTGTTCTGACACCCGCGAGCCCGCTGACGGCCGCTGACCGCTGCGACCGCTGCGGCGCCCAGGCATACCTGCGCGTCGTCCTGATGTCCGGCGGAGAACTGCTCTTCTGCGCCCACCACGGTCGCAAGTTCGAGCCAGAACTCAAGAAGATCGCCGCGGAAATACAGGACGAGACGGAGCGGCTGACCGCTTCTCCGACGTCTGCGTCCGATGAGGAACGCTGACACATCGCATCCACGACGAGCGAGTAGCGGCCCAGGGCCGTGCGGCGGGCGGTTTTCCCGGCACCACAGGGGAGGCCGCCCGCACTCGTGCGCCGCGGCAACTCTGACAGCCCTTGGCAGCGCTCAGCCCGCCCCGTGCTCGTGCACCGCCGGGAGCAGCGCGGAGGCGCGCGTGTAGACACCGGGGCTGGCCGCCTGCCCGCAGCCCGTCCCCCACGACACCAGCCCCACCAAGCGCCCGTGCACCACCAGCGGCCCCCCGCTGTCTCCCTGGCAGGCATCCCGCCCGCCCTTCGGCTCCCCCGCACAAAGCATCGATGCGGCCTTGTACGTCCCGTCCGCGCTGCCCGGATAGGCCCGCGCGCAGACCGAGTCGCGCAGCACGTTCACCCTGGCCGACCGCAGCTGCGACGCATAGCTGCCCTCTCCGGTCGTATCGCCCCATCCGTAGACCGTGGCCGCGCTGCCCGGCCGGTAGGCGCTGTCGTCCTCGTCGGCTATTCGAATCGGGCGGTTCGGGACTCGCTCCTGGAGCGTGAGGACAGCCATGTCGCCCTCGTTGGTCCAGCTGTTGTAGCGCGGATTGACCCACACATTGGCGACCTTGATCTCCCGGCCGCCCCCGCCGGTGAGGTTGTCGCGTCCGACGACGACCCGTAGATCGCGTACCTCTTTCCAGGGGAGTCCCAGCACTTCCTGGCCCAGACAGTGCGCGGCCGTCACCACCGTCGCGCGCCCGACCAGCACGCCGCCGCAGAACTGCCCGGAGCGCTGGGTTCCGAACCGCTGGTGTGATGCCAGGGCCACCGCCCAGGGGGTGCTGGAGGGCCGTACGGGCTTGCCGCCGATCACGACCCCGTCCGCAGCGGACGAGGTCGGTACGGCGAGTATCAGCGCGAGGGCTCCGAAGGCGGCGGGCACGGAGGGTCGCATACGGACTCCTGACTCTGGGGCAGTGGTCGCCCACCCAGAGTGACCCAAACGGCCGCGCCCCGCACCCGGACGGCCGCGAGCCCGGCCCGTCCACCGAGGTGGGAGGGCCGGGCTCGCGGCGCGATCGGAGCAGGTTCGGTTAGTCGAGGTAGTCGCGCAGCACCTGGGAACGCGACGGGTGACGCAGCTTCGACATCGTCTTGGACTCGATCTGACGGATCCGCTCACGCGTGACGCCGTAGACCTTGCCGATCTCGTCCAGCGTCTTGGGCTGGCCGTCGGTGAGGCCGAAGCGCATGGACACCACGCCGGCCTCGCGCTCGGAGAGAGTGTCCAGCACGGAGTGCAGCTGCTCCTGCAGGAGCGTGAAGCTGACCGCGTCGGCCGGGACGACGGCCTCGGAGTCCTCGATGAGGTCACCGAACTCGCTGTCGCCGTCCTCGCCCAGCGGGGTGTGCAGCGAGATCGGCTCACGGCCGTACTTCTGGACCTCGATGACCTTCTCGGGGGTCATGTCGAGTTCCTTGGCCAGCTCCTCCGGGGTGGGCTCGCGGCCCAGGTCCTGGAGCATCTGGCGCTGGACGCGCGCGAGCTTGTTGATGACCTCGACCATGTGGACGGGGATACGGATCGTACGGGCCTGGTCGGCCATGGCACGGGTGATGGCCTGGCGGATCCACCACGTCGCGTACGTCGAGAACTTGTATCCCTTGGTGTAGTCGAACTTCTCGACCGCACGGATCAGACCGAGGTTGCCCTCCTGGATCAGGTCCAGGAAGAGCATGCCGCGGCCGGTGTACCGCTTGGCCAGGGAGACGACCAGTCGGAGGTTGGCCTCCAGGAGGTGGTTCTTCGCCCGGCGGCCGTCCTCGGCGATGATCTCCAGCTCGCGCTTGAGCTTCGGCGCGAGCTTGTCGCTGTTCGCGAGCTTGTCCTCGGCGAACAGGCCGGCCTCGATGCGCTTGGCGAGCTCGACCTCCTGCTCGGCGTTGAGGAGCGGAACCTTACCGATCTGCTTGAGGTAGTCCTTGACCGGGTCGGCGGTGGCGCCGGCCGCGGCGACCTGCTGCGCCGGGGCGTCGTCCTCGTCGTCGTCGGACAGTACGAAGCCGGCGCTCTCGGCGCCTTCGGCGGCCTCGGGAGCGTCGCCCTTGCCGGGCGCTGCGTTCTCCTCGGTCATGTCGTCGTCGAGCAGCTCGTCGACGTCCTTTTTGGACGCGGTCTTCTTTGCCGTGGCCTTCTTGGCCGTGGCCTTCTTCGCGACCGTCTTCTTGGCGGCCGTCTTCTTCGCCGCCGCCTTCTTCGCAGGCGCGGACTCGGACTCACCCACCGGCGGGTCCGCCACGGGGGCGGGGGCGGCGGCGGTGGCCTTCTTCACCGTGGCGGTCTTCGCGGCCACGGTCTTGGTGGCGGTGCGCTTTGCGGGACTCTTCGCTGCGACGCTCTTGCGGGTGCGCTTGGGCGCCTCTGCGGCACTGACCATCAGCGTCACACCCTCCTCGTCGAGGATCTGGTTGAGGCTGCGCAGAACGTTCTTCCACTGGGTTGGCGGAATCTGGTCAGCCTCGAAGGCCCGACGCACGTCATCGCCGGCGATCTGCCCATCTGCCTTTCCCCGCTCGATGAGCGCCATCACAGACTCGGACTCGGCGATCTCCGGCGGGAGCGTACGGGATGTGCTGGCCGACACGAACAACCTCTCGGAACGATGGAAACGGCTTCCGACCCCGTCCACTACGGATCGGAGCCGACGACCGCCGGTAGGGATGGACCGACGGCGCAGGGGCAACCGGGGAGTTGAACAGCGTCACGAACGCCGCTCGTATTCCCTCCTCGGCTATCACCTCTTAAGTCATCGCGCTTCCCCGGAGAGCGTTACGCCCAATCTGCGTGGCCCGAGTCACACCCCATAACGACCCATTCCCAGTCATATGACATGCAACCCTCTCAAGGTCTACCGCCGGATCCGGACGACGCCCCGGATCCGGCGATCCTGCGCTCCTTCGGTACGTACGCCACACCCTCCATCAGGGCGCGCGGGACACGAGGTCGCGCGGGGCTTACGGTCCGCACGTGGTCGGGTGCGGGCCTTCAGTGCTCGCGGGGCGCGGGGACGACGTGGTCCACGGGCGTCCCGGTGCCCTGACCGCCGGTCTCGCCGTGGGCGGCGAGGAGCTGGCGCATCGCGGATTCGGCGGCCGTGGCGTCGCCGGAACCGATCGCGTCGACGACCCGCATGTGCTGGCCCACGGATGTCTCGACCGGCCGCTCACAGCCGCCGCCGGATCCGCCGGAGACGTGCAGGGCGGAGGTGACGATGCCCGAGAGGTGCTCGAGCATCCGGTTGCCGGCGAGCTGGAGGAGCAGCGTGTGGAACTCGACGTCGGCACGGGTGAAGGTCATGGTGTCGCCCTGGGCGGCGGAGTGGCCCATGATCTCGACCATGTCGGCGAGCCGCTGCTGGATGTCCTCGCGGCCGTGGCCGGCGGCGAGCCGGGCGGCGAGCGGCTCGATCGTCCAGCGCAGCTCGCACAGCTCGCGCCGCTGATCGTCGCGCTGCGGCCCGTAGGCCCGCCACTCGATGATGTCGGGGTCGAGGAGGTTCCAGTCGCTGACCGGGCGCACCCGGGTGCCTACGTTGGGGCGCGCGCTGACCAGCCCCTTGGCTTCGAGGACGCGCAGCGACTCACGGACGACGGTGCGGGAGACCTCGAAGCGCTGGCCGATCTCCTCGGGGACGAGCGGGCGGTCGGCGCCGAGATCGCCGGAGACGATCATCTGGCCGAGCTGTTGCACGAGTTGGCCGTGGAGGCCGCGGCCACGGCTGCCCGCCGCGCGACGGCCGACCCGGCCGATGTCTGCTTCGGAGCCTTCCCAGACCGGTGAAACGCGCTCTGCGCGGTCCTGGCCGGTCGCGTTGGCGGCGTTGGCGTAGGAGTAGCGGTCAAGCTCGCCGGGGCCTGCGAGGCCGGTGTCGCCGGGGCGAGCCGCGGTCATCATGGTGTGCGCAAGGGTACTCACGCATCCTTTGTCGGCGACACCCTGAACGGCCTTGAGGTCTTTGGTGAAAAGCACACGAAAGGGTGATCGCCCGTTATCTCGCAATTGACGCTTTATCGGAAAGAAATGCGCTTTCGGCGGTGAGTTGTGGACAGCGGGTGCAACAACGGGGCCCGGAAACGGGCGTCTTGGCCGGTAGGCGCCCCCGGGCCCGTTAGCACGGTGAACACATAAGCGCAGACCAGGGCGGACGACGGCAACGCCGTTGCACCGTCAGAGGGTTGGGCACAAGTCGCGTCGCCATCGATACGCCTCGGTCGATTCCGTAAGGCCGGCGGACTGCCGCCGACGGCCTCACGGACCGGGCACTCCGGCTGAGGGCTCGGGCCGCCGAGTCGAGCCGGACGCGTGCGCCGGCGGCTCACGCCGGATGGGGGTGGCGAGTTCGGCCGTCCACCGCACTGCTGCCCGCGGCCATACGCCGGCGGCCGGTCCCCCGTATGCGCCGCCGGGCTCCGGCACGAAGCGACCAGCGGGAGTCACGAGGTAACCAGCGAGGTTTACAGGCCACTCGGGGATGCCGGCGGATACGTCCCGGGCGAACTGCATGCGGGCGGTGGCCTCGTGGGCGATGAGTGATGCGTCGCGGTGAGCACCGAAGGTCGGGAAGCGGCGCACTCTCGCCGGGGAGGCTCCCAGGTTCGCCTGGAAGCAGGGGAGTTGGCGGAGCGCAAGCTGTGACCATTGGGGGTGTCGAGGCGGTGGAGTCACCTCGGTCGGTGACTTCACGGGCGGCTTGTTGACCCGGTGGGTGACGCTGCGGACGGCGTGAACCGGCGACTGCGCGACCGGGTGGGTGCATGTCCGTCGCGCGCCTCATGGGGCGTGAGGCGGTGCGCAAGCGGATGTGGTGGCGAGCGGACCCGGCGGTACGCGGCGGTGGTCAGACCTCCGGGCGCAGCATCGGGGGGTTGAGGAGGGTCGCACCGCCGGCTCGGAACAGCTGCGCGGGGCGACCGCCCTGACGGGTCGTGGTGCCGCCGGTGGGGACCAGGAAGCCGGGGGTGCCGGTGACCTTGCGGTGGAAGTTGCGCGGGTCGAGGGCGACGCCCCAGACCGCCTCGTAGACCCTGCGGAGTTCGCCGACGGTGAATTCCTGCGGGCAGAAGGCTGTGGCGAGGGAGGAGTATTCGATCTTCGAGCGGGCGCGTTCCACGCCGTCGGCGAGGATCCGCGCGTGGTCGAAGGCGAGCGGGGTCGTCAGCTCGCCTTCGCGGGCGTGCCCGCCTCCCTCGTGCTCCAGGAGGGTGTCCACGGGCGCCCAACGGGCGCTGTGGGCGTCGCCGCCTGCCCTGGGGGCGGGCAGGTCGGGAGCCAGGACGAGGTGCGCGACGCTGACGACCCGCATCCGGGGGTCACGCTTGGGATCGCCGTAGGTGGCGAGCTGTTCGAGGTGCGCACCGTACGCGGGCGGCGGGCCGGCCTCCGGGTGGGCGTGCAGGCCGGTCTCCTCGGCGAGCTCCCGGGCAGCCGCGTCCTCAAGATCCTCGTCGGCGCGGACGAATCCGCCCGGCAGGGCCCAGCGGCCCTGGAACGGCGGCTCACCGCGCCGTACGGCCAACGCGCACAGGGCGTGGCGGCGCACGGTGAGCACGACCAGGTCGACGGTGACAGCGAAGGGCGGGAAGGCCGACGGGTCGTAGGGAGGCATGACGTGATCATAGTCGTCCGCCTGACGATAAACAGGTCATGCGGCCCTTCACGACCCCAGTTGCAGGCCGTCCGCCGCTGCCTCGACCATGCCCATGCCCAGCCTGCTGATCCGTACGGCGAAAGGCTGCTCGGCGATGGTGAGGCCGGTGAACTGCATCGCGCCGAGCGGGGCGGTGCCGAGCGGGCGGACGGCCACCGTTCCCGAGGGGACATCGGGGCGCAGGCCGGCCAGGGCGACGAGTGTCTGGACCGCCCCGGCCGCCGCGACGGAGGCGGGGCGGCAGGCCGCCGGGTGCGGCACGGGAGCGCCGTCGGCGGTGCGCTGCTCCCCCGCGTACATCTCCGGGAGGCGGTGGCCGAAGCGCTCCGCGGCGTCGAGAACGCCCCGTGTCAGGGCGCCGGCCGCGGCTTCGTGGCCGGCTGCGGCCAGTCCGGCGGCGGCGATGGCCGTCTCCTGGACGCGGACGGCTCCGCTGCGGTGGCCGAACGGGTTGTAGCCGGTCTCCCTGGCGCCGAGTCCGCGCAGGCCCCATCCGGAGTCCATGGCCGGGCTGCGGAGCAGTCGGGCCAGCTGGTCGGTCTGGGTCGCGTCCAGGAGGCCGGGGGCCAGGGCGCCGCCGCCGAGCAGGCCCGTGTCGAGGAGATGGGCGGCGGTGGAGCCCAGGTGCGGCACCGGCCTGCCGTCGCCGGTGAGCAGGGCGGGACGGCCGCCGGCGCGGTCCTCCACCCAGAAGTCGGTCCGGAAGCGGGTACGCAGGTCGGCTGCCCAGTCGCGGAGTGCGGCGGCGCCTGCGGCGCCGCAGGCATCGAGGAGGTCGGCGCCGAGGAGCGCGGCGCGGTGGGCGTGGGCCTGCGTCTCGCAGCGGTAGGGGCCGTCGGGCGCCGGGTCGGGGAGGTAGCCACCGCGGCCACCGCCCGGTGGGTCGGTGGCCGTACGCAGCCACTGGAGGCAGCGTTCGGCGGCGGGCAGCAGCCGTTCGGTCTCCTGATCGGGCAGGCCCCAGCGGCGGGCCTCCGCGAGGACCGCCGGGAAGAGGAGCGTGGCTTCGATGCCCGTGCAGCTCGGTGGAGCGTGGGGCCCGGCGTCCCGCAGGGCGCCGGGAATTCGGCCGAAATCCGTTCCCGGGGTGGCTTGTTGAGTACGGGCGAGGGTGCGCAGGGTGCTCGCGGTGAGCCGGGTGCCGAGGGGGAGCAGCATCCGGGCGGTCCAGAGGGCCTCGGCCGGGGCGAGACCGCAGCGCCAGGGGAATCCCCCGGCTACACAGACGTCCGTGGGCATGGCCGGGTCGCGCATCAGCAGGCCGTGCAGATCGTCGAGGCTGCTCGCCATGAGGGCGTCGGCGCGATGGTCGTCACACTCCAGGCGGGCGGCCGACCAGGGGTGCGGCGGCCGGTCGCCGCGCATTCGGGGGCCGGAGGGGCCTTGGCGCGGGCCGGGAATACGGGGCCGGCCGGGCCGCCCGTGGGCGGCCGGGTGGGCGCCGCCCCGGGGGCTGCCTGTGTTGTATTCGAGGCGGGCGTGCAGTTCGACGGTGCGCCGGCCGCCCGGTGGCAGCTCCAGGTCCCAGCGCAGCAGGCCCGCCGAGGCCAGGGCGTCCTGGGGCGTGGGCGTCGCGGAGACCACGGCGTGCGCGCCGGGCCCGGACCAGCGGAGTCCGGAGCCGTGGACCGCGGCGCGGAGTTCGGCGCCGGGGAAGCCGACGGCGACGGCTCCGAGCTCTGCGAGGTCGGTGCCGAGCCGGATTTCGAGCGGCAGCCGGACGGGCCGGCCGGCGCTGCTGTGGAAGGTGATCCGTTCGATGCCGTCGGCGGAACGCAGCCGCTCCATCCGGATCTCCGGATCCGGCCCGCGCTCGCCCGTTCTGCGGACCACACCGATGAACTGGGCGCGGTCCGCGGCGACCAACCGGCCCTGGACGACGAGCGGTTCGCCGCCCGCGGCTCGTACCTCACAGCGGGAGAGGATCCGCCGGCCGTCCCGGTAGTAGCCCTCCAGGCCCTCGCCGGTGAGCTGCCCCGAGGGGGGCGATACGGCGAGGGACGGCAGGGCCACACAGATCAGCGAGGAGTGGACGGGCTGTGGTTGGGGCGGCCGGGGCGGCGTGGTGCGCCGTTCTCCGGCGGGCTGGTGGGTCGGCTGGGTGGTGGGGACGATCCCTGGCACGCTCTGCGCTCCCTGGTGAGGTCGGGGCTCCGTACGGCCTGCGCCATACAGGTGAACGGTCCGGCCGGCGCCCAGGTCACGCCGACCGGACCGCGACCGCTCGGTCAACGCCGGCTCCGGTCACCGTCCCGGCCGGTCCGGCGCTTGCCGGCGGCACCGGTCACACGAGTGCCGGGGCCGGTGCCGCCGCGTGGCCCCTTGGGGCGTTCGGCGGATCCGGGGCGCGGCGGTCGGGCCCGCTTCGCGGGCCGGCGTGGTTCCTGCGCAACGGCCTCCGGCCCGTCGGCGGCGGCGCTCTCCGCCTCCTTCCGCTGCTCGCGCAGGCAGCGGCGCAGCGGCTCGGGATCCAGGCCCTCGTTGATGGCGCGGTGCAGCATCTGGGCGAAGACATAGCCGGGGTCAACGGTGAGAGCACGGCTGAGGGCGACGCGCGCGGACGGTCCGTCGGCGGTGGACCAGCAGACCCAGCCGGCGAGGGTCAGCGGCGCCGCCGCGTGCTCGACGTAGCCGCCGGCGCAGCGGCGGGCGAGGGCGCGCCAGAGCCGGAGGGCCGGGGCGGCCTCGGGGCCGTCCATCCATTCCGCGGCCCGATCGCGGGTGACGCGGTCCTGGAGGCCGAGGATGAGGTCGGCGGCTTCGCGGTCGGTGATCAGGGCGTCGTCGCAGGCGTCCCTGGCGCGGTTGCTGCCGGTGGGGGTGTCCTGGCGGAAGCGGCGGATCATCGCGCGCGCCAGATCGAGGGTGTCGCGCCCGACCGCCGGCGCGCCGTCCGGCCGGAGCATCCGGGGCATGAGCGCCGCCGCCGCAGCGTCCAGGGCCCTCTCCTGGTCGGCGGCGCGCGGTCCGGTGCGCGGTGCCAGCCTGGCCTCCATCTCCTTGAGCGAGCCGCGTACCTGCATTCCCGCATAGGCGGCGGCTGCGGCGATCACGGACGTACCGGGCAGGAACAGGGGTGTCCCCTCGGCGGGGCAGCAGCGGAAGTCGGGGCAACAGTAGGACCAGAAGCGGCCGTTGGAGATGCACAGGGCTTCGAGGACCGGGACGTCCTGCGCGCCGCAGGCGGTGCGGAGGCGCTGGGCGAGGGGGCGGAGGCGGTCCTTGACGTCCTTGCCGCTCTCGCCGTGGGACGGTTCCCGGCAGAGGAAGACGAGGATGCCCACGGGCCGGGTGCCGCGGTCCCGGGCGCCGGTGATGAGGCAGTCGGCGAGCTGGTCGCAGACGTCGGGCCATTGAGTGGTGTCCGTCGGGATGCCGAGCCTGAGCCGTCCGCCGAAGCGGGCGCGCTCACCGTGCAGCGCGACCATCACGATGCTGTCGTCCGGATAGAAGCCCATGAGATACGGCAGTGCGTCGGCGAGCTCGGCGGGGCCGCGCAAGGTGACCGGGGATTCGGTGGTCTCGTCATCGGCGGCGGCTGATGCGGACGGATGGGAGTCGGCTGAGTCGAAAGCCGTACGGGAGGCAGCGGAGTCGGCCGGCGCGTGGGCGTTGCAGGAGAGGGAGGGGGCGGACGGGTCGGGGGCGATGAAGGGGGGCACGGGGGTGGAAGCGGCGGTGGGGTCGGCGGATTGCGTGGGGGCGGCGGAGGCGGGTGGGCCGGGCGGAGCGCCGGGGGCCGGTGGCTCGGGCGGGCCCGTGGGGGTCTCGGAGGGCTGGCTCGCGGAGGCGGGCGCGGGGTTGTCGGTGCCGGGCTTGCGCGGTTCGCTGTGCGGATTCATGGCTCGAAGATCGCGCAGGCAGCCGCCGCTCCGCGACCCCTGTGGATAACTCGCGGGTGAGGTGGTTGTCCACAGCTTCGGGCCGGGGTTCGCGCGTTGTCGGTGCCATCGGGTTGCATGGGGGCATGAGCAACGAAGATCTGCGTGCCGCAGCCGATGCCGTCCTGAGCCGACTCGTCGGGGATCCCGAGGGCGACGCCCGGCTGCGCGAGGATCAGTGGCGGGCGATCGAGGCGCTGGTCGCCGACCACCGCCGCGCCCTGGTCGTGCAGCGCACGGGCTGGGGGAAGTCCGCAGTCTATTTCGTCGCGACGGCGCTGCTCCGCGAGCGGGGCAGCGGTCCGACCGTGATCGTCTCCCCGTTGCTCGCGCTGATGCGTAATCAGGTCGAGGCGGCGGCACGGGCCGGTATTCGCGCACGCACGATCAACTCCGCCAACACCGAGGAGTGGGACACCGTCCAGGCCGAGGTGGCGGCCGGTGAGGTGGATGTGCTGCTGGTGAGCCCGGAGCGGCTCAACAACCCGGATTTCCGCGATCAGGTGCTGCCCAAGCTCGCGGCGGCCACCGGCCTCCTGGTGGTGGACGAGGCGCACTGCATCTCCGACTGGGGCCATGACTTCCGGCCGGACTACCGGCGGCTGCGCACGATGCTCGCCGACCTCCCGCCCGGTGTGCCCGTGCTCGCCACGACGGCCACCGCCAACGCCAGGGTGACGGCCGACGTCGCCGAGCAGCTGGGGACGGGCGAGGGCACCGGCGAGGCGCTGGTGCTGCGCGGCACGCTCGACCGGGAGAGCCTGAGCCTGGGCGTGCTGCCGCTGCCGGACGCGGCGCACCGGCTCGCCTGGCTCGCGGACCATCTGCACGAGCTGCCGGGCTCCGGGATCATCTACACGCTCACGGTCGCCGCCGCGGAGGAGGTCACGGCGTTCCTGCGCCACCGGGGGCACACGGTCTCCTCGTACACCGGCAAGACGGAGAACGCCGACCGCCAGCAGGCCGAGGACGATCTGCTGGCCAACAGGGTCAAGGCGCTGGTGGCGACCTCGGCTCTGGGGATGGGCTTCGACAAGCCCGACCTGGGGTTCGTGGTGCACCTGGGCTCGCCGTCGTCGCCCATCGCGTACTACCAGCAGGTGGGCCGCGCCGGGCGCGGGGTCGAGCACGCCGAGGTGCTGCTGCTGCCCGGCCGGGAGGACGAGGCGATCTGGAAGTACTTCGCGTCGCTGGCGTTCCCCCCGGAGGAGCAGGTGCGCCGGACGCTGGACGTCCTGGCGGCGGCCGGCCGGCCGGTGTCGCTGCCGGCGCTGGAGCCGCAGGTCGAACTGCGCCGCTCCCGGCTGGAGATCATGCTCAAGGTGCTCGACGTGGACGGTGCCGTCCAGCGCGTCAAGGGCGGCTGGACGTCGACGGGGCGGCCGTGGTCGTACGACGCCGAGCGCTATGCATGGGTGGCGCGGCAGCGGGAGACCGAGCAGCAGGCGATGCGGGAGTACGCGTCGACGACCGGTTGCCGGATGGAGTTTCTGCGGCGGCAGCTGGACGACGAGGCGGCGGCCCCGTGCGGCCGGTGCGACAACTGCGCGGGAGCGCGGTTCGGCACCGAGGTGTCCGCCGCGTCGCTCGACGCGGCGCGCGGCGAACTGGGGCGCCCGGGGGTGGAGGTGGAGCCGCGGCGGATGTGGCCCACGGGTCTGCCGGCCGTCGGCATCGACCTCAAGGGCCGTATCCCGGCCGGTGAACTGGCCGCCACCGGCCGGGCGTTGGGGCGGCTTTCGGACATCGGGTGGGGCAACCGGCTGCGGCCGATGCTCGCACCGCAGGCCCCGGACGGTCCGGTGCCCGACGATGTGTCGGCCGCGGTGGTCACGGTCCTCGCCGACTGGGCCAAGGGCCCCGGGGGCTGGGCCTCGGGCGCGGCGGACGCACCGGCCCGCCCGGTGGGTGTCGTCTGCCTCGGTTCGCGCAGCCGCCCGCAGCTGATCCGGTCGCTGGCCGAGCGGATCGCCTCGGTGGGCCGGATGCCGTTCCTGGGCACCGTGGGGTCGGTGGACGACGGTCCGGACGGCAGGATTCCGCGCAGCAACAGCGCCCAGCGGCTGCGGGCGCTGCACAGCTCGCTGAGTGTGCCGCCGGAGCTCGCCCGGGCGCTGGCGTCGGCCGGCGGCCCGGTGCTCCTGGTGGACGACTATGCGGACACCGGCTGGACGCTCGCGGTGGCCGCCCGGCTGCTGCGCAGGGCCGGGGCCGAGGGCGTGTTTCCACTGGTCCTGGCCGTGCAGGGCTAGCGCGGACGAGCCGTGCGGCCGGTCGGTGATCGGGCAGGGGTCATCGGCGCCGTACGGGTCGGGGCCGGGAGAGAAGGGAGGGAGGCGGCGGGCATCAGAGACACGTGCGGCGGGCAGGGATACCGGCAGCGGACCGGATGATTCCGGCCGTGCGGGGGAATTGCTCGTTGCCGCATGCCTGTACGAACCGCGAGAATTGAAGTCGCTTCCCGTATCCGGCCGTTCGCGGTCCGGAAGAGCCCTGCCGCGCTGCGCTCGCGCGCCGGGCCGCCACCCGAAACGCGGACGCATCGACGAAGGGAGGACGATGACCTTCGGATTCGCCCAGCCCCCGTATGTGTCCCGGCCCCCGTCCACCGATTCCGCCGCCCCGCTGGGGCGGATGCTGGAGCCCGCGGAGTGGGCCTCGGCCGGAATTCCGCTGCTGCGCAATCCTCGTGAGGTCGTCGCCGGTCTGTACGCACGGCACCTCCCGGGGCTGTCCACGGTCATTGTGGCGGTGCTCGACCCGCAGGAGCGGGTGATCGCCAGTGCGTCGTTCACCCAGCGCCCGGTGGCTCCCGACGGCTGGGAGTTCCGCAATGCGCTGCTGACGCAGCTGCGCCGGATCGTCCCGCACGACCTGCGGCTGCGCGTCCCGGTGCGGACCGCGGTGCTGCTCTACTGCCGTGCGGGCGAGCCTCGTTGGACGGAGGCGGACGGTGCGTGGATGTGGGGGCTGCGCGACGCCTGCACCCTGCACGGGCTCCGTTGCGGGGCCTACATCACGCTCACGGGGGACCGCTGGCAGGTGCTGGGCGAGGGGCGGGGCGGGCGACGTCCGCGGGCGTCCGCTGCGGAGAAGTCCCGGGGCGGAGCGGACAGGGCGCGGACGGGGGCGCGGGACGGTACGGCGGGCTCGATCACCGGCGCAGATGGGGCGGGATTGCGCCATACCGAGGCGGAATCACCGCGTGGCGAGCCGGGGCCGGAGCCTGCGGAAGCACCTTGTGCGGAGCCGCGGCGTACGACATCGCCCGGTACGGCGGCAGCCCGTACGGAATCGCTCGGCACGGCGGCACCGTATACGGATGCGCCTCCCGGGTCTGTCACGCCGCCGGTGGAGGCGCCGGGCACGCCGGAGGCGCTGCCCGCCGCCCAGCCTCGGCCGCCCGGCCCGGCCGCCGCACCCCCACAGCGCATCACCCCTCAGGCGCGCACCGTGCCGCCGCCCGAGCAGCCGCGCAGCGGTGGCCGCGGGGCGCCGCGGCGGGCCGGAGGTGGCGCGGCCGAGGCGCACCGGCACACCGCGGCGCGCTGACCGGTGCGGTCCAGCCGCCGCCGGAACGCGGCTCCCGACCGCGGGCCACGTCCGGGCAGGCGAACGAGCCCGACCGGCCACTGGGGCCGGCGGGCTGCGTCGGGCCAGCGGCGGGTCAGGCGTTCGCGCCGAGAGCGGTGTTGATCCGCTGCGGGTCGCCGCAGACGATCAGCAGCGTTCCGGCACGGGCCATCGCGTCGGGCAGTGCCCGCGCGGCGGTCTCGTCCGTACCACCGTTGACGGCCACGACCACCACGGGTCGCCCGGTGGCGCGTTCGGCAGAGGCGTCCGCGTAGAACACATCGTCCGCGGCGTCGTGTTGGGCCCAGTAGGACGCCTCACCGAAGGACAGTTCGTGGACCGCCCACGGGTGGCTGTCGCCGGTGGTCAGCACCAGGATCTCGCCCGGCGCGCGCCCGGAGTCCAGGAGCAGGTCGACGGCCTCGTCTGCGGCGTCGACGGCGCCCCCGGCGGGCGCCGGGATCAGCTGGAGCTGGGTTCCCGTGGCGGTGTCGGTCTTGGCTACGGGGGGCTGCGGCGAGCCGGTGCGCTGCGCCGGCGGAACGGCGACAGGCACACGCGACGGGGCAGCGGGTCCGGGCTTGCCCGGACGGGCACTGGACGCGGGCGCGCCACGCGGCGGGGCGGGGCGGGGACCGGGACCAGGGACAGGACGGGGGGTCGGCGCGGTACGGCCGGCGGCCGGAACAGCGCGGGGACCCGGGACACTCTCGTGAATCTGAGGCTCCTCGGGGATGAGAGGCATAAAAGGATGTCTATCAAACGTAGGTGCGGGACACGTCAGTGGGTACCGAATTCATGCCCGCACCGCTCAGAAGTCGAAGCCGAGTTGGCCACCGGCCTCCAGAGCGGCTGCTTCGGGGGTGATGCGCACCTTCTTGAGATGCCGCCACCGGGGCAGGGCGTCCATGTAGGACCACGACACTCGGTGGTGCGGCGTGGGACCGTACTCCTCCAGGGCGATGCGATGGGTCGGCGATGGGTAGCCGGCGTTGGCCGCGAAGTCGAAGTCGGCGTATTCCAGGCCCAGTTCGGCCATCAACGCGTCCCGCCGCACCTTGGCGATCACGGACGCGGCGGCGACCGCGATACAGGACTGGTCGCCCTTGATGACCGTGCGGACCCGCCATGGCGCGCCCAGGTAGTCGTGCTTGCCGTCGAGGATGATCGCATCCGGCCGGACCGGCAGCGCCCCCAGGGCGCGTACGGCGGCGAGCCGCAGCGCCGCGGTCATTCCCAGGGCGTCGATCTCCTCCGGTGAGGAGTGCCCCAGGGCGTACGCGGTGACCCAGTCGGCGAGCACCGCGCTGAGTTCGGTGCGGCGCTTGTGGGTCAGCAGTTTGGAATCGGTGAGTCCATCCGGCGGCCGGCGCAGTCCGGTGATGGCTGCACAGACGCTGACCGGGCCGGCCCAGGCTCCGCGCCCGACCTCGTCGACCCCTGCGACGATCTTGGCCCCCGTCTTGGCGCGCAGTGATCGCTCGACGGTATGGGTGGGAGGCTCGTACGGCATGGCGCCAGCCAGGTTACGCCTATTCGGCCCAGCCGTCCGCATCGGATCCCGACCTGGTGGCGGTCGGTTTCGGCGGAGATGCGGGCGGGACGGCTCCGCGCACTTACCGGCGGGTATGCACAGGGGGTGCGGACGGAGCGGCGCAGGCGCCGGACCGGGCGCGGGCAGGCACCCGCGCAGGCGTGAAGTCGCCCTTCCACGGGGCCTGTTGGCGGCGTGGGAGAGCGTGGGCGGATGGGCGTCGATCATGTCGCGGGCGGGTGGTGCGGGCGTGCCGGGACGCCGTCCCGCGAGTGGGCGCGGTCAGGCGGCGGAGCCGGGCGCCCAGGACGGGAGGGGCTCGGTGCCGTCGCACCATGCCTGGGGCGGGGCGCCGCCGGGGGATGCCGCGATGATGCCGCCGACGATGGCGCAGGTGGTGTCCACATCGCCGCCGGCCCGGACGGTGGTCCAGAACGCCTTCTCGTAGTCGCCCAGGTTCCGTGCTGCGGCCCAGAGGGTGAACGGCACGGTGTCATGGGCACTGGTGCGGCGACCGCAGCCCAGGACGGCGGCGACGGTGCCGGAGTCGGCGTAGTCGAGCATGTCGCGGGCCCGGCGCAGGCCGGCTTGTACGGCGCTGCGCGGGATCAGCGCGAGCACGCCGTCGAGCAGTTCCCCGGGGCCGAGGGCGCGCGCCGGGTCGGCGACCAGGGCTGCCGCGGCGGCCACGGCCATCGCGCCGACGACGGCCTCACGGTGCTGGTGGGTGATGTAGGCGGAGATCTCCGCCTGGTGGGTGGCCTGCTCCGGGTCGTCGGCGTACCAGGCACCGAGGGGGGCGATGCGCATGGCGGCACCGTTGCCCCAGGAGCCATGGCCGCTGAAGAGACCCGACGCCAGCTCGCGCCAGTCCTCGCCCTCGCGGATCAGCCGGAGCATGCGGTCGACTGCCCGGCCGTAGTTGCGGTCGACGTCGTGGTGGTCGGCGAAGGAGCGGGCCAGCGCGTCCTGGTCGATGCGGTGGTGGGTGGCGAGTACGGCCAGGACGGAGCAGGCCATCTCGGTGTCGTCGGTCCACCGCCAGGGGGCGGGGGGCAGCTCGCGGCGCTTGAGGGAGGGGTAGTGGGCGGGGACGAAGAACTGTGATCCGAGGGCATCACCCACGGCGAGTCCGCGCAGGCTCGCCAGAGCCCGCGCCCAGCGGTCGGCGTCACGACGGTCGGCGGTCATCGCTGTGCACTCTAACCGGTGACGCCATAAGGCTCCGGTTCACACCAGCGGTCGAAGGGGCGATCGAGGGAGTAGCGGCCTTCCAGGCCGAGGAACAGGGTGCGGAATTCCGCGTTGCCCGGATTGGACAGCGACTCGAACTCCGCGACCGTCCAGTGGAACCAGCGCATGCAGAAAAGGCGCATGGTGAGCCCGTGCGTGACGATCAGGACGTTCGGTGGATGGCAGGGGTCCTCGAAGCTGCGCCAGAGGCTTTCCAGGAACGCCCCGACCCGGTCGTAGACGTCCGCGCCGGACTCGCCTTGGGCGAAGCGGTAGAAGAAGTGCCCGTAGGCGTCGCGGTATGCCTTCTGGAGGCGTACGTCGTCCCGGTCCTGCCAGTTTCCCCAGTCCTGCTCGCGCAGCCGGGGCTCCTCGCGGACCCGGACCGTAGCGGGGTCCAGGCCGAGGAGCCGGAAGGTCTGGTGGGTGCGGCGGTACGGCGACACATAGGCGGAGACCCGTTCGTGGCCGAACATCTCGCGCAGCTGCACGCCGGCTTCCTCGGCCTGCCGCATACCGGTCTCGGTCAGGGAGAGTGCGTGGTCGGGCTCGCGCTCGTAGATGGTGTCGTCGACGTTGCCCTCGGACTCTCCGTGGCGGATGAGGACAATACGTCGGGGCCGGGCCATGCCGACAGCCTAAATCGGCTGCCCTGTACATGCCGCATCCGGTCGCCCGGCCGGGCTCTCGCCTCCTGCACCGCCTTGATCGCACGACGTTCCTCTCTGCTCGTGCCGTGTGCTCCGTACATCTGTGGCCCTTCCGGGCAACTTCGATGGACCTTCCGGTTCCTGTCCTTCCGGCTTCTCGTCCTTCCGGCTTCTCGTCCTTCCGGCTTCTCGTCCTTGCGCCTCTTCGGCTTTTCGCCTCTCCGCCCTGCTGTCTCTCCGTCTTGCTGCCTGACTGCCCTCTGACGCTGCTGTCTGCCGTTGCGGACAGCCCGGCACCGGTGGCTTCCGGCGCGGGCCGGTCAGCAGGGGACGAGGGCCGGGCGGCCGTCGCGTATCTCGTACGGGCGGCCGGCGAAGCGCCGGCGCAGCAGGCGGTCATGGGAAACGACGACCAGGGCGCCGGGCCATGTGGTGAGGGCTTCCTCCAGTTCTTCGACCAGGGCGAGGGCCAGGTGGTTGGTCGGCTCGTCGAGGAGCAGCAGATCCGCCGGGCGGGCCAGTAGCCGGGCCAGGGCCAGGCGGCGGTGCTGGCCGGCGGAGAGGGCCCCTACCGGCACCTGGAGATCGCGCTCCCGGAACAGGCCGTAGGAGAGGAGAAGGGCGGTCAGCTCTTCGGCGTCGCCCGTCAGGCCCCTGCCGAAGGCGGTCAGCAGCGGCTCGGCGGGGCGGGAGACCGGTATCTCCTGGGCGAGGAATCCGATGCGTCCCCGGCGGACAACCGTGCCGCTGTCCGGTTCGGTGACGCCCGCGAGGACGCGCAGCAACGTGGTCTTGCCCGCGCCGTTGGCGCCGTGGACCAGGAGCCGCTCGCCGGCCCCCACGGTGAGCGAGTCCACCGCGAGCCGGTCGCCGACCCGTACGCCGTCGAGGCGGACGAGGGTGCCCTCGGCCCCGCCGACGCCGGGCGCCGCGCGGAAGCGGAGCGGCTCGGGAGGTCTGGGGACCGGCTCCGCACGGAGTCGGCGCAATCGCTCCTGGGCGTTGCGGACCCTGCTGGAGACGGACGACTGGACACGCCCTCTGTCCCGGTCGTAGGCCATTTTGTTGTTGTCCTTCATGAGCCTCCCCTGGGCGATGCCGTGTGCCGTGCCCGCCGCGTACTCGGTGAGCCGGTCGATCTCGTCGCACCACTGGGCGTGGTCCTGCTCCCAGCGGCGGCGGGCGGCGGCTTTGGTGGCGACGAAGGTGCCATAGCCCTCGCCGTAGCGGACGAGGTCACGGCGGTCGGCGTCGACCTCGACGATCGCGGTGGCGATGCGCTGGAGGAAGAGCCGGTCGTGGGAGACGGCCAGGACCGTGCCGCGGTGGGCGAGCAGGGCGTCTTCCAGCCAGTCGAGGGCGGTCGCGTCGAGGTGGTTGGTCGGTTCGTCGAGGAGCATGACCTCCGGTGATGCGGCGATGAGGCAGGCGAGGCCCAGCCGGGCCTGCTCCCCTCCGGAGAGGCTGCCGAGCCGCCGGTCGTGGTCCAGCGCCTCCAAGCCCAGGCCGTGCAGCGCCTTGGCGACGCGGGCGTCGGCTTCGTAGCCGCCGCGCAGCTCGAAGAGGGTGAGCAGATCGCCGTACTCGTCGAGCCGGTCGGCCCCGGCACTGCCCAGGCCGGACTCCAGGGAGCGCAGCTGCCGTTCGATGTCTCCGAGCTCTGCCAGGGCCGCGTCGATCGCGTCCCGGACGGTGCAGTCCGGCGGGAGATCGGGGGTCTGGCCGAGATAGCCGATACCGCCGTCGGCGCTGAGCACGGCGCGGCCTTCGTCGGGCCGCTCGATGCCCGCGATGATGCGGAGCAGCGTGGACTTGCCGGCCCCGTTCTCCCCCACGATTCCGACGCGGTCACCGGGCCGTATCGACAGCGAGACACCCTCGAGCAGCAGCCGGTCGGCATAGGACTTGCTGACGTCGTGCAACGAGATCTGAGTGGGCAAGCAAACCTCCAGGTGATGCCGCGGCGCTCCGGGCACCCCCCGAAGCAGCAAATGCAACCAATGTTGCGTTACGATGATGGTGACACAGGAAGCCCACTAACGCAACAGGAGTTGCAGTTGTCTGGCGAGGACGAGAAGAAGCAGGCCGGTGCGGAGCCCGGCAGCGGTAGGCCCGCGACCGCGCCCACCCCTGGCACCCGGCGCCCCGGCGGACGCACCGCCCGCACCCGGGCCGCCGTCCGCGACGCCGTGCTGACCGGCCTCACCGAACACGGTTATCCCGGGCTGACCGTCGAATACGTCGCCGAGCACTCCGGCGTGCACAAGACGACGCTCTACCGCCGCTGGGGCGATGTCGAGGGACTGCTGGCCGACGCCCTGGACCTGGCGGGCGAGGACACCTGGACCCCGCCCGACACCGGCTCCCTGGAGGGCGACTTGCGGGCGCTCGCACAGGAGGTCGTCACCTCGTTCGCCGACCCCGCGGCGGCTGCGTCGGGATCCGCGATCATCGCAGCAGCGTTCCAGTCGGAACGGGCTGCCACAGCGCTGCGCGCCTACTACACCGAGCGGTTCGCGCGCTGCGAAGCCATCGTGGAGCGCGCCCTCCACCGCGGGGAGTTGACCGCAGCGGAAGCCTTGGCGGGCTCTTCCCGGGGGCCTGCCATCGACGCCGGGGCACTGGTCCGGTCCGTCTCCGCGCCGCTGTTCTTCCGGCTGTTCATCAGTCGGGAGCCGGTCGACGCCGCACTCGCCGACCAGGCCGCGGCGGCAACCCTGGCCGCCGCCCGCGCGGGCGTCTTCACCGTGGAACGGCCGGCCGCGGCGACCCCGGACGACGGCTCCCGCGGCACCGCCCCCTGACCGCACCGGCCGCGCCGTTCAGCGCCGCCGCGCTCAGCGCGGCGCTGGGCTCACACCGTCCAGGACGGTTCGAGCTGCACCACATCGCCCGCGATCGCGCGTACGTCCGCGGCTATCTGGGCCCGCAGAGCCAGCCGTTCCACCCGCTCCGGCCGGTATTTCCCCCGCTCGGCCGCGGACTGCCACATCGACAGGACCAGGAATTCCTCGCCGGGGGCCCGGCCGACCATCCCCCGCAGCATGCCCGGGGAACCGGCCATCGCCGGGTTCCAGACCTTCTCCTGCATGAGGACGAAGTGGTCCACCCGGTCCTGGCGCACCTGGCAGTGCGCCAGCCGCAGCACATCCGCGTCCCCGAACGCCGGCCGGAATCCGACCTTCACGTCGAATTCATGCTCGAACAGCCGCACTTGGCTGTCCTTGAAGGTGCCGACCTGGGATGCGGCCAGCCGGTCGTGGGAGCGCGCCATGAAGGAGTCGTAGAACGCCCGGCTCTCCCAGAAGGCGACCAGATGCGCCACTCCCGGACGCCTGCGGCTCCACCCCCCGGCCTGCCCTCGGAACCCTGGCTCACCCAGCAGCCCCGCCCACTTCCGCTGCCCCCGCTCGAACCCTCGACGGTCCACGACGGTGAGGCGAATCCACTTGACCAGCACCGCGCCATGGTACGGCCCATGGGCACCCTGAATATCTGCGCGTCACTCCAGGGCCACCCCGAACTCCCTTACGGTCGCGGATCAATGGGGGGCAGCACGCCCAGCCGCCGCTCTCCCTCCTCCGCGGCGTCCAGGCACAGGACCTCCCAGCAGGAGCGCCGGATCAGCTGCACGCCATACGGGAGCCCGTTCACCACCCCCGTGGGCACCGCCACCGCGGGCACGCCGACGAAACTCGTCGCCGTGCACATCCGCAGCGCGGTCCGCACCCGCCGGTGACTCTCCGCGTCGCGCGACTCATCCCCCGGCAGGAACGACGGATCGGTGAACACCGGCACCAGGACCAGCGGATACGCATCCAGGAACACGGCCCGGTCCCACTGGATACCGAGCCGCTCACCGGTCAGCCGCAGATACTCGGGGAGCTCCACGGGGCCGCGTGCCGCCGGGCGCTCGCAGCTTCGCCATCGGGGGCGCGTCGCGATGCGCCACGAGGTCACGGAAGCGCCCGGCGCCGAGGGTCGTCGGCGCACCCTCGATGGCGGTGCTGTCCTTGAGGTGAACGGCGCACCGGCCAGCGGGCCCGGGTCGGCGCCGGCGACACGTCGGCGGTCGGCCTCCGCCACCTCGGCCCGCGCCCGCTCGGCGAGCGGTTGCGTGACCGCGTTGGCGGCCGGACTCACGGCTGGATTGACCTCGGCGATCCGCGTCAGATGACTCTCGACCAGTTCCGCGGCCGTCACGTCACCTTCGCGTACTGCCGCCGCCTGCGCGCGGGCCAGCGGCTCCCACAGCGCATCCCCCATGACCCCAGACCTCACCATGGAGATGACCTCGCCCTTCCGATTGCGTCGCCCCTATTGAGCCCGACACCCGAGGACCGTTCCGATGCGATTGCATCGATTCAACGGCATCGTAACCTTGCAACCGATACGTACGCATCGAATACATCGGGGAGCGCGGCATGCCCAGACAGGTGGACCACGAGAGCCGACGGCGGCAGATCGCCGAGGCGGTGTGCCAACTGGCCGATGAGAGCGGCCTGGAGGGCGTGACGCTCCGGGACGTGGCGGCCAGGGCGGAGGTGTCCATGGGGGCGGTCCAGCGGTGCTTCCGCACCAAGGAGGAGATGCTGGTCTTCGCACTCACCCACGTCGGTGAGCGGATCACCGCACGGGTGACGGCGCGACTCGCCGGATCGCCCGCCCAGTCGGCCCGTACGGCGCTGGGGCACGCCTCGACCGAGGTCGCACTTCTTCAGCAGGAGCAGCGCACCGAGGCGCGGGTCTGGCTGGCCTTTGTCGCGCAGGCCGCCGTCAGCCCGGCACTGTCCGGAATTCTTCGTACCAACTATGCCGCCCTCCAGGGACTGTTCACCCGGCTGATCAGCGAGGCCACCGCAGCCACCGACCCGGAGTACGCCGCGCGCACCCTCCTCGCCCTCGCCGACGGCCTCACCACCCATGTCCTGATCGGCCACCTCTCCCCTGACGAGGCGCTGGCCGTTCTCGACTGCCACCTCGGCCGCCTCTGGGACGAGCCGACGGGATGAACAGGCGGAACGAACAGGCGGAACGAACGGCTGAGACGAGCGAGGGGGATGAACTGGGGGATGGCCCCGGCGGGATCAATCGGTGGGATGAGTTGAGCTGACGGATCGAGGTGAGTGAGCGGTCCAGGGAGCCAGTTGGCGGGATGCGCGGCGGTGAATTCCAACCCGGGCAAGATGATCGTGTCGATTGATCGCCCAGCGGTCGGCCGTCTCCCCGTCGGCTGTATTCCCAAAGATCCCGTCGCGCGAATCCCGGTCGATCGGTCGGCGCTTTCAAGCCAGCGGCACCGTTCGCAAGGGGTTTTCCACAGGGGGAGTTCATCTCGTCCGCCGGACGCCATTGCGTGGCACCCTGGTCAAACAAGGGGAAATCCTGGGGAGTTGCCCGCATGCAGGCGGGCGAGCTGCGCCACGGGAGCTGACGGAAGGGGAGCCCGGTGAGCACGCTCAACAAAGGCATCGACAAAGTCGAGGTATCGCTCGGGTGGGACCCCAGCCCCATCGGAGAGCCGGACAATGACCTCGACATCATCGCGGCGACGTATCCGGCGGACGCGCCGCACGGCGAGCCGGCATATCTGGTGCACTTCGACAGCCGGTCGCCCGACGGAACCATCACCCTCAACCGGGACAGCCGGACCGGCCAGGGATTCGGCGCCGACGAGGTCCTGACGCTGGAACTGAACCGGTTGTCCGAAAGCTACTCCCGCGTCGTGGTGGGCGTCCTCATCCAGCAGACCGACGGCCGGAAGGTCTTCGGCGAGGTGGAGAACACCGTGGTGGTGGTGCGCGAGGGGTACCACATGCTGGCCGAGAACGATTTCGCCGAAGTCGCGGAGTCCACCGCGGCGGCCGTCGCCGGATTCTCCCGGGATGCGGCGGGCGAATGGCGGTTCCACCCCGTGATGCGCGGGTTCGACGCCGATCCGGACACGTTTGCCGGGCTCATGGGCGGCTGATCGGTGGCTGACGGGCGCAATGGATAGCGGAATGCGCCCGTGCGGAGGGGAATCGGCGACCGGCCGCTTCCCCTCCGCGTCCCTCGGCTGCCCTCGTCGTCCACCCAGCGCCTCACGCCCCTTTCTCCGCGCCCCCTTGCCGCTTACGGCGGCGGTGCGCAGCCACCCGGTCCCGGGAGGCGCAGGTGAGCGAGCAGTAGCGGCGCGCGCTCCCGGGGCCGGTGCCCGAATAGAGGGTTGTGCAGCCGGCCGCGGCACATTCACCCCAGGGCACACGGCCGTATTCGGTCAGAACCTGGGCCAGCGCCAAGGCACTTGAGGCCAGGAACCAGTCGGCCCAGCTCGCGTCATCACCCCGGCCCACGTGGAGGTGCCAGGGGTGCCCGCCATGGCGGGAGAGGTGCGGACGGGCGCCGCATTCGGCAAGCAGCGCGTTGATGGCGAGCGCGACCCGGTCGACATCGCTCTCCGCGAGGAGGCACGCGACGCGGGCCACTGCGCCACGCAGGGCATCGGCGTCGTCCTGCGAGAACGCCTCGTCGGTGAGGTCGTACGGCCGGTTCTTCTACCTCGGGTCGCTGGGCGGCTTCGCCGCGGCCATAGCCGCGCCGGCGCTGCTCGTGGGGCGCGCCCCCGTCCCCGTGACCCTGGCCGCAGCCCTCGTCGGCGGCAGCTGCGGCCCGGTGGTCTCCGGCGGATTGTCGGGGCTGATCGCCCTCCTGGTACCGGCGGGCGTATCACGCGACCGCGCCTACGCGCTGGATGCGGCGGTCTACAACGCCGCATCGGTGGCCGGACCCGCGGCTGTCAGCGTCATCGCCGGGCTGGCCGCGCCGGGTCCCGCGATGGCGCTGCTCGCCGGAGCGGCAGCCGCTGCAGCGGCACTGGTCACCGGGCTCCCCTACAGACACACGCAGCCCGGCACTCGTCCCGTAGGAGCGTCCTCCGCGCCGGACGCGCCCGCCTCGCCGACGACACTGCGGTCCGATCTGGCGGCGGGCTTCGCGACCGTACGGCACATCCGGGAGCTGCGGGCGATCACCGGGGCCACCTCCCTGGCGTTCGTCGGAATCGGCGGGCTGACCACCACCACTGTGCTGCTCGCCGCCTGTCGGGGCGGCCCGGGGAGCGGCGGCGTCCTCATGACCGCGTTCGCCATCGGGGCACTCGCCGGCTCCCTGGCCCTGGCCCGCTGGGAGCCGCGCATTCCGGTCCAACACCAGGCCACCGCCGCCCTGTTGGGCACCGGGCTGGCGCTGGGTGCCGCGGCCCTGATCCCCGCGCCGGCGGCCATCGTGGCGCTGTTCGTCCTCGCGGGGCTGTACGACGGCCCACTGTTGGCCGCGACGCTGCGGATCCGGGCGGATCACGCCCCGGCAGGCGTACGGGCCCAAGTCTTCACCCTGGGGGCGGGCCTGAAGATCACAGCAGCGGCGTGCGGGGCGGCTCTCGTCGGACTGGCCGCCTCACTGCCACCGCCCGCGCTGCTGCCGGCCATCGCCGCCCTTCAGCTCGCCGCCGCACTGCTCCACGCTCGCGGCCGGTCAGCCACCGGCCGCACCCCTGGCGCGACAGAACGGCTCCCGGAAACCCGCCCCCGCGCGACCCGATAGCCGTCCCCTGCGGAAGTCCGCCCCTCTGCGGAAGTGCTCCGGCGCAAGCGGAGGAGAGCCTCTCGCGGTGGCACAACGGCCGGGTTCGGTCACCCCTGCTCGCCACATCAGCCCCATCGCCCCCATCAGCCCCAACGGCCCTATCGGCCCCATCACCTCATCGGGAGCGCCAAGGACTGCCGGGTCCGCAGGAAGGAAGCCCGCACGAACGGAGTCCGCACGGAGAGAATCCACGGGAAGGAAGCCCAGAGGAACGGGGTTCACGGAGAGAGGAAGGGAGTTCACGGATACGGGTTTCACGGACACACACCGAAGTTCGCGGACGAATATCCCCGGCACGGAGAAATCAGCAACGGAAACCCCAGGGCCGCACCCGCACCCTCCCTTCCCCTCCCCCAGGCACAGCCGCAATCCCGACAAGGAGCAGCACACCGACAGGTAAACCCCTTGTCGTGATCGTCACGCCCTCTCAAAGACGGCGCCATGCCCACCTTCAGCGCGCCCGACGGGACCCAACTCGCCTACCAGGAACAGGGAGAAGGCGAACCGCTGCTCTGTATACCCGGTGGGGCCATGCGCGCCTCCGGGTATCTCGGTGGTCTCGGCGGACTGCCGCGGCATCTCCGGTTGATCATGCTCGATCTGCGGGGCACCGGTGGTTCCGGTGTCCCCGCCGACCAGGCCACGTACCGTTGCGACCGGCAGGTCGACGATGTCGAGTCGCTCCGCGCCCACCTGGGGCTGGCTCGCGTCGATCTTCTGGCGCACTCCGCGGGCGGTGATCTCGCCCTGCTCTACGCGGCCCGGTACCCGCAGCGCATCCGCTCGCTCGCACTGATCACGGCTCGCGCGCGGGCCGTGGGCATCGATTTCACCGAGGAGCACCGCCGGGAGGCGGCCTCCCTCCGTTCAGCCGAGCCGTGGTTCCCGGAGGCGTACGCCGCCTACGAAGCCGTGTGGGCCGGTTCCGCGACGGACGTCGAACGGGACGCCATCGCCCCCTTCTTCTACGGCCGTTGGGACGCGGTCGCCGCGGCGCACGCCGCCGGCGAGGTGGCGCAGACCAACGAACCCGCCGCGGAGATCTACGCCTCCTCGGGCGCCTTCGATCCGGCCGCGGCACGTGCCGCGTTCGCCGCATGGGACGCCCGGGTCCCGGTCCTCGCGGGTGAGAAGGACAGCGGCCCGCTCCCCCGCGTGGCCGCGGGCATCGCCGAACTGTTCCCCGGCGCCGAACTGGCCGTCCAACGGGACGCCGTGCACTACCCGTGGCTCGACGATCCGCGTCACTTCGCCCGCACCGTCGAGGAATTCCTCTCCAGGGGGAGATCCGGCCGGCAACCGGGAGAAGCACCCGAAAACCGGCGACAAGGATTCCGGCCGGCAGGGATTCCCGCCGACAAGCCGGCAGGGATTCCGGCCGACGGGGATTCCCGGTGCGTCGGGCGATAGGGGACCGTAGCAGCCCGCGCAAAAGCCCGGTCCGCGGGCAACCCGGCGCGACCGCCCGAGGGCGTCACCCCGCCACCCCCCAAACAAACCAGGGCGGTGGAGACCGGATTCCCGGTTCCACCGCCCTGGCCGGCCGTTCATGCCGGCTCAGGCTCCCCGGCTACTGCGTACGCGCCGGGGAGCGTGCGCCGTCAGCTGCAACCGCTCGTCGAACCGCAGCCCTCGCAGAGGTAGCAGCTGCCGGCCCGCTGCATCTTCGTGCCGCAGGAGAAGCAGAGCGGCGCGTCGGCGTTGATGCCCAGCTGCATCTCGACCAGTTCGGCGTTGGTGTGCGCCTGCTTCGGAGCCGGGGCCGCGGGCTCCTCGACGATCTTCACCGTCGGGGTGGCATCCGTCTGGCGCGGGGCGGACTGGGCCAGGCCCTCGACGTCGACCTCGTCCTCGGCCGGCTCGTACGAACCGGTCTCCAGGTGGCGCTGGCGCTCCTCGACGGAGTGGATGCCGAGCGCCGAGCGGGTCTCGAACGGCAGGAAGTCCAGCGCCAGCCGGCGGAAGATGTAGTCGACGATCGACTGCGCCATCCGCACGTCCGGGTCGTCGGTCATACCGGCCGGCTCGAAGCGCATGTTGACGAACTTCGAGACGTAGGTCTCCAGCGGCACGCCGTACTGGAGGCCGACCGACACCGCGATGGAGAAGGCGTCCATCATGCCCGCGAGGGTCGAGCCCTGCTTGGACATCTTCAGGAAGACCTCACCGAGACCGTCGTCCGGGTAGGAATTGGCGGTCATGTAGCCCTCGGCGCCACCGACCGTGAAGGAGGTGGTGATCCCCGGACGGCCCTTGGGCAGGCGCTTGCGGACCGGGCGGTACTCGACGACCTTCTTCTCCGCGGTCTGCTCGGTGACCTCGGCCTTCTTCTCCTCTTCCTTCTTCTTGGCGGAGAGGGGCTGGCCGACCTTGCAGTTGTCACGGTAGATCGCGAGCGCCTTCAGGCCGAGCTTCCAGCCCTGGAAGTAGACGTCCTCGATCTCCTCGACGGTGGCCGACTCCGGGACGTTGACCGTCTTGGAGATGGCGCCGGAGAGGAACGGCTGGGCCGCGGCCATCATGCGGACGTGGCCCATCGGGGAGATGGAGCGCTCGCCCATGGCGCAGTCGAAGACCTCGTAGTGCTCCGGCCTGAGGC
This sequence comes from Streptomyces albospinus, assembly GCF_014648695.1. Lineage (GTDB taxonomy): Bacteria > Actinomycetota > Actinomycetes > Streptomycetales > Streptomycetaceae > Streptomyces > Streptomyces albospinus. Next base: position 466,270 of record NZ_BMRP01000002.1, read on the forward strand.
CGGGGGCGTCGACGACATTGCCGTGGTCGGCGATGTGGGCGACGATCGCCTCGACCTGCTCGGGCTGGTAGCCGAGCCGCTTGAGCGCCTTGGGGACCGTGTTGTTCACGATCTGCATGGAGCCGCCGCCGACCAGCTTCTTGAACTTGACCAGGGCCAGGTCCGGCTCGACGCCCGTGGTGTCACAGTCCATCATCAGGCCGATGGTGCCGGTCGGGGCCAGCACGGACGCCTGCGCGTTGCGGAAGCCGTTCTTCTCGCCGAGGCGGAGCACGTCCTGCCAGGCTTCGGTGGCCGCGGCCCAGACGGGGGTGTCCAGGTCGTCCATCCGCACCGCGGTGCCGTTGGCGTCGGAGTGCTGCTTCATGACGCGCTTGTGGGCGTCGGCGTTCCGGGCGTAGCCGTCGTACGGGCCGACGACCGCGGCCAGTTCGGCGGAGCGCTTGTACGAGGTGCCGGTCATCAGGGAGGTGATGGCACCCGCCAGCGCGCGACCGCCGTCGGAGTCGTAGGCGTGGCCGGTGGCCATCAGCAGGGCGCCGAGGTTGGCGTAGCCGATGCCCAGCTGGCGGAAGGCGCGGGTGGTCTCGCCGATCTTCTGGGTGGGGAAGTCCGCGAAGCAGATCGAGATGTCCATGGCCGTGATGACCAGCTCGACGACCTTGGCGAAGCGCGCGGCGTCGAAGGACTGGTTGCCCTGGTCGTCGTCGCGGAGGAACTTCAGGAGGTTGAGCGAGGCGAGGTTGCACGAGGAGTTGTCCAGGTGCATGTACTCGCTGCACGGGTTGGACGCGGTGATCCGGCCCGTCTCCGGCGAGGTGTGCCAGTGGTTGATGGTGTCGTCGTACTGGATGCCGGGGTCGGCGCAGGCCCAGGCGGCCTCGGCCATCTTGCGGAACAGGCCCTTGGCGTCGACCTCCTCGATGACCTCGCCGGTCATCCGGCCGCGCAGCCCGAACTTGGCCCCGGACTCGACGGCCTTCATGAACTCGTCGTTCACGCGGACCGAGTTGTTGGCGTTCTGGTACTGGACGGACGTGATGTCGTCGCCGCCCAGGTCCATGTCGAAGCCCGCGTCACGCAGCGCGCGGATCTTCTCCTCTTCCTTGACCTTGGTCTCGATGAACGCCTCGACGTCGGGGTGGTCGACGTCGAGGACGACCATCTTGGCCGCGCGGCGGGTCGCGCCGCCGGACTTGATCGTTCCTGCGGAGGCGTCGGCGCCGCGCATGAAGGAGACCGGGCCGGAGGCGTTGCCGCCGGAGGAGAGCAGCTCCTTGGAGGAGCGGATGCGGGAGAGGTTCAGGCCGGCGCCGGAGCCGCCCTTGAAGATCATCCCCTCTTCCTTGTACCAGTCCAGGATCGACTCCATGGAGTCGTCCACGGAGAGGATGAAGCAGGCGCTGACCTGCTGCGGCTGCTGGGTGCCGACGTTGAACCAGACCGGGGAGTTGAAGCTGAAGATCTGGTGGAGCAGGGCGTGGGCCAGCTCGTGCTCGAAGATCTCGGCGTCGGCCGGGGAAGCGAAGTAACCGTTCTCCTCGCCGCTCTTCCGGTAGGTCTTCACGACCCGGTCGATGAGCTGCTTGAGGCTCGACTCCCGGTTCGGGGAGCCCACCGCGCCGCGGAAGTACTTGCTCGTGACGATGTTGACCGCGTTCACCGACCAGAAGTCGGGGAACTCGACGCCACGCTGCTCGAAGTTGACCGAGCCGTCGCGCCAGTTGGTCATGACGACGTCACGGCGCGCCCACTCGACCTCGTCGTACGGATGCACGCCGGGGGTGGTGTGGATGCGCTCGATACGCAGACCCTTGCTCGCCTTGCTGCCCTTGGCGCGGGAGCCTCGTGCCGGGCCGCTCGTCGTCTCTGTCATTCCGCCTCCCTGTATAGGCAAACGCCCATATGTGCACACTCATTCCGTGGCACGGTGTATGTCTTTCTGCGACCGGGACGCCCTGCTCTCGCCCCGGCCCAGGTCTGGATGCGCGCCGAGCTCAGTCGGCGGCGGTGGCGGGCACGGGAACAGCCGGGTTGCCGGCCTCCTCGTCGGTCCCGCGGTCCTGCACGGGCGGCCCCTGCTCGCGCTGCTCCCGCAGCTCGGTGATGGCCGCCTCGAAGTCCTCAAGTGAGTCGAACGCCCGGTAGACGGACGCGAAGCGCAGGTACGCGACGAGGTCGAGTTCCTGCAACGGGCCCAGTATGGCGAGCCCGACGTCATGGGTGGTCAGCTCGGCGCTGCCGGTGGCGCGCACCGCCTCCTCGACCCGCTGGCCGAGCTTGGCGAGCGCGTCCTCGGTGACCGGCCGCCCCTGGCACGCCTTGCGCACCCCCGCGATGACCTTGTTGCGGCTGAAGGGCTCGGTGACCCCGCTCCGCTTGATCACCATCAGTGACGCCGTCTCGATGGTCGTGAAACGGCGGGAGCAGTCGGGGCACTGGCGGCGCCGGCGGATCGCCGTCCCGTCATCCGTGGTGCGGCTGTCGACGACCCGGCTGTCCGGGTGCCTGCAGAAGGGGCAGTGCATGGCTCCACCCTCCTCACCCTCGAATACGGACGCACGCCAAAGGAACCGGCGTACGGCGAACGGCCTCCGGCCGGTCCGTACGGGCCCTTCGGAGCAGCCACCAGCATAGGCGATCCCTGGGGCCCCGACGGACCCGGCACCACAACTTGTAGGCGGCCGAACGCATCTAAGCACTAGATATGGTGTCGGGGCGCTTATACATGCCTACCGCGTGTCGCCGTGGCGGCGTGCCGGCGGGCCGTGCAAGAGGGTACGGGAAGACACCCGGGCGGCAGCCCGGAGGGGCGGGGATGACACAATCTGCGGCGTCGCGGCGGCCCGCTTCCGCGACGGCCGTCCGCCGGATTTCCGGAGGGGCGGCCGGCCGGAAATCCGGGACGGAAACCGGCGCGGAGGCCGGGTGGAAACCCGGTGGAAAGCGTCCCGGGGACCCGAATTGCCATTGGGCCATACACCCCACTGCGTGATCAGGTCAGCCAATCGCTGAATTTTTCACTCGAACGTGTGTTTGGCGCAACCTTTCGAAAGCAACTACCGTTGGCTAACTAGGGAGAACATTTCGAGAGGGGCCGACGTGACCACCACCGCAGACAGCGCGACCATCACCGCACACAGCCACTCCCAGAGCCGATTCGAACAACCGCAAAGGGCACAGCGGCCGATGGATGACGCCACGTCGGGCTCCGAAGAGAACAAGCCGACCCGCTCGCTCCCGGGCCGCCCTCCGGGAATTCGCGCCGACAGCTCCGGGCTCACCGATCGCCAGCGCCGGGTGATCGAGGTGATCCGCGATTCGGTGCAGCGGCGCGGCTATCCACCGTCGATGCGCGAGATCGGCCAGGCCGTCGGGCTGTCCAGCACCTCCTCCGTCGCCCATCAGCTGATGGCACTGGAGCGCAAGGGCTTCCTGCGACGCGACCCGCACCGCCCCCGGGCGTACGAGGTCCGCGGCTCCGACCAGCCGACGAGCGCGGCGACCGAGACCGCCGGCAAGCCCGCCGCGTCCTACGTCCCGCTGGTCGGCCGGATCGCGGCCGGTGGCCCGATCCTCGCCGAGGAATCCGTCGAGGACGTCTTCCCGCTCCCCCGCCAGCTGGTCGGTGACGGCGAACTGTTCGTGCTGAAGGTCGTCGGCGACTCCATGATCGAGGCGGCGATCTGCGACGGCGACTGGGTCACCGTCCGCCGCCAGCCGGTCGCCGAGAACGGCGACATCGTCGCCGCGATGCTCGACGGCGAGGCGACCGTCAAGCGCTTCAAGCGCGAGGACGGCCATGTCTGGCTGCTGCCGCACAACTCCGCGTATCAGCCCATCCCCGGCGACGAGGCGACCATCCTCGGCAAGGTGGTCGCGGTGCTGCGCCGGGTCTGACACCGCGCTCGCGACCGGGCCCCGGAACCACTGCGCCGGTTCCGGGGCTCGCCTGTGCGCCGGAACCGGCGCCGCTCTCGCGGACCGGCTTGCCCGCCGTGGGGCGTTGCTCCATTGCCGGTCGCGGTCACCACCGGCTACTCGGCCTCCTTGGCGGCCTTGTCGATGGCCGCGAGGGAGCGGCGGACCTGATTCCGGTCCGTGGTGTACCAGAAGTCCGGCATGGACTTGCGGAGGAAGGAGCCGTAGCGGGCCCGCTCCACGCGCGGGTCCAGCACCGCGACCACACCGCGGTCGCCGGTGGCCCGGACCAGGCGGCCCGCGCCCTGCGCCATGAGCAGCGCCGCATGGGTCGCGGCGACCGCCATGAAGCCATTGCCGCCGGCCTCCTCCACGGCCTTCTGCCGGGCGCTCATCAGGGGGTCGTCGGGGCGCGGGAACGGCACCCGGTCCATCACCACCAGCTGGCAGTTGGGGCCCGGCACGTCGACGCCCTGCCAGAGCGACAAGGTGCCGAACAGGCAGGTCCGCGCGTCCGCGGCGAAGTTCCGGATGAGCTCGCCGAGGGTCTCCTCGCCCTGGAGCAGGATCGGCATGTCCAGCCGGCCGCGCATCGCCTCGGCCGCGGCCTGGGCGCCGCGCATCGACGAGAACAGCCCGAGCGTCCGCCCGCCGGCGGCCTCGATCAGCTCGGCGAGCTCGTCGAGCATGTCCGTGCGGCTGCCCTCGCGGCCGGGCTGGGCGAGGTGCTTGGCGACGTAGAGGATGCCCTGCTTGCCGTAGTCGAAGGGCGAGCCGACATCCAGCCCCTTCCACGCCGGCTCGTCGTCGCCCGCGGTGCCCTCGGGGGCCAGGCCGAGGGAGGCGCCGACGCCGTTGAAGTCGCCGCCGAGCTTGAGGGTGGCGGAGGTCAGCACCACGGAGCGGTCGGCGAACAGCTTCTCGCGCAGCAGGCCGGAGACGGAGAGCGGGGCCACCCGCAGGGACGCGCCGAAGCGGTCGTGGCGCTCGTACCAGACGACGTCGTACTCGGAGCCGTTGGCGATCCGCTCGGCGACCTCGTGGACGTTCTCCACCGAGGCGATGGCCTGCTTGCGGACGGCGTCCTCGTCCTGGACGGACTTGTCGCGGGTCGCGCCGAGCGCCGAGATGACCGTGCGGGCCGCGTCCCGCAGCGCCATCAGGCAGTAGCCCAGGTCCTCCGGGATCTCCTCCAGGCGGCCGGGCAGCGCCAGCTCCATCAGCCGCTCGAAGGTCTCGGCGGCGGTCTGGAGCTGGTCGGCGGCCTTTTCGTCGACCAGCTTGGCGGCGCGGCGGACGGCGCGGTTGACCTGGCCGGGGGTGAGCTCGCCGGTGGCGACACCGGTCACCCGGGAGACCAGCTCATGGGCCTCGTCGATGATCAGCACCTCGTGCTGCGGCAGCACTGGGGCGCCTTCGATGGCGTCGATCGCCAGCAGCGCGTGGTTGGTGATCACCACGTCGGCGAGCTTGGCGCGCTCCCGGGCCGCCTCGGCGAAGCACTCCGCGCCGTACGCGCACTTGGAGGCGCCCAGGCACTCCCGGGAGGAGACCGAGACCTGGCCCCAGGCGCGGTCGGAGACACCGGGGGTGAGGTCGTCGCGGTCGCCGGTCTCGGTCTCGTCCGCCCAGTCGCGCAGCCGGAGCAGATCCTTGCCGAGCTTGCTGGTGGGCGTCGCCTGCTCGAAGACGTCGAAGAGGCCGTCCTCCTCTTCCTGCGGCGCGCCTTCATGGAGGCGGTGCAGGCAGAGGTAGTTGGAGCGGCCCTTGAGCATCGCGAAACTCGGGCGGCGGCGCAGCTGCGGATGCAGCGCCTCGACCGTACGCGGCAGATCGCGCTCGACGAGCTGGCGCTGGAGGGCGAGGGTGGCCGTGGCGACCACCACCCGCTCGCCGTGGGCCAGCGCCGGCACCAGATAGCCGAGGGACTTTCCGGTGCCGGTGCCGGCCTGCACCAGCAGATGGGAGGCGCTTCGCTTCGCTTCGCCTCCGCTGTGTGATGAGTCCTTGGAGGCGGAGCCGTCCACGGCCTCGGCGACGGCCTCGGCCATGGCCACCTGGCCGGGCCGCTCGGTGCCGCCGACGGCGGTGACGGCGGCATGCAGCAGATCGGGGAGAGAGGGCTTCGTCATAGCGCTTGCCAGCCTACGCGGGACCACTGACAGCGGGGTCGGTCACGGGACGTGCAGGGGGTTCGGGACGGTGCCGTGCACGGCGGCGTGCGGGCGGTCGCGGCGGTCGCGGTAGCCGTCGACGTGCAGCCGGTTGCGGTTCAGGCAGAGCCGCTCGATCTCCGGGGTGAGCAGGTCGAAGGTCTCCTGCCGCTCCTTGAGGTGCGGGAAGCGCTCGTGGTGGCGCAGGACCTCCGCCCGGACGAGCGACCAGAACTCGTCCTCGGGCACACCGAGTTGGTCCTCGCACAGCGGTGCCAGATAGCGGAAGACGCCGACGAACAGTCCGGAGTGGATGAACTGGGTGAGGAACGCGGGCGGTTCGGTCAGCAGCACCGCCCGGACGTCGTCCGGCATGGCGTCGTGCTCGGGCAGCGGCTGGGCGCTGGTGTTGACGTCGTCGACGAAGTCCTTCATGGCCAGGCGGGTGGGGATGTCGTGCTCGTCGAAGACGACGATGGCGTTCTCGCCGTGCGGGGAGAAGACCGTGCCGTACTGGTACAGGAAGTGCAGCAGGGGCGGCAGCAGCGCGGCGAAGAGGTGGGCCAGCCAGCTGCGCGCGGGCAGCCCGGAGCGGTGCACCAGCTCGGTGGTGAGGGCGCGGCCGGCGGGGTCGGTCTGGAGCAGCGAGGCGAGGGTGCGGGCCCGCTCCCCGGGGTCGAGGCAGCGGCTGACGGGCTCCCGCCAGATGCAGCCGAGCAGTTCCTTGAACTGGTAGGGGACGCCGGGCAGCCGGTCGTAGAGGGGGTGCTCGACGGTGACCGAGGCGGTCTCGCCGAGCAGGATCACCCGGGTTTCGTCGCGCAGATACGTATCGCCGTCGCGCAGGCCGTGGACCCAGCGGGTGACGGCGGGGGCGGCGAGGGTGCGCTCGGTGGGCAGGCCGCGCCAGACGAGGGTGTTGAGGATGGACAGCGGCAGCTTGACCGTGCGCGCCAGGGGGCGGCTGATGTTCAGGAAGGTGCGGATGGACTGCTGCGGCAGCCGGAGGTCGTTGTCAGTGGGCAGCGCGATGATGGATCTGTCGGCGAGCTGCGGGGCGAAGAGCGGGGCGATGGTCTCGTCCCACTGCCAGGGGTGGACGGGGAGGTAGAGGTAGTCGGCGGGGTCCTGTCCGGCGTCGGTGATGGTGCGGGCGAAGGCGCGGTGGGTGGCGGGCGACAGTTCGTCGCTGTAGAGGCGGTCGGGGGTGGCGAGTGCGGGGACGCCGCGGTAGTGGGCGATGCGGTGGTGGGCGGCGAGCCAGGGCAGCCGCTGGGGGCTGCGGGCCTCGGGGGCCCAGATCTCCGCGTCGGTGGCGGAGAAGCCGAGCCGGCCCTTGTTGGCGACGAGCCAGGGGTGGCCGGTCTGGTGGCCTTCGAGGTCGGCGTAGTCCAGGTCGGCGAGCTCGGCGGCGGTCAGGGCGGTGGCGTCCAGACGGGTGTCGGCGGCGAGGGTGGCGGTCAGTTCGCGGATGAGGTGGCCGGTGGTGTCGCCGGACAGGCCCAGGACGGTGTCGTGGGCGTGGGTGAGGAAGTGGAAGGGATCGGTGTCGGGGGTGATCGAGTGGGGGTCGACGCGCCAGTGCCCGTAGGCGCCTCTGCGGGCGGTGAAGCGGTAGGTGAGGTCGTCGCCGACCGGCAGGCGGTAGCGCCGGGTGCCGTCGGGGGCGGTGCCGTCGGGCTCGGGGGTGAGGATTTCCTCGTAGGCGAATTCCGCGAGGGTCTTGGCGAAGAGCCGGCGGGCGGCGTGCTGCCAGGCGCGGTGCGACGGGTGGGACGCAGGAAACGCAGGAGACAATGCGGGACTCCTCGATGCGGGACCGGCCCGGCGCGTGCGGGGGACAACCGGGGCGGCGAGGTGGATGGCGGACCGGATCGGGGCCGTCGACGGACGGCCCCGGGGTCAGAGCAGGTGGCGGTGGGCGCGGTCGCGGACCATCAACGCCGCGCGTTTCTCCGGGAGTTCGATCTCCTCGGCATAGCGGAATCCCGCGCTCAGGAAGGCCGCGACGGAGGCGGTGTTGCGCAGGTCGGGTTCGGCGATGACGCGCTCGCACCGGGGGCGCCGGTCGAGGACGAGGTCGGCGGTGGCCCGCAGCAGCGCCGTGCCCAGGCCGCGGCCCCGGTCGCCGGCGCCGCCGATCAGCAGGTGCACTCCGGTGTCGTGGGGCCGGGCCCGGTAGCAGCGGGCGACGCGGTCCAGGTCGGCGCGGTAGATCTCCCAGTAGCTCATCGGGACGCCGTCCAGCACGCCCAGGCACGGCACGCTGCGCCCGTCGCCGTCGAGCTGGGCGCGCAGATGGGCCGCGGTGGTCTCCGGGGGGCCGGCCAGTTCCCAGAAGGCGGCGACGGCGGGATCGTTCATCCAGGCGGTGATCCGGTCCAGGTCGCGGTCCGGCCGGACGGGGACGAGGGCGAACGACCCGGCGGGGGTGTCGGCCGCCGGCCAGTCCGCCGGGTTGTCCAGCAGCGGGCCGGCGGCGGGGGTGCCGTCAGCGGGCAGGCGGTCTCCGCCTACGGGCAGAGCGCCGGGTTCGGGCGGGATCTGGAGGTCGAGGGTGTGGTCCGAGGCGGCGCGGAGGTCGGAATCGGTGGGTGGCACGGTGTCGCTCTCCTCTGATGGCTGGGGACCGCGTCATCTAGGGCGCGAGCGGGTTGGGCAGGGTGACGTAGACGGACTGGGTGTCGACGGGGCCGACGAGTTCGTCCAGGCCGTGCAGCCGGGTGGCGAGATTGGCCTTGCAGCGCAGGGTGCGGGCCTCCAGCAGTTGTTCCGGCAGGGGCGAGCGGTGGGCACGGGGGGCCGCGGCGGCGTCGGCGAGGAAGCGCCGGAAGGCGGCGAGCAGGATCTCCTCGCGGATCAGCCGGGCCGCGCCGAAGGCCCCGATGAGGCCGAGGACGTTGTTGATGCCGAGGTAGTAGGCGAAGCGCTCGTCGGTGACGTCGTCGGCGACGAAGGTGTCGCTGGTGGCGCCGATGCCGGGCAGCCGCCGCTCCAGTTCGGCGCGGCGGGAGGCGCGGAAGTAGTAGCCCTGGTTGTCGCGGTAGCGGCCACCGGCCGGCCAGCCGTCGCGGTCCAGCAGGACGAGGGTGTTCTGCTGGTGGGCCTCCAGCGCGACGCCCGCCGTGCCGTCGAGCCAGAGGACGGGGCGGACGACGGCTTCGAGATAGCGCAGGAACCACTCCGTGGCCACCGCCCCGGCAGGCCGCCCGGTGCGGGCGCTGAGCGCGCCGACCAGGCTTTCGAGGCGGGAGCGCATCTCGCTGTGCCCGGGCCAGGGCCGCGGCGAGGTGAGCCCGGCGATGCAGACGGCGTCGTCGGTGGTACTGAAGGGGTTGTGGCGGATGACGACGTCCAGGCCCCGGACGGGCGCGCCGTCGGGGCCGTCCACGGCGAGATAGGCCGGGTCGCGGACGATGTCGAATCCTGGGGCGCCCGGGAAGGCGGCCAGCCACTGCTCGCCGAGGCCGGTGCGCAGCAGCCGGTGCACCTCGACGCCGCGCTCCAGTTCCTTGCGGAGGTTCTCCCGGCGGGAGTTGGTGATGCGCAGCCCGAGCGAGAGCTTGAGCATGGCAGGCGCACCGGGCCGGTAGACGGTGCGGACGGAGGAGGTGGGGTGCCAGGGCGCGCCGTGCGGGCCGAGGTCGTGCAGCAGGCCGGTGTCGAGCAGTGCGGCGATTTCCGGGCGTGCGGCGACTTCCCGGGCCTGCCAGGGGTGCAGCGGCAACAGCACGGTGTCGTCGGGGAGCGGGAGCCCGTCGCCGGCCAGGTCCGCGGCGAGCTGTCCGGCCGGTACGGTCTTGCCGCGTTCGGTCCAGGCGGAGTCGGCGGCGACGGCGGAGCGGTGGACGGCCATCCAGTGGAGCGGGAAGGCGCCGCGGAGTTCGGGCGAATAGGCGCGGGCCTCGGCGTCGGTGAGGCCCTCGCGGCTCTTGGGGGTGGGGTGCAGGGGGTGGCCGAGGAGCAGCGCCTGCTCGCCTTCGAGGAAGCGGGAGTCCTGGTCGTCGGCGGGGTGGGCGCGCCGGTCGGCGATGAACACGGCGGTGGTCCGTACGGAGTTGGCGACCCGGCCGACCAGCTCGGCGCCGTCGCCGTCCGGAGCCTGCGGCGCGCCGTCCACCGCGGGGTGTTCGTCGCCGTCCGCGACCCGGTGCTCGCCGCCGTCCGAGGCCCGGCGGTCGCCGCCGTGCGCGGCTTCGCGGCGCAGCAGCGCGGCGAGGGTGACGGCGTCCAGGGGGGCGGAGCCGGGCGGGGTGCCTTCGAGGGTGGGCGCGCCCAGGCGGTGCCAGCCGGTGGGTGACCAGTAGCGGACGGGGATGTGCAGGGCGGTGGCGCTGGCGTGCAGCGGGAGGCGCAGCCGACCGCCGGCCGGGCGGGGGGTGCCGTTCTCGCGGAGCCAGCAGCGCAGCAGGTTCTCGATGCCGGCGGCGTCGGCGGCGACCGCCGCGTCGGGGTGGTCGAGGGGGTCGGCGTCGGGATGCCGGGCCGTGTCGTACGGGCCGGGGGTGCCGTACGCGGCCGGGGGCCGGTCGCGGCCTTCGGGGGTCTGCTGGTGGCAGGCGTCGTCGCCGGGCCGCCGCTGCTGCCGCGGTACGGACGGCTCGATCAGCCCCGGGCCCGGGTGGTGGGCGGGGAGTCGTTCGGCGGCCTGGGTCCCGTCGGGGCCGGGGCGTTCGTTCATGCGGAGGTGCCTCGCAGGGTGGTGGGGGACGAGCCCAGGGGCCCGGGGGTGGTGCGGACCGCCGCCGTGACGGCGTCGGCGAGGCGGTCGAGGATCGCGTCCGCCTGTTCGTCGGTGATGGTCAGGGGTGGCAGCAGCCGGACGACGGCGGAGTGCCGGCCGCCCAGTTCGACGATCAGGCCGCGGTCCAGGCAGGCCCGCTGGACGGCGGCGGCGAGCGCCGGGTCGGCGGGCCGGGCGCCGGTGGGGTCGGCGTCGGCGGCCCGGTCGACCAGTTCGACGCCGAGCATCAGCCCGCGCCCGCGGACGTCGCCGATGCAGTCGTGGGCGGCGGCGAGTCCGCCGAGCCGGGCGAGCATCCGGGCGCCGAGCTCGGCGGCGCGCCGGTCGAGGCCGTTGCGGCGGACGTAGGCGAGGGTGGCGGTGCCGGCGGCCATGGCGAGCTGGTTGCCGCGGAAGGTGCCGGCGTGCGCGCCGGGCTGCCAGGCGTCCAGTTCCTCGCGGTAGACGATCACAGCGAGCGGCAGGCTGCCGCCGATCGCCTTCGACAGGACGAGGACGTCGGGCACGATGCCGCTCTGCTCGACGGCCCAGAAGGTGCCGGTGCGGCCGACGCCGGTCTGCACCTCGTCGACGATCAGCGGGATGTCCCGGGCGGCGGTGATCTCCCGCATCCGGCGCAGCCAGTTCGGCGGCGCCGGGATCACCCCGCCTTCGCCCTGCACCGGTTCGAGGATCATGCCCGCGGGCCGCGGCACGCCGCTCTTGTGGTCGTCGAGCAGGCTCTCCGTCCAGCGCGCGGAGAGTTCGGCGCCGCGCTCGCCGCCGGTCCCGAACGGGCAGCGGTAGTCGTACGGGTAGGGGAGCCGGGTCACGCCGGTGTGCCGGGCTCCCCCGGAGGCGGTGAGCGCGTCCGACGTCATGCCGTGGTAGGCGCCGGAGAAGGCCATCAGGCCGCTGCGCCCGGTCGCGGTGCGGACGAGGGTGAAGGCGGCCTCGACGGCGTCCGTACCGGCCGGGCCGCAGAACTGGATGCGCGCCTTTTCGGACAACTCCCCTGGCAGGGTGGCGAACAGCTCGGTCGTGAAAGCGTCCTTGACGGGCGTGGCCAGGTCGAGGATGTGCAGCGGCGCCCCGGAGTCGAGCACCGTGCGGATCGCTTCGAGGACCACCGGGTGGTTGTGGCCCAGCGCGAGGGTGCCGGCGCCGGAGAGGCAGTCGAGATAGCGCCGGCCGTCGGCGCCTTCGATGGTCAGCCCGCGGGCGCGCACCGGGACGATGGGCAGCGAGCGCGCGTAGGTACGGGCAGCGGACTCACGCAGGGACTGCCGCCGCAGGATCCCTTCGTGGGCCGGCGGTGCGCCCGCCGGCACGGTTTCGGTCAACGCCACGGCAGTTGTGTCCTCCTGCTGGTGAACTGCTGGATTCCGCGCGGGCGCTGCGGGCAGCCCGACTGTCCCCCGTACGTACCAACGACGGCACCGGCAGGGGAACACGGCCGCCGGCAAGATCCTTGACGGCCGGGAACCGGGGACCCGAGTACCGCCGTCCCCTTCGGCACCGGCATAGTGGGGGGCTGCACCCCGGATCTTGAGGTTCATGACAAGGACCCGTGAGGGTGCGCACCACACGAGCCGCTCCGGCTCGGCCCGATTCACTCAGGGGGAACTGACCCATGCGATCGATACGTCGGCCAGTGCTGGCCGCCGCCGCCCTCACCGCCGTGGTGGCGCTGACCGCGACGGGCTGCGGGCCGTCGGGCGACAACGCGGACGCCAAGCCGAGCCAGTCGGCCCAGGGCACCACGGGCGGGGGTGAGATCAAGATCCCCAAGGACCTCCAGGACAAGCTCAAGCAGCACGGCATCGACCTGGACAAGTGGAAGAACGGGGAGTGGAAGAACTGGGACAAGGAAAAGTGGCTCCGCGAGGCGGGGCAGTTCATCAACCCGGTCATCAAGGGCTTCTGGAACCCGGACAAGATCGACCACGTCAAGCCGCCCCAGGACCCGAGCAAGCCGTCGGACATCGCCGAGGACCAGGGCAAGACCGACCCCGAGCCGGCCGCGGTCACCGCGCAGCCCGTCAAGGCGCCGTACACCTCCACCGCGCCGGGCATCGGCCTGCTGGTGTTCAGCACACCCGAGGGTGAGTCCCGCTGCTCCGCCACGGTCGTCAAGGACCCGGCGCACCCGGGCAAGTCCAACCTCGTGTGGACCGCGGCGCACTGTGTGCACGCCGGCAAGAACGGCGGCTGGTACCGCAACGTGATGTTCGTGCCGAACTTCAACCGGACCGGCAAGCCGGCCACCCAGCTGAAGACCACGCCCTTCGAGGACCGGGTCCCGGCGGGCAAGTGGTGGGCGGACGACATGGCCACGTCCCAGGAGTGGATCAAGGACGGCGGCGCCGTGCCGGGCGTCCCGATGGCCCCGTACGACTTCGCGCTGATGCACGTGAAGCCGGAGGAGGGCACCGGCGGCAAGTCGCTGGAGGAGATGGCCGGCGGCGCGTACCAGGTCGACTTCAACGCCCCGGCGATCGGCAAGATCCCGAGCCTGACCGCGCAGGGCTACCCGGCCGAGGCTCCGTTCGACGGCGCGGTGCAGGAGTCGTGCACCGACAAGCCGACCCGGCTGTCGCTGGACGCCAAGAAGCCGACCATGTACCGGATCGGCTGCACCATGACCGGCGGTTCCTCCGGCGGCCCCTGGTTCGTCAAGGGCCCGGACGGCAAGCCGGTGCTGGTCTCCAACATGTCGATGGGGCCGCGTCCGGCCCGTTGGTCGGCGGGTCCGCACCTGGGCCCCGAGGCCAAGTCGATCTTCGACGCGATGAGCAAGAAGTGGGCCGGCCAGAGCTGAGGACGTGAGGGGGGTGGTGCCGGCGTCCGGCGCCACCCGCCGCGTACGGCCCACGGCATGACGAAGGCCCGCCCCCGGGAATCCGGGGGCGGGCCTTCACCGTACGGACGCCGTACGGGGCGCCCTTGGGGCAGGGCCTAGGCGGCCGGGACGAACGGGCGGAACTCGGCGGCCAGTTCCTCGTGCACCCGGGCCTTGAGGAACGTGCCGTCGGCGGTGTGCTCCTCGGAGATGACCTCGCCCTCGGCGTGCGCCCGCGAGACCAGGGCACCCTGGGTGTAGGGCACCAGCACCTCGATCTCGACCTGGGGGCGCGGGAGTTCCTCGTCGAGGAGGGTCAGCAGCTCCGTCATGCCCTGGCCCGTACGGGCCGAGACCACGATGGCGCGCTTCTCCTGGCGCAGCAGCCGCTGGAGCACCAGCGGATCGGCCGCGTCGGCCTTGTTGACGACCACGATCTCGGGCACGTCCGTCGCGCCCACGTCGCGGATCACCTCGCGCACCGCCGCCAGCTGCTCCTCCGGCACCGGGTGGGAGCCGTCGACCACATGGAGGATCAGGTCGGAGTCGCCGACCTCCTCCATCGTGGAGCGGAACGCCTCGACGAGGTGGTGCGGCAGATGCCGGACGAATCCGACGGTGTCGGCGAGGGTGTACAGCCGCCCGCTGGGGGTCTCGGCCCGGCGGACGGTCGGGTCCAGGGTGGCGAACAGGGCGTTCTCCACCAGGACTCCGGCGCCGGTGAGGCGGTTGAGCAGGGAGGACTTGCCGGCGTTGGTGTAGCCGGCGATGGCGACCGAGGGGACCTTGTTGCGACGGCGCTCCTGGCGCTTGATGTCGCGGCCGGTCTTCATCTCCGCGATCTCCCGGCGCATCTTCGCCATCTTCTCGCGGATCCGCCGCCGGTCCGTCTCGATCTTGGTCTCACCGGGGCCACGGGTGGCCATACCGCCACCCGCCGAACCGGAGCCACCGCCACCCATCTGCCGGGACAGCGACTGTCCCCAGCCGCGGAGCCTGGGGAGCATGTACTGCATCTGCGCCAGCGAGACCTGCGCCTTGCCCTCCCGGGACTTGGCGTGCTGGGCGAAGATGTCGAGGATCAGGGCGGTCCGGTCGACCACCTTGACCTTGACGACGTCCTCCAGGTGGATCAGCTGGCCCGGGGAAAGCTCACCGTCGCACACCACGGTGTCCGCCCCGGATTCGAGCACGATGTCGCGCAGCTCCAGCGCCTTGCCGGAACCGATGTACGTGGCCGGGTCGGGCTTGTCGCGGCGCTGGGTCACGCCGTCGAGCACCAGGGCGCCGGCGGTCTCGGCCAGCGCGGCGAGCTCCGCGAGGGAGTTCTCCGCGTCCTGCACCGTCCCGGTCGTCCAGACGCCGACGAGCACCACGCGCTCCAGGCGCAGCTGGCGATACTCGACCTCGGTGACGTCTTCGAGCTCGGTGGAGAGGCCGGCCACCCGGCGCAGCGCCGCACGCTCGGAGCGGTCGTACTGGTCGCCGTCGCGCTCCCCGTCGATCTCGTGGCTCCAGGCGACGTCCTCTTCCATCAGGGCGTCGGCCCGAAGGCTCTCGGGGAGGCGCTGCCGGTCCTGCGGAAGGGAAGAAGAGGAGGTCATTTGATCCTTTGTGTCGTTGGGAAGCCCTCGGAGGACCGGCCGGTCCCGCCGGGACTGTCGCTGGTGACAACGTCCGGGCCGCCCGGGAGATTCCCCGGGCGCCCGTCCGCGTCGACCCCTTGATGGTCGCACGGCCGCGGAGGGGCGTCACGCGGGTTTTCCGGTGATGTCCCGCTACGGGACCGGGTGCCGTCCGGGCAGCGGCCACCGGGGGTGCAGCAC
>NZ_BMRP01000002.1:481767-509741 GCF_014648695.1 Streptomyces albospinus
GGCCGCCGGCCCCGGGCGTCCTCCCGGCCGCCCGGGGCTTCCAGTCGGGGTGGCCGGGCATCGCCGGGGTCTTGGTGCCGTAGAGCCACTCCCAGAAGAAGCCGGAGAGGTTGTGCCCGTAGATCTGCGAAGCGAGCCTGATGAAGTCGGCGGTGCCGGCCACCCCGTCGTGGTTCTTCTCCACCCAGGCCCGTTCGAGGCGCTCGAAGCCCTCCGCTCCCAGCTTGTGGCGCAGCGCGTAGAGGACCAGGGCGCTGCCGTCATAGATCACCGGCCGGAAGATGCTGATCTTCTGGCCGTGGTCGGGGAGCTTGGGCAGGGCGGGCGGGCCGCCGTCGGTGCGCCAGCCGTCCGACATCTCGTACGCGTGGCGCATCCGCGCCTCCATAGAGGCGCGGCTGTCGCCCTTCTCCTGGGCGTAGAGCATCTCGTACCAGGTGGCGTGCGCCTCGTTGAGCCAGACGTCGGACCACCGGCGGGGGCTGACGCTGTCGCCGAACCACTGGTGGGACAGCTCGTGCACCATCACCGACTCGACGTACCAGTCGGGCAGCTGGGCCGTGGTGAACAGGCGCTCCTCGAAGAGCGAGAGGGTCTGGGTCTCCAGCTCGAAGCCGGTGCTGGCGTCCGCCATCAGCACCCCGTAGGTCTCGAACGGGAAGCGTCCGACCTTGCGCTCCATCCAGGCCACCTGACCCGGCGTCTTGGCGAGCCAGCGCCCCAGCAGGGCCCGGTGGCCGGCCGGGACCACATCGCGGATGGGCAGCCCGTGCGGCCCGTGCTGCTCCAGCACGGCGGACCGCCCGATGGAGACCTGCGCCAGCTCGGTGGCCATGGGGTGGGCGGTGCGGTACGTCCAGGTGCGGCGCGGTCCGCGGGTGGCCTGCCCCACGGGCAGCCCGTTGGCGACCGCCACCAGGCCGCGGGGCGCGGTGATGTGGAAGGTGAAGTACGCCTTGTCGGAGGGGTGGTCGTTGCAGGGGAAGACCCGGTGCGCGGCGTCGGCCTGATTGGCCATCGCCAGCCCGTCCCTGGTGCGGATCCAGCCGCCGTTGCCCTCGCCGACCGGATTGCTGGTGTGGTGGACGACGATCCGCAGGTTCTGCCCCGGGGAGATGTGGCCGGCCGGGGTGAGCACCAGGTCCTCGCCCGCCTGCTGGTGCCGGGCAGGCGCCCCGTCGATCTCCACGGAGCGGACGGTGCCGCGCGCGAAGTCGAGGTTGAGCCGGTCGAGGTTGCCGGTGGCGCGGGCGTTGATCACGGTGACCGCGTCCAGCGGCCGGTCGTTGCGGCCGGAGTAGTCCAGGGACACGTCGTAGGACGTGACGTGGTAGCCGGGGTTGCCGAGCGTCGGGAAGAGGCGGTCGCCGATGCCCAGCGGGACGACGGGCGGCGGCTCGGCCGCGGCCAGCGTGGCGGCGATCGCGAGGCCGAGAGCCGCGGCCCGGCGCGGGATCCGGCCGGGTACGGCACGGAAGCGGCGCCGTACGGGCGCGGAGTGGTCGGTGGCGGGGCGGGCGGTGAGCCCGTCGGACCCGCCGGACGGGCGGCGCAAGGGAAGCGACATGGGCTACCGCTATCAGCGCGGCCCGCTCCCCCGTGGACGACGCGGCAGGACGGCACCCGAACGAGCGGCGCAGGGGAGTCCGGCTTGCGCCGGTCTGCCGGATCTGCCCTGCGGCCCGTCAGGGCCGCAGCGCCGCGGCGGGACGGGGCCGGCCGGCCCGCAACACATCGAACACGCCGGGCACTTGGCGCATCGCCCGCATCAGGGAGGGCAGCCCGGCGGCGTTGGGCAGATGGAGCGTGTACGTATGCCTCACCAGCTGTTCGTGCGGGGGCTCGACGGCGGCCGACACCACAGCGGCGCCCTGGGCGGCGATCGCCTCCGTGAGGTCGGCCAGCAGATGCGGCCGGCTGAACGCCTCCGCCAGGAGGGTCACCCGGCAGCCGTGGCCGCCCTTCACGGCGCCCCGCCAGCGCACCCCGACCGGCTGCCGGCCCATCGCCGCCATCCGCGCCACGGCGGGGCACAGCGCGCGGTGCACGGTGACCGTACCGCCGCGGACCGCGAATCCGGTGACGGTGTCCGGCGGCACGGGGGTGCAGCAGCCGGCCAGTCGGACCGCGGCCCCGGGCAGGTCCGCCACCGCGAGCCCGGAGGCGGCGGCACCCCGGTCCGGTCCCGCGGGGCGGTGCCCCGGGGCCTTGCGGTGCTCGCCACGATGGCCGGCGGGGGTGGCGGGCGGCTCGCCACCTCCCGGTGGCCGGGCCAGCCAGCGGGAGATGGCGAGCCGGGCGGCGGGCGTCCGGGCGTGGTCGAGCCACTCGGGCGAGGGGCCGGCGGCGGAGTCCGGGGCCATCAGCAGATGCAGGCTGTCGCCGTCGTGCAGGACGGTGCCGAGCGTGGCGAGCCGGCCGTTGACCCGGGCGCCGATGCAGCAGTGCGCCGCCTCGCCGTGCCGGGCGTACGCCGCGTCCACGCAGCTCGCACCGGCCGGCAGGCCGATGGCGCCGCCGGCGGGGCGCGCGGAGCCGTCCGGCGCCCCGTCCGCCGGCGCGCCGGTGCAGAAGACGGTGATCTCCCGGTCCTGGGCGAGGTCGTCGCGCAGCGAGGTCCAGAAGGTGTCCGGGTCGGGGGTGGTGCGCTGCCACTCCAGCAGCCGGTCGAGCCACCCGGGGCGGGTGGGGTCGGCCCGCTCGCCCTCAGGGGCGTCCGCGCCGTCCGTGGGTGCGTACGGATTGCCCAGCGCGATCACCCCGGCCTCGGCCACCCGGTGCATCTGGTGCGTACGGATCAGGGTCTCGGCGATCTCGCCGCCCTCGCCGCGCACGGCGGTGTGCAGCGACTGGTAGAGGTTGAACTTGGGCGTGGCGATGAAGTCCTTGAACTCGGAGACGACCGGCGTGAAGCAGGTGTGCAGCTCGCCGAGGACGGCGTAGCAGTCGGCGTCCTCCGCCACCAGGACCAGCAGCCGCCCCAGGTCCGCGCCGGTCAGCTGCCCGCGCGCCAGCAGGACACGGTGCACGGAGACGAAGTGCCGTGGCCGGACCAGGACTTCGGCGTCGATCCCGGCGTCGGCCAGGATCGTACGGGTCCGCCCGGCGATCGCGGCGAGCGGATCGGGCCGCCCGGCGTACGACAGGACCAGCCGCCGGGTCGTGGCGTACTCCTCCGGGTGCAGGATCGCGAAGACCAGGTCCTCCAGCTCGCTCTTCAGCGCCTGGACACCGAGGCGTTCGGCGAGCGGGATCAGGACGTCACAGGTCACCTTGGCGATCCGGGCCTGCTTCTCGGGCCGCATCACGCCGAGCGTGCGCATGTTGTGCAGCCGGTCGGCGAGCTTGATGGACATCACCCGCACGTCGTTGCCGGTCGCCACCAGCATCTTGCGGAACGTCTCCGGCTCGGCCGCGGCACCGTAGTCGACCTTCTCCAGTTTGGTGACGCCGTCGACCAGGTAGCAGACCTCCGCGCCGAACTCGGCCCGTACCTGATCCAGCGTCACTTCCGTGTCCTCGACGGTGTCGTGGAGCAGGGAGGCGGTCAACGTCGTGGGCTCCGCGCCCAGTTCGGCGAGGATCAGGGTCACCGCGAGCGGGTGGGTGATGTACGGCTCACCGCTCTTGCGCAGCTGCCCGCGGTGCGAGGACTCGGCGAGCTGGTACGCCTTGCTGAGGATGTCCAGGTCGGCGTCGGGGTGGTGGCGGCGGTGCACCTTGGCGACATGCTCCAGGGCATCCGGAAGGCCGTCGCGGGGAGTCGGGCCGAGCAGCGCGGCGCGGCCGATACGGCGCAGCCCCCGCAGCGCCGGCCGGGGGCGCCCGCGCTTGCGGCCCGCTGCTTCAGGGTTACCAGGGTTCGTGGCCTCTGCGCTCATGGGCACCTCCGGCAGCGTCGACCGGCGGTGGGACGCCGTCAGTTCTGGCGCCTGGGCCGGTGCTTGATGCTACCGAGCCCATCACGCAGCGCTGTCCGGCTCTCGCTCAGCGTGAACCGGATCACCCATTCGAGCGAAATTTCTGGCCAGAACCGTTTCTCCCCTGAGGAGGCGAATCGCGGAGCGGGACGCGGACCGTGCGGGCCAGATGGCGGAGGCGCCGGCAGCCGGGCGTGGCGCGTCCGGCACGACGTGCTACCGGCGTCGACGAGCGAGCGGTCCCCGTCGCGGAGCAGCGCCGCCCGTCGGCGGAACGGTCGGCCTCCCCGGCCCTCAGGCGCCGAGCGCGCCGGTCAGCCACTCCGGCTCGAAGCTGCCCTCGGCGACGATCACGGCCGGGCCGGTCATCTCGACCGTGCCGTCCGGCAGCTCGGTGATCGTCAGGCTGCCGCCGAGCACATCGACGGTGTACGTGACGGGCGTGCCGGTCACGGCCGGGTCCACGCCGTCCCGGCGGGCGGTGGCGACCGCCACCGCGCAGGCGCCGGTGCCGCACGAGCGGGTCTCGCCGGAGCCGCGCTCGTGCACCCGCATCGCCACATGGCGCGGGCCGCGGTCGACGACGAACTCGACGTTCACACCGTCCGGATACACCGCGGCCGGGCTGAACGGCGGCGCCGTGTACAGGTCACCGGCGTGCGCCAGGTCCTCGACGAACGCGACGGCGTGCGGATTGCCCATGTTGACGTTGCGGGCCGGCCAGCTGCGCCCGTCGAGCGTGACCACCACGCTCTCCTCGGGCAGTTCGGCCCGCCCCATGGCGACGGTGACATCGCCGCTCTTGGCGAGATGGACCCGGCGCACCCCGGCGCGGGTCGCGATCGCGAGGTCGCCGGCCTCGATCAGCCCCGCGTGGAGCAGGTACCGGGCGAAGACCCGGACACCGTTGCCGCACATCTCCGCGATCGAGCCGTCGCCGTTGCGGTAGTCCATGAACCACTCGGCCTCGCCGGCCTGCGCCCGCGCCTCCGGGTGGACGGCGGACCGTACGACACGCAGCAGCCCGTCGCCGCCGACACCGGCCCGCCGGTCGCAGATCCGGGCGACGGCCGCCGCGGGCAGATCGAGCCGGCCGTCCGGATCCGGGACGATCACAAAGTCGTTCTCGGTGCCGTGGCCCTTGAGGAAGGCGATGCGCTGCGTGCTGGTCACCCTTGAATCCTACGGGGCGCGCACCGCCCCGGCGCCACGGGGCCGAGGCCGCCCACGGGCGGGCCCGGGGTGGGACACGGGCGCCCGCGTACGCACCCGTTCCCCACGTGCGTGCCCGTTGCCTATCGTGCCTGTTGCCCGCTCGCGTGCCCGTTACCTACGTATGCGTTCCCCCCGTGCGTGGCTGTTCCCCACCCCCTCCCCCTACGAGCCCCTGGCCCCTCCCCCCTGCGCGTTCCGCGCCTCGCGCTCCGCGCTGCTCCAGACCCGCCCACCCCCCGAAGGGGGGTGGGCGGCGGGGAAAAACAAAATCAAGAGGTGCGGGTGGGCGGCGGGGAATACAGGCGGCGGGCCGGGGCTCAGCGCAGTCGGGCCACGCGCCAGATGGCCAGGGCGGCGAGGACGGCGACGACGGCGACGTAGAGGAGGACCACGCGCCAGCCGGCGCGGCGGCCGGAGCCGCGGGCCGGGAGGCCGGGCCAGGTGTAGCCGACGCGGCGGGCGGCCATCATGCCCCAGCCGGCGGCGCAGCAGCAGAGCAGCAGGCCGAGCATGGCGATCACCGCGCCGCCGTCGCCGCCGAACTCGAAGGCGAGCGGGAAGGCGAACATCAGCGACCCGACGGCGGCGAGGCCGACGATCGGGGCGAGCTGCCACAGGCGCAGCCGGCGGGGCGGGCGCAGGTCGCGGAAGGACTCGCCGCCCTCGGGGGGTGCGTCGTGGTCGGCGTCGGGGCCGTCCGAGGCGTCCAGGGCGACCGTGGGGCCGTCATGGGACTCGGGGATGCCGTCGCGCGTGTCCGGGCCGTCGTGGGGCGGCGGTGCCACCTCGGTGCCGTGACGGTCCGGTTGCTGGGCTTTGTTGCGAGGGCCGGCCTCCATTGCCACGCGCCCTCCCCACTACAGATTGCACGCCTCGATCGAAGGTCGATGATGACACGCCCTCAGGGGGCCGGATGACGGCCGGGGCGTCCCGATGCCATGACGTGATCAGGCTGTGACCGGTCGTTCGAGCAACTCCAGCGCGAGCCCGGGGAGGTCGGCCCGGCGGTCGGCGGCGCCGCTGAGCCAGTGGACCCGCGGGTCCCGGCGGAACCACGAGTCCTGACGGCGCGCGAAGCGCTTGGTGGCGCGCACCGTCTCGTCCCGCGCCTCCTGCTCGGTGCACTCCCCCGCGAGCTGGGCGAGCACCTGCTGGTACCCGAGCGCCCGGGACGCGGTCAGGCCCTCGCGCAGCCCCGCGGACTCCAGGCGGCGCACCTCGTCGACCAGGCCTGCTTCCCACATGCGGTCCACCCGGAGCGCGATCCGCTCGTCGAGTTCGGGGCGCTCGACGTCCACGCCGATCTGCACGGTGTCGTAGACCGATTCGTGGCCGGGGAGGTTGGCGGTGAAGGGGCGGCCGGTGATCTCGATGACCTCCAGGGCGCGCACGATGCGACGGCCGTTGCCGGCCAGGATCGCGCGGGCGGCCTCGGGGTCGGCGGCGGCCAGCCGGGCGTGCAGGGCGCCGCTGCCCAGTTCGGCCAGTTCGGCCTCCAGGCGGGCGCGGACGGCGGGGTCGGTGCCGGGGAATTCCAGGGCGTCGAGGGCGCCGCGCACGTACAGGCCGGAGCCGCCCACGAGGACCGGGGTGCGGCCCTCGGCGAGCAGCCGGTCGATCTCGGCGCGGGCCAGCCGCTGGTACTCGGCGACGTTGGCCGCGCGGGTGACGTCCCAGATGTCGAGGAGGTGGTGCGGGACGCCCTGCCGCTCCTCCGGCGTGAGCTTGGCGGTGCCGATGTCCATGCCGCGGTAGAGCTGCATCGAGTCGGCGTTGATCACCTCGCCCCCCAGGTGCCGGGCGAGCGCGACGCCCAGATCGGACTTTCCGGCCGCGGTGGGGCCGACGACGGCGATGACCCGAGGAGTGGGGACGACGGTGTTCACCCCGTCAGTCTCGCAAACCTCACGCACCCATCTCGAACGAGCGACGTGACGGGGCACGGATGGCGTCGTTGCCTGTTGCGAGATCCCGAACGCCGGTGCGCTGCCGGCGCCCGTCGGGCGGCGCAAGAGGACGCTCCGGGCGACGAAGGGATTTCGCCCACATGAGGAGCGTAGGAGCGGTTATGGGCGTGTTTTCGCGGTTCCGTCGGCGTAAGGCCGAGGCGGCGATGGAGGAGAGTGCCGCAGCGGCGGTGACGGCGGAGTCGGAGCCGCAGCCGGCGTCGGAGGCGCAGCCGGAGGACGGCGCGCAGGCGGACGCGGCGCAGGCCGAGGCCGGTGCAGACGCCGCGGCGGCCGGGCCGGAGGGTGCCGAGCAGGCCGCGGCCGAGGCGGCGCCGGAGGAGTCCGGCGAGGCGGACGGCGACGCGGCGGCCGAGGAGCCGGCCCGGCCGGCCGAGGCGGCCGAGGGCGCCGGGATTCCGCGGCAGCAGTCCGCGGGAGCGGCGGCGGACAGCGAGGGCGCGCGCAAGTAGGCGCACGCCAGCCGGATGCGGGTCGCAACGGCCGCGGGGCGAGCAAGCAGCCTCGCGGCCGTTGCGCTGCCTCGGTGCCGCGGCGCGGTGCGGACGCGTACGGCGGGCCGCCGTGCCGCGGATTACGTCCAGGCCGCCGCGACGTAGCCGACGCCGTACGGGGCCTCCTCGCGCAGCAGTTGGCCGCGCAGGCCGGCGCCCTCGGCGGCACCCGCCAGGACCTGCCAGCAGGACCGTCCGGAGACCAGAAGGTCCGCGGCGAGCTCTTCGTCGAGGGCGGCCAGGGCCGCGAGGTCGGCGGCTCCGAGGGCGCGGGCCGCCGCGGCGTCGAAGTCCGCGGCGCGCTCGTCGAAGTAGCCGGGCGCCTTGAGCGACCGGCGGGCGCTGCCGTCGCCCATCACCAGCAGCGCCAACCGGGGCGCGGACGCGGCGAGTTCCCGGCCCAGCGCCCGGCAGCGGTCGCCGGTGAGCGACTCCGTCACCCCGAGCCCCTCGACGGGCGCGTCGGCCCAGTCCGTACGGGACAGCAGCCAGGCGCCGACGGACAGCGACGGCGGGAGGTCCCGTTCGGGCGCCGGTCCAAAGGCCCCGAGCCGTACGTGGAGGTCCACCCCGAAGCCGCGGAAGGTGCCGGTGGCGCCTTGCGGGTAGGCGCCCCGGCCCGCCTCGTCGGTGGGGCCGAGGACGACCAGGCGGTCCGGGCGGGCTGCGGCGAGTACGCCGACCGCGTCCAGGCAGGCGGCCCGCAGCACGTCCAGCTCAGGGGCGGCGCCGGCGGCGACCTCCGGGACGAGTAGCGGCGGGCAGGGGCACAGGGCAGCGGCAACGAGCATGCCACGCAGCGTAACGCCCGGGGTCCGGGCCGTTCGCGCGGGTCAGTCGCAGCCGCAGCCGGCCGCGGGCGCCGGGCTCGGGGCCGGGGCGCCGATGGTGGGCAGACCGAGGAGGACGCCCTTGGGCTTCTCCGCGGGGGCGGCATTGCGCTTCTCCCAGGCGTCGCCCGCGCGGGTGCGCCGGATGCTCAGGGCCGGGCCCTCGGCCAGAAGGTGGTGCGGAGCGGCATAGGTCACCTCGACGGTGATCATGTCACCGGGTCGCGGAGCGAGCCCGGTGCCGTTGGACGCAGTGCCGGGTCGCGGAGCGAGCCCGGTGGCGTCGGATGCCTCGGGGCCCGGGCCGGGCCGGTCGTCCGATTCCCGCAGGGTGGGGTTGAAGTGGACGAGGCGGTTGTCGGGCGCGCGGCCGGAGAGCCGGTGGGTGGCGCCGTCCTTGCGGCCCTCGCCCTCGGCGACCATGACCTCCAGGGTGCGGCCGACCTGCTTCTTGTTCTCCTCCCAGGAGATCTCCTCCTGGAGGGCGACCAGGCGCTCGTAGCGCTCCTGGACGACGGCCTTGGGGATCTGGCCCTCCATGTCGGCCGCGGGGGTGCCGGGGCGCTTGGAGTACTGGAAGGTGAACGCCTGCGCGAAGCGGGACTCGCGCACGGTGTGCAGGGTCTGTTCGAAGTCCTCCTCGGTCTCCCCGGGGAAGCCGACGATGATGTCGGTGGAGATGGCCGCGTCCGGCATCGCGGCGCGGACCTTCTCGATGATGCTGAGGAACCGTTCCTGGCGGTACGAGCGGCGCATCGCCTTGAGGACCCGGTCGGAGCCGGACTGCAACGGCATGTGGAGCTGCGGCATCACGTTCGGTGTCTCGGCCATGGCGGCGATCACGTCGTCGGTGAAGTCGCGCGGGTGCGGGGAGGTGAAGCGGACCCGCTCCAGGCCCTCGATCTTCCCGCAGGCGCGCAGCAGCTTGCTGAAGGCTTCGCGGTCGCCGATGTCCGAGCCGTAGGCGTTGACGTTCTGGCCGAGCAGGGTGATCTCGCTGACGCCCTCGGCGACCAGCGCCTCCACCTCGGCGAGGATGTCGCCGGGCCGGCGGTCCTTCTCCTTGCCGCGCAGCGCCGGGACGATACAGAACGTACAGGTGTTGTTGCAGCCCACGGAGATGGAGACCCAGGCGGCGTACGCGCTCTCGCGGCGGGTCGGCAGGGTCGAGGGGAACGCCTCCAGGGACTCGGCGATCTCCACCTGCGCCTCCTCCTGGATGCGGGCGCGCTCCAGCAGGACGGGCAGCTTGCCGATGTTGTGCGTCCCGAAGACCACGTCGACCCAGGGGGCCTTCCTGACGATGGTGTCGCGGTCCTTCTGGGCCAGACAGCCGCCGACGGCGATCTGCATCCCGGGCCGCGCCGTCTTCTTCGGGGCGAGCTGGCCGAGGTTGCCGTAGAGCCGGTTGTCGGCGTTCTCGCGCACCGCGCAGGTGTTGAAGACCACGACGTCGGCGCCGTCGCCGTCCTTGGGCGCGGGGACGTATCCGGCCTCTTCCAGCAGGCCGGACAGCCGCTCGGAGTCGTGGACGTTCATCTGGCACCCGTAGGTGCGGATCTCGTAGCTTCTGTTGACGCCCACTGCCTGGCTCCGGTCGCTGCTGCTGGTCATTCCTCAAGGGTAGGCGCTGCCGGGGACATCTCCGGACGCCGGATCCCGGGCCGCTGCGGAGCGGCCTTCGGCGCGCGACCGGGGCTGCCGCGGGCCGGGTCCGTTCAGGCGGCGGCGAAGCGGTCCCGCGGTGCGCCGCGGAGGCGGCCCGCGGGGAGTTTGCGGCCGAACGCGACGAGGAGGAGGTCCTGGGCGGTGCCGTGGAGGGGCGTGCCGGTGCCGAAGGACCAGTCGAGGTCGTCGGCGTGCAGGGCGACGCCGTCGGTGTCGGCGCCGAAGAACTTCAGGGACTTGGGGGTGATGCCGGCCAGCAGGACGCGGATGCGGTCCTCGGGGACGCGGCGGTCGAGGCCGAGCGGGACGCTGATGTCCAGGCCGTGCACGACGTCGTGCCCCAGCGCCGCCTCGAAGCCGCCGACCGGCGGGGTCCAGGGGTGGTCCGCGTTGTCCCGCAGGGCGGCGGCGAGTTGCACCGGCGAGAGGGCGGCGGCGTCCTTGCGGGCGCAGCGGTCGGTCATCCGGTGCAGGCTGCCGCGGGCCTTGAGGAGTTCGGCGGCCAGTGCCGGGAGCCGGTAACGGAAGCCGAGCGACATATGGGCCGCGACGTCGCGGACCCGCCAGCCGGTGCAGAGGCTGGGTGCGTCCCACTGCTCGGGCGACAGGCCGTCCAGCAGGTCGGCCAGGTCGCGCCGTTCGGCGGCGATGGCGTCGCGGATGTCCATGGTCGCTCCCCCGTTTCCGGGCGGCCGTCCCCGGCCGCACCCGTCGGCTGTCCGGCTTCCAGGATCTTGGCGGCGGGTGCCATAAGTCCAAGAGTTTGGTGTTCTGGTGGCTAGCATTGCCGGTTATGGAACTTCGCCAGCTCCAGTACTTCGTCGCAGTGGCGGAAGAGGCCAACTTCACCCGGGCCGCGGCCCGTCTGCATCTGGCGCAGCCGGGGGTGAGCGCCCAGATCCGGCAGCTGGAGCGGGAGCTGGGGCAGCCGCTGCTGGACCGGTCCGGCCGCTCGGTGACGCTGACCGAGGTGGGTGCGGCCGTGCTCCCGTACGCGCGGGCCGCGCTGGCCGCCGTCGACGGCGTACGGCACACCGTGGACGAGTTCACCGGGCTGCTGCGCGGCCAGGTCGCCCTCGGGATGGTGTCGGGGGCGCACGTCGGCACCGACCGCGATGTGGTGACGCTGCTGGCCGGTTTCCACGACGCGCATCCGCAGGTCGACATCGCGCTGACCGAGGACACCTCGGAGCGGATGCTCACCGCGCTCCAGTGCGGGGAGCTCGATGTGGCGCTGCTGGGCGTCGCGGACGCGGCGCCGCCGGCGGGGCTGTCGATGCAGGTCGTCGTCGACGAGCCGCTGGTGGCGGCGGTCGCGCCGGACGATCCGCTCCTGGCGTCCGCGGAGGGCGGGTGCATCCCGCTGGCGGCGCTTCGCGACCGCCCGCTGATCAGCCTGCCGCGCGGGACCGGTATCCGCGGGGTGCTGGAGCGCGCCTGCACCGATGCCGGGTTCCGGCCGCGGATCGCCTTCGAGGCGGCGGCGCCGCAGCTGCTGACCCGGCTGGCGGCCCGGGGGCTGGGCGTGGCCGTCGTCCCGGCGCCCGATGCGGCGAAGGCGGCCGGGGTGCGGACGCTGGAATTCCGTGCGCCGTGCCCGCGCGGCCGGGTCGCGCTGACCTGGCGGGCGGAGGGTCCGGCGGGGCCGGCGGCCAGGGCGCTGCTGGAGTGCCTGCGGACGGCGATGGGGGCGGCGGGCGCGGCGCCCTCCGGGGAGGGCGCGGAGCCGGGCGGCGGGCGGCGTTCGGCCCGGCGGCGTCCAGAGGCCGATACGTGACCTCCCCGCCCCTCCCCCTGGGCGGCCCGTGCTGGCAGGATCCCGCCCATGGTCACAGCACTCCCGCGCCCCGGCCGCCGGGCACTCACGGCGGCGGCTGCGGCACTGGCCGCGCTCGGGCTGGTGCTGTGCTGGCTGCTGCCGCCGGCCGGTGAGCGTGCGCCGAGCGGTCGGGTGACGCTGGCCACCGGGGTGCCGACGGGGGTGTACGCGCGCTACGGCGAGCTGCTGAAGCAGGATCTGGCGCGGGACATGCCGGGGGTGGACCTGCGGCTGACGCGGAGCGAGGGCTCGATCGACAATCTGCGCCAACTGGTCTCCGGGCGGGCGGCGTTCACCATCGCGACGGCGGACGCGGTGGCCGCCTACCAGGTCCGGCACGAGCCGGGCGCGGACCGGCTGCGGGCCTGTGCGCGGCTCTACGACGACTACATGCAGCTCGTGGTGCCGAAGAACTCCCCGGTGCGGTCGGCCAAGGACCTGCGGGGGCTGCGGGTGGGCGTCGGGGCGGACGGCTCGGGCGTCCAGCTGATCACCCGGCGGCTGCTGGAGGCGGCCGGCCTGGATTTCGACAGGGACATCGTGCCGGTGCGGGTGGGCATCGACCAGATGCCCGGTCAGCTGGAGCACGGCGACCTGGACGCGTTCTTCTGGTCGGGCGGACTGCCGACGCAGGCGGTGCAGCGGCTGGTACAGCGGTTCCCCGTGCGGCTGGTGCAGCTCGGGGACCTGAGCGAGGGGCTGCACGAACAGGGCGAGCGGACCCGTTACTACCGGGCGGCGGTGATGCCCGCCGACGCGTATCCGCAGGCGCAGGACGGCGAGGCGGTCAAGACCATCGCGGTCGCGAACCTGCTGGTGACGACGGACCGGGAGAATGCCGCGCTGACGTTCGGCATCACCCGGACCGTCATCAACAGCCGGGACGCGATCGGGCACGAGGTGCACGCGGCGCAGAACGTGGATCTGCGGACGGCGGTGTTCACCGATCCGCTGCCGCTGCACACGGGGGCCCGGGAGTACTACGTGTCGGTCAAGCAGTGACCGGCCTGCGTCCCGACGGCCGGCCGCGGCGCGGGCGCCGGCGCCTTCCACCGCCACCGCCACCGTTAGCGCTGCCGCTGCCGCCGCCGGGGGCGCCCGGCCTGGCCGCCCGCTCCGGCGCCGGCGCGGTGATCGCGACGGGCTCGCCGCTGGGCGTGCGCGCGCCGGTGACGCGGATCAGCTCGGCGTCGCCGGGGCGGACCCGGGCGGTGTCCGGGGTGATCTTCGCCTGGCGCATCAGCCGGGTCATCTCCCGGCGCTGGCCGGGCGTGACGAGGGTGACGACGGTGCCGGACTCGCCGGCCCGCGCGGTACGGCCGCCGCGGTGGAGGTAGTCCTTGGCCTCGGTCGGCGGGTCGACGTTGACGACGAGGTCGAGGCCGTCGATGTGGATGCCGCGGGCCGCGACGTTCGTGGCGATCAGCGCCGTGGCGCGGCCGGTGCGGAACTGCTCCAGGGTGCGGGTGCGCTGCGGCTGGGTCTTGCCGCCGTGCAGCGCCGCGGCGCGGACGCCCTGGGCGAGCAGGTGCTTGGTGAGGCGGTCGGCGCCGCGCTTGGTGTCCACGAACATGATCACCCGGCCGTCGCGGGCGGCGATCTCGGTGGCGGTGGCGCGCTTGTCGGCGTCGTCCACGTACAGGACGTGGTGGTCCATGGTGGTCACGGTCGCGGCCGAGGGGTCCACGGAGTGGGTGACCGGGTCGGTCAGGAAGCGGCGGACCAGTTTGTCGACATTGCGGTCGAGGGTGGCGGAGAACAGCATCCGCTGGCCGTTGGGGTCGGTCTTCTCCATCAGCCGGGTGACCTGCGGCAGGAAGCCCATGTCGGTCATCTGGTCGGCCTCGTCGAGGACGGTGATGGCGACCCGGTCGAGCGCGCAGGCGCGCCGGTCGAGCAGATCCGCGAGCCGGCCCGGGGTGGCGACCAGCACTTCGGCGCCCTTGCGCAGGGCCTCGGTCTGCCGGTTGATCGAGGTGCCGCCGACGACGGTGGCGCAGCGCAGCCGCAGTGCCGCGGCGTACGGGGCGAGCGCGTCGGTGACCTGGCCGGCCAGTTCGCGGGTGGGGACCAGGACCAGCGCCAGGGGGCGCTTGCTCTCGGCGCGCTTGCCCGCGGTACGGCTGAGCAGGGCGAGGCCGAAGGCGAGGGTCTTGCCGGAGCCGGTGCGTCCGCGGCCGAGGACGTCGCGGCCGGCGAGGGTGGCCGGAAGGGTGGCCGCCTGGATGGGGAACGGTGTGGTGACGCCCTGCTCGCGCAGCGCGGTGCGGAGCGCCTCGGCCAGCGGCAGCTCGTCGAAGGAGCCGGCCGGCGGAGGGGTGGACGCCGGGGCGGGCGTCCCGGGGTCGGCGCTCGGTCGCGGTGCGGTCGCTGGTGTCACGGCAGGCCCTTCAGAGGGAGGGAGAGAGGTGGCCGCGGGAGGGGTGCCGCCCCGCGGGAACGGGACGGGGCCCGCACCGGAGTGGCCGGTGCGGGCCCTGTCCACGGGACGCGGGGGCGTCAGGCGGCGACGATGTTCTCCGCCTGCGGGCCCTTGGGGCCCTGGGTCACGTCGAAGGTGACCTTCTGGCCCTCAAGGAGCTCGCGGAAGCCCTGGGACTGGATGTTCGAGTAGTGGGCGAAGACGTCGGGGCCGCCGCCGTCCTGCTCGATGAAGCCGAAGCCCTTTTCCGAGTTGAACCACTTGACGGTGCCGGAAGCCATGTTTTTCTCCTTCATGGGGCAATCCGGAGGCCGCACCGTGCGGCCTCCTTGTCGCCGAGATGATCGCCCCACACCGGAACCAGGCCGGAAAACAAGGAACGCCCGGGGCTTCCAGCCTCCGGGCGCGCACAAAGTTCATGGGTACCACAACTGCAACGCCGTTCACGATAGCACAGGCGTACGCCGCCCCTCGGGGGTGCGGCGGGCCGGTCACGGGGCGCTGCGCGGCACGCTCACGGTGACCTCCAGGCCGTGCGGGGGATGCGGCGCGTAGGAGAGGGTGGCGCCGCCGGCGGCGAGCAGCGCGCGGGTGATCGACAGGCCGAGGCCGGAGCCGGAGACGTTCTGGTGGCGGCTGCTGCGCCAGAACCGGTCGCCGATCCGGGCGAGTTCGTCCTCGGCGAGGCCGGGGCCGCGGTCGGCGACGGTGATCCGCACGTGCGCGCCGTCGGGGGCGACGGCCACCGTGACCGGCTCGCCGGCCGGGGTGAACTTCAGGGCGTTGTCGACCACCGCGTCCAGCGCGCTGGAGAGGGCGACCGGGTCGGCCCAGCCGGTGACCGCGATGTGGCCCTCGTAGGTGAGCCGGACGCCCTTGTCGTCCGCCAACGGGCGCCAGGAGCCGACGCGTTCGGCGACCAGCGCCGCGACGTCGGTGAGCTGGAGGTCGGCGGCGGTGTGCTCGGCGAGCGCGAGGCCGAGGAGGTCGTCCAGGACCCGGGCGAGCCGCTTGCCCTCCGTGCGGACCGAGGCGATCTCCTCGTTGCCTTCGGGGAGTTCGAGGGCCAGCAGCTCGATCCGCAGCAGCAGCGCGGCGAGCGGGTTGCGCAGCTGGTGGGAGGCGTCGGCGACGAAGGCGCGCTGCTGTTCCAGGACCTCCTCGACATGGTCGGCCATCTCGTTGAACGAGCGGGCCAGCCGGCGCAGTTCGGGCGGTCCGGCGGTGGCGGCGACCCGGGCGTTCATCCGGCCGGTGGCGATGTCGTGGCTGGCCGTGTCCAGGACGCGTACCGGCCGCAGCACCCAGCCGGTGAGCCGGAAGGCCGCGCCGACCGCGACGAGCATGGCCGCCGCCTCCCCGGCCGCGATCAGCAGCCAGCCGTGCAGGATCCGCGAACGCATCTGCCCCGTGGGCGAGTCGGTGACGACGACGGCGACCACGTCGCCGTCCCGGATGACCGGCGAGGCGACCGGGATCCGGCCGGTGTCGTCCCAGGGCCAGACCTGGTGCGGGTCATGGCTGCGGCGGCCGGCCAGCGCCTCGCTGAACGCCTGGGCGCCCTCGCCGTCCGAGGGCACCGGCAGGTCCCCGGGGGCGGCGGCCATGGGGGTGCGGTCGCGATAGAAGACGCCGGCCCGTATGCCGTAGAGGCCGTAGTAGCGGGTGAGTTCGGCCCGCAGGGTGGCCAGCCGCTCGTCCTCCTCGGGGGTCTTGGCGCTGGACGCGGCGGTGGGGCGGGCGGTGACGAACTGGGCGAGGGACGCGAACCGCGCGGCGTCGTCGATCCGGTCGACGACCACCTTCTGCTGCTCCACCCCGGCGGTGATCACTCCCAGCGGGATGCCGAGCGCCAGCAGCACACCGGCCATCAGGACGATGAGGAGCGGGAGGAGTCGGGTGCGCACGGGGACCGGCGGCCGTCAGCGGGCCGGCGGCCGGGTGGCCGGGGCGGCGCCGGCGGCCGGGACCACGAGGCGGTAGCCGACGCCGCGGACCGTCTCGATCAGCGCCGGCATCCGCAGTTTGGCGCGGAGCGAGGCGATGTGCACCTCCAGGGTCCGACCGGTGCCCTCCCAGCTCGTCCGCCACACCTCGCTGATGATCTGCTCCCGGCGGAAGACCACCCCGGGGCGCTGGGCGAGCAGGGCGAGCAGATCGAACTCCTTGCGGGTGAGCGGGACCGCGGTGCCGTCCACGGACACCTGGCGGGTGGGGAGTTCGACGGTGACCGGGCCGAGCCGCAGCGGCTCCACCAGAGCGGCCTCCTCGGCGGGCTCGCCGCCTGGAGCCGGGGTGGTGCGCCGGCTCACCGCGTGGATACGGGCGAGCAGTTCGCCGGTGTCGTAGGGCTTGACGACATAGTCGTCGGCGCCGAGATTCAGGCCGTGTATACGGGAGCGCACGTCGGAGCGCGCGGTGACCATGATGACCGGGGTCGTGCAGATCCTGCGGATCCGGCCGCACACCTCGAAGCCGTCCTGGTCGGGCAGCCCGAGGTCGAGCAGCACCACCGCGAACGGCTCGCCGTCGTCGGGCAGCAGGGCCTGGAGGGCCTCCTCGCCGTTGCGGGCGTGCACGACGGACAGGCCGTGCCGGGCCAGCACCGCGGACAGGGCAGCGGCGACATGGTCGTCGTCCTCGACGAGCAGCAGTCTCATCCGGCCCCCTCCTTCGGTGTGTGCGTACGGGCCACAGGGCATCTACGGGGATAGCCGCCCCACCCGTCAAGAGGACGCCACCTCCGGGCCGCCATCCGTTACCCAGCCGGTACGCCGCCGGGGCCTACGGTGCGTTACCCCACCCCACACCACAGCGGCGCCGCCTTCACACGGTGTGTCCGTTTGAAGCCGGATCGTTATGCTCAATTCTCCCTCAGATGTAATGACGCTGGTCGCGGGGCGTCATTAGGGTCCTCCCAACCGAGGAGGACGGAGCTGTACGCCGATGAGCGAAGTATCGGTGACCAAGAACGCCGAGGGTCCCGCGCCCGCGGGGGACCAGTTGGTCGTGCTGGACAACGTGAACAAGCACTTCGGCGCGCTGCACGTGCTCCAGGACATCGACCTGACGATCCGGCGCGGTGAAGTGGTCGTGGTGATCGGGCCCTCGGGGTCCGGCAAGTCCACGCTGTGCCGCACGATCAACCGCCTGGAGACCATAGACAGCGGCAGCATCACCATCGACGGCAAGCCGCTGCCACAGGAGGGCCGCGAACTGGCCCGGCTGCGCGCCGACGTGGGCATGGTCTTCCAGTCCTTCAACCTCTTCGCACACAAGACGGTGCTGGAGAACGTGATGCTGGGCCAGACCAAGGTCCGCAAAACGGACAAGGCCGCGGCGGAGGAGAAGGCCCGTACGCTGCTCGACCGGGTCGGCGTCGGCACCCAGGCGGACAAGTACCCCGCACAGCTTTCCGGTGGCCAGCAGCAGCGTGTGGCGATCGCCCGCGCCCTGGCGATGGACCCGAAGGTGATGCTCTTCGACGAGCCGACCTCGGCACTGGACCCGGAGATGATCAACGAGGTGCTGGACGTCATGCAGCAACTCGCCCGGGACGGAATGACGATGGTCGTGGTCACCCACGAGATGGGGTTCGCGCGCTCCGCGGCGAACCGGGTGGTCTTCATGGCGGACGGCAGGATCATCGAAGAGGCCGAGCCGAACCAGTTCTTCACCAACCCGCGCAGTGACCGGGCGAAGGACTTCCTGTCGAAGATCCTCCACCACTGAGGCCGCGGTTGGGCCACCATGAATGCCAACACCTGTTGAACCTAAGGATGTTCACCATGAGGATGCGTAAGACGGCTGCGGCGGGTGCGGTGGTGCTCGCGCTGGCGGCGACGGCGACCGCCTGCGGAGGCCAGTCGGGTACGGCGGGCGACAAGCCGGCCGGCGGCGATGTCTACAGCGGCACCTACACGGTCGCCAAGGATGTGAAGGTCGACTCCGCGACGCTCAAGAAGGCGCAGAAGGCCGGTCAGATCACCATCGGCGTCAAGGCCGACCAGCCGTTCCTCGGCTTCAAGGACCCGGCCACCGGCAAGTACTCCGGCTTCGACATCGAGATCGCCAAGATGGTCGCCGCCGACCTGGGCTTCTCCGAGAAGCAGATAAAGTTCAACACCATCGACTCCAACGTCCGTGAGACCACCATCTCCAAGGGCCAGGTCGATTACTACGTCGGTACGTACACCATCAACGACGAGCGCAAGAAGCAGGTCAGCTTCGCGGGCCCGTACTACACCGCCGGCGCCGACCTCCTGGTGCGCAAGGACGACAAGGCCATCACCGGCCCGGACTCCCTCCAGGGCAAGAAGGTCTGCTCGATCGTGGGGTCCACCCCGCTCCAGGAGATCAAGAAGCCCAAGTACGGCGCGCAGACGGTCGAGCAGTCCAAGTACTCGGACTGCGTGAAGTCCCTCCTGGACGGCTCGGTCGACGCGGTCACCACCGACGACGCGATCCTCAAGGGCTACGCCGCCCAGCGCCCCGAGAAGCTCAAGGTCGTCGGCCACCCCTTCACCAAGGAGCCCTACGGCGTCGGCCTGAACAAGGACGACAAGGCCCTGCGCGACGCGATCACCAGCGCGCTGGAGAACCACATCAAGAACGGTGACTACCAGAAGGCGTACGAGGGCACGCTCGGCAAGTCCGGCTCCGCCTACGTCGCGCCGGAGACCCCGCTGCCGCGGTACTGAGGCCGCCCGCCGCACACCGGACCGCGCCGCCCCGTACGCCCGCCGCGGCGGGTGTACGGGGCGCGGTGTCTCCCGCGCCCCCTCCTGAGCCCGCGCGCTCCTTCTCGCTCTGAGCCGCCCCTCTTCCCCGTCGCCGGCCCGACCGCTACCGCGGAGACCCCATGAACGTACTCCTCGATTATCTGCCCGAGTTCCGGGACGGGTTCCTCGGAACCCTGGCGATCACCGCCTCCAGCGCGCTGCTCGCCCTGGTGCTCGGCGTGCTCATAGCCGGTTTCCGGGTCTCTCCGATACCGCCGCTGCGCGCCTTCGGAACGGCCTGGGTCACGGTGCTGCGCAACACGCCGCTGACGCTGCTCTTCCTGGTCGCGTTCTTCGTCGTACCGCAGATCCTCTTCCAGGGCGCGAGCCCGTACGTGCTCGCCACCCTGGCGCTCGGCTTCTACACCTCCTCGTTCGTGTGCGAGGCGGTCCGGTCCGGCATCAGCACCGTGCCGCTGGGGCAGGCGGAGGCCGCCCGCAGCCTCGGGATGACCTTCTCCCAGACCCTGCGGCTGATCGTGCTGCCGCAGGCGACGCGTACCGTCATCCCCCCGCTGAGCAGCATCTTCATCGCACTGACGAAGAACTCGGCGATCGCCGGCGCGTTCAGCGTCACCGAGCTGTTCAACGTCTCCAAGCTGCTGAACGACAGGGGCTACCCGATCGCCTGGATCTTCCTCTGGATCGCGCTCGCCTACCTCGTCATCACCTTCGCCATCAGCGGCCTCTTCCGGCTGCTGGAGCGCCGGTTGGGGGTGGCCCGATGAGTGGTCGCAGCATGGGGGTCCCCCCGGCCAACGGCTGGGGGAGGAACGGCACGACGCAGGTGCCACGCGCAGGCGGGGCGGAACGAAGCGAGGTATGGGCATGAGCGGGGCCAGCGTTCTCTACGACGTTCCGGGGCCGAAGGCGAAGGCGCGCAACCGCGTCTACGCCGTCCTGGGCACCTTGGCGGTGCTCGGGCTGATCGCCTTCGTCGTGCTGCGGCTGAGCGCCAAGGGGCAGCTCCAGCCCGAAGTGTGGAACATCTTCAACTACGCCGGCGTGCGCACCAGCATCCGCGACGGCGTCCTGACGACACTTCAGGTCTTCGCGGTGGCCGCGGTGCTGTCGCTCGCCCTCGGCGCGCTGCTCGCGGTGGCGCGGCTGTCGGACCGCAAGCCGATCCGCTGGTTCGCGACCGGGTTCGTCGAACTCTTCCGGGCCGTCCCGCTGTTGATCACCATCTACGCGCTGTGGGTGATCCTGCTCAGCAACCGCGACAGCCTCGGCCTCACCGGCAGCCAGCCGCAGTTCTGGGCACTGGTCGTCGGGCTGATGGTCTACAACGGCTCGGTCCAGGCCGAGGTGCTGCGGGCCGGCATCAACTCCGTGCCCAAGGGCCAGAAGGAGGCCGCGTACGCGCTGGGCATGAGCAAGACGCAGGTCATGACGACGGTGCTGATACCGCAGGCCGTCCGGGCGATGCTGCCGACCATCATCAGCCAGCTGGTCGTGACCCTGAAGGACACCTCCCTCGGCTACATCATCACCTACGAGGAACTGCTCTATAAGGCCCGCTTGATGAGCGGCAACATCATCGTCAACGGGAACGACACCTACATCCCGGTGATCATCGTCGTCGGCAGCATCTACGTCGCGATGTGCCTGGCCCTGTCCGCGCTCGCCAACTGGATCGAGCGGCGCGGCCGTCGCGCCAAGACGGGCATCGGCATGGCCGAAGCCGCCGAACCGGTCACCGCCACCGACGCGATGGAGGCCGCCGGCGCGGCTCCGGACGGCGCGGCGGGCACCAAGGGCTGACGGGACGGTCGGCCACTCCCCGGCTGATACCGGACCGCCCGGAGGCGGTGGCAACGGCGCCACCGCCTCCGTCACTTGACGCGAGCGGTCGCAATGGGTTGCATACGCTGTGTGATCACGCACCGGGCTCCAACTGCCAGTTCCCGCACGTCCCGTACGTACCGCCGGACCGAGGGAGCCGCGCCGTGGACCCGGTGATCGTCGTCGGGGCCGGCCCGGTCGGCCTGTCCCTCGCGCTCGCGCTCACCCGGCTCGGCGTCCCGGTCGTGGTCCTCGACGAGACCGAGGGCCAGGAGGACACCCGGCCCGCCCGCACCGCCGTGCTGCGCCCGGACACCGCGGCGTTCGTCGGCCGGCTCGGCTGCGCCGCCACCCTGGAGAGCGCCGGCACCCGCTGGTCGGCCTGGCGCACCGTGCGCCGCCGCCGGCTGCTGGAACGCGTCGCCTTCACCCCGCCCGGCGCCCCCGACGCATCCGGTGCCGCGGGCCCGGCCACCGCGGCGTCCCCGATCCACCTCCCCCAGCACGCGCTGACCCGCGCGCTGCGCGCCGCACTGGCCGGTGAGCAGCTCGCCGAGGTCGCCACCGGCAGCCGGCTCGCCGGCATCGAGCAGGACGAGCAGGGCGTCACGGCGCACACCCGCGGCCCCGACGGGACGTCATGGCGCGGGAGTTACCTGGTCGGCTGCGACGGCCCGCGGTCCACCGTCCGCAAGCTGCTGGACATCCGCTTCCCGGGCCGGACGGCCGTCGAACGGTACGCGGTGGCCGCGCTGCGCACCGAACTCCCCTGGCCTGGCGAGGCCCTGCTGCACCGCTCACCGGCCCGGCACGGCGGCGGCCCGGTCGCCGAGGTCTCCGCCCGCCCGCTGGCCGGTGGCGTCTGGCGGCTGGACTGGCTGCTGCCGCCGGGACGCGAACTGGTCACCCCGGACGCCCTGGTGGCGCGGATCCGCGACTCGCTGGCCGGCTGGACGGCGGACTCGGCGGCGGAGTCCGGCGACGACGGCGCCGGCGGGCAGGGCAGGCTCGTCCCGCCGTACGAACTCCTCGACACCGGCGTGCACACCGTCCACCACCGGCTGGCGCGGACCTGGCGGCAGGGCCGCGCCTTCCTCGCCGGGGACGCCGCCCATCTGCTGGGCGCGCTCGGCACCCAGGGCCTGGACGAGGGGTTGCGGGACGCCGAGAACCTCGCCTGGAAGCTGGGGCTGGCCTGGCACCACGGCGCCTCCGAGACGCTGCTGGACAGCTACCAGGCCGAGCGCCGGGGCGCGGTCGCGGCCCGGCTGCGGGCCGCGGACTCGGCGCTGCCGCTGCTGCGGGACGGCGGGGCGGTCCGCTGGCGAACCGTTCTGCCGGGCGCGGCCCGGGGCCGCAGCACCCTGCTGACCGACGGACATCTGGGCCGCGGCCCGCTGGGCGCCGCGCCCACGTACGCCCGTACGCCGCTGGCACCGGCCGCCGGGCTGCCCGGTGAGACGGCCGTCGACACCGTTCCCGGGGGCCCGGTCGCGGATGTGGTGGTGACCGCGTCCGACGGGTCGGTGGTGCGGCTGCGCGAACGCCTCGGGCAGGGGCTGCTGGTGGTGCTGGTGGCGCCCGGTACCGGCGTCTGGGACCGGCGGCACTGGCAGTCGGCGGGGCTGATGCCGCGGCTGACCAACGCGGTCGGCGCGCTGCCGATGCGCGCCGAGATCCTGGTCACCGAGGCGTATCCGGGCGCCACCGCGCACACCGTGCTGGTCGTCCGGCCCGACGGCCATCTGGTCACGGCGCTGTCCGGGGTCCGGCCGGGCGGGCTGTCCGCCTGCGCCGACGCGGTCCGCGGCGGGGCGTACGGGCGGGAGACGGGGAAGACCACCGAGGCGCGCGCGGCCGGGGAGACCGGCGGAGCCGGCAAGGGGGACGGACCGGGCGGTGCCCCGAGGGACGGTGCGGGGAGCACGGCGGAGGGTGCCACGGGCGGCACCTCCGGCGATGCCGCGGGCGCGTCCCCTGTTGACCCTCCGGGAAGCGCCGTGCTTCACTCCGAGAGTGACTGATCACAGCTCGCGGTTCTGGCGGAGGGTCCATCTCGACCTGGTCCGCTATGCGGGCTGCATGTGTCGTCCGTCCTGTTGATCCGCAGTTCTCCGGAAATCCCTTCCCGCGCGGCCGTTCGCCTCCGACCGGTCGTGCCTCTTCGCGATCACTCAGGACGGTTTCCCGTGCCCGACGTACAGACCCCTGCGCATCCGCGTGCCGCCTCCCACGGCAGCGGCCCCAGCGGCCCCAGCGCCTCCGAACTTCTCGACTTCGCCCGCCGCACCGCCGCCGACACCGCGCTCGTCACCTCGCTGCCGCTCGACCCCGAAGGCCGTACCTGGATCCGGCTGGACGGACCGGGCGGCAGCGAGGCATGGCTGATCGGCTGGCCGCCCGGGACCGGCACCGGCTGGCACGACCACGGCGGCTCCCGGGGTGCGTTCGCGACGGCGGCCGGTGAGCTGACGGAACAGTCGCTCGCCGTCCAACTCCCCACCGACGGCTGGAAAACGCTGGAACTCGCCGACGGCGTCGACCGGCAGCACACGCTCCACGACGGCCGCGGGCGGGCGTTCGGCCCGCACCATGTGCACCAGGTGCTCAACACCTCCGCGGACACCCACGCGGTGTCCGTGCACGCCTACTACCCGCCGCTGCCGCTGATGCGCCGCTACAGCCGGACCGGACCGGTACTGCGCCTGGAGGAGGTCGAACGGCCGGAGGAGTGGCGATGAGCGCACGCGGCGCGGACGTCCCCCGGCCGAAGGCTGCGAGGAGACTCGTCGAGAGCGGCGCGGGGGTCCCGGGCAAAGGCCGGCGGAGCTTCGTCGAAGGGTGCGCGCGCCGCGCATGCGGGGCCGAGCGGAGCGAGGGATCGGCATGAGTGCGGTCGACGAACTGCTGGCACGGGCACGGCAGATGCTGACCCGGGTGGGTCCCCACGAGGCCGCCGCGCTCCGGGACGCCGGCGGGCTGCTGGTGGACATCCGCTATGCGCAGCTGCGGGAGCGGGACGGCACCATTCCCGGTGCGCTGATCGTCGAGCGCAACGAGCTGGAATGGCGGCTCGACCCGACGGGCGAGCACCGTGCCCCCGAGGCGAACCGTCACGATCTGCCGGTCGTGGTGATCTGCAACGAGGGCTATGCCTCCAGCCTCGCCGCGGTCTCCCTGCACCAGCTGGGCCTGCACCGCGCGACCGATCTGGTCGGCGGCTTCCAGGCGTGGCGAGGGGCGGGCCTGCCGGTGGAGAGGTGACGGATGGGTCCGTCGTCCGCCGCCGTGGCGGCCCTTCATCCCTCCGGTAGGTGCTGCTCCAGCAGCTCGGGGTCCTCGCCCTCCTCCTCCAGCGCCTGGCGTACGACGCGGAGGGCGAGGCCCTCGGGATAGCCCTTGCGGGCCAGCATGCCGGCCAGCCGGCGCAGCCGCTTCTCGCGGTCCAGACCGCGGGTGGCCCGCAGCTTCCGGTCCACCAACTCGCGGGCGGTGGACTCCTCCTGGTCCGGATCGAGGCGGCCGACGGCCTCATCGATCACGGCGGAGTCCACGCCCTTGGTGCGCAGCTCGCGGGCCAGCGCGCGGCGGGCCAGGCCGCGGCCGTGGTGGCGGGACTCCACCCAGGCGCCGGCGAACGCCGCATCGTCGATCAGCCCGACCTCCTCGAAGCGGGACAGCACCTCCTCCGCGGCCTCCTCGGGGATGCCCCGCTCCCGCAGCGCGTCCGCGAGCTGCTTTCGGGTGCGCGGGCTCCCGGTGAGCAGGCGCAGGCAGATCGCCCGCGCCTGCTCCTCGGGCGTACGCGGCGGTCCCGACTCGGCCCTCGACGAGAGGGAACCACCGCCGTCCCTTCCGGCCGCGCCGTCCTCGCGGGCGGCACCGGCCTCATGGGCGGCCCCGTGCCTGCGCGCGGCGCGGCCCGCCCGGCCGCTACGGTTCTCGGCGTCGCCGACAGCGCTGCGGAAGTCGTCCTCGCTGCTCGGCCAGTCCGTTCGCCGTGTCATCGCGGGCTAGCTCTTGGCCGCCGCGGCCTTGGCGCCCTTGGCGGTCTTGGCGGCCGTCGCCGGAGCGGCCTTGGCCGGCGCCTCCGCCGCCCCCGCCGCGTCCGCGCCGGGCTCCGCCGCCGGGTCTTCCGGCTTCACGCCGATGCCCAGCTTCTCCTTGATCTTCTTCTCGATCTCGTTGGCGAGATCCGGGTTGTCCTTGAGGAAGTTGCGGGCGTTCTCCTTGCCCTGGCCGAGCTGGTCGCCCTCGTAGGTGTACCAGGCGCCGGACTTGCGGATGAAGCCGTGCTCGACGCCCATGTCGATCAGACCGCCCTCGCGGCTGATGCCCTGGCCGTAGAGGATGTCGAACTCGGCCTGCTTGAAGGGCGGGGCGACCTTGTTCTTGACGACCTTGCAGCGGGTGCGGTTGCCGACCGCCTCGGTGCCGTCCTTCAGGGTCTCGATCCGGCGGATGTCGATCCGGACCGAGGCGTAGAACTTCAGCGCGCGGCCACCGGTCGTGGTCTCCGGAGAGCCGAACATCACGCCGATCTTCTCGCGGAGCTGGTTGATGAAGATGGCGGTGGTCTTGGACTGGTTGAGCGCGCTGGTGATCTTGCGCAGTGCCTGGCTCATCAGCCGGGCCTGGAGGCCGACGTGCGAGTCGCCCATCTCGCCCTCGATCTCGGCCCGCGGCACCAGGGCGGCGACGGAGTCGATCACGATCAGGTCGAGCGCACCGGAGCGGACCAGCATGTCCGTGATCTCCAGGGCCTGCTCGCCGTTGTCCGGCTGGGAGAGGATCAGGGCGTCGGTGTCCACACCGAGCTTCCTGGCGTACTCCGGGTCGAGGGCGTGCTCGGCGTCGATGAACGCGACGGAGCCGCCGGCCTTCTGGGCGTTCGCCACGGCGTGCAGGGTCAGGGTCGTCTTACCGGAGGACTCCGGGCCGTAGACCTCGACGACCCGGCCGCGCGGGATGCCGCCGACACCGAGCGCGACGTCGAGGGCGGTCGATCCGGTGGGGATGACCTCGATGGGTTCGTTGGGCCGCTCCCCCATGCGCATCACGGCGCCCTTGCCGAATTGCCGTTCAATCTGTGCGAGCGCGGCGTCCAGCGCCTTCTCGCGGTCAGTGCCTGCCATGGGTTCCACCCGGTTTGCTTGAGTCGATCGCTTCACGTCCATGACGCTAACGCCTGCCACTGACAATGCGCCCGGACCCGGCTCCGGCCTGTGGACAACCCCGCGAAACACCCGGGAACCACCCCGGGACGGGCCCGGGATCCATGGCCGGATCCCCATAAGAATGGATGTTCGATTTTGGTGTCAAGCGCACCACGACACCACACAGGCCGCCCTGCGTCAGGGAATCGCGAGGAGGTCTCCTCGGGCGCCGCGCAGGACACCGGCCGCCGCCAGCAGCCGCCAGCCGCCGCCTTCCGCGCGGTCCCTGCGCTCCCCTTCTTCCTCTGCTTCCCCTTCTTCCTCGCCATCGCGGCGAAGCCGCACGCCGACGGCGCGCACCAGGGGCAGACGGTGCACGCGATCAGGATCCGCCACCGGCGGCCGGCCGCGCAGGGCCGTCGCTCACTGCTTGTCGTACGGCACATCCATCGCGCCGCAGACCGCCCGCCACACCTCTTTGGCGCTCCAGCCCGCGTCCAGCGCCTCATGGACGGTACGGCCGCCGAGCTCGGACATCACGTGATCGCGCGCGAACGAGTCGGCGTACGCCGCGCCGAAGTGGTCCGCCATCCGCTGCCAGAACACCGTCAACCGCATGATTCCCGCTCCGCACCCACTCTGATCCGCTTCCGGCTCGCGCCGCTCGGCGGCCTTACGGCCAG
Organism: Streptomyces albospinus; assembly: GCF_014648695.1. Classification (GTDB taxonomy): domain Bacteria; phylum Actinomycetota; class Actinomycetes; order Streptomycetales; family Streptomycetaceae; genus Streptomyces; species Streptomyces albospinus. The sequence continues at coordinate 508,508 of NZ_BMRP01000002.1, forward strand.
GGTGCCATTGTCCCGCCTCCCGGCCGGCCCGTGTGCCACTCCGCAGCCCCCCGGGGCGACGGGACCGGGCCGCGGCCCCCGCGCACCCACCGTGTGGCGTCCGTCACCCGCCGGGTTAAGTCTCTGCCAAGAAGGCGGATCGGGGTCCCTGTGCGGGGCTAGACTCTTCGAGGTTTGAAGAGGCACCTCGTTCGGTGAGGCGTCTTCACGGACACAGGCCACTGATCCCACCCGTCGAGAGACGCTCCGGATCAGGACAGGTCTCCCCGACCTAAGGGGTGACCCCAAGTGGCTTCCCCGGCACGGGGATTACGCCGTGGAGTGCCAAAGCTCTGACGAGTTGGGGTGAGTCGGCGGGGATTCCGGTCCGGCCTGCTCCTTGCCGAGTCGTTGCTGACGCGCACCGTTCGCGTCCCGGCCGGAAGGAGGCGAGAGACATGGATTGCAGTTGCAGTAGTCAGGGCCGTCATCGGCCCCTTCCCCGCTTGTCCTCGCATTCTTCCGGCACGCGGTAACCACCTTCCCTGCGCGGCCTTCCCGCCGTGTCACGCCCCCGTATGGCCACGTGCCATCACGGGTCGCCGTGCTGCGCTCCCGCGCAGGGAGGATGACTGCTGCGTGCCCCCAATACCTCTCCCTCCGGGGGGGGCTTGGGAGGTACGTCATGACCAACACCACGCTCAACGGCAGCGCCGCGGCCACCGCACCGCACACCGCCGTTCTCGATGATGCGCACGTGGGCGACATCCGCGGCGCGCTGGGCACCATCAAGCTCGACGACACCGCGCCCCGCACCGGCCTGTCAGCGAAGCTCAAGACCCTGCTGGCGATCGTCGGGCCCGGCCTGATCGTGATGGTCGGCGACAACGACGCCGGTGCGTTCTCCACCTACGGGCAGGCCGGGCAGAACTACGGCACCAGCCTGCTGTGGACCCTGCTCCTACTGGTGCCCGTCCTGTACGTCAACCAGGAGATGGTGCTGCGCCTCGGCGCCGTCACCGGCGTCGGCCACGCCCGGCTGATCCTGGAGCGGTTCGGGAAGTTCTGGGGCGCGTTCTCCGTCATCGACCTGTTCCTGCTCAACGCCCTGACCATCGTCACGGAGTTCATCGGGATCACGCTCGCCGCCGGCTACCTGGGGCTGCCCAAGGCCGGCGCGGTGATCCTGGCCGCCATGATCATCATCGCCTCCGCCTTCACCGGCTCCTTCCGCCGGTTCGAGCGCGTGGCCATC
>NZ_BMRP01000003.1:0-74587 GCF_014648695.1 Streptomyces albospinus
TCAAGCACCCGGACGGTGCATGTCGCCTGTCACCAACGTGCCGGGACAACACAACTAGGGCGCCTCGGGCAGGGCGTCCACGTAGACCCACCGGCCGTTCTCGCGGACGAAGCGGCTGTGTTCGTACTGGCTGCCGGACCGCCCGCGCCGTGTGTAGTGCGCGCGGAACTCCACCGTGCCCTCGTCGTGGAAGGCGCTGCCGCCGGAGGTGCCGAGGATGTCCAGGCCGGTCCAGCGCTGCGCCGCGTCCAGTTCGAGGCTGCCGGGGCGGGTCGCGGGGTGCCAGCTGCGCAGCAGGTATCCGGTGTCGCCGACGGCGAAGGCGCTGTAGCGGGAGCGCATCAGCCGCTCCGCGGTCGGGGCGGCGGCGCGGCCCTGATGGAAGGGGGCGCAGCAGTCGCCGTACGACGCGGCGCGCCCGCAGGGGCAGGGCGCGTCGGGGGTGACGGCGGCCGGACGGGCCGGTGCCTGCTGCGGCTTGGGTGACCTGCGCGGATTCCGCGGCTTCTGGGACTTCGACACGCCATGATTGTGCCGGGTGGACGCGGACGGGCGGGGACCGGCGCCGTACCCCCGAGGGCGGGGTCCGGCCGAGCTGGCCCGTTTGGGCGGTTTCCACGATAAATCAGCCATTTGCAGCTTTTAATGGCTTGGCACTAGCTGTGAGGCTGGAAGAACTCACGGTGACCGTCCCCACACCCAGGAGAGAACCCCATGATTCTGTCCATCTCCGGCGTCGTCCTGCTCGGCGTCATCGTCTTCCTCTTCTTCCGCAAAGACGGCCTCAAGTTGTCCCACGCGCTGGTCTGTGCACTCTTCGGGTTCTACCTGGCGGGCTCCGCCATCGCGCCCAGCATCAAGGCCGGTGGGGCGAGCCTGGCCAGCCTCCTCGGCGGGATCAAGCTCTAGCGGGCGCAGCCCGACCGCCAGCAGCGCGGCGCCGCGAGCACCGCCCGCACGGGCTCGTCCCATCCGCCCGGGCGGCTTCGCGCGCGGCGCTCCCCGGCTCGCCGCCCACGCGCAGCCGGCCCGCCGACCGTACGAGCAACAGGAGACAGCTGTGGCCCGTCGCCCCCTGCCCCGCATCCTGACCGGCAGTGCCTTTTCCGGCCGTGCACCGCTCGCCCGCGGTCGCGATCTGGCCCGCAGCGCCGCCGACGGCGCCTTCGATGTGCTGCATCCGCTGATCACCATCAGCCGCGGCCTGCGCCGGCTGACGGTCGCCGGGCGCGAGCGCTGGGCTGCGACGCCCAAGGAGCAGCGCGGGCCGCTGTGCTTCCTGGTCGCCGCCGGGGGGCTCATCGTGGCGCTGGTGCCGTACGGTCCGCTGCTCGCGCTGATCGCGGTGATGGCGGTGTCGGCCTGGGCGGGGCGGGAGCAGCCGCCGGAGGAGGAGACCGGCCCGAGCGAGGCGGAGACCGGCCGGTTGCAGGCGCTGTACGAGGCCCTGGTGCCGTACCTCTCCGTCGAGGGGGACCCCAGCCCCCTCTATGCCCATGACGGCGACTGGGAGGGGGCGTTCACCGAGTACGCCTTCGACGACGACGGGCGGCTGGAGCAGCTGCGGCTGACGTACCCGGCGTACTTCACCGACGGCGAGGACGAGGCCCGGCTGCGCGTCGAGCAGGTGCTGCACGCCAAGTCCGGCCGCGGCCGGGAGTACCACTTCGCGTGGGACGAGGCGGCCAACGAGCTGTTGATGACGGTGCTCGGCGCGCTGCCGACCGATATCGCGGCACAGTACTTCGTGACCGCCCCGGGCGAGACGGTGCTCGGGTTCACCGACCCCGACTCCGTCCAGCGCACGCTGCCGGTGGTCCGCGGGGCGGAGGCCGGGGATGCGCCGCCGGTGGTGTGGCGCACCGGCCGGCGGTCCACCGAGCCGCATCTGCTGGCCCTGGGGCAGCCGGGCACCGGCGCCACGACGCTGCTCCGCTCGATCGCGCTCCAGGCGCTGCGGCACGGCGATGTGCTGGTCGTCGACGGCAGCGGCACCGGCGAGTTCGGCTGCCTGACGGGGCGGCGCGGCGTACTGGCGGTGGAGAGCGGACTGTCGGGGACGCTGGCGACGCTGGAGTGGGCGGCGCACGAGACCGAGCGGCGGCTGATCGCGGCCAACCGCGCGCGGCAGGCCGGCGCGCCCGAGCCGGCGGACACCCGGCGGCCCCTGTGGATCATCGCGGACCGGCTGACGGCGCTGACCCATCTCGCGGCCGTGGCGGGCCGGGACGATCCGCAGCGGCTGCTCCAGGTCCCGCTGCGGCACGGCCGGGCGGCCCAGGTGACGGTGGTGGTGGCCGACCAGTTCGAGAGCGCCGAGTTGCTGAGCGAGCCGGTACGGGCCCACACCAAGGCCCGGATCGTGCTCGGTCCGGCGACCGTGGAGGAGGTCCGGGCGGTGCTCGGTGAGCCGCCGCACACCACACCGACACCGCAGGTGCCGCCGGGCCGCGGCTACGCCAGGCTGGGCAGCGGCCCGGTCCTGCGCCTCCAGGTGCCGGCCACACCGGATCCGTACGACGAGGCCACCGGCGAGGCTCACCGGCAGGCGGTGGTGGCGCTGCTGCCGGAGCGCACGGTCCCGGCCGAGGCGGCGGACGTACACGCGCCGGTGTCCTTCACGAAGCGGTCGGTGGCCGTCGACGTGGTCCCGGTCGACGCCCAGGAATGACGGCCCGCCAGTCCTCGTCGGGCCGTCGCACCGACACTTCGTGACACGCCATCAGGCCACGAAGGCGTGCCGCGACTGGTCCGGCTCCGTCGGGGCGCCGGTGGCCACCAGCCGCGCGGCCCGCGCCAGCCGGACCGCGGCCTCGTCGGCGACCGCTCCGTTGACCGTGAACGGCAGCCGAACGAAGCCCTCGAAGGCGCCGTCGACACCGAAGCGCGGGCCGGACGGTACCCGTACGCCGAGCCGCTCCCCCGCCTCGGCGATCCGGGAGCCGGAGAGCCCGCCCGTCCGCACCCACAGGGTGAGGCCGCCGCGCGGAATGCTGAACTCCCAGTCGGGCAGGTGCCGTCCGAGGGCCTCGACGATCGCGTCGCGGTTCTCGCGGGCCTGGTCGCGGCGGATACGGACGGCCTCCTCCCAGCCGCCGCTCTCCAACAGCGAGGCGATGGCGAGCTGTTCGAGGACGGGCGAGCCGAGGTCGGAGTAGGCGCGGGCGGCGATCAGGCTGCGGATGATGTCGGGCGCGGCCCGCACCCAGCCGATGCGCATCCCGGCCCAGAACGCCTTGCTGGCCGAGCCGACGGTGATCACGGAACTGCCCGCGGGGTCGAAGGCGCAGACCGGGCGCGGGAGTTCGGTGTCCGGATCCAGCTGGAGCTCCCTCATGGTCTCGTCGACGACGAGCAGGGTGCCGGCCGAGCGCGCGGCGTCGACCATGCGACGGCGCTGGTCCTCGGTGGCGAGGGTGCCGGTGGGGTTGTGGAAGTCGGCGACGACATACGCCATCCGGGGCGCCGCGTCGCGCATCACCTGGCGCCAGGCCGGGATGTCCCAGCCGGCCAGCCGCTCACCGAGCGCGACCGGGACGAGCCGGGCGCCGGCGTCGCGCATCAGCTGGAGGATGTTGGCGTACGAGGGCGAGTCGACGGCCACCCGCTCACCGGGGCCGGTACAGAGCCGGCAGATCGCGGCGACGGCGCCCATCGCGCCGGTGGTGACCATGATCTGCTCGGGCATGGTGGGGATGCCGCGGGCGGTGTACCGGTCGGCGAGGGCCTGGCGCAGGACGGGCAGACCGGCCGGGTAGTCGCCGTGGGTGTGGGCGTAGAGCGGCAGATCGGCCATGGCGCCCTGGACGGCGCGGGTGAGCCAGGGCTCGGGGGCCGGGAGGGCGGCGCAGCCGAGGTCGATCATCGAACCGGCGGCCTCCGGCGGGAGCGGCTCCAGGCCGCGGGTGGGCAGCGGGTTGCCGGCCGGGACGGCGGTCCAACTGCCGGAACCGCGCCGGGACTCCAGGAACCCTTCGGCGCGCAGCGCTTCGTAGGCGGCGGCGACGGTGGTGCGGCTGACTCCGAAGGCGGCGGCCAGTTCGCGCTCGGCGGGGAGCCGGGCGGCGACCGGTACCCGGCCTTCGAGCACGAGGAGGCGGACGCCGTCGGCGAGGCTGCGGTAGGCGGGCAACTTCCGCCCCGCCGCGGTCAGTTCGGCGTCCCGCGGGTCCTGCGAGCGGAGCAGCCTGGCGAGTTGGGGTGCACCCACCGCCGAAGTCCACTGAGCCATGAAGATCAGTCCACCTTCCTCGAATTGGCTCTACTTCCGAAGCCCGGACACGCCACATGGTGTCATGCATCAGTCCAATCCTGCCATGAGGGGGAAGAGTCGTGTCCATCACCCAGGGGTCCGGTCCCGGGAGGTCCTTGCTGCCGCGCCGGCTGGTGCAGCTCTATCTGGGGCTGACGCTGTACGGCGTGAGCATGGGACTCATGGTCCGCGCCGGGCTCGGCCTGGATCCGTGGAGCGTGCTCAACCAGGGCATATCCCGGCATACGGGCCTGTCGATCGGCACCGTCACCATCGTCTCCGGGGCGCTGATCCTGCTGCTGTGGATCCCGCTTCGGCAGCGCCCCGGCCTGGGCACGGTCTCGAACGTGGTGATCCTGGGCCTGGTGATGGACGGGACACTGGCGCTGCTGCCCGAGGTCCACGCGCCGGCCGCCCGCATCCCGCTGCTCGCGTGCGCCGTGCTCCTCAACGGCACCGCGACCGGCCTCTACATCTCGGCCCGCTTCGGACCGGGACCGCGCGACGGGCTGATGACCGGGCTGCACCGGCGCACCGGCCGCCCCGTACGGCTGGTGCGGACCTGCATCGAGGTGACCGTGCTCGCCGTGGGCTTCGCGCTCGGCGGGTCCATCGGGGTGGGCACCGTGCTCTACGCCCTGGCCATCGGGCCGATGGCCCAGTTCTTCCTCCGCCGCTTCGCGATCAAGGGCCTGCCCGAGCGGCCGTCCACGGTGGTGGCCCGCGGCCAGGCTTCACCCGAGCACGCGATACTGCGGGAGTGACCTCCCCGATACGCCTCCGCCACGCCTACCTCGACCATCCCGGCCCGCTCCCCTTCGCCCACCGGGGCGGGGCCGCGGACGGTCTGGAGAACACCGCCGCCGCCTTCCGGCGCGCAGTGGACCTCGGCTACCGCTACCTGGAGACCGATGTCCACACCACGTCGGACGGTGCGCTGGTCGCCTTCCACGACGCGACGCTGGACCGCGTCACCGACTCCCGGGGCGCCATCGCCGCACTCCCCTGGCGCGCGGTACGCCGGGCCCGGGTCGCCGGACGGGAACCGCTACCGCTCTTCGAGGAGCTGCTGGAGGAATTCCCGGAGGCCCGCTGGAACGTCGATCTCAAGGTGGAGTCCGCGCTGGAGCCGCTGCTGGCCCTGCTGCGCCGGACCAACGCCTGGGACCGGGTGTGCGTCGGCTCGTTCTCCGAGGCCCGGGTGGCGCGGGCGCAGCGGCTGGCCGGCGGCCGGATGGCCAGCTCGTTGGGCACCCGCGGGGTGGCCGGGCTGCGCATCCGCTCGTACGGCCGCGGGGCGCTGCCGCTGGACCGGCTGCTGGGCGCGGCCGTTCGGCGCAGCGCCGTCTGCGTCCAGGTCCCCGAGCGGCAGTCCGGCATCCGCGTCGTCGATCCGCTGTTCCTGCGGGCCGCGCACGCGCTGGGCATGCAGGTCCACGTCTGGACGGTCAACGACGCCGACCGGATGGCAGCGCTGCTGGACCTCGGCGTGGACGGCATCATGACCGACGAGATCGAGACCCTGCGTACGGTGCTGACCGAGCGGGGGTGCTGGGTCTAGCGGGCCGCCGCGACGGACGCCGGCAGGGCCCTCCGAGGGCGCCCGGTCTCCCGGCATTCCACCACGTGATCTTGCAGGGGGTTGTCACTCCAGCGCACGGGCGTGTAGTGATGACCCTCACTCAAGCAATCGCATCGGGGCGCGGCGCACGCCAGCGACCGATCGGGGGTGCGGGGGCCGGCCGCCGCGCCGCCGGCCGGCCGCAGCGCCGGACGGGGACGTAAGACGGGGGTACGTGTGCAGGGCACGCAGATCGGGACCGGGAGCCCGGAGACGGCGGCCGGAAAGGCCGGCCGGCACCGCGAGCAGCGCGGCTGGTACTTCTACGACTGGGCGGTCAGCGTCTACTCGACGAGCGTGCTGTCGGTGTTCCTCGGGCCGTATCTGACGGCGGTGGCGAAGGCCGCGGCGGATGCGGAGGGATTCGTCCACCCCCTGGGCATCCCGGTGCGCGCCGGCTCCTTCTTCGCGTACGCGGTGTCCGCGTCCCTGCTGCTGTCGGTGCTGGCGATGCCGGCCGCCGGGGCGCTGGCGGACCGCACCGGCCGGAAGAAGCCGCTGCTGGGCGGCTGCGCGTACACAGGGGCCGCGGCGACCACGGCGATGTTCTTCCTCGGCGGCGACCGCTATCTGCTGGGCGGGGCGCTGCTGATCATCGCGAATGTCTCGTTCGTGGTGGCGATGATGCTCTACAACTCCTTCCTGCCGCAGATCGCCGAACCCGACGAGCGCGACGCGGTCTCCTCGCGGGGCTGGGCATTCGGCTACGTGGCCAGCGCACTGGTCCTGATCGCCGATCTCGCGCTGTACGCCGGGCACGACGCGGTCGGGGTCTCCGAGGGGACCGCGGTACGGATCTGCCTGGCGACGGCCGGCCTGTGGTGGGGCGCCTTCGCCCTGATCCCGCTGCGCCGGCTGCGCGACCGGCCGGCGGCCGGCGCCACCCGGGGCACGGCGGACGGTGCCGCGCTGGGCCAGGGGTTGCGCCAGCTGCGGGCGACGCTGCGCGATATGCGCCGCCATCCGCTCACCCTCTCCTTCCTGCTGGCGTTCCTCGTCTACAACGACGGCATCCAGACCGTGATCACCCAGGCGTCGATCTTCGGCTCCGAGGAGCTGCGGCTGGACCAGACGACGCTGATCGTGTCGATCCTGCTGGTGCAGGTGCTGGCCGCGGCGGGCGCACTGCTGATGGGCCGGCTGGCCCGGACGTACGGCGCCCAGCGGACGGTGCTGGGTTCGCTGGTGGCCTGGACGCTGACCATCGCGGCGGGGTACTTCCTGCCCGCGCGGGCGCCGGTGTGGTTCTTCGCGCTGGCCGTCGGGATCGGGCTGGTTCTGGGCGGCAGCCAGGCGCTGTCGCGGTCGCTGTTCTCGCATCTGATCCCGCGCGGCAAGGAGGCGGAGTACTTCTCCGCGTACGAGATGAGCGACCGCGGGGTGAGCTGGCTGGGGCCGCTGGTGTTCGGGGTGGCCTACCAGCTGACCGGGAGCTACCGGGACGCGATCGTGTCCCTGGTGGCGTTCTTCGCGATCGGTTTCGTGCTGCTGGCGCGGGTACCGGTGCGGCGGGCGATCGCGGCGGCCGGGAATCCGGTACCTGACCGGATTTAGCTCCTGGGCGTGCGGGCCGGTAGTGTACGCCTTTGGCTCACCAGGCGGACCGTTACTGCGCGCTCAACTCCGTGAGGCGCTGGGTGACATCTGCTGCCAGATGTGACAAACCGGGCGTTGGTGGGTACAACAAGGGGCGGCACGACGGGCGACGCAGGCGACGCATGTCCCGATGACGGGAATCTTCACCGCCGACCGGACGTTGACCGGATGACGACGACAGCGACACCTGTCCTGTGGGCGACAAGCCCGGGAGGCACGATTCATGAGTGAGCGAGCTCTCCGCGGTACGCGACTCGTGGTGACCAGCTACGAGACCGACCGCGGCATCGACCTGGCCCCGCGCCAGGCGGTGGAGTACGCATGCCAGAACGGACATCGATTTGAGATGCCGTTCTCGGTTGAGGCCGAGATTCCGCCGGAGTGGGAGTGCAAGGTATGCGGCGCACCCTCTCTTCTGGTGGATGGGGATGGCCCTGAGGAGAAGAAGGGCAAGCCCGCGCGTACGCACTGGGACATGCTCATGGAGCGGCGGACCCGCGAGGAGCTCGAGGAGGTGCTGGCCGAGCGGCTGGCCGTCCTGCGCTCCGGCACCATGAACATTGCCGTGCATCCGCGCGACAGCAACCGCAAGTCCGCCTGACAAGCGGACTGCACCGAGCGGCACGCAAGGGCCGGGGCCACCGATCGCGGGTGGGCCCCGGCCCTTGTGCTGTTTTGCGTGCGCTCTTCTGCGCTGTCCGCGGCGGGTCTCAGCCGGTCAGCGGCGGGTCCTGGCGCCGCGCGGCCGGCGGCTCGTCGTCGCGGATGACCTCGCCCTGGACGACCTTGCCGTCCGGCTGATGCATCCGCGCCTGCTGGTAGGCGTCGCCGAAGGAACCCGGCGCGTAGGCCCCGGGGCGGCTCAGCAGCTTGTCGGCGCGGCGCAGGATCAGCCGCCCGGTCGGCGGGAAGAGGCAGAGCAGCCCGAGCATGTCCGACAGCAGGCCGGGCAGCATCAGCAGCAGCCCGCCGATCATCGGGAGGGTGTTGCCGGTGCCGGACGAGCCGGTCTCCGGCGGGGCTGCCGGGGCGCCGCCGGACCGGAGGCCACCGGTGAGGTTCCGCCAGGCCCGGCGGCCGGCCCGCTTGATCACGGCGCCGCCCGCGATCACGCCCGCGACGAGCAGCAGAAAGACCGTCAGCCCGCTGGTGGCCTCGGCGACCACGGTCAGCAGCCAGATCTCCAGCACCATCCAGGCGGCGACGCCCAACGGGACGAATCGGCGGGCGCGCGACTGGGGCGGGCGGGGACTCGGCGGTGGCGTGGCTCCGAACGTCATGCCACAAGTGTGCCTGGCCCGGCCGGCGTCCGAGTCAGCGCCTGCGGATCTTGTCCACCCTGGAGCCGACGCCCCAGGCGGTGATCCGCCACAGCGCCTCCACGACGATGTCGCGGCTCATCTTGCTGTCGCCCAGCTCCCGCTCGATGAAGGTGATCGGGACCTCGACGACGTGGAAACCCGCCTGCACGGCACGCCGCGCGAGGTCGACCTGGAAGCAGTAGCCCTGCGAGGCCACCTCGTCCAGGCCCAGGCCCTTGAGGGTCTCGGCCCGGAACGCCCGGAAGCCGCCGGTCACATCGCGGATCGGCACGTCCAGCATGAGGCGCGAGTACGTGCTGCCGCCGCGGGAGAGGAATTCGCGGTGCTTGGGCCAGTTCACCACCCGGCCGCCCGGCACCCAGCGCGAACCCAGCACCAGATCGGCGCCCTTGAGGGCGGTGAGCAGTCGCGGCAGCTCCTCGGGCTGGTGGGAGCCGTCCGCGTCCATCTCCACCAGGACGTCATGGCCGTGGTCGATGCCCCACCGGAAGCCCGCGAGGTAGGCGGCGCCCAGCCCTTCCTTGCCCTTGCGGTGCAGGACGTGGACCTGCTCGTCCTCGGCGGCCAGCTCGTCGGCGAGCTTGCCGGTGCCGTCCGGGCTGTTGTCGTCCGCGACGAGGATGTGCGCCTCGGGGACGGCGGACCGCACCCGCGAGACGATCGGCTTGATGTTCTCCGCCTCGTTGTACGTCGGAATGATCACCAACGTGCTGCCGAGCGGACCGTACTGCCGCTGACCGTCTGTCACTGCTGTCCCTTCTCGTCCTTCGTACGCCCACGCCGACCACTGACCAGAGCGGCCCCGCAGGACAGGAGGCCCACGATAGCGAGCACCCACTCGGGAGCCGCGCCGATGCGGTCGGCAAGCGTCGTTTCGTCGCGCAGGGGGATGCGCGCCGACACGACACCCTGGGTGAATTCGGGAATCTGGTGCGTAATCGTTCCGTCCGGAGCGACCACCGCGCTGATCCCGCTCGTTGCCGCGGTGACCACCGCGCGGCCGTGCTCGACGGCCCGCAGTCTGGACATCGCCAGCTGCTGCTCGGGCTGGCCGGTGCGCCCGTAGGTGGCGTTGTTGGTCTGGACGACCAGGGCGCGGGCGCCGGCGCCGACGGTGTCGTGCACGATCTCGTCGTAGGCGACCTCGAAGCAGATGACGTCGCCGAGCTTGGCGGGGCCGACCTTCAGCAGGCCGGTGTGGTCGCCGGGGTAGAAGTCACGGGGCACCCGCTGGAAGCGGGTGATGATCTTGCTGAGCTGTGCGCGGAACGGCACGTACTCGCCGAACGGCACCGGATGCTGCTTGGTGTACGAGGCGCCCGGCCCGGTTTTCGGGTCCCACACGATGCCCTCGTTGAAGACGTAGCCCGGCTTGGTCGGATGGTCGACGAGGGCACCGACGAGTACGGGGACGCCGATGGCCTTCACCGCCGCGTCGATCCGGTCGTACGCCTGCGGGTACTGGAAGGGGTCCAGGTCGGAGGAGTTCTCCGGCCAGATGACCAGGTCCGGCTTCTTCGCGCGGTGGTGCTTGATGTCGTCGGCGAGCTTCTCGGTGGCGGTGGCGTGGTTGTCGAGGATCTGCATCGGGCGGCCCAGGAAGTCCATCCCCGGCTGCTGGACGTTGCCCTGGACGACGGCGATGTTGACGCTGTCGTCGGCCTTGGTGGGGACCGGCACCGCCAGACCGGCCAGGGTGACCGCGGCGGCGAGCCCGAACGCCTCCAGCGCCGGGACCGCCCGGCGCACCGAGCCGTTGCCGCGCAACCCCCAGAGGGTGGCCGCGCAGGCGGCCAGCAGCGCACCGGCCAGCGCGACGGCGAAGGTCACCAACGGCGCACCGCCGAGCGCCGCGAGCGGGGTGAACGGCGAGCCCGTGTTGGCGAACGCCAGCCGGCCCCAGGGGAAGCCGCCGAACGGGAGCCGGTCGCGGGCCCATTCCTGGGCGACCCACAGGCATGCGGCCCACACCGGCCAGGCCGGCAACCGGGACGTGAGCGCCAGCCCCGCCCCCATCAGCACCACGAACAGGGACTCGGCGACGGACAGCCCCGCCACGGCGTCCCAGCCGATCACGTGCAGCCACTTGAGCAGCAGCAGGAAGAACGGCAGCCCGAACGCGAAACCCGTCCAGGCACCCTGGCGCGCGGTCCGGCCGCGGGTCAGCAGCGACAGCGCGGCCACCGCCACCAGGGACAGCGGCCACCCGCCGTACGGCGGGAAGGCAAGGCCTAGGGCGAGGCCGGCGACGACCGCGAGGCCGGTGCGCAGCGCCTCGCGGCGGGACAGTGCGGCCAGCCGGCGGGCGCGGCCGGGGCGCCGGGCATCGCCGGTGGCACCGGTCGCGGTGGGCGGCACCGAGCTGCCGGGCGCGGTGCCGCCGGTGGCTTCTGCGGTGGTATCGGAACCCGATGGCACGGTCGCGGGCCTTCCTCCAGGTCGTGCGGTAGTCAGCTGACCGTACATCGGAGGGCCGCAGTCGCGGGGGCGGGGTGCGCAGGCGGAGCGGGCCGCGGAAGGGTGCGGATCGGGGCCCGGCACCCTTCGGGCCGACCTGGGACCCGCTGGCTGCGGGTCAACCGAGAGCCGTTGTCTACTGAGCGCCGGGCCCCATCCGGGTCGCACCTGCCGACCGACCTGTCCATCGCCCCGTGCCGCTGAAGCTGGACCTGGCTCCCAGTGGCGGTGTGCCGAATGGCTCGCCGCCCCATGGCCCAGCTGCGATCGACGACTGCGCGGAGGTCATGCGGTCGGACGTCCTTTGGTGGACTCGGCCGAACCTACCGGCCCACGGCCGCCTGCTGTCAACAGTCGCTCCGCATGCGTCGTTTTCGCGTCGTCCCAGGTCAGTGGCGAGCCTTCCCAGGCAGGGCAAGCAGCTTCGGGCACGGCCTCCGGCGGTACCTGCCCGCGCGATGTCACTCGTTCGGCCGGTCGAAGACCGGCCGTCCGCCGACGACCGTGCGCAGGCACACCGGGAGGTCGTTGCCGGGGCTGAGATCGGGCAGGCCCGGGGTGCCGGAGCGCGGGTCGGTCGACCAGCGCTCGACGCGCTCGTCGGGGGCCTGGACGATCAGCTCGCCGGTCCTCCAGACCGCGTAGTCCGCGGGGGCGCCGGGAACCAGGACGCCCGCGTCGTCACGGCCGATGGCGCGCCAGCCGCCGCGGGTGTGCGCGGTGAACGCGGCGCGGGCGGAGATGCCGTGGGCGGGAGTGCGGTGGAAGACGGCGGCGCGCAGGGTGCCCCAGGGGTCGAGCGGGGTGACCGGGCTGTCGGATCCGAGGGCGAGCGGGACTCCGGCCTTGAGGAGGGCGGCGTACGGGTTGAGGGTGCGGGCCCGGTCGGTGCCCAGGCGGGTCGCGTACATCCCGTCGGCGCCGCCCCAGGCCGCGTCGAAGGCGGGCTGGACGGAGGCGGTCAGGGCCAGGTCGGCGAAGGCGGCGATGGTGGCCTCGGTCAGCATCTCGGCGTGCTCGACGCGGTGCCGGGCGGCCCGGACGCGCTCAAGGCCGACGGTGCCGGCGGCGGCGCGGACGCCGTCGGTGACCGCGGTCAGCGCCGCATCGCCGATGGCGTGGAATCCGGCCTGGAGTCCGGCCTCGGTGCAGGCGGCGACATGGGCGGCGACGGCCTCGACGTCGAGGTGCGCGGTGCCGGTGTGGCCGGCATCGGCGTACGGGGCGTGCAGATGGGCGGTGTGCGAACCGAGCGAGCCGTCGGCGAAGAGGTCGCCGGCGGCGCCGGTGGCGCCGAGTTCGCGGATCCGCTCGGCGTCCTTTGCGGATGCGATCAGCTCGGCCCAGTAGCCGATGACGCGGGGCCCGCGGCCTTCGGCGGCCAGGGCGAGCAGTGCGGTGAAGTCGTCTTCACCCGAGATGTCCGGTCCGGCGCACTCGTGGAGGCTGCCGATGCCCAGGGACGCGGCCCGGGCGAGCGCGGCGGCCTGCGCGTCGGCGCGCTGGGCGGGGGTGACGGTGGCGTACGCGGCGGCCCGCGCGGCGTGGTGGGCGTCCCCCGTCAGGGGGGCATCGGGGTGGAAGCCGGAGCGCTCGCGGATGCCGGGGACCAGGTCGAGCAGGGCGGTGGTGACGACCGCGGAGTGCACGTCGACGCGGGTGAGATAAAGGGGACGGCCCCCGGTGGCGGCGTCCAGTTCGGAGCGGGACGGCGGGCGGCCTTCGGGCCAGGCGCTGGCGTCCCAGCCGTGGCCGAGCAGCACGGTGTCCGCGGGGCGGGCGGCGGAGTACTCCCGGATCCGGGCGAGCGCGTCGGAGAGGGTGCCGGCGCCGGAGAGGTCGAGGCCGGTGAGCGCCAGCCCGGTGGCCGTGGTGTGCACATGTGCGTCCGTGAACGCCGGGGTGACCAGCGCGCCGTCGAGGTGGACGGTCTCGTCGACGCCGTCGGCGAAGGAGTCCGCCGCACCCTCCTCGCCGACCCAGGCGATCCGGTCGCCCTCGACGACCATCGCGGTGGCGAAGGGGTCCGCGGGGCTGTGCACCTCACCGCCCCGGAGAAGGACGGTTCGGGGCCGGGGCTGCCCGGCGGGGTCGGGGATGCGCTCGCTCATAACGGACAGTCTGGCGCCTGTGCGGGGCGGGCCGGCGCCCGGGGGTCGACTCCCGGGCGGGTCAGATACGTGGCGGGCGGGCCTCGTACGGAGTGGAGAGCACCACCGTCGTGCGGGTCGAGACACCGGCCAGGGTGCGGATGCGGGTGAGCAGGTGCTCCAGCTCCAGCGGGGTGGCGACCCGGACCTTGAGGATGTAGTTCTCGTCGCCGGCGACGCTGTGGCACGCCTCCAGCTCCGGGACCTCGGCGAGCCGGTCGGAGATGTCGTCCGGGGCGCTGGGGTCGAAGGGTTTGACCGAGATGAAGGCGGTGAGCGGCAGGCCCACGGCTTCGGGGTCGACGATGGCGGCATAGCCGCGGATGACACCGCGCTGCTCCAGGCGGCGCACCCGCTGGTGCACCGCCGAGGTGGACAGGCCGGTGGCCTTGCCCAGGTCGGTGTAGCTCATCCGCCCGTCCTTGACGAGCAGATCCACGATTTGTCGGTCCAACTCCTCCACCCGCTCAACCTACTGCGCGCGGGCGCATATGCGCACCGTGCGCCGGATCGTGGACACCCGCACGCCCCTCTGTGTGAGCAATGCCACACCGGTGACGCGGGGTCCGCCGGGCCGCAGCGATTATGCGCCCGGCATGAAGGGCATTGCTGGTGTTGGCCGAGACCGCCGGTCACAGGACGGAAGTCAGCGGTCCGAGTGGCCCACCCGAGGGGGATGGACATCATGCGACGCCTTGAGCAGGACTCCGCTGCCGCGAACACCGGCGTTCAGGAGGGCGACAGTCTCGGCTTCCCGGCCGACGACGGTGCGTACGATTCCTTCGAGACCTACGAGATCTACCGTGTGACCTGCCCGGACTGCGGGCAGCCGATCGGGCTGCTGGCGGACGAGGACACGCTCCCGGAGCACGCGCTGTGCCCGTCCCCGTGGAACCCGTTCGGTCTGACCGTGTGCCAGGGTTCCGGCCGGTCGGCGGCCGACGCCCCGGAGAACGAGGACATGATGGGCGCTCAGGAGCAGGACGCGGCCGTGCTGTTGACGCTTCCCGCGGGCCTGGACTGGCGGCGTCAGCCGTTCTCGCACGTCGGCGGCATCGGCGAGCGGCCGGCCCGGGTGCCGCGGATGCGCCGCCGCGGCTGAGCCCGTACGCCGGCCTCGGCGGGCTCACCAGTAGCGGCCGGCGAGCATCGCCTCCAGGGTGTCCCGGTGCAGGATCAGCCCGTCGGCGTCGGCCGGGGCCGCCGCCTCTCCGAAGTACACCTGGCGGTAGGCGACCCGCAGCATGACGACGGCATGCCGCAGGGCCGCGTAGAGGGTGTGGAACTCCATGTTGCGGGGCCGGTGCCCGGTCAGCCGGGCGTAGCGGCTCTCCACGCGGTCGCGGCGCAGGAAGCCGGGCAGTCCCCGCCGGCCGCTGCTCTCCGTGAGGTCCTGGAAGAAGCGGTGCAGGTACACCATCCAGCCGAGGTCGAGTTCGCGGGGGCCGAGGGCGGCCATCTCCCAGTCGAGTACCGCGGCCGGCTCGAAGCCGTCGTAGACGATGTTGCCGATCCGGGCGTCGCCCCAGCTCACCACCGTCTCCCCCGGGTCCGGCGGCCAGTGGTCGGTGAGCCAGGCGAAGCCGCGCTCGATGAGCGGGGAGCGCGGCAGGCCGTCAACCACCCATGAGTAGTAGGCGCGTTGGGCCTCGACATGGCGTTTCAGGGCGCTGCCGCTGCCCGGCGAGGCGAGGAAGTCGACTGTCGTGGCCGGGAGTTGATCGTGCAGCCGGGCGAGGATCGCGACGCTGGCGGCCTCCAGGTGTTCGCGTTCGGCGTCGGTCGCCGAGTGCAGCCAATTCCCCTCGTACGTATAGGGCATGACGTCGGGCGGTACCCGGCCGGCGGCGCGGGCCATGACGAAGAACGGCGCCCCGAGGTGGGCGGGGTCGGGTTCGTACCAGAGGGTTCGGGGCACCGGCAGGTCGGTGTGGTCGGCGACCAGGCGCATGGTGCGGTACTGCCGGGCCATGTCGTAGCGCGGGAAGATCGTGTACGCGGCGGGGTCGGCGGCGAGCCGCAGGGCGCAGGAGTCCGGGGCCTCGCTCGGTCCGGGGTGGTCGATGTCGAAGAGCAGGGTCTCGCTGGACATGCCGTTGGAGTCGGGCACCGTCGCGCGGGTGGCGCGGGCGCCGGGGAGCCGGGTGCCGAGCCAGGCGGTGAGACGGCGGGTGAGGTCCTCCGGGTCGCGGGTGGTGGTGCGGGGGCGGCGCGCGGCAGGGCCGGCGGAGCCGCTGCCGCCCGGGGTGGCGGCGGGTGACGGGCGGGAGGTCATCGTCCGGCCTCCCCGACACGCGGCGCGCGGGCCCGGCCGGGGGCCACGGAGTCGTATCCGGTGAAGCCGCTGGGATCGTGCCGGCCGAAGCTGCCGTGCTCGAAGATGCCGTAGCCGGTGCGGCCTTCGAGGGTGAAGCGGGCGGCGTGATCGGTGACGCCGTAGGCGGTATGGGGGTGGGCGGCCGGGTCGGAGAGGTCGTAGCTGCGGCGGTCGGTCCAGCCGCGGCCCTGCCAGGTGCCGTGCTGCCAGTCGTCGGCACGGGGGTCCCCCCTGCTCGAACGGAGTTGAGAGCTTGGGGGAGGATAACCGGCGCCGAGGGCGAGGGGGGACGAGGTGAGGATCTCGGCGGTGAGTTCGAGGGGCCTGCGGGCCGGGTCGGCGAGGTGGACGACGGCGCGTTCGGGGTGGCGGGTGCCGGGGCGGTAGGCGATGTCCGTGTGCGGCCAGCCGAGTTGGACGTCGCGGGCGCCGTCGCGGACCAGCAGCGCCTCGTTCAGGGTGCGGTGGCCGTCGGCGTCTTCCTGGACGATCACCATCACGAACCGGTCGTCGAAGCGCACCGGGCACCAGATCCAGTGGAAGCCCTCGGTCCGCTGTTCCGCGGCGGCCCGGCCGCCGTCCTCGCCCGGGATCGGGCGGACGCCCCAGCTGCGGTCGCGGGTACCGGTCCACTCCCCCGCGGTGACGGTGAGCTGCTGCCCCGCAGCGCGCAGCGTGCCGGTGCACGTGCCGGCCTGGACGAACCGGCGGCCTTCCAGCGTCAGCCGGTCGCCGCGGTACTGGGTGTGGTGCGGCTCCCAGGTGGCGGGGAACGCCGCGGTCCAAGTCAGGTCGTACGACAGGCCGTTGGGGTCGCCGGGGTCGGCGGCGCAGGTGAGCCGCAGCCGGTGCAGCGGCTCTTCCACGGTGATGGTGAGCGGCCCGACGGTGAGCGCCATACGGTCGTCGGTGAGCGCGTCGGAGGCCCGTACGGCGTGCAGCCGGTCGCCGAGGCGGAGGGTCGCATAGGCGTCGATGACACCGGTGTTGGGGTAGACGCCGAGGCCGGCGATGAGCAGTGCGCGGCCGGCGTGGTCCATGACGTGGAAGATGCAGCGGTCGTAGGCGTTGCGGTCGCCGGTGGCGACATGCCGCATGGACAGCGGAGCCTGGTGGATCGGGTATTCGTCGAGCGGGATCGGGCGGTCGGACACGGTCCCCTCCTGAGCGCGGTGGGCGGCGGATCACCGTTTGCGGAAACGGGAATTGACGGTACGTCAGATATCCGCGGGCGGCCACACCCCTGGAGGAGGCGGGTGGTTCGACACCCTTGGCCGCCGGCCGGGCAGGGCCGAGCACCGGGCCTTTGTGCGCGGAGGCGGTGCCGCATGGTCGGACGGCCGCGTCGGGTGCGGCGGACGACGGGGTGGCCGCGAGGATCATGGGGCGGGGGCACCGGGCCCCGGGAGGGGCGGGGTGTCGGATGGCACTGGCGGTACGCGGTTCACGGCTGATCACCGTCGACGGGGTGCGGTACCGATGGGCGGTCTCGCCGGACGCGGCCGGGCCGGCGGTGGTCGCCGGCTGGGCGGACGGGGACGGCGCCCGGATGGCGACCTGGCGGGAGCACGGCACGGTCATCGCACCGGGTGAGGTCGCGGCACTGATCCGCAGAGCGCGCGAGCACGGCTGGAATCCGCGGGAACGGGGGCCGCAGCACACCTTCCGGCTCGATGCGGCGAGCCGGTAGGTGTGCTGCGGCTGTGAGGCGGGCCGGGCCGGGGTGCCCGCCCGGCCCGCCTCCCCTGCCGGTCAGTGCGTCTCGGGCCCCGCGAGATGGCGGGCGATGACCATCCGCTGGATCTGGTTGGTGCCCTCGACGATCTGGAGGACCTTGGCCTCGCGCATATAGCGCTCGGCGGGGAAGTCGAGGGTGTAGCCGTAGCCGCCCAGGAGCTGCACGGCGTCCGTGGTGACCCGCATCGCGGTGTCCGTGCAGAAGAGCTTGGCCATCGCCGCCTCCTTGGAGAACGGCCGGCCCTCGTCGCGCAGCCGGGCGGCGGTGAGGTACAGCGCGCGGCCCGCCTCCACCTGGGTGGCCATGTCGGCCAGCATGAAGCGCAGGCCCTGGAAGTCGGCGATGGGACGGCCGAATTGCCGGCGCTCGGCGACGTAGCCGAGCGCCTCGTCCAGGGCCGCCTGGGCGACGCCGATGGCGCAGGCCGCGATGCCGAGGCGGCCGGAGTCCAGGGCGGAGAGCGCGATGGCGAAGCCCTGGCCCTCCTCGCCGATGCGGCGGGAGTCCGGGACGCGGACGCCGTCGAAGTGCAGCTGGGCGGTCGGGGAGCCCTTCATGCCCATCTTGCGCTCGGGCGGGGCGGCGGTGAGGCCCGCGGCGTCCCCGGGCACCAGGAAGGCGGTGATGCCGTGGGCGCCGCCGCCACCGGTGCGGGCGAGCACCGTATAGAAATCGGCCACCCCGCCATGGGTGGTCCACGCCTTGGTGCCGTCGATCGTCCAGCTTCCCCCGCTCTCGGCTCCGGTCGAGCGGGAGGTGCCCCCACCGTGCCGGGTGGCGCGGGTGGTCAGGGAGGCGGCGTCGGAGCCGGAGGCGGGCTCGGAGAGGCAGTACGCGCCGAGGAGTCCACCGCCGAGCATGGCCGGGAGATGTTCCGCCCGCTGCTCCTTGGTGCCGTATCCGGCGAGGGCGTGGCAGGCGAGGGTGTGGACGCTGACGCCGAGGCCGACGGTGAGCCGGGCCGCCGCGAGCTCTTCCAGGACCTGGAGGTAGACCTCGTAGGGCTGGTTGCCGCCGCCGAATTCCTCGGCGTACGGCAGGGAGAGCAGTCCCGATTCCGAGAGCAGGCGGAAGAGGTCGCGCGGGAAGCGGCCGGCTTCCTCCTCCTCGGCGGCCGTGGGCCGGATCTCGCGCTCGGCGAGTTCACGGACCAGGGTCATCAGATCGCGGGCTTCCTCGGTGGGCAGCCTGCGGTCCACCGGCGGGGGGCCGTAGTCGGTCATGGCGGCGCTCTCCTCCCTGTCGGGCGCTGCGGCGACGCGCGCGCGGGGTGGGCGGCGGCGCCGATTTTCCGTAGTGCCTGGCCGATGATCGCGCTCCGGGTCACGGAACGGCGATGACCTGCGGCTGTGGCGCTAGGAGTATGCCCGATCGGAGGCTCCGCGTCACGGGTTGATCATCAATCTCGGTGCGGAGCCGGCCCACTTGGTGCGCGGCACCCGGCAGCACCGAATTGGTCCGAACCATTGACTCAGTGGTCTAGTCCTTCTACCTTCTCCTCCAAAGTTCCACGCGTTCATGCCAATTCGGAACGCAGGTCAGGCTCCACCCTCGCCCCCCTCCGAGGAGACGACATGCTCAGACCGCACCGAAAGCGATCACCGCGCAGGCTGATCGCCGCCGCGACCGCGCTGTGTACGGCGGCCCTGGCCGGCACCCTGTTCGCCGGACCCGCCTCTGCCCGCCCGTCACCCGCCACCACCCCGGCAGGAACCGCTTCGCGGTACCCCTTCATGTCGCCGGCCGGCACCCCCACCGCCGGGCACCCGGTCACGACGACGGCGCAGCCCGCGACGGCCGGCAACAAGGTCGTCGGGTACTTCATCGACTGGGGTACCTACGCACGCAATTACCAGGTCAAGAACATCGAGACCTCGGGCTCCGCGGCCAAGCTGACGCACATCAACTACGCCTTCGGCAACGTGCAGGGCGGCAAGTGCGCCATCGGCGACTCGTACGCCGACTACGACAAGGCGTTCACCGCCGACCAGAGCGTCGACGGCAAGGCCGATACCTGGGACGACCCGAACGGCCTGCGCGGCAACTTCAACCAGTTGCGCAAGCTCAAGAAGCTGCACCCCGATCTCAAGGTGCTCTGGTCGTTCGGCGGCTGGACCTGGTCGGGCGGCTTCGGCGAGGCCGCCAAGAACCCGGAGGCGTTCGCGCAGTCCTGCTACGACCTGGTCAAGGACCCGCGCTGGGCGGATGTCTTCGACGGGATCGACATCGACTGGGAGTACCCCAACGCCTGCGGCCTGAGCTGCGACACCAGCGGGAAGGACGCCCTGGCCGACGTCCTCAAGGCGCTGCGGGCGAAGTTCGGGCAGAACAACCTGCTCACCGCGGCGATCACCGCGGACGCCTCGGACGGCGGCAAGATGGACGCCGCCGACTACGCGGGCGCGGCCCAGTACGTCGACTGGTACGACCCGATGACCTACGACTACTTCGGCGCCTGGGACGCCAAGGGCCCGACGGCCCCGCACTCCCCGCTCACGGCGTACGACGGCATCCCGAAGGCCGGGTTCAACACCACCGACACCCTCACCAAGCTCAAGAAGCTCGGCGTCCCGTCGGACAAGCTGCTGCTGGGCGTCGGCTTCTACGGCCGCGGCTGGTCGGGCGTCACCCAGGACGCGCCGGGCGGTACGGCGACCGGTGCGGCCCCGGGCACGTACGAGGCGGGCATCGACGACTACAAGGTGCTCAAGGACCGCTGCCCGGCCACCGGCAAGGTGGGCGGCACCGCCTACGCCAAGTGCGGGGATCAGTGGTGGAGTTACGACACCCCGGAGACCATCGGCACCAAGATGGCCTTCAAGGACGCCCAGGGGCTGGGCGGCACCTTCTTCTGGGAGTTGAGCGGCGACACCGCGAACGGCGATCTGATCAAGGCGATCGAGTAGCCCTGGCGGTTCGCGTGCCGGCGCGGGCGGGAGGCGGCGGCCTCCCGCCCGCTTCCGTTTCCACAAGGCTTTTTGACGAGGAAACAGGGAGTCAGTGGGCCGGCCGGGCTGGCGCCGGGCAGGCCGGCTCGTACTCCTCGATCAGCCGGAGGGTGTCGCCCAGGCCGCGGACCAGCAGCGCCACCACGGTCTCCCGCGGCACTTCCTGCTCCTCGATCCAGTCGAGGGTGACGCCCTCCACACTGGAGAGCCAGCCGGTGAGCGCCGTGCGCGCGATCGGCGGGAGGTCCTCCGTGCCCCAGGCGCCGAGGGCGATGGTGCTCAGCAGCCGGGCGCGTACGGAGGCGCGGATGGCCAGCACCTCGGCGTCGAAGCCGACACCGCCGGTGACGATCGCGCGGTAGGCGGCCTGGTGGTGCTGGGCGTAGCGCAGATAGCCGTCGACGGTGCGCTGGACGCGTTCGACGGGTGGCAGATCGTGGGTGCTCCCGGCGCGTTCGACCAGCTCGGCGACCGCGTCCTCGATGATCGCGAGGTAGTAGCCGCGCTTGTTGGTGAAGTAGTAGTAGATCAGCCCCTTGGCGACCCCGGCCTGGCGTGCGATGTCGTCCATGGACAGTGCGTCGTACGAGGTGTCGGCGAACAACTTCCGTCCGGTGGCTATCAGTTCGGCGCGGCGTGCCTGGGACCGCTCGGTGGGGCGGGCGCCCGACGAGGCTGCCAGTCCGCGCTGTTGACTATTATTCAAAATTCGCCCTAGTCTCCAACTGCCAAGAGTTTTGCGCAGTATGACAGAACGTCACGCTGCCTTTCCGACCTGCGGACCAGTCGTCCGCAGGGGCTCCATGAAGCACTTCCCTCGCGCATTCGACCGCTGCCCCGGGGAGGACGCAGTGAGCACATCGACCGGCAGGGCGCCCGAAGGACGGACCTCCTGGAAGAAGACCGCAGTGGTGGCGCTGCCCGCCGTGCTCGCCGTGGGCGCGCTGGCGGCGGTGATGGCGCAGGGCGCGCTGGCCGCGTCCTTCGCCGTGTCGGGCACCAACTTCCAGGTGGCTTCGGGTAAGTTGACCAGCACCGGGCTCTCCTCGTACGTCCACACCGACCGCGATGCGGACGACCACGGCCATCCGGTCGCGCTCCTCGGCATCGGCCGGGCACACCTCGCCGACATCTGCCAGTCGGCGCAGGTCGCGACGCCGGTGGGCACGGTGGTGTTCAAGCTGACCGCCGGCGGCAGGGCCGGCCCAGTCAGCGCCGACAGCCTGGTCATCGACGGTGAGGACCTGGTCGGCGATGCCCGGTTCGGCACCGCGCAGATCGGCCGGGACGCGGGCTCGCTGGACGCCGTACCGGGGGTGCGGGGCCCGAAAGGCAAGTTCGGGCTCCAGGCCGGGAACATCGAGGTGGCCGGCGTCAGGTCGCATGCCTGGTCGGCCACCGGCGGCAACTTCCGCCTCAAGGGGCTGCGGGTGAGCGTCAGCCTGGACGGCGAGAAGTGTTTCTGAGCGCGCGGCGCGCACGGTGGGGCGGCCGGCTGGACGCGGCCCTGCCGTGGCCGGAGCGACGGGCGGTACTGCGGCGCTGGCGGCGCACCCGGCCGTTCTGGGCCGGGCTGCTGCTCCTGCTCGGCGGGGCGGAGCTGCTGCTGGTCCCGCTGTCACCGCTGACCGTGCTGGTGAGCCTGGGGCTGGGCGGGCTGGCCGCGCTGGGCATCGGGGCGGCGCTGATGGTCGCCGGACTGTTCCTGTGGTGCACCCCGGCCGCACACCACTACGTGAGCATCAATGCACTGATCCTGTCGGTGCTGTCGTTCGCCGCGACCAATCTCGGCGGGTTCCTGGTCGGCATGGGGCTGGGCATCGCGGGCAGCGCGATGGGGTTCGGGTGGACGCCGGTACGGGACACCGGCGACGACGCGGGGTCCGGGCGGGTGGCAAACACCGCGCCCGCGGGCCGGGCGGCGGAGACGGACGGTACCGCGCCCGGGGGCCGTCCGCCCGCCCGCCGCGGCACCGGCAGCAAGGCGCTCGCCGTCGGCCTGCCGATCGCGCTGCTCACCGCCGTCGGCGGCCCGGCGCAGCGGGCCGGTGCGGCCGGGCCCCCGGCGCCCCCGGTCCCGCCGACCGTGACCACCACCATGTTCGCCCCGCAGGGCTTCACCCTCGCCGGGATCACCACGGTGGAGACGGCCGGCGGTCCGCTCAAGGTGATGGTGCTGACGATGCAGGCGGCGTCGCTGACCGACTACCGCCTCACCACCCGCGACGGCCGGGGGCCGCAACTCCGGCTCGATTCGAAGGCGTTGCACCTGAGTGGCCGGGTGACCCTCTATCTCACGAAGTTCAGCGGCTGCCTGGAGGGCGCGCTCTGCCTCACCTTCACCCCCGACACGCTCCCGGTCCCGCCGGTCGTCCCGCCGTTCGTCTACATGACACGGGTGACCGCCGAACAGGCGCTGGTCAGCTCGGATCTGATCGTGGCGGACGGGCTGCGGCTCCGGGCGGACGGCGGCGGAAGCGGCACCACCGGCTGACCTCGGACGCCGGGCGGGGTTTACGGCTCCGCCCCGTACGAGCACCATCGGCGTACCGGGGCAGGAGCTGTGACGAAGAGGTGACGCGTGGTCAACCCGTGGCTGGCGATCGAGGCGGGCGCCGACCCGGCCGAACGCATCCGTACGGTACGGCGGGCGCACGAGGCGTTTCTGGCCGACGGGAGCGTGTTGCCGCCGGTCCGGCAGGTCGTCGCCGACTCCTGGCGCCGTTCGGCCCGCGCGCACGCCGCCTCGGACGGCCCGGCTCCCATCGAGCTCGACGAGCCCGCGCTCCGCAGCTACCGGGACGCCCATCCGCTGGCCCGCGCGATGCCGGTCTTCCGGGAGCTGCTCGGCGCCATCGCGCACGACGGGGCCCATCTGCTGGCGGTGTGCGATCCGCAGGGGCGGCTGCTGTGGGTCGAGGGGCACCCCGGTGTGGTGCGGTGCGCCGAGCGGATGAACTTCGTGGCGGGCGCGCGCTGGGACGAGCGGCATGCGGGGACCAACGCACCGGGCACCGCGCTGGCCGCCGACCACGCCGTGCAGATCTTCGCCGCCGAGCACTACAACCGGTGGGTGCAGCCGTGGACATGCGCCGCCGCACCGCTGCACGACCTGCGGACCGGGCGGCTGCTGGGCGCGGTGGACATCTCCGGCGGCGACCATCTCGCCAGCCCGCACAGCCTGGCCCTCGTCCAGGCCACCGCCCGCGCCGCCGAAGCCCATCTCGCCAGCTGCGCCCGGGCGTTGGGGGTCCGCCTGACGGCGCTCGGCCGGGACGAGGCGCTGCTGGTCCGGGACGGCGAACGGCTGCGGCTCGGGCGGCGGCACAGCGAGATCGTGCTGCTGCTGGCCCGGCACCCGGACGGCCTGACGGGTGATCAGCTATCGGTCCTCCTCTACGGCGAGCGCGAGATGCGCCCGGTGACGCTGCGCGCCGAGCTGTCCCGGCTGCGTCAGCTGGTCGGCCCGCTGCTGCACTCCCGTCCGTACCGGCTCGACCGGCCGGTGGAGACCGATCTGGACGTCGTGGAACGGGAGTTGGCGGCCGGGGATCCGGCCGCCGCGCTCGACGCGTACCCCGGCCCGCTGCTGCCCTCGTCGGAGGCGCCCGGCATCCGCCGGCTGCGCGCCGCCCTGGAGGACCGGATCCGGCGGGCGCTCCTCGCCGCCCGCGACCCCGACCAGCTGCGCGCCTGGTCGCGTACCCCTTGGGGCGAGCACGATCTGGAGGTCTGGGAGGCCCTGGTGGACGCGCTGCCGGAGCGCTCCCCGGCACGTACCGCGTCCCGTGCCGCGGCGGGACGGCTGCGCATCGCATACGGCCTGCCGGGCGGATCGTAGGGCGCACGCACCGCGCCCCGGGGGCCGCTCCCCCGCGCAACCTTCGCGCAACCTCCCCCGCCCTAGCCTCCTCCCCCAGCACCCGCCGCACCGGGCGGCGGGCACCGCGCCGAGCGCACGATTTGGGAGGCCGCCCCATGGCACGCTACGCCAGCCCGGGTTCCGCCGATGCCGTCATGAGCTACCAGAGCCGCTACGACCACTGGATCGGCGGCGAGTTCGTGGCACCCGCCCAGGGCCGGTACTTCGAGAACCCGACCCCGGTCAACGGGCAGCCGTTCACCGAGATCGCCCGCGGCACCGCCGAGGACGTCGAGCGCGCGCTGGACGCCGCCCACGCGGCGGCGCCCGGCTGGGCCCGCACCCCGGCCGCCGAGCGCGCCGCCGTCCTCAACAGGATCGCCGACCGGATGGAGCAGCACCTCGAGGAGCTGGCGGTCGCCGAAAGCTGGGAGAACGGCAAGCCCGTACGGGAGGCGCTGGCGGCCGACATCCCGCTCGCCATCGACCACTTCCGCTACTTCGCGGGCGCCGTGCGCGCCCAGGAAGGCACCCTCTCCGAGATCGACGCGGACACCGTCGCCTACCACTTCCACGAACCGCTGGGCGTCGTCGGCCAGATCATCCCCTGGAACTTCCCTCTTCTGATGGCGACTTGGAAGCTGGCCCCGGCGCTGGCGGCGGGCAACGCGGTGGTCCTCAAGCCGGCCGAGCAGACCCCCGCCTCGGTGCACTTCCTCATGGGCCTGATCGCGGATCTGCTGCCGCCCGGCGTGGTCAACATCGTCAACGGCTTCGGCGTGGAGGCGGGCAAACCGCTGGCCTCCAGCCCGCGGGTGGCGAAGGTCGCCTTCACCGGTGAGACCACCACCGGCCGGCTGATCATGCAGTACGCGTCGGAGCATCTGCGCCCGGTGACGTTGGAGTTGGGCGGCAAGAGCCCCAACATCTTCTTCGACGACGTCTCCGCCGCGGCGGACGACTTCCACGACAAGGCCCTCGAAGGCTTCACCATGTTCGCCCTCAACCAGGGCGAGGTGTGCACCTGTCCGTCCCGCGCACTGATCCAGCGCGGCCACTACGCGGACTTCCTGGCGGCGGGCGTGGCCCGCACGGAGAAGATCGTCCAGGGCCACCCCCTCGACACCGACACCATGATCGGCGCGCAGGCCTCCAACGACCAGCTGGAGAAGATCCTCTCCTACTTCGACATCGGCCAGAAGGAGGGTGCCCGGGTCCTGACCGGCGGTGCCCGCGCCGAGTTGGGCGGCGAGCTGGAGGGCGGCTACTACGTCCGCCCGACGATCTTCGAGGGCAACAACGACATGCGGATCTTCCAGGAGGAGATCTTCGGCCCGGTGGTGGCGGTGGCGCCGTTCAGCGACTTCGACGACGCGATCGGCATCGCCAACGACACGCTGTACGGACTGGGCGCGGGCGTCTGGACGCGGGACGGCTCCACCGCCTACCGCGCCGGACGCGCGATCCAGGCCGGCCGGGTGTGGACCAACTGCTACCACGCCTACCCCGCCCACGCGGCCTTCGGCGGCTACAAGCAGTCCGGCATCGGCCGCGAGAACCACAAGATGATGCTGGACCACTACCAGCAGACGAAGAACCTGCTCGTCTCGTACTCGCCGAAGAAGCTCGGGTTCTTCTAGAAGCCCGAGAAAAGGCGCCTGACCTGCACTTCGCCGGTCAGGCGCCATTCGCTCAGCCCGTTCGGAGCAAGGGTCGATTCACGTCACCACTCCCACCTCCTCGCGCAGCCATCCCGCTCCTGACCCTCACTTCCGGACCACTGGCGGACCAAGAACCGACTCACCCCGCGGGCGCCCCTCTGGCTGACGTGGTCCCACTCGCGCATGGACTGCTCGATGAGGCAGTTGGCCTGCTCTCGGATGCCGTCCAGGAACTTGGCACAGTGGCGGAAGAGGACCCCGATACTCCGGCCCGCGCGGCGAGCGCCGGCTGCGGCGAACGTGGTCTCGCGCGGAGCGGACCTGGTCCTGCGGGGAAGGCCGCGTCCGGGGTCAGGACTCCTCGTTGGACGATCTCCCCGGCGCCCATCATCCGACGGCCGCGGCTTCGAGCCCGCTCCGCCCGGCCACGGCCTCCCGGCACAGAAACGATCGATCTGGCCGGTGGCGTGCGGCGAGAAGGGGCCCTGGAGGGACCGTCCCGGCTGCCTTCGGCTTCGGCGGGTGTCTGTCCTCGTAGCAGATGCTGCCGGCGGTCTACTGCGTTCGCAGCAGGTCGAGAGTCTGCGGAGGTGCGACGACAGCCGTGCGGTCGCACGGCACTGTGGAGGGTGCCCAAGCGGTCGAACGAGTGCCGCATGTCGAGGGGTTGGAGCAGTCGTTGGTGACGCCGGTGCTGTTGCTGCTCGGACGGCCGCCGATGGGCTTGGCGGTCGGGCTGATCACGGGTGAGCGGACCCGATGGCGGCGGTGTGCGGTGCGTCGGCGGGCGTTTTCCAAGGGCAACCTGGTGATCCTTGCCGGGCACGTGGTGATGCCGGCGGTCCAGCTTCCGCTGTTCTTCTCCGGTCAGGCGGTCGCCCTTGGTGCGGTCGACGTCTTCGGCCCGATCGTTCTCGCACTCACCGCACTGCTGGGGTGGCGCGTCTACCGGAGCTGTGTCGGAACGCACCGCTGCGAGGCCCCCGACCACTTGGGCATCGAGATATCCCGCCCTTCCCACTGTTTGGAAAGGACTCCCCGGTCATGACCGACACACACCCTGTCACCAGGACGCAGCCGATGGTGCGGACCTGTCCGTTCGATCCCCCGCCGGAGTACCGCACGCTGCGGGAGCAGGACCCGGTTGCGGAGGTGACCTTGCCTGACGGCCTGACCGGCTGGCTGGTCACCGGGTACGAGGAGGTGCGGGCGATGCTGGCCGATCCACGGTTCAGCGCCCAGCGCCACACACTACGGACCGGCGACGCCACCACGGGCGATGCCCCGCCGCCCCCGCCCCCGCCGGGGATGTTCATCATGATGGATCCGCCGGAGCACACGCGGTTCCGCCGGCTGCTCACCGGCCAGTTCACCGTGCGCCGGATGCGGCAATTGACCCCGGCGGTGGAGAAGCTCGTCGCCGAGCAACTGGATGCGATGGCCGCCGCCGAGGGCCCGGTCGATCTCGTCCAAGCCTTCGCTCTGCCGGTCCCCTCCCTGGTGATCTGCGAACTGCTCGGGGTGCCTTATGCCGACCGTGAGGAGTTCCAGCGCAACTCCGCCACGTTCATCAGGCTCGACGCAAGCCCCGAGGACGTCCAGCAGGCCCAACAGGGGCTGAACCACTTCATCGGCCAACTCGCCCTCGCCAAGCGGTCCGAGCCCGGCGACGACATCCTCAGTGGTCTGGTGCGCTCCGGGGAACTGACCGATGCGGAACTCGCCGGTGTCGGGATGTTGCTGCTGCTGGCCGGGCACGAGACGACGGCCAACATGATCGCCTTGGGCACCCTGTGCCTGCTCCGGAACCCCGGCCAGTGGGAAGCGCTGCGCGCCGATCCTTCGCTGTTGGACACCGCCGTCGAGGAACTGCTGCGGTACCTGAGCATCATCCAGTACGGCCTGCGCCGCACGGCTGTTGAGGACGTGGAGTTGGGCGGCCACCGGATCCCGGCCGGCTCCACGGTAGTGGCTTCCCTCTCTTCGGGGAACCGCGACGCGGGGCACTTCTCCGGCGACCCCGACCAGTTGGACGTGAGCCGGCCCTACGGCCCGCACCTGGCGTTCGGTCACGGGATCCACCAGTGCCTGGGACAGCAGCTGGCCCGGGTGGAGATGAAGGCCGCCTTCTCCGCTCTGCTCGACCGGTTCCCCACCTTGCGGCTGGCGGTGCCGGTGGAGGACGTGCCGATGCGCGACAACGTGCTCGTCTACGGCGTCCACGAGCTGCCCGTGGCTTGGTAGGCGACCGCTGTCCCACGGTGCGTCATCGCACCATTTCGAGAAGGAGGAGACTGATGAAGATCACTATTGACGAGGACAGGTGTGTGGGGGCCGGGCAGTGTGTGCTGGCCGCCGCCGAGGTCTTCGACCAGCGCGATGAGGACGGCATCGTCGTCCTGCTCGACCCCACCCCGCCGCAGGAGCTGCTGGCTCAGGTCCAGGACGCCGCCACCCGCTGCCCCGCACTGGCAATCGAGGTGGAGAAGTAGTGCCCAGCATGGACCGCATCGTCGTGGTGGGCGCGTCGGCCGCGGGCCTGACCGCGGCCGACACCCTGCGCCGCGGGGGTTTCACCGGCACGCTCACCATGGTCGGTGACGAACTGCGGCTCCCCTACGACCGGCCACCACTGTCCAAGCAGATCCTGGCCGGCGACTGGGAGCCCCACAAAGCCACCCTGCGCCCGGAGCGGGACGTCCAATCCCTGGCGCTGCACCTGAAGTTGGGGTGCCGGGCAACGGGGGCAGACCCGGTGGCACGTACCGTCACCCTGGACAACGGGGAACACCTGGACTACGACGGCCTGATCATCGCCACCGGGCTACGCCCCCGCCGTCTGCCCTTCGGCCACGATCTGGCCGGGGTGCATGTGCTGCGCTCCCTCGACGACGCGCTGACGCTACGCGCCCAGCTGCTGGCCAGGCCCCGTGTGGTGGTGATCGGCGCCGGATTCCTGGGCAGCGAGATCGCCGCCACCGCACGCGGCCTCGGCCTGGACGTCACCCTCGTCGACGTCGAGCCCACCCCGCTGGCCCGGCAAGTCGGCTCGGAGATCGGTCAGCTGGTGGCCGAGACGCACCGCGATCACGGGGTGTCTCTGCGCATGCGCCGCCACGTCACCAGCATGACCGGCGAGAACGGCCGGGTCACCGCCGTGGTCCTTGATGACGGCACTCGTCTTCCCGCCGACGTGGTCGTGGTCGCCATCGGCTCGACACCGGCAACCGACTGGCTGGCCGACTCCGGGATCCCGCTGGGCGACGGGGTGCTGTGCGACCCCACCTGCCGAGCCGTATCCGGCGTGTACGCGGCCGGAGACGTCGCCAACTGGGCACACCCCCTCGCCGGTGGACGGATCCGGCTGGAACAACGCACCAACGCCACCCAACAAGCCGTCATCGCCGCCAGAAACCTCCTGGCCGGCCCGAACCGCGCCCTGCCCTACGCCCCCATACCGTTCGGCTGGACCGATCAGTACGACACCAAGATCCAAATCCACGGCTGGTGCTCGCCCGACGCGCACATCGAAGTCGTCGACGGCGATCCCGGGTCACGCAGGTTCGTCGCGCTCTACCACGCAGACGGCAAGGTCGTCGGTGCGCTCGGCTGGAACAGCCCGCGCGCCCTGCTCCAGCACCGCAGTCGCCTCACCGAGCACGCCGCCGTCTGACCCCGCACCCGTGCCAGGTCCGCCGCACCCCGGACCTGATCCCGGGTGCGGAGAGCCCTCGGTGTGAGCCACCGCGTCGTGTCAAGAGCCCCTGCTGTCATGCCTTTCCGCTGCGGTCCTGCGCGCTGAGCCGGACCGCTGGACATCGCCCGAACAAAAGCTCCTCACACGCCGTGGCTCTGCCGCGGTGTTCCGCCGGTCACCGCGAGCCGCGCCGAGTACGGCCGGCTCCCCATCTTCGAAAAGCAACCACGGAAGGACGGCATGCAGGGAAACCGACAGCTCGTGAGGTCGACTACCTGATCGTCGGGGCCGGGGCCATGGGCTTTCGCCGACACCCTCATCGCCGAAACCGACGCGACGGTGGCCATCGTCGACCGCTATGACCAGCCCGGCGGTCACCGGACGGTTGCCCACCCCTTCATACACCCGCACCAGCCGTCGGCCTTCTACGGCGTCAACTCCCGCGAGCTGGGCAGCGGCACGGCGGACCGGGACGGCTGGAACGCCGGACGGCACGAGCTCGCCTCGGCCGGCGAGATCCTGACCTGCTTCGACCAGGTGATGCGCAGGACACTTCTGCCGACCGGCCGGGTCTCCTACTTCCCCAAGTCGTTCTACGACGGCCCGGATCCACGGCGGCCCGACGTCCAGCTCTTCCATTCCGTGGTCAGCGGGGCCGCCTTCGAGGTGACCGTCAAACGGCGGACCGTCGACGCCACCTCCATGAACGCCACGGTGCCGGCCATGACGCCGCCCCCAACCGGCCTGCCCCGAACCAGGGTGACCGGCGGGGAAACAGCGCCGAGGAAGGCTCCAGCTCCGGACGGGCGACTCGGATGCCGGCGCCCCGGCCGATGCGAGGTGATCGCGCTCAAGGAGACGGCAGGCGGGCCCAGGACGGGGAGTGCGGGGTGCCGGCGTGCTGAGCACCGGCAGCCAGGGGGAGCGGCCGGGAGCACCGGCCGCTCCCGGCGTCACTGCGGCGGCCGGTGGAGGGTCGCCGTCTGCCCGGTGCCAAAGACATACCCCCAGAGGTTGGAGTTGCTCACCCCAACATCCGGACCAGGCGCGGACCAACACTCCGCCGACTCCGGTCACCACCACCGTTTCGGCAGGTCAACACCAGTATGAGCGCTGTACCACCAGCAGACGAAGAACCTGCTCGTCTCGTACTCGCCGAAGAAACAGGGCTTCTTCCAGCGGCCCGGAAAGGGCGCCTGATGGGGACTTTCGTCCGTCAGGCGCCTTTTGGTCGTCCGGCGCCCTCCGACCGGCTCGCCGGTCGGCAGCCGGGGGCCGCCGCACCTCCCGGTTTCTCCCGCACCGGTACCGTTCCCTTACGCCGCCCTGGCACAGGTAACGACTTGCGCCGCGCGGATTAAAGGCGGAATCAGGTCGGTAAAAGGTTCCCCCGCATCCGGTGAGAAATTCCTTGAAACGGCGGGCTGCGGCGTAAGGGGCCCCGAGCATGCCCAAGACTGCTGCGCATGGCTACGACAGTCCTCGACAGAACCACCCCCTCCGGCGCCGCCGTCCGGCGCGCGCCCTGGCGATCGCCGGTGGGGCAACCTGCATACGCGCGACCGGCGCTGCTGGTGATCACCGTGCTTGCCGCCGTGCTCTACGCGTGGGGGATCAATCACAGCCATTACCACACCTTCTACGCGAATGCCGTCCGCAGTATGACGGAGAGCTGGAAGGCCTTCTTCTACGGATCCTTCGACCCCGGCAATTCCATCACGCTCGATAAATTGCCGGGATTCCTGTGGCCGCAGGCGGTTTCTGCCCGGATTTTCGGTTTCCACCCCTGGGCTCTGACGCTACCTCAGGTAATGGAGGGAGTGGCGAGCCTACTGGTCCTGTACCGGGTGGTGCGCCGGTGGGCGGGCGACAATGCGGCGCTGATCGCAAGCGGCACGTTCCTGCTGACGCCGGTGTCGGTGGGGCTGTTCCGTACCGCCGTCGAGGACCCGTTGTTCACCCTGTGCGTGCTGCTCGCCGCGGAGGCCACCCAACGCGCGGCGGAGGCGGGCCGGTTGCGCCCGCTGGTGATGGCCGGCGTCTGGGTCGGCATCGGCTTCCAGTCGAAGATGCTGGAGGCTTGGGCGGTCCTTCCCGCGCTCGCCGTGGTGTACCTGATCTCGGCACCGGTCCCCCTGCGGAAGCGGCTGGTGCATCTCGGGCTCTCCGCGGTGGTGATGACCGCCGTCTCCGCCTCGTGGATGGTGGCCGTCGCCCTCACCCCGGCCAAGGACCGGCCGTACGTCGACGGCACCACGAACAACTCCGCGTTCAGCATGGTGGTCGGCTACAACTTCCTCAACCGCTTCTCGTCCGTGGGCATCAGCGCCGCCTCCACCGGCAGCATCAGTGCGACGAGGGGCGGCGGGGGTCACGGCGGGAGCCATGGCGGGGCCGATGGCAGCGGTGCGGCGAACGGTGCCGGGACGAGCGCAGGCGCGGGCGCGTCGCCGTCGCACGGCGGCGCACCGCACCTGGGACACGCCAGCGGCAGCGGCACGGCCGGCACGCCCCCGCACGCCGGACAGCAGACGGGCGCCGCCCAGCCGCCCGGCCGGACCCATGGCGGCGGACCCGGCGGTTTCGGCGGCAGCGGCCAGGACGGCTGGTCGAAAATGTTCGGCCCGGCGCTCGCGTCGCAGACCGGCTGGCTCTACCCGTTCGCCGCCATCGCCCTCGTCTGCGGCCTGCTGTGGCGCCGGGGCCGACCCCGTACGGACCGGATCCGCGCCGGCTTCGCCCTCTGGGGCACCTGGTTGACCACGTACTTCCTGGTCTTCAGCGCGGGCAGCGTCGGCGGCCACACGTACTACATGGGCGTGATCGCGGTGCCGCTCGCCGCGCTGACCGGCGCCGGCGTCACCCTGCTGTGGCGCGCCTACCGGGCCGGTGGGCGCCGCGCCTGGGTGCTGCCCGGCGCGGTCGCCGCGACGGCGGCGTGGGGCGCGTTCCTCGCGCGAGAGTTCCCGTCCTTCCTGCCGTGGCTGGCACCGGCGGTCGGCGTGCTGGGGCTCGCCGCCGTCGTCCTGCTGGTCCTCGCCCGCCCGGGCCACACCCGGCACGGCGGACGGCTCGCCCTGGCCGGTCTCGCCGCGTCGCTCGCCGCCGTGCTGCTCGCGCCGAGCGCATGGGCGGTGCAGGTCTTCAACCCGGCGTACGGCAGCTCGGGAATGGGCGCGGTCGGCCCGTCCGGTATGCGCGGCGGCCACGGCGGCCACGGCTCCGCGAAGTGGCCGGGCGGTGCGCACGGCAAGGGCGGCTTCGGCGAGTCCAGCGGCCAACTCACGTCCGTCCAGCGCAAGTTGCTCGCCTACACCACCGCCCACCGCGGCTCGGCCGAGTACGTCTTCGCCACCAACGGCTGGAACAACGCGTCCCCGTACATTCTCGCCAAGGGCACTCAGGTCCTCCCCCTGGGCGGCTTCAGCGGCCAGGTCCCGTCCCCCACCCAGGACCAGTTCCGGCAGCTGGTGAACTCGGGCAAGGTCCGCTACGTCCTGCTGGGCGAAGGCCGCGGCATGGGCGCCATGTTCGGTGGCGGTGGCGGCGGCACGACGTCCGCCACCCGGATCACCGACTGGGTGCGGTCCCACTGCACCCGCGTCCCGGCCTCGGCCTACGGCGGTACGCGGTCCCCGACGACCGCGCCTGCCGGTGAGGGCGGCACCGCCCAGACCCTCTACCGGTGCGGCCCCGCCCGTTAGCGAGCCCCCGTCACAGGCACCGCCCCCGACCGCGCCGTCACGGTCGGGGGCGGTGCCATGTGTGGTGCTGTATGTGGTGCTGTACGTGGTGTCGTATGCAGTTCCGTACAGGGATTCCGGATCACCGAGGGGCTAGGTACCGGCCGGTGCGGTCGGTGTGTGGACGCGTTCGGCCAGCCAGGGAAGCGCGTCGGAGAAGGCGCCGGACGCCAGTTGCCAGGTGTGGCCGCCGGGCTGGTAGTGCAGGGTGCAGGAGATTCCCTTCTTGCCGCCGGCGGCGCAGAGCCGCTGCGCGTCGGCCGCCTGACCGCCCATGCCGTCGCCGGGGATGTCGCGTCCGCCGAAGCCCATCGGGCCCGGCCGGGTCATGGTGCCGCCGTGCCGGTGCTGCCCCCGGTGCGCGCCCTGCCAACCGCCGTTTCCGCCACGGCCGTTGTTCGGGCCGCCGCGCCTGCCCGGTCCGCTGCCGGTGCTGCTGTTGTCGAACCAGCCCGCGGTGTCGGTGTAGCGTGCGTGCGCCGCCATCACGGTCAGCGGGTCGAACTTCGCCCACGCTGCCGCGCTGCCCCCGTAGAGGTCCTTGATGGTCAGTTGCTTGGTGCCGACGATCGGGCCCTCGTCCCCTGCGATGTCCTCGAAGCTGCCGAACAGCTCCGGGTGCATGACGGCGAGATCGACCGCACATGTACCGCCCATGGAGAACCCGACGACCCCCCAGTCAGCCGCGGCGGACGAGGCGCCGAAGTGGGAGACGACGTAGGGCCGGATGTCTTTGGTGAGGTGGTCGGCGGCGTTGCCCCGCGGGCCGTTGACGCACTCGGTGTCGTTGTTGAAACTGCCTCCCGAGTCCGCGAACACCAGGATCGGGGCCTGTCCGTGGTGGGCCTTGGCGTAGGAGTCGATGGTGGTGATCGCACCGCCGGTGCGGATCCAGTCGGCGGGCGTGTTGAACTCGCCCCCGATCATCATCAGTACGGGCAGCTGCGGGTGACGAGCCCCGGCGAACCAGGCCGGCGGCAGGTACACGTACTCCTCGCGGTGCGTGAAGTGGCTTGCCGTGTCAGGGGTGTTCACGGCCACCACGCGACCGGTGGTCATCGTGCTCGCCTTGCCCTGCAACGCGCTGAGCTGCGCCGCGTCGACCTGGTCGGGCAGCGGACCGGCGGTGATCTGCGCCCATGCCTCCTGCACGGTCGGGAAGTAGCCCACCCACTGGTTCAGCACCAGCCCCGTGCACAGCAGGCCCAGCGGGATCACCGGCACCGACAGCACGCGCCGCCACCAGCGGGCACCGCGCCAGCCCAGCACGGCGACGGCGAGCGCCGCCGCCGTGATCCCGATCCACACCCACAGCGATATCGGCGCCGGGTCGGTGGCGAGGGCATTGGCGTCCACGTACCACTTCGCCAGCAGTGCGACGAGCAGTCCGACGGCGGCGGCAGCGGGCAGCCACAGCAGTCTCCAGCGCGGGGTGCGCCAGCCGACGACCACGACGAGCAGTACCCCGGCGGCGATCTGGATCGTCAGCGGCAGCCAGCCGTCCAACAGTGAGACGCCGGCATGCCAGGACGGTGCGGGCGCGTTTCCGTGCGAGGGAGCAGAAAGATACACAAGCAGCCAGCTTGCCGGTGATCGACGAGAGGTCACCATATTCACCGCATGAGGAACCGGTGAGAATTCCCTTAAGCCCGTGTCCCATGTGGCGGAGGCTCGTCGGGCTGAACATGGGGCGGGGCACGTGGAGTTGGATTGTTCCAGACGGGTTGTGGAAGATCGCGAAGCCGCTGATCCCTCCGTCGAAGGTGCGGCCGCAGGGTGGCGGCACGCAGGACACGCCGCAGCAACGAGGCACGGCCGGCGGCCCTGGAGCGCCTGGCTCGACCCCGTCCACCACGACTCCGACGAGCTGCGCGCTCTGCTGAGCACTCCGGCCGCCGGCCGCCTCGACGCCCGCTCTCGGCGCGTGGGCGTGCGTAGAGATCCTACGCGTCGCCTCGACCGGTAGGTGATCTTGAGTCATGTCGGCGCCTGGTGTTTTTCGGTCACAAGCCCGCCAGTGGTCGCAGCGGTGCGAGGCGCCCCAGGGGCGAGTGGCCGGCGGTTGAGGGGCAAGCGGGTCGGGGAGGCCGATCGGATGGCCGGTTCTGGCCCGATTTGGCGTCCGATACCAATCCGCCTGCTCTAGGGCTGGGTCAACCGGAGGCTTAACTACCGATGGGTATGCGAGGCCGGGTGCAGTTCCGGGATGCCGTTCAGCGTTCCCTTCCCTTTGTCATGCCCTTGCCGTGCGGCGGTGTCGATGGTGCCCGCCGTCTTTCGGATCACTTTCCGTTCACCCTTCCCTGAGAGAGGGAGACCCAGCAGTGCCTCAGCTCATTGCCAGCGAAAACGAGGGCGCGTTCAGCGCCGGCGACGTTCTCAACCAGCAGGCCAAGGACGCAGCTTCCGCCCGCGCCGTGGTCGAGGCTTACGTCACCATGGTGCTGGAGCAGCCGGTCGTGAAGCTTGACGAGATCGAGCACCTTGAGCAGTACCAGACCGCCGCCAAGGATCACGCTACGGCGTGGCGGAACACCGTGTCGCAGAAGCTCATCCAGACCAATACCGATCTGCTGGCCTTCGCCAACAACTTCGACAGCTACTACGACGACCTGGTGGACATCGCCGAGAACATCCACGCTGAGGGCATGCGTGCGGAGTTCGTCGAAGGCGTCCAGGACCTGCTGTCCGAAATCGAGAAGCGCCAGCAGAACGCGCAGGACGCGCTGAAGGCCCTCAACACGTTCCGCGGAGATGTGGACACCGACCACGGACACTTCGTCGATCTGTCCAACGCTGCCCATTCGACCTTTGAGGGCGACAAGGGGGAGATCGCCGAGCTCAAGAAGAAGGTGGAGGCGCTCAGCGAGGGCATGACGAAGGACCTCTCGATCATCGCCGGCTGCACGGCGGGCGCGGTGCTCGGCGGCCTCATGATCGTCGTGGGCGCGCTGCTGGAGATCCCCACCGCCGGCGGATCGACCGCGGTCATCACCGCGGGCGGCCTCGTGGTGGCCGGTGCTGCGGCCGGGGACATCTACGGCGCGGTCGACTACGAGAACAAAAAGCGCGAGCTGACGGCCACGCTCCGGCAGATTGCCGACCTGACTGCGGAGATCGCGGTCCTGCATTCCGTGGAAGACCAGTTCAAGAAGCTCAAGGACGCCAACGAGTTGGCGGCACAGGCCCTCACGGCCATGGCGACCACGTGGGCCGTTCTGCAGACGAAGTTCAAGACCGTCATCGACTACATCAACGACAACGTCACTCCCGACAAGCACTTCCTGAAGGCCAAGCTCAAGACCGCCAAGGCGGACTGGGAAGAGGTCCACAAGACCGCGAACCTGATCGAAACCCAGATGACGACCCTGCCCGTCCAGCGTGACGGCCTGGCCAAGGCGGCCTGATCCGATGACCGCGACGACATCACTGCTCTCGTCCGTCGGACAGGCGGCGACGGACATCCTCGCCAACTCCCCGGAAGAGGCGTCAGCCGCTCCGGAGCTCGCCGGCCACGTGAAGAACGCCCAAGGGCACGCACGCACCTGGCTGGACTCGACCTCGCACAGCGTCGAGGAGCCTCTGCACGCGATCCGGTCCTTCACCGCCGCCTACATGGACACCACCGCTGCGCACCTGGCGGAACTCGCCGCCTCGGTGAAGACCGACGGCACGGGCGCCCAGTCTGCAAAGGCAGAGCTCGTCCAACTGCTGCAGGACGCCAAGGCGGCTCTCGCGGACCTGCGCAGCCGCCTGTCCCGGGGACATGACGCGGTCAACACCCTCGACCGGGACCTGGCCGCCGATGTCGCGGCCTTCAAGGGGGACATGACCGCGATCTCCACGAAGATCGCCAGTGATGAGGAGCTGCAGAAGCAGCTCGGGCACGACATGGGGGAGCAGCTGGCCAAGCTCAAGGCGCTGCGGGAGGCTCTGATGCACCTCAATGTGCTGGCCTCGGGAGTTGATTTCGGCTCGTTGATGAACCAGAGCTGGCAGATAGCCGCCGAGCAGTGCTATCTGAAGGGCCTGGTCAAGCGCCTGGGCGTGCTCGTGGGTTCCGTCGCCGCCGCCGAGGACGCCCTGGTCGCGATCGGCAACGCACTGAGCGAGACCCAGGGAATCCTGGACAACGTCCTGGACTCCGTCACCCGCGCGACGGCCACGTCCTCGTTCCTCACCGCGCGCCTCAACGTCATCAAAAACAACTTCCGCGACCTCGGCAGTCAGCTCGACCACCTGCTGGGGACCACCGCCGAAGGGGCTCACTCATGACGACGACCACTTCAGCGTCCGGGCATGGTCTCGACGATGCCGCCAAGGTCGTGGACACCTCCGCCACCGAGGCGGTCTTCGCCTCCTGCCAGGTACTCGTCGCAGCGGCCACCGGCATCACCGCCCAGCCCGATCTCGACCTCGGCCTCGTCCCCGACCTGGCGGCCAGCCAGGCGCTCGCCCGCAGCCATGCCGGCTTGTGGAGCAGCCGGTACCAGGAGGCACTCCTCCAGCCGCTGGCCGACATCACGGGCTACGCCAACGCCGTCACCAGCTACCTGCCCGACCTGGTCACACTCGCCGGGAACATCGCCGCGGGGGACAAGGAAGCGGCGGCGGAGTTCCGCGAGGGGCTGAGCGAACTGCGGCAGGTGCTCTCCTCGCTCCAGAGCCACACGGACGCCTCGAAGGGCCGGCTCTCGGACTTCAGGAACCAGGTCGAGGACGACCACGCCCGCTTCGGCGCCCACGCCCGGACCCTGGAGGAGAAGTACACCGGCCCCGACGGCGAGATGGCCGCGATCCGCAACAACCTCGCCGCGCTGGACCGCAGGCTCCAGGAGACCAACGCCACGATCGCGCAGGGTGCGGCCAAGGGGATCGCCGGAGCACTGGTCACCGGCATCCAGCTGGCCCTCACCGCCGAGGACGTCTTCGGCACCGCCAAGACCGTCATCCAGGCCGGCCTGTCACTGGCCAAATCCACCGCCGTCTGGGACCCCAAGGCGATGGCCAACGATGCCGTGAAGCTGTTCGACGGGGCCCAGCAGATCCCGGACCTCTACAAGACCGTCAAGACAGCCGTCGGCCAGCCCGCCTTCTTCGAGAGCATCGACACCTCCCTGCGCGAGGCCCAGGCCGCCATGGACACCGCAACGGCGGACATCGCGGAGTACGGCCGGGAACTGAAGCAACTGACCGACGACAAGCTCCAGGTCGGGGTGTTCGTCACGCTCCAGGGCCAGATCGAACGCCTGGCACTGCGCACCGACGACGCACTGGCCGCCCTGGACGTGATGGCGAAGGAGTGGCACCGGGAGAAGCAGCGTCTGGATCTCTGGGACGCCCGGGCACGGGACATGTCCGTCACCCTGGGCGGCCAACTCACCGACGCCGCAGCGCACTGGATCCTCAACGCCCAGGCCGCACAGCGGTACCAGGACACCCTCGTCAACCTGCAGCCGCCGCAGAGGTAACCGACCTCACCGAGTGACTGCAGAAGGTGCTGTGTCCGGACTGGGGCTTCGCCACCTCGGTTCGGACACGGCCAACCATGGCCATCGTCCGGCTCTTCGCTCACCGTCCCCAGGTACGTCCCGGCCTCGATGCCTTCCCCTCTCGCCGACAAGGAGCAGAAGATCAGCACATGACGTGCGCGGCAGTGTCGCGCCAAGTCACCTGATGTAAGGCGTAGTTGGCGTGGAGGATTGCTTCGTGCGGTTGGAGCGGCGCGCCGATGTTCGGCCGGCGGGCCGCCGCGACTTCCGGATCACCACGGAGACGGGCGAGGCGGTGGTACGGCGCAGCGAGGTGGCGGTGACCGTGAGAAGGCCGGGGCCGGCGCTGCGAAGGTCGGTTATGTGGCATAAGGTGGGGCGTTTGGCGTAGACACGCCAAAAATCATGAGGTGTCTTTCTTGCTCTCTTCAGTGGTGCGTGCCTCAATGGGCACCCCCTCACGAAGGCGGTCTCCCATGAGACACGGCAAGCTCGGGATCGGCTCGTTACTCGGCGTCAGCATCGCCCTCGCGGGCACCCTGGCGATGGCACCGGCCTCGGCAGCGGTGACGCCGGACACCGCAACACTCTCGTTCGACTGCGGCAGCTACGGCTCCGGTACGGCCACGCTCACCGCCACCCAGAACGGTACGGACGCGACCATCAGCGTTTCCACGTCGGCCATCACCTCGCCCATAGACATCGGGGCGAACTCCGTCACGTCGCAGCTCACGCTCACCAAGAACGGCTCGGATACCACGGTGTTCAGCGGCAGCTCCAACCCTGAGATCCCGGCCGGTGGCGCGGTATCCACCGGGCCGCTCACCGGCACCGTCGCCCCGGGCGACCAGCTCGAAGGCTCGTCACTTCAGGTGGAGGTGCTGGGTACCACCGCGACCTGCAACGCCACGTCACCGCAGTCCCCGGGACCATTCGTGTTCTGACGGCGGGACAGGACCGCCCGGGCTCGAAGACAGAAGGGGTCGGCGGACAGCACCCTGCCGACCCCGCGCCTCACCGCAGGACCTCGCCCTCCGGAGAGATGACCTGGCAGGTGCAGCGCACGGTGGTCGGCGGCCGGTGGCGCCCGATCACGGCTGCTCGGCAGCCGGCCGGCTTCGAGCGATCCCATCTCAGCTCGCCCGCCGGGTCACGCCGGCCGGGGCAGGCTGGGCGCGTTCGGCCTGTGCACGGCGGTTCGCCGGCCGGCGCATGGCTTCCGGACGTTGGGCTCGGACGTCGGCGAGCGCCGGAGGGCCGGCGTGCGGCTGGTCGCCGAAGACCGCGTGCTCACGGCGTTCGCGCAGGGCCTTGGTCTGCCGCTCGTACGCCTCGGCGATGGCCGGGTCGAGGTGTCGCTCGGGTGCGGCGGACCAGTGGGCTTCGAGGGCGCGCTGGTAGCCGGCCGACGCCGTTTCGCGCGTCTTCACCGGTCCGGTGGGCGCGGACAGCGGGGGCTCCGCCGCGATCAGC
Organism: Streptomyces albospinus; assembly: GCF_014648695.1. Lineage (GTDB taxonomy): Bacteria > Actinomycetota > Actinomycetes > Streptomycetales > Streptomycetaceae > Streptomyces > Streptomyces albospinus. The sequence goes on from NZ_BMRP01000003.1 coordinate 40,330, forward strand.
TTCGGCGCACTCCAGCGCAGCTTCGTGCCGTACGCCGGGGCGTCGGGGACGACGTCCAGGCGGCCGGTGTCCGCGTCGAACGCCACCGCGCGGGCGTGCCCGGCGAGTTCGGGCACGGCCGCGGCGAGAACATCGCCGTAGCGGGCGAGGACGCTGCCGCGGGAGGCCGGGTTGGCGCCGCTCGCGCTCACCGAGGCTGGGCAGCTGCGCGTCGGCCTCCGCCGCGATCCGGGCCCGCCGGGTACGGCGGAGGTGGATCACGTTGCCGCAGCTGTCGCGCTCACCGCCGGTGTCCAGGCGGATCCCGTCGTCGCAGCGCCGGTCCCAGCAGGCCGGCCGCTGCACCGCGCCGCGGCGAATCAGCCAGCTGTACGGGCTGTTGACCAGGGCCTCGCCGCCGGTCTCCTCCAGCGCCGGTCGGTGAGCCGGTCGGCCGGCAGCCGCGGAGCGGTCTCCGGCTGCACCAGCAGGCCCGCCAGTCGGGCCAGTTCCATTTTCGTCGCCACCTCGACCTGGTCCTGCTGCCAGCCGTTCAGCCGCTCCCACAGCCCGGAGACGGGCGTCAGGGCGACCCGCAGACGAAGATCATCCGGAAGGCCCACCCTCCGCAGCAGCCGGAGGTGTTGGCGACGGCCAGGTCGAGGATGATCGGTGCATCTCCGTGGCTATGCACCGCGGCACCACAGCAGAGGGCTTGCCAGTGAGTGAATGAATTATTGGCTTGACCCGCAGCCCCAAAACAGTTGTAACGGTCCGTCGGTTGTTCCGACGGACCGTTACAAGAAGCCAAGGCCACGGGCACCGTACACACAAAGCCGGAAAGCCCGAGCGAGAGGCGCGGTAAATCAGTTAACCACCCAGATGTTGAGATCCGAGCCGAAGGCTCCGCCGTCGCAGTACCAGGCGCCCCACTTGCCCTGCCTGTACCCCACCTCTCCGGCTATCAGGCACCACGACTTGTCGGAGAAGTGTTTGTACACGGCCCAATGGCCATCCAGCAGTTGGGCGTGTTCCGTGATGGAGCTAGTCGTTCGGGCCGCCGTGTTTGCGACCGCGGCACTGCGGATCGCGGGACTGTTGTGTTCGGTCGCTCCCGCCGGCCCGGCCAGCGCAACGGTTCCGCCCATCAGCGCGGCCGTTGCCGCCGCGCACACAACCCATCGCCTTACCTTCACTGAATTCCCCCTTCGAATAACCTGCACCTCCCCCCGGCACAGGTCAGGTCGTTGCAGCATCGCCCGCTCCCATTTGAGCAAGCGAAATACCTCACTGCGGCTGGAAAATCTGGCAGGGCAACGACCCCGTACACTCTCCTGCTTGCTCCTGGGCACGGCAAGAGCACAAGTGGGACCAGTTTCAGACGGAATGGCGCCCTCCTCGACCTTCAGGCCGGGGAGGGCGCTCTTTTGCGTTTTCGCGGCTGGTGTCACACGGGTGGCTTCGTTCACTTCAAATGGCAGCGTTTGTTCGTCCGTTCGGGCAGCAGTTGGTGATCTGGAGGCTCATGGTTGTTCACGAGAAATAACAGCAGCAGTACGGCGGCCTGCGCTTGTGAGGGCGGTGGGCCGTGGCGCTGACATGTGGGGATCGGTCGGTCTTGTCAGCGAGCCGGTGGGGTGAGGGCGGTGCGGTCGAACGGGCCACCATGTGAGGCGGCGTACGTGACGGCGTCGTTGACGGCGTTGAGGCCGAACGACCGGACCCGTTCGGGGGCGAGGTCCAGGGTGCCCGAGGCGAGGAGCCGGATGATGCCGACGTTCGCTGTACGCGGGTACATCCACTGGCCGCGCACGGTGATCGAGTTGCGCATGGTCCATGGGTACGGGAGTGCGAGGTCGTCGCCACCGAGCATGCCGACGCCGCCCATGAGAACGACGCGGCCGTACTCGCGCACGGTCATGGCTGCCGTGCGCGCCGCCGAGCTGGGTGCGCTCGGCGGTAGCAGGTCGATCACCATGTCGATCGGGCCGTCGCCCGCCGCGGACATCGCCGCGCGGTCGCCGGCCTCGTCCCCGGTGAGCGGGACCGGGCACACCCGCGGACCGAACCGGTCGGCGAGGAGATCGAGCGCGGCCCGGTTGCGGCCTGGGGCGACCACGCGGCCCGCCCCCATGGCGAGCGCGACCGCGACCGCACTGCTGCCGAGGTTGCCGGTGGCCCCGCTGACGAGCAGCGTCTCTCCGGCTGCGAGCCCGCCGGCCAGCAGCCCGCCGTAAGGGATGACGTGCACGCCGAGCGCGGCCCAGCGGGCCGGGTCGTCCCCCGCCGCTGCCGGCAGCGGGAAGACGTTCTCCGTCGGGACCCGCATGAGCTCGGCGAACGATCCGTCGTGCAGGTACCGGGCGAGCCGGGCGCCGCCCTCGCCGCGGGAGCTCCAGCCCTGGAGCGTGATGTCGGGCGTCAGGGCGTCGTCCCGCGAGCGCACCGTGGAGTCGCACCACACCAGGTCGCCGGGGCGCAGCCGGGTGGCGTCCGGTCCCACGTGGACGACCCGTCCCACGCCGCCGATCCCGGGCACGACGGGAGGGACCAGGGGGTAGTTTCGCTCGCCGCTGAAGACCTCGGCCGCGTACGGAGCCACGCTGGTGGCGAGCACCTCGACCACCACCTCGCCGCCGCCGGCCTCGGGGTCGGGGACCTCCCGCACCGTGAGCGGGTCACCGAACTGCGTCAGAACGGCTGCTCGCACGTGATGACCTCCATGTTCGTCCGTGTTCGTCGCGATCGACACTAGGAGCCCGGCGGGCATGCGGGAAGCGACGATCACGCATCTGTGGTATGCGTAATCCGCATGGACATCTCCAGCACAGGCCTGCGGGTACTGCGGCAGATCGCCGAGTCCGGCAGCTTCACCGCAGCAGCCACCCGGCTCGGCTACACCCAGTCGGCGGTCTCACGCCAGGCCGCCTCCCTCGAACGAAGCGCGGGCACCGCCCTGTTCGAACGCCGCCCCGACGGAGTGCGGCTCACCCCCGCGGGTCTGACCCTGCTACGCCACGCTCGCACGATCCTGGACTGCCTGACGGCGGCCGAGCGCGACCTCACCGGCACCGCTCCGCGGACCGAACTGGTGCGGCTCGGGCTGTTCCTGAGCGCGGGCGCGGCCATCCTGCCTCTCTCACTCACCCGCGTCGCGGCGACCGACCCGCAGATCACGGTCACGACTACCGAGGGCACCACACCCACCCTGATCCGGGCACTGCGCGCGGGCTCGATCGACCTCGCCGTGCTGACGTCCCGCCCGCCGCACCGGCCTTTGGACGGCGAGTCGCCGCGCCTGCACGTCGAGACCGTCGCGGACACCGAACTGGTCGTGGCGGCGCCTACGACCGGCGAGTTCGCCGGCCGCACCGCGGTGCACGTCGACGAACTGGTCGACGCCCCGTGGATCGCCGCCCCGGCGTCGAACGCCGAGCCACTGCTCGGCGTCTGGCCCGGCCTGCCCGGACGGCCGCACATCATCCACTGCGCGCGCGACTGGCTGACGAAGCTCCAGCTGGTCGCCGGCGGCTTCGGGGTGACAACGGTGCCCTCCCGGCTCTCGCCGGTGCTGCCGCCCGGGGTGAGCCTGCTGCACGTCGAAGGCGCACCTCCCGAGATCCGCCGGGTTCTCGTGGCGCGACTCCCCGGCCGCCCCACCCCGGCGATCACGGCCGTCACCCGAGCAATTACCTCGACCGCCTGATACGTGCCGCCGGGGCCGTCGGATTCGGTACCGCAGCCCGCCGAGGGCGCACACCATCACGTCTACCTCAGCATCGGCCAGGGCCCTTTCAGCAGGAGCACCCCACTGCTGCCCGAGCAAGTACCCCTCGGGATAGCGTCCAGCCCGGTCGGGCGCACACTTCTCCCTCGGCGCAGCAAAGCATTTCGGCACGTACGGTTGCGGGCCCGTTCGCGGACTGCTGGTGGCACGGCTCGACTCACGCGTTCCTGACCTTCGATGGGGCGGCGTCTGCACAGCTTCTCCTAGGCACCGGGTCTCCCAGCGCCATCCGCTTGAGGTCCATGCTGACCATTTCGGCATCCTCAGGCGTGCGTACTCGCTCCGCCTGCTCGGTGTGCATCATCTGCGGCCGGTCAATCACGACAAGGTCCGCCGGCTCGCCCCGGCCAACCTTCGCCGTGAGCACGTCGTGCATGTGGTCGGTGGTCAGCAGTCGGGTCCGGTCGATCGTCAGGCCCCGTACGGGGTTGCGTGCGGTGAGATCGGGGGCGAACAGGACTGCCCGTAGTCCGCATGCCACGTTGTGGACCGCGATGTCGTATCCAGCTCGTGCCTCTCGGCTGCGCGAGCGTGTTCCGAGACAGGACAGACGGCCAGGGGACAGGTTGAGGACGTCGTCCATCTCCGGCCACGGAGTTGTGACCTCCCGCTGTTCGGAGCGCTCCAGAATGTTGATCGTGTGATGCAGCGACGTCCGCCCCACGAAGGGCGAGTTCATGCGCTGCGCCCAGTGGGCGAGCAGCCGGCCGGTTTCTGCGTCGTCGGCTTGGACTTGCTGCGGGATGGCGAACACCCCGTTCCGGTTGACCCGGTGCTTCACCACCGTGAACAGCCGGGTGGTGCAGCCGGGTTCGTGAACCGGGTAAGGGCCCCACTCCCATGGTGCCGGCTCGTGGCTCTTGGCCAGTCCGGCGATAGTGATCGCCCCCGTTGGGCTGGGCTCGATCGGATCTAAGACCGTGTCCTATGTGGTGGGGCGGATCAGGCGCTTGTAGCGGCAGAGAGCTGCGGCGAGTCCGAGAAAGGCCAGGTAGTTGCGGGGATCGCGTGCGTAGCGGGGGCTGAGCCTGCGGTATCCGGTCAGCCAGGAGACGGTGCGCTCGATCACCCAACGACGGCGTCCCCATCGTTTGCTGGACTCGATGCCTTTGCGTGCGATGCGTACGCCGATCCGCTTGCCACGGAGTCATTTCCGCAGGTGAGGTACGTCGTTTGCCTTGTCCACGTGCAGGCGTCGGGGTTTGAAGTACCGGCCGCGGTGGGGATCGTGTCTCGTTTGGTGACCGGCGACCATCGGCTTCAGCCCTTCGCTGTCGTGGACGTTGGCGGCGGAGTTGCCGACGACCATGGGCAGTCCGTTCGCGTCCGACAGGACGTGCATTGTGGAATCCGGCTTACCTCGGTCCACGGGGCTCGGACCTGTGTGTTCGCCCCCTTTTCAGCCCTGACGTGGGCGGAATCCAGCACCACGCGGGTCACGTCGATCAGGCCGGCGTCGTCCAGTCGATGGAGGACCCCTCGTGCAGGCGGCCCCACAGACCCGCTCTGGACCAGATCAGAAACCGGCGATGAGCCGTGGACTTGGAAACTCCGAAGCACGGCGGCAACGCACGCCAGGCGCAGCCACTGACCAACACGTAGACGATCGCCGCGAACAGCGTCTCATCAGGTGTGTCCTGCGTGCCGCCACCCTGCGGCCGCACCTTCGACGGAGGAATCAGCGGCTTCGCGATCTCCCACAACCCGTCTGGAACAATCCAACTCCACGTGCCCCGCCCCATGTTCAGCCCGACGAGCCTCCGCCACATAGGACACGGTCTTACGGCGCACCGCACAAGGATGCAGGTCAGCAGGGTGTACGGACCGGATCGGCCATGCGTCCGAGCCACTGCTGTCGCCCGGCCCCGGTCCGGGCCGCGGCACCACGCGACCCGGACCCCGGGTGCATCGAGTGAGGTTCCGATGCCGCCGGTAACTGACGCTACATCAGGGCAGGTTCTTCTCGATGGCCTCGATGTAGCACTTGATGAAGTGGTCCCGGACGCCGTCGGTGGCGGGCGCGAAGGCGTCGGCGGTCAGGCCCTTGGCGCGGTCCGCCAGGTTGCCCAGCAGGCCCATCGAGTCGTGGAGCCTGCCGCCGGAGTCGATGTACTTCAGCGCCTCGACATGGGTGTAGACGGGCTCGGGCGGGAGCTGCGGCACGATGTCGTTGTTGTTGACGAAGCGGAACATGCGGTTCTTGAAGCCCTTGTTGTATGCCGCCGCCAGGACGCGGTCGCAGGTACGGGGCTGTCCGTAGGTGTAGACGCCGTCCGCCTGGAGCCGCGGCTCCTCCAGGTACATCCGCGCCCCGGCGAGCATGGCGAGCGCGCCGCCGAGGCTGTGGCCGGTGAACCACACCGTCTGGTTGCCGGTGCGCAGTTCGGCCAGGGTGTCCTTGACGTCCGGGAAGATGGACTGGAGCGCCTCGGCGAATCCGTAGTGGGTGTAGCCCGTTTCGGCCGGACCCGGCCAGGGGGGTGTGGCGGCGTCCGAGAGCCAGTCGCGGATCTCCGCCGGTTCCGTGCCGCGGAACGCGGTGATGATCATGTGGTCGCTGGCCGCGGTGTACGCCTGGGTGTCCTCCAGCGGGAACGGCGGGGTGAACCGCGTCCGGTGGTGGCGCACCCGGTCGAAGCCCCAGGCGCCTGCCCGGGACTCGATGGTGGCCTGGTCCTTGTAGGCGAGATCGGACGCCTGGGCCAGCCAGTAGGCCAGAGGGAGGCTGTACCCGGTGGTCGCGTGGTGGTCGATCGCGGACGGCGCGGACATGGGGGCTCCTTTCACGTGTCTCCTGCGGTGCACCGGCGGGTCGCCCCGGTGCGAGAAGGCTCCCTTCGTAGCCGCGGATCTCCGGGCGGGGGCCGCCGCCACGCCCGTCGTCCCCCGAATGGCACGCGCTGCGGGCATGCAACCACCGTGCAACGTCGCAGCGGGTTGACTGGGCCGCCGCCTGCCGCGGCAACGGCCCCGGGGATCGCTCGGCGCCTCCGGAGACGGCTTCCGTGACGGCATCGGCGACGCCTCGGGCAACGGATTCGGCGACGAGAGGAACGACCATGGACCGGCAACCCGCGCGGATCGGGCTCACCGCCGCCGCCTCGGAACTGCTGCGGTCGCTGCGCGAGCAGCACGGGCCGCTGATGTTCCACCAGTCCGGCGGCTGCTGCGACGGGAGCGCGCCGATGTGCTATCCGGCCGGGGAGTTCCGTACGGGGGCGTCGGACGTGCTGCTGGCCCGGCTTGCGGTGGTGGGGGTGCCGGAGCCGGTGGGCTTCTGGATGTCGGCCGAGCAGTTCGCCCGCTGGCGGCATACGCATCTGACGGTGGACGTCGTCCCGGGGCGGGGCAGCGGCTTCTCGCTGGAGGCGCCCGAGGGCGTCCGCTTCCTGATCCGCTCGCGGCTCTTCACCGAGGAGGAGCGGGCGCTGCTCGGTGAGCCCGAGGGGTGAGCACGACGGAGCGCACTGGTGAGGCCCCGCGCACGGGGGAAGGCGCGGGGCCTCACCTTGGAGAACGGGCGTACGTCGGCCCGGGTTCCCCGGCCGTGAGGATTCTGCGGAATTTTTTTCCGGGGCTCCGGGCCGCGCCCCGTACGGCGCGTGCCGAGGCTGCCGACGGGCAGCCGGCGATCATGCCTCGTCCTGGACCAGCCGCTCCAGCATGTCCTGGAATTCGGTGTCGACCACCACGCGCAGGCCCTCGCCGTCCGGCTCGCTCAGTGGTGTCATCACCCCGCGGCGCCACCAGAACACCCTGGGACTGATCGCGCCCGCCGCGTCCTCGTGGCCGGCGGCGGCGAACTGAGCCATGGCCTGGAGTGCCGGGATGACCTGGGCGTCGTGGATCCGGTGGAAGGCCAGCTGGTGGCGGAACGGCATGGCGACCAGCGCACCGTCCGGGGTGAGCTCGGTGCCCATGATGCGCCGGACCAGATCGTCCAGGACGAGCACCCGGCTGGCGGTGAAGAAGGAGTCCCCGAGCAGCACCTCGAACGCCGAGCCGTCACCGCGCCGGACCGTCTCATGGCCCTCGACCGGCAGGGCGCGCAGATTGTTCATCGCCCGGATCCGCAGCTCGGCCACGTCCCCCAAATCGGTCAGCGAGTCCTCGCTCAGCATCTGCACCGCCTCGGGCAGGTCCAGGGCGAGCACTTCCCGCAGGCCCGGCGCGGGCTCGCACCCGTAGCGGAAGGAGTCGGAGGCGGGGAGCGTCTCCTGGGCGACGACACGGGGGTAGAGGCAGGCCCGGATCTCGTCCTCGGAGAGGATCTCCAGCGGCTGGGGGCCGTCCATCGTGCGCAGTACCTTGCCGACGTGGTCGCGGATCAGCGCGGGCCAGCTGCGCTCACCGCGGCGGTCGCGGTGGCAGACGGCGGCGAGGTTGCCCAGGCCGAACTGGCGGCCCGCGGAGTCGGTGACCACCGCGGCGTAGGCGGTGACCTCCAGGCCCTGCTCGGCGAATGCCTGGCGGACCTGTGATCTGAAGACACGGCCTTCCCGCTCCGAGAAGAAGCCGAACTCCTCATCGCGTGCGAGGTCGCGGGAATCCCGCTTCGGTCCTCGGCGGAACAGACCCATCTCTTCCTCCCGGCAGCGGCCATGAGCGTCGGCCCTTGAATGGGCCGATCGTAACGGGTGCCCAGGACGCCGGCGCCGCCCTGCTGCCGGGGACGGCGCAGGGCGGCGCGGCGGGCGGGGAGAAGGAAAGTTGAAGGGAGAAGGAAGGGGATCGTCCGGGGTCGGGCGGGGCGAGTGGCCCTAGCCGCCGATGTTCACGTCGATGCAGGCGTAGAAGGCGTTCGCGGTGTCGGCGATGTTCCAGACCGCGAGGATCTTCTGCTTGCCCGTGATACCACCGAAGTTGACGGTGTGTGAGACCTCTTCCGGGGGCTGGGCGCCGCCGCCGTCGATCTCGGCGACCTTCTGCCCGTTGGCGAAGTACTGCCAGTTGCTGGTGGCGTGGCGTGCCGTGAACCGCCAGGTGAAGGTCTGGGTGCTGCCGATCGGGGTGACCTGCCAGGGCTTGGAGTCGTCGTCGAGGTCGGCGAACCGGCTGTTGCCGCCGCTGCAACTCGTCAGCCCCTTGGGCCCTTCCACGCTCTGCGGCTCCCACTTGATGGGTCCGCATTCGACGGTGCCGGCGGCGCACTGGGCCTGCCGGCTGGGCGGCGAGGAGACATAGCCGTGGGCGCCGGCCGGGCCGACCGGCAGGGTGACGACGAGGAGGGGGGCGAGACCGGCGCCTATGGCGAGAGCCAGCCTTCTTTTCTTGTCCATGTCAACCCTTTCGCGTAGGGGGGTGGTTGACGCGAGGGTGTGCCCATTGGTCTAGACTTTACTCAGTGACCGCGTACGGTCAAGAGTTCGCTCACGAGGACCGCGCGCTCGATGCCCGGACGATCAGCTCCGGGGCGAGGCGGACCGCACGGACCGGCCGCCGCGGTCCGGGAACGGCCGCACCGGCCGGGCCGCGGACGAGCAACCGGGCCGCCTCCGCGGCGAGTTCGGCGACCGGCTGGCAGACGGTGGTCAGCGCCGGATCGGCGAGGCCGGCGAGCGGGATGTCGTCGAAGCCGGTGACCGCGACGTCGCCCGGTACGTCGGCGCCGAGTTGGCGCAGCCGTTGCAGCGCGCCGACCGCGATGAGGTCGTTGGCGCAGACGACGGCGTCCGGACGGGACGGCCAGATCCGGTCGACGGCGGCCCGGCCCCACTCGACGGAGAAGTCGCCGAGCACCGTGCGTTCAGGGGCAGTCGGGTCCAGCGCGGCGGCCCCCGCCTCGTACGCCGTGCGGCGTTCGACCGCCGCGGACGCGGTCCCGGCGGCACCCAGGAAGCAGGGGCGGCGGCGGCCGGTGGCGGCGAGATGGTCCAGCACGAGGGCCATGCCGGCCGCGTTGTCGACGGCGACGGAGTCGGCGACGCCGGGCCCGCAGCCGCGGTCCAGCAGCACCAGCGGCACCTGCGCGGCGGCGTCCACCACCACCTCCCGGCTGCGCCGCTCGTCGGCCGGTATCAGCAGCAGGGCGTCGACCCGGCGCCCCAGGAGCTCGCCGATCCGGGCCGCCTCGGTCTCCGGGTCGTCGTCGCAGTCGGCGAGCAGCACGGCCCGGCCCCCGGCGTGCAGGGCACGCTCCAACTCCCGTACGAGGGACGGGAAGAAGGGGTTGGCGATCTGCGGCACGACGAGTCCGACGATGCCGGTGGAGCGGCTGCGCAGCGCGCGGGCGACGTGATTGGGCCGGTAGCCCAGGCGCTCGGCGGCCTCCCGTACGGTGCGCGCGGTCTCGGCACCGACCGGGCGGGTGCCGGCCAGGACGCGGGAGACGGTGGCGACCGAGCAGCCCGAGGCGCGCGCGACGTCTCGCAGGGTCACATCGGCCACGGCGCCGCGCCTTCCACTACGGGGCTCGGGCCGCGCGGGCAGCACCGTCCCGGATTTGACGGCAATCGTTATCACCGCGTGTGCACATCCGTATCAGCTGCGCACCTCCGCATACCAGGGGGTGGCCGGGTCACCTGCCTCACACTTCGTTGACACTTCATTGACATCGCCGCGCGCAATGAGCGAAATTTCCGGAGAACGTTTTCCCGAGGTAGCAGCCTGCTGCGGCGCGACCGGAGATCGAGTTCACCCGCACCACCCCGTTCCGCAGAGCAAAGGGGCTCTCCCGTTGGCCAGAAAGATCATCCTCGACTGCGACCCGGGGCATGACGACGCGATCGCCATGCTCCTGGCGCACGGCAATCCCGACATCGAGCTGGTCGCGGTGACCACGGTGGTCGGGAACCAGACGCTGGAGAAGGTGACCCGCAACGCGCTGTCGGTGGCGGCCGTCGCCGGGATCACCGGGGTGCCGTTCGCCGCGGGCAACCCGCGTCCGCTGGTCCGGTCCGTCGAGACCGCCCCGGACATCCACGGCGAGACCGGCCTGGACGGGCCCGAACTCCCCGAGCCCGCCTTCGAGCTGGACCGCCGGCACGCGGTCGACCTGATCATCGACACCGTGATGTCCCACGAACCGGGCGAGATCACCATCGTTCCGACGGCCGGGCTGACCAACATCGCGATGGCCGTGCGCAAGGAGCCGCGGATCGCCGAGCGGGTGCGCGAGGTCGTCCTGATGGGCGGCGGCTACCACGAGGGCAACTGGAGCGCGGTCGCCGAGTTCAACATCATCATCGACCCCGAGGCCGCACACATCGTCTTCAACGAGAAGTGGCCGGTCACCATGGTCGGCCTGGACCTCACCCACCAGGCGCTGGCCACCCCCGAGGTCGAGGCGAGGATCGCCGCGGTCGGCACCCGGCCGGCCCGGTTCGTGCTGGAGCTGCTGGACTTCTTCCGTGCGGCGTACCGGGAGAACCAGGGCTTCGAGTTCCCACCGGTGCACGACCCGTGCGCGGTGGCGTACGTCATCGACCCGGACGTGATGACCGTCCGCAAGGCGCCGGTCGACATCGAGCTGCGCGGCGCGCTGACCCTGGGCATGACCGTGACGGACTTCCGGGCGCCGGCACCCGCCGACTGCCACACCCAGGTCGCGGTCGAGCTCGACCACGAGCGCTTCTGGAACCTCGTGGTGGACGCCCTGGAGCGGATCGGCGAGGGCCGGGCAGCATGAGCGTCTCCACCACACCGCGCCCCGCCGAGACGGCGGGCGGCGGGTCCGGCGTACGCATAGGCGTGCTGGTCACCGCGCTGCTCGCGGCCTGCTTCGCCTTCCAGCTGAACGCCAGCATGCTCAGCCCGGCGCTGAAGAGCATCGAGGACACCCTCGGTGCCAGCTCCGCCGAGGTCGGCCTGACCCAGACCGCGTTCTTCACGTCGGCGGCACTGTTCTCGCTGTTCCTGCCGCGGCTGGGCGACGTCCTCGGCCGCCGCCGGGTACTCGCCGGAATGCTGGGCCTGATGGTCATCGGCTGTGTCGTGGCCGCGCTGGCGACGAGCATCCCGATGCTGTTCGCCGGCCGGATCATCCAGGGCGTCAGCGGCCCGGTCGTCCCGCTGTGCCTGATCATGCTGCGGGTCGAGGTCAAGGAGCCCAAGCGGTACGGCACCCTGCTCGGCGTGATCACCGCCGTCAACGGCGGGATCGCCGGTGTCGACTCCCTGGCCGGCGGCTACCTCGCCGACCACCACGGCTTCCAGTCCGTGTTCTGGGCGATGGCGGTCGTCGCGGCGCTGGCCACGGCCCTGGTCGCCACCCTGACCCCGGAGTCCAAGGCGCCCACCGCGTCCCGCATGGACTGGCCCGGAGTGGCACTGCTGGTCGTCTCGGTCGGTGCGCTGCTGATCGCGCTGAACGAAGCGGGCAAGCTGGCCGCCGCGGACTGGCCGCTGATCGGCGTCCTGGTCGTCCTGGCCGCGGCTGCCTTCGCGCTGTTCTGGCGGACCGAGAACCGCAGCGGGCACCCGCTGGTCGCCACCCACCACCTCAAGCAGCGCGGCACCTGGGCCACCCTGCTGACCACCGTGCTCACCATGACCGGTGTGTTCGCGGTGATGAACGGCCTGATCCCGGCGTTCGCCCAGGACGCCCAGGCCGGGCTCGGGATGTCCGCCGAGCAGTCCGCGTGGTGGACGCTGTCGCCGTACGCCCTCGCCGGACTGGCCATGGGCCCGGTGGCCGGGCGGCTCGCCGCCACCTTCGGCTACGGCCGGATCCTGCGGCTCGGCCTCATCGGCTCCGCGGGGTCGGTCGTGCTGATGCTGCTGACCATGCACAGCCAGTCCCACGTCCTGCTGCTGGTGACGTCGATCCTCGTCGGCATCACCTACGCGGGCGTGGCGAACATCGTGCTCAACGGACTCGGCATCGTCCTCTCCCCCGGCGACAACCCGGGCTTCCTGCCGGGGCTGAACGCCGGCGCGTTCAACCTGGGCGCGGGCCTGAGCTTCGCCGTCCTGTACGCGGTGAAGACCGCGGTCGCCCCCGCCGACCCGGCCTCGGCCGGCGGCTACACCGCGGGCATGATCGCCGGTGTGGTGATCCTGGCCATCGCGCTGGCGACCTCGTTCCTGATCCCGAAGCCGGTGGCCGCCGAAGCCGAGAGCTGACACGGACGCCCGTGCGCACCGCCCGCCGCCCCGGATGCCCCGGTCGGCGGGCGCTCGCGTATCCGGCCCCGGTGCGCCGCGGCCCTGCCGGTCTCCGTGTTGTCACCGCGGGGGGAACAGGGAGACTGGAATCGGAGGCAACGGAGGCAGCAATGGTCATGGAACACGGTATGGACAAGACCGGCCCCGCCCGGGACGACATGATGAAGAAGCAGCTGCGAGGCCAGATGACGCTGGACCGTTCGCTGCGTGCGGACGAGAACCGGGAGCTGGAGCCGGCGGGCGAGGACCAGCCGGTGGCCGCACCGTCGCCGGAGAGCGTCTTCCGGGGCGGCACCCCGCACGGCATGACCGAACAGGACGTCGGTCTGCGCTCCGAGCTCGCGCAGTACCTCGGCCGCAGCCTCTACCCGGCCGAGCGCAACGACGTCATCCGCACCCTGCGGCGCAACCACGCCCCGGACCGCCTGGTCACGATGGCCGAGCAGCTGCCCGCGCACCACCGCTACGGCAATGTGCAGGGCATCGCCGAGTCCCTGGGGCTGGGCACGGAGGACCGCCGCTCCTGAGGCCGGGGCGCGTCCGGTGGCGGACAATTACTACGAGGCACACTCCCGGCGCACAGACGCACCGGACGCGGAGACGCGGAGGAGGAGGGCGGCAATGTCCGACGACGCCATGGGCGACGAGGTCTATCAGCCGCCCAGATCCGATCCCCAAGACAACCCCAACGACCTCGACATGGAGGACGCCCTGGACGAGCCGGGGCTCGACGAGGCGCTGGACAGCGGCTATTCGCCGCCCGAGCGCCCGTTTGTGGTGAACCACGAGGGCACCACGGCGCAGGAGCAGCACGACCGGGAAACCCTCGCCCACCGGCTGTCCGTGGAGCTCCCGGACGTCTGCGCACCGGAGGGCGACGGCATCGGCGACCTGTGCGACGGAGCCGGCGAACCGTACGACGACCAGGTGGGCGCCGAGCGCGCCGGGCGGATCGTCAGCTACGACGACGGCTTCTGGCGCGGCAGCAGCAACGACATCGTCGCCCGCGACGTCGGGATCGACGGCGGCGCCGCGTCCGCCGAGGAGGCGGCGGTGCACATCGCCCACGATGTCGGCGGTGTGGTCGAGGGCGAGATCTGACCGGCCGGCCCCTGGTCAGCGGCCCAGCGCGTCGCGGAGCTGCTCCTTGGTCATCGACGAGCGACCCTCGATGTGCTGCCGTAGAGCTGGTCCCTGGTCGGGCCCTGCGCCCCCTTGTGCGAGCGCTCGCCGCCGCGCTGCGCGGCGGACTCGGGGTCGCGGGTGGAGACCTTTCCGGGCTTGCGGGCCTCGCCCGCGCGGGCGCGCTCCGTGTTCACCGTCCGGGCGGCGATCTCTTCGGCGCGCCTGGCCGGCACACCCCGCTGCCTGGCGCTCTCCTCGATGTGCTCGTACCGGCGCTCCCGCTTGGCGCTGGAACCTGCCGGCATGACGCTCTCCTCTCCGGACTCTGCGGTGAACGGCGGGGGGCGGTGGGCCGGGCCCCGCCCGCGGTTACCACTTCACGCCACTTCACGCCGGGTCGCGACGGCGCGCGACGCGAGCTGATCCGGAAGGTGCGGGGGCCGAGGTGCCTGTTGCTGTTTCGGCAACGAAGTTGGCGCGATGCCGGGTCCGCACCGGACCCTCTCCCGTACACGGAGGAAGAGGGGAACACATCCATGGCTCACGGCAACGGCACGAGTGACGGCACCACCATCCCGGACCACGAGTTCTGGGACACGTTCTACGCGGAGCACGACCAGATCTGGAGCGGGAATCCCAACGTCGTGCTGGTCCGCGAGACCCGCGGCCTGACGCCGGGGACCGCGCTCGACCTGGGCTGCGGGGAGGGCGCGGACACGGTCTGGCTGGCCGGGCAGGGGTGGCGGGTCACCGCCGTCGACGTCTCCCGGGTGGCGCTCGGGCGGGCGGCCGGGCAGGCGGCAGCGGCGGGGGTCGCGGACCGGGTCGACTGGCAGTGGCACGACCTGGCGGAGTCGTTCCCCGAGGGCAGCTTCGACCTGGTCTCGGCGCAGTTCCTGCACCACCCGAGCGAGATCTTCCGGGAGAAGATCCTGCGGCGGGCGTCCGGTGCGGTGGCGCCGGGCGGGGTGCTGCTGATCGTCGGGCATGCCGGATTCCCCGCCTGGGAGGAGCACGGCCACGAGGAGGCGCACTTCCCCACGCCCGACGAGGTCCTGGCGGCCCTCGCGCTCGCGGAGGGCGAGTGGGAGGTGCAGCTCAGCGAGGAGCACGAGCGCATCCAGAACGGCCCCGACGGGCAGCCGACCACCCGTACCGACAATGCGCTGAAGGTGCGGCGGCGGGGCTGACCGCGGCCGGCGCGGCGGCGGGCGGCGCGCCCGCCGACGCGCGGCTGTGTGTCGGCGGTGTCGTCAGGCCGCGAGGCGCGGCAGCGGCTTCTCGTACAGCCAGGAGTGCAGCAGCGGGCGGACCGAGTGCGCCGCGGAGCGTTCGGCGTGCGCGACGAACGCGGGGGTGTCGGCGCTGGCACCGCGGTGGCTGTCGTGCCAGCTGCGGAGCATCGCGAAGAACCGGCCGTCGCCCATGGCGGTCCGCAGCGCGTGCAGGGTGCAGGCGCCGCGGACGTAGACCCGGTCGTCGAAGATCCGTCGCTGGCCGGGGTCGGCGAGCCGGAAATCCTGGTTGCGGGCCTGGAGCGAGCGCCATGCCTGCTGGGCGATCTCGCCGGCGTCGTCCTCGCCGATGTGCTCGGACCACAGCCACTCCGCGTACGTGGCGAAGCCCTCGTTGAGCCAGATGTCGCGCCAGTCGCGGAGGCTGACGCTGTTGCCGTACCACTGGTGGGCGATCTCGTGCGCGACCAGGGTTTCCGATCCGCGGTGGCCGTCGATGTGGTTGCTGCCGAAGACGGACAGCGTCTGGTTCTCGACCGGGGCACCGAGTTCGGCGTCCACCACCACCGCGCCGTACGCCTCGAAGGGGTACTGCCCGAAGTAGCCGCTGAAGGCGCGGAGCATCTCCGGCTGGCGTGCCAGATCGTGCTCCGCGTCGTCGGCCATCCACGCCGGGTATGCGTTGTGCAGCGCGATCGGCTTGTCCGCCGTGCCGACGTGGACGGTGCCGCTGTCGTGGCGGAAGCGGCCCGTGTAGAGCGCGGCGAGGTACGGGGCCATGGGGCCGGGGTGGTGGTAGGTCCAGCACTCCTGGTGCCCGGTGCGGCGGCGTTCGAGCAGGGTGCCGTTGGCGAGCGCGTGGTGGCCGTGCGGGACGCTGATCCGGAAGGTGAACGCGGCCTTGTCGTCCGGGCGGTCGTTGCACGGGAACCAGGACGGGGCGCCGAGCGGCTGGGAGGCGACCATGGTCCCGTCGTGCGGGTCGCCGGTGCGGTCCCAGCCGATCGGGCCGAACGGGGAGCGGACCGGCTTGGGCCGGCCGCTGTAGCCGATGTCCACCATGAAGTGCGCCCCCTTGGCGAGCGGGCGCGGGGTGTCCAGGTACAGCTTCCCGTCCCTCTGCCGGGTGCGGACCCGGTTCCCGTCGATCCGGGCGGTGTGCACGGACAGCCGCGACAGGTCGAGTTCGACCCGGTCCAGGGACCGGTTGGCCACCGCCTTGATCCGGGCCCGCCCGTTCAGGCTGGCGTTCACCGGGTGGTAGGCCAGGTGCAGGTCGTACGAGGCGGTGTCGTGCGCGTAGGTGCCGTGGCGGGGGAAATAGCGGTCGGTGAGCGGTCCGGTGAGGCCGTCCGCGACCGTCGCGGCGAGCGGCAGCAGGGCGGCGCCCCTGATCAGGGCGCGCCGACTGCATCGGGTCACGCGGCTGCACCGCCTTCCGAACGGGCCCCGGCGGGACGCGCCGCGCGCTCGCCGGCGATCGGGTTGCCGGCCCACCGGGTGTGGGCGGGCACGCTCTCGCCGCGCATGACCAGGGAGGACGGTGCGATCGAGGCGCGGGCCCCGACGGCGGTCCCGGGGAGCACGATGCCGTGCGGGCCCAGGGAGGAGCCCTCGGCGAGGTGGACGGTGTCCAGCCGCATGATCCGGTCGTGGAAGAGGTGGGTCTGGAGGACGCAGCCGCGGTTGACGCTGACGCCGTCCTCAAGACTGATCAGGTCGGTCTCCGGCAGCCAGTAGCTCTCCAGCCACACCCCGCGCCCGATCTTGGCGCCGAGGGTGCGCAGCCACCAGTTGAGCACCGGGGTCCCGGTGAACGCCCCTGCCATCGACGGCACGGCGAGCGACTCGACGAAGGTGTCGTAGAGCTCGTTGCGCCAGACGAACGACGACCACAGCGGATGCTCGCTCACGGTGAACCGGCCGACCAGCAGCCACTTCGACGCGGTCGTGATGAGCAGCGCCAGGAGGCCGGAGGCCAGCATCAGCGGGGCGCCGACCAGCGCCGCGAGGCCGAGGCCGCCGTTGGTGAAGGCGGTCTGCTCGGCGAGGAACATGCCCTCGGCGAGAGCCATCCCGCACATCAGCGGCAGCACCCGGCACATCTCGACGGCGGCGCGGGCCATGACCAGCTTGCGCGGCGGTGCGAAGGTGCGCGCCGGGTCGGCCTGGGTCGCCACCCGCGGCAGCGGCATGGCGGGCCGGCCCAGCCAGGACATCCCGGGCTCGCCGTTCGCCGGGGCGTTGGAGAGCACGCCGACCAGGCTGTTGTCGGGCACGTCGTGGCCGGGGTCGACGATGCCGGAGTTGCCGACGAAGGCCCGGCGGCCGATGCGGACGTGCCCCAACCGCAGCCAGCCGCCGCGGATTTCGTAGGGCGCGACCAGGGTGTCGTCGGCGAGGAAGGCGCCGTCCTCGACGCGCAGCAGGGACGGCAGCGGCAGCACGGTGGAGATCTCGACGTGCTTGCCGACCTTGGCGCCGAGCAGCCGCAGCCAGTGCGGGGTGGCGAGGCTGGCGTAGATCGGGAAGAGGCTGCCGCGGGTGCCGTCCAAGAGGCGGGTCACCAGCCAGGCGCGCCAGGCGACCCCGCCGCTCGCGAGGTGCATCCCCGGCTTGATGCCGCGGCCGAGGATCCGCACCACGGCGGCCGTCACAAGAATCGAACAACCTGTGGTCACGATCGCGAAGACCGGTGTGGCCACCATCAGGCGCACCGCCGCGGTGGCGAGAGTGCCGCTGCCGCGGATCAGGAAGTACGCACCGACCAGCGCGGGGACGGCGGACAGCAGCGCCAGCAGCGGCAGGCCCAGCAGGGAGAGCGCGTAGACGGCGCTCCAGCCGATCGAGCGCCGCCAGCGCGGGGCGGGCCACGCGGTGCCGGAGATCCGCTCGGCGGCGCCGGCCGGGCGGGCCGGGGAGCCGGTCCAGCTGTCGCCGTCGGGGATCTCGCCGTCCAGGCAGCTGCCGGCGGTGAGTTCGGCGCCCTGGCCGACGACGGCACCGGGCATCAGCATGCTGCGGTGGGCGACCCGGGCCCCGGCGCCGATGCGTACCGCGCCGATGTGCAGGGTGTCGCCGTCGAGCCACCAGCCGGAGATGTCGGCCTCGGGCTCGACGCTGCAACCGTTGCCGAGTTCGGCGAGGCCGGTGACCGGCGGCATGGTGTGCAGCGACACGTTGCGCCCGGTGGTGCAGCCCAGCGTCCGGGCATACAGCCGTGCCCAGGGCGTACCGAGCAGGGACGGGATGCCGAAGGCGGCGACGACGCGTTCGGCGGTCCACAGCCGCAGGTGGGTGGCGCCGCCGCGCGGGTAGGCACCGGGCTTGATGGAGCCGGCGAGCACCCGGGCGCCCAGGGCCCCGATGGCACAGCGCATGGGTGCACTGTAGAGGACCACCCAGCCGACGATGATCAGCCACCACGCGGTGTGCGGGGCCCAGGACTGCGGGGCGATCCAGCCGAGGATGTTGTCCGCGAGCGCGAGCCCGACGAGCCCGCGCAGCCCGGCGACGCCGTACAGGCCGGTCTGGACGAGGAATTGGACGACCGCGGTGCGGCGCGGGACCGGGCGCACCGGGCGCGCCTCGCCGACCGGGCCGCCGAGCGAGTCGAGGTGCTCGGCCATCTGGTGCAGCACCGGGTGCCGGTACAGGTCGGCGACCGAGACGCCGGGGTGGTGCTCGCGGAGCATGGACGCCATCCGGGCGGCGACCAGGCTGGTGCCGCCGAGGGAGACGAAGTCGGTGTCCGGGCCGGGCCGGACACCGAGCAGCTTCTCCCAGATGTCGGCGAGGCGGGCGGCGGTGCCATGCAGCGCCGGGCCGGCGTGGTCGCGGCCGGCGTCGTGTGCGGAGGGCAGCGGCCAGGGCAGCGCCTTGCGGTCGACCTTGCCGGACGTGCGGGTCGGCAGGCTGTCGACCTCTGCCAGTACGGGCACCATCTGGCCCGGCAGCCGTTCCTTGAGCAGGGCTCTGGCCTTGTCCTGCTGGAAGCTGGAGCCGTCGCCGGAGCGCTGCTCGGGCACGACGTAGCCGACCAGGACCTGGGTGCCGGCGGGGGTGGTCTGGACGGCCGCGGCGGCGCCGCGGACGCCGGGCAGGGCGCCGAGCGCGGCGTCGATCTCGCCGAGCTCGATCCGCCGCCCGCCGAGTTTGACCTGGTCGTCGGCGCGGCCGACGAACAGCAGGCCCGCGCGTTCGGCCCGTACGAGGTCACCGGTGCGGTAGGCGCGCGCGGTCCCCAGGACGTGGTCCGGCCGGAAGCGGTCGGCGTCCTTGACGGGGTCGAGGTAGCGGGCGTTGCCCACGCCGCCGATCAGCAGCTCGCCTTCCTCGCCGTACGGCACGGGCTGCCCGGCCTTGTCGACGACGGCCAGCTGCCAGCCCTCCAGCGGCAGGCCGATGCGTACCGGCTCCCCCGGCAGGAGGCGGGCCGCACAGGCGACGACGGTGGCCTCGGTCGGGCCGTAGGTGTTCCACATCTCGCGCCCGGGGTGGGCGAAGCGGTCGACCAGCGCGGCCGGGCACGCCTCGCCGCCCACGATCAGCAGCCGGACCCGGTGCATCGCCTCGTCCGGCCACAGCGCGGCGAGCGTGGGCACGGTGGACACCACGGTGATCCCGCGCTCGACCAGCCACGGGCCGAGCTCATGGCCGGCCCGGACCAGCGAGCGGGGCGCGGGCACCAGGCAGGCGCCGTGCCGCCAGGCGAGCCACATCTCCTCGCAGGAGGCGTCGAAGGCGACGGACAGGCCGGCCAGCACCCGGTCGCCGGGGCCCAGCGGCCGGTCCTGGAGGAACAGCGCGGCCTCGGCGTCGACGAACGCGGCGGCGGAGCGGTGGCTGACGGCCACGCCCTTGGGCGCGCCGGTCGAACCCGAAGTGAAGATGATCCAGGCGTCGTCCTGGGGGCCGGGGAGGCGCCGCGCTCCCAGGGGCCGGGCCAGGCCCGGAGGCTGGGGGTTCGGTCCGAGGACGCCGCAGACGGCGGCCTCCCGGAAGACGGTGGCGGCCCGCTCGTCCGGGTCGTCAGCGTCGACGGGTACGTAGGCGGCGCCGCTGCGCAGGATGGCGAGGATCGACAGATACAGCTCCGCGGTACCGGACGGCACTCGGACTCCGACGCGGTCGCCGGGGCCGATCCCGTAATCCCGCAGCTGCCGTGCGCGGCGTTCGATCTCGATACACAGGTCGCGGTAGGTGATCACCTCGGAGCCCGTGTCCAAGGCGGTCGCCTGGGGGTATGCGGCGGCGGTTGCGTCGAGCACGTCGAGCAGGGTCCGCGGGTGCGGGGTGGTGGCTGTGCGGTATACGGCCCGGTCGGGCAGGTGCTCTGGTTGCTCGAAGGATGATTCGAGAAGGGGCGACGACATCGATATGCCTCTGTTGTTCGGTGCCGGTGGGTGAAGACCCTCGGACGTTCGCCCCTACAGATGCCGCTGACCAGGCGCAAGGTTCGCGTGCCGGCCCAGAAATCCGCAAATCGAACACGTTGTGAACATGCCCGTCCCCCGCTTGGGCAGGCGGCACCGCGTGACAGCCCCGGAACCCTGACCGCCGCGTTAGGAAAAATTGACTTGCTACGGGGGTTGTTTTCGGGCCGCGATGACCCATCAGTACAAAATCGCAGGTCAGAGGCTTACCGACAATCGGTTACGACCCCACCGGTCAAGCCTTGGCCAATAGATTGCGCAACCGCGCAATTATTCATTGAGTTCTCATGGCCGCCTCATGAACCTGTCACCACGACGCCATACCCTCGAAACGCCGCCGCCACACCTTCACCCATCAAATCTCTGCGGATCCCGGCTACTTGAAGATGTTCACGGCGCGGGCCACGACCAGAACCACCGTCAGCAACGAGACCGCCGACTGGAGCAGCATCAGCATCTTGGCCCAGCGGGTCAGCGGCATCACGTCGGTCGGGCTGAAGGCGGTGGCGTTGGTGAAGGACAGATAGAGGTAGTCGGGGAACTGCGGCTCCCAGTGCTCCGGCGCCAGCTCCGGCGTCTGCATCTGCGGGAAGAGGAAGTCGGTGTACGTCCGCACGGCGTGTATCCGCGCGACCGGGCCACCGCGGTCCCACTCCCAGTACCAGAGCGCGAAGACGATCACGTTCGTCAGCCAGATGCTGCCGCCGGTCGCCAGCAGCGGCCCCGCGTCGTTGCCCTCGGTCCCGCGCACCAGGCCCATCACCAGATGCACCGCGGACCAGCCGTTCGCCGCGCTGATCATCGCGATCAGCACCAGCCCGGCCCAGCGGTACAGCTTCGAGGCCCGTTCGATCCGGTACGGATTGGCCGCGACCAGCGCGATCAGCAGCGCGGTCTCCAGGGTCGGCAGCAGCCACTCCGGATGGATCGCCAGCCGCTCCGGCAGCTGGAACTGGAGCGCCACCGCCACCAGCACCGCCAGCGTCGAGGGCCAGCGGGGTTCGCCCTTGGTCACCCGCCGCCAGGCGGGCAGCAGTCGGCGGCCCGCCTCCTCTATGCCGGAGACCGCGGGCGCCAGCAGCGCCTCGATACGGGCCAGCCGCTCGGAGTCGACGTTGCCCGGTTCGCCGGGCTGGGGGTGCTGGGACATGCGGCTCATGCTCGCCGCCGGCCGCGAGAGTGTCCAGCGCCCGAACTGTGGGGGAGCCCACTGCCGACCCCCGGGTTAAGAGTCAGTCAAAAGGTTGCGTTCCCGCGCAAGTGTGGGTCTACACTCGTAAAGGTTTGAAGAGAAGAGGTCACCTCGTTCGGTGAGGCGTCTTCACGGACACAGGCCACTGATCCCACCCGTCGAGAGACGCTCCGGATCAGGACAGGTCTCCCCGGCCCAAGGGGTGACCCCAAGTGGCTGCCCTCGCGAAGGGGATTACGCCGTGGAGTGCCAAAGCTCTGACGAGTTGGGGTGAACCAGTCGACGAAGACTGGTCCGCTCCTTGCCGAGTCGACGACGGCGTAGCGATACGCCCCGGCCGGAAGGAGGCGAGAGACATGGATTGCAGTTGCAGTAGTCCGGGCCATCATCGGCCCGCCATCCGCTTGTCCTCGCACTCTTCCGGCACGCGGTAACCATCTCCCCTGCGCGGCCTTCCCGCCGCGTCATGCGCCCGCACGGCCCCGAGCCGTGACGGGTCGCCGTGCTGCGCGCCCGCGCAGGGAAGATGGCTGCCCCGCGCCTCCAATACCTCTCCCTCCGGGGGGGACTTGGGAGGTACCTCATGACCGACACGACCGTCCGCACCGCGGTCCCGGACCAGCGCCCCACCGCCGTTCTCGATGAAGCGCACGTCGGCGACATCCGCGGGGCGCTGGGCACCATCAAGCTCGACGACACCGCGCCCCGCACCGGCCTGTCAGCCAAACTCAAGACCCTGCTGGCCATCGTCGGCCCCGGCCTGATCGTCATGGTCGGCGACAACGACGCCGGCGCCTTCGCCACCTACGGCCAGGCCGGGCAGAACTACAGCACCCACCTGCTGTGGACCCTCCTCCTGCTCATCCCCGTCCTCTACATCAACCAGGAAATGGTCCTCCGCCTCGGCGCCGTCACCGGCGTCGGCCACGCCCGCCTCATCCTCGAACGCTTCGGCAAATTCTGGGGCGCCTTCTCCGCCATCGACCTCTTCCTCCTCAACGCCCTCACCCTCGTCACCGAATTCATCGGCATCACCCTCGCCGCCGGCTACCTCGGCCTCCCCAAAACCGCGGCCGTCGTCCTCGCCGCCGCCATCATCATCGCCTCCGCCTTCACCGGCTCCTTCCAACGCTTCGAACGCATCGCCATCACCCTCTGCGCCGCCTCCCTCCTCCTCGTCCCCATCTACTTCATGACCCACCCCGCCACCTCACAAATGGCCCACGACTTCGTCGTACCCACCATCCCCGGCGGCACCGGCCAACTCTCCACCGTCATGCTCCTGATCATCGGCATCGTCGGCACCACCGTCGCCCCCTGGCAACTCTTCTTCCAGCAGTCCTACGTCATCGACAAGCGCATCACCCCCCACTTCATCCGCTACGAAAAAGCCGACCTGTGGATCGGCATCGCCATCGTCGTCATCGGCGCCGCCGCCATGATGGGCTTCACCGCCGCCACCTTCGCCGGCACCCACGGCTCCGGCAACTTCACCGACACCGCCGGCATCGCCCACGGCCTCGCCACCCACACCAGCAAACTCGCCGGCATCCTCTTCGCCATCGCCCTCCTCGACGCCTCCATCATCGGCGCCTTCGCCGTCTCCCTCTCCACCGCCTACGCCATCGGCGACGTCTTCGGCATCAAGCACTCCCTCCACCGCGGCGTACAAGGCGCCAAAGGCTTCTACGCCGTCTACGCCGGCCTCGTCGCCACCGCCGCCACCATCGTCCTCATCCCCGGCTCCCCCCTCGGCCTCCTCACCGAAGGCGTCCAAACCCTCGCCGGCGTCCTCCTCCCCTCCGCCACCGTCTTCCTCCTCCTGCTCTGCAACGACCGCGCCGTCCTCGGCCCCTGGACCAACGGCCCCAAAACCAACGCCTTCACCGCCGCCGTCGTCGGCATCCTCGTCACCCTCTCCATCATCCTCACCGCCTCCGTCCTCTTCCCCCACATCACCGCCACCACCATCCTCGGCATCATGGCCACCTGCGGCATCGCCGGAGTCCTCGCGATCGGCTACGCGGAGGTCCGCCGCCGGAGCAAGGGGTGGGCCTTCAGCGGCCGGCCCATCAACCGCGCCGGCAAGGACGATTGGCGGATGCCCCCGCTGGAGACCCTGCCGAAGCCGATCTTCTCCACCGGCCGCAAGATCGGCATGGGTGCCCTGCGGACGTATCTGCTCATCGCGATGGTCCTGGTCGTCATCAAGATCGTCGAGGTCGCACTGCACCAGTAGGGTGCTCGGCGCCCGCTCCCCCGCTCCCGCCGTCCAGGAGCAACTGCCCCGTCCCGCAACCGTGGTTCCGGCCACCGAAGGAGGTGCACCATGCACACCCTCACCCTCATCGACTTCCTGATCCGGCTCGCCACCGGCGTCGCCTGTGGAGCCCTGATCGGCGTCGAGCGCCAATGGCGCGCCCGGATGGCGGGGCTGCGCACCAACGCGCTGGTGGCCGCCGGCGCGACCCTGTTCGTCCTCTACAGCACGGCCGTCGGCGACTCCGGCAGCCCGACCCGGGTGGCGTCCTACGTCGTCTCCGGTATCGGCTTCCTCGGCGGTGGGGTGATCCTGCGCGACGGGGCGGGAGTGCGTGGGCTCAACACCGCGGCCACGCTGTGGTGTTCGGCCGCGGTCGGCGTACTGGCCGCCTCCGGCCGGCTGGAGTTCGCCGTCCTGGGCACCCTCGCGGTCCTCGCCGTACACCTCGTACTGCGCCCGGCAGGGCGGCTGCTGGACCGGGCCCCGGCCTCCGGGTCCGACCCGGACGCGGCCGTCCACGCCACCGTCCACGTGGTCTGCGAGCGCCGCGCCGAGACGCACATCCGCGCCCTCCTGCTCCAGGCGCTGACCGCCTCCGGGCTGACCCCGACCGGCCTCCGGGCCAGCCGCGAGTCCGAGGACACCACCGGCTTCCGCGCCGCGGTCACCGTCTCCGGCGACATCGCCCAGGCCCTGGAGCAGGTCATCACCCGCCTTTCGCTGGAGCCCGGCGTACGGGACCTGCACTGGCACCTCAGCGACGGCGAAGTCACCGCGGAGCAGCGGGTATTGGCCTGAGCGCATCGGGGAGCCGCCGCGACCTCGCCTTCGTGACAGAAGGCGGTCGCGGCGGCTTCCACGTACCGGTGCCGCCGCCCCGACCACAGCAAACGCCGCACCACGTCGCTACTTCCCCACCTGCCCGGCGATCTGCACGACGCTGAAGTGCACGAACTCGGCGGGCCGCACCGGCGCCACCCCGACATCGCAGTGCACCTCCCCCGCGTCCTGCTTCTCCCGCGGATTGTTCGACTCATCGCAGACGACGTGGAACGCCTCCTCCGGTGTGCGCCCCGCCAACGCCCCCTGCCGCCACTGGTCCATCAGAAACGCCGACACCGCATGCCGCAGCGTCTCCCGCAGCCGCTGATCGTTCGGCTCGAAGACCGCCCATCCAGACGACTGTTGGATCGAGTCCCGCAGAAAGCAGACCAGCCGCCGCACGCTCAGGTACTTCCAGTCCCGGGTCGTCGACCGCGTCCGCGCACCCCACACCAGCAGTCCCCGCCCGGGGAAGGCCCGCAGGCAGTTGACGCCCACGGCGTTGAGCGCGCCCTGTTCCTCGTCGGTCAGCAGCACCGGGATCTCCAGTACGCCGTGCGGGACCTCGTTGGCGGGCGCCTTGAACACCCCGCGCTCGGCATCCGTACGGGCCCACACCCCCGCCACATGGCCGCACGGCGGCACCGTCCGCTGCCGCCCTTCGATACCGGGGACGGTGACCCAGGGGTAGTACAGCGCGGTGAACGCCGCGTCGACGGTGGTGGGGGACGCCAACTGCCCGTTCGCGAAGGTCTCCACCGCACCGGGAAGGAGGTCCGGCGGCGGATCGACCAGCGCGAGCCGGTCGTGCATCTCGGTGCAGTGCTTCAGCACGGCCTCGATCAGGACCTTGCCGTCCGCCGGGGTCACCGCGCCGGGCTCCTCCGTCGTGGGAACGGCCCGGGTCATCTCCCAGAGGTTCGGCACCGCGACCATGCCGACCCCTGGCTCGGTCACCAGCCCGCCGAGTCCGGTGCGGTCCTCCGCACTGCCGGCGAGCGTCGCGGCGGTCACCGGTCGCGTCGGATCGGTGAACCCCACCACATAGCAGGACCGCCCGCCGTTGGCGAAGAAACCGTGGACCGCCTCGGCCAGGGTGAAACACCGCTCCAGGGCGTGCCGGTCCTTCGGTTCGGCGGCCTCTGCCTGCTCCTGCGTCAGTCCCTCCATGCTGTAGCGGACGACGAACTCGCGCCAGCCGCGGACCAGTTGCGGAGTTCGGCGTTCCGCGTTCGTGTACGGCCTGACCGCCGCGTGGGGATCGTCCTTCGGGGACTCCCGTGTATAGCCGAGAAAGGCCGGAACGGACGTGCTCGCGCCGGCGATCGTCCGCTCGCCACAGGGTTTCTCCGTGACATGGACCCCGGGCGGTTCGGGCGGTGTCATACGCGGTGCTCCTCATCCTGATGCGGACGGTTCATACGGGTCATTCGACGGTCAAGTCCTCGTAGGCGATGGTCACCTGCTCCGTCGCCGCCCCGGAATTCGCGGCACCGAGCGAGCACCCCTCCCAACGAGAGGCCCACACATTGCCGAGATGGATACGGCGGACGGTCTGCTTCCTGGCGTCGATGAGCGAGAGAGGCATGTTCTGCCAGGCGTTGTCGAGATCGGCATTGTCCAGCGTGGCCTTGATCCAGTCGGTGAAGGCGGTGCTCTTGTCCATGCCCCGGGTAATGGTGATCTCCCCGGAATTGCGTGCGCCGGGCTGCTCGCGTACGAGAAGTTCGCCGGTGGCCGGGACCTCCCGGACCTCCACCACATCCTGTTCCAGGGTGAGCCCCGATACCTGCTGCACGGTCTCGACCTGGAACTCTCCGAGTTCCATGGCAAAGCTGCTGCTGAAGGTGTCACCGGTCAACACGGCCCGCCCCTCTCCCCTTTACTCGGCTTCTTCTCGACCCCTTTCCGGCTTTCCCTGCCGTTTTCCGCGGTGCGCCGGCGCCTCGAACACGCCGCGCCCGGCATCCGTACGGACGCAGCCCCCCGCCAAGTGGCCGCCCGGCAACGCATTCCGCTGCCGCCTCAGTCAGCGCGTACCGCCGCTCAAACGGCAAGTAGTCCACCACTGCGCCGAGTTGGCGTCCATGTCGTGGCAATACGGCGGGGCCCTCCCTGTCGAGGCGTCACATCAGGCGTACCAGCCGGAAGCCGTACCCGCGCTTCGGTGCCCGCCCGGTCTCCCGGCCGCCCTACTTTCCCGTAATCACCCTTCAGAGTGAGGCCATTTCGGATGGGCGAGCGATTTCGGCGCAACCGTACGACCGGCAGCGACCGGACATGATCGCGTCGCAACGCAACAGGGGCCGGAACGATCTCCGCGGCACTGCGGTGAGCAGTGCGCGGCGACCGTTCCGGCCCCATCCCAACCCGATTCGGGCGATCCCCCGCGTCGCCCGAACCAGGAAGCCTGGCCGGATTTCCGAACCACTCGGGTCGGACATCCCCAGCTGTGCTGAGTATATTGGCTCTCAGCCAGTCAACGCAGGAGTTACAGCATGTCCCCCCGCAGCGCATCGGTCAATGAAGAATTGCGACGGCGCTCCCGCGAGCGGCTGTTGCAGGCAACGGTCGAGCTGGTGGGCGAACGCGGTTACGAGGCCACGACGCTGGGCGACATCGCCCACCGTGCGGGGGCCGCGCGCGGGCTGATCTCGTACTACTTCCCCAGCAAGCACCAGTTGCTCCAGTCCGCCGTGCACCGGCTGATGCACCGTACGCTCCAGGCAGCGCTGGAGCGGGCGCCGCAGCCCGCCGGCCCGGACGCGGGGCGGGAGTTGATGGCCCGTGCCATCGACGCGATCCTGGGCCTCGCCCACGACGAGCCGCTGCTGATGCGCACGCACATGGCGGGGATCCTGACCGCCGCCGGCTTCGTCCAGTGCCCCGAACAGCAGCGGCTGGCCCAGCTGCTGCGGGACACGGTGGTGGCGTACGGGTCGACCGATCCCGATACCGACTATCCGCTGCTGCGGGCGCTGCTGATGGGGTCGGTGGTGCCGATGCTCCTCCCGGGAGCGCAGATGCCCCGCGTCCGGTTGCGTGCCGAGCTGTTCCAACGGTACGGGCTGGACTGGGAGTTGGGGGTAGCGCCCGGAGCGCGGCCACCTGCCGGGTCGACGACACAGGGGCTGCGCTAGCCGGTCACGCGGGCAGGCGCCGGCCGGCGGCGCTCGCCGCGCCGGCGCCGTCAGCGCTTGTTGTGGCGCGGTGTCAGCAGGCCGGCGTCGCGGGCTCCGGCAATCAGGCGCAGCGCTCTGCGGCGGTTGCGGCCGGTGGCGGTCATGACGGCCAGTACGGGGTCCCGGCCATCCTTCTGGGCCGCGCGGTACGCGTCCGCGGCGAGCTTGCGGCGTTCGCTGGCCCGCGATCGCACGAGGACGGCGGAGCGGGCGGCGGCGGAGGAGTCGCTCACCGGCTCGGCAGCGGCGGCATCGGCAGCGGCGTCCGCCGGATCAGCCGGATCGGCGGATGCACCGGATGCGGTCTCCCCCGGCACCGGATCGGGCGGTGCGTCGGCCGGCGCGCCGAGCGGGGTCCCGGTGCCCGTTCCGCAGAGCGCGCCTTCACCGCGGACGACGCCCTCCGCCGGTGCGTCGCCCCCTGAAGTCCCCGTCCGCTGCTCCCCCGGCAGCACCCCGCCGTCGCCCTTCCCCGCCGTACCGCCCGCCGTCGACTCCGGGACGGGCGGGGACTTCGGGGGGCGGCCGGTGGCCGCGCGGCAGGCGTCGTCGAGGGGGCCGTCGATCCAGCGGGCGAGGGCGGCGAGGGCGTCCAGCGTCAGCGGAGGATCGGCGCGTACGTCCTCGACGGTGAGGTGGTCGTCGGAGGTCGTCACCAGGACATCGATCCGGGCGCCGTCGACGAAGGTCAGGCGGGCGCTGAACCAGGGGCCCAGTTCGGGCGCGGCCGAGCCGTGGGCCCGAAGCTCCCAACTGGGCCACTCCAATGCCGCGTCCTGGGCTTTATATCGGTGATTAACGGTATAAAAGTCACTTTCCGACACAAAAAAAACCTAGCCTCCAGCCGACCCGGCCAAGGGGCGCGGCACGCTCATCGGACCGGGAGCAACCCCGATAGCTCAGCTCTCCCGCCGCACGCCCGCCGGTGCGATCCTGGGGGTACTCCGCGGAAGGGGCCACCCGTGCTTCGTGTCGCAGTGATCGGTTCCGGACCGAGCGGTGTCTACACCGCCCAGTCGCTGGTCGAGCAAGAGGCCGTCCCGGACATCGAGGTCTATGTCCTGGACCGGCTGCCCTGCCCGTACGGGCTGGTGCGCTATGGCGTAGCACCGGACCACGAGAAGATCAAATCGCTCCAGAACAACCTGCGGACGGTGCTGGAGCATCCACGGGTGCACTTCCTGGGGAACGTGGAAGTGGGCGCCCGGGGTGTGAGCCTTGAGGAGTTGCGCAAGATCTTCCACGCGGTGGTGTTCTGCGTGGGCGCGGCCACCGACCGGCATCTGGGCATCCCCGGCGAGGAGCTGCCCGGCAGCCATCCGGCCACCGAGTTCGTCGCCTGGTACAGCGCGCATCCCGACGCACCGGCCGAGGGCTTCACCCTCGGGGCGCGCTCCGCCGTCGTGATCGGCGTGGGGAACGTGGCGGTGGACGTGGCGCGGATGCTGTCCCGGGGCGCCGCCGAACTCGCCACCACCGACATGCCCCAGGGGGCGCTGGGCGCGCTGGCGGACAGCTGCGTCGAGGACGTGTGGATGGTCGGCCGGCGCGGGCCCTCGCAGGCGAAGTTCACCACCAAGGAGCTGCGGGAGCTGGGGTCGCTGCCCGGTACGCAGGTGCGGGTGCGGCCCGAGGAGCTGGCGTTGGACCCGGCGTACCGCGATCCGGCGGAGCTGCCGGCACCGCTGCGGCGCAACGTCGAGGTGCTGCGCGGCTGGGCCGAGCGTCCGGTGGCCATGGCTGCCGGGGTGGGGCGGTTGCGCCGGATCCATCTGCGGTTCTTCCTGCGGCCTGCCGAACTGCTCGGCGACGAGGCCACCGGGGTGCGTGCGGTGCGGTTCGAGCGGACCGTGCCCGACGGGCGGGGCGGGGTCACGGGAACGGGTGAATTCGAGGACATCGAGGGGCAGTTGGTGCTGCGGTCGGTCGGCTATCGGGGACTGCCGCAGCCCGGGCTGCCGTTCGACGAGTCGACCGGGACGGTGCCGCACGCCGGCGGGCGGGTGATGCGGGACGAGGCGCCGTACCCCGGCGTCTACGTAGCGGGCTGGATCAAGCGCGGCCCCACCGGGGTGATCGGCACCAACCGGCCGTGCGCCAAGGAGACCGCGGCGGCGCTGCTGGCCGATGCCGCCGGTCTGGCGCGGCGGATGCCGGCCGGGGATCCGGCGGCGGCGCTGGAGCGAGCCGGGCAGCGGCCGGTGCCCTGGCGCGGCTGGCTGGCCATCGAGGCCGCGGAGGCGGAGTGGGGCCGCGGCCTGGGGCGCGGGACCGTCAAACTGCCGGACTGGGAGGGGCTGTTGACCGCGGCGCGCTCGGTGATGGTCGGCCGCTGAGGCGGGCGGGCGCCGCCTCGGTCACTGCTCACCGAGGCGGCGCTCCTGGAGCCCGGCGGCCCGCAGCACGCCGTCGATCAGACCGGGGAACAGCTCCTCCAGGTCGGCCCGGCGCAGCCCGTTCATCTTGGCCGTACCCCGGTAGATCTGCTGGATGACGCCGTGCTCGCGCAGCACCCGGAAGTGGTGCGTACAGGTCGACTTGCTGACCGGGAGCTCTATGTCCGCGCAGTTCAGCTCGCCCTCGGCGGCGGCCAGGGCACAGACGATCCGCAGCCGCATCGGGTCGGCGAGGGCGTGCAGCACGTCGGCGAGCCGGATGTCCTCGCGAGCCGGGTGCGGGAGCGACCGGGAGCCCGAGGGGGCGCCCGTCGCTGTCGTAACGGTCGGCATGACGGCTCCTGGGCTGCGGATCTGGTGACCGGCGGCGTGGTCGCCCGCACTGTCCCGGGATCCGCCGCGGCCTCTGAGGGTCCCATTGTACGAGGGGCATCGTAGTTTGACATTCACCGTACTACGACGCCTATCGTATGAGCCGGGATCCAGCGGGACCCCGGCCCCCCCCTTCGCCCTCAGGTACAGGAGCCTGCCGTGAGCGCACTGTTCGAGCCCCTCCGCCTTCGGTCGCTGACCATCCCGAACCGCCTCTGGATGGCCCCCATGTGCCAGTACTCGGCGGCCCCCGAGGGGCCGGCCGAGGGCGCGCCCGGCGACTGGCACTACCAGCACCTGGTGGCGCGCGCGGCGGGCGGAACCGGCCTGATCCTCACCGAGGCGACCGCGGTGCGCCCCGACGGGCGCATCAGCCCGTACGACCTCGGGCTGTGGAACGACACCCAGACCGAGGCGTTCCGCCGGATCACCGACGCCCTCAAGGCCCAGCACAGCGTCCCCGGCATCCAGATAGCGCACGCCGGGCGCAAGGCGTCCACGGAGCGGACCTGGGTGAACCACGGCGGCCCGATCCGCCCCGGCGAGGGCTACGGCTGGCAGCCGGTCGGCCCGAGCCCGCTGGCGTTCGCGGACGGGTTCAGCACGCCCACGGAACTGTCCAGGGAGGAGCTCGGCGGGCTCGTCGCCGCGTTCGCGGACACCGCCCGCCGGGCGCTCGCGGCCGGGTTCGAGGTGGCCGAGATCCACGGCGCGCACGGCTACTTGATCAACCAGTTCCTCTCCCCGTTCAGTAACCGGCGCACCGACGAGTACGGCGGCTCGTACGAGAACCGGACGCGCCTGCCGCTGGAGATCGTGGACGCCGTCCGGGCGGTGTGGCCCGAGGAGCTGCCGCTCTTCTTCCGGATCTCGGCGACCGACTGGCTCAGCGAGGACGAGACCGACGACCGCGAGGGCTGGACGGCCGACGACACGGTGCGCTTCGCCCGGGACCTCAAGGAGCACGGCGTCGACCTGCTGGACACCTCGACGGGCGGCAACGCCCCGGACGCCCGGATCAGCGCCGGGCCGGACTACCAGGTGCCGTTCGCGGAGCGGGTCAAGAAGGAGACCGGCCTCGCGGTGGGCGCCGTCGGGCTGATCACCGAGGCACAGCAGGCGGAGAAGATCGTCGCGGACGGCCGGGCCGACGCCGTGCTGATCGGCCGCGAACTGCTCCGCTCGCCGAGCTTCGCACAGCACGCCGCCCGCGAGCTGGGTGCCGCCGCGCATGTCCCGAACCCGTACCACCGGGCCGTCTGACCTGCGCGGACACCATGCGGGGACGCCGTTGTCAGTGCCGGGGTGCACACTGACGACACCTGAGACAACGGCGTCCCGGAAGTGTTCCGGCATGACTGACGTACTACTCGCGGTGGGCACCCGCAAAGGGCTCTTCATCGGCCGTCGGCGGCGCGGCAGATGGGAGGTGAGCGGCCCGCACTTCCCCGCGCAGGCGGTGTACTCCCTCGCGATCGACACCCGCCGCGAGCGGCCCCGGCTGCTGGCCGGAGCCGACAGCGCCCACTGGGGCCCGTCGGTGTTCCACTCGGACGACCTGGGCGAGACCTGGCACGAACCGTCCCGCCCTGCCGTCACCTACCCGACGTACACCGGGACTTCGCTGGAACGGGTGTGGCAGCTGCATCCGGCCGGCCCCGCGGCACCCGAGGTGGTGTACGCGGGCACCGAGCCCGGCGGCCTGTTCCGCTCCGAGGACGGCGGCGAGACCTTCACCCTGGTACGGGCCCTGTGGGACCACCCGAGCCGCGAGAAGTGGGTGCCGGGCGGCGGCGGGCTCGCCGTCCACACGGTGGTCACCGATCCGCGGACCGCCGACGTGGTCACCGTCGCGGTCTCCGCCGCCGGGGTGTTCCGCACCGTCGACGGCGGAGCCAGCTGGGCGCCGTCCAACAAGGGCGTGCAGGCCGTCTTCCTGCCCGACCAGCACCCCGAGTTCGGCCAGTGCGTCCACAAGATCGCCCAGGACCCGGTCGACCGCGACCGGCTCTACCTCCAGAACCACTGGGGCGTCTACCGAAGCGACGACGCCGGCGCCACGTGGAGGGACATCGGCGGCGGACTCCCCTCGGACTTCGGCTTCGCGGTGGCCGCGCATCCCCGCAGAGGCGATGTCGCCTACCTCTTCCCGATCACCGCCGATATCGACCGGGTGCCGGCCGAGCACCGCTGCCGGGTGTACCGCACGGCCGACGCGGGTGGCAGCTGGGAGCCCCTGAGCGACGGACTCCCCGAGGAGGACCACTACGGCACGGTGCTCCGGGACGCCCTGTCCGTCGACGACGCCGAGCCCGCCGGGGTGTATTTCGGCAACCGCAACGGTGAGGTGTACGCCAGCGCCGACGACGGCGACAGCTGGCGGCAGCTCGTCTCCCACCTGCCCGATGTGCTGTGCGTACGCGCAGCCGCCGTCGCGTGAGCCGGCCGTGCCGGGGACGATCGGGCGGCCGGGGCCAACACAGTGGAAACGGGCGGGAGTTGGGATGACAGACAGGGCATCCGGTGGGATATCGGGCGCTTGGGTGCGGGACCGGGCCAGGGCCTACGGTTGAAGGGGAGCGGGCTGCG
Organism: Streptomyces albospinus; assembly: GCF_014648695.1. Taxonomy (GTDB): domain Bacteria; phylum Actinomycetota; class Actinomycetes; order Streptomycetales; family Streptomycetaceae; genus Streptomyces; species Streptomyces albospinus. The sequence goes on from NZ_BMRP01000003.1 coordinate 73,812, forward strand.
GCCAGTAGGGTGATCCCGTGGCTGCACGACCTCTCCAAGACATCGTCGAACCGGGCTGGGCCAAGGCACTTGAGCCGGTCGCCGGACAGATCGCCGCGATGGGCGACTTCCTTCGGGCGGAGATCGCCGCGGGACGGACCTATCTGCCGGCCGGCAACAACGTTCTGCGCGCATTCCAGCAACCCTTCGATGAGGTGCGGGTGCTCATCGTCGGACAGGACCCCTACCCCACCCCGGGGCATGCGGTCGGGCTGAGTTTCTCCGTGGCGCCGGACGTCCGCCCGCTGCCCGGGAGCCTGGAGAACATCTTCCGTGAGATGCACTCCGATCTGGGGCTCCCCCGGCCGTCGAACGGCGACCTCACCCCGTGGACCCGGCAGGGCGTACTCCTGCTGAACAGAGCGCTGACGACGGCTCCCCGCAAGCCGGCCGCGCACCGCGGCAAGGGCTGGGAGGAAGTCACCGAGCAGGCCATCCGCGCGCTGGTGGCCCGCGGTGGTCCGCTGGTGGCGGTGCTGTGGGGGCGCGATGCGCGGAATCTGCGGCCCCTGCTCGGCGACCTGCCGGCCGTCGAGTCGGCGCACCCCTCCCCCATGTCCGCGGACCGGGGCTTCTTCGGCTCACGGCCGTTCAGCCGGGTGAACGATCTCCTGGTGCGGCAGGGGGCGCAGCCCGTGGACTGGCGGCTGCCCTGAGCCCCGGCGGGGCCGGATAGCGGGCGATAGTGTTCCCGGCATGACGAATGCGAACATCCCTGCGGGTTGGTACGCCGACCC
>NZ_BMRP01000003.1:74620-168887 GCF_014648695.1 Streptomyces albospinus
TGGTGGGACGGTTCCCAGTGGACGGCGCACACCCACCCCGGGCAGCAGGCGCCGGCCCAGGAGCAGGCCGCGCAGCAGGCGGCACCGCAGCAGCAGCCGGCACCGCAGCAGCAGATGCCCCAGCAGGCCCCCCAGCCGCAGCTTCCCCATCAGTACGCGCCGCAGCAGCAGCCCGTCCCGGCCCAGGACCCGTACGGCCGGCCGGGCATGAACGCGGCCGATCTGCACCATCAGTTGCAGCAGCAGGCCGGTGTCCAGCGCCAGGTGCAGCAGCAGGCCGGTGTGGCGCCCACGGGGCCGGGCGGCGGCACACTGTTCACCGAGCCGGTGCTGGTGGTCAACCAGAAGGCGAAGCTGATCGAGGTCAGCAACGAGTACGCCGTCTACGACCAGAACGGCAATACCCTCGGCGCGGTCGTCGAGGTCGGCCAGAGCGCCGCCAAGAAGGTGCTGCGGGTGGTCTCCAGCCTGGACCAGTACATGACCCACAAGCTGGAGATCCGGGACGCCTACGGGCAGCCGCAGCTGGTGCTGACCCGGCCCGCGAAGCTGCTCAAGTCCAAGGTGCTCGTGGCGCGTCCGGACGGCCGGCCGGTCGGCGAGATCGTCCAGCAGAACGCCATCGGGAAGATCAATTTCGCGATGCTGGTCGACGGCCGGCAGGTCGGCGCCATCAAGGCGGAGAACTGGCGCGCCTGGAACTTCGCGATCGTCGACCACGCCGACACCGAGATCGCCCGGATCACCAAGACCTGGGAGGGCCTCGCCAAGACGATGTTCACCACCGCGGACAACTACGTCCTCCAGATCCACCACCAGCTGCCCGACCCGCTGCTGAGCCTGGTCGTCGCCACCGCGCTGACCGTCGACACGGCGCTCAAGCAGGACGCCCGCGGCCTTGGCTGAGCCCGGGGGCACCGTGACCGGGGACCCCCGGAGGTCCGGGACCGGCGCAACCCCCGAGGACTTCGTCCTGGGTGTCGACTCGGGCGGATCCGGCCTGCGGATCGCCGTCGCCCGGGCCGCCGACCCGCAGGCCCAGCCGCTGGCCACGTATACCTCGCGGGAGCCCGTGCGCACCGGCCCCGCCGGCATCGACGCGGACCACATGCTCGGACAACTGCTGCCCGCGGGCGAGGAGTTGGGACGCCGGGTGGGCGCGGACCGGTTCGCCGCGGTGTGCATCGGCGCGTCCGGCATGGGCACCCTCGGGGACGATCTGCGCGCCCGGCTGCCCGCCGCGCTGACCGCCGCCCTCGGGGCACGGCGGCTCGCCCTCGCCGCGGACGCCGTCACCGCGTACACGGGGGCGCTCGGCCAGCGGCCCGGCGTCGTGGTCGCCGCGGGCACCGGCATGGTCGCCCTGGGGACGGACCTGACCTCGGAGGGCGGCTGGCGGCGCGCCGACGGCTGGGGCCATCTGCTGGGCGACTGCGGCAGCGGTGCGTGGATCGGACGCGCCGGGCTGGAGGCCGCGATGCGCGCGTACGACGGCCGGCCCGGCGGCTCGCGGGCCCTGCTGGCCCGCGCGGAGGCGGTGTTCGGGCCGGTGGCCGGACTTCCGGGGGCGCTCTATCCGCGGCCCGACCGGCCCGCGGTACTGGCCTCGTTCGCCCCCGAGGTCGCCAACTGCGCCACCGGAGACGCCACCACCGCCCCGGATACCGTGGCCGCCGGCATCCTGGCCGGCGCCGCGCGCCATATCGCGGATGCCGCGGCAGCGGCCTGCCCGCCCGGCCCCGGGACGTCGGTGGCGTGCACCGGCGGGCTGTTCGCCGTCGGGGACCCGCTGCTCTCCCCGCTCCGTACGGCACTCGCCGAGCGGCTGCCCGGCGCCCGCCGGACCACGGCCGCCGGAACCCCGCTCGACGGGGCGCTGACGATCGCCGCCGCACTGGCCGCGAACCGCCTGATGCTGCCCGCCGATCCGAAGTTGTTGCAGATCACACGGTCTGCGGCGGGGTAGCCGCCGTGACGCGCGGGATAAATCGGGACGGATACCGCTCGACCGAACCCTCCCGCGGCGGCGGGACACTTCGAGGCGTTAGCATGCGGCGCCATGAGTTCCCCCACTGGGCCCGCACCTGGCTCGCCCGTTTCTGACGCCGAATCCCCGAGCCCGGGAGCCGCACCCGGCCTGCCTGTACGAATGCCGCGCGCGCGGCAGTCCGGCCGCCACCGGAAGCCGGAGCCGCCGTCGGCGCCCGAGGGCGCACCCGCCCTCGTGCTGGCCGTGCCCGGCACCCCCACCGCCGCCTCGCGCAGCCTGGCGGAGGAGGTCTCCAGCATCGCCCGCTCCGAACTGCCCGGTCTGGACGCGCGGATCGGTTACGTGGACGGCGGAGACGACGAGTTCCCCTCCCTGGAGGCCGTGCTGGCGCACGCCGCGGCCGAGCAGAAGGCCCGGGCCGCCGACGCCGGGCAGCCCGACCCCGGCCCGGCCGCGGTCGTCGTGCCGCTGCTGGCCGGTCCGGACAGCGCCCTGCTGCGCCGGATACGCCAGGCCCTCATGAACAGCGCCTCCGGCGCTGAACTGACCGACGTCCTGGGCCCGCACCCGCTGCTCGCCGAGGCGCTGCACGTCCGCCTGTCCGAGGCCGGACTGGCGCGCGCCGACCGCGCCCGGCTGTTCACGGTCGCCACCGCGGCGGACGGCATCATCCTCGCCACCGTCGGCGGCGAGGAGGCGGTGCAGGCCGCCGGTATCACCGGCATGCTGCTCTCCGCCCGACTGGCCGTGCCCGTACTGGCCGCCGGCCTGGACGAGGAGGGCGCCATCGCCCGTACCGCCGAGCAGCTGCGCTCCTCGGGTTCGCAGCAGCTCGCGCTGGCCCCGTACCTGATCGGCCCCGAACTCGCCGACGGCCTTCTGGGGGCAGCCGCGGCGGAGGCGGGCTGCGCATCGGCCGAGGCCCTGGGTGCGTACGGCACGGTGGGCCGGCTGGTGCTGTCCAACTACGCGTCGGCGGTGGGCATCACGCTGCCGGGCCAGGGTGTGGGGGCGCCGGTCCGGTAGCACCGGTCGCCCGCGCCGCAGTTCGCCGGGGCCGCCGCCGCGCCGATCGCGCGGGGCGGCCCTCGGTGTGTCCGGGGCCGGGTCGGGGCCGTGCCAGGACTCGTCCGGCGTCCGGGTGCGGCGTCCCGGCCGGGCAGGGCCCTGAGCGGCGCAGATGGCCGTCAGACGGTCCGCGGGGGCGGCGGGCACCTGTGGGCGGCAGGAGGGGCCGCGGGCGCGCGAGCGGGCGGCTCAGCGCCTTCCCGCTGCTGGGCGCGGGATCGCCCGCACCGCCTCCGCTACGGTCGTGGCGCCGTCCCCGTTCCCTCGCCAGGAGGCAGCTCATGACGCACCGCAGCAACGTCGAGACCGTTCGCGCCTGTTTCGCCGCGTACCTGGACCAGGACCGCGCGGCCATGGATCGGCTGCTCGCCGAGGAGTTCGTCTTCACGAGCCCGCAGGACGACCACATCGGCAAGGCCGCGTTCCTGGAAGTCTGCTTCCCCACGGCGGACCGCGTCCGCACCCAGGAGCTGCTCGACACCGTGGCCGTCGACGACGACCAGGTCTTCATCCGCTACGAGTACGAGCTGAAGACCGGGGAACGCCATCGCAACGTCGAGGTGATGACGGTCCGGGACGGCCGGCTCACCGAGACCCAGGTGTACTTCGGCGGGCGCTTCCCCCAGGCATGACGTGGGCGGGCGACCGCCCCGGGCGCACCGAGCGCCTCGTCCGGCTCAGGCGAACACCACGCACGAAGCGGCCGGCGCCGCGATCGAGCCGCCCCGCGCGGGGACTCCGGTCTCCGGGTCGAGGGTGAACCAGGTGACATCGCCGGAGCGTTCGTTGGCGGCGTAGAGGTGCCGTCCATCGGGGTGCAGGGCGAGGTCGCGCGGCCAGTGCCCGCCGCAGGGCACCGTCGTGACCAGGGCCGCGGTCGCGCTCCGCACGTCCAGGGAGAGGACCGCGATGCTGTCGTCGCCCCGGTTGGCGGCCCAGGCGAACCGGCCGTCCGGGGAGACGACCAGCGCGGAGGGGAAGGTCGGCCGGGGTGGCGCCGTTCCGTCGCCGCCACCGCCGGCCGCCGCCTGCCCGTCGGGAAGGAGACGGGTCTCCCCCAGGGGGGTGAGCGTGCCGCGGTCCGCGTCCCAGCGGCAGAGGGTCACCGTCGGGTCGAGTTCGTTGACGACGCAGGCGAGGTCGCCGCGCGGGTGGAAGGCGAGATGGCGCGGCCCGCTGCCGGGGCGCAGCCGCGTCTCGTCCCGTACGGTCAGCTCCCCGCTCGCGGCGTCGAGGGCGCACACGCGGACCGAGTCGGTGCCCAGGTCGACGCTGAGCAGCCGGCGGCCACTGGGGTCGGGAAGAACGGCGTGCGCATGCGGGCCCTCCTGGCGGTCGGTCCGGGGGCCGCTGCCCTGGTGTTGCAGGACCCGGGCCGGGCCGCCGAGCGTGCCGTCGGCCCGGACGGGGAGCGTACTGACGCTGCCGGAGCTGTAGTTGGCGATGACCAGGTGGCCCGCGGCCAGGGTGAGGTGGGTGGGATCGGCGCCGCCCACGGGGACGGCGGGTGCGCGCAGCACGGGCCCCTCGGGCGAGAGGGCGAAGGCGGCAGCCGCACCGTGCGGGGTCTCGCTGACCGCGAAGAGGTGCCGGCCGTCCGGAGCCGGCACCAGGTAGGAGGGGTTGGCGAGGGCGTCCGTGGAGTGCAGCGGGGTCAGCGCCCCGGACTCCGGGTCGACGTCCGCGGTGGTGATGCCCCGCCCGCCCGCCGTGGTGAACGATCCGATGCAGGCCCGGTATGTCCGCCGTCCGCCCGGCGCCGTTCCGTCCGCTGCCGCACTCGCCGTTGACCGGGTCGTCCCCACTGGTCGCCGCCCTTCGTCCGCCTGCCTGTTGGAGGCTGCCCGCCCCGGGGACGCGGTGGTGGCGCCCGGCCCCGCCCGGGGAGTGCCCCGTTGTCCCGGCGACGCTAACAGGGCCCGGCAGGCCGTCGCACCGGTTGGCCGACAGCCGCCGTCCCGCGCCCGTCAGGACGCCGCGAACGGTGCCCGCGGTGCGCTGCGTACGGGATGTGCCAGCGCGGTGAGTGCGGATTCCAGGCCGTGCAGATGCGCCAGCGCCCGCTCGGCGCCCGGGTGGTGGGCCGGCGCGGCGGCCGATCCGTAGGGCGCGTCGGCGGTCTCGGGGCCGGGCGCGAACAGCGCGCCCACCACGGCCTCCACGCGCTGGCAGGCGGCGATCAGCCGGGCGTCGTGCGAGGCCGCCGGATCGGCCGCCACCTCGGCCAGGCCCCGGACCTGCGCGGCGCACTCGTCCAGGTAGGCCACGACCTGCCGGGCGCGCGCCTTGCGGTGCCGCAGCGGGTTGAGCGGATGCAGCAGCGGTACGAGCGACTGCCGCACCCGGGCCAGCAGCAGTTCGAGCTCGGCGACCTGCGGCGAGGGGTCGGCCTGCGGGTCCCCGGCCAGCCGGCGGGTGGCCGCGGCGGTGCAGTCCCGAACGCAGTGCACCGCGCGCTGTATCCAGGCGTCGGTCGCGGCATGGGTCGTCACCGGCAGCACCAGCGCGACCGCGAGCGCGGCCCCCAGCGCGCCGATCACGGTCTGCTCGAACCGCAGCGCCAGCAGGCCGGGGTGCAGCACCCCCAGCAGCCCGTAGAGCAGCCCGGCCAGGACGGTGACGCAGAACATCATCCAGCTGTACGACGGGCCCGCGGTGTAGAAGATGCCGAAGACGCAGCCGGCGACCAGTGCGGCGGTGGGGAGCGGTGCGCCGTGCAGCGGGACGGCGACCAGCAGGCCCACCGCGATGCCGGCGACGGTGCCCAGGACCCGCCGGAATCCGCGGATCAGGGTCTCGCCGCGCGAGGCGGTGTTGACGAAGATCCACCAGGCGGAGACCACCGCCCAGTACCAGCGGTCCTGCGACAGCAGCTGTCCGGCGGCGAGCGCGAAGCCGCAGGCGGCGGTCGCCTGGACGGCCTGGCGGGTGGTCACCCGGGCCAGCCCGCGGCCGGCCGCCGGCGCCACCGCGGCGGGCGGGGGCAGCCGCCGCTCGTAGCACCAGACGCCGAACCGGACGGCCGAGGAGGCGGTCAGCCCGAGGGCGACGGCGGTGCAGAGCTCCGGCAGCCGGCCCGGTACGGCGTGCAGGAACTGCACCATGAAGAACATCATGAACGCGAAGATCCCGAGGGCGTGCCCGCGCGGCCCCCAGCGGCGCGCGTACACCCCGGCGCCCACCACGGCGAGGAACGCGGCATCGCGCGCCAGCGGGTGGTCGTGCAGCACGGTCGCCAGCGCGAGCACCGGGAAGCCCACGGCGGGGAGCAGGGCGGTGGTGGCCGCCTGGCCGCGGACGGTGCGGTCGCCGACCGTGAAGAGCGCGAGCAGCGCGGCGAGCCCGCCGGCGATGGCCGCGAGGAGGGACCCGCCGGCCAGTCCGGATACGGTCACCGCCGACGCGATCCCCAGGACGGCCCGCAGCGCACTGCGCAGCCGCAGCCGCCCGGGATCCGGAGCAACGAACATCCTCTTCAGCACGGCCTCCCGCCCTCTGCCCTTTCCCGCGACGCGCAGGGATCCCGGGCGGACCCGGGACTCCTGCGACGCACACCCATGGCGCTCATGAAAAACGGCGCCGCGGAATCCGCAGCGCCATCGACGGGGACATCACACCATCCGGGCGCCAGCTGGCTCAACAGAAGGCGGATGGACTGCGCCATTGGATCAGCCAGAGGTGCTTGCAGTGCGCCAATAGCAGGCCAACGGTCCAGCCAGACGGGGCGGGCGGCGAACCGACGGCCGGGGCTCACATGGGCAGCGAGCGCAGTCGGACCGGGCCCTCGGGCCAGTGGACGTCGTCGCTCAGCGGCGTCCACAGGGTGCGCAGCGGCATGACCACCGGGCCGGCGGGCTGCTCGACCCGCACCGCCCCGTGGAGCGCATGCCAGCCGAGCCGTTCGTAGAGGGCGACGAGCGGTTCGCGGCAGAAGAGGAGCCCGAAGCGCGGGCCCATGGTGCGCGCGTGGTCCAGCGCGCCCGCCACCACCCGCCGGGCGAGCCCCTGCCCGCGTACGCCGGCCGCCACGGCCACGCCGCCGACGCCCACCACCCGCGTCTCGGTCCCGCCGATCGCTATCGGCAGCAGCCGCAGACCGGCGTGCGCCACCAGGCGGCCGTCGAGCCGGATGCCGAAGTGCTCCTCCTTGGGCAGCCAGGTCAGGCCGTGCTCGGCGACGCCGAAGACATCGTCCCCGTCGCCGAGGATCTCGGCGATGTCGGCGGGCGTGTAGTGCGCGAGCCGCTCCACGGGCGGCGGCGCGGAAGGGGGGTTCTCGGTCATCCCCGCATGATGCGCTGCGCGGCGAACGGCGGCCAACCGCGGGTGCCCGGGAGGACTCCCTCACGGCCCGCGCGCCATCCCTTCACTTCTTGTACATGAAAGACGCGGCGTGTTCGACATCTTGACGCTCCAACTCCCGCCCACCTACGTTCACTTCAGCTCTCGGCGCCTTGAGAAACCTTTACGCCGCCATGGATGGAAAAGGTGAAGGTATGAGTGGGCTGAAACGTCGTTCCCTGCTGGCCGCCGCAGGGGGTACGGCCACCACCGCCGGACTCCTGGGCGCCGGGGCGATCCCGGCGCGAGGGCTTCCCCGGACCGCCGGTTCCACGGACGGCGCGGGGGTCCCGGGACGCCCGCCGGGACCCTACGACGGCACGGTCCGTGCGCTGCTGGCGCGTATGACTCTCGAAGAGAAGTTGGGGCAGCTCCAGCAGCTCCCGTGGGAGTACAACACCGGGCCGGGTGGTCCCGGCACCAAGGAAGTCGAACAGGCGGCGCGCCAGGGGCGGTTGGGATCGGTCCTGAACATCTTCGGTGCGCGGGCGAGCAACGCGTTGCAGAAGATCGCCGTCGAGGAGTCCCGGCTCGGCATTCCGCTGCTGTTCGGCCTCGATGTCATCCACGGTTTCTGGACGACGTTTCCCATTCCGCTGGCCCAGGCGGCGAGTTTCGATCCGCAGGTGGCGGTGCGGGACGCCGAGGTCTCGGCCAAGGAGGCCCGTTCCCACGGCGTGCACTGGACGTTCGCGCCGATGATGGATGTGACGCACGAGCCGCGCTGGGGCCGGATCGCCGAGGGGAACGGCGAAGACCCCTATCTGACGGCCGCGTTCGCCGCCGCCAAGGTCCGCGGGTATCAGGGGTCGGGCCTCTCCGCCACGGACCGGATCGCCGCCTGCGCCAAGCACTTCGTCGCGTACGGGGGCGCGGAGGGCGGACGCGACTACAACACGGTCGATGTCTCCGAGGCCCGGCTGCGGAATCTGTACCTGCCGCCGTTCAAGGCCGCACTCGACGCCGGGGTGGCCACGGTGATGGCCTCGTTCAACACCGTCGGCGGTGTCCCCGCCCACGCCAACACGCACACCCTCACCGACATCCTGAAGCGGGAATGGTCCTTCGACGGGATGGTGGTCAGCGACTGGAACGGCGTCGAGGAGCTGATCCCGCACGGCGTCGCGGAGGACGGTGCGCAGGCCGCCCGGCGCGCCCTGCACGCCGGTGTGGACATGGAGATGACCAGCACCACCATGGTCACGTACGGGAAGCGGCTGGTGCGGGAAGGGAAGATCAGCGAGCAGCGGGTGGACGACGCGGTCTCCCGGATACTGCGGCTGAAGTTCGCGCTCGGGCTCTTCGCGCATCCGTATGTGGACGAGGGCGGCGAGATCGGGGCGCCGACGCCGGACGCACGGGCGGCGGCGCGCACGGCCGCGGCCCGCTCGATGGTGCTGCTGAAGAACGACAAGGGGGTGCTCCCGGTCGGCCGGTCCGTGGGGTCGATCGCGGTGGTGGGGCCGTTCGGCGATTCCGGCGATCTGCTGGGGACCTGGGTGATGCCGCCCGCGGCGCAGAAGTTCCCCGCCGTCACGGTGCTCGATGCCGTCAGGAAGGCCGTGCCGGGTGGCGCGGTGCGCTACGAGCGGGGTGTCGCGGCGCAGGGGGACGACACCGGCGGCATTCCGGCGGCCGTGGCGGCGGCGCGTTCCGCCGAGGTGACCTTCGTGGTGGTCGGTGAGCCGGCGGCGCTCAGCGGTGAGGCCGCCGCGCGGAGCGACATCGGTCTGCCGGGCGCGCAGGAGAAGTTGATCGAGGCGATCGCCCGGACGGGGAAGCCGTTCGCGGTCGTCCTGGTCAACGGCCGTCCGCTCACCATCGGCGGCTGGCTGGGCAGCGCGCCGGCGGTACTGGAGGCGTGGCACCCCGGGATCGAGGCCGGCAACGCCATCGCCGATGTGCTGTTCGGCCGGGTCGACCCCGGTGGCAAGCTGCCCGTTTCCTTCCCGCGCACGGCCGGTCAGATCCCCATCCACTACAACCACGAGAACACCGGCCGCCCTTACGACCCCGACGACAAATTCACCTCGAAATATCTCGACCTCCCCGACGGCCCGCAGTTCCCGTTCGGCCACGGCCTGAGCTATACGACGTTCCATATGGGTGCGCCCTCGCTGAGCACCGACCGGATCGCGGTGAGCGCCCTCCGGGAGGGCGACACCGTGGAGGTCTCGGTGACCGTCGTCAACACCGGTTCCCGGCAGGGCGATGAGGTCGTCCAGCTCTACGTCCACGACCGTGCCGCCGCCATCGCCCAGCCGGTCCGCCGGCTGCGCGGCTTCCGGCGGGTGACGCTGGCGCCGGGCAGCAGCCGGACGGTGCGGTTCCGGCTGGGTGCCGAGGATCTGGGGTTCTGGACCCACGCCCCGCAGGGTGAGTTCCTGCTGGAACCCGGCGCCATCGACCTCTACGTGGGGAACAACTCGGCCACGGAGGGCACCTGCACGCTGTCCCTCACCTGAGGGTGCTTCAGGAGAACTGGGCCACGTACTCGGCGAAGGGCGGAATTCCCACCTCCGCGCGGCGCTCGTCCATCCGCTCCGGGTCCTCGCACGGCCACGGAACGGGCGCGCCGTCCCGTACGCCGGCGATCTGGGTGCCGTAGACCTGCCGGCGCCCCTCGTTCACGAGCGTGCGGTCGCGCAGGAACGCGAGCTCGCGGGGGCCGGCCGTGCCCGCCGCCACCGCACGCTCCATCAGCCGCAGGGCCCGGCGCTGCACTTCGAGCCGGCGGTCGGCGTGCTGGGCGAGCAGCCAGGCGCTCCGCGCGGCCTCGGCGCCGACCAGCTCCGCCGTCGGCCAGCCGTACCGGTCCATGATCTCGTCGAGCCGGTCGCCGTGCCGGGCGGTCAGCCGGCGCCATGCCAACTGGTCGGCGAAGTCCTCGCTGTTGGCGCGGTGCGCGGTCCGGTTGTCCTCCGCGGCCATATCGACCAGTTCCGTGGCCAGCGCGGCGAGCTCGTCCTCGGTGGGGTGGTGGGCAGGGGTGCCGTGCGTCATACGTGCTCCAGAGATTGGGGGACCGCATCGGGTGGTCGCATCTCACGCTAAAGGCGCCGCACCGCCCGAAGATCGTCCGCGAGGACGGTGACGGGAGGGGCCGCGCGCGGGGATAATGGATCTATCCCCCGGAACGATCCGACCGCTCTCGGACCGCTCCGCTTGCCCGCCGACGACCCGCCGACCGTGAGGAGGCCGTGGGGCCATGGCCGTGGACGCGCTGGACGCGAAGATCCTCCGGTTGCTGCTGGAGCAGCCGCGCACCAGCGTGCGGGAGTACGCCCGGGTGCTGGGCGTCGCCCGCGGGACGGTGCAGGCGCGGCTGGACCGGATGGAGCGGGACGGTGTGATCACCGCGTACGGTCCCCGGCTCTCGCCCACCGCGCTCGGGCATCCGGTGCTGGCCTTTGTGCACATCGAGGTGACGCAGGGGCATCTGGAGGAGGTCGCCGATGCGCTGGCCGAGGTGCCGCAGATCATCGAGGCGTTCTCGACGACCGGGGGCGGGGATCTGCTCACCAGGGTGGTGGCCCGGGATGCGGCACACCTGGAGGACGTCATCCAGCGGCTGATCAGCCTGCCGGGCGTGGTCCGTACGCGCACGGAGGTGGCGCTGCGCGAGCGGGTGGCGCACCGGATGCTGCCGCTCGTGGAAACGGTGGGCGGGGCCGCCGGGAAGCCCGGGACGGGGTGACGCGGAGCGGCTGACGGGGCCGGGCGCACGGGCGGGCCAGGCGGGCGGCTTGGCATGCTGGCGGGCATGAGCGCCTGCGCCGACCCCCGGTACCCCTCCGCCGCGTCCGTCACCGCCGCCATGCCCGCCCCGGTGATCTTCGATCTCGACGGCACGCTGGTGGACAGCGAGCCGAACTACTTCGAGGCGGGGCGCCGACTGCTCGCCGGTTACGGCGTCACGGATTTCACCTGGGAGCAGCACACCCGCTTCATCGGGATCGGCACCCGCGAGACGCTGGAGATCCTGGCGCGCGAGTACGGCATCGACGCGCCGGTCGAGGAGCTGCTGGCCGGGAAGAACCGCGCCTATCTGGAGCTGGCCCGGGCGCATACCGAAGTGTTCCCGGAGATGCGGGAGTTCGTGGCGCTGCTGGCCGCGGGCGGGCATCCGATGGCGGTGGCGTCAGGTTCGTCGCGGGCCGCGATCGAGGCGGTGCTGGCCGGTACGGGGCTGGATGCGCTGCTGACCACGCTGGTGTCGGCCGAAGAGGTGCCGCGCGGCAAGCCGGAGCCCGATGTGTTCCTGGAGGCCGCGCGCCGGATGGGTGTCGCGCCCGGCGCCTGTGTCGTGCTGGAGGACGCGGCGCCCGGTGCGCTGGCGGCGCACCGGGCGGGGATGCGGTGTATCGCGGTCCCGTACGTGGCCGAAACCGCCGGTGATCCGGCCTTCGCCGGTGCCGGGCTGCTCTTCAGGGGCGGCCAGGGGGAGTTCACGGCGCGGACCGCGTACGCGTGGCTGGGGCGGACGGAGACGGCCGCCTAATCGGGGGCCGGTCACTTGATACCGGCCGACTTGCACTCCGCGGCGAGGTCCGGGGTGCAGAGCAGGTCGGTACGGACGACGCCGTCGCTGACGACGGTGTCCTTGAGGTTCTCCTTGGTGACCAGCTTGGCGTTGAAGAGCTTGGCCGGTATGGCGGACGCGCTGCTGTTCTTGGCGGTGGTCGGGGTGAGCGTGGTGATGCTCTGGCCGCGCAGCAGGCGGTAGGCGATCTCGGCGGCGGTCTGTGCCTCCGGCCGGACCTCCTTGTAAATGGTGAACGACTGGGTCCCGTCCAACAGCCTCTGCAACGCCGGGAGTTCGGCGTCCTGACCGCCCAGCGGAATGTCCTTGAGGCCGGCCGACTTGAGCGCCTCGGCGATGCTTCCGGCCATTCCGTCATTGGCCGAGTAGACCGCGTCGATGCCCCGCGGACCGAGGGCGTTGATCGCGTTGGTCATCTCCTTCTTGGCCGTTTCCTCGGACCATTCGGGAATGTCCTTCTCGAAGGCGATTTTGCGGACCTTGCCGTCCAGGACGGCATGTGCGCCCTTTTTGAAGGACGGGGCGTTCGGGTCGGTCGGTGAACCGTTCAGCATGACGACGTTCGCGCTGGCGGCCCGGGAACCGAGTGCGGTCAGAATTCCCTCGCCCTGGAGGCGGCCGATCTTCTCGTTGTCGTAGGAGACATATGCCTTGACGTCGCCCTCGGCGAGCCGGTCATAGGCGACGACCTGCACACCCTTCTTCGCGGCTGCGTCCACCCAGCTCTTGTCGGTCTGTGCGTCGACCGGGTCGAGAATGATGACCTTTACGCCCTTGTCCACCAGCGCCTCGAACTGGGCTCTTTGGGTATCCGGGCTGGATTCGGCGTTGCTGTAGGCCACTTTGCATTCAAGGCACAGCGAAGCGATTCTGCTCGTGATGATGCGGCGGTCAAAATTCTCGTAGCGCGTGGATTTGCTCTCCGGGAGCAGGAGACCGATCGTGTCCTTGCCCTGGTCGGCCGCCGGATGATCACTTCCGCACGCCGCCAGCGGCGCGGCGAGGGAAAGTGCCACTGCGCTGATGATGACCCGGCGACGCATTGTTGCATTCGTCACATTCGCCGCGCTCATCGCCTTCATCGCCTTCATGAAAGGTACCTCCGCAAGGGGCCGCCTGACTCGGCCCAGAATGGCTGAGTGAACGTCACTCGGGCCCGGATAGTCAAGAATCGAAGTAATAACGATATGGAAGCGAGTACCGCGTTGAGAGGCTGAAGGCGGTGCCGGACGGGCATCGACGGGCGGTTCCGGGCCCGCTACGCCAAGTGATCTTCGTGCCGCCGCGTGGCACATATCCGGCCATGAACACGGTGTGGAAGCAGACCCCGATCTCGGCCGAGGGGCGGCTGGGCCGCCCCGACGAGCACCCCGGCCGCAGCGACCAGGACTATCTGCGGCGCCGCGACGCGCTGGCCGCCCGCGCAGCGGGGCACCGGGTCGGTGCGCCGTACGCGGGCGTCGACTACACCGAGGCGGAGCACCGGACCTGGCGTACGGTGCACACCGCGCTCGGCCCTGCGCACCGCGCGCATGCCTGCCGGGAGGCGCAGGACGCCGCGGAGGCGGTGGACGTCCCCGCCGAGCGGATCCCGCAGCACGCGGAGATCTCGCCGGGCCTGCGGGCCCGGACCGGTTTCGCGTTCACCCTGGCCGGCGGTGTGGTGCCCAACGAGCGGTTCCTGGGGTCGATGGAGCACGGCTACTTCCATGCGGTGCAGTTCGTACGCCATCCGGCCGTGCCGCTCTACACCCCCGAACCCGACGTCATCCATGACGTGTTCGGGCACGGCATTCATCTGTCGGATCCGCGCCTGGCCGAGCTGTACCGGCTCTTCGGGCGGACCGCGAACCGGGTCCGCTCCGAGGAGGCGCTGGACATTCTCAGCCGGATCTACTGGTTCACCCTCGAATACGGTCTGCTCACCGAATCCGGTACTCCCAAGGCTTTCGGCGCGGCGCTGCTCTCCTCCTTCGGGGAGATCGCCGCACATACCGTCCGGGAAGTCCGCGCACTGGACATCCGCGCCGCGGCCTCGCTCCCGTACTGCATTTCCGGCTATCAGCCGGTTCTGTTCGCCGCGCGGTCCCTGGCGCACCTTGAGGACACCCTGGGTGCGTTCTGCGCGGAATTCGACGAGGACACCGGGAGCCGGCTGGGAATCCCGTCGCTCCCCCGCAACCGGACGTAGGGTCCCGACGCGCCGCGGAGGAGTGCGGCGGATTTCCGCGGGATTCAGGCAGCCGGTGCCGGGGTGAGCGCCCGCGCCCGCAGGCCGCTGCCGTACCGGCGCAGCAGCACCGCGGCCGTCACGCGGCGGGTGGCGCTGCCGACCGCCGTCCGCAGACGCAGCCGCGACGACCGCCGCCGCATCCGGCTCGTCCCGCAGAACCCGCGGCCCCCTCAATCCGGCCCGTACGAACGGGGCGGCGCTCACCCGCCCGCTGCGTGTGCACCGCACCGCGGCCCGGCCGGACCTCGCCGACCACGTCGCCGAACTCCTCCAACACGTCGGCCTGGAAGCGGACTTCGCCGGCCGCTGTCCGCACGAGCTGTCCGGCGGGCAGCGGCTGGCGGTCGCCCCTACGGTCTCCGCCCCCTGAGCGGCCCGCCCCGGCCGCCGCTCACTCCACCACACCGATGACCGCCAGCGTGATGTTGTCCGGCCCGCCCGCCTCGATGGCCGCCTTCCACAGCTCGAAGGCGGCCCGGCCGCCGTCGTGCGCCCGCATCAACTCGCCGATCTCGTCGTCCAGGACGGGGTCGGTCAGCCCGTCCGTGCAGACCACATACCGGCTGTCCGCGGCGAGCGGCGCCGTCGTCACATGCGGGGTGATGGCGCAGAACCGCGTCGCGCCGCCGATCGCCTGGGTCACCAGCGAGGTGGTGCGCTGCCCCTCCCGCAGCGGCGGGCTGTCGTCCACGCTCACCTGACGCACGCCGTCCCCGTCCGTTTCCAGCACCTTGCTGTCACCGACGTTGAAGACCAGCAGCGCGTCGGGCAGGACGACGGTGCCGGCGACCGTGGTGCCCATCGCGGTCAGCGCCGGATCCCGGTCGGCCGCCGCGTACACCGCGCGATTGCACAGGGTCAGGGCGTCCCGCACCGCGTCCTCGCTGTCCAGCGACGGCCCCAGGGTCGCCAGGTGCCGGACGGTCAGCGCACTGGCCACATCCCCGGCCGGCTGCCCTCCGATGCCGTCCGCGACGGCCACCACCAGCGGCTGCCCGAGCGGGAACACCAGT
Organism: Streptomyces albospinus; assembly: GCF_014648695.1. Classification (GTDB taxonomy): domain Bacteria; phylum Actinomycetota; class Actinomycetes; order Streptomycetales; family Streptomycetaceae; genus Streptomyces; species Streptomyces albospinus. The sequence continues at coordinate 89,809 of NZ_BMRP01000003.1, forward strand.
GTCTGCGGATTCTCGGTCACCGTGCCGCACAGCGTCCACGGCCCCACCACCAGGCTGTCCTCGTTGTGTCCGCGGATCAGCCCGGGATGGCTGAGCGCCGTCACCGTGATGTACCGCATCGCCGTGTCCGCCTCTCCTCGGCTCCGGGCCCGGGGCGGCCCGGGCTCACTCCGCCGTCTGCCGCCCCCGCAGCGTGTGCCGCTGCATCAGCCGGGAGATGTCCTTGCCGGTGACGATGCCCACCAGATGTCCCGCGTCGACGACCAGAATCCGCATCCCGGTCCGCAGGTTGAGCTTCTCCAGCGCCTCGGTCAGCAGATCGTCAGGGGCGGCGACCGCGCACTGGGACAGCGGCGTCGCCACGTCCCGCGCCCGCAGCGCCTCCCGCTGCGGTACGGGGATCGCGGCGAGCCGGCGGATCTCCACGATGCCGCTCGGCCGGCCCTCGAAGTCCAGCAGCGGTACGGCGGAGTGGCCGGCCGCCACCGCCACCTCGTCGATGAACCGCTGCACGCTCAGCCATTCCGCACCCGTCACCACCGGGCTGGACATGGCCTCCGCGGCGCGCACCCCCCGCAGCGCCGACTGGAGCGTGGCAGTCCGCCGCTCCGCCCCGGCGACGACCATGATGAACAGCCCGATGAACGCCAGCCACAGCCCGCCCGCCGCCCCCCGGAGCAGGGCGATCCAGCCGGCCGCCACCATCAGCCCGCCCATGATCTGCCCGCCCCGCGACGCCGCCAGGTCCGCCCGGTCCCGGTCTCCGGTACGCCACCACAGCAGCGCCTGGACCACCCGTCCCCCGTCGAGCGGCACGGCCGGCAGCAGGTTGAACACTCCCAGGAACAGATTCGCCCACCCCAGCCACACCAGCACCACCGCGGGCACCGCCCACATCGGCGACAACTCGTGCAGCCCGATTCCGGCCCCCAGGGCGATGCCCCCGATCATCAGGCTGGTCAGCGGCCCGCTCACCGCCACCGCGAAGGCCGCCGACGCGGTCTTCGGCCGCCCCATCCGCGTCATACCGCCCAGCGCCCAGAGGGTCACGTCCTCGACCGAGATCTTCTTCCGCCGCGCGATGGCGGCGTGGGCCGTCTCGTGCAGCAGCAGGCTGCCGGTGAGCAGCGCCGCACCGACGACACCGGCAACGGCGTAGACGACGGCGGACCGCCCCGGCGTCGTCACCGGCAGGGTCTGCCGCCCCAGCCCATACGCGAAGAGCACCACCAGCAGCGGCACGCTCCAGTGCATGCGCAGCGGCACCCCGACCACACGTCCGATACGGACCGAGCCGTTCATCACCGTCTCCTGCCGGCCCGGCACCCGGCTCGCACGGGCGGAGCCTCGACGCCCCGCACTCCGCGAACCGCCCGGCACGGCACTCACCACAATTGTCGCTCGCGATACCGCACACGTCGGCGCGACGGCGGTCGGTCGGGCGCACCCGGCCCCCGCGGCACGCGGACCATCCGACGCCTGCGGGGTGTGGATCTAACCTGGAGGTACGGACGCCGGTACGGCGGGCGCGCCATCACAGGAGGCACATCGTCATGGGGCGAAGCCACCACTTCCATCTCGATCAGGGTGGCCACTCGATCACTGTGAACGTCGGACCCGGACGGGACAGCGAGATAGAACTCCTGGTCAACGGCAAGGTCATCGCCTACCAGAAGGAACATGGCCCCGGCATGAACCTGCTCACCGGCGAACTGCCCGACGACCCCGCCCGCCTCTTCCGCGTCCGCATCCGCGAACCCCGTCTCGTGCCCACCGCCCCCCGCTGCACGCTCGAACTCGACGGAGTGGAGCACCCCATGCCGGAGCGCCCCGACCTCTGAGCCCCCGAGGTGCGGTCCACCGGGGCCCTGTCCACCCGCGCCCGGCGTCCTGCCTCGGCTCTCCCTTCCCGCCTTCCTCGACGTTTCCTCGACGTCTCCTCCACGCCCGCTGCTAGCGCGTGGCTTCGGCCTCCACCAGCTCCTTGAACTGTTCGAGATCGCTCCGCACGCCCCGCTCGATCGCGACCGCCTGCGCGAACCCCTGCGGCCCGCCGAAGCTGTCCTTGATCGTGCCCGGGTCGTACTCGAAACGCGCCTGGAGCCGGGTGTGCTCCCGGTCGATGGGCAGCAGCGAGAAGGTGCCCGCCAGATCGGGCCCGATCCTGGTCTGCCACGTCATCACGTTCTCCATCTCGCGGTCGACGATCTCGACCTCCAGCTCCTGCGTCCGGCCACCGGCGTCCACATCCAGGTGCGTCCGGCGCTCGCCCGCCGCACGAGCCTCGCGCACGCCGTTCAGGAACCGCGGATAGACCTCCGCACGATGGAGGACGTCCCAGGCCCTTTCGACCGGAACACTGATGTCGATGTGTTCTTCGAGAGTGCTCATCGCACACCTCACAGCTCTGTTCACGGCTCCCCCGCTACGTATCCAGGGTCCTCCGCACGACGGCCGGAGGCGACCCGAGCGCCCGCGGAGACACGCCGTGAGCCGCTCGCGACGGCGCTGCGCCCGTGCTCCCCCGCTACCCCTGCGGCGCGATGGCGAGGATCGCGACATCGTCGTGCAGGACACGGGTATGGCGCGGCAGATCGGTGTTGAGGAAGCCGATGACATCGGCAGGACCGGGAGCGGGCCGCCCCCCGAACCGGTCGCGGAGCCGGTCGAGGAGGGGATAGAAGTCCCCTGATTGATCACGGGCCTCGATCAGCCCGTCGGTGCAGAGCAGCAGCACGTCCCCCGGCGCGAAGCGGTGGGTGTACGCCGTCGGGCGCCCGGTGGCCAGCCAGCCCAGCCCCAGCGGAAGCGCCGGCGGCCCGCTGAGGACGGTCACCTCGCCGCCGGAGATCAGCACCGGCTCGACATGCCCGTGGTTGATGATCGTCACCCGGTGGGCCTCGGCGTCGTACTCGATCAGGGCCGCGGTCACGAACAGCTCGTCGTCCGGGATCTCCGCCGCCTCGCGCACCAGCCGCCGCTCCATCCGGGACGCGACCTCCAGCAGATCCCCCGGCGCGTACACCGCCTCGCGGAAGCTGCCGAGGACATCGGCGACCGTGCGTACGGCCTGGAGTCCCTTCCCCCGGACATCGCCGATGATGGCCCGCTCGCCCGCCGGCGTGTCGTGGATGTCGTACAGGTCGCCGCCGACCGTCGTGCCGACCTCGCCGGAGCGGTAGAGCCCGGCGGCCAGCACCTTGCCGACCTGATGCGGCACCGGCCGCAGCAGGGTCCGCATCAACGCCTCGGCCACCGAGTTGGCGCGTACCAGCTGCCGCCGCTGACGCTGCCGGTGCCCGGCCAGCGCCACACCCAGTACCCCTACGACACCGGTGGAGATATAGGCGGCGACGTAGTTGTTCCCCCACAGCTCGTGGATGTTGTGCCCCGTACAGCACGGGGTCCCCGCCAGTACGGCCTCCAGTCCGACGGCGCACACCGTGACGACGCCGACGCCCACCGGGCCGAAGGCGAAGGCCGCCAGCACCGGCACGGCGATCAGCAGAAAGCTCACCGCCCACTGCGTCGGCGTCACGAACTCCAGCAGCAGCACGAAGACGAAGTACGCGGGCGGCATCCAGCGCATCCACGTGGGCACCGTCGGAACCTCGAAGCCGTTGCCGTCCACCAGCCCGGTGAGCCGGTTGGCCTGACGGCCGTGTCCCCGCCGGCTCACCGCTCGAAGATCCCCTCACGCGACCTGTTCACACGGGCTCCTGTCACGGACTCCTGTCACGACCGTGCTCAAGGCCCACAGCCTGACGCCCCTGAACAGCCAACCCGACGATTACGCCATCGGCGGCATGTCACACCCGTGGGGCAGCCACCCCCACCGCCCCTACCTTCTTCCCTCTCTCATCCCCTCATCTCCCCTCATCTCATCCTTCCTCTCTTCCTCCACCTATTCCTCCACCGCGCCGCCCACCCGCCGCAGATGCTGCCGGAAGGTGTACAACGGGTCGGCGGTGCGGCGCGCCAGATAGTCGTCGAAGGCGGTCTGGCGGCGCAGGGTCTCGCCGGCGCGGATCTTGCGGGCCTGTTCGCGCTCGGTCCGCCAGATGGTGTGAGCCATGGCCAGGACGTCCTCGCTGTGCGCCGCGGCGACGAACAGAACGCCGTCGTCGTCCCCGAAGACGACGTCGTCGGCCGTCACCAGGTGCGGTCCGAAACGGGCGGTGACCAGGGCGTGCGGCTCGCGGTCGTCGAGCCGGACCGGGCCGGGCGCGTACCGGCCGTAGCTGAACACCGGAAGGCCGATCTGCGCCAGTTCCGGGGTGTCGCGGTGCAGCCCCCACACCGCCAGACCGGCCAGTCCGGCGGCCTCCGCTTCGAGTACCGCCAGGTCGCCGACGCATGCCTCGTCGAGGCGACCGCCATTGTCGATCACCAGGATGCCGCCGGCTTCGGCACCGGTGAACGCCTCCAGGAAGATGTCGACGCTCCCGTAGTGCCGCACCGGCAGTGCCCGCCCGGCGATGCGGTGCCCCGGCACCACCGCCGCGATCCCGGGTGGGGCGGCGCGCAGCGGTACACCGAGGCGGACGCAGGCGTCGGCCACCAGTGGTGTGGAGAGGTCGGTGAAGGTCTTCGGCATGGTGTGCTCCCTGGCTCGGGTCCGTCACCGCCGTTGAGTGGTCGGCGCGGAGTCGGCGAACGCTGCCATGCTCCACGGCCGTTCGCCTCCCGTACAGCACCGGAGCAGGGCCCCGTGCCCGTCGCCCACCGGGGGTCCGGGTCTCCCGTCACCGGATCCGGCTGGCCGGAAACCGCCTTATCGCCGGGTGCCGGCGGACCTAGCGTTGACTTCGTGACCAGATTCGAAATCTGGTCACGGACGCGGAGGGAGAGGGCTCTTGGAACGGTCGGAGCGCGGCGAACGCATCCTGGAAGTGGCCGGGGAGTTGCTGGTCGCCTGGGGCTACGGGCGGGTGACGATCGACGAGATCGCCCGCCGGGCCAAGGTCGGCAAGGGGACGGTCTATCTGCACTGGAAGACCAAGGACGCGCTGCTGCTGACCGTCGTGCTCAAGGCCAAGACCCGTGCGCTGCAACGGCATTTGGCGCGGATGCGCGCCGATCCGCTGGAGGTGTTGCCGAGCCGGATGATGGGCGCCTACTACGGCGACTTTCTGGCCGAACCCGTGTTGCGCGCCCTGTACACCGACGACGTCGACGTGCTCGGCCGGCTCAACGACTCGTCGAAGAAGGAATTCGCCGAACTCGTGGCCCTGGGCGACCGCGTCCTGTGCCGCCATCTCGAAGCGCTGCGTGAGCACGGCCTGATGTACGAGGACACCGATGTGCGGCATCAGCAGTATGCGCTGCTGGCCACGGCCACCGGCTTCTTCACGGCGGAGGCGCTGCTCTTCGACCGTGCACCGGACACCCCGGAGATACGCGGCGGGATCTTCGCCGAGTCGCTCCGGCGCATGTTGGAGACGACGCCCTCGTATGACGCGGCGGCGGCTGCCGCACCCGAAATCATCGCGCTCTACGAGGAGTTCGAGGCGCGCAGCGCGGAGGAGATGCGCCGGCAGCTGCGCAACTGAGCGCCGGTTTCCCACCGAAGGAGAAAGAGATCATGTCGCAATTAAGCACGTCGCCTTTTGCCGAGCACGTCGGCAAACACCCCGGTGAACCGAACTCCATGGAACCCGCCCTGCTCCACGACCCGTTCACCGGCTACGGCGAGCTGCGGGAGAAGGGCCCGGTCATCCGTGGCCGGTTCCTGGACGACACCCCGGTGTGGTTCGTGACCCGCTTCGCGGAGGTCCGGCAGGTCCTGCGCGATCAGCGGTTCGCCAACGACCCGGCTTTTGCGCGGGGCAGTTCGCGCGAGGGCACACCCACCACACGGCTCCTGGACATGCTGGGAATGCCCGAGGACCTGCGCGTCTATCTGGCCCGCTCGATCCTCAACATGGACGCACCCGATCACACCCGGCTCCGGCGACTTGTCTCGCGAGCCTTCACGGCACGGAAGATCACCGATCTGCGGCCCCGCGTCGAGGAGATCGCGGACGAGCTGCTGACCCGGCTCCCCGAGCACGCCGAGGACGGCGTCGTCGACCTCATCCAGCACTTCGCCTATCCGCTGCCGATCACGGTCATCTGCGAACTGGTCGGAATTCCCGAGGAGTACCGCCCGCAATGGCGGAAATGGGCAGGCGAACTCGTCTCGCGGGACCCGAAGCAGCTCGCCAAGGCGTTCCCCGCGATGATCGACCATATCCACGACCTGGTTCGGGCCCGGCGCGACGCACTCACCGACGACCTGCTCAGCGAACTGATCCGTACGCATGACGACGACGGCAGCCGGCTCAGCGACGTCGAAATGGTCACCCTGGTCCTGACCCTCGTCCTCGCCGGTCACGAAACCACCGCCCATCTCATCGGCAACGGCACGGCGGCGCTGCTCACCCATCCCGATCAGCTGCGCCTGCTCACCGCCGATCCGGCTCTTCTCCCGCGCGCCGTCCACGAGTTGATGCGCTGGTGCGGTCCGGTGCAGATGACCCAGTTGCGGTACGCGACCGAGGACATCGAGCTGGCCGGTACGCAGATACGGAAGGGCGACGCCGTCCAGCTCATCCTGGTGTCGGCGAACTACGACCCCCGTCACTACACCGAGCCCGCGCGGCTCGATCTGACCCGCCACCCCGCGGGCCAGGCGGAGAACCACGTCGGATTCGGCCACGGCATGCACTACTGCCTGGGCGCCACGCTGGCCCGCCAGGAGGGAGAGGTCGCCTTCGGGAAGCTGCTCGCGCACTATCCGGATGTCTCGCTCGCCGTGGAGCCGGAGGAACTGGAACGGGTGCCGAGTCCGGGCAACTGGCGGCTGGCGTCGCTGCCGTTGCGGCTGGGGTGAGAGCGCCGTCCCGTCCCACGCCCTGATCAGCCGCTGCCGGGGGCTTTGTCCCGTTGCATGTTCCAGCCGTCGATCGGGACCGTACCGAGCCGGTAGCCGTGCTCGTCCAGCAGATGGCCGCTCAGCTTCATCGGCCACAGGGCGACGGCGCGGTCGCTGATGACGATGCCCGGCACCCGTTCGGTGACCCGGGTCTCCAGCCGCTGGATGTCGTCGACCGACCGCACCCACGCGATGATCAGCAGGTTGTGCCGGCCGGTGATGCCCGCACAGAGCCGGATGTCGCTCATGCCCGCGATGCTGTGGGCCGCCTGTTCGACGGTGTCCGCCGGCACGCCGGCCCACAGCACGGCGGCGACCGGGCGCTTCGACAGGGGGCGGGCGATCTCGCAACGGGCATGCACCGCGCCCTCGTCGAGCAGCCGCCGGGTGCGCCTGCGCACGGTGTCGACGCTCGCCCCGCAGCGCTCGGCGAGCGCGGTGTACGGGGCCCGTCCGTCCGCGGACAGTTCCACGATGATGCGGCGGTCCAGATCGGTCAGGGTGAGGGGACCGGGGCGGTGGCCGCGGGGCGGCTGATCCGCGGCGAGCCGGGTGATCTGGGCCGGGCTGAGGGAGCGCAGGCGCCAGCGGCTGCCCTCGGCGTAGATGGCGCCGGCCAGGTGGATCTGGCGGGCCGTGACGCCGGGGAGGGCGCCCAGCACGGTCGTGGACCAGCGCGAGAGCGTGGCCAGGTCGGTGGCCATGACGGTGAGCAGCAGATCGCGGTCGCCGGTGACGTGCTCGACGGTCGAGACCATCGGCTGCCGCGTCAACCGGTCGGCCACTTCCAGCAGTCGGCCGTTGGCGCAGTCGACCTCGATGAACGCCAGGCAGCCGTGCCCGGATACGGCCAGGGCCAGTCCGGGGTAGCAGCTGATCCATGCCGCGCCCTGTTCGGTGAGTCGGTTCCAGCGGCGGGCGAGGGTGACCGCGTCCAGTCCGAGGACCTTGGCGATCCGGGCCCAGCTGGCCCGGGGGCTGATTTGGAGGGCGTGCACGAGGGACGAGTCCACGTCGTCCAGTCCGCCGAAATCCTGCACCGATGCATCCTCTCTGCGTTTTTCCGGCGATTTCTGGTCGCGGGTCGCGCGGCTGCTTCAGCGTAGGGGGCATGTGCAGGCGGACCGCGGACGGGTGCGCAGGCCGGACCCCAGCCGGGCCGGCGGGCCAGGATCGGAGAGACGGATGTCGGTAACGGGAACAACGCCAACGGAGTCATCGCTGCTGGCGGCGGCCGAAGAGCTCCAGGGGGAGCTGGTCGCGCTGCGGCGGGCCCTGCACCGGGAGCCCGAGCTGGGGCTGGAGCTGCCGCGTACGCAGCAGCGGGTACTGGCGGCGCTGGACGGCCTGCCGCTGGAGATCACCCTCGGCACGGGGCTCAGCTCCGTGACGGCGGTGCTGCGCGGCGGCAAACCGGGAGGGGCGGTGCTGCTGCGGGCGGACATGGACGCGCTGCCGGTGCAGGAGGCGTCCGGCGTCGCGTACGCCTCGCAGTTGGCCGGGCGGATGCATGCGTGTGGTCATGATCTGCACACGGCCGGCCTGGTGGGAGCCGCCAAGCTGCTCTGCGAGCGGCGGGCGCAGCTCCGGGGCGACGTGGTGTTCATGTTCCAGCCCGGCGAGGAGGGGCACGACGGCGCCGCCGGGATGATCGCGGAGGGCGTGCTGGAGGCGGCGGGGAAGCCGCTGGACGCCGCGTACGCGCTCCATGTCGCCGCCAACCAGGTGCCGCAGGGCATGGTGGCCAGCCGACCCGGGACCGTGATGACCGCTTCGGATGTGCTGACGGTGACGGTACGGGGGCGCGGCGGCCACGGGTCGGCTCCGCACTCCGCGCTCGACCCGGTGCCGGTGGCCTGCGAGATGGTCACGGCCATCCAGGGCTGGACCTCGCGCACCTTCGACATCTTCGACCCGGTGGTGGTCTCCGTCGGCAGCCTGCACGCCGGGGCGCAGCACAACATCATTCCGGAGACCGCCGTCTTCGAGGCGACCGTCCGCAGCTACTCGGCGGCCAGCCAGGAGCGGCTGGCCGAGGGGCTGCCCCGGCTCGTGCACGGGATCGCCGCCGCGCACGGGCTGGCTGCCGAGGTCGACTACCGGGTGATGTATCCGGTCACCGTCAACGAGCCCACGGAGACCGCGTTCGCGCTGGATGCGGCGCGGGCGCTGCTCGGTGACGCGCACGTCTGGGTCGCCCCGCGACCGCACAGCGGGTCGGAGGACTTCTCGCTCGTGCTGGCGCAGGTGCCCGGTGCGATGCTCCTGGTGGGCGCCATCCCTGAGGGGGCCGACCCCGCAACAGCGCCGATGAACCACTCCCCCGAGGCGGTGTTCGATGACGCCGTACTGGCTCGGCAGGCCGCACTGCTGGCGACGTTGGCGGCGGAACGACTCGACCACGCAGCACCGGCCGCGTCGTAGCGGTCACATGGGCGCCGGACGGAACGCGCACGGGCGGCGGGCGGCGGCGCAGGGGCCGGCCCGGCCGCCTGCCGGAACCCGGGCCCCGTCCGGCGGCCCCGGCCGGCCCGTTAATCGGCTGGCGCCGACCGGCTCCCGCGGTGAGGATCCCGGCATGCACCCCACGGATCCCTACCTCACGACGGCCCGCCTCGCCCTGCGCCCCTTCGCCGACACGGAGGCCGACCTGGACCTCGTCGTGGCGCTCGACAGCGATCCGGAGGTGATGCGGTACATCACCGGAGGCCGGCCGATGACGCGGGCCGAGATCCGCGCCGAGTCCTTCCAGCGGATGCTGCGCGGCGGCTTCTGGGCGACGCATCTGCGGGCGACCGGCGAGTTCCTCGGCTGGCACTGCCTCCAGCCGGACGCGGAGAGCCCGGCGCCCTCGGCCGACCTCGGCTACCGGCTGCGCAAGGCCGCCTGGGGCAGGGGATTCGCGACGGAGGGCGCGCTCGCCCTGATAGCGAAGGGGTTCGGCGAGCTGGGCTACGACCGGATCACCGCGAACACCATGTCCGTGAACACCGGCTCGCGCCACGTCATGGAGAAGTGCGGCCTCTCCTACACCCGCACCTACTACGAGGAGTGGCCCCACCCCGTCGCGGGCGACGAGCACGGGGACGTGGAGTACGTACTGACCCGCGAGGAGTGGTCGACCCGCCGGCAGGCCGGGTAACCCGGGCCGGGTAACCCGATGAGTCCCCTCGACGGCCCCGTCACGGCGCCGATCTCGGATACGTGCGCGAGACCCCGTCGCGACACCATGGAGGCACGCGACACCATGGAGGCATGAGGACGATGACGACCCTGAGGACCCCGAAGGCCCCGCCGCCCGCGCGGCCCGAACCCGTGCTCGTCTACGACGGCGACTGCGGCTTCTGCACCACCTCGGTGACCTTCGCCGAGCGGCACCTGCGCCCCCGCTGCCGGATCACCGCGTGGCAGTTCGCGGACCTGGACGCACTCGGGATCACCGAGCAGCAGTCGCAGCACGAAGTGCTCTGGGTCACTCCGACGGGAGCCGTGTACGGGGGCGCCCAGGCCGTCGCCAGGCTCCTGCTGCGCACCGGCGGTGCATGGGCCGTCCCCGGCGCCGTACTCACCCTGCCTCCGGTGCGCTGGCTCGCCCACGCCGCCTACCGGCTCATCGCCCGCAACCGCCATCGCATGCCCGGCGGCACGGCGGCCTGCGCTCTGCCCGCCAACAGCAGGCCCGGTCCGGCGAGTTGATCTCCTACGGCGAGGGACCCCGCCCGAGCACCCACCGCGGGCCGGGCCCCACCAAGGGCGCACGTGGCACCCGCGCCGTCTGCGCCGGAGCGACGACCGACTAACGGCCAACGGCCAACGGCCGACGGCTAACGGCTAACGGCGAGGCTTCCCACGCTTGCCGCCGCCCTTGGAGCCGCCGGCTCCCCGCCGCGTCCCCCCGGCCGACTTACCGGTCGGCTTGCCCGCCGCCCTACCGGTAGCCCGGCCGGCCGTGGGCTTGCGCCCCGCACCGCTCTTCTCCGGGCGCTTGCCCTTCTGCTCTGCCGGTGCGGCGGGGCGGCGGCCCCGGGTGCTGTTCACGGTCCGCCCGCGGACGATGCCGATGAAGTCCTCCACCAGATCGGTGGTCCCGTCCTCCCGCCACGACAGCGCGACCCGCGATTCCGGGGTACCGGTGACCGGCCGGTAGGTGAGGTCCCTCCGGTGGTGCAGACGGGCGAGCGACTGCGGGACGACCAGCAGTCCCACCCCTGCCGCCACCAGCTCGATGGCGTCCGCCGTCGTGGCGGGCCGCTCGATCGCCGGCTGTCCCGGCGGACGCTCCCAGTCGAGCGTGTCGTCGAGGGGGTGCAGCACGATGTCGTCGGCAAGATCCTCGGCGGTGACCTCGTCGGCCGCGGCCACGAGGTGGTCCTTGGGGACCACGACCACCGTCGTCTCGGTGTAGAGGGGGATCGCGCTGAGGTCCGTGCGGTCGGTCGGCAACCGCAGCAGACCCGCGTCGGCACCCCCGTCCCGCAGCACATCGGATGCTTCGGCGGCGGACACCTGGACGAGGTGCAGCGGGACGTCGGGCAGGCGCTCGTTCCAGATCCGCACCCACTTGGCGGGCGTCACTCCCGGGACATACGCGAGCCGGAACGAAGGGGATGCTTCCGAGCCTGTCACCCCGCCAGGTTACCGGTCGTGGTCAGAGGTCGCGCACACGCTCGATACCCTGGACAGCATGAAGTCGCACCAGACCGCCCAGACGATGAAGCCCGCCACCGCGGCGAAGAAGCTGGGTGTGTACCTCGAAGCCACCCCCGCCGAGTTCCGGGACGGTGTCGTCTCGCGTACCGAGCTCAACGCGCTCCAGGCGGATCCGCCCGAGTGGCTGCGGGAGCTGCGACGCAACGGCCCGCATCCCCGGCCGGTGGTCGCGGCGAAACTCGGCGTCTCCATCTCCGGTCTCGCCCGCGGCGGGATCACCGAGGCCCTCACCACGGAGCAGATCGACGCCCTGAAGGCGGAGAACCCCGAGTGGCTCCAGAAGGAGCGCGCCACCCAGGCCGAGGTCCGCAAGGAAGCCGCGCGCATCAAGGAGAAGAACAAGGAGAACGACGCGTAACGAACCGACGCGCCCCGCCGAGCCCGGCCGAGCTCCACCGACCGCCCGGCCGGCCTCCCCTCCCTCCCCCGCAACCGCTGACAACGCCGCCGACGCCGCCACCACCGCCAAACGATCCTTCGAGGCTCCCTTCCCTCTCCTCCCCTTCCTCTCCGAATTGGTCCACACCTATTGACCATAGGTATGGACCAACTTACGGTGTGGCGCATCACCACTCGCCCCGGGACGAGGACGGCCGCCCGTCGAACTCCCGCACTCCAAAACCCTCGTGACACCTCGTCACGAAGCGAAGGGAGCACGGCGTGATCGGTCGTCGGATATCTCGTCTGCTGAAGGCCGGCCTGGCGACGGCCTGCGTCCTGCCGCTGCTGGGCGCCGCGAGCCCGAGCGCTCCCGACCCCCGGAGCGACACCTGCGCCACGCAGCCGCGCCCCTCCGGCAAGGTCCTTCAAGGGTATTGGGAGAACTGGGACGGCGCGGCGAACGGCGTCCACCCGCCCTTCGGCTGGACGCCGGTCACCGACACCCGTATCCGCGATCACGGATACAACGTCCTCAACACGGCGTTCCCCGTCATCCGCTCGGACGGCACGGTCCTGTGGGAGGACGGGATGGACGCCACGGTCAAGGTGCCGACCCCGGCCGAGATGTGCCAGGCCAAGAGCGACGGCCTCACACTCCTGATGTCCATCGGCGGCGCATCGGCCGGCATCGACCTCAACTCCCCTGCCGTGGCGGACCGGTTCGTCGAAACCATCGTGCCGATCCTGAAGAAGTACAACTTCGACGGCATCGACATCGACATCGAAACCGGCCTCACCGGCAGCGGGAACATCGACCAGCTCTCCGCCTCCCAGACCAACCTCCTACGCATCATCGACGGCGTCCTCGCCCAGATGCCCCCGGGCTTCGGCCTGACGATGGCCCCGGAGACGGCCTATGTCACCGGCGGCGGCGTCACCTACGGGTCGATCTGGGGCGCCTACCTGCCCATCATCAAGAAGTACGCGGACAACGGCCGCCTCTGGTGGCTGAACATGCAGTACTACAACGGCAGCATGTACGGCTGCTCGGGAGACTCGTACTCCGCCGGCACGGTCGAGGGCTTCACCGCGCAGACCACCTGCCTCGACAAGGGCCTGACCGTCCAGGGCACCACGATCAGGGTCCCCTACGACCACCAGGTCCCGGGACTTCCCGCCCAACCGGGGGCCGGCGGCGGCTACCTGCCCCCGGACCTGGTGGCGCAGGCATGGAACACCTACAACAACGGCTTGAAGGGCCTGATGACCTGGTCCCTGAACTGGGACGGCGCCAAGAACTGGACCTTCGGCGACAACGTCAGGGGGTTGCAGGGGCGTTGAGGGCGCCGAGGACGCTGGCGGCGCTGAGGACGCGCCAGCGGACCCAACACACCTGGCGGCGCGGGCAACTGACGGCAAAGCTCGCGAACTGCGGCCATCGGGCCCGCTCCGATTCCGTCCCCGACCGCCGAGCCACCCCGCGCCCGGCCCCGGCCTTGGCTGCGGCGGCCAACACCGATCCGGCAGCCGGAATCCCGGGAAAGCCGACCGACGCGGCACCTGACCTGAGGAAGCTCCATCGGACCCGACGGTGGGGATTATCGATATCGGTGTCCGCGAAACTCCGCTGGGACAACCGCCAGGATATCGACGAGCATCCCGTAAACCGACGCGGTCTTCGTTCGGAATGAGGTGCGGACAGGCCTCCTACCTCTCGATGCCGGCGTTGTGCTCGTCAGGGCATTGGTCTCGGTTGCTCTGGGGTGGTTCCGCAGGAGCAGAGTGCCTCGCGGTGCCGACGGCGCTGTGCGTGGTGCCTCAGGGCGACGTCCATACGGGTCGCGTGACGTCGTGTGCGGCCTGCATAGCGGTGGTGGTTCGGGGACAGCTCGTCATCCAGGCACGCAATGGCGGGGCGACCCAACGCTTCACCTGGTAGCGCCATCTCCGCGCGAGGGCCCCGCCGTTGTCCTGGCACGGCCGGGGGCCTTCGCTGCGTGACGGCCACCTCAGGCAGAGCCCCCTGCCGTGCGAGCCACCTGGTCAGCGACCCGAATCCGGAACCTCACGCGGGACGGACGCAGCCTGGCCTCCGAACCGGGATACCCAGCCGGCGGTGGCGGCCAGGGTACGCAGGACGGTCGCGCCGGCGAACACGACCGAGGAGACCGGCCGTCCCACCCATCGGGTCAGGTCGCCTTGCAGGTCGGGATCGAGCTCGACGGTCACCCGGATGTATCTGCTCTTCAGCGTGGTGACTTTGGTGGACCGGGGTGCCGAGACGTCCTGCTCGCGCCGCAATGCGGCGCGGTAGCTCTCCTTGCGCTGGCTCATGCCTCATCCTGACGCTTAATCAGTTCCTCCGCGAAGTCCATGTACGCCGAGCCCTTGGCCTGGACCGGGTTCCCGAAAGACTGGGCGTAGAGGTCGAGCCGCGCGACCTGGGTGTCCAGCACCTCGAAACCCCGCTCGGTGAGTGCCTCGCGAGCGTCCGCATCGGGCCCGGTGCGCGTGGCATCGGGACGGTTGGTGCGATTGAGCAGGACCGCCGTGCGGGCCGGCTCGGCACGCAGCGACTGCACGTCCGCCATCTCGCCACGGATGGGTGCCATCCGGTCCAGTTCGATGGGGGCGGGGGTCACGGGCACGATCCACTCGCCGGCGTACCTCATGATGCTGCGGGCGATGCGGGGATGGTCCTCCAGCTGGGGCGCATCGAGCACGACGGCCTGCCGGTTGCCGAGGAAGTCGTTCACGCGACGGTGGACGTCCCCCACTGGCAGGGCGATCACCGGAAAAGGAAAGCCACTGGCCAGCTCGCTCCAGCGCAACGCGGAAGCGGCCGGGTCACCGTCGACCAGCAACGGCGACATACCCGACTCATGAAACGCGTGGGCCAGCCACACAGCACTCGTCGTCTTTCCGACGCCGGGCTTGAGGTTCACAAACGCACAGCTCAAAGGCACAAAACTGACAATAACGGGAGCGATCGTCCAGTTTCGGTCGGCACGAGGGCGTGGCTTCGTGGTTCACCCGCAAGCAGTGAGAAACGATCGGCTCACCCAGGAGACGGCGACCCGCAGGCCTGAAGGACAACGCCCCCCTCGGACGCGCACTCGTCCCTCGATCAGATACCGGAACTCGGCATGGCCGTACACGTGCGGGCGCTGGACCGGTCTCAGCCGATGATGCCGGGCAGCAGTCGCGCCAGCGTGACTCTCGGGTGACGCACTGACTGTCTGAATCCGGTCTTCGTCACCAGAACCAGCCTCGACTTCGCCCATCACCCTGGCGGTCAAACCTGTTTAGCCCAGGAAGCTCAACCGCACCCGACGGTTGGCATTATCGATGTTGGTGTCGACGAGGCAGACCGATTGCCAGGTGCCAAGGGCCATTGCTCCGCCGATCACAGGCAGCGTGGCATGTGGAGGCACGAGCGCAGGAAGGACGTGGTCACGACCGTGACCGGTACTCCCGTGCTTGTGTCGCCAACGGTCATCTGCTGGAAGGAGATCATGGAGGGCGGACAACAGGTCTTCGTCACTGCCCGCTCCAGTCTCCAGGAGCGCCACGCCCATAGTGGCGTGAGGCGTGAAGACATTCAGCAGACCGTCCCGCCCCTGGGAGACGTCACGCAAGAACGACTCGCACTCTCGGGTCAGGTCGTGGACCGTCTCGTGTGAGCCGGTCCTGACGTCGATCTCCCGTGTCGCGAAGGTTTCAGCCATGGGTTGATCTTCCCAGAGTGGGCCAACAAAACCTGATATGCACAGCGGCCCCGCAGATGCGCCAACACCTCGGGGCCTGACACCAGGAGCCGAGTCCTCCCAGTGCGAATTCATCGCACCTGCCATGCAGACGACTTCACCGTGATGGCTAACAGCACCACCCGCGATCGCCGCCTGTCCTTCACGGCGCGCGGCATCCTCGCTCATCTGCTCTCCTGGCCCGACGGTGCCCGCGAAGACGTGCGCACCCTGCCGACCGCAACCCGTGCTTTGGTCGTCGCGGGGTTTCCCAAGCCGTCCGGGAACTGCCCCGCGCTTACCGTCACGCTCCCAGTCGAACGCTGCCCGCAGATGAAGGAAGGTCTGGAACAGCTCTGACGTGTGCCGGACCGGAACCAGCTTCCCACCCTCCGGCCGGACGTGGAGGACAGCCGCTGCCTCGATGGCCAGCACCGGAATCGATGCCACACGAGGCAACGTCGTCACATTCGACGACGAGGTCAGGAAGCACGCGACCTACGCAAACCTCCCGTACGGGGAACTTGTCCACTAGCAGGCAACCGCACCTGATTTCTGGTGCCGTCGCGCCTCTCTCCAGGCTCAGCGAGGGGCGCGAACGCCTGGTCAGAACATGGTCAACGAGGCACATCTTCACCTGTGCGAGTCACGTCCCGAACAAGGCGCGGTACCTGCTGACCTGCCGGACGCGCTCTCACGCCCGCTGCCGTCACCCCTGGAGTCCTCCGGCACAGGGGCCGGGTTGTACTTCGCCGCCATCTTTCGCGACGCGCCCTCGCCCAGGAGCAGCAGCACCAGGAACGTGATCGCGTCCACGGCCTGGTCATTGACGGCCACGTCCGCCACCGCGGGAATGTAGTGGCCCACCAGGACCAGGAGCGCACCCAGGGCCGTGCGGACCCGGACGGGGTTGTCCCGGATGGTCTGGCGGATCAGGTGGAACATTCAGACTCCCACCTTGTCGAACAATTCGCGGACTCTGTCGCGGCGTTCGGACAGCGTGCGCTCGGATGCGCCGGGGGCCGTTACGCCCCGCCCGCCTTGACCAGGGCCGCGATCAGCGTGCCCAGGGAGGTGATCGCGGCAAGCGGCAGGGCGTAGCGCCATCGCTCCAGGCCCCGCAGCCGGCTTTCGTGGTCGGCCAGGGTCTGGGTGACCGCTTCGCGGGTCTGGGTCAGGCTCCGCACGTCGCCCCGCAGCGCCACCAGTTCGTCAAGGGAGTCAAGCTTGGTGTGCCCGACGTTCTCCCAGCTTCGGCCCGGCTGGGTCGGGGCGGCAAGGTCGGTCGGCTTGTCGGTGTCGGGGGCAGCGATGAAGGTGTAGCCGCCGGCCGGGACGATGGCGGCGTCGTCGATCAGAGCCCAACTGTTCTCCAGGGGTAGGTCAGATGGGCCGCGCGGTCACGCGGTACGCGGCCTGGAACCGGAACAGGTCCGGCCCGGCCTGCGGTTCACCGGTCCGATGCCCAGCGGATTGGCCGTTCCGTCCGGCACGCGGCGAACCGCCACCAGCGGAAGCCGGTCGGCCGGTGGTCGGGCCACACCACGCGCGCCGTGGCGCCGCTCAGGCCCTGGCGTGGGGATCGAGCATTTCGTGCAGTCCGGGCACCCGCACCTGGAGGAGGCGTACTGGTTGGAGGAAGGGGTACGGCCGGAGCTCGCCGCGCGCGGGCTGCTGGATACCGGGCCGTCCTCGCCGGCAGGAGTGCCGTCCGCGAACGGGCGGCCGGCGTCCGCGCCGGGCGGTGCGCCGCTGTTGGTTGCCGGCGGGCGGTGACCGGAACTGGTGGGCGCTGACCGGAACTGGGGGGGGCGCCGACGCGCCGGTGGTGCCCCGGGAGGCCGTCCGCGCCGGTCGCGGCCTCCCGGGAAGACATCCGCACCTCCGCCGGTTAGTAGAAACATGAACTACACCGGGGTGCGCGATATCGAGGTCATGGTGATCGGCGCCGGGCAGGCGGGACTGGCCGCCGCCTTTCATCTGCGCCGGGTCGGCTACCGGCCGGACCGGGACTTCGTCGTGCTCGACCACTCCCCGCGCCCCGGCGGCGCCTGGCAGTTCCGCTGGCCGACGCTGACGTACGACAAGGTCCACGGCATGCACGCGCTGCCGGGGATGGAGCTGACCGGCACCGATCCCCGGCGGCCGTCGTCCGAGGTGATCGGCGGGTACTTCGCCTCGTACGAGCGGGCCTTCGAACTGCGGGTGCACCGGCCGGTGAGCGTGACGGCGGTGCGCGAGGGCGTCGGCGGTCGGCTGCTGGTGGAGACCTCGCACGGCGACTACGCGCCGCGGGCGGTGGTCAATGCGACCGGCACCTGGGACCGGCCGTTCTGGCCCCGGTTTCCCGGCCAGGAGGCCTTCCGCGGACGGCAGTTGCACAGTGCGCAGTACGAGGGACCCGAGGCGTTCCGGGGTGCGCGGGTGGTGGTCGTCGGGGGCGGGACCTCGGCCGTACAGCAGCTGATGGAGATCGCGCCGGTCGCGGCGGGGACGACCTGGGTGACCCGGCGACCGCCCGTCTTCCGTGCCGGGCCGTTCGGTGAGACGGAGGGACGGGCGGCGGTCGCACTCGTCGAGGAACGGGTCCGCCAGGGGCTGCCGCCACGGAGCGTGGTGAGTGTGACCGGGCTGCCGATGACCGAGGCGGTCCGGCGGGCCCGGGAGAGCGGCGTGCTGACGCGGCTGCCGCTCTTCTCCCGGGTCACCCCGACCGGGGTGGCGTGGGCGGACGGACGGACCGTCGACGCAGAGGTGATCCTCTACGCGACGGGGTTCCGGGCGGCCATCGATCACCTCGCTCCGCTGAAGCTGCGCGAGCCGGGCGGCGGCATCCGCATGGAGGGGACCCGGGCCCTCCGCGACCCGCGGATCCACCTGGTCGGTTACGGGCCCTCGGCGAGCACCGTCGGCGCCAACCGGGCCGGCCGGGCGGCGGTACGGGACATCAGGCGACTGCTCGCCGGCGAGCCGTCGGCACCCGCGGCCGGTGATCCGGGGCTGCCGGACTCCGGGCTGGTGAGCGCCTCGGTCGTATCCGGCGGCCCGGCCTGAGGCGGCGAGCGGCGGCGCCGGCGCCGGGATCCGGGGCGCGGCGATTCCCGGACGGCCCGGACGGGCCGGACCGCCCCGGGTCCCGATCGGCGCGGGCTGGGGCCGGTCGTCGTGTTCCGGTCTGCCCCGCGACGCCTGGCACGCACTCTCGCCGCACCAGGCGAGAGCCCGAGTACGTCTAGGCCGCCGCGGTGCCGGTGGTGCCCCGGACGGTGACGCGGCTGAGTTCCCAGGCGCGGAGCCGGGCGTAGCCGGGGCGGATGACCTCGTTCAGGAGGGCGGCCCGCTCGTCGAAGGGCAGGAAGGCGGACTTCACCGCGTTGACGGTGAACTCCTCCAGTTCCGCGGCGCCGTAGCCGAAGGTGTCCCGCAGGTGCTGGAACTCCTGCGTCATCGTCGTGCCGCTGACCAGGCGGTTGTCGGTGTTGAGGCAGATGCGGAAGCCGAGCCGGCGGAGCAGGTCGATGGGGTGCTCCGGGTAGCTGGTGGCGGCGCCGGTCTGGAGGTTGGAGGTCGGGCAGACTTCCAGGGCGATCCGCATGTCGCGCACGTAGGAGGCCAGGCGCCCCAGCGCGACCTGGCCGTCGGTGCCGATCGCGATGTCGTCGGTGATGCGGACGCCGTGGCCGATGCGGTGGGCGCCGCAGCGCAGCACCGCCTCGTGGATGGACTCCATGCCGACCGCCTCGCCGGCGTGCACCGTCACCCGGGCGCCCTGGCTGCGCAGGTAGTCGAAGGCTTCGGCGTGCCGGCTCGCGGGGTTGCCGATCTCGCCACCCGCGATGTCGAAGCCGGCCACGCCCCGGTCGCGGTGGGCCACGGCGAGCTCGGCTATCTCCAGGGCGCGGTCGGCGTGCCGCATGGCGCACAGCAGGGTGCCGACGCGGATGCGGTGGCCGGCCGCCGCGGCCCGCCGTTCGCCCTCGCGGAACCCCGCGTTGACCGCGTCGACGACGTCGTCGAGGGTCAGGCCGCCCTCCAGGTGCTGCTCGGGGGCGTAGCGCACCTCGGCGTAGACGATGCCGTCGGCGGCCAGGTCCTCGGCGCACTCGGCGGCGATACGGAACAGCGCCTCGCCGGTCTGCATCACCGCGCAGGTGTGCGCGAAGGTCTCCAGATAGCGCTCCAGAGAGCCGGAGTCCGCGGCGTCACGGAACCAGGCGGCCAGTGCGGCAGGGTCGGTGGTCGGCAGGTTGCGGTAGCCGATGGCCTCGGCCAGCTCGATGATCGTCTCCGGGCGGAGGCCGCCGTCGAGGTGGTCGTGGAGCAGCACCTTGGGGGCGCGGCGGATCCGCTCGCCGTCGAGGGGGTGGGTGGACTGCCGGGGAAGCTTGTCAGACAACGTCATGGGGCGCGAGTATGACACGTCCCCGCCGTTCCGTCACCGAAGGGGTCGTTCGCACCCATCCGCCCTGTTCACCGCGCCTGCCACACCGGCAGGGCGGGCGCACCCGGGGGCAGCATGTGCTTGGCGGCCAGGAGAGGGGTGCGGTCCAGCCGTACGACCTGGGTGACGAGGACGCCGGGGGTGTCGGCCGGGCGCCCCAGCTGCCGGCCGCGCTGCCGGCCGAGCGTGGTGGCCACGATGGTGCTGCTGCCGGTCAGCGGCAGCCGGCGCCCGGCGGCCAGCAGCAGCCGCAGCATGGACGACGTGCGCCCCTCGGGCCCGTCGAACGCCGGGACGGCGTCCGGCAGCAGCTCCGCCACCGTCTCGTCCGCGGCCCATTCCTGGGTCAGGCAGGCGGGCAGCCCGGCGACCTCGATCAGGCTCTCCCAGAAGCGCACCTCGCCGTTCGACGGCAGCACCAGATGCTGCGTGGAGAAGTCCGTCGGTTCCTCGCCGGTACGGGCCAGCGGCACGGTCACGACCTGTCGCCCCTCCCCCAGCAGCTCTTCCACGGGCTTGAGGAACTCGAAGCCGCGCGGCGGGAGATGGTGGCTGACCGTGCGCCCCACCCCGCGCCGTACGTTGATCACGCCGTCCTCCTGGAGCAGGATCAGCGCCTCGCGCAGGGCGGGGCGGCTCACGCCCAGTTCGGCGGCGAGCCGGGGCTCGGTCGGGAGGGTGGAGCCCGGGGGGTAGGTGCCCGCGCGGACCGCCTCGACCATCCGCTCGTAGAGGGCGACGACCGGACGCCGTCCGTGAGCTTGTCTGCCGGCCAAATCCGTCTCCCCGGGTCCGTGGTCAGACCGGACCGCGGGCCGTCCGGGTGCCGTCTGCCGCCTTGCCGCCCGGGTCTCGTCCCGTGCGCAGGGCAGTTTCCCACCGACAGCGCGGGGCGGGCCAGCGCGATCGGGCACCTTCTTCGACAGCCCTGGTCGAAATCTTGTCTGACAGCACCTGACAGCGCACTTCTCGGTGGCGCCGAACGGCACCCCCTGCCGCCGCCCGCCATCGCATCCCGCCCGGCACCCGCGGCACCGCCCCTTGCCGGCATCGTCCGCTCCGTGGGGTGGCGCGTCCGACGGACGCGCAGCAGCAACGCGCAGCAGCAACAAGGCGCCGCTCCTCCCTGCCCCGGGAGGGCGGCGCCGTCCGTGTTCGCGGGCTACCGCTCCAGTTCGCGGTGGGCGGTCTCCGGCAGCGTCAGGTAGACGCCGAAGGAGATCAGGCAGAGCACGGCGACGTACCACGGGAAGAGGCCCGGGTGGCCGGCCTGCTCGAACCAGGTGCCGACGTACGGGGCGGTGCCGCCGAAGAGGGCGACGGTGAAGGAGTACGGGAAGCCGATGCCGGCGGCGCGCACCCGGGCGGGGAAGACCTCTGCGTTCACGGCGGCGGCGACCGCGGTGTAGCCGGTGAGCAGGACCATGCCCGCGCACTGCACCAGCAGGAGGGAGAGGAAGGCGTCGGTGACCAGGTGCAGCAGCGGAACGGCCAGCACGGTGAAGCCCAGGGCGAAGGCGAGCAGCAGCGGCTTGCGGCCGACGCGGTCCGAGAGCATGCCGCCGAGGGGCTGGAGCAGGGCGAAGAAGACCAGCGAGAGGGTACCGACGGTGAGCGAATCGCCCTTGTCGAAGCCCGCGTTGACCTGGGCGTAGGTGGGGAGGTAGGTGGTCCAGGTGTAGTAGGCGATGGTGCCGCCGGCGGTGATGCCGCAGATCAGGAGCGACTGGCGGGGGTAGCGGCGCAGGCCCTCGAAGAGGCCGGGGCGGTCGGCCCGCTGTGCGGCGGCCGGGGTGTTCGCCCGAGCAGAGTCGAGAGCCTGGGGAAGGGTCTCCCGGGCGCCGCGCCGGATCCAGAGTCCGATCAGGCTCAGCAGGGCGCCGATGAGGAAGGCGATCCGCCAGCCCCACTGCCCCATCTGGCGCTCGGTGAGCAGGGTGGCGAGCAGTGCGCCGGTCCCGGAGGCGAGCAGCTGGCCGATGGTCGTGGAGACGTACTGGAAGCTGGAGAACAGCCCGCGCCGGCCAGGTCCCGCGGATTCGACGAGGAAGGTGGTGGAGGCGGCGAACTCCCCGCCCACCGACAGCCCTTGGACGAGTCGGGCGACGACGAGCACGACCGGGGCGAGCACACCGGTGGCCGTGTAGGTGGGAGTGAGTGCGACCAGCAGGCTGCCGCCGCCCATCAGCAGGATCGTCAGGGTCAGCGCGGCCCGTCGGCCGCGCCGGTCGGCGACCGCGCCCATCAGCAGTCCGCCGACCGGGCGCATGAAGAAGCCGACGGCGAAGACCGCGAAGGTCGACAGCAGCGGCACCAGGGAGTTGCCGGCTCCCTTGGGGAAGACCTGGTCGGCGAAGTAGACCGCCAGGAAGGAGTAGGCGTACCAGTCGTACCACTCGACGGCGTTGCCGATGGAGGCGGCGGCCAGCTGCCGCAGCTGTGACGGCGGGCGGTCGCCGCGGGGCGCCCGGTCCTCGGCTATGGGCTCTGCACTCGACATGGTCCTCCGCTCCCGGTCCTTCTCCTGGGCCTGCTGCTGGGGCAGGATGATCCGACAGGTGATCATGTACCGGTGAGGCGGGCGACCGCCAGGGGATTCGGCGGACGCAAGGCGGCCGAAACACCGCCGCAAGAAGACGGCACGATGACGGCAAGGAGATCGCAACGTGCGGGTAGCACTGTTCGTCACCTGCATCAACGACACGCTCTATCCGCGCACCGGCCGGGCGGTGGTGACGCTGCTGGAGCGGCTGGGCGTCGAGGTGGACTTCCCCGACGCGCAGAGCTGCTGCGGGCAGCCGCAGTTCAACACCGGCTACCGGCACGCCACCGAGCCGCTGGTGCGGCGCTTCGACCGGGCGTTCCGGGACCACGAGTACGTGGTCACCCCGTCCGGTTCCTGCGCCGCGATGGTGCGCGACAACTATCCGCGGATCGCGGCGAAGGCGGCTGCCGAGGGGCGCGGCCGGGAGCTGACCGACGCGGCGGCGCGTGCCGTGCCCAAGACCTACGAGCTCACCGAGTTCCTGGTCGATGTGCTGAAGGTGACGGATGTGGGCGCCTACTACCCGCACACCGTCACCTATCACCCGACCTGTCACGGTCTGCGGATGCTGGGGCTGGGCGACCGGCCGCGGCGGCTCCTGGAGCACGTGAGGGGGCTGGAGTTGCGGGAGCTGCCGGGTGCCGAGGAGTGCTGCGGGTTCGGCGGCACGTTCGCGGTGAAGAATCCGGCGGTGTCGGCCGCGATGGGGGCCGACAAGGTCCGGGCGGTGGCCGGGACCGGCGCCTCGGCGGTCTGCACGGTCGACAACTCCTGTCTGATGCACATCGGGGGCACGCTGGCGCGGCAGGGCTCGACGGTCCGTCCGGTGCACATCGCGGAGATCCTGGCCGGTACGGAGGAGGGTGCGCAGGGCGGTGCCGTCTCCGGTACGGCCGCCGGCGCGGAAGGGGGCCCGCGATGAGCGGCAGCCATCTCGGGATGCCGGCGTTCCCCCGGGCCGCCGCCGTCTCCACCCGCGACAGCCTGCTGCGGGCCAATCTCGCCCATGCCACCCACACCATCCGCGACAAGCGGGCCAGGGCCGTCGCCGAGCTGGACGACTGGGCTCAGCTACGGGCCGCGGGCGCCGCGGTGAAGGACCGGACGCTCCGTCATCTCGATTCGTACCTGGAGCAATTGGAGGAGTCGGTTATTGCCGCGGGGGGCCGGGTGCACTGGGCGGCGGACGCCGAGGAGGCCAACCGGATCGTCACCCGGCTGGTGCGGGAGACCGGTGAGCGCGAGGTCGTCAAGGTCAAGTCGATGGCCACGCAGGAGATCGGGCTGAACGAGGCGCTGGCCGAGGCCGGCATCCGGGCGTACGAGACGGATCTGGCCGAGCTGATCGTGCAGCTCGGGGACGATCTGCCGTCGCACATCCTGGTCCCGGCGATCCACCGCAACCGCTCCGAGATCCGGGACATCTTCCGCCGGGAGATGGGGAGTTGGGGTCGCCCCGCGCCGGATGGGCTGTCCGACTCCCCCGCCGAGCTCGCCGAGGCGGCCCGGCTGCATCTGCGGGAGAAGTTCCTGACCGCGAAGGTGGGGATCTCCGGCGCCAACTTCATGGTCGCCGAGTCCGGCACCCTGGTGGTCGTCGAGTCCGAGGGCAACGGCCGGATGTGCCTGACGCTGCCGGAGACCCTGATCTCCGTCGTCGGCATCGAGAAGACCGTGCCGACCTGGCAGGACCTGGAGATCTTCCTCCAACTGCTGCCCCGCTCCTCGACGGCCGAGCGGATGAACCCGTACACGACCACCTGGACGGGGACCACGGACGGCGACGGGCCCCGGACCTTCCATCTCGTGCTGCTCGACAACGGGCGGACCGACACCCTCGCCGACACCGTGGGGCGACAGGCGCTGCGCTGCATCCGCTGCTCGGCGTGCCTGAACGTCTGCCCGGTGTACGAGCGGGCCGGTGGGCATGCGTACGGTTCGCCGTATCCGGGCCCGATCGGGGCCATCCTCACGCCTCAACTACGGGGAATCGAAGGCTCGTTGGAGGCATCGCTGCCGTACGCGTCGTCGCTGTGCGGGGCGTGTTACGAGGTGTGCCCGGTCGCCATCGACATCCCCGAGGTCCTGGTGCATCTGCGGGAGCGGGTGGTGGAGGGCGGCCCGGTCACCCGGCGCGGCACCCGCACCGTGCTCAAACCGGCCAAGGGGCATGCCGCGGAGCGGGCCGCGATGCGGGCCGCGACCTGGGCGTTCGACCACCCCGGCGCGTTGCGCGGCGGGATGCGGCTGGCGTCCCGTACCCGGCGGCTGCATCCGCGGCGGCTGCCGGGGCCGGGGCGGGCCTGGTCCGACAGCCGTGAGCTGCCGGCGGTGCCGGCCGAGTCGTTCCGCGACTGGTGGCGGCGCACCCGTGGTGAGCAGCGTCCTGACGGGTCGTCGACAGAGCAGCGAGGAGGCGTCAAGTGAGCGGCAGGGACGTGGTGTTGGCGCGGATCCGGCGGGCGCTGGCCGATGTGCCGCGCGGCGAGGGGCCCAGCGATCCGCCGGTGCCCCGCGACTATCTGCGGGTGCACGGCTCGCGTACGGCCGGGCAGAACGTCGATCTGCTCGCCGAGAATCTGGCGGAGTACCGGGCGATCGTGCACCGCTGCGGCCCCGGCGGGCTGCCGGTGCTGATCGCCCGGCTGCTGGCGGAGCGCGGCGCGCGGTCGGTGGTGGTGCCGGCGGGGCTGGAGCCGGGATGGCTGGCCGGGGCCGAGGTGACGCGGGTTCCCGACGTGCCGTCGGCCACCGCGCGGGAACTCGACGCCGTGGACAGTGTGGTGACGGGGTGCGCGCTGGCGATCGCGGAGACCGGCACGATCGTGCTGGACGCCGGGCCCGACCAGGGGCGGCGCCGGATCACCCTCGTACCCGACCATCACATCTGTGTCGTGCGGGTCCCCGGCCAGGTTGTCAGCTCGGTCCCCGAGGCGCTGCCGCGGCTGTCCCCGGACCGCCCGCTGACGTGGATCTCCGGGCCGTCCGCGACCAGCGACATCGAACTGGACCGGGTGGAGGGAGTGCACGGTCCGCGGACGCTGGAGGTGATCCTGCTGGCGGCGGGCTGACGGCCCGGCGCGCAGGGTGTCCCTCACGTTGGTAGGCATCCGATGCGTACCAATCGGAGGTGTCTGGGCCGCCCTCGCGCCGGTCGCCAGACTCGTGGAAGTCGCCACCGGGCGACCGACCGAGAGGCAGGCACACCATCATGAGCAGCGACAACCCCGCCGTCTGGCAGGCAGGTTGGGCCGCATCCATGCAGCGTCCCAGTGCGGGGTTCGACAAGAACTGGGCCGAGGAGGGCTTCGCGGACCAGACCGTACGGCAGGTCGTACGGGTCACCGGGGCGGGGACCTCGGCCCGGATCACACTCTCCAACCGCTACGGGACCGCGCCGCTGGAGGTGTCCGGCGCCCGGATCGCGCGTACGGACAAGGGGCCGGCGGTGCACGGCGGTACGGTCCGCCGGATCACCTTCGGCGGGGCGGATTCCGTGCGGATCCCGGCGGGCGGCGAGGTCCGCAGCGATGCAGTGGAGGTGCGCGTGGCGGCCTTCGACGCGCTCACCGTGTCCCTGTACTTCGCCCGGCCGACCGGCCCGGCGACGTTCCACGCGCAGGCGTTCGCCACCTCCTACCGGGCGGCGGGCGAGCAGTTGGGGGACGTGGATCCGGCGGTCTTCGGTGCGACGACGGTGTCGTGGTACTACCTCGCCGCCGTGGAGCTGGCCGGCGGCGGGGCGGCGCGGCGGGACACCGTCGTGGCGTTCGGCGACTCGATCACCGACGGCTTCGCGTCGACCGTCGACGGGAATGCGCGCTACCCGGACGCGCTGGCCGAGCGGCTGGCCGCCGCGGGCACCCCGCGTCCGGTGCTCAACCACGGCATCGGCGGGAATCTGCTGCTGCACGACTCGGCGTGGTACGGCGACCGGGCCGGGGAGCGGTTCGGGCGGGATGTGCTGGAGCAGCCGGGTGTGCGGTCCGTCGTCGTCCTGGTGGGCCTCAACGACATCGGGTTCAGCGAGGTCGACCTCCCGACGTACCGGCCCAATCCGGATCTCCCCGCCGGTCGGCTCATCGCGGGGTACCAGGAGTTGATCGACCGGGCGCGGGCCGCGGGGGTGCGGGTCACCGGGGCGACGATCATGCCGTTCAAGGGGGCGGAGTACCACACCCCGGCTGCCGAGGCGAAGCGGCGGGAGGTCAATGCGTGGATCCGCACCTCGGGCGCGTTCGACGCGGTGGCGGACTTCGCGGCGGTGCTGGCCGATCCGGACGACGCGGACGCGCTGGCGCCCGGTTACGACAGCGGGGACCGCAAGCACCCGAACGACGCGGGGTACCGGGCGATGGCGGCGGCGATCGATCTCGCGGCGCTCTGACGCCCGGGTGCAGCGGCGCCGGGTCGGGGACCGCCACCGGCCCGGCGCCCGGCGGTCAGACCAGCATTCCGGAGGCGCGTCCGTCGTCCACCGCGCCGTCGCCGTCCACCGGCCGCTGGTGCGCATCGCGCCGCACCAGCGCCGCATAGCGCCCGCCTGCCGCCAGCAGCTCGTCGTGGGTGCCGCGTTCGGCGATCCGGCCGGCGTCCAGGACGACGATCTGGTCGGCGTCGCGGATGGTGGAGAGGCGGTGCGCGATGGTGAGGGTGGTGCGGCCTTCGGAGAGGGCGTCGACGGCCTGCTGGACGGCGTGTTCGGTGCGGGTGTCCAGGGCGCTGGTCGCCTCGTCCAGTACGAGGACCGGCGGGTCGCGCAGGATGGTGCGGGCGAGGGCGAGGCGTTGCTTCTCGCCGCCGGAGAAGCGGTAGCCGCGCTCGCCGACGAGGGTGTCGTAGCCGTCGGGGAGGGCCGCGATGTGGTCGTGGATCTGGGCGGCCCGGGCCGCGCGTTCGATCTCCTCGTCGGTCGCGTCGGGCTTGGCGAACCGGAGGTTGTCGGCGACCGAGGCATGGAAGAGGTAGGTCTCCTGGGAGACCACGCCGACCGAGCGGGCGAGGGTGGCGAATCCGAGGTCGCGGACGTCGGTGCCGTCGAGGGTGACCCGGCCCCCGGTCACGTCGTAGAGGCGGGGGACGAGGTAGCTCAGGGTGCTCTTGCCGCTGCCGGTGGGGCCGACGACGGCGAGGCTGCCGCCCGCCGGGATCGTCAGGTCGATGCCGTCCAGGGTGGGCGCCGCTTCGGGGTCGTAGCCGAACCGCACGTTCTCGAAGCGGATTTCACCGCGCGGGGCCGGTAGCTCCACGGGGGCGGCGGGCTCGGTGATGGCGACCGGCAGGTCCAGGTACTCGAAGATGCGCTGGAACAGCGCCAGCGAGGTCTGCATGTCGACGCCGGTGGAGAGCAGCGAGATGGTGGGGCGGAGCAGACCCTGCTGGAGCGAGACGAAGGCGACCAGGGTGCCGATGGAGAAGACCGGGCCGCCGAACTGGAGGACGATCCCGGCCGCCCAGTAGATGAGCGCGGGCATGGCGGCCATGACGATGCCGATGGTGGCCATCCGCCAGCGGCCGGCCATGTTCGCACGGACCTCCAGGCCGACCAGGCGCTCGGATTCCTCGGCGAAGTTCTTGGTGAGCGAGTCGGCGCGGCCCATGGTGCGGCCGAGCAGGATGCCGCTGACGGAGAGGGATTCGGTGACCATCGCGGACATCGACGCCAGCTGCTTCTGCCGCTCGGTGGTGATCTTCTTGCGCTCGTTGCCGACCCGGCGGCTGATCCAGACGAACACCGGGAGCAGGAGGAGTGAGACGACGGTCAGCCGCCAGTCGAGGGCGACCATGGCGACGACGGTGGCGACGACGGAGGTGAGGTTGGAGACCAGGGACGTCGCGGTGGAGGTGACGGTGGCCTGCATACCGCCGATGTCGTTGGCTATCCGAGACTGGACCTCGCCGGTGCGGGTGCGGGTGAAGAAGGCCAGCGGCATCCGCTGGAGCTTGGCATAGACGGCGGTGCGCAGATCGTGCATCACGCGCTGGCCGACGGTGGTGGATATCAGCGTCTGGAGCACGCCGAAGACGCTGGTGGTCACCGCGGTGGCGATCATGCCGAGGGCGAGCAGGGACAGCAGTCCGGTGCGCCGTCCGGGGATGGCGACGTCCAGGATCTCCCGGAGGAGGAACGGGGAGGCCACCGAGACCAGGGACGAGGCGGCGACCAGCAGGCCGACGAGGGCGAGCCGGGCGCGGTAGGGGCGGAAGAGGGCGAGGATCCGCCGCAGGGGGACCGGGGCGTCCGGGTCCTTGGGCGGTGCGGTCCATTGGGGTTCGTCGCGGCGCATGGGCTCCTTCGAGGATGCATACGGGAAGCAGGGACATCGCGGAGCTTAGCTCATTGTTACCTATACTCACAATGAACCAGGTCCTGCTATCCTCGGGGCATGCCCTCGCCTTCCCCCGCCCCGTCCGCCGGCAGCGGCAACCTCGCCGAGCAGCTGGTCCGGCTGACCCGCCGGATGCACCGCGCCCAGCAGCACCATCTCGCGCGGCTCGACATCGCGTTCACGCCGGCCCAGTCCCGGCTGCTGCGGATCGTGGACCACTACCGCGGCACCCCGCCGCGGATGGCCGACCTCGCCGAGCGGCTGGAGGTCGTACCACGGGCGGTGACGACGCTGGTGGACGCGCTGGAGGCGAACGGTGCGGTGCGCCGGGTGCCGGATCCGGCCAACCGGCGGGTGGTGCGGATCGAGCTCACCGACACCGGGCGCGTCGCGCTCGGCGCGTTGCGCAGCGCCCGGCGGGCCGCGGCGGAGGAGATCCTGGCTCCACTGACCGCCGAGCAGCGCGAGGAGTTCGGCGAACTGCTGTCGGCTCTGGTCGACGGGCCGGGTAGGCATCACTGACCCGAGCGCCACGGCAGCGCCGCCTCACCCGAGGAGTGACCGTGCCCCTGCTGGAGCCCCGCCCCCAGGCCCTGCGGCCCACTGCCACCGCCAGACCCGCGCCCGACCGGGTGCCCGACCGGCTGGCCGCGGGCACTCCCGAGCCGCTGCGCGGCGACCTCGTCGCGCTGCTCGGCGCGGACAAGGTGCTGCACGAGGTCTCCGACCTGGTCCGCTACGCCTCCGACGCCAGCCCGTACCGCTTCGTCCCGCAGGTCGTGGTGATCGCCGCGGACGTCGACGACATCTCCGCGGTGTTCTCCTACGCCCACGGCAAAGGCCGCAACGTCGTCTTCCGGGCCGCCGGGACCTCCCTCAACGGCCAGGCGCAGGGCGAGGACATCCTCGTCGACGTACGCCGCCACTGGGCCGGGATCGAGGTGCTCGACGACGGTGCCCGCGCCCGCATCCGGCCCGGTACGACGGTGCTGCGGGCCAACGCCGCGCTCGCCCGCCACGGCCGGCTGCTCGGCCCCGACCCGGCCAGCGCGATCGCCTGCACCCTCGGCGGGGTGGTCGCCAACAACGCCTCGGGGATGACCGCGGGCACCGCCCGCAACTCCTACCGGACGCTGGCCTCGCTCACCCTCGTCCTGCCGTCCGGCACCCTCGTCGACACCGCCGACCCGGACGCCGACACCGAGCTGGCGCACGCCGAACCGGCGCTCTGCGCGGGGCTGCTCGCCCTCAAGGCGGAGATCGAGGCGGACCCCGGGCTGGTGGCCGGGATCCGCGCCAAGTACCGGATCAAGAACACCAACGGCTACCGGCTGGACGCCTTCCTCGACGGCGCCACGCCGGTGCAGATCCTGCGCGGGCTGATGGTCGGCTCCGAGGGGACGCTCGGCTTCATCGCCGAGACGGTCTTCGACACCCTGCCGCTGGACCGGCACACCGTGAGCGCGCTCCTCTTCTTCCCGACCCTCGCCTCCGCTGCCGCCGCCGTACCGCGCTTCAACGAGGCGGGCGCCCGGGCCGTGGAGCTGATGGACGGCAACACGCTGCGGGCCTCGGTGAGCGTGGCCGGGGTGCCCGCCGACTGGGCGGAGCTGCCGAAGGAGACCACGGCGCTGCTGGTCGAGTTCCGGGCACCGGACGAGGCCGCGCAGCAGGCGTACGAGCGGACCACGGCACGGCTGCTGGACGAGCTGGAGCTGGTCGCGCCGGTCGCCTCGGTCACCAACGCCTTCACCCGGGACCCGGCGGCCATCGGCGGCTACTGGAAGGCCCGGAAGGCGTTCGTCACCGCGGTCGGCGGATCCCGGCCGTCCGGTACGACGCTGATCACGGAGGACTTCGCGGTGCCGCCGGACCGGCTCGCCGACGCCTGTACGGCACTCCTGGAACTCCAGGCCCGGCACGGCTTCGACGCGGCGGTCGCCGGTCATGCCGCCCACGGCAATCTGCACTTCCTGCTCGCGTTCGACGCGGCCGACCCGGACGATGTGGCGCGCTACGCCGCCTTCATGGACGAGTTCTGCCGGCTGACCGTCCGGCGCTTCGACGGCTCCCTCAAGGCCGAGCACGCCACCGGCCGCAACATCGCGCCCTTCCTGGAGCTCGAATGGGGGCCGCGGGCAACGGAGTTGATGTGGCGGATCAAGCAGACCGTGGACCCGCACGGCATCCTGGCCCCGCGCATCCTCCTGGACCGCGATCCCCGCGCGCATCTGCGCGGGCTGAAGACCATCCCGCGGGTCGAGGCCATCGCCGACCCGTGCATCGAGTGCGGCTTCTGCGAACCGACCTGCCCCAGCAAGGACCTGACCACCACACCCCGCCAACGCATCGTGCTGCGCCGCGAGATGCTGCGCCAGCCGCCCGGCTCCGCCGTCGGCGAGGCGCTGCTCGACGCGTACGGCTATGCCGCGGTGGACACCTGCGCCGGCGACGCCACCTGCAAACTGGCCTGCCCGGTGGGCATCGACACCGGCGCGCTGATGAAGGACTTCCGGCATCTGCGGCACTCGCCGCGCGAGGAGTGGCTGGCCGAGCAGACCGCGCGGCGGTTCGCGGCCGTGGAGCGGGCGGCGCGGCTCGCGGTGGCGGCCGCGGACCGGATCGGCGACCGGCTGCTGACATCCGTGACGGGCGCCGCCCGCAAGGCGGTTCGCCCCGATCTGGTGCCCGAGTGGCTGCCGCAGATCCCGGGTGCCGCGGCCCGTACGCTGCCCACGACGCACCGGGCGGGCGCGGCGGCGGTCTACTACCCGGCATGCGTGAACCGGATCTTCGGCGAGCCGGCCGGCCACCGCGGGCCTTCGCTGCCCGAGGCGGTGGTGGCGGTCTCCCGGCGGGCCGGCCGCCCGGTGTGGATCCCGCCGGACGTCACCGGCACCTGCTGCGCCACGATCTGGCACTCCAAGGGCTACGAGCGCGGCAACCGTGTCATGGCACACCGCATCGTCGAGGCGGCCTGGGGCTGGACGGCCGGCGGGGAGCTGCCGCTGATCGTCGACGCCTCCTCCTGCACCCTCGGCATCGCCCACGAGGTCGTGCCGTATCTGACGCCGTTCCACCGCGCCCTGCACGCCGAGCTGACGGTCGTCGACTCCCTGGTCTGGGCCGCCGACGAACTCCTCCCCCGTCTCGACATCCACCGCACCCTCGGCTCCGCCGTCCTCCACCCCACCTGCTCCATGCGGCACTTGGGCGACGAGGACCGGCTCCGGCAGCTCGCCGAGGCGTGCGCCCGCGAGGTCGTGGTGCCGGACGACGCGGGCTGCTGCGCCTTCGCCGGCGACCGCGGAATGCTGCACAGGGAATTGACCGAGTCGGCGACGGCGAAGGAAGCCGCCGAGGTGACCGCACGCCGTTTCGACGCGCACCTCTCCGCGAACCGCATGTGCGAGATCGGCATGGACCACGCGACGGAGGGCCGAGGCTATTACTCGGCCCTCCTGGCGCTGGAACAAGCGACGCGCCCCGGCCCGTCCTGAGGGAACTCCCCCGGCCGGCCCGGCTCAGCGTGTGATGTGCAGCGCCACGGCGCTCTTGGCGGGAACGGTGAGCTGCGCCTTTCCGTCAGCGCCCACGGCGACCGTGTGCCCGTCGCACGAGGCGGGCGCCGCGGCGACGACATTGCAGTACGTGCCGCCCGGCAGCGACGTGGCGAATGTCTGGTGCAGTTCGCCGTCACCGTTGTTGATGACGACGAATCCCGCCTTTCCCCGACCGAAGGCGATCGCGCTGCCCCCGTTGTCCCACCAGTCCGTCAGCTCCGCCGCTCCCACCGCATTGCGGAAGCCGACCATGCCGGTGATCTCCTGCTTGGCGTGCTCGCCGGTCCAGCCGCTGCTGCCGGAGGCCGGCGGGCCCGCGTCCTTGTCGGTCCACGTGTAGCCGGAATAGACGTTCGGCGAGCCGTAGGGCGACGCGAGCATGAAGACGTTGGCGAGGGTGTAGGCCGCGCCGTCCTTGTACGTCAGCGTGGAGCCGTTGCGCTCGGTGTCCCAGTTGTCGACGAAGGTACGGGCCTTCTCGCCGCTGAGCTTTCCGTCCGCGACGGATTTGAGCTGCGCGATATTGCCGCCCTGGAAGGCGCTCTTGAGGTGGGTGCCGTAGCGGAATTCGTCGACGTCGCCGATTCCGGTGTACTCGTCGGGCTGGACGGCCTCGCCGGCGCCGTAGATGACCTCCTGCACCCAGTAGCCGGGGTCCTTCATCTTGCCTTTGATGGCGGCGAGATCGGTGGCGGAGATGTGTTTTGCGGCGTCCACCCGGAATCCGTCCACGCCCAGCGACCGCAGATCGTCGAGGTACTTCGCGATGGTGGTGCGGACATAGTCGCTGCCGGTGTCGAGATCGGCGAGTCCGACCAGTTCGCAGTTCTGGACGTCATTGCGGTCGCCGTAATGGGAGATGGGTCTGCGGCAGCTGTGGAAGTCCTGGTCCTGGTAGTAGCCGGGGTAGTTGTACTTGGTGTACTGGGTGCCTCCGGTGCCCGTGCCGGACCCCGCCGACATGTGGTTGACGACCGCGTCGGCGAGGACCTTGACGCCCGCGCCGTGGCAGGCGCCGACCATGGAGGCGAAGGCGTTGCGGTCGCCCAGCCGGCC
Source organism: Streptomyces albospinus (assembly GCF_014648695.1). Classification (GTDB taxonomy): domain Bacteria; phylum Actinomycetota; class Actinomycetes; order Streptomycetales; family Streptomycetaceae; genus Streptomyces; species Streptomyces albospinus. The sequence continues at coordinate 123,496 of NZ_BMRP01000003.1, forward strand.
GGCGATCTTGTAGCTGACGGGCTGGTACGACGTCCACCACTGGTCGCCCTGGATGTGCTCGGAGGCGGGTGAGACCTCGACGTAGCCGTAGCCGGCCGGGCCCAACTGGTCGGTGCAGGCGCGGGCGACGTCCGCGTACTTCCACTCGAAGAGGGTGGCCGTGACGGTCTTGTCGCCGGGTGGGGTGGCCTGCGAGGACCAGGGGGCGAAGGTGGCGAGGCCGACCGCGGCGAGCACGCCCGCCAGCGTCCCGCCCAGCACACGGGAACGTTGCTGCATCTTGCGGCTCCTTCGTCATGGGGCACGGCGCACCGCGCCCACGAGAGCAGCCACGCGCCAGGCCGCCATGGGGGGTTCTGCTTCGGAGCCTGCCGTTCCGCGCGTGGACACGTCAAGGTTTCAAGCAAGAGTTTTCAGTGTCTTGCGAAAGATACCGGCGGGAGCCGCAAGGCTGCGCAGCAGAGTGCTCCCAACCGGTCGCGGAGCGCTCACATGCCGCGCCGAAAAGTCCAAGTGTGCACATCAGGAGTCCAATTGGCCCTCTTGTGCCCCAGGCCGCCCAACCGACAGGGTCCTCACGGAGGTTCACGCCTGTCCCGCGTACCATCCGCTCTCCCTGGAGGACCGATGAACGAGGCACAACCGCAGAACCACGACCACAACGAGCAGGGCCCCAGCCGCCGTTCGGTCCTGTGGACCGCCGGCGCGGCGGGTGCCGGGCTGGGGATCGGCGGACTCACCGCGGGCCCGGCGGCGGCAGCCGCCCCCGGGGCGGCCCGGTCCGCGACGGCCGCGGCCCCGGCGGCCAAGGGCAAGACCATGATCGGGGTGCCGTTCGAGCCGCGCGGCACGGTGCGCGTCGGCATCGTCGGCCTCGGCAACCGCGGCGGCAGCATGATCGACCTCTTCCTGGCGGTGCCCCACGTCCGCGTGGTGGCGCTCTGCGACCCGGTGAAGGAGAAGGTCGCCAAGGCCGCGAAGAAGGTCACCGACGCCGGACAGGCCGCCCCCGCCGTCTACACCAACGGCGACCACGACTTCGAGAACCTCTGCAAGCGCACCGACATCGACTTCGTCTACGCGGCCACGCCCTGGGACTGGCACTTCGAGATGGCCAGGACGGCGATGCTCAACGGCAAGCACGTCGGCACGGAATGCCCGCTCGCGCTGCGCCTGGACCAGTTGTGGGAACTGGTCGACCTCTCCGAACGCACCCGCAGACACTGCCTCCAGCTGGAGAACTGCTGTTACGGCAGAAACGAGCTGCGGGTGCTGCGGATGGCGCACGCCGGCCTCTTCGGCGAGTTGCTGCACGGCGCCGGGGCCTACATCCACGATCTGCGCGGCCTGATGTTCGACCCGAAGTACTACGAGGGCCCCTGGCGCCGCCTCTGGCACACCAGGCTGCGCGGCGACCTCTACCCCAACCACGGCTTCGGCCCGGTCGCCAACTACATGGACGTCAACCGCGGCGACCGCGCGGTGCGCATCGCCAGCTTCGGTACGCCCTCGCGGGGACTGGCCGCGTACCGCAAGGAGCACATGCCGGCCAACGACCCCAGCTGGAAGGAGTCGTACATCGAGAGTGACCGGACGGTCAGCCTCGTGCAGACCGCCAAGGGGCGGGTGATCCGGCTGGAGCACGACGTCTCCACCCCGCATCCCTACAGCCGCATCAACAGCCTCGGCGGCACCAAGGGACTCTTCGAGGACTATCCGGAGCGGATCTATCTGGAGCCCGACCAGAGCAACGACGACTGGGGCGACTTCGGCAAGTACGCGGAGTGGGACCACTGGCTCTGGAAGGAGCACGCCAACCCGCCCGGCGGGCACGGCGGGATGGACTACATGCTGGTCTTCCGGCTGACCCAGTGCATCCGGCTCGGCCTGGTACCGGACTTCGACGTCTACGACGCCGCGACCTGGACCGCGCCGGTGCCGCTGAGCGATCTCTCCATCAAGGCGAAGGGCGCCCCGCAGGAGATTCCGGACTTCACCCGGGGACTCTGGAAGCAGGCCCGGCCGGGAATGGATTCGCAGAAGCCGGCGGAGTAGCGGGAGTTCCCCCTCCCGGGCCCGGATTCCGGTCGCCGGTCCGGGCCCGGCGGTGGACGGCGGCCGTCCGCCTCCGGGCCCGGGGCGTCACTTCTCGCCAGGGGCGACGGACGCACTGTCCGCCTCCGGCGCCTTCTCCTCCCCGGGCCGGACTGCCGGCGGCTCCCCGTTCAGCACCTTCCTGGCCGTCACCCGGTCCAGCGCGCCCTCCCAACGGGACACCGCGAAGACCGCGACGCAGTTGCCGAGCAGGTTGGTGGCCACCCGCATCGAGTCCATGATCCGGTCGACGCCGAGCAGCAGGGCCACCGCGGCGGCCGGGACGACCCCCAACGCGGAGGCGGTCGCGGACAGCGCCAGGAACGCCGAACCCGGCACGCCCGCCATGCCCTTGCTGGTCAGCATCAGCACCAGGACGACGGTGATCTGCCGGCCGAGCGACAGCTGCACGCCGATGGCCTGCGCGATGAAGAGCGTCCCGACAGAGAGATAGATCGAGGCGCCGTCCAGGTTGAAGGAGTAGCCGGTCGGCAGGACCAGCCCCACCGCGTCGTCCCGACAGCCCGCGGCCCGCAGCTTCTGCATCATCCGCGGCATCACGGTCTCGCTGGAACCCGTACCGAGCGCCAGCAGCAGCTCCTCGCGGGTGTAGCGGACGAACTTCCACAGGCTGAGCCCGGTCACCGCCTTGAGGGCGCACCCGAGCAGCACGAGGAAGGCCAGCGCGACGCCGTAGCAGACCGCAATCAGCTTGCCGTACGTCGACATCGCGCCCAGTCCGTACTGGCCGACGAGATGCGCGGTGGCACCGAAGACCGCGAGCGGGGCGAGCTTCATGATGTAGCCGACGATGGTGAACACGACGTCCTGGGCCTGTTCGATCAGCGGCAGCAGCTGCGGCACCTTCCGCTGACCGAGGTGCAGCAGCGCCGCGCCCACCAGGCAGGCCAGCACCAGGACTTGCAGCAGCGAGTTCGTGGCGAACGCACCGACCGCGCTGTTCGGCAGCGCCTCCAGGATGAACTGGGCGGCGGAGGGCAGTTTCCCGCCACCCGTCCGGGCATCGACCGCGCTCTTGTCCAGGGACGCCGGGTCGACGTGCATCCCGGCGCCGGGAGCGAAGACATTGCCCGCCAGCAGGCCGACGACCAGGGCGACGCCGGTCGCGACCTCGAACCAGATCAGCGCCTTGACGCCGATCCGGCCGAAGGACTTCATGTCGCCCGCCTTGGTGATACCGGCGACGACCACACAGAAGACCAGCGGGGCGATGACCGCCTTGATCAGACGGACGAAGCCGTCACCGAGCGGCTGGAGCGAGGCTCCCGCCTGCGGCCAGAGGCGTCCGACCAGGACACCGAACAGCAAGGCGAGCAGGACCTGCACGAACAGGCTGGTGCGCAGCAGACGCCCTGCGCGGCGGACGAGGGTTCCGGTGGTGTGCGGCACGGGCACTCCTCCATGGGCGGATTCTGTGATGCGGAATCGGACTTCCGCGGTCCGCCACTATTGCCGCTTGTTGTTCACCACGAAAGAGGCCGATGTAACTTCCGGGAAAATCTTGGAGCTTGATCCAAGAGCTGGCTCCGCACACCACCCGCAGACCGCCCACCGGCGCCCGGCCACCTCCCTTTCAGGACGAAAGGTGACTCCGGTCCCCCATCACCACGACGGGGTGCCGGGCCGGGTCGAGAGCCCGCAGCAGCGCCGCCATCGCGGACTTCGCCACGCTCACACAGGCCGAGGTCCCGGTCCCGTGATCCAGGTGCAGCCACACCCCGCCGCCCTTGGACTGCCCCAGGGGGCGGGTCGGGTCCAGCGGGGACGTCCCCGGAACCCGGTTGTAGTCGATCGCCACCACGTAGTCGAAGTCATGGCGGGTGTTCTCGGACCAGTACGACGGCGGGGTGAACGCCGCCGAGCGCGTATAGGGCAGCCGGGCGCCGGGATCGGCGAGCACTCCCCCGGCATCGGTCAGCGAGAACACCCCGACGGGACTGCGCTGGTCGTCCTCGTGGTGATCCACCGTCCATCCGCGGCGCCCGTTGTGCGCAGGCCAACTCCCTTTGCGATCCCACCCCTTGGCGCCCTTGTCGTACAGCACGACGGTGGCGTCCGGGGAGTCGGCCCCCTTGCCGTAGACCGCTACGACCTGACGGGAACGGGCCGGGATCCGCGACCGCAGCGCGGGGCCGACCTCCGCGATGCCCGTGAGGTGGGTGGTGGCCGGCGTCCCGCCGGGCCGCTCCCCCGCCCGGGCTCCACCGCCTCCCTTGGCGCCCTCCGCGCCCTTGGCGCCGCTGCCGTGCGCGCCGGCGCTGCCCCCGCAGCCCGCCAGAAGGACCACTCCCGCGACCGCCACCGCCACCGCCACCGCCCGCATCACACCCTCGGCTGTCCGCATGGCCCCATGGTGCCACCGCTGCTCTGACGGCCCTTCAGTACCGGGCGCGTTGTGCACATCACCGCCGATTCATCGGCTTTACCGCCCCGCTGTGGAAAAACCGTTTGAAAGCGGCCCGTGCGACAGGCGAACCTTCCCATACCTCCGTCCACGTCGAGACGGCCGAGAGGCGCGAGAGGGGCATTCCGCCCTGCCCGGGACGGCCACCGCCGCCCTCTTGCTCACGACCACCGCCCCTGCGCCCCGGCCCGCCGAGCACGCTCGGCCCACCCCCGCCTACCGCGACAACTCCTTTGGACATCATGCGCATTCGCGATCTTCCGCATCCCGACCCCGGCGTCCCGGACGTCCGTACGGGTGGCAGATTCCTGCTGTGGCTGTGCGGCCGGCAGCTCGGCGGGCAGGCCAACGGGCTCTTCTGGGGGCTGGTGCACATGAGCGCGGTGGCCGCGTTCCCGCTCCCGGTGGGACTCGCCGTACAGGCCGCGGTGGACCGTGACGGTTCCCGACTGGCCCTGGCGGGCGGCCTGCTGACGCTGCTGGGCGTACTGGTCGCGCTCGGCGACATCATGCTGCACCGGGCCGCGGTGACCAACTGGATCGTCGCGGTCGCCCGGATGCAGCAGCTGCTCGCCCGTAAGACCACGGAATTGGGCGGCGCGATGACCAGACGGGTGGCGGCCGGTGAGGTCGCCGCCGTCAGCACCGGCGACCTGGAGCGGATCGGCTGGTTCATCGAGACCCTCTCCCGTTTCTGCGCGGCGGCCGTGACCACCGTCGGCGTCTGCGTCGCCCTGGTCGTCTACCAACCGGAACTGGGCATCGTGGTGGCCCTGGGCATGCCCGCCCTGGCGCTGGCCGCGCTGCCGCTGCTGCCGGCCGCCACCCGCCGCGCCGACGAGCAGCGGGAAAAGGCCGGACGGGCCACCGAACTCGCCTCCGACACGGTCGCCGGACTGCGCGTCCTGCGCGGCATCGGCGGCGAGGAGCTGTTCCTCGGCCGCTACCGCAGCGCCTCCCAGGAGGTCCGCAGGGCAGCCGTCCGCAGCGCCCGGATGTGGTCGCTGATCTCGGCCGTCCAGGTCCTGCTCCCGGGCCTGCTGCTGATCGCGGTGGTCCGGTACGGCATCGGGCTCGCCCTGGACGGCCGGATCGCCGTCGGCGAACTGGTCACGATCTACAGCGCGGTGGCCTTCCTGCTCTACCCCCTCCGACACTTCGAAGAGATCGCCATGTCCTACTCCTTCTCCCGGCCGTCGGCGGAGCGGACGGCGCGCGTACTGGCCCTGAGCCGCCCGGTCGACGGCCGGCTCACCGCAGCGGAACCGCCCTCCGGCGATCTGCACGACCCGGTCAGCGGACTGACCGCCACGGCCGGCCGACTGACCGCCGTGGTCTGCGGCGACCCCGACGCGGCGGGCCGGCTCGCCGAGCGCCTGGGCGGCCACCCCCCGCACCGGGACGACGAGAAGGACAGGGACAGGGACGGCGGCGCCGGGGCCGGGGCCGGGGGTGAACGGAAATCCGCCGACCGCCCGCTCTCCGTCGTCCTCGGCGGCACCCCGCTGGACGACGTCCCGCGCGATACCGCCCGCACGGCCGTACTCGTCCAGGACAAGGACCCGGTGCTGCTCTCCGGCACGCTCGGCGACCTCCTCGACGTCCCGGCATCCGGCCGGGTGACCGCGGCCGAGGCGCTGGCCGCGGCCCAATGCCGCGATGTGCTGGCCTCCCTGGCCCAGGCATCCGCCGACGACTCCGGCGACCCGATGCACACCCACATCACCGAACGCGGCCGGTCCCTCTCCGGCGGACAGCGTCAGCGCCTGGCCCTGGCCCGGTCACTGGTCACCGATCCCGAGGTACTGGTCCTCGACGAGCCGACCAGCGCCGTCGACTCGCACACCGAGGCGCGCATCGCCGACGGTCTGCGGAAGATCAGGACGGGCCGGACCACCCTCGTCCTCACCTCCAGCCCGCTCCTCCTGGACCGCGCCGATCAGGTGGTGTTCCTCCAGGACGGCAAGGTCACCGGCGAGGCCACCCACCGCGAACTCCTGCGCACCCACCCCGACTACCGCGCGGTCGTCACCCGCGAACCGGACCGGCCGCACCACCCCGAGGAGACCCCATGATCGGCCTGGCACCGCCGGAGCACGATCCCGACGCCCCGCAGACCGTCGCCACGCTGCCCGTCGGCTCACCGGCTACCGTACGCTCCTACGTCGCCATCCTGATCCGCCGCCACCGCGGCGCCTTCGCGGTCCTCGTCACCGTCAACGCCGCGGCGGTCATCGCCTCGATGGCCGGCCCCTACCTCCTCGGCGGACTGGTCGAGGACCTGTCCGCGGGCCACGGAGCAGACATCCGACTGGGCCGCACCCTCGCCCTGTTCACCCTCGCCCTGATCGCCCAGACGGTCTTCGTCCGCATGGTGCGGCTGCGCGGCGCGATGCTCGGCGAGCAGATGCTGGCGGATCTGCGCGAGGACTTCCTCGTACGGTCGGTGGCACTGCCACCGGGCGTCCTGGAACGGGCCGGCACCGGCGACCTGTTGTCCCGGATCACCACGGACATCGACCGGCTCGCCGAGGCGATGCGCGAGGCCGTACCGGAGCTGTCCATCGCCGTCGTCTGGGCGGGCCTGCTGTTCGGCGGGCTCACCTTCACCGCCCCGCCGCTCGCACTGTCCGTCGTCATCGCGCTGCCGCTGCTCGTCATCGGCTGCCGCTGGTACTTCCGGCGCGCCCCCGGCGCCTACCGTTCCGAGGCCGCCGGTTACGCCGCGGTGTCCGCGGTCCTCACCGAGTCCGTCGACGCCGGGCGCACCATCGAGGCGCACCGCATGGGCCGCCTCCGGATCGCCCTCTCCGAGCGCCGGATCCGCGAGTGGACCCAGTGGGAGCGCTACACCCTCTCCCTCCGCTCCGTCCTCTTCCCCGTCATCAACGTCACCCACGTGCTGATCCTCGGCTCCGCGCTGCTGCTCGGCGGAGTCTTCGTCCTCCGCGGCTGGATCACCCCGGGCCAGCTGACGACGGGCGCGCTCCTCGCGCAGATGCTGCGGGAGCCGGTCAACATGATCCTGCGCTGGTACGACGAGCTCCAGGTGGCCCAGGTGTCCATCGCCCGCCTCGTCGGCGTCCGCGAGATCGAGCCGGAGGTAGCCGACGCGACGGTGCTCCCCGACGGCCGGGGCGTGCGCGCCGACGACGTCAGCTTCGGCTACCGCACGGGCGTCGACGTACTGCACCAGGTTTCGCTGAGCGTCCGCCCGGGGAGCACGGTGGCGCTGGTCGGCCCGTCCGGCGCCGGCAAGTCCACCCTGGGCCGGCTGCTGGCCGGCATCTACGGCCCCCGGGCCGGCACGGTGTCCCTGGGCGGCGCCGAACTCTCCGCGATGCCCGCCGAGCGCGTCCGCGAACACGTCGCCCTGGTCAATCAGGAGCACCATGTCTTCGTCGGTACGCTCCGCACCAACCTCCTGCTGGCCCGCACCGGCGCTGCCGACGCCGAACTCTGGGATGCGCTGGGCGCGGTGGACGCGGACGGCTGGGCCCGTGCCCTGCCCAACGGCCTGGACACCGAGGTCGGTTCCGGCGGCCAGACCCTGACGCCGGCCCAGGCACAGCACATCGCCCTGGCCCGCCTGGTCCTGGCCGACCCGCACACCCTGGTCCTGGACGAGGCGACCTCACTGCTGGACCCGCGGGCGGCCCGCCACTTGGAACGCTCGCTGGGCAAGGTCCTGCGCGGTCGCACTGTCGTGGCCATCGCCCACCGCCTGCACACCGCCCATGACGCCGATGTCATCGCCGTCGTCGAGGACGGCCGCATCAGCGAACTGGGCAGCCATCAGGAACTGGTCACCGCCGGCGGGGCGTACGCGGCACTGTGGAAGTCCTGGCACGGCTGAGGCCCACCGGCCGGCCCGCCGCACGCGAACGGACCGGGCCGGCTGGCGGGGTTCGAAGGGACGGAAGCGTACGGGTCGGGGCTCACGCGCTGCGGTGTGCGGGTGGCAGCATGCACGACCAGGGCGTGCGGGACCGGGGGGTGTGGGACCGGGGCGTACCGCCGAGGTGCGGCCCACCGCCCGCCCGCCGGGGAACCGCACCGCGGTCAGATGTAGCCGAGCGCGCCCAGCGCCCCGATGCCGCCCAGCAGCATGAAGCCCGGCATCAGCACCTTCAGCTCCACCCGGCTCCCGGCCCGGAAGCGCATCGGCTTGGGCGTACCCAGCGGATACCAGCGCTTGCGGCCGACCGGGATGGGCCACAGGATCGGGCAGCCCGAAACGGTCAGCGCATCGCCGATGTCGTGCACCAGCGCGCCGAGCATGATCGGCACCCCCAGCCAGAGGTATTCCTGCCCCGGCTCCGCGAACAGCCAGTTCGCGCCGTTGCCCGGCTCGTCGAGGATCCCGGCGAGAATCCACGCCGCCGCGGCACCCAGCAGCCAGACCAGCACATCGCTGGAGACCCGCGCCGCCCGCCACAGCAGCCCCTCGATGGCGAGCACCATATGGACGAAGAGGATCCCGAGCACCGCCCAGCGCCCGCCCTGCGTCGCCAGCAGTGACATTCCGCCACCGACCAGCACGGCCCACAGCCAGGTGTGGGTCAGCGTCCGGTGCCCGCCCGAACGGTGCGCGTCCCCGCGCATCTTCGTCGCCTTGTACACCGCGTGCGACAGCGTGTCGACCACCTCGCACAGCCACCGCGACAGCGGCCCGAAGGCCCGCGAAATGGTGGCGGCCTTGTGGTCGAGATCCGGCGCGAGCGCCGCCCCCGCACAGATCAGGGCGCCGCTGACCAGCACCGGCCAGGGCATCGGATACCCGGCCGCATAGGCCGCCGCCCCCACCCCCAGCCAGGCCGCAGCCCCCGACAGCGAGTGCGCCGGTCCCATCATGGTCGTTCCCCACCCCTTGCTCTGCGCTTCTGACGTCTGCGCATCACGCGTTGCGTTTCCGCTGCATATCTGACGCCTGGTCGGCCACTCAGCGTAGCGTCAAATGATCTCGCCACGAGGAGCGGGTGCTCCGGAGAACCGACCCGCTCGCCGCCGCACCAGGCGCCGCGCCAGCAGCGGCGTTCCGCATACGGTCGCGCACGGAATGTAAAGACCTTGCACCGAAGTCTGCGCGGACTCACCGCACCCGCCCCGCGGCCCGACAGCCCCGGGGTATCCCCAGCGCGACGCACGGCGCACGCCATCCGTGCAGGTCAGGGCCACCAGGCCGGTACCATGGTCCGCCGGCGGGGCCGATGACGCACGACGCGAACACCCACAGATCAGGTATCCGCACCGGCTGCTGGTCCCCGGTTGGTGTCCATCCGGAGCACCGGTTCCCGGATCCGGGCCGAAGGCAGGCAGTATGGGGGGCGTGACCCTCATCGATCATCTGCCGAACGACGCCGACCCCGATGCCCTCTTCGAAGCCTTTTCGGGCTGGGCCGAGCAGCAGGGCATCACGCTCTACCCTGCCCAGGAGGAGGCGCTGATCGAAGTGGTCTCGGGGGCGAACGTCGTCCTGTCCACCCCCACCGGCTCCGGGAAGAGCCTGGTGGCGGCCGGCGCGCACTTCACCGCCCTCGCCAACGACCAGGTCACGTTCTACACCGCGCCCATCAAGGCGCTGGTCTCGGAGAAGTTCTTCGACCTCTGCAAGCTCTTCGGCACCGAGAACGTCGGCATGCTCACCGGTGACGCCTCGGTCAACGCCGATGCGCCGGTCATCTGCTGCACCGCCGAGGTGCTCGCCTCGATAGCGCTGCGCGACGGCAAGCACGCCGACATCGGCCAGGTCGTGATGGACGAGTTCCATTTCTACGCGGAGCCGGACCGCGGCTGGGCCTGGCAGATCCCGCTGCTGGAGCTGCCGCAGGCGCAGTTCATCCTGATGTCGGCGACGCTCGGCGACATGTCGCGGTTCGAGGAGGATCTGACCCGGCGCACCGGCAAGCCGACGTCGGTGGTGCGCTCCGCGACCCGGCCCGTACCGCTGTCGTACGAGTACCGCACGACGGCGCTGACGGAGACGCTGACCGAACTGCTGGAGACCCGCCAGTCGCCGGTCTACATCGTGCACTTCACCCAGGCCGCCGCCGTGGAGCGGGCGCAGGCGCTGATGAGCATCAACATGTGCACACGCGCCGAGAAGGACGAGATCGCGAAGCTCATCGGGAACTTCCGGTTCACCACCAAGTTCGGCCGCAATCTCTCGCGGTATGTCCGGCACGGCATCGGCGTGCACCACGCCGGCATGCTGCCGAAGTACCGCCGGCTCGTCGAAAAGCTGGCCCAGGCAGGGCTGTTGAAGGTCATCTGCGGTACCGACACGCTGGGCGTCGGGGTCAATGTCCCCATCCGTACGGTGCTGTTCACCGCACTGACCAAGTACGACGGGACGCGGGTGCGGACGCTGCGGGCGCGGGAGTTCCACCAGATCGCGGGCCGGGCCGGGCGGGCGGGTTTCGACACGGCGGGCTTTGTGGTCGCGCAGGCCCCCGAGCATGTCGTGGAGAACGAGAAGGCGCTGGCGAAGGCGGGCGACGATCCGAAGAAGCGCCGCAAGGTCGTCCGCAAGAAGGCGCCGGAGGGCTTCGTCAACTGGGGCGAGAACACCTTCGAGAAGCTCATCGCCTCCGATCCCGAGCCGCTGACCTCGCGCTTCCGCGTCACGCACGCGATGCTGCTGTCGGTGATCGCCCGGCCCGGCAATGCCTTCGAGGCGATGCGCCGGCTGCTGGAGGACAACCACGAACCGCGCAGGAACCAGCTGCGGCACATCCGCCGCGCGATCGCGATCTACCGCTCTCTCGTGGACGGCGGGATCGTGGAGCGGCTCCCGGAGCCGGACGCGGAGGGCCGGATCGTCCGGCTCACCGTCGACCTCCAGCAGGACTTCGCGCTCAACCAGCCGCTGTCGACGTTCGCGCTGGCCGCGTTCGACCTGCTGGACCCCGAGTCGCCGTCGTACGCGCTGGACATGGTCTCGGTCGTGGAGTCCACGCTCGACGACCCCCGGCAGATCCTGGCCGCCCAGCAGAACAAGGCGCGGGGCGAGGCGGTCGCCCAGATGAAGGCCGACGGCGTCGAGTACGAGGAGCGCATGGAGCGCCTCATGGACGTCGAGTACCCCAAGCCGCTCGACGAGCTGCTGTCGCACGCCTACGGCCTCTACCGCAAGAGCCACCCGTGGGTCGGCGACCACCCGCTGTCGCCGAAGTCGGTCATCCGCGATATGTACGAACGCGCCATGACCTTCACGGAGTTCACGTCCTTCTACGAGCTGGCGCGCACCGAGGGCATCGTCCTGCGCTACCTGGCGAGCGCCTTCAAGGCCCTGGACCACACCGTGCCGGACGATCTGAAGTCGGAGGACTTCCAGGACATCGTCGCCTGGCTGGGCGAGATGGTCCGGCAGGTCGACTCCAGTCTGCTGGACGAATGGGAACAGCTCGCGAACCCGGAGGAGGAGACGGCGGACGAGGCGGCCGAGCGCGCCGACCAGGTCCGGCCGGTCACCGCCAATGCGCGGGCGTTCCGCGTCCTCGTCCGCAATGCGATGTTCCGGCGGGTGGAGCTGGCGGCGCTCGACAAGGTCGAGGAACTCGGCGAGATGGATGCCGACTCCGGGTGGGACGCGGACGCCTGGGGCGAGGCGATGGACGCCTACTGGGACGAATACGACGAGCTGGGCACCGGCCCGGACGCGCGCGGCCCGAAGCTCCTTCAGATCGAGGAGGATGCCGCGCACGGGCTGTGGCAGGTGCGGCAGACTTTCGCCGACCCGAACGGTGACCACGACTGGGGCATCTCCGCCGAGGTGGACCTGGCCGCCTCCGACGAGGAGGGACGCGCGGTGGTGCGGGTCACGGATGTGGGGCAGTTGTGAGGCGACGGCTTCGCCCGAGGCCGCCGAAGGAGATGACGGAGGGCCACCGGTGACGACGAATCCGGCCGAGAAGCTGGTCGATCTGCTGGACCTCGAACAGATCGAGGTGAACATCTTCCGGGGCCGCAGCCCCCAGGAGAGCCTCCAGCGGGTCTTCGGCGGGCAGGTCGCCGGCCAGGCGCTGGTGGCTGCCGGGCGGACCACCTCAGGGGACCACCCGGTCCACTCGCTGCACGCGTACTTCCTGCGCCCCGGCCGCCCCGGGGTGCCGATCGTGTACCAGGTCGAGCGGGTCCGCGACGGGCGGTCCTTCACCACCCGCCGGGTCGTCGCCGTCCAGCACGGACGCACGATCTTCAATCTCACCGCCTCCTTCCACAAGCCGGAACCCGGCTTCGAACACCAACTACCGATGCGCCAGGCCGTACCCGACCCGGACGATCTGCCGAACGTCGCGGAAGAGGTCCGCGAACACCTGGGCGGCCTGCCCGAGGCACTGGAGCGGATGGCGCGCCGGCAGCCGTTCGACATCCGGTACGTCGACCGGCTGCGCTGGACACCGGACGAGATCTCGGGCGCGGAGCCGCGCAGCGCCGTCTGGATGCGCGCGGTCGGACCGCTGGGTGACGATCCGCTGGTGCACACCTGCGCGCTGACCTACGCCAGCGACATGACCCTGCTGGACGCGGTCCGCATCCCGATCGAACCCCTCTGGGGCCCCCGCGGCTTCGACATGGCCTCCCTCGACCACGCCATGTGGTTCCACCGCCCCTTCCGCGCGGACGAGTGGTTCCTCTACGACCAGGAGTCGCCGATCGCCACCGGTGGCCGGGGACTGGCCCGCGGACGGATCTACGACCGCGAGGGCAGGCTGCTGGTCTCCGTGGTCCAGGAGGGGCTCTTTCGTCCCCATGATCGAGCTCACACGGCTACGGCATAAGTCCTTTGCGGGAAGGGCTGTTCCGCAACCTGGGCGGCTGAAGCGGGCGGCGGGCGGCGGCTGTTGTGGTGGCCGGTGTCCGCACCCGCCCGGGGTCCTCCCGGCGGGCCTCTTCGAGGGACCGGGAGAGGTTGACGCGGTACCACATCACCTCGTCGAACTCCTCGGCCGCCAGGACCCGTTCGAAGGCTTCCCGGGCCGCGGGGGTCGCCGTGACCATGGACGCGAGCGTCGGGCGCAGCCTGCGGAGCACCGTGCGTTCCAGCGGGTCCTGTGCCACCGAGGCCAGTTCTTCCGGAGGGAGTACGGCGGCGATCACCGCCGCGGAGACCCAGGGGTCGTCGGTCCGGCCCATGAGCTGGGCTACCCGGCGGCTGCGCCATTCCCGGGCTCTCCAGTCCTGCCCGTTGTTGAGCATCACCCGCATCACGGCGGGGGTGCTGCCCTGCATCAGTTCCGGCTGGCGATCCGCGAAGTCCGCGATGTCCGTGGCCAGATAGAGCCAGACCACGGCGCCGAAGCGGTTCACGTAGAACCGGACGGGGCTCACGCAGCCGGCGCGGGTCAGCCGCAGGGCCCGGCCGGGGCCGATGCCCATCAGGGCGGCGGCCTCGTTCGTGGTGAGGGTGCGGAGGCGTTCGCGCAGCGCCTCCGGGAAGCCCGGCTCGGCCTGTAGCCGGGCGACCTCCTCCGCCGGGACCCGGCGCCGGGCGGGCGGCCCGGCGCTTCCCGGCCGGTCCTCGGGACCGGCCGGGACCGTCCGCACGTGTCCCAGCTGGGTGGCGAGTTCGAACTCGCCGCTCCGCAGCTCCAGTTCGCGGGCCGCCCGCCCCATCGCGAGCGTCTGCTGCCCATCGCACATCACCGTCATGGTGTTTCTCCCGCAACTCGGTCGATCACTGACAGTGACGACTGTGCCGCGGATGGCGACAGTGAGTCAACGCCCGCCTCAAGCCTGTGGATAACTTTCCGGCCGGCGGGCCGCGACGCCCAGGTGCTCCCCCACGCGATTGACCAACAGCGTCATTTCGTAAGCGATCTGTCCCATGTCGGCGTCGGCTCCAGCCAGCACGCACAGGCAGCTGCCGTCCCCCGCCGCCGTCACGAACAGCACCCCGTCGTCGAACTCGATCATGGTCTGGCGTACCCGCCCGACGCGGAAGTGGAGTGCCGACCCCTTCGCCAGACTGTGCAGCCCCGAGGCGACCGCCGCGAGATGCTCGGCGTCCTCCCGCTCCAGCCCCTGGCTCACGCCGGTCACCAGCCCGTCGTTGGAGAGCACCAACGCGTGCCGCACCTTCTCCACCCGTTTGGTCAGGTCGTCCAGCAGCCAGTCGAGTCCGCTGCTCAATGCCATGCCGCTTCCTCCCCGTATCCCCGTCCGCACGCGTGGCCGGACGGCAGTCCGCGGTCCGTCCGCAGACTGCCGTGCCAGCCTGTCCCACGTCTGCCGTCTCGGCAAGCGGCACTACGCCCGGCGCGCCAAGTACCGCGGGATTGTGCCGGCGGCGAGGATGTCGGCATGGCGCAGAAGATGACCAAGGACGAGTGGCGGGCGTTCCTTTCCGAGGGCACCCGCACCGGCAAACTGTCGACCGTACGGGCCGACGGGAGCCCGCACGTCGCCCCGGTGTCGTTCCTCATGGACGGCGACGAGCTGGTGTTCAACACCGGCAAGGAGTCGGTCAAGGGCCGCAATCTCGCCCGCGATGGCAGGGTGGCGCTGTGCGTCGACGACGAACGGCCGCCGTTCTCGTTCGTGGTCGTGCACGGGACGGCGCAACTCAGCGAGGAACCGGCGGACGTACGGCACTGGGCCACCCGGATCGCGGCCCGCTACGTCGGCGAGGAGCGTGCGGAGGAGTACGGCGCCCGCAACGGCGTGCCGGGCGAGCTGGTGGTCCGGGTCACGATCGACAAGGTGGTCGCGATGGCCGACCTCGCGAGCTGACGGGCAGGGGCGGCACGAGGGCATCCGCGGCCCGCGCCGCCCCGCCGTGGGTCAGCCCACCGAATCCAGCTGCCGGGCGGAGTGCAGCCGCCCGGCGTGCTCGACGAGACGGACCAGCACCTCCTTGCCAGAGTCCCGGTCCCTGGCGTCGCAGAGCACGACGGGGGTACCGCGGTCCAGGTCCAGGGCGCGGGAGACCTCGTCGGCCCCGTAGGACCGGGACTCCGCGAAGCAGTTGACGGCCACGAGGAACGGGATCGCGCGGCGCTCGAAGTAGTCGACGGCCGGGAAGCAGTCCTGCAACCGCCGGGTGTCGGCCAGCACCACCGCCCCCAGGGCCCCCTCCGACAGGTCGTCCCACAGGAACCAGAACCGGTCCTGTCCAGGGGTGCCGAAGAGGTACAGCGAGAGCCCTTCCCTGATGGTGATGCGGCCGAAGTCCATCGCCACGGTGGTCGTCGTCTTGCTGTCCACTCCCCCGGTGTCGTCCACGGATTCGCCCGCCTCGCTGAGGCGTTCCTCCGTACGCAGCGGCCGGATCTCGCTGACCGAGCCGACCAGGGTTGTCTTGCCGACCCCGAATCCGCCCGCGACTAAGACTTTCAGCGACAATTCGGGGTCAGGGTCCAGGGCTGCGCCCTCCGGGGCCCCTTGTGCGGCATTCATCGGCCGTCTCCTTCAGGGTGCGGGTCCCGCGCGTCGCGGGGTGTACGGATCCATGGCTCAGCAGCGGGAGCCGGCGGCGGCACGAAGTGCCGTCCGAAATCCATGGCGAGGACCGTACCGTCCGCTGATCGGGATGTCCTCGAATTCACGAAAGCTGCCAAAGGCTCTGGTCAAGATGCTCTCCGGCCAAGCCGGTTACCGCACGCCCGTTCCCCTGCGATCGGGGTTCATGGGGGACCATGAGCCCATGACGGAGCAGCAGTCGGAGCAGCGGCACGGCCCGCCTGTCGTGGCGCACACCACGGCCGGCACCGTGGAGCGCAACGGCATCAACCCGGTTCCGGACGCCGAGCGGCACGGCACGCCCCGGTCCCTGTTCTGGCCGTGGGCCGCGTCCGGGCTGTCCCTGCTGAGCATCGCCTACGGGATCTATCTCATGGGCCTCGGGCTCAACCCCTGGCAGGCGGTGGCCACCGGGGTCATCGGCTATGTGCTCTCGTTCGTCCTGGTCGGCCTGATCTCGATCGCCGGTGCGCGTACGGGAGCGCCCACGATGGCCATCGGGCGGGCTTCCTTCGGACGGCAGGGCAACAAGCTGCCGACATTGTTCAGTTACGTCTCGAACGTCGGCTGGGAGACCGTGCTGGTCGCGCTCTCCTCCCTGGGCGGGGCCGCCATCCTGGCGCGTGTCTCGCCCGAGGTCTTCGCCCGGCCCGACGGGCGGACGGCGACCACCGGGGCCCAGGCCCTGTGCTTCGCGGTGACCGCCGTCTCCGTGGTCGTCGTCGGGATCTACGGGCATGCGCTGATCATGAAGGTGCAGAAGTGTCTGACCGCGGCAATCACCGTGATGACGGTGGTCTACGTGGTGCTGATGGCCGGCCGTGTCCACCCGTCCGCCCTCGTGCACGGCCCGCCCGCGGATCCCGGCACCGTCCTCGGCGGCGTGGTCTTCGCGATGACACTCCTGGGGCTGGGGTGGGTCAACTGCGGTGCCGACTACAGCCGTTATCTGCCCCGGAGGAGCAGCGGCCGGGCGATCGCCGGCTGGACGACCCTGGGCGGGGTACTGGCCCCTGTGGCGCTGCTGGTTTTCGGGGTGCTGCTCAACGCCGGTGCCCCCGGGCTCGCCCAGGCGGCAGCCGCCGACCCCGTGGGCGCGCTGGCCGCCGAGCTGCCGACCTGGTTCCTGGTGCCGTATCTGCTGACCGCCGTCGGGGGCTTCGCCTCCGGGGCGATCATGGACATCTACAGCTCGGGCATGTCGATGCTGGCCCTGGGCGTCCCCATCCGCCGGCATCTCGCGGTGCTGGTGGACGGTGTGCTGATGGCGGCGGGTGGCTGGTATGTACTGTTCGTCTCGCCCAGTTTCTTCGCCACGTTCCAGGCGTTCCTGTCCATCATCGGGGTGGCGATGGCCGCATGGACGGCGGTCTTCCTGGTCGAGCAGTGGCGCCGACGCCGGACGGGCTTCGAGCCGGCCGCCGTGCCCGCCGTGGGGTGGCCGGCGGTGCTCTCACTGGCCGTCGCCACCGCCGTCGGGCTCGGCCTGATCACGTCCGCGGATCCGCACATCGCCCGGGTGGTGGGGTATCTGCTCACCGACAGCGCCGAGCACGGCACCCTGGGCGCCATGAACCTCGGCGTCGTGGTCGCCCTGCTCGTCGCGGGCGCCCTGTACGCCGCCACCGCCCCTCTGACCAACCGCCGTCCCGCCGCTCCCGAAGGAAGCCGATGACCGACCACCATGCCGACCGGCCGCACGAGGTCCGCGCGTTCTTCGCGTCGCGCGCCGCCGACTGGGACACCAAGTTCCCCGATGACGGTCCCGCCTATGCGGCGGGCGTCGCCGAACTGTCCCTCCGGAGAGGCGATCGCGTCCTGGACGCCGGCTGCGGCACGGGACGCGCCCTGCCGGCCCTCCGAGAGGCCGTAGGAGCGCACGGAACGGTGCTGGGCGCGGACCTCACCCCGGAGATGCTGCGGGCCGTCGCACGGGCCGGACGCGACGCCCACGGGGCCCTGCTGCTCGGCGACGTGACCCGGCTACCGCTCCGCAGCGCCGCCCTGGATGCCGTCTTCGCCGCGGGGCTCATCTCCCATCTGCCCGACTCCGCGGGCGGCCTGTCCGAACTGGCCAGGGTCGTGCGCCCCGGTGGCCGGCTGGCCCTCTTCCACCCCATCGGGCGGGCGGCCCTCGCCGCGCGCAAGGGCCGCCCCCTCACCCCCGGCGACCTCCGGGCGGAGCCGAACCTGCGGCCCCTTCTGGCCGGCAGCGGCTGGGACCTGGTCCGGTACGTGGACGAGGACTCCCGCTACCTGGCGCTGGCGGTCCGCCAGGGGTGAGGCACCCCTGGCGGAAGCCTCGCCTCACGATGCCGCCGGGTCCTCCTCATGGGGAACGGGACAGCTGCCGCCCCGGCGGGAAGCGGGGAACGTCCCGAGCTCGGCCACCCGGAAGCCGTTCGGATAGCCCTTGATCTCCGGGTTCTGGCGGGCGTAGTGCGGGGTGCGGCGGGGCGGCAGCAGCCGTACGGCCCGGGCGCGCAGCTTGAGGGCGGTACGTACCGCCTTCTGGACCGCCGGCCTGGGCCGGTCGTACCGGAAGGCGTCCAGCAGCGCGTCGTCCAGGAGGGCCATGCTGGCACCGCGCACCACGGGTGCGAGGGGTCCGTACCAGCCCGCCATCAGGTCCAGGGTGGCGTCCGACACCCGGCGGGCACCGGGGTCCCAGCCGAAGTGCGCCTTCTCGTAGGCGTCGAGGCAGCGCTCGAAGTCGTGGTAGCTCTGCGGGACTTCGGTGATGCCCATATGGCGTCCGAGGGTGCGGTAGTACGCCGCTATGGCGCGCTTCTCGTGTTCGCTCAGCCGCCGCCAGCCGTACTGGTCGATCCAGCGGATCGGCACCACCACGAAGGTGCACAGGACATAGCGCATGTCCTCGTTGCTGATGTCGTAGCTGCGGTGCATCTGATTGATGCGGCGGAGCGCCGTGCGGCCCTCGTCGCCGTCGAAGCCGTGCTCCAGGACGGCGTCCAGAAGGAGAGCGGTGTCGTCGTAGCGCTTCTGCGTACGGTCCGTCAGCTCCGCGGTCTCCGCGAGCAGTCGGCCGATGCTCGGCACCGCGTAGGTGCGGTAGAGGGCCAGCTCCAGGGCCCTGGTGACGTCCCAGGGGAATTCGTAGGTGGCGGTGATGCGGTAGATCCGCAGGAAGTCCTTTTCCGGATCGAGCCGCCGGATCTCTTTGAGCCAGTCGTAACGCCGCACCTGCTGTCCGTCCCTTCGTCAGCCGAAGTTCCAACATTAGGTGCTGCGGGCACACTTCAACGACGGTACGGGCGCCGGAGCGGGAGTCGGGATGACCGGATTGATACGCGACATCGTCGGGGTGTTCCACAGCGGCAGACGGCCGGGAGCGGTGCGTGCGCACCCTCTCGCGGGTCGCCCGCACAATCTCTTCGAGGCGGCGGCCTGCTACGTGGCGGCAGCCGCCGAGGACGACGAGGAGCGCAGCGCGCAGGCGGCGGCCTGGGTGTCGCCCGAGGCGCTCGCATTCGGCGTCAACGAACTGGCCTGCCGGGCGGTGATCGCGCTGGCGCGGGAGCGTGCGCAGTCGCCCCGGGAGGTCGCCTACGAACTGCTCGGGCTGCCGGTGTCCTGACGGGGCATGCGGGCGCCGCCCCCTCGGGTGCGCGCGGTGGCACCGTAGCGGTCGGTCAGCGCGGGGTCCGCGACGGCCAGCGCCTCCTTGACGGGCATCCCCGTGCGGGCCGCGAGGGCGAGCCGGTCCTGGACCTCACGCGGGGTGCGCGGGCGGTAGCCGGGGCCCGTACCGCAGCAGCCGCCGTGGAAGGTCAGCCCGGCCCGCAGCACGGCCTCCAACGCCCGCCAGCCCGCGGTGTCCCGCCGCTTGGGGACGGCCAGGTCGGCGCCCGCGTCGATCAGCTCCCCACGGCACTGCGGACAGCGGTCGGCTTCGCGTGAGCCCGCCGACTTCTTGTAGGCGGCGCGGCACTCCAGGCACACGAAGTGCATCCGGCTGCTGTAGAAACACATCGTTGCAGCGTACGGCTGGTGACAAGGCCGGACCAAGCCAATTAGGGTGCGCCGACGTAGTGCGGATCGGAATCGATGGGGAGGCCCGCGTGCCGACGACCGAGAGCGCCGACAGTGACCAGTCGGGCGACCAGCTGTTCGTGCTGACGGCGGTGCTGCTGACACCCGCCCAGTTCCCGAGCGTGCTCGGCGACGACTATCCGGAAGTGTGCGCGGGCCTCGGTCTCGAACCGTACGCGGAGGGCTACGGGCTGGTCCTGGGCCAGGACGGCGCCGGCGCGCGCTGGACGGTGGCCACGGAGGACGTGACGCTGGCGGCCTGCGCGATCGCCGCCTGGGACTGCGGCATGGAGTACGAACTGTCGCCCAGTGAGGACAGCCTCGTCGCGGCGCTGCCCGGCTGGCCGCTGGCACTCGCCGTGTCGGCACCCGGGGTGCCGCAGCCGCACGACCCGGAGCCGCAGGAAGGAGACCCGGCACCGCTCACGCCGCCGGACGCCGCGGAATGGGGCCCGGCCCAGCGGCGGCTGGGCGCGGACGAGATCGCGCTCCAGTGGGATGCGTGGCGCGAGCAGGTCGACGACGAGGACGTCTCCTTCGCCGAGCCCGGCGAGCAGTCGCACAAGGGCGTACGGCGGGTTCTGGAAGAGGCTCGCGGCTACCTCTCCGAGCTGCCGCCACCCGGCCGGGTGCGGTCGTCGTTCGCGGCGGGCGAGGCCCGCACGCTGCGGGTCGACGGGCCGGGCTGGAGCATGGTCGCCCGCACCGACGACATCGCGTTCGTGCTGCTGGACGAGGAGCCCGGCGAGGTGCACCCGGTGGGCCGGGGGCCCGAACTGCCGGGCCTGCTCGCGTCGTTGGACCAGCTGGCGGCGCGCCCCGTCTGACCTCCGCCGCAGGCGTTCGGAACCGCCGCGCCGGGCCGCTGTCAGTGGCGTGTGGTGCACTGGATTCTGATCGCAGAAGCAGGCACACGGGGGGCGTTCATGCAGGTCGAACGGGTTGGGCAGATCCAGCGGGCCCGGCAGGTGGGGAGTGCGGGGCGGGGCACGGCGGAGAGTTGGGCGGGGACGCGTGGGGATCCGGGAAGGTGCCCGGGGATCCGCGGAGGCGGGTGGTCGGTCCGGCCGGCGGGTGCGGGCACCGGGCGCGGCCCGAGTGAACGCCGCGCAGTGCCGCGGCCCGGCCGCCCCGGCGGCGCCGGCCGCCGGAGTACGGCCGCGGGTCATCGGCAGTCCTGGGCCCCCGGCGCACGGCGAGGGCCCGTGAGGTCAGCGGCCGATCTGCTTGCGGCTGACGTGGCGCAGACGGCGCCGCTGGGAGGGGTCGAGCGTCAGATACGCGATGGCCGGGATCCCGACCATGACCAGTACGGCCGCCCAGAAGGGCAGCACCGACAGCAGGATCACTCCCACCGCGACGCCGCCGATTGCGACCTTCGCCTGTGTGGACATCCTTCACGCCCCTTCCGCGGCACACGCCGCGTTCTGTGTATTCCATTGAACGCCGTTTTCCCGCCGCGGGTTCCATGAGAGGGCGGATCCTGCTGTACCCTCGGGCGGCTCAAGACCAGTAGTCAAACTTGAGGAGTTCTCGGTTCCAGTGGCTTCCCTCACCGCGGTCACCCCCGGTCTGCTCTCCGATCTCTCCCGCTGTGCAGCGGTCTTCCTGCCGTCGGATCCACCCCGGCTCGGCCGGATCGCCTTCTGGCGCCCCGATGGCGAGCCCATCGTGGGCACGTCGGCCCAGGACGCGTACGGCCACGGCGCACCGGGCGACGAAGCGCTCGGTGACAACGGGCCGGCGACGGAGCGGATACACGTTGCGCTGCCCGTGGCCGCCATGGACGGCGCTTCCGGCGCCGACGGCGCCGGGACGGACCGCACCCGGATCAGCAGCGCCGGCGCCGGGATCGCCGTGTCCGCCGTACCGGCTCTGGTGTTGCCCGTCGCCGCTGCGGTGCCCGTCCTCACCCGGGCCCGGGCCGCGAAGGGCACCCATCCGGCCGCCGCCTTCTGGGGCGCGGCCTCCCTGCTGGCGCTCCAGGTCGCCGCCCGCGGCCGGTTGCTGCCCGGCCTGAGCCCCGCCGACCACGACGCCTGGCGGCTGGGCCCGCTCGACCCGGACACCATCCAGCGGCTGCGCGACCTCGCCGCCGCCATGCCGCCGTACGCGCACGCCGCCCCGCTCCCCGGTACGGACCCGGTGGAGCTGCCGGAGCCCGAGCGCCATGTCCGGGCCTTCCTGGACGCGGTCGCCGACGGTCTGCCCCGGACTCCCGCCGCGGCACTGGCGACCGGCGGGCCCGCCTTCGCCGCAGCCGTCCCGCAGCGCATCCCGGAGCAACGCGCCTGGGCCGCGGACGTCGCCGCCGGACATGACGCGGGGGTGCGGATCTCACTGCGGGTGGAGGTGCGGGGCGCGCAGGACGGCCTGTCCGGTCGCCCCGGGCCGTACGGGCCCGCTCGGCCTTACGGGCCGGGCGAGTTGGGTCGGTCGGCCGCGTCGGAGGTCGCCTTCACCGCCGTCCTCCAGCTCCACAGTGCGACCGACCCCGCGCTCTGCGCGGACGCCGCCGAGGTCTGGGCCGGCACGACGCCGGCGGGGCAGGCATTCGGGCCGCGGGCCCGGATGGACACCCTGCTCACGCTGCGCCGTGCGGCCAACGTGTGGGCGCCGCTGACGCCCCTGCTGTCCGCGGCCGTCCCCGATGCGCTGGACCTGGCGGACGAGGAGATCGCGGAGTTGCTCGGACCGGCATCCGGCGCGCTGGCCGCCGCCGGAGTGCTGGTCCACTGGCCGAGGGAGCTGGCACGGACGCTGACCACTCGGGCCGTGGTGGGACCGCCCGAGGCGATGGGCGCGCCCACGACGGACGCAACCGCCGCCGGCGCGGCGTACAGCACCGCGCCCGGGGACGGAGGCAGGACGGCGACGGACGACCGAGGCCGCCTCGGAAACGGAGGTGGAGAGGGGGCCCGGGAGGTAGGTGCGAGCGAGTCCGGCTACGGCTCCAGGGTCGGGTCCGGAACGCCGTCCCTACTGTCCGCCGACGCGCTGCTCTCGTTCAGCTGGCGGTTCGCGATCGGCGACCAGGAGATCGACAGGGCGGAGCTGGACCGGATCGCCGAAGCCGGCCGCCCGCTGGTGCGGCTGCGCGATCAGTGGGTGTTGATCGATCCGGCGGCGGTGCGTGCCGCCCGGGACCGGCAGGACCGCAAGGTCACCCCGCTCGACGCGCTCGGCGCCGCGCTGACCGGTAGCGTCGCGGACGACGACGGCCACCGGGTGGAGGTACGGGCGTCCGGCCCGCTGGCCCGACTGCGCGACCGGCTGGCCGATCCGGAGGGTGCGGACGCCGCCCCCGTGGAGCAGCCGGCCGCGCTCGCCGCCACACTGCGCGACTACCAGCTGCGCGGACTCGGCTGGCTGCACCGGATGACCTCGCTCGGCCTCGGCTGCTGTCTGGCCGACGACATGGGCCTGGGGAAGACCATCACCCTCATCTCCCTCCATCTGCACCGGCAGACCGATCCGGAATCCGCCGGTCCCACCCTGGTCGTGTGCCCCACGTCCCTGATGGGCAACTGGCAGCGGGAGATCGAGAAGTTCGCGCCCGGTACGCCGGTGCGCCGCTTCCACGGCGGGCGGCGCAGTCTGGAGGAGCCGGCGGACGGGTTCGTCCTGACCACGTACGGCACGATGCGGCTGGATGCCGGGAAGCTGGCCGGGGCGGGCTGGGGGCTGGTCGTCGCGGATGAGGCGCAGCACGTCAAGAACTCCTTCTCCGCGACCGCCAGGGCACTGCGCACCATCCCCGCGAAGGCCAGGGTGGCGCTCACCGGCACCCCGGTGGAGAACGACCTGTCCGAGCTGTGGTCCGTACTGGACTGGACGACGCCCGGACTGCTGGGGCCGCTGGGGCAGTTCCGCAGGCGCTATGCGCAGGTCATCGAAGGCGGCGTGGCGGCGTCCCCCGAGGCGGGTGCGGCGGCGGAGCGACTGACCCGGCTGGTACGGCCGTTCCTGCTGCGCCGCCGTAAGTCCGATCCGGGGATCGCGCCGGAGCTGCCGCCCAAGACGGAGACCGACCGGGCGGTGGCGCTCACGAAGGAGCAGGCCGGGCTGTACGAGGCCGTGGTGCGCGAAGGGCTGAGCGAGATCTCCGGGGCGGACGGGTTCGCCCGCAGGGGCCTGGTGGTCAAACTGCTGACCTCGCTCAAGCAGATCTGCAATCACCCCGCGCAGTATGCGAAGGAGCGGTACGGCCCGTTGGACGCCGGAACGGCGCGGTTCGCCGGACGGTCGGGCAAGGTGGAACTGCTGGACGAGCTGCTGGACACCCTCCTCGCCGAGGGAGCGAGCGTGCTGGTGTTCACCCAGTACGTGCAGATGGCGCGGCTGCTGGAGGCCCATCTGGCGGCGCGCGGCGTTCCCACGCAGCTCCTGCACGGCGGGACGCCGGTGGCCCGGCGGGAGGAGATGGTGCGGCGCTTCCAGGACGGCGCCGTCCCGGTGTTCCTGCTGTCGCTGAAGGCGGCCGGTACGGGGCTGAACCTCACCCGGGCGGCGCATGTCGTGCATTTCGACCGCTGGTGGAATCCGGCCGTCGAGGCGCAGGCCACCGACCGTGCGTACCGGATCGGGCAGACCCAGCCGGTGCAGGTCCACCGGATCATCACGGAGGGCACGATCGAGGACCGGATCGCCGACATGCTCTCCCGTAAGCAGCAGTTGGCGGATGCCGTGCTGGGCTCCGGCGAGGCCGCACTGACCGAACTCACCGACGCGGAACTGGCCGACCTGGTCGCACTGAGGGGGAGCAGCGAACGATGAACACCCAGAACACGCGGGATATGCGGGACATGCAGAACAACATGCGGGATGCCGAGGGCACGGACGGGCAGGGGCCCGTGCGGACCTTCGCCGCGCTGCCGGCGACGCGCGGGCGGGCGTTCGCGCGGAGTTGGTGGGGGCAGGCGTGGCTGAAGGCGCTGGAGGACACCGCGCTGGACGGTCAGCAGCTCAAGCTGGGCCGCCGGCACGCGCGGGCCGGGGCGGTCGGCGCGGTATCCGTACGCCCCGGCCGGATCACGGCCGTCGTAGCGGACCGCGACCACACGCGGCACCGCTCCGATGTCCTGTTGCAGCAGCTGAGCGCGGCCGACTGGGACCGCTTTCTGGACCTGGTCGCGGACCGGGCCGGGCATATCGCGGCGCTGCTGGACCGGGACATGCCGCCGGTCCTCGTCGAGGACGCCGCCGTCGCCGGGATCGAACTCCTCCCGGGAATCGGCGACTTGGAGCCGGAGTGCAGCTGCGAGGCGTGGGACCACTGCGCGCATTCCGCCGCGCTGTGCTACCAGGTGGCGCGGTTGCTGGACGAGGATCCGTTCGTCCTGCTGCTGTTGCGCGGACGGGACGAGCGGGCGCTGCTGGACGAGCTCCAGGAGCGCAGCGCGGCACGCGCCGAGGTGGCCGCGGACAGAACTGCGCCTGCGGACGCCCCCACCGGCCGCTCCGGGGCCACGGCCGGTGATACGGCAGCGGGCGGGCCGGGGAACGAGAGGGCGCCCGGGGTATCGGCGGTCGAGGCGTACGCCGCACGGGACATCCTGCCGGCGCTGCCCGCGCCACCGCCGGTGGTCACGCAGCCGGGCAGCGCTCCGGTGCTCGGCGGCGGCACCCCGCCCGCGCCCGGTGTCGACGTGACCGCCCTGGAGTTCCTGATCGACGACGCGGCGGCACGCGCCCGGCGACTGCTCTCCGACGCACTCTCCCCGTGGCACCCCGACAGCCCGCCGCCGCCCGAACTCACACCTGAGCAGGACGCCGTGCGGCTGGCAGCCGGCGGGCCCGGCACGGCCATGGCGGCGCGCCTGGCGGCCGGTTCGGGGCGCGATGCGCGGAGCCTGGCACGGGCGGTACGGGCCTGGGAGCTGGGCGGCACGGCCGGCCTGGCGGTCCTGGAGGAGGACTGGTCGCCGGCGCCCGAGGCGCTGGCCCGCGCCAACGACCGGCTCGCGACTGCCTGGGAGGGCGGCGGCACGCGGCCCCGGCTGCGCGCCGCCGGCAATCGCTGGACGGTGGTCGGCGGCGACGCCCAGCTCCGCTACGGACGCGATGGCCGCTGGTGGCCGTACCGGAAGGAAGGCGGCCAGTGGACCCCCGCCGGCCCGGCCACGGACGACCCGGCGGCGGCCCTGGCCGACATGACGACGACCTCCGACAGCAACTGACCGCCGCCGACCGCCCGGCTCCCACCCCGTACCGCCGACTGCCCGGCTCCCACGCCATGAACACCTTTCCTGCCATGGAGTAGCGACCTGCTACCAAAATCGCGTTTCGTCAGCTCTTGACACCCGATGACCGATCCGATCCGCGGCAATGACAGGATGGATGCGTATCTGCACCTTTTCCACGGTTCTTTCCGTGATGAGACAGAGAGGCCTTGTCCTGTCATGCCGCTCGCCTTCCTCCAGCGCCTGCGCGACCGTACGCCGCACAGCCCGCAGTCACTGCTCCCCCAAGGGGCGGGCGCGCTGGACCTGTCCGTGCACGATCCCATCGGACTGCCGATGGCCGGAGTCGAGATATCGGTCCGGGACACCGGCAGTCAGGAAGTGACGCACGGCCGGACGGACCCGAACGGCAGGCTGACCGTGACGCTGCCGCCCGCCACGTACCGCCTCGTGGTGACGTCCGACGGCTTCCGGCCGGTGCGCATCGAGGCAGCGGTGGTGGCGGGCGAGCGGACGGTGCCACGGCCGATCACCCTCCGACTGGCGCCGGCGCTGCCCCTGCCCACGCCGGGCCAGTGGCGGATCGACCCCGACCACAGCGCCATCCGCTTCACCGCCCGGCACATCGGACTGGCGGAGATCCACGGCCGGTTCAACCACTTCGAGGGCGGGCTGTGGATCGGTGAGCGGATGCGGGACTCCCGGGTGGAGGTGACCATCGACGCGGCGAGCATCGACAGCGGCGTACGGATGCGTGATGACCATCTGCGGTCGGCGGAGTTTCTGGACGTGGCGCGGTTCCCCTATGTGCAGTTCGCCGGGGAACGGTTCGTCCACAAGGGTGGCAGCCGCTGGGCCGTACAGGGCGTACTGCATCTGCACGGCGTCAGCCGCAATGTCCAGCTGGATACCCGCTACTTGGGCATCGGCACGGGCATCGCGGGCGAGACCCGTACGGCGTGCACGGCCGTCACCGAACTGCACCGCGAGGACTTCACCCTGGACTGGCGCACGATGCTGGCCAGGGGCATCGCGGCGATCGGCGCTACGATCCGGATCGAGCTGGACATCCAGGCCGTGCAGCAGGATTGATCCCACGGCGACGATGCGCCGGAGCTACTGAGCTACTGAGCTACTGAGCTACGAGTAGCGAAGCCGCCGGGTCGCGAAGCCGCAACGCAGCGACATCGTCCAGCCGTTGGTGTCATGAAGCAGTGAGAGGTTGTGGATCATGAACGGGCCGTCGTCGCAGTCGCCCTCCCCCGTGGCGGCACCGTCGTTCGCCGAGGCGCTCGCCGCGGGGCCCGTCGTCCTCGATGGCGGGCTGTCGAACCAACTGGAGTCCGCAGGTCACGACCTGAGCGACTCACTGTGGTCGGCCCGGCTGCTCGCCGAGGAGCCGGAGGCGGTCGTACTGGCGCATCTCGCGTACTACGAGGCGGGCGCGCAGGTGGCGATCACCTCCAGCTATCAGGCGACGTTCGAGGGGTTCGCGCGGCGCGGCATCGGCACGGAGGACGCCGCGGCGCTGATGGGCCGGAGCGTGGGGCTGGCGCGCGAGGCAGCAGCGCGGGCGCAGGCCGGCGGCGTCGCCGGGCCGCTGTACGTCGCCGCGTCGGCCGGTCCGTACGGGGCGATGCTCGCGGACGGCTCCGAGTACCGCGGTCGCTACGGCCTGACGGTGGACGAGCTGGAACGCTTCCACCGACCGCGCCTGGAGGTGCTGGCCGCCGCCCGCCCGGACGTCCTGGCGCTGGAGACGGTGCCGGACGCGGACGAGGCGGTTGCGCTGCTGCGGGCCGTGCGCGGCCTGGGGGTCCCGGCGTATCTGTCGTACAGCGTGGCCGGGGACCGTACGCGGGCCGGGCAGCCTCTGGAGGAGGCGTTCGCGCCGGCGGCGGATGCGGACGAGGTGATCGCGGTCGGGGTGAACTGCTGCGCGCCGGAGGACGTGGACCGGGCGGTGGAGATCGCGGCGCGGGTCACCGGCAAGCCGGCGGTGGTCTACCCCAACAGCGGGGAGATCTGGGACGCGGAGGCGCGGGCGTGGCGCGGCAGCCCGGCGTTCAGCGGGGACCGCGTCGCCGCCTGGGTGGCCGCAGGCGCCCGGCTGATCGGCGGCTGCTGCCGAGTGGGCCCGGAGGCGATCGCGGAACTGGCGGCGGCGCTGGAACGGTGAGGCGGCGGGGCACGGCTCGGCCACGTCTTCGGCCGTTCGCCACGCCCGCCTCCCCCGCCCGTTTTCCCTCCCCGTTTTCCCTCCCCGTTTTCTCCTGCTGCCCTGCCTCCGCCGCCCACCGCCCCCTCAGACCAGCGGCTTGGTGAGCTTCTTGGTACCGCTCTTGTTGGCCGTCAGGCTGCAGATCACCGACTTGATGCCCATGTGGTAGCCCTTGAGGCTGGGGAACTGGACGTAGGTGCCCTCGGCGGTTCCGGCCGGCTGCTTGGACGCCTTGCTCTCCAGTTCGGAGGCGCAGAGCGACGATGCCTTGTCCTTGATCTCGTTCTCGGACGACAGGCCGAACGGCAGGGTGTAGACGAAGACGACCTCGGCGTCATGGGCGCCGTTGCAGGCTGCCGCGTTGCTGTTGCCGCCGCCGTCGCCCGGCGGGATGTCGTAGCAGTCGCCCCGCTTCATCTCGTAGAAGGGAACCGTGCGGCCGGTGGGCGAGACCGCACCGGCCGGCGGGCCGGTGGGTGCCGTGGACGGCGAGGGGCTGACGGACGGACTCGCGGAGGCGGAGTCGGACGGGCTCGCGCCGGGCCCGGAACTGGAGCCGGAGGCGGAGGGCTTGGCCTGGTTCGTGCTGTCGCTGCCGCTGTTGACCCAGACGAGGGTGCCGATGACGGCTGCCAGCACGACCACACCGGCGCCGACGATCAGCGCGATCGCCTTGCCGTTGCCGCCGCCCCGCTGCGGCGGACCGGGCGGCTGCTGCTGCCAGCCACCAGGATCCCCCGGCCCACCCGGACCGCCGGGACCACCCGAGCCAGGAGGCCCGAAGCCGCCGCCCCCGGAGGCGCCGTACGGGCCGGAGGCCGCCGGACCGCCTCCGGCCGACGGGCCCGCAGGTCCCGGCGGCCCGGCCGGTCCGGACGGCCCGTAGCCACCCGCCCCGTAACCGCCCGGTCCGTACGGGCCCTGCGCCGCGCCCGGTGCGCCCGGCCCGTAACCGCCGCCCGGCGGGCCGAAACCACCGGGGTTGCTGGGGGCCGGCTGATGCGGCGGCTGGTTCGACGGCGGAGGCGGCGGATAGCTCATGGCGGAAGTGATCGCTTCTTTACGGTGTTTTGAAGGACGTGGTGACCAACCCGGAACATTCCAGGTCTGAAATGTCCGTCCGCTGGGCACCGTTGGCGACGAGCGGCCGAGAACCGACCCTGGTCCTCGATCGCCCGGAGAGACCCTAACGTGTACGCCCGACGGCACCGGAGGTGCTCCATGTTCACCGACCTGCCCCTGGACGAGCTGCGCCGCTACCACCCGCCGCTGCCCGAGCCCGCCGGGTTCGACGCGTTCTGGAAGCGGACGCTCGACGAGGCCCGCGGCCATGAACTCGACGCGCGGTTCACCGAGGTCGACGCCGGGCTGACGCTGCTGCACACCGCCGACGTGGAGTTCTCCGGCTTCGGCGGGCACCGGATCCGCGGCTGGTTCCTGCGCCCGAGGACGGCCGCCGGCCCGCTCCCCTGCGTCGTGCAGTACCTCGGTTACGACGGCGGCCGGCTGCTGCCGCACGACTGGCTGCTGTGGCCGTCCGCCGGCTACGCCACGCTCGTCATGGACACCCGGGGGCAGAGCGGCCCCAACAGGCCCGGCGACACCCCCGATCCGGTCGGCGCCCCGCATCCCGGCGTACCGGGCAAGATGACACAGGGCCTGCTCGATCCCGACGACTACTACTACCGGCGGCTGTTCACCGACGCGGTCCGGGCCGTTGAGGTGGCCCGCGGGCACGCCGCGGTGGACGCGGAGCGGATCGTGGTCGCGGGCGGCAGCCAGGGCGGCGCCCTCGCGCTCGCGATGACCGGGCTGGTCCCGGGTCTCGCCGGTGCGCTGATCGACGTGCCGTTCCTGACGCACATCCGGCGGGCCCTGGAGATCACGGACGAGGGACCGTACGGCGAACTGGTCCGCTACTTCGCGGGCGAACGCACCCGTATCGACACCGCGCTGCACACCCTCGACCACTTCGACGGCCTGAACTTCGCGGCTCGCGCGAGCGCCCCGGCGCTCTTCGGTACGGCGCTGCGCGACGCCGTCGTGCCGCCGTCCACGGGCTTCGCCGCGTATCACCGCTACGCGGGCGAGAAGCAGCTCCAGGTATGGCGCTTCAACGCCCATGAGAGCGGCGGCGGGCAGCAGCGGGCGGCGGAACTCCGGTTCGTCCACGAACTGTTCGGCTGAGGGGGCCACCCCAGCCCCCTCGGCCGGCCCCGCCCAGGGACGCGCCTGATCCGATCAGCGCCGTCAGGGGCGCTCCGCCGCCCGTCAGCCGGCCGCCCCCATCAAGTGGTCCACCGCCAGCTGGTCCAGCCGCTCGAACGCCATTCCCCGGGCGCCCGCCTCCTCCGCGTCGAACGTCTCGTACGCGCCGCGGTCGGCCAGCAGTCCGGCCAGGCCGTCCTCGGCGGTCGGCAGTGCCAGCTCGTCGACCCGCGCCGCCCGCAGCGCCTCCTGGACCGCCGGGTCGGCACGGAAGGCCGCCGCACGTTCCCTGAGCAGCAGATAGGTGCGCATACAGCCCGCCGCCGAGGCCCAGACGCCGTCCGGGTCCTCGGTGCGCGGCGGCTTGAAGTCGAAGTGCCGGGGACCGTCGTATCCGGCGGTCTCCAGCAGGTCGACCAGCCAGAACGCGGACCGCAGATCACCGGCGCCGAAGCGGAGGTCCTGGTCGTACTTGACGCCGCTCTGACCGTTGAGGTCGATATGGAGGAGCTTGCCCGCCCAGAGAGCTTGGGCGACGCCGTGCGGAACGTTCAGACCGGCCATCTGCTCGTGGCCGACCTCCGGGTTGACGCCGTAGAGGTCGGGGCGCGCCAGCCGTTCGATGAAGGCCAGGGCGTGGCCGACCGTGGGCAGCAGGATGTCGCCGCGCGGCTCGTTGGGCTTGGGTTCGATGGCGAACCTCAGGTCGTAGCCCTGCTCGGTGACGTACTGCCCGAGGAGGTCGAACGCCTCCTTCAGCCGGTCCAGCGCGGTGCGGACGTCCTTGGCCGCCCCGGATTCCGCGCCCTCCCTGCCGCCCCAGGCGACGTAGGTGCGGGCGCCCAGTTCGGCGGCGAGGTCGATGTTGCGGAGCGTCTTGCGCAGGGCGTGGCGGCGGATGTCGCGGTCGTTGGCGGTGAAGGCGCCGTCCTTGAAGACGGGGTGGGTGAAGAGGTTGGTGGTGGCCATCGGGACGGCCAGGCCGGTGGTGTCCAGCGCCTGCCGGAAGCGCTTGACGGCGGTCTCGCGGGCACGGTCGTCGGAGCCGGGCGGGATCAGATCGTCGTCGTGGAAGGTGACGCCGTACGCGCCCAGTTCCGCCAGCCGGTGCACCGATTCGACGGGGTCCAGGGCGGGGCGGGTGGCGTCCCCGAAGGGGTCCCGGCCCTGCCAGCCGACGGTCCACAGGCCGAAGCTGAACTTGTCGGCGGGCACGGGGTGATGGCTCATGGCGGCTCCCTCGTCCGGGTAGTCCGGGTCCTGCGGTGCGGGCCGGCACGCCCGGTCGTGGCGTGCGGCGCCGCGCCCCACCCATTTCGTCAACGAGCTTTACAAATTCCGTCGCGGACAAATTAATATGCGGCAGCGCACCGGGGAACCCCCTGGGAGGAACCCGGATCACCGGGCAACCCGGGGAGCTCGTGCCCCGGACCACCAGCCGCCAAGGGAGAGTGCACGATGGGCGCACAGTCGGCCGGACCGCTCGTCGTCGGCGTGGACAGCTCGACGCAGTCCACCAAGACGCTGGTCGTGGACGCGGAGACCGGCGCGGTGCTGGCCCGGGGCCAGGCCCCGCACACCGTCACCGGCGGCACGGGGAAGGACGGGGGCGAGCCCGGCGGCAAGGAGAGCGATCCCGAGCAGTGGTGGCGGGCGCTGGGCGAGGCGCTGGACCGGTGCGGGGCCGCGGCCCGGCAGGCGTCCGCGGTGTCCGTCGCCGGGCAGCAGCACGGGCTGGTCACCCTCGACGCGGCCGGCGCGCCGGTGCGCCCGGCGCTGCTGTGGAACGACGTACGGGCGGCGCCGCAGAGCGAGCGGCTGGTCCGGGAGCGGGGCGGCGCCGAGGTCTGGGCGCAGCGGACCGGCAGCGTGCCGAGGTCCGCGTTCACGGTCGCCAAGTGGGCCTGGCTGTGCGACAACGAACCGGAGTCCGCCGCGGCCACCGCCGCGGTCCGGCTGCCGCACGACTACCTGACGCAGCGGCTGACCGGCCAGGGCGTCACCGACCGCGGGGACGCGTCCGGGACGGGCTGGTGGGCGTCGGCGACCGGGGCGTACGACACGGAGATCCTGGAACACGTCGGACTGGCCCCGGAGAAGCTGCCGCGGGTGGCGCTCCCCGGCGAGGCCGCCGGCACCGTGCGGTGCGCGGAACTCCCGCTTCCGCAGGGTGCGTTGGTGGCTCCCGGTACGGGCGACAACATGGCGGCGGCGCTGGGGCTGGGCCTGCGCTCCGGGCAGCCGGTGCTGAGCCTGGGCACCTCCGGCACGGTCTACGCGGTCTCCACCCACCGGCCGACCGATCCGACCGGGATCGTCGCGGGCTTCGCCGATGCCCGCGGCGACTGGCTGCCGCTGGCCTGCACCCTGAACTGCACGCTCGCCGTGGACCGGGTGGCGGCGCTCCTCGGCCGCGACCGGGAGGCCGTCGAGGCGGGCGGCAGCGCCGTACTGCTGCCCTTCCTGGACGGCGAGCGGACCCCGAATCTGCCGCACGCCTCGGGGCTGCTGCACGGCCTGCGGCACGACACCACCGCCGGCCAGCTGCTCCAAGCGGCGTACGACGGTGCGGTGTTCGCCCTGCTCCAGGCCCTGGACCGGGTACTCGACGCGGACACCGCGGACGATGCGCCGCTGCTGCTGATCGGCGGCGGGGCCCGGGGCCGCGCCTGGCGGGAGACCGTACGGCGGCTCTCCGGGCGGCCGGTGGTGGTGCCCGAGGCACAGGAGCTGGTGGCGCTCGGCGCCGCGGCGCAGGCGGCCGGGCTGCTGCTGGGCGAGGATCCGGCGGCGGTGGCGCGCCGCTGGGGGACGGCCCGCGGCACGGCGTTCGAGCCGGTGGAGCGGGACACCGCCGCCTGCGACCGGCTGGCGGCCACGCTCGCCGACGGAGCGGCCCTGCTCGGCCACCGCTGACCCTCCTCGGCGGAAATCCGGGCCCGGCCCGCTCCACTACGAATCACCCGACTCACCGTATCCGGCTACGCGTTACGCCCCATCAGGAGACCGCCATGCCCGCCTCCACCGATGACACCCCGCAAGGCATCCGCCGCCGCAATCTGGCCCGGGTGCTGCGCGCGGTGGCGGCCGACGGGCCGCTCTCCCGGCCGGGTGTCGCGGCGCGCATCGGGCTGACCCGGGCGGGTGTGGCACCGCTGGTCGACGAACTGCTGCGGGCCGGACTGCTGGTGGAGACCGGGCCGGCGGCGACCGGCGGGCGCGGGCGACCGGGGAGTGAACTGGCCGTCAGCGACCGGGGACCGGCCGGGATCGGGGCGGAGATAGGCGTCGACCACCTGGCGGTGTGCGCGGTCGATCTGCGCGGCCGGATCCGCGCCCGGGTGGCCGCGGACGCGGCGAACCGGCACAGCGAACCGGGGCCCGTGCTACGGCAGTTGTCCGCCCTGCTGGCGGACGTACGGACGGGGATCGCCGCCGAGGGGCTGCGGCCGGCCGGACTGGCGGTCGCCGTCCCCGGGCTGGTGGCCCGGGGCTCGACGACGGTGGTGCACGCCCCCAACCTCGGCTGGCGGGACACCGATCTGGCGCCCGCCCTGGCCCCGGAGTACGGCGGCGCCGGGTCCGTCCCGCTCACCGTGGAGAACGAGGCGAACCTCGGAGCGCTGGCCGAACTGCGGCTGAGCGGCGGAACCGGCCGGCCCGCACCGCCGGACTTCCTGCATGTCTCGGCCGAGATCGGCATCGGCGCCGCGGTGGTGGTGGACGGTCAACTGCTGCGGGGCGACCGGGGGTTCGCCGGTGAGCTGGGGCACGTGCCGGTGTACCCGGAGGGCCGCCCGTGCGACTGCGGCGGGCGGGGCTGCCTGGAGCAGTACGCGGGCGAGCGGGCCGTGCTGCGCGCCGGCGGGCTCTCACCGGAGCGGGCGGCGGCCGGACGTCCGGGGCCGGGTGCCGCCGTCGCGCTGCTGGCGCGGCGCGCCGCCGACGGGGACGCGGCGACCGTCCGCGCCCTGCACGAGGCGGGTACCGCGCTGGGGATCGCGCTCGCCGGGGCGGTGAATCTGCTCGATCCGCGGGCGGTGGTCCTCGGCGGTTCACTGGCCGGGCTGGCACCGTGGGTCCTGCCGTCCCTGGAGCGGGAGTTGACGTTCCGTACCGCCGTCGCGGCCCAACCGGCCGTTTCCGGCGACCCGTTGGTGAGAGTGTCCCAACTGGGGGCGGACGGGCCGCTGTTCGGTGCGGCGCATGCCGCGCTCCGGGCCGTTCTGGACGATCCGCCGGCCTTTTCCCCGACGCACCGTTCCCGGTGCTGAAAACCGCTAAACCTTTCCATGGAAGCCGAATTCCATGCCACCCAATCGAGCGATTGTGCGGATAAAAGAGGCGCCACTATCTTCGGTGCGGCGAGCCGCCGGGGAGCTCCGCCGAACGC
This sequence comes from Streptomyces albospinus, assembly GCF_014648695.1. GTDB lineage: Bacteria > Actinomycetota > Actinomycetes > Streptomycetales > Streptomycetaceae > Streptomyces > Streptomyces albospinus. The sequence continues at coordinate 158,535 of NZ_BMRP01000003.1, forward strand.
TCTCCGGACGGGCCGCGCAGCACCCTCCACGAGATAGGTGACATGGTGACGATTGCCGGCGAAACACTGCCCGGAAGCGCCGAAGAGACCCCGAATTCCAGCCTGAGCACCGCAGCCGCACGGAATTTGGCGACCACCACCAAGACCGCACCGCAGATGCAGGGGATCACCTCCCGCTGGCTGCTGCGGCTGCTGCCGTGGGTGCAGGTCTCGGGTGGTACGTATCGCGTCAACCGGCGGCTGGCGTACACCGTCGGCGACGGGCGGATCGACTTCGACATCATCGGCACCCAGGTCTCGATCATCCCCGACGAGCTGCGCGAACTGCCTTCGCTGTGGGAGTTCACGGACACCGAGGTGCTCGCGGCACTCGGCGAAAGGTTTACTCAGCACGAGTACACGCCCGGCGAGATGATCGCCGAGGCCGGTACGCCGCACGACCGGGTGGTGCTGATCGCGCACGGCCGGGTCGACCGGATCGGCACCGGCAAATACGGCGACGCGACCGTGCTCGAAGCGCTGGCCGGCGGCGACCACCTCGGCGACGCCCCGCTCACCAGCCCGGACGGCAGCTGGGAGTTCAGCTATCGCGCGGTGACCCGGGTGACGGTCATGGCACTGCGCCGGCAGGACGCCCATGAGGTCATCGGCCGCTCCGACGCGCTGCGCGACCATCTCGCGGCGGGCACCGACGGCGCCGGGCCGCCGACCAACGCGAGCGGCGAATCCGCGGTCGCGGTCGCCTCCGGCCACCACGGCGAACCTCCGCTGCCCAGCACCTTCGTCGACTACGAGCCGGCACCGCGGGAGTACGAACTCAGCGTCGCGCAGACCGTACTGCGCACCCACACCAGGGTCGGCGACCTCTACAACGACCCGATGAACCAGGTCGAGGAGCAGCTCAAGCTCACGGTCCAGGCGCTGCGCGAGCGCCAGGAGCACGAGATGATCAACAACCCCGGGTTCGGGCTGCTGCACAACGCCGACCTCAAGCAGCGCATCCACACCCGCAGCGGCCCGCCCACCCCCGACGACCTCGACGAGCTCCTCGCGACGGTCTGGAAGGACCCGGGCTTCCTGCTGGCGCACCCGAAGACCATCTCGGCGATCGGCCGGGAGTGCAACGCCCGCGGGCTCTACCCGGACCCGGTCTCCTTCCTGGGCCACTCGGTGCCGTCCTGGCGCGGGGTGCCGATCTTCCCGTGCAACAAGATCCCGGTGACGAAGGAGCGGACGAGTTCGGTACTGCTGCTGCGCACCGGCGAGGAAAAACAAGGTGTGGTCGGTCTGCATCGCAGTGGAATTCCGGATGAATACGAGCCGAGCCTTTCGGTGCGGTTCATGGGAATCGACGACACCGCCGTCATGAACTATCTCGTCAGCGCCTACTATTCGGCGGCCATTCTCGTTCCCGATGCGCTGGGTGTCCTGGAGGACGTGGAAATCGGTCACTGAGGGGTACCGCCTCGCCGTCCGGAGGACCGAGCACGCCCTGCCGGCCCGGACCGCTCCCGCACGTCTTCTTCCCTGCCTTTCTCCACCGCTCCTTCAGAGCGTCACGTTCCGAACAGAACAGGTGAATCCTCGCCATGACCACATCGGTGGACCCCACGTCCGGCCCGCAGACGTCAGGCATCGAGCAGCACCGCTCCAGCCTGGACACCGCCGCCGCCCGCAATCTGGCGACCACGACCAAGACGCCGCCGCAGATGCAGGGCATCTCCTCGCGGTGGCTGCTGCGCATCCTGCCCTGGACGCAGGTCGACGGCGGCACCTACCGCGTGAACCGGCGGCTGACCCACACACTCGGCGACGGCCGGGTGGAGTTCGTCACCCAGGGCGCCGAAGTCCGCGTGATTCCACAAGAGTTGCGGGAGATGGCGCCGCTGCGCAGCTTCGACGACAACCCGACGCTGGAGGCGCTGGCCGACCGGTTCGTCCAGCGGGACTTCGCCCCCGGCGATGTCCTCGCCGAGCGGGGCACGCCGACCGACCAGGTCATCCTGATCGCCCACGGCAAGCTCGAACGGCTCGGCACCGGCAAGTACGGCGACGAGACCGTGGTGGCGGTGCTCGCCGACGGCGATGCGGCCGGCGAGGCGGCGCTGCTGATGCCGGACGCCGAGTGGGAGCACACCGTACGGGCGGTCACCCGCGGCACCGCGCTGACGCTGTCGCGCGCCGAGTACGAAGAGGTGCTGGGCCGTTCGGAGGCGCTGCGCGAGCACGTCGAGAACTTCCGTACGGCGCTGGTTCCGGCGCAGAACAAGCACGGCGAGGCGGCCATCGAGCTGGCCGCCGGCCATGTCGGCGAGCCCGAGCTGCCGGGCACCTTCGTCGACTACGAGCGCGCGCCGCGGGAGTACGAACTCAGCGTCGCGCAGACCGTGTTGAAGATCCACTCGCGGGTCGCCGACCTCTACAACGACCCGATGAACCAGCTGGACCAGCAGCTGCGGCTCACGGTGGAGGCGCTGCGCGAGCGCCAGGAACACGAGATGGTCAACAACCGCGAGTTCGGACTGCTGCACAACGCCGACCTCAAGCAGCGCATCCACACCCGCAGCGGCCCGCCCACCCCCGACGACCTGGACGAGCTGATCTCCCGGCGCCGCAAGACCCAGTTCCTGCTGGCGCACCCGCGCACCATCGCGGCCATCGGGCGGGAGTGGAACGCACGGGGGATCTACCCGGCGAACACCGAGATCGACGGGACGCCGGTGCGCGCCTGGCGGGGTATTCCGCTGCTGCCCTGCAACAAGATCCCGGTCAACCCGGACCAGACCAGCTCGATCATCGCGATGCGGGTCGGCGAGGAGAACCAGGGCGTGGTGGGGCTGCACCAGACCGGCATCCCGGACGAGTACCGGCCGGGCCTGTCGGTGCGCTTCATGGGCATCAATGAGCAGGCCGTCATCAAGTACCTGGTCAGCGCCTACTATTCGGCGGCGGTCCTGGTGCCGGACGCGCTGGGCGTGCTGGAGGACGTCGAGATCGGCCACTGACCACAGCGTGATGACACCACCTCGGGTGCGTGCCGGACCGCCATCTTCTGGCACTACCTCAGATCCGGTGTTCCGGCACCCGGGTGACGTCCGATCAGGGGGTATCGGGCTCCTTTGAACGGCCGCGGTCCGTCTTTGGTCAAGCCATTGACAGAACGGCCATTCCCTTGGCAGGGCGCGCACTGTTGCGCATGATGAGTACATCGACATGTGCGTGACATGTATGCGACCACCCCTCGGTCCTTGTCAGGAGTTCACATGGAGCCCGACCCTCATCTCCCGGCCCGCCGGCGGCTGCTCACCGGCGCGGCGGCGCTCGCCGCAGCCGCCGCACTGACCCCCCTCACCGCGGCCACCGCCGCCGCGGCACCCCGCAAACGGGCCGCGGGCGGCGGCGCCTACCCCCCGGTCCACTGGACTCCGGCCAACCCCGCCAACTTCACCGCCGCCCACCGCCCGTCGAAGTACCCGATCGACATGATCGTGATCCATGTGACCCAGGAGACCTTCCCGGACACCCTCCGGCTCTTCCGGGACCCCGCACACCAGGCCGCCGCGCACTACGTCGTACGGTCCGCGGACGGCTACACCGCCCAGTGCGTCCACGAGCGGGACGTCGCCTGGCACGCCGGCAACTGGGACTACAACACCCGCAGCATCGGCATCGAGCACGAGGGCTGGATCGACGACCCGAAGTGGTTCACCGACGCCCTCTACACCCGGTCCGCGCTGCTGACCGCCGCCATCTGCCACCGCTACGGCATCCCCAAGGACCGCAAGCACATCATCGGGCACGTCGAGGTCCCCGGCACCGACCACAAGGACCCCGGCCAGTACTGGGACTGGGCCCGCTACATGGAACTGGTCGACGGGGCGGCCTTCTGGGAGAACCTGCTGGAGATGTGACGGACCGTCATATCCCTTCTCCGACCTCGGCGCCGGGCGACACGACGGCCGTTCCGCAGGTGTACGGATTCCCGACATCCGCGGGTCATAGTGAGCGCTCCAAGCACCTGGGACAGTTGACGCGACGTCAGGGGGCTCTCGTGAAGAAGCGATTCGACCGGGTCCGGACGACGGGGACGGCGCTGGTCGCGTGGGCGGTCCTGGTCGGCGGCGGGCTGGCGGGCGGCGGGCGGGCCACCGCCGCGGACACCGGCATCGAGCGTGCGGAAGCGGTCCAGGTGGCGCCCGGCGTGACCTATGACGAGTTCCGGATGAGGCTGCCGCGCGGCATCGTGCACGGCCATCTGCTGACCGTCGACCTGACCGATCCGGCGGTCTCGGTGGACCTGCTGTACCCGGGGGCGGCCTCCGGACGCGCTCCGGTCTCCGAGCTGGCCGACGCCGAGGACGTGGTGGGGGCCGTCAACGGCGACTTCTTCAACATCAGCGAGACCCAGCACCCGGGAGTCGAGGTGACCGGTTCCGCGGACGGGCCCGCGGTGTCCTCGGGGCGGGAGCTGAAGGGCGCGGTGCCGAACGGCCAGCGGTTCGGGCCCGTGCTGCCGCCCGGCGCGACCACCGAGGACGTCCTCACCGTCGGCTACGACCACCGGGCCCGGCTGGACCGGCTGGCGCTGCGCGGCACGGTCCGCAGCGCCGAGGGCTCCTGGCCGTTGCGCGGGCTGAACCAGTACGCGCTGCCGGTGAACGGGATCGGCGCGTACACCGCCACCTGGGGCGCGGCGTCCCGGGAGCGCGCGGTATGCGGCACGGACACCGACCGGCGCGCGGGGTGCGTGACGAACACCGCCGAGGTCACGGTGCGGCACGGGCGGGTGGCGAAGGTGGGCCGCCACCCGGGCAAGGGGCAGATCGCGGCCGGGAGCGTGGTGCTGCTGGGCCGGGAGGACGGGGCGCGGCGGCTGCGCGGGCTGCATGTCGGCGAGCGGGTGCGGATCAGCCACCGGCTGGCCGGGCAGGAGCCGGGCCGGCCGCTGCTCGCGGTCGGCGGCTTTCCGATCGTGCGGAACGCGCGGCCGGTGGGCGGACTGGACACCGCCGCGGTGACGGTGCGGACCTCCGCGGGCATCGCGGATCGGGGCCGGACGCTGTATCTGATGGCGCTGGACGGGGAGAAGGGGAAGCACCAGACAGGGCTGACGGTGCGGGAGCTGGCGGATCTGATGGTGCGGCTGGGGGCCCGGGAGGCGATGGATCTGGACGGCGGCGGATCGTCGACGTTCGTCAGCCGCGACCCGTACGACGACGAGCTGCGGGTGCGCAATCATCCGTCGAACGGCAAGGAGCGGCCGGTGGCGAACGCCATCGGGGTCTTCTCCTCCGAGTGATCGCGACCCGTGGCCGGCGGCGGGATCCGCCGGTTCCGACCAGGACAGGTGACACGCCCGGTGACCGGGCGGTTACGGCGGCCGGACCGTCGGCCGCCTGCCCGGGTCAGGGGCGCACGCCGCTGACGACGTCGGCCGCGCCGGCGAGCCCGTGGTGGATGTCCGGGGCGAGGCTGCTGCCCGCGAGATAGAAGCCGAGCAGCCCGCAGACCAGGGCATGCGAGAACTTGAGCTTGCCGCTGCGCAGAAAGATCACTGTGAGGACCACCAGCAAAAGGATCACCGAGACGGACACCGCCATGGACACCACACCTCCTCGACCGCCGCCCGAACAGGCGGCAAGAGACGGCCAGTTTGGCGCATTCAGAGGTATGCCCGGTTCGAGTCCGGGTGCTCCAAACAGGTGATCACTGCGGGTCACGGGGCGTCGGCGGGCGCCATTCTCCGGCCCGGCGGCGCACGGCTGTTCCGTGACGGGATACCCCAACTTCCCGGCAGATCCGCATTGTTCAGTGAATGGCCCGCACTTCGGCAAAGTTGTGGCATGGATCACATCACCCACCGCAACGGAGTGTTGCGAATGACCGTCTTAGCGGCCGACATTGCCGCCGTTCCCGCACCGCAGACGGAAAGCCCCTGCCCATGAGCCAGAGCCCCGACCGGCACCGCCGGCCGACACGGTCGTTGTATGTCGCTCTCGCACTGGTACCGCTGATCGGCGTCGGCACGCTCGCGGCGTGCGACGCCACCAAGGCATCGGCATCCCAGGGGCAGCCGGTGAAGGTGGGGCTGGGATCGGCCAGCGGGACGGCGACCGTGCAGGCCGGGGACCGGCTGCGGGTGAGCGCGGACGGCGGCGTGCTGACCGAGGTGACGGTGACCGACCCCCGGGGACGGCAGCTGGTCGGCGGGCTCTCCGGAAACGGCACGGAGTGGACGTCACGGGCCAAGGCCGAGCCGGACACCAAGTACTCCGTGCTCGCCCGCACGAAGAACCCGCAAGGCGACACCGGTGAGGCGAAGGAGTCGCTGACCACGGGCAAGGTGGCCAAGCGGAACCGGGCGAGGCTCACCCCCGCCCCGCACGGCGATGTGGTCGGCCTCACCGAGCCGATCACCCTCGTCTTCGCCTTCCCGGTGACCGAGCGGGCGGCGGTGGAGCGGCGGCTGAAGGTGATCACCGACCGCCCCACCGAAGGATCGTGGGACTGGTCGAGCACCAAGGGCGGCAAGGACGAGATCGCCTGGCGGCCGAAGGACGCGTGGGCGCCCGGGACCAAAGTCACACTGCGCGCCGAACTCAACGGCGTGGACTCCGGCGGCGGCCGATTCTTCACCAAGGACTACGGCCTGAGCTTCACCATCGGCCGGAGCGGAGCCGTGAAAGCGGACCTCGATGCCGGCGCCTACACCACTCCCGGACTCGGACTTACGCCTGCTTTATGGCAAGGTCCAGGTGGGTGACCTCATCGCGGTCGCCGAACCCTCCGTACAAAGGAGAGACAACAGGGAGGGACGGGACAGAAGGCCGGAGGGCCGGACGGTCCCGGTGACAGCAAACGAGCAACAAACCAGTGGCAGAAATACAGGGCCCCTTGTGTGGAACCGCTGACCCCTTTCAGAGCCTAATGTGACGGAATGAGCACCGTGCAGGACCAGGATCAACTCACGGGGTGGCGGCGCTTCCGGCGCCGCGTCCCCAATGGCTTCGCCATCATCTTCAGCGTGCTGGGGCTTTTCTGTGCCCTGACGGCGCTGATCGGGCCCCTTCGGCGGGCGCTCCACTCGGTGATCTACTGGCTGGACGCGCTCACCATCCCGGTGACCCCGAACTTCGCGTACGCGGTCTTCCTCTTCCTGCTGGGCGCGGCGATGGCCGCGCGCAAACGGGTCGCTTTGTGGTTCGTTGTCGCGTACATGATGCTTAACGTCCTCGCGGACGCGCTGTTCCTCGCCGCCGGGTACTGGGAGTACAGCATCTCCCTGGTGCTGTGCGCCGGATCGCTGGTGCTGCTGCTCGTTGCGCACCGCGAGTTCTACGCGATCACCCGGCGCGGTGCCTTCCTGCGGGCCGCCCTGGTGCTGGGCGGCGGGCTCGTGGTGGCGGTGCTGCTCGGCTGGGGGCTGGTCTCGCTGACGCCCGGGTCGCTGGAGCACGGCGGCGGCAACCGTCTGCTGTGGGCCGCCAACCGCGTCTGCGGTGGGCTGGTCGGCGGCCGGATCGTCGAGGGGCACCCGCCGCACTGGACCGGCACCGTCCTCGGTCTGCTGGGCGCGCTGGCGCTGCTCAACGCCGCCGCCACGCTCTTCCGCTCGCAGCGGATGGAAGCCGCGCTGCACGGCGACGAGGAGTCCCGCATCAGGGCGCTGCTGAACAAGTACGGCAGCCAGGACTCGCTGGGCTACTTCGCCACCCGCCGGGACAAGGCCGTGGTCTTCTCCCCCAGCGGCAAGGCCGCCGTGACCTACCGCGTGGAGACCGGTGTCTGCCTGGCCAGTGGTGACCCGGTCGGTGACCGCGAGGCATGGGCGCCGGCCATCGAGGCGTGGCTGGAGGTCGCCGGGCGCTACGGCTGGCAGCCCGCCGTCATGGGCGCCAGCGAGGACGGCGCGAAGGCGTTCGCCCGCGCCGGGATGGGCGCACTCCAGCTCGGTGACGAGGCGATCCTGCACGTCGCCGGGTTCGATCTGGACGGCCGTGAGATGCGGGTCACCCGCCAGGCCGTCAACCGCGTCGAGCGGACCGGGGCGACCTTCCGCGTACGGCGCCACGCCGAGCTGAGCGACCAGGAGATGCAGGAGGTCATCCACCGCGCGGACGCCTGGCGCGACACCGAGACCGAGCGCGGCTTCTCGATGGCGCTGGACCGGCTGGGCGACGATCAGGACGGCGACTGCCTGCTGGCCGAGGCGTTCGACGGCGACGGCAACATGATCGCGCTGCTGTCCTTCGTCCCCTGGGGCAAGGACGGCATCTCGCTGGATCTGATGCGCCGCGACCGCAGCGCGCCCAACGGCGTGATGGAGTTCATGGTCGCCCAGCTGTGCGCCCAGGCCGGCACGCTCGGGGTGCGGCGGATCTCGCTGAACTTCGCGGTCTTCCGGTCCGCCTTCGAGGAGGGCGCCCGGATCGGTGCCGGTCCGGTGCTGAAGTTCTGGCGCCGGCTGCTGCTGTTCTTCTCCCGCTGGTGGCAGCTGGAGGCGCTCTACCGCTCGAACTCGAAGTACCTCCCGGAGTGGTACCCGCGGTTCCTGTGCTACGCGGACGCCGGTGCGCTGGCCCGGATCGGTATGGCCTCCGGTATCGCCGAGGGCTTCGTGGCCGTGCCGAGCCTGGGCAAGCTGTGGGGCAAGGGCCACAAGAAGCGGGTGCTGGCCCCGGCGAGCACCGCGGGTCTGCCGTCGCTGGACGAGCTGGGCCTGGTGCAGGCGCCGCCGGCCGGCGAGGCGGAGCAGCGGGAGCAGGAGCTGGCCGCGCTGCCCGAGCAGGTGCGGGTGCGGCACCGCAAGCTGGAGCGGCTGCGGGAGGCCGGCACGGACCCGTATCCGGTCGGCGTGCAGCGGACGCACACCCTCGGCCAGGTCTGCGAGGAGCACCGGGAGCTGGCGGCCGGGGAGCGTACCGGCAAGACCGTCACCGTCACCGGGCGGGTGCTGCTCACCCGCGACCACGGCGGCGTGCTGTTCGCGGTGCTGCGGGACTGGTCGGGCGATCTCCAGATCGCGCTGACCCGGGACGGCAGCGGCACCGAGCTGCTGGACCGCTTCGCCGCGGACGTGGACCTCGGTGACCACGTCGAGGCCGAGGGCGAGGTCGGCACCAGCGACCGCGGCGAGCTCACCGTGTTCGTGACCCGGTGGCGGCTGACCGCCAAGTGCCTGCGTCCGCTGCCGGACAAGCGGCGCGGTCTGTCCGACCCGGAGGCCAAGGTCCGCCAGCGGTATGTGGACCTGGTCGTCTCGCCGGACGCGCGGGACAACGTGCGGGCACGCAGCACGGCCGTGCAGGCGCTGCGCCAGGGGCTGATCGAACGCGGCTACCTGGAGGTCGAGACCCCGATGCTCCAGCAGATCCACGGTGGCGCCAACGCCCGCCCGTTCCAGACCCACATCAACGCCTACGACCTGGATCTGTATCTGCGGATCGCGCCGGAGCTGTACCTCAAGCGGCTCTGCGTGGGCGGTATGGAGAAGGTCTTCGAGATGGGGCGGACGTTCCGCAACGAGGGCATCTCGTACAAGCACAACCCCGAGTTCACGATGCTGGAGGCGTACCAGGCGTTCGCCGACTACGACGTGATGCTCAACCTGACCCGGGAGCTGATCCAGGGCGCGGCGGTCGCGGCGTTCGGCAGTGCCACCGCCCGTAAGGCGGACAAGAGCGGGCGGCTGGTCGAGCACGACATCTCGGGCATCTGGCCGGTCAAGACCGTCTACGGCGCGATCTCCGAGGCACTGGGCGAGGAGGTCGACGCGGACACCGACCCCGATGTGCTGCGGCGGCTGTGCAACGCCTCGTCGGTGCCGGTGAAGCCGGAGATGGGCCGGGGCGACATCGTGCTGGAGATGTACGAGCGGCTGGTCGAGGAGAAGACCACGCTGCCGACCTTCTACAAGGACTTCCCCACCGATGTCTCGCCGCTGACGCGTCAGCACCGGGTCGACCCGCGGCTCGCCGAGCGCTGGGACCTGGTCGCGTTCGGCACCGAACTGGGCACCGCCTACTCGGAGTTGACCGACCCGGTCGAGCAGCGGCGGCGGCTCACCGCGCAGTCGCTGCTGGCGGCCGGCGGTGACCCGGAGGCGATGGAGCTGGACGAGGACTTCCTCCAGGCCCTGGAGTACGCGATGCCGCCGACCGGTGGTCTGGGCATCGGTGTGGACCGGCTGGTGATGTTCCTGACCGGTCTGTCGATCCGCGAGACGCTGCCGTTCCCGCTGGTGCGTAGGCGCTGATCGCGCGGAGTGCCGACGTCCGGACCTTCCCGTCCGGATGCGCGGGGCTCCGCCCCGGACCCCGCTCCTCAATCGCCGGAGGGGCTGAACTTTCGGGC
>NZ_BMRP01000003.1:169009-218842 GCF_014648695.1 Streptomyces albospinus
ATGGCGGAGCGGTTCACCGCGCAGGTAGCGGCCGACGTCGCCGGCGACGATCTCCGCCGCCTTGTGGGCGACCTGCCGGCTGCCGCCCGCGATGTGCGGGGTGAGCACGACGCGGGGGGCGGTCAGCAGCCGGGAGCCGGCCGGGATCGGCTCCTCGGGGAAGACGTCGAAGCCGGCGCCGGCCAGCTGCCCGGATTCCAGGGCGTCGCAGACCGCGTCGTAGTCCAGCAGCACGCCCCTGGCGCAGTTGACGAGCACCGCGCCGCGCGGCATCGCGGCGAGCTGGTCGCGGCCGATCATGCCGGTGGTCTCCGGGGTGACCCGGGCGTGCAGCGAGACGATGCGGGAGCGGGTGAGGAGGTCGTCGAGGGAGACCTGCTCGGCGATGCCGGCCAGTGCTTCGGGGCGCACGTAGGGGTCGTGGACGAGGACGCGGGCGCCCATGGCGTGCAGGACCTTGGCGACGCGGCTGCCGATGGCGCCGAAGCCGATCAGGCCGACGGTGGCGCCGTCGATCTCGATGCCGCAGTTGTCGTAGTCGTAGTAGTCGCCGCGCCAGACGCCGCGGCGCAGGTCGGTGTGGGTGTCGCCGACGCCGCGGGCGGCGGCCAGCAGCAGGGTGAGGGTGTGTTCGGCGGTGGCGGTGGCGTTGCGGCCGGGGGCGTGGCAGACGGCGACGCCGTGCCGGGTGGCGGCTTCGAGGTTGGCGTTGACCGGGCCGCCGCGGCTGGTGCAGAAGAGCTTGAGGTCGGGGCAGTGGGCGAGGATGCGCTCGGTGAGCGGGCCGTGTTCGGTGACGCAGATCTCGACGCCCTGGAGGGCCTCGATCATCTCGTCCTCGGTGCCGGACGCCTCGATGACCTCGGCGACCGGGCCGAACGGGGTGTGCGGCCAGCCGAATTGGAGCTCGCGTATCTCCAGGGGCGTGTCGCCGGCCGCCTTGCGTACGGCCGCGCTGAACAGGCTCGGGCGGATGAAGTGGTTGCCGGCGGCGAGGACGGTGGTGGTCATGCCACCACCTCGCGTCGCTCGGCCGTGCATGCGCACGGAAAGCACCTTTCAATGATTCGTTCGCTTCGTTCACTCATGCGGGGTGCGTCTCCTCAGTGGCGGTAGGGGCGGTGCGGGCCGTGCGGCCGGTCAGTGCAGGGCGGGGGTCTGGGCGAGGGCGGGGGCGTTGAGGCGCAGCAGCGCGGTCTGCCCGTGCTCGATACGGATCTCGGTGAGGGCGCCGTTGTGCAGCTGGGGGAAGACCCGGCGGTAGTCGGCGAGCGGGATGCCGAGCAGATGGCAGAGCAGGACCCGCACGAGGGTGGAGTGGGCGACCACGAGGACCCGGCCGTCGGGCTGCTCGCGGGCGATGTCGGCGAGGCAGGCGGCGGCGCGTTCGGCGGCCCGGCGCGGGTGTTCGCCGCCGGGGAGGTGGTTCTCGACCGGGTCGGCGAGAAAGGCGGCCAGCCGCTGCGGGAAGCGCTGCCGCATCTCGTCCCGGGTCAGGCCCTCGCCCCGGCCGAAGTCGACCTCGTAGAGCCGTTCGTCGATGTGCGGGGTCAGTCCGCAGGCGTCGGCGGCGGGGGCGGCGGTGAGCCGGGCACGGGAGAGCGGGGAGCTCCAGACGGCGGTGAGGCCGGCGGTGGCGGCCCAGTGGGCGAGGGCCTGGGCCTGCTCGCGGCCGTGGGCGGTGAGCGGGACGTCGGAGCGGCCGGCGTAGCGGTTCTCCGCATGCCAGACGGTCTCGCCGTGGCGTACGAGGATGAAGTCGGTCACTGCGCGGCCCTCCTGCGGGCGTGGTCGGCGACGGCGGGGTCGAGCCAGCCGCGGCGGGTGAGTTCGTCGATGAAGCGGAGGTAGACGGGGAGGTAGCGGGCGGTGCGGGCCGGGTCGGGGCGGAGTTCGGTGCCGGGGCGGACCATCGCGGCGGCTGCGTCGCGAAGGCTCGCGCCGGAGGCGGTGGCAGCGAGCACGGCCATGCCGAGGGCGCCTTCGGCGTGTTCCGGGACGTGCACCGGGCGGCCCAGGACCTCGGCGCGCAGCCGGCACCAGTAGGCGTTGCGGGCGCCGCCGCCGGTGAGGGTGAGCGGGCCGCCGGTGGGCGCGCCGAGGTGGTCGAGGTAGTCGAAGCAGAGCCGTTCGATGCAGGCGACGCCGAGCAGGTAGGCGTGGAACTCGGCGGCGCGGGTGGGGACGTCGCCGAGGATGAAGGGTTCGGCCTCGGGAGCGCGGAACGGGAAGCGCTCGCCGCCGGTGGAGACCAGGGGGTAGGCGACCGCGTCCGGGTCCAGGGCGGCGGCCTGCTCGGTGAGCACGTCGAGGTTCTCGCTGTGGAAGTACTGGGAGATGACGCCCGCGCCACTGCTGGAGGCGCCGCCCGGCAGCCAGCTCTCCCCGGGTCCGCGGTGGCAGTAGACCACGCCCGCCGGATCGCGGATCAGATGGTCGCTGCTGCCCTTGAGGACGAGGGTGGTGCCGAGCACCGCGTTCCAGGCGCCCGGCGTGAGCGCGCCGGCGCCGATCTGCGCGGCGCAGCCGTCGGTCATGCCGGCGACGACGGCCGTTCCGGCGGGGATGCCGGTGGCTTCGGCGGCCTCGGCGCAGACGGTGCCGAGTACGGTGCCCGGCCGTACGACGTCGGGCAGCAGGGTCTCGGGGACGCCGAGCCGGTCCAATACCTCGTGCGGCCAGCGCTCCTCGACGAGGTGGTAGCCGGTCTTGAGCGCATGGCTGGCGTCGCTGGGGACCTGATGCCCCACCAACTTCCAGGTGACGACGTCGACTTGGTGAAGCAGCCGGGTTCCGTTGGCGAGTCCCGGCTCGTGGTCCAGCAGCCAGCGGAGCTTGGGCAGCGCCCAGGACGGCGGCATGCTGCGGTAGCCCAGCTCGCGCCAGACCGCTCCGCCGGCCTCGTTGACCGCCGCGGCCTGGTCGGCGGCGCGCCCGTCGTCGTACATCAGCCCCGGGGTGAGCGGGGCGCCGTGCGCGTCGGCGAGCAGGATGGTGCCCGAGGTGCCGTCGACGGCCAGCCCGCGGACCCGGGTGGCGTCGATGCCCGCCAGCGCCTCCCGGCAGGCCGCGGACAGCGCGCTCCACCACTCCTCGGCGTCCTGCTCATGACGTCTGCCCACCCGCCGGCCGGTGAGCGGGCGGGCGGCGGTGGCGAGGACCTGCCCGGTGCCGTCGACGGCGAGGCAGCGGGCGCTCTGGGTGCCGAGGTCGAGGCCGAGCCAGATGCCGTCGAGGGTGGCGGTACTTCCGGGAGGGTGCTGGTCAGACACGGGTGCCTCCAGGGGCGGGGGTCGCGGCGGGGTGGTGGGTGGTGTCGATGCGGCGGGCTATGGGTGCGTCGGGCGCCGTCCGCCCGGCGTGCCCGGGCCATGTCGCGGCGCCCCGCCAGCCCGCCTCCCGGGCGATGGTGCGCCAGTGGAGGAAGTCGTCGTGGAGCGCGGCGTAGAACTCCGTGCGTTCCCGGTCGGGCTGCCAACTCCGCTGCATCCGGACGTACTTGTCCGCGGCACGGTGCATGCTGCTCTCGGCGCCGGTGCGGACCAGGCCGGTGAGGAAGGCCCCCTTGGCGCCGAGTTCGGTGTCGCCGGAGCGGGCCGTGGGCACCCCCGTGGCATCGGCGATCAGCGCGCACCAGGCGTCGCTGTTGGCGCCGCCGCCGCACAGCCGCAGCTCGGTGATGTCCGTACGGGCCGCGGCCAGCGAGTCGCGCAGGACCAGCGAGAGCCCGTCGAACACGGCGCGGGCGAGGTCGGCCGGGGTGTGCTCCAGGGACAGGCCCCAGAAGGAGCCGCGGGCGCCCGGGTCGAGGAACGGCGCGCGCTCGCCGGCCGGGGAGAGATAGGGCAGGAACATCAGCCCGCGGGCGCCGGGCCGCGACTCGAAGGCCAGGCGGGCCAGTTCCGGCGGCCCGGGGAGGTGCAGCAGCCGGGCCGCCCAGCCGAGCACCTCGGCGCCGTTGAGGGTGGGGAAGGCGCGCAGCACGCGTTCCCGCCCGCGGTAGGCGATGTTGATGCCGGACGGCTCGCCGGTGGTGTCGATCTCGGTGCGGACGATCTCGGTGCACAGCGTGGTGCCGAGGATGCCGCACGCCTGGCCGGGGTTGACCACGCCGACGCCGCGGGCGGTGGCGGCGATGTCGTACGGGGCCATCACGACGGGCAGCCCGGCCGGCAGCCCCAGCCGGTCCGCGGCCTGGCGGGTGATCTCGGCGATCCGCTGGGACTCGCCGAGGACGGTGGGCAGCAGCCGGGCGTACGCGGCCAGGCCGAACAGGTCGAGGATCTGCGGGTCGTAGTCGCCGGTGGTGTGGTCGAGGAACGGCGCCGAGGCGTCCGACTCGTCGCTGGCGCACACGCCGGTGAGGCGGAGGAAGAGCCAGCCGGCGGCGGTGAGCGAGGTGGCGGAGCGGGCCAGCCGGTCCGGGTCGTGGGCGGCGAGCCAGCTGAAGAGGGCGTTGGGCATGCCGGCGCAGGTCAGCGAGCCGTTGCGGCGGAAGGCCGCTTCCAGGACGCCGTCGCGCTGCCAGGCGGTGAGCTGGTCCCCGGCCCGGCCGTCGGACCAGAGGATCGCCGGGCCGGTGGGCCGCCCGCGGTCGTCGACGAGCCAGGCGCCGTCGCCCTGCGCGGTGAAGGAGACCAGCCGGACCGGGTCGGTCAGCTCGGCGAGGACCTCGCGGACGGTGCGGACGACGGCCTGCCAGACGGCGTCCATGTCCTGTTCGGCCCAGCCGGGGTGCGGGCGGAGCACTTCGGTGGCGACCCGGGAGACCGCGATCTCGGTGCCCTGGTCGTCGAAGACGACGGACTTGATGACGGTGGTGCCGACGTCGATGGTCAGTACGGACATCAGTGGGGTCCTTTCACGCCCGGGCCGAGGCGGCGTGCGGTGCGGCGGCGTCCCGGCCGGCGCCCGCCCCGGCGGCCGACTCGTCCGGCAGCTTCAGGAAGAGGGTGAGTACGGTGCTCACCGCGTACATCCCCGCGAAGATCCAGACCACCCCTTCGACGCCGAGCGGCCCGACGAAGGCCGCGACGACGGCGGGTCCGACGAAGGTGCTGGCGCCGGCGCCCAGGTTGAGCGCGGCCAGCGCCTGTCCCTTGTGCCGCGGTTCCAGAGAGGGCATCAACGCTGATATCGGTACGTATCCTGCCAGCGTAGCCCCGTAGAACGCGGCCACGGCCAAGGCGAGCGGGAAGTGCGGGCCCGCCGCCGTCGGGACGTAGAAGAGGAGCAGGGTGCTCAGGGTGCAGCCGGCGCCGCCGAACCAGGCGACGGTGCGCCGCCAGCCGAGCCGGTCGCCGACCACGCCGAACAGCAGGTTGGCGAAGATGTTGGTGGCGAACATCGCGCTGAGCAGGTGCAGCCATTGGGTGAGGCTGAAGCCGACGGTCCTGGTGAAGTGGATCGGCAGGATGACGAAGAAGCCGAACTGCGACGCGGTGTTGATGACCCGTACGACGGATCCGGCGCCGACCCGGGGGTTGCGCCACAGGATCGTGATGCTGCCGAGCAGGGTGGCCAGCGGCCCCTCGCCCGCAGGCCGCTGCCGCTTGCCGCCGTGTTCGTCGCGGACGAGCAGCAGCGCGATCAGCCCGCCCGCGGCCACCAGCGCCAGCGCCGCCCACAGCGTGGCGTAGGCGCCGATGTGCGGGATCAGCCCGCTGGCGACGAGGGAACCGAGCGTCGGCAGCCCGCCGGTGAACGCGAACCAGAACCAGCCCATGGCCGTGCCCAGCCGCGCCCGGGGCGCGACGCCGGCGATCCAGACCAGGAACCCGTAGGCGAACAGCGGATACCCCAGCCCGCGGAGGCCGTAGCCGAGGAGCATCAGCGGATAGCTGGACGCCGGGATGGCGGCGCCCAGGAAGAGCAGTTGGAAGACGGTCCAGATGGCGAGGCCGGTCCACATCACCCGGCGCGGGCCCCACAGGTCGGCGAGCACGCCGGAGAGCCAGGCGGCGAGGGCGGCGGCGATGCCGTAGACGGTGAACAGGACGGCGACCAGGGACTCGGGGATGCCCCGGTCGATGAGGTACGGCGAGAGGTAGCCGGACTCGACTCCGTCTCCGACCATGAAGAGGAGCAGCCCGAGGTAGCCCCAGGCGAGGGTGGGCGGGATGCCGAGACGGGTGATCGGTGCCCGGCGTGTGATCGGCGAACGCGGAGGAGGGTTCGTCATCGAAGCTCCCCTTTCTGCGGCGGGTTCAGCGGCGGGTTTCGGCGGCGGCCGGTGGAGGACGCAGTGATGCAACCGCTGGCGCAAAAGGGCCGTCAAGGGTGGCCGGAATCTTCGCATCGGGGCGGCGACCTGCCGTGTTGCGTCGGGGCGGAACCGGCATCCGCAGTGCGCTCGACCGCGGGCGCCGTGTTAAATCGGTGCGAACATAACGTGGCGAGTTCACGCGGGCGGGCCGTGCCGGAAGTGCGGTGTGCCGTACCGCGGCGGGAAGGAACGGGGCGATGGACCGGGTCGAGGCGCAGGAGGAACGGCGGCGCCGGATACGGGAGAGCGTGATCGCCCGCGGGTTCGTCCGGACCTCGGACCTCGCGGCGGAGTTCGGGATCAGCCTGATGACGGCCCACCGGGATCTGGACGCGCTCCAGGCGCAGGGCTGGCTTCGCAAAGTGCGGGGCGGGGCGACCGGGCTGCCGTCGGCGCAGTTCCACGGCAGCGTGGCGGAGCGGATGGCGACCATGGCGGCGACCAAGCAGCTGCTGGCGCGGGCCGCCGCAGGGCTGCTGGTCCCTGGGCAGACGGTGCTGCTCGACGACAGCACCACCTGTCTGCTGCTGGCGCACCAGGCCGCCGAGCACACCCCGCTGACCGTGATCACCAACTCGCTGCCGGCCGTCACCACGCTCGCCAAGGAGCCCGGCATCTCGCTGATCACGCTCGGCGGGGCGTACTTCCCGGCGTATGACGCCTTCATGGGGCTGCACACCGCGGACGCCGTACGGGCCTACCGCGCCGATGTGCTGTTCCTGTCCACCACGGCCGTCACCAACGGCCGCTGCTACCACACCTCGCCGGAGACCGTGCAGGTCAAGCGGGCCATGATGGAGAGCGCGGCGCGGCGGGTGCTGGTGGCCGACCACACCAAGTTCGCCAAGGACGGGCTGTACGCGCTGGCGCCGCTGACCGACTTCGACCTGCTGATCGTCGACGACGGACTCCCGGCGGAGCAGGTACGGGCGGTGCGGGCGGGCGGCACGGAGGTGCTGGTGGTGCCGGCGCGCGGGGCGTCCTGACACGGGGAGCCGCGGGGTGCGTCCCCCTCGGTCAGCTCACTCCGCGGACAGGCCGAGCGGTGACGGGTCGTCGGCCAGTGCGCGCAGCGCCGCCCCGGGGTCCTTGACCAGCTTGCGCTCGGTGAGGTCCAGCAGCCCGCAGACGGCGCTGATCTCGGCGGCCACCGTGCCGTCCGTCCTGCGCACGGTCTGCTCGAAGACGAAGGTCCTGCCCTCGCCCCAGACGATCGCGGCACTCACCTCTACCTCGTCGCCGGCCCGCAGTTCGCGCCGGTAGCGGATGGTGGTCTCGATGGTCACCGGGCCGATGCCGGTGGCCACCATGGCGCTCTGCCCGATGCCGCTCGCCTGGAGCAGCGACCAGCGGGCGTGCTCGGCGTACTGGAGGTAGACGCTCTGGTTGAGATGGCCCTGAGTGTCGGTCTCGTAGCCCCGGACGACGACGGGCACGGTGAACGGCTCGGCTGCCCGTACCGCCACGATCCCGTCCGCTTCCACCACTGCCTCGACCCCGTCCGCCACGATCTCTCCCGCTTCCCTGGATTCCCGATCCCTGCTTCCCGGGTTGCCATCGTAGGCGGCGGCGATCAACGGGTGCGGGGCCTTTCCGCGGAGCCGCCCAACTCGGCCCAGCGGACCGTCCGGTCGCACCAGCGCGTAAGGAGGGTGCGGTCATGGCCGACCGCCAGGAGTCCGGCGCCGCTCTCCCGGCGGTACGACTCGACGACCGCCACCAGCGCCGCGGTGGTGGAGGCGTCCAGCATCGCGGTCATCTCGTCGCAGATCAGCCAGGGCGGCCGCAGCACCAGGGCGCGGGCCAGGCAGGCGCGTTGCAGCTGGCCGTCGCTGACCTCGTGCGGACGGCGGGCGAGCAGCTCCGGCCCGAGGCCGACCCGGTCCGCCAACTCCCCCACCCGGGCCGGGATCTCGCGCCGGCGGCCGGTGGCGCGCAACGGCTCGGCGATCAGTTCGGCGAGGCGCAGGCGGGGGTCGGCGGAGAGCCGGGGCTGCTGGAACAGGACACCGAAGGCGGTACGCAGGTCCCGCGGTGCGCGGTGCCGCCAGCGCCGGGCGGGCTCGCCGTCCAGGATCACGGTGCCGGCGTCGGGCCGGTGCAGCAGCGCCGCGACCCGGGCGAGGGTGGACTTGCCGCAGCCGCTGGGGCCCAGCAGCCCGACCGCCTCCCCGGGGGCGACGGTCAGCGAGATTCCGCGGACGACCGGGGTCCGGCGGTCGTATCCGGCCGTGATGTCGCACAGTTCAAGCATGCCGGGCGTCCTTTCCCGCCGTGACCTGGTGGTGGCAGGCGACGCCGTCGTGCAGTTCGGGGACCGTCGTGCAGGTGGCGGTGGCCCGGTCGCAGCGGGCGGCGAAGGCGCAGCCGTCCGGCAGCGCGCCGAGTTCGGGCGGCATGCCCGGGAGGGGGGCGAAGGCGCGGCCGGGCAGCGCGTCGAGCAGCCCGCGGGCGTAGGGGTGCCGCGGTCCTGGGGCGCCGAAGAACCGCGGTGCGTCGGTGAGTTCGACGATCCGGCCGGCGTACATCACGGCGACCCGGTCGGCGATCCGCTCGGCCGCCTCCAGGTCGTGAGTGATCATCAGCAGTGCGCGGTCGCCGCCGAGGTGCCGCTTGAGCTCGTCGACCGTACGGTCCACCAGCGGGCGGTCCAGGCCGGTGGTCGGCTCGTCGGCGAGCAGCAGCGGCGCGTCGCCGACCAGCGCCAGCGCGGTCGCGGCGCGCTGGGCCAGGCCGCCGGAGAGCTGGTGGGGGTGGCGGTCGAGGTGGTCCGGCGGGAAGGCGGCGCGCCCGGCGGCCCGCTCCGCCGCCGCCCGCAGCTCCGCCCGCCGCGTGATGCCGGTCAACTCCTTCACGGTCTCCTCCAGTTGGGAGCGCACCGTGCGTACGGGGGTGAGGTGCGCGGCCGGGCTCTGCGGTACGAGGCCGATGCGCCGGCCGCGGACCGACCGGGCCAGCTCGGCCTCGGACGCGGTCAGCAGCTCGGTCTCCGCGGAGCCGGCGGCGAGCAGCGCCCTACCGGCCGTCTGCGCGTTGCCGGGCAGCAGTCCCAGCAGCGCCGAGGCCAGCACGGACTTGCCGCAGCCGCTCTCCCCGACCAGGGCCAGGCACTCCCCCGGCGCCATCGCGAAGGTGACATCGGTGACCGCGGCGACCGACCGGCCGCCGGGCATCCGGAAGCGGACGGACAGCCCGCGGACGGACAGCACGGGCCGGCTGCCGGCGGGACCGGGATGGGTGGCGGTCACAGCATCAGCTCCGAACGGCGGCGCGGGTTGGTCCGCTCCCGCCAGGCGCCGGCCAGGCCCGCGACGGCGAGGGTGGGGACGATGATGAACAGGCCGGGGAAGAGTGTGGGCCACCAGGCGCCGGCCAGCAGGGAGCCGCGGGCGGCGTTGGCCATGCTGCCCAGGCTCGCCTCGTGGGCGGGCAGCCCCAGGCCCAGGAACGAGAGCGCGGACTCGTGCCAGATGGCGTGCGGGACCATGAGGACGGCGGCGAGTCCGGCCTGCGGCAGTACGGCGGGCAGGAGATGACGGACCGCCACCCGCCGGCGGGAGGCACCGCCGGTGAGCGCGGCGTCGAGATACGGCCGGGAGCGCAGCGAGAGCAGCTCGGCGCGGACGATGCGCGCGGTCGACAGCCAGTGCGTCAGCGCCACCGAGACGATCACCGGCCAGACGCCGGGCCGGAACATCGCCACGATGAAGATGCCCAGCAGCAGATGCGGCACAGAGGAGAACAGGTCGACCAGGCGCATCACGGCGCGGTCGGACCAGCCGCCGAGGGCGCCGGCCAGCGCGCCGACGGCGGTGCCGAGGACGGTGGCGGCCAGCGCCGCGACCACCCCGACCAGCAGCGACACGCGCAGCCCGTGGACACACCGCAGCAGCAGATCGCGCCCGACCTCGTCGGTGCCGAACGGATGTGCCGGGGACGGGGGTTGGAGCTTGGCGGCCAGGTCCACCGCCTGCTGGTCCAGGGGGAGGAGCGGCGGGACGACAAGGACGGCGAGGACGATGAGCACCAGCAGCCCGGCGCAGACCCACACCCGCAGGGCCCGCCCCGTACGGCTGCCGGCCGCGCGCCCCGCGCCCGGTGCGTCACGCCAACCACCGTACGTTTCAAGGGAGTTGCCGGCATCAGCCATCGAACCCCACCCTCGGGTCGGCCAGTCCGTACAGCAGGTCGGAGAGCAGATTGCCCACCAGCACGGCGGCGGTGGCGAGCACCGTCAGTGCGGCCAGCAGCGGGAAGTCCACACCGGTGGCCGCCTGGACGGTGGCGGCGGCGATGCCCGGCCAGCTGAAGACGGTCTCGACCAGCAGCGCACCGGTGATCAGTTCCGGGACCCGGGAGCCGATGAGGGTCAGCACGGGCAGCAGGCCGGAGCGCAGCGCGTGCCGGAGCAGTACGGTCCGCTCCCGCAGCCCGCGCGCCCGGGCGCCGCGTACCGGGTCCTCGTCCAGCGCGTCGCCGACGCCCTGCCGTACGTAGAGCACGAACCACGGGAGCTGGGAGACGGCCAGCACCAGCGCGGGCAGCAGCGCATGGCGGGTGATCTGGCCCGCGGTGGCGACGTCGCTGCCGGTGTCGGTGAGTCCGCCGGGCGGCAGCACGCCCAGTTCGATCGCGCCCAGCCAGACGGCGAGGAGTCCGAGCCAGAACGGCGGCGCGGCTTCCAGGGTGTAGGCGGCGGCGGTGACCGCGCGGTCGAGCAGACCGCCGCGGCGCCGGGCGGCCAGCACGCCGAGGAGGGTGCCGGCGAGCACGGCGAACGCGAAGGCGAGGGCGCAGAGCAGCACCGACCAGCCGATGCGTTCGCCGATGACCTGGGAGACCGGGGCGCGCAGCGAGGCCGAGTCGCCGAGGTCGCCGGTGAGGGCGCCGGTGAGCCAGTCCCACCAGCGGGCGGGCAGCGGGCGGTCGGCGCCGAGGTTGTGCCGGAGCTGGTCGAGGTTCTCCTGTGAGGCGGTCAGCCCGGCGGTGCCCGCGTACGCCTGCACCGGGTCGAAGGGCGAGGCCGCGGCGATCGCGAACACCCCGAGGGTGACGGCGAGCAGGACCGGCACCGCGAGCAGCGCCCGCCGTGCCGCCATCCGTGCCATCGGCCCCCAGGGCGGCGAGGCCGGCAGGACGGCGGTCCCCCCGCGTGAGCGGAACCGGGAGTGCGGGAGTCCGGTCACGTGGCGGGCTGCCAGTCCTCTACGTTCCACCAGGGGCCGGAGGCCAGCCCGTGGTCGTGCGGCTCGACCTGGGTGGTCAGGCCCTGCCAGCGGCCGGCGACGACGTAGAGGTGGTCGACGTGGGTGAGGAAGATGTAGGCCGGGTCGTCGGCCAGCCGCCGCTGGACGGTGTCGTAGGCCGCCTTGCGGGCGCCCCGGTCGTCGGTGCGGCGGGCCGCGACCAGCTGCTCGTCGACGGTCGGATCGGCGTACCGCGACATGTTGTTGAAGCCGTCTCCGGCGAGCGAGGAGTGCAGCAGCAGGTACTGGTCGAAGTCGGGGTCGGCGGGGCTGCCGCCGCCGGCGAGCACCGCGTCCTGCTTCATGTTCGGCTCGATGGCTTCCCAGGTGCCGGACTCGACCCTGGCCTCGATGCCGGCCTTCTTGGCGTCCGAGGCGAAGGCCAGCGCGTGCTCCTGGCGGAGCTTGTCGCCGGAGAGGTACCAGAGGGTGAAGGAGGCGCGGCGGCCGTCCTTCTCCCGGATGCCGTCGCCGCCCTGCTTCCAGCCCGCGTCGTCGAGGATGCGCTGCGCCTTCGCGAAGTCGTACGGGCGCTCGGTGCCCTTGGCGAACCACGGGCTGTCGGTGGGCACCGGCCCGTAGGCGGGCTTGCCGGCGCCGCTCAGGATGCCCTCGACCATGGCCCGGCGGTCCACCGCGAGGTCCAGTGCGCGGCGTACGGCCCGGTCGCCGGTGACCGGGTTGGCGCCGGGCAGGGTGACGTTGCGGTAGTCGTAGGTCCTGGCGGCCAGGGTCTTCCGGCCGCTGCCGGCCTTGAAGGTGGCGGCGAGGTCGGGCGGCAGGACGGCGCCGTCGAGGTCGCCGGAGCGCAGCCGGGTGGCGCGGATGTCGTCGTCCTTGACGATCGCCATGGTGAGGTGCTTCACCTTGGGCGCACCGCCCCAGTAGCGGGGGTTGGCGGTGAAGGTGAGCTTCTCGCCCTTGGACCAGCCGGTGAGGACGTACGGCCCGGTGCCGATCGGTCTGGTGGTGAAGGAGCCGGTGTTGACGTCCTGCCTGCCGGCGATGTGCCGGGGGGCGATGGGCAGGACGGTGCGCTCGGCGAACGGCGCGTAGGGGTACTTGAGATGGAAGGCGACGGTCCGGTCGTCCTTCTTCTCGACCTTCTCGATGGCGTCCAGTTCGGCCTTGGAGGCGTTGTCGGTCTTCGCGTCGAGGATGGTGTCGTAGGTGAAGACCACGTCGTCGGCGGTGAAGGGCGTGCCGTCGCTGAAGGTGACGCCGCGGCGGAGCGGGTAGGTGTAGGTCGTCCCGCCGTCGGTGACCTTGGGGAGCGCGGCGGCGAGGGCGGGCCTGAGCGTCATCCCGGCGTCGTGGGTGAGCAGTCCGTCGAAGATCTTGGAGTTGCCGTCCTTGCCGTAGCCCAGCAGCGGGCTGAGCGTCTCCGGCTCGTGGGCGATCCCGACGACCGCGGTGTCCGCGGCCCTGCCGGCGCCCCGACCGCCGCCCGGTGCCGCGCAGGCCGTTGCCGCGAGCGCCATGGTGGCCGCCGTCGCCGCGGCGACCGCACCCCGTATGGACCGGGCCGTCATGCCCACACCCCTTTGAAGATCGACTGTTATTGCGCATTGCTCGCAATTGAGCAGCTGCTATTAAACAGTACGTAAAGGCATGGCCATGAATCGGTCCTGGTGGCCACCGTGGACCGCCCCGGTCCGGGGCTCACGGGGTGCCGGTCACCAGCCGCAGATCCCACTTCTCCAGCGCCGGCTCGATCGGCTGGAAGATGGTGACGGTGTCCCCGCCGGTCTTGCAGGTCGCGGCGCCGCCGCCGGAGTGCACCCCGACGGCCTTCGGGGCACCGGGCTGGGTGACGTACGAACCGCCCGAATCCCCGGCCGCCGAGCAGGCGTTGGTGAAGGACAGACCGTTGACGACGGCGGTGCCGTAGTCCACGGTCTGCCCGGTGCGGGTGATCTCGCCGCAGCGCCAGCCGCTGGTCTGGCCCGAGTGGCAGATCGACGTCCCGACGATGCCCTCCTGGGAGCCGGTGACCGGAACCGGACTGCCGCCCTGGCCCGCCACCGCCGAACTCAGCTTCCAGTCCGGCTGGTTGACCGTGACCAGCCCGAAGTCGCCCTCGCTCCCGTTGACGCTGTGCGCCCCTCCCTCGTTCGAAGTCCCCATCAGGCTGCCGTCCTTGCCGTACGCCGGCAGATCGGGCTTCAGGGTGCAGTGGCCCGCCGTCAGAAAGCCCCGGTAGCTGCCCGGACCGGTCACCGAGAAGCCGATGGAGCAGATGCCTTCGGTGCCCGGCATCCAGCGCTGGCCGCCGACGACCGTGCCGCTCTGCTGGCGCGGCGCCTGGTCGCTGCGCTCGAGGGTGACCGGGACCCGCGAGCGCACCGCGACCTGCCGCACCGCGCTTTCGAAGCCGGCGGTCCGCTTGGTCCGCGACGCGCGGTCGACCCGCACCACGACCCCGTTGGCCCGCTCGTCCACGCCCCAGCCGGTGACGCCCGGTACGCCGCGGCCGGCGCGCTCGGCGATCTGCCGCACCACCCCGTTGAGCGTGGCCCGGCTGTGCCGGACGACCTTGGGCACCGCGCCCACGGCCCGCACGCGGCGGACGTCGGCGGGGCCGGTGACCGCGACGACGAGCTTGCCGGTCTCCTTGTCGAACCACATCCCGGCGGGCGGTACGGACAGCGCCCGGCGCACCGCGAGGGCCGTGTGCTGCGCCTCGGCCTCCTGCGCGATCCGGGTCCGTGCCTGAGCCGGCGTCAGCCCCAGGTCGCGGCGCATCGCGTCGAGCATGCTGCGCTGGGAGGGCTGGGGACTGGGGTCGGGCTGCGGCACGGCGTCCGCCGGACTGTGCGGGGCGACGGCCGCCACCATGGCGACCACGGCCGCACTCCAGAGAGCGGCCTTGCGAAAGCGGCGTTCCATCGGGGATCTCCTCGCGGTGTCGAGTACACGTCGGATCCGGCCGGGCTCAGGCCCCCAGACTCCTCGACCCCGCGACAGGCGGCACGGGAGAGAGCACCTGCATGATGGCCCGGTGACGTCCCACCCCCGTCCCCAAGTCCCCGCCGTCCACGGCCCGGTCGCGTTCGACGCACTGCCCGGGGCGCTGCGCAACGTCGCCTACTCGGGCGCCCGCCATCCGGGAGCGGCGCCACCTGAATGCCCGTCACACACGGCGGACGGGCCCGCCGGCCTCACCGGCGGCGCCAACTGCCAGCGGTACGCCTATGCCGTCCTGTACCACTTCGGCCTGCTGATCCCCCCGTTGCGCTCGGCCGAGCTGTGGGCGGACCGGCGCGCAACCCGGCGGGCCGACCCTCCGCGCCCGCTGGACCTGGTCCTCTTCGACGCCGGACCGGTCGCGGACCGGCCACCGGGATACGGCGCCCACCTGGGCGTCCACCTGGGCCCCGACCAGGTGCTGCACCTGTGCCGGGAGGTGGGCCGGCCGGCGGTGTGGCGCTATGCCGACTTCGCGGCCCGGCCTCGCTATGCGCGCTTCCTGGGCGCCAAGCGGGCGGTGACGGCCAACTCCGGTGCGGCGGCGGCCCGTTAGCGGCTGCCGGTTGGCGGCTGCCCTCCCGGGGCATACGAGGAGCCCGGCCCCTGGAACGGAGCCGGGCCCTGGCGCGGTGCCGGGCCCTGGCGCGGTGCCGGGCCCTGGCGCGGTGCCGGGCCCTGGCGCGGTGCCGGGTCAGAAGTCGCCGCCGAAGCCCCCGTCGCCGCCTCCGAACCCGCCGTCGCCGAACCCGCCGCCGAAGTCGTCGGGGTTGAAATCGGCGCCGGTGACATCGCCGCCGTCGGCGCCCTGGTAGCCGCCGAAGTCGGCGCCGTAGGCGGGCGTGGACATCATCATGTGGCCGAGCACGGTGCCGACCAGGAGTCCGGGGAGCAGCCCGCTGCCGAAGTAGCCGCCGGCCCAGGGGGCGTAGGCCGGGCCCGCGTCCCAGTAGGGGCGGTCGCCCTGCGGGGTGCGGACCGTGCGCGCCAGCGGCTCGCGGCCCTCGTCCAGGCGGGCCTTGTCCGCGGCGCAGACCGGGACGGTGCGCTCGGCGCCGCCGGACGGGGCCCAGGCCACGTCGACGGCGGACGGGCCGTGCCGCGGGTCGAAGAAGCACGGCGGCCGGCGCTCGGGCACCGGCTTGCCCTCGCGGCGGGCGGCCAGCGTGGCGAGCGAGAAGCGTCCGTCCTCCAGCGCCCTGGTGACGGCCTGCACGTCGCGCGGGTGCTCGGCCGCGGCCATCGCCGACTTGGCGTCCTCGTAGGCGTCCAGGGCGTGGGCGTAGTCGGCGCGCATCGCGTCGTCGGCGCCGGGCTCGCCGGGGTCGAAGTCGAGCCGGTCCAGCTCCTCGCCGAAGGCGGTGATGTCCTCGTCGACCACCACCCGCAGCTCTTCGAGGGCGGCGCGCTCCTCCTCGGCCCGCCTGCGGCGGTTGCGGCGGGTGATGGCGTAGGCACCGCCGCCCCCGATCACGATCAGCGCACCGATGCCGATCGCGGTGCCGGTGTCGAAGCCGGCGCCGCCGGTGCTGCCCCAGGAGGACGGGGCGTGACCGCGCGCCTCGCCGGCCGCCGTGTCGACGAAGCTGTTGAGGCGCTCGGCGACGGTCGGGTACGAGGAGCGGTTGACGGCGCCGACGAGGTTCTGGACGGCGCTGCGCGGCATGACCCGGGGGTCGGCGCCGGCGTTGAAGCGGTCGCCGAACTCGACCGCGTAGACACCGCTGATGCCGACCTTGGTGCGCAGGTCCTGGAGCAGCGTCCGGGGCTGGTAGTCGGAGGTGCGGGGCAGTACGGCGACGAAGACCGGCTTGCCGGAGTCCTTGATCTTCTTGGTGAGGGCGTCCGCCTGACTGGCCGGAAACTGACCCGAGGCGCGGGGGTCCACGTAGACGGGTCCCTTCCGCAGCACAGCCGCCGCCGCGTCCAGCCCACCTGCGGCATACGCACCCGGCGCGGCCACAGCGGCCATCGCCAGCAGAGCGGCCAGCAGCAGGAGAACCGGTCCGATCAGCACACGACGGGTTGCGGTCTTCATGGATTCGACGCTACCCGAACCGCACTTTCAGGACACCCTCCGATGTTTGCGGAATCCACACCGGGAACGGCCGTCCGGCGGCGCAGTATGCACCGCCCTCACCGGCCCTGTCGCGCGGGAGCTGACCAGCCGGGTGGTCGCTCCGCGTGCCGTTTTTGATGATCAAGGTCACCGGGGATGTTCCGGCTCGTCCCTCCCCCGAGCAAAGGAGGACACCATGGGCAGGGCCGCCGAGATGGCCAATTCCCTCGCCATCGCCGTCGCCGCCACCGCTGTCGGCTGCACGCTGGTTCTCAAACTCGCCCCCTCGCACCACCTCGACTCCCCGAGCATCGGGCCCCCGCCCCCCACCCCGGCGAGCGCCGCTCTCACCGACGTCACCGCCACCGTCCAGGGCGACTCGGCCGCGCGTGCCGCGACCACCGCGCTGGCCGCGACCGCGGCCCGCGCCCCCGGGCCACGGCCGCCCGCACCGCTCCGGCAGGCCGGGTGGATCCGGGTCACCGCCCCCACCGGCCCGATCAGCCTCCGGGCGCACGGCAGCTTCCCGGTGGACTGGACGAACACCACCGGCACCGACGTGGACGTCTGGCTGAGCTCCGCCGCGGGCCGCGGTCGCGCCCAGCGGCTGGCGCGGGTCTCGCCGCGGGCCGGGTCCGCGGCGGCCGGCGAGGCGATCGTGACCCTGCCGCGGGTGCGGCCGGGCCCGGCGTACTCCCTGGAGGTGGTCTCCGGCAACGGCGCGGTCCACGCCTTCAGCAAGCCGTTCGCCGTCACCGAATGAGCCGACCGCCGACCGGGCCGGGGCCAGCCGGGCCGGGGCGCCAACTGGGCTGCGTCACCGGCCCGTCGGATCCGCCGCGGCGCCGACGGGGCCGGTGGCGGCGCGGCGGATCCGACACCTCCCGACGCCGGCTACGGGGCGGCCAGATCGACCAGTCCGGCCAGCGCGTCCCGGTGCCGCCCCGGCGTGCCGAGGGCGATCTCATCGCTCTTGGCACGCTTGAGGAAGAGATGCGCCGGGTGCTCCCAGGTCATGCCGATGCCGCCGTGCAGCTGGATGCACTCCTCGGCGGCGTGCACCGCCACCGGCGCGCAGTACGCCTGGGCCACCGCGACCGCCACCGGGGCGTCGGGACTGCCGCTCGCCAGCGCGTCGGCGGCATTGCGGGCGGCGGCGCGGGCCGAGGCGACCTCCAGCCACAGCGCGGCCATCCGGTGCTTGAGCGCCTGGAACGAGCCGACCGGGCGGCCGAACTGGGTGCGCTCGGCGGTGTGCCGCACGGTCTCGGTCAGGCACCACTCGGCGATCCCGAGCTGTTCCGAGGCGAGCAGCCCCGCCCCGGTGAGCAGCGCGCGGTCCACCGCGGTCCTCGCCCGGTCGCCGGTGGCCAGCAGGCGTCCGGGGGCCCGGTCGAAGGTGAGGTGCGCGAGGGGGCGGGTGAGGTCGAGCGGGGTGACGGCCTCGGTCCGCACGCCCGCCGCGTCGGCGTCGACCGCGTAGAGCGCCGGGCCGCCGGGCCCGTCGGCCGGTACGAGCAGGAGTCCGGCGCCCGCCGCGTCGGCGACCGAGCCGACCCGGCCGGTCAGCGCGCCGGTGCCGTCGGCCCGTACGGTCGGTGCGGCACTCCCGCCGGGCGCGGCCGGCAGCGGAACGGCGAGCACGCCGGTGCCGCTGCCCGCCGCCAGCGCGGCCAGCGGCACGGCGACCGCCTCCTGGGACGGATCGCAGCCCAGCAACGCACTGACCGCGCTCACCGCACCGGTCAGATACGGCACCGGTGCGACCGCGCGGCCCAGCTCCTCCAGGACGACGGCGGCCTCGCGGGCGCTCGCGCCCGCTCCGCCGAGCTTCTCCGGGACCAGCAGCCCCGCGGTGCCGATGTCCGTGGCGAGCGCCCGCCACAGCTCCGGGTCGTACGGCCGGCCCGACTCCGCGCCGGCGAGCACGGTTGCCGGATCGCAGCGGTCGGCGAGCAGGGCGCGGACCGCGGCGCGCAGGGCCTCCTCCTCGTCGGTGTAGAGGAGGTCGGGGTCCGGCATTTCGGTGGCGGTGGTCATCGGGGGAGGTCCTTCCACGCGACGTCCTTGTCGGTACGCGGCTCGGGCGGCAGGCCCAGCACGCGCTCGGCGACGATGTTGAGCAGCACTTCGGAGGTGCCTCCTTCGATGGAGTTCCCCTTGGCGCGCAGATAGCGGTAGCCCGCCTCGCGGCCGGTGAAGTCGACGCCTTCGGGGCGCCGCAGCGTCCAGTCGTCGTAGACCAGCCCGTCCTCGGCCAGGAACTCCACCTCCCAGCCGCTGATCTGCTGGGCGAGCCGGGCGAAGGCCAGCTTCATCCCGCTGCCCTCGGGGCCGGGCTGGCCCGCGGGGGCACCTCCCGCTCGAACGGAGTCGAGAGTGGGGGAGAGCTGCTGGCGCAGCCGCTCGCCGGTCAGCCGGGCGACCTCGGCCTCCACCCAGAGCGTCAGCAGCCGCCGGTGCAGGTCGTGGGTGCGCAGTTCGGGGCGGGCCCGCCAGTCGGCGGCGGCGACGCCGATCATTCCGCCCTCGCGCGGGGTCCGGACGCCGCCGATGGCGACCCGCTCGTTCATCAGCGTGGTCTGGGCGACCCGCCAGCCCTCGCCGACCTCGCCGAGCCGGTGCGCGTCGGGGATGCGCACCCCGGTCAGGAACACCTCGTTGAACTCGGCCTCGCCGGTGATCTGCCGCAGTGGGCGCACTTCGACGCCCGGATCGGTCATATCGCAGACGAAGTAGCTGATGCCGCGGTGCTTGGGCACGTCGGGGTCGGTGCGCGCGATCAGGATCGCCCAGCGCGCCAGATGTGCGCTGGAGGTCCACACCTTCTGCCCGTCGACGATCCAGTCGTCCCCCTCGCGTACCGCCCGGGTCGCGAGCGCCGCCAGGTCGGAGCCGGCACCGGGCTCGCTGAAGAGCTGGCACCACACCTCCTCGCCGGTCCACAGCGGGCGCAGGAAGCGCCGCCGCTGCTCGTCGGTGCCGTAGCGCAGGATGGTGGGCGCGGCCATGCCGAGGCCGATGCCGATCCGGCCGGGGTCGTTCCCGGGGGCTCCGGCGGCGTCCAGCTCCGCGTCCACGACCGCCTGGAGGGCACGCGGGGCGTCCAGCCCGCCGAGCCCTTCGGGGAAGTGGACCCAGGCCAGCCCGGCGTCGAAACGGGCCCGCAGGAAGTCCAGGCGCTCGGTGCCGGCCGGAGGATGGGCGGCCAGCAACTCGGCGGTGCGCCGGCGCAGTTCGGCGGCGTCGGTCATCGTGTCTCCTCCATTCCGGGGACCACCACGAGGCGGCCGACGGAGTCGCCGTCGGCGACCCGCTGGACGGCCTCGGCGGCGCCCGCCAGCGGCACCCGGCCGCCGATCAGCGGCTTGACCGCCCCCTGGGCCGCGAGTTTGGCGAGCTCGTCGTGGCAGGCGTCGACGGCGGCCGGGGCCTTGGTGTTGTAGAGGCCCCAGTGCAGGCCCAGGACGGTGTAGTTCTTGACCAGGGCGTGGTTGAGGGCGGGGGTGGGGATGACGCCGCTGGCGAAACCGACGACGATGATCCGGCCCTCGAACGCGATGCACTTGGCGGACTGCGTGTACGCGTCGCCGCCGACCGGGTCGTAGACGACGTCCGCGCCCCGCCCGCCGGTGGCCTCCTTCACCCCCGCGATGATGTCGTCACAGCGCCGGTCGAGCACCACGTCGCAGCCCAACTCCCGTGCGGTACGCGCCTTTTCCGCGCCGCCGACGACGCCGATGACGCGCGCGCCGGCGGCCCTGCCGAGCTGCACGGCGGCGCTGCCGACCCCGCCGGCCGCGGCGTGCACCAGCAGCGTCTCGCCCGCCTGGATCCGGGCCCGGCGGTGCAGTCCGAACCAGCCGGTCTGGTAGCCGATGTGCAGCGCGGCGGCCTCGGCGTCGTCCAGCGCTTCGGGGGCGGGGCGCACCGTGGCCGCGTCGACGACCGCCAGCTCGGCGAAGCCGCCGTCGGGCAGCGGCGGTTGGGCCAGCACCCGCGTGCCGACCGCGCCGGCCACCCCCTCCCCCGCGGCCAGCACCTCGCCGCAGATCTCCACGCCCGGAGTGAACGGCAGCGGCGGCCGGACCTGGTACTGGCCGCGGCACAGCAGCGCGTCCGGGAAGTTCACATTGGCGGCCCGGACCCGTAGCAGCAGCTGCCCCGGCCCCGGCTGCGGATCCGGCACCTCCTCCGGCCGCATCACCTCCCGCGGCTCGCCGTTCGCGTGTACGCGCCATGCCTTCACCTGATGCCTCCACAGACCTCGGTCATTCGGCTGGTGCGGGGTCGCAGCGGACCCTCGCCACGGGCATACTAAGCGGTCGGTATCCCTGACGGAACAGTCCTGGCCGACCCGCCGCGCCGGTTTCGCCGGCCGCCCACCCCGCGATCCTGGTACTGGCAGGGGCAGGCTCCCCGCCGGCCGATGGCGGAGACTGGCCGGTATGGACTCATCCGCCACCGGCCCCACCGAGCTGGGGGACTTTCTGCGCACCCGCCGCGCCCGGCTCCAGCCGGAGGACGTCGGCCTGGTCTCCTACGGGGCGCGCCGCCGGGTCCCCGGCCTGCGGCGCGAGGAACTGGCCCAGCTGGCCGGCGTCAGCGTGGCCTACTACACCCGCCTCGAACAGGGTCAGAGCCACAACGCCTCCGAGGGAGTGCTCGACGCGCTGGCCCGCGCTCTCCGGCTGGGCCCCGACGAGCGCGCCCATCTGCGCCAGCTGTCCCGCCCGCCGCAGGCCCGCCGCCGCCCCGCGGTACGCCACGACAAGGCCCGGCCCGGCGTCCGGCGACTGCTCGCCGCCCTCGACGGAGTCCCCGCGGTGGCCCTCGGCCCGCGCTTCGAGGTGCTGGCCTGGAACCGCCTCGGCCACACGCTGCTCGCCGGCCACCTCGACTTCGACAGCCCCGCCCACCCGCCGGCCCGCCCCAACACCCAGCGGCTGTTCTTCCTCGACCCGCACACCCGCGAGCTCTACCCGGAACGCGACGAGGAGGCCCGCCGCGCCGTCGCCGCCCTGCGGGTGGCCGCGGGGAAGTTCCCCGACGACCCGCAACTGACGGAGCTCATCGGCGAGTTGTCCATGAAGAGCACCGAATTCAGCACGCTCTGGCCGCGCCACGCCGTCAGCAACTGCACCTTCGGCACCAAGCGCTTCCACCATCCGCTGGTCGGCGCGCTGACGCTGGACTTCGAGATGATGCAGACCCCGGACGGCTCCGGCCAGGGTGTGCTGATGTACACCGCCGAGGAGGGCTCCCCGTCCGAGGCCGCGCTACGCCTGCTCGCCGCGGAACGCCGCCCAGACGCCCGGGTCCTCGAACCCGAGCGCCCATAGCCCGATCCCGCGCACCCCGTACTTCGCCGGCAGCGGCAACTGGTCGCGCACGCCGCGCGCGTCCTGGTACCAGACCTGGTGCTCCTCGCCGTCCTTCACATAGCGGAAATGCGGGGTGCCCGACGCTTCGTCGAAGCAGTACGCGGCCCCCACCCGCTCGCGCAGCGCCTCGGCCTCCTTCCACGTCACATGCCCGGCCCGCCGGCCGCTGCCCGGCACCCAGTCCCACCCGTAGCCGGGGAAGGCCAGCTCGATCCGGTCCCGGGGCACGGTGGCCGTGGCCTGGCGCAGGATCTCCTCGTACCAGTCCTTCGAGGACAGCGGGCCCGGCTCCCCCATCGACCAGTGCAGGTCGTAGCCCATGATGCGGACGGTGTCGGCGAGCGCACCCAGCCGCCGGTAGTCGAAGGCCGCGCCGGCCCCGCGGACCTGCGGCATCACCGTCACCACGCAGCGCCTGCCGGTGCGGTGCAGCCGCGTGCACACCTCGCCCACCAGCGCGGTGTAGCCGCTCCGCACCCGGTCCCGGGCCGCCGCGTCCCCGGTCACCGCCATCGTCTCGTAGTCCAGGTCGATGCCGTCGTAGCCCTGGCTCGCCGCCACGGCCGCGAGCGCGTCGGCATGGGTCCGCCGCCGCACCGGATCGTGCAGCAACTCCCCCATCGCCGCGGCGTCCAGCGTCTCGGTCACCGTCGGCACCACGGCGATCCCGGCCCGGTGCAGCCCCGCCACCCGGTCCGCCCGGACCGCCCCGGTCCGGCCGGTGACCGCGCGCTCCGAGGTCGTCTCGTACCAGAAGGGGCTCACGGTGTGCAGCTGCCCGGCGTGTGCCACCGCGTCCCGGTAGGCGCCGTCGACATCGCCCCAGAACGGCAGCCACGCCGACATCACCCGCCGCCGCCCGGGCGCCGGGACCGCCCCGCCCGCCGGCACCGCTCCCGCCACCAGCGCCACGGCCAGCAGCACCGCACCGCCGGCCCGCCCCCGCACCCACCACGCTCGCTCCATGCCCCGAGCCTCACCCGCCCCGCCCGCTGACGCCCCATCAGCGCGCCCGAACGGAGGGCCGCGGACTACGCCCCGTCGTCGAGCAGCCGCCGCAGCCGCCGGGCCTGCCGCTCGGCGGTGCCGGGAGGGTTCCTCGGGTGCGCGGGGTCGTCGTCCGCGAGCAGGAAGACCCAGACCAACGCCAGCAGGGTCCGGCAGTCCCGGAGACGGGCCGCCTCGGCGGGGGTCAGCGGGAAGCGGTGCAGGAACGCGGCGGCATCGAACGGGCACGGCACCCAGGAGGCGACATGCTCGACGATCTCGGCGAGCTCGTAGGCCCGGTCACTGCGGCCGGACTCCTCGAAGTCGACGACCCGGACGCGGTGGCCGTCCCAGAGGTAGTTGGCGGAGTTGCCGTCG
Organism: Streptomyces albospinus; assembly: GCF_014648695.1. Classification (GTDB taxonomy): domain Bacteria; phylum Actinomycetota; class Actinomycetes; order Streptomycetales; family Streptomycetaceae; genus Streptomyces; species Streptomyces albospinus. Next base: position 192,296 of record NZ_BMRP01000003.1, read on the forward strand.
CCGGCCCCGAACACGGCCGGGACGTCCGGCGGGATGCCGGGCGGCGCGTCCGGCGCGCCGAGCCCGGAGCCATCGAGCCACTCCGCTCCGGCCCGCAGCGCCCGGCGGACGGCCGGGGCCGCCCGCCGGTCCGGCAGCCGGGCATACCAGGCGCGCACCCGCCGGACGGTCTCCCGCTCGTGGCCGTGGCGCAGCGGCAGCCGCGCCAGTTCGGCGGACGGGAGCGCGCTGTGGACGGTGCGCACGGCCTGCGCCCAGGCGGTCAACTGCCGCTCCCCGAGCGGGTTTCCGCGCAGCGGGACGCCGGGGAGCCGGGACATCTCCAGGGCCGGCGGGTCGGCGGCAGCCACCGGGTCGTGGGCGCCGAGCAGGACGGGGGCCACACCGGGGGCGCGCCCGGCGAGCAGGGTCAGCGCGCGTCGTTCGCGTACGTAGGGGCCGGGCCCCTCCTCGACCCGGAAGCGTTTGACGACCCGGTCGGGGTGCAGGGCGACGTCATGGGTGCTCCACCGGACGGCCCCGGTCGGCTCGCGGGCCGGGTCCAACGGGGCGTCCGGTGGCGGGTGTTGTCGAGCGGGCCGGCGCCGCTGGGGGTGGTGTCCGCCGTTCGGCCGCATCACCTGACGGTGGCAGGCGCGGCGGGCCGGGGCAAGGAGGGGACCGGCCCCGGCATCAGGTCCGCCCGGACCGCTGCTGGGCTTCCCGGAGCGTCGCGGACGGGGGTGCCCAGCGCGCGCGGACGACCCGGAAGCCGGCCTCCTCACAGGCGTCGCAGACCAGTTCGTCGTCGTCGACGAGATGGCGTATCTCACGGTCGCGGGCCATCCGGCGCAGGATTTCCAGCTTGGTCTGCCGGGCCGGGCGGCGGTCCCGGTCGGGGCGCATCCACAGCGTGCCCTCGGGCAGGCCGTGCCGGGCGAGCCAGGCGAGGGTGTCGCGGCGGCAGCGCTCGGGGCGGCCGGTGAGGTAGACGACCTCGCAGTCCTCGGTGCTGCGCAGGGCCAGGGCGACGCCTTCGGGGAGGGGCGGGTCCTCGGTGGCGGCGGCGAAGAAGGCGGTCCAGTCGCGCGGCCTGCGGCGCAGCAGGTGCTGCCGGTGGCTGCTGTCGGCGAGGGTGCCGTCCAGGTCGAAGACCGCCAGGGGGCGCGTCGTCATGAAGGGGTCGTCCTCCAGAGGGGGAAGGGGGCGAGGGCTCAGGCGAGCGGTGCGGGCGCGGGCCGGCCTTCGGGGTGCGTGAGCGCGATACGGCCGGTGTCGATGGCCTGTGCGAGCGAGAGCCGATCGTACGCGAGGGCGGCGCACGTCGCGGCGTCCAAGGCGAGGCGGACGTCGGGGAGTTCGGCGGGTCCGTCGGCGTAGGCGGGGGTGGCGGGCTCCCCTTCCTCACCGCGGGGGCCGAGGGTGATGTGGAACGCGCCTTCGTCCAGGGCGACGTCGATGACGCGCACCGCGCCGTCCGCGAAGTGCCGGGCCAGCCGCGCCATGAGCGGCACGGCGAACCAGTGGGCGCGGACCGCGTCCGTGGGGCGCTGCTCGCCGAGGGCGGGGGCGCCCCAGTCGGCGAGGGCGGTCAGGGCCGGGAGCAGGGCGTGCCCGCGCGCGGTGAGTTCGTAGACGTAGGCGGCGCCGGGCGGCGGGAGGCGGCGGCGGGTGAGCAGGCCGTCGCGCTCCATGTCCTTGAGGCGGGAGGCGAGCATGTCGGTGCTGACCCCGGGCAGGTCGGCGTGCAGGTCCGTGTAGCGCCGGGAGCCGCCCAGGAGCTCCCGGACGATCAGCAGAGTCCAGCGGTCGCCGACGGCGTCCAGGGCTCGGGCGATGGCGCAGTACTGGTCATAGCTTCGGCGCGGCATGACACCAGGATAGACATGTGGTTGGATTTTCCAAGTTCAAAGTTGGGAAAACCAAGTACGGTGTCGACCACTGCCGCACCACGCGGCGGGCGAGAGACCGGGAGGCCGCCGCATGCAGTTCAAGCAGTCCAGCAAGATGGCCGACGTCTGCTACGAGATCCGCGGGCCGGTGATCGAGCACGCCAACGCGCTGGAGGAGGCGGGCCACAGCGTGCTGCGGCTGAACACCGGCAATCCGGCGCTGTTCGGCTTCGAATGCCCCGAAGAGATCCTCCAGGACATGATGCGCAACCTCTCCCGCGCACACGGCTACACGGATTCCCGCGGCATCCTCTCGGCCCGGCGGGCGGTCGCCCAGCGCTATCAGGACGCCGGGCTGCCGGACGTGGACGTCGATGACGTCTATCTCGGCAACGGCGTCTCGGAGCTGGTCTCCATGGCCGTCCAGGCGCTGCTCGACGACGGCGACGAGGTGCTGATCCCGGCGCCGGACTTCCCCCTCTGGACAGCGGTCACCACCCTTGCCGGCGGCAAGGCGGTGCACTACCTCTGCGACGAGTCCGCCGACTGGCTGCCGGACCTCGACGACCTCGCCTCGAAGATCACCGACCGGACCCGGGCGATGGTCATCATCAACCCCAACAACCCGACGGGCGCCGTCTATCCGCGGGAGCTGCTGGAGGGCATGCTCGATCTGGCCCGCCGCCACCACCTGATGGTCTTCGCGGACGAGATCTACGACCGGATCCTGTACGACGACGAGGTCCACCACCACGCCGCCGTCCTCGCACCCGACCTGGTGTGCCTGACCTTCAGCGGGCTGTCCAAGTCCTACCGGGTGGCCGGGTTCCGCTCCGGCTGGCTGGTCGTCTCCGGGCCCAAGGAGCACGCCGCGGACTATCTGGAGGGGCTGGGCACCCTCGCCTCGATGCGGCTGTGTCCGAACGCCCCGGCGCAGTACGCGATCCAGGCGGCGCTCGGCGGCCGGCAGAGCATCCGGGACCTGGTGCTGCCGGGCGGCCGGCTGCGCGAGCAGCGCGACCGGGCCTGGGAGCGGCTGAACGAGATCCCGGGCGTCTCCTGCGTGAAGCCCAGGGGCGCGCTCTACGCGTTCCCGCGCCTCGACCCCGCCGTGCACAAGATCCACGACGACGAGAAGTTCGTGCTCGACCTGCTGCTGCGGGAGAAGATCCAGGTCGTCCAGGGCACCGGCTTCAGCTGGCCGCGCCCGGACCACTTCCGGATCCTCACCCTGCCGCACGCGGACGACCTCGACGCGGCGATCAGCCGGATCGGGCGCTTCCTGGCGGGGTACCGGCAGTAACCGCGGGGCGGGCGGCCGTCGCCCTCCCGGCGGCGGTCGCATGACACCCGAACGGGCGTACGGGTTTCTTCGTGCCCAACCCCCGCTTCACCAGGCCGGTCCCAGGACCGGGGCCACCGGCGACCGGTAGGCGCTCTTGAGCGCATCGCCCGCAGGGGCTTAGGTGGAGGGCGGCAATCCAGCCGCCGCCCCGGAGGGGAGAAGGAAGCCATGCGTGTACGGCCGGCAGCGTCGGAAGCGGAACTTGAGGCTCACCTGCACGGGATATGTTTCAAAACGGGACCACCGCGCCGCATCGGGGTCGAGATCGAGTTCCTGGTCCATGACGCGCGCAACCCCCGATGTCCGGTCGAACCGTCCCGGATGCGCGCCGCGGCAGCCGCGCTGCGCGCCCTGCCCCTCCATTCCTCCCTCAGCTTCGAACCCGGCGGCCAGCTGGAGCTCAGCTCGCTGCCCGCCACCTCGCTCAGCGCCTGCGTCGCGTCCGTCACGGACGATCTGGCACAGGTCCGGCCCACGATGCGGGGCCTGGGCCTCGGCATCGCGGGCCATGGCCACAATCCGTGGCACTCCCCCCGGCGGATCCTCAACGAACCGCGCTATGACGCCATGGAGGCGTATCTCGACCGCTGGGGACCGGCCGGGCGCTCCATGATGTGCGCCACCGCGTCCGTACAGGTCTGCGTCGACGCCGGGTACGAGGAGCCGGGTCCGCTGGGGCTCGGCCGGCGGTGGGTGCTGGCGCATCTGCTGGGCGCGGTGCTGTCCGCCGCGTTCGCCAACTCGCCGGTCAGCGAGGGGTGCCCGACCGGCTTCCGCACCACCCGCCAGGTCGTCTGGTCGCAGCTCGACCCGGGCCGGACGCTCGCCCCGCCGCTGGGTCCCGACCCGCGCGCCGCGTGGGCCCGCTATGTGCTGGACGCCCCGGTGATGTGCATCCGCAGCGCGGACGGCCCCTGGGACGCGCCGGAGGGCCTCACCTTCCGCAAGTGGATCCGCACCGGCGTGCCCCGGCCCCCGACCCGGGAGGATCTCGACTACCACGTCACCACCCTCTTCCCGCCCGTCCGGCCGCGCGGCCATCTGGAGCTGCGCATGATCGACGCGCAGCCGGGCGACGCCGGGTGGATGGTGCCGCTGGCCGTCACGGCGGCGCTGTTCGACGATCCGGAGGCGTCCGAGCACGCCTACCGGATCGTCAAACCCCTCGCGGAGACGGCGGGTTCGCATCCCGCGCCGCGGAATCCGCTGTGGCGGCGGGCGGCCCGGGGCGCGCTGACCGACCCCGAGCTGCACACCGCCGCGGTGGCCTGTTTCACCGCGGCGCAGGAGGCGCTGCCCCGGCTGGGCGCCCCGGCCGGCGTCCGCGCGGCGGTCGCGGAGTTCACCGAGCGCTACGTGGCGCGCGGCCGGTGCCCCGCGGACGACCATCTCGACGCGCTCCACGCCGCGGACGCCACCGGCCCTACCGACCACGGCTACGCCGACGACGGTGCCCCCGGCACCGCGGCCGAGAGCCGTCTCGCCCTTGGGAAGGACAGCCAGTGACCACCGATTCCGAGTCGCTCCGGGAGCGCGCGGCGGCGGCACTGCTCGCCGCCCGCGACCGCACCCGCCTGCTGACCACCTGCGTCGAGGACCCCGAGCTCGTCGCCCAGCACTCCCCGTTGATGTCCCCGCTGGTGTGGGACCTGGCCCACATCGGCAACCAAGAGGAGCAGTGGCTGCTGCGCACCGTCGGCGGCCGGGACGCGCTCCGCCCGGACATCGACTCGGTCTACGACGCCTTCGAGCATCCGCGCGCCGAGCGCCCCACCTTGCCGCTGCTGGGACCCGCCGAGGCGCACGGCTATGTCGCCGAGGTCCGCGGCCGGGTGCTGGACATCCTGGAGCGCACCCCGCTGCACGGCGGACCGCTGCTGGACTCCGGCTTCGCCTTCGGGATGATCGCGCAGCATGAACAGCAGCACGACGAGACGATGCTGATCACTCATCAGCTCCGTCAGGGGCCCGCCGTGCTCACCGCGCCGGAGCCCCCGGCGGCCCCCGGCATCTCGCTGCCGTCCGAAGTCCTCATACCCGGCGGGCCGTTCACCATGGGCACCTCCACGGAGCCCTGGGCGCTGGACAACGAGCGGCCCGCGCACCGCCGGGAGGTGGCCGCCTTCCTGCTCGACACCGCCCCGGTCGGCAACGGCGCCTACCAGCGTTTCATCGAGGACGGCGGCTACGAGGACCCGCGCTGGTGGGCCCCGGAGGGCTGGGCGCAGGTGCGCGAACACCGGCTGCGGGCCCCGCTGTTCTGGCGGCGCGAGGGCAACCAGTGGCTGCGCCGCCGGTTCGGGGTGACCGAGCCGGTGCCGCCGGACGAGCCGGTGCTGCACGTCAGTTGGTACGAGGCGGACGCCTATGCGCGCTGGGCCGGACGCCGGCTGCCCACCGAGGCCGAATGGGAGAAGGCGGCCCGGCACGACCCGGCGACCGGGCGGGCGATGCGCTACCCGTGGGGCGACGAGGATCCGACCCCGGTGCACGCCAACCTCGGCCAGCGGCATCTGCGCCCGGCCCCGGTGGGCAGCTACCCGGAAGGCCAGTCGCCGCTCGGCGTACACCAGTTGATCGGCGATGTGTGGGAGTGGACGGCGAGCGACTTCCTCCCCTACCCCGGCTTCGCGGCCTTCCCCTACCGGGAGTACTCGGAGGTGTTCTTCGGCAGCGCGTACAAGGTGCTGCGCGGCGGATCCTTCGCGGTCGACCCGGTGGCCTGCCGGGGCACCTTCCGCAACTGGGACCTGCCGATCCGGCGGCAGATCTTCGCCGGGTTCCGCACCGCCCGGGACGCCGGCCCCGACGCCCCGAGCACTCTCTGATGTGCCGTCATATGGCGTATCTGGGACCGGAGATACCGTTCGGCCAGATCGTGCTGGCACCGCCGAACGGGCTCTACCGGCAGTCCTGGGCGCCGCGCCGCCAGCGGCACGGCACGGTCAACGCGGACGGCTTCGGCGTCGGCTGGTACGCGCCCGGCGACCCCCTTCCCGCCCGCTACCGCCGGGCCGGGCCGATCTGGGCCGACGAGCAGCTGCCGGACCTGGCCCGGGTGGTCCGCACCGGCGCGCTGCTCGCCGCCGTACGGGACGCGACCGTGGCCGGCGCGGACGCCGAGGCGGCAGCCGCGCCGTTCGCCGCGGACCGGTTTCTCTTCAGCCACAACGGCGCGGTGGCCGGCTGGCCGGACACGCTCGCCCCGCTGGCGGCCGAGCTGCCGGCCGTGGAGCTGCTCCGCCTCCAGGCGCGCTGCGACACCGCGTTCCTGTGGGCGCTGGTCCGGCACCGGCTGGCGCTCGGCGACGACGTGGGCGAGGCGCTGGCCGGCACCGTCCGGGCGGTGGCGCGGGCCGCGCCCGGCTCCCGGCTCAACCTGCTGCTGACCGACGGCACCGCCATCGCCGCCACCTCGTGGGGCGACACCCTGTGCCACCTGGCCGTTCCCGGCGGCGGCCGGGTCGTCGCCTCCGAGCCCTACGACGATTCCCCCCACTGGACCGAGGTCCCCGACCGCACGCTGCTGTGCGCCACCCGCACCGGCGTCCACCTCACCCCGCTCAAGGAGCCCGCAACGTGAGCCCCCTCAGCATCACCCGCACCCTCCCCGCCGATGCCACCGCCGCCGCGCTCCGCGCCGACGTCTCCCAAGGGCTGGCCGGCACGCCCAAGCAGCTCCCGCCCAAGTGGTTCTACGACGCCCGCGGCAGCGAGCTGTTCGACGAGATCACCACGCTCCCCGAGTACTACCCCACCCGCGCCGAACGCGAGATCCTGCTCGCCGTCGCCGACCGGATCGCCGCGGCCACCCGCGCCCGCACCCTCATCGAACTGGGCTCCGGCTCGTCCGACAAGACCCGCCATCTGCTGCGGGCACTGACCGATCTGGACACCTATCTCCCCATCGACGTCAGCGAGTCGGCGCTGCGAGCGGCCGGCGAGGCACTGCTCGCCGAGCACCCGGGCCTCACCGTGCACGCGCTGGTCGCCGACTTCCAGCAGGGCATCGCGCTGCCGCCGACGCCCGGCCCCCGGCTGCTGGCCTTCCTCGGCGGCACCATCGGCAACCTGCTCCCGGACGAGCGCGCGGACTTCCTGCGCTCCGTCCACGACCTGCTCTCCCCCGGCGACGCCCTGCTGCTGGGCACCGACCTGGTCAAGGACGAGGCCACGCTGGTCGCCGCGTACGACGACGCGCGCGGGGTGACCGCCGCCTTCAACAAGAACGTCCTGGAGGTCATCAACCGGGAGCTGGGCGGCGACTTCGACCCGGCGGACTTCGACCATGTCGCGCTCTGGAACCCGGAGTGCGAATGGATCGAGATGCGACTGCGGGCCCGCGAGGAACTGACCGTGAAGATCCCGGGGATCGATCTGGCCGTGCCGTTCGCGGCCGGCGAGGAGGTCCGGACCGAGGTCTCGGCGAAGTTCCGGAAGGACCGGGTGCAGGCCGAACTCCACTCCGCCGGCCTGGAGTTGACGGAGTGGTGGACGGACAGCGCGGGCCGGTTCGCACTGTCCCTCGCGGTCCGGAACTGACATCCGGCTGCCCCGCCCTCCGTCGATGTGATTCGATGCCCCGATCGTGTGTTCGTGCGCTCCAGGGCGCGCGGTCGGTCGCACACGGACTCGGCGGAGGGGCAGGGGCATGGGGCTGGATCGGCGGGGTTTCCTCAGGGGCGCGGCGGGGCTGTCCGCCGCCGGGGTGCTGGCGGGCGCCGGCAGCGGGCAGTTCACGGCAGCGGCGGCGCCCCGGAAACACAGTCGCCGCCGCACGCTCTCCGTACAGGACTGGATGTCGGCGCTCGGCGACGCCACCCCCGTCCAGCGGCTGACCGTCCCCGGCACCCATGACTCCGGCGCCCGCCACGGCGGCCCGTGGGTCGCCTGCCAGAACACCACCGTCGACGCCCAACTGGCAAGCGGCATACGGTTCCTGGACGTCCGCTGCCGGGCCGTCGACGACGTCTTCGCGATCCACCACGGCGCCTTCTACCAGGAGCTGATGTTCGGCGACGTCCTCGACTCCTGCCGGACGTTCCTCACAGCGCACCCCTCCGAAACGGTGCTGATGCGGGTCAAGCAGGAGTACTCGGAGGTCTCCGCCGAGGAGTTCCGCCGGATCTTCGGAATCTATCTGGACGCCAAGGGCTACCGCCCGCTGTTCCGGCTGGAGCCCGGCCTGCCGACGCTGGGCCAGGCCCGCGGCCGGGTCGTCCTGCTGGCCGACTCCGACGGGCTGGGCGGCGTCCGGTACGCCGACCCGCAGCTCTTCGACATCCAGGACGACTACATGACCGAGCCGTTCGGGAAGTGGCCCAAGATCGAGGCGCAGTTCCGCAAGGCCGTCGCCCGGCCCGGGAAGCTGTTCGTCAACTACGTCAGCACCGCCGCCCTGCTGCCGCCCCGTTCCAACGCCGACCGGCTCAACCCGCAGGTCAAGACCCTGCTGGAGAGCGCGGAGGGCAGCAGCTGGCGAGGGCTGGGCATCGTCCCGATGGACTTCCCCAACGAGTTCGGGCTGGCGGACACGCTGATCCGGCACAACCTGGCGGGCCGGGGCATCACCCTCGTGGGCTAGCCCACGGAACCGGCGGCAGCGTCCGCACCGCGACCCCGGAACCACCGGAATGCGGACGTCCCGGGCGTCCCGGCAAGCGGTCCCGGCACCGCGGAACGTGACGATCCACATGATCCGCCGCCGGGACCGAACCACCTCGGGCCGCCGTGCATCAGACTGGTTGAAATGTCTGGATCCGGCGGCGCCCTCCCCCTGACGACACGGCGCCCCCGGCTGATGCAACGAGGCGACACCAGGTGGAGACGAGCGATCGCGGGCCCACGACGGCGGCACAGGACGCGCACCGGGCGGCCGAACCGTCGGGCAGACCCGCCCCGCCCGAGTGGCCGCGGCCGGCCCGGCGCATCCGTACGGGACACTCCCGCGCCGGCGTGCCGCTGCGGGCGACCCTGGCGCTCGGGCTGCTGACGGTCGCCGCGGGCGGTGCGGCACTGGCGCTGGGAGCCGACCGGCGCGATCCGTTCGTGGCGCCCGGGAACCCGGCCACGGGGACGTACACCGCTTCGCGTTCCGCCGGCGACCAGGCCGCCGCCGCGGTCCTGGCCGGGCCGTACAAGGAGCGTCCCGGACCGCCGGTGGCCGGCGTGCGCCGCGCCGCCGGCAGCCCGGCACCGCTGCCCGCCTCCCGGCCTCTGACGGCGGCCCCGACGGCCCCCGCGCCGCCGATCGGCGCGCTCTTCTCCCCCGGTGACGACGGCGACCCGGCCCACTACTGCACCGCGAGCGTGGTGGACGCCCCCGCCGGGAACCTCATCGCCACCGCCGCGCACTGCGTGTACGACGGCGGTTTCCGCACCCGGCTGGTCTTCGCGCCCGGTCTGCACGACGGGATCGCGCCGTACGGCCTGTGGGTGGCCACCCGCGTCGTCGTCGACCCCCGCTGGATCAGCGACCGGGACCCGGACCGCGATGTGGCGTTCGTGCAGGTACGCCGGCACGGGCGGTCGGACGGGCGGATCGAGGACGTCACCGGGGCCGAGCGGATCCGGTTCGACGCACCGCCCGGCCGTCCCGCCCAGCTGACCGGCTATCCCGGCGACGGCGACACCCCACTCACCTGCCGGCACACCGCCGACGCCCAGGGTCCCGGCCAACTCCGCTTCCCCTGCCCCGGATTCCCGACCGGTACGAGCGGTGGCCCGATGCTGACCGACCTCGATCCGGACACCGGTACCGGCTCCCTGATCGGGGTGATCGGCGGCCTGGACGAGGGCGGCGACGACGCGACGTCGTACAGCAGCCGGTTCGGGGACGCGGTGGCAACGCTCTACCACCGGGCCGCGTCGTAGCGGCCGGGGCCGGGCGGGCCGCCCGCCCAGGCGGTCCCCCGCCGCACCACCGTCGACAGGACCGACGGGAGCGGGTACCAGTCGGCGGTGGCGAAACTGGCGTGGGCGGCGGCGAGTTCACGCACCCGGGCCAGGGCCTCGGCCTCGGTGGGGTGGGTGGGGTCGAGGGCCGGCGGGACCTTGTGGGCGTCGGTCATGATGAGGAGGTAGTGGCGGGTGTCGTACCAGGCGGTGTCGATGGTGCCGTCCAGATAGGTCGCGGCATCGCCGTCGAAGACCACGAACCACGGGCGCAGGGCCGGGTCGGCGTAGCGGTCGCGGGGGTCGCCTGGGGCCGCTCCGTGGACGGCGGGGAAGGCGGTGGACCGGCCCAGCTCGCCCCGGGCGGCCAGGTCCTTGAGGTGGGTGGCGTATTCGACGTCGGTCCACAGTCTGTCGAGCGGGTTGTGCTCCTCGACGGTGCCCGGTATCAGCTCGAAGAGGAACCTGCCGGCGAGGTCGGCGCGCGCCGGCCAGCCGCCGGCCCGGACCGCCTCGTCCGGCGTGGCATGGCCCGCGGTGAGGTCACCAGGTCCGTAGACCGCGTCGCCCAGCTTCTGCCGTACGAGCGCGTCGAATTCGGCGGGGCCCCGGCCGCCCTTGGCGTTGAAGCCGTCCTTCATCTCGACCTTGACGAGGATCGGGCGGTGGCCGGGGTGGGCGTCGTGCCAGGCCCGCAGGTCGGCGAGGCAGCCGGCGAAGTCCTGGTTGCGGACCTCGGTGCGCAGCTCGGCGGCGCTGCCGGCGCCGACGCAATTGCTGTTGCTCCCCAGGGGGTTGCTGTGCGAGACCCGCCAGGACGAGCCGAGGCCGTTGGTCCAGACGTCGACCTCGACGAGCGAGGCGCCGGAGTCCAACGCATCGGCGAAGTAGGCGTACTTGGACTTCTCGTAGGCGTTGTGCACGCCCACCGACGTGCTGGTGCCGTAGGTGGCCATGGCGGCGGGTTCGGCGCCCGCCGGGCCGGCCGCCGCGATCACCGCCGCCGCCGCGGCGGCCACCGTCCCTGCGCACCGCTTGCTGTCCATGAGCCCCGCTCTCCCGGTATCCGGTCATGTCCTCGGCCGATCGGGATGCAGCGTACGGGAGTTGCCGGTCGCGGCGGTGGCGCGATTACGGACAATGGTACGAATGCGGCCGGGTGGCCGCCCGAGTGAAGTTCTGGAGGAGTTGTGCGGGTGAAGGAACGCGGGGAGATACTGACGGCGGGCACGGGCCTGACGTCGGCGGCGGCCGTGCTGACGGGGACGGTCGCGCTCTATGTCGCGCTGGTCGTCCTGGGGAACATCACGGACTTCGGGACGAACCAGCAGTACGTGCGGCATGTCCTGGCGATGGACACCACCTTCCATGACCCCGATCTGATGTGGCGGGCCATCACCTCGCACACGGTGCAGGACGCGGCGTATGTGGCCATCATCGCCTGGGAGTTGGTGGCGGCGGTGGTCCTGGTGACCGCCACGGTGCTGTGGGTCGTGGGGGCGCGCCGCGGCAGCGTGGACCGCGCCCGGCGGGTGGCGACCGCGGGGCTGCTGATGGTGATGGTGCTGTTCGGGGCGGGGTTCCTGGCGATCGGCGGCGAGTGGTTCTCGATGTGGCAGTCGAAGCAGTGGAACGGGGTGGAGGCGGCGGTGCGGAACTTCACCGTGGCGGGGATCGTGCTGCTGGTGATCCATCTGCCGGGTGCGGCGGGCCGTCCGCGGGAGGCTGCGGAGGCGCCGCCCGCGTGACGGGCGGCGGCGCTCCCGGCGCCCGTCACCAGGTGATCCGGTAGCCCGTCAGCCAGTCGTCGGCGCCCGCGTCACCGCCCTCGGTGCGGCGGCGCGGGCCCTTGCCCGGGCCGCCGCCCGACGCGTTCAACCGGGCCATCTCGCCACTGGCCGCCACGAGCCGCTCCACCCGCTCCCGGCGCAGCGCCTCGTACGCGGCGAAGGCGCTCGGCGGATCCGGCCGGTCGCGCAGGCACTTGGCGAGCACGATGCCGTCCTCGATGGCCATGGAGGCGCCCTGGGCCGCGTTGGGTGCGGCGGTGTGCGCCGCGTCGCCGACGATGACCGCGGTGTCGGTGTGCCAGACCGGGGTGGTCGGGATGTCGTAGGCGCCGAAAGCGGTGATGCGGTCCTCGGGGGTGGCACGGATGAGGGCGGCGGCCGGGGCGTCGTCGGCGTCGAAGAGCGCGGCGACGCGCTCGCGCCGGCCGGCCTCCGGGGCGGCGCGGTCCGGGGCCGGGCCGGGGACGTTGGCGAACCACCAGATCTCACCGTCGGGGGCGCGGGTGCAACCGAAGAACGCCCGGCCGCCGAAGATCATGGTGTAGGTGCCGGGCGCGGGGACGGACGAAGGGTGGCGGGTGTAGCCGCAGACGGTGCTCTGGCCGGTGTAACGGGGGCGCGGGGCGGCCGGGTCGACCAGGGTGCGGGTGACCGAGTGCAGGCCGTCGGCGCCGATGAGCAGATCGCCCTCGGCGGTGCTGCCGTCGGCGAACGCCGCGATCACCCGGGGGCCGCCGGCGGTGTGCACGGTCCGGGCGCCGACCAGCCGTTTCCCGTGCCGTACGGGGATGCCGCGGCGCGCCGCCACGGCGTGCAGCACCCGGTGGAGAGTGGCCCGCCGCAGGGTCCGGGGGCCGGACCCGTTGTCCCGGGCGGTGCCGGCGATGGCCCGCTCGCCCAGTGGTTCGCCGCGGGCGCCGAGGAACACCACGCGCTCGGCGGGGAAGGACTGCTCCTCGATGGCGTCCCGGGCGTCCACCAGCCGGAGCGCTTCGAGGCCGTTGGCGAAGACGAGGAGGAAGGCGCCGACGTCGTCCGCGCCCGACGGGTACGCCTCGTGGATCTCCGCGCCGATGCCCGCCCTGTGCAGGGCCAGGGCGGTGACCGCTCCGGCGATTCCGCCTCCGATGATCAGTGCCTTGGTCATCCACTCGCCCCCCGTTCGGTCCGCCGGACCGGCCGACGGTACCCACCACCATGGCCCCGGTACGCCGCGGGATCCAGTCCTGCGTACGCACCGGGGCCGGCCGGCGGTGGCTCAGCCCGCCGCGTACACGTCCTCGATGTAGCGGCCGGACGCGGTCAGTTCGCGCAGCCACGCCTCCGACTCCTGCGCGGATGCGCCGGTCTGCGCACCGTGCAGCTCGCGGAGGGCGGCCCGTACGCCGGGCGCCATCCGGCTGCCGTCACCGCAGACGTACACCCGGGCCCCGGCCCGGAGCAGTTCCCACACCTCGGCGCCCTCGGCGGCTATCCGGTGCTGGACGAAGCGGTGGCCGTTCTCCGGGCGGGCGCTGAAGACGGGGCGTACGGAGACCGCGCCGGCGTCCTGGGCGGCGGCGAACTCGGCGGCGTGCAGGAAGTCGCCGTCGGGGTCGTCGCAGCCGAAGTAGAGCCGGGCGGGGGCGGTCTGACCGGCGGCGAGGCGGTCGGCGACGGCACCGCGGAACGGCGCCAGGCCGGTGCCGGCCGCGACCATGATGACCGGGGTCTCCTCGGCGGGGTCCAGGCGGAACGCCTCGCGGCAGGGCTGGACCCGGGCCCACACCGTGTCGCCGGGCCGCAGGGTGTGCAGATAGGTGGAGCCGGTGCCGCCGGGCAGCAGCGAGACCATCAGATCGGCATGCCGCGGGTCGCCGGCGGGCGAGGAGGACAGGGAGTAGTGCCGGGTGCGGAGCGGCGGCAGCAGCTCCAGGACCACCGGCCAGGGCAGCGCGCCGCGCAGCGCGGGGTGTGCCTCGATCAGCTCGATGACGGTGCGCGGATCGTCCTCGGAGAGGGCTTCGAGGGCCAGGCGCTCGGGCGGGCAAGGGTTGTGGGCGGCCAGCAGGGCGACCTGGACGGCCGTCGGCCGGATGCCCAACTCCAAGTGGTGGGTGAGGAGTTGGCGTACGGTCAGCGGCCGGTCGACGGGGAGGGTGTCGCGCGCCGGGCGGCCGACGGGAGCGCCCAGGGACAGCACGGTGTCCAGGTCGGCGCCGAGCGCGGCGGCGGCCCGGGTCACCGCCTCGGGGGTGTTGGCGGGCAGCACGGCGAGGTGGTCGGCGGTGCGGTAGGCGGTGCCGTCCGGGAGGGCGATGCGCAGGAAGCGCTTGGGCCGGGGCCAGTCCGGGGCGGTGAGGTCGTATGCCTCGGTGACGGTCATCGCGGTGAGCTCGTGCCGGGCGGCGAGCGCGTCGAGCGGGCCGCCGGTGACCTCCGTGACGGTGTAGCCGGTGCCGCCCTCGGCCGGGGCGCCGGCGCCGATGCTCGCCGGGTCGCCGTAGTGGGTCAGCAGCTCGGTGCGCAGCGCGGCGCCGAACGCCTTGACGGTGGCGGTCAGTTCGCCGGAGGCGTCGGCCTCGGCGCGGGGCAGCAGCCGCCGGCCGCCGAGCGCGGCCAACCGGTCGTCGATGAGGGTGGGCACCTGCTGGTAGGTGGCGGCCCAGTTGCGGTCGCCGACGCCCAGCACGGCGTACGGGACGTCGGACGCGGCGCCGTCCGGGGCGGTCCGGAGCCAGTCCACGAAGGCCATCGCGTCATCCGTCGGCTGCCCGTTGTAGGACGCGGCGACGACGACCGCGGGGCGGTCGGCGGGCAGTGCGCCGGCGTAGGCGTCGAGCGGGGCGACCTCGGGCGCGAAGCCCAGTGCGGTGGCCTCGTCGGCGAGCCGTTCGGCGAACTCCCGGCAGGTGCCGTAGTTGGTGCCGTGCAGCAGGAGCAGCCCGGTGTCCTGCGGGACGCGGGTGGGCAGTTGGTCGTCGGAGGCGGCGCCGGTGCCGGCGTCACCGTCCGATCCGCCGGGCAGCACGGCCAGCGCGGCGCGGACCGCGGCCCGGTCGGCGGGAGTGCGGGCGGCGAGGGTGAGGGTGAAGCCCTCGGGCTTGAGGGTGAGCGTCTCCTTGATGCGCAGCCGGTAGTCGGCGTGGTCGATCAGCCGGTAGCGGTGGACGAGGAGGGCCAGCAGCATGGTCGCCTCGTGGAGCGCGAACTGCCGCCCGATGCAGGCGCGTTCGCCGGTCCCGAACGGCTTGTAGGCGTGCGGCGAGCGGGCCGCCTCGGCCTCCGGGCCGAAGCGGGACGGGTCGAACAGCTCGGGGTTGTCGCCCCAGACCGGGTCGCGGTGCAGCATCGGCGTGAGGACCGCGACCAGTTCGCCGGCCCGGACCGGGTACCGTCCGCCGAGCACCGTGTCGGTACGGGCCTGCCGGCTGAAGACGGCGGCGGTGGGCCACAGCCGCAGCGCCTCGTTGAGCACCTGCCGGGTGAACGCCAGCTTCCCGATGTCCTCGAAGGACGGGTCGGGGTCGGCCTCGTCGCCCCACAGCTCGTCCGCCTCGCGCTGGACCATCCGCAGCGCGAGGGGGTCCTTGAGGAGGTGGTACAGGGCGAAGGAGAGCGCGCCGGAGGTGGTCTCGTGGCCGGCGATCAGGAAGGTGATGACCTGGTTGCGGATGTTGGCGAGGTCCAGCACCGGCCCCTGGCGTCCGTCGCCCTCGCCGGTGGCGGCCAGCATCAGGCCCAGCAGATCGTCCTCACCGCGCTCACCGCTCGCCGTACGGGCGGCGATCACCTCGTCGACGACGGACGCGAGGTAGTCGGCGTCGGCGCGGAACGCCGCGTCCGCCGCGGAGTGGTCGGCGCCGGGCTTGCGGGCGAACTTCTTCATGCTCCATTCGAGGCAGCGCACCATCGACTCGACGAACGGGTGCGGGGTGTCCCGGGAGAACGACTCGAAGTCGAAGCCGAAGCCGGCGAGCCCGATGGTGTCCAGCGTCATCCGGGTCATGTCGTCGGCGACCTCGACGGGCGTGCCGTCGGCCGTCTTCCGGTCCCAGCTCGCCATGACCCGGCGGGCGACCTTCAGCATCGCCGGGTGGTAGGTCCGCATCGAGCCGAGTGCGAAGGCCGGCATCAGGACCTCGTGCGCCCTGGCCCAGTTCGGCTCGTCGTTGTAGGCGGTGAACAGACCGTCACCGGCGAACTCTCTGACGCCCTCCAGGACGACCGACACGCCCTTGGCGAAGCGGGTCTCGTCGGCGGCCTCGGTGACCAGGTCGAGCGAGGACACGAACAGCGTCTCGCGCTCGCCGAACTTGCGCAGGAAGGCCGGGCCGTGGATCCGGGCGAGGTCCATGGCCTGCTGGATGGGCGTCGTGGAGATCCCGGACGCCGTGAGGTCGGCGACCGGGAGGCTCACCTCGGCGGCTCGTTCGCCCGTCTCGGGCGCGATGGTGTCGGTCATGTCTCCAGCGTGACCGGCCCGGTGTGCGGGTGAGGGCCGGGCAACTGCATGATTGTGCAGTGGTTTATCGCTGAACACTCTTGCGTGCGGCCCCGGGATGGGGCAGCGGCGAGGGCCGGGGCGGGAGAAAGGGCGGGAAACGGGGCGATGGGCACGCGGACGGACGGGACCGGCGGCGGTACGGCGGACGGCGGCGAGGACGCGTCCGGCGCGGGCGCACGGGGCGGCACGACCGCACCCGACGGTACGGCGGGCGCGCCCGGCACGGACGGTGCGCCCGGCACCGCGGCGGGTGCCCACGGCCCGCCCCCGCTGCTCGATCTGGCCGGCCGCTGCGCGGTCAGTCCCTACCGGGACTACTTCGTGATGCTGCTGGACCGGGTCCCCACCCCGATCGCGGTGTGCCTGGCCGACGGCGAGGTGTTGATCGCCAACCCGGCGATGGCCGCCCAGTGGGACGCCTCCCCCGGGCAGCTGCGCGGCCGTAATCTGCTGGACCAGTTCCGGCCCCGTGACAAGGCGCAGATCACCCGGCTCACCGAGGCACTGCGGCTGGGCCACCGGTCGCGCTATCCGGTGGAGGTGCGCTGGCGGGTCGGCGCCGAAGGGTCCGAGCGGGAGGGCGAGTTGTCGGTGGACCCGGTCGGCGACCCGTCCGTCCGGCCGCCCGCGCTGCTGGCGTTGCTGCGGGTGAACGAGACCGCCCCGACGCCCGCGCCGCGCGCCGCCGCCAGCCCCGTCGAGGCCCGGATCCTGGCGCTGGCGGCCGGCGGCGCGACCACCGCGGCGATCGGGACCGCGCTGGGGCTGACGGTCGACGGCGTCAACTACCACCTCGCCCGGCTGGCCCGCCGCTGGCGGGTGCAGGGCCGCACCGCGCTGGTCGCCAGGGCGTACGTGCTGGGCGTACTGTCCCCGGACAGCTGGCCGCCCGCCCCCGCGTGACCGGTGGCCGAAGCCGGACGCCCCGGCGGGCCCGGCAGCCCGTCAGCACGCACGTACGGATACCCTCCGTGGTGTGGACGAGAACGCAGCCGCGCCTTTCGAGCGCGGAACGGACGGCCCGAAGGTCATCGTCGTCGGCGTCGACGGCTCCGACTCGTCATGGCGCGCCGCCGCCTATGCTTCCGGGCTGGCCAGACGCCAGGGGTCGAAGCTGGTGATGGTCTACGTGCAGCCGGTGCTGCCGGCCGGCGCCGCGATGGGCGCCCCGGTCGCGGACGCCACCACGGAGGTCGCCGAGGAGCTGATGGCCGAGATCCGCAGGGCGACCGACCGGCTGGACGGGATCTACCACCTTCGCTGGGAGTTCCACACCCTGCGCGGGGACCCGTACAACGGCATGGTGCAGATGGCCGACGAGCTCAAGGCGGACGCGGTGGTCGTCGGCGCCTCGGAGTCCGCCGGGCACCGCATCATGGGGTCGGTCGCGGTGCGCCTGGTCAAGGCCGGGCGGTGGCCGGTCACGGTCGTCCCGTAGCCCGGTGGCGAGGGCTCCGCTGGTGGGGTGGGCCGGGCTGAGGCACGGTGGGAGGTGGACGGGCGGAGCGCCGCCCCGGCCGAGGGAGACCACCGTGACCGACCGCACCTATCGCGTCACCGAGATCGTCGGGACGTCCCAGCACAGCGTGGACGCCGCGATCCAGAACGGCATCAAGCGCGCCTCGACGACCCTGCGCAACCTCGACTGGTTCGAGATCTGCCAGGTCCGCGGCCATATCGTCGACGGGCAGATCGACCACTACCAGGTCGGAATGAAGGTCGGATTCCGACTGGAGGACGCCGGCTGAAGCCCTGGCGCCGATTGGTGCCCTGACGCCGCGTCGCCTTTCTCCGGGCCCACCGAGCAGCCATGATGATCCGCCGTCGGACCGGCACGGTCCGTACGGAGCCGACGGAGGGATCACCCATGGCACGCAGGGGGCTGCGCGCGGGAACGGGCGTATGGCGCCGTAAACCGATCGAGCACATCGAGGAGCCGGAAGGCACCGCGGGCCAGCAGCTGACCCGCGAGCTGGGGCTGTGGCAGCTGACCGCCATCGGTGTCGGCGGCATCATCGGCGCGGGCATCTTCACGCTGGCCGGCACCGTCGCCAACGGCACGGCCGGTCCTGCGGTGCTGGTCTCCTTCCTCATCGCCGGCGTGGCCAGCGCTGCGGCGGCCTTCTCGTACGCGGAGTTCGCCGGCCTGATCCCCAAGGCGGGCTCGGCCTACACCTACGGCTATGCGGTGCTGGGCGAACTGGCCGGCTGGTTCATCGGCTGGGACCTGCTGCTGGAGTACACCGCGATCGTGGCGGTGGTCGCGATCGGCATCTCCGGCTACTTCTCCTTCCTGCTCGGCGAGTCGGGGGTCGGGCTGCCGGCCTGGATGCTCGGTGCCCCGGGGACCGGGCCCGGCCACCGGATGGACCTCTTCGCCGCGGTGCTCTGCCTGCTCATCGCGTATCTGCTGACCCTCGGCATCAAGAACGCCGCCCGTTTCGAGACGCTCGTGGTCGGCCTGAAAGTGCTGGTCGTCCTGGTCGTCATCGCGGTCGGCTTCCTGCACATCGACACCGCCAACTACCACCCCTTCTTCCCGTTCGGCGTCGGCGGCGCGTTCACCGGTGCGGCCACCGTCTTCTTCGCGGTCTTCGGCTACGACGCGATGAGCACCGCGGCCGAGGAGTCCAAGGACGCCCAGCGCCACATGCCGAGGGCGATCATGTACTCGCTGGCGATCTCGATGGTGCTCTACGTCCTCGCCTGCCTGGTGCTGACGGGGATGCAGAACTACCGGCACATCGACCCGGAGAGCGGCTTCTCCACCGCGTTCAAGTCGGTGGGCCTGGACGCGCTGGCGGACGTCATCGCGGTCGGCGCGATCATCGGCATCCTCACGGTGATGTTCACCTTCATGCTCGGCGTGACCCGGGTGTGGTTCTCGATGAGCCGGGACGGGCTGCTGCCGAAGTGGTTCGCCAAGACCAGCGCCACCCACCACGTGCCGGTCCGGGTCACCTGGATCGTCGGCGTCGCCTCCGCGCTCATCGCGGGCTTCCTGCCGATCGGCGAGGCCGCCGAGCTGACGAACATCGGCATCCTGCTGGCGTTCGTGGTGGTCTGCATCTCGGTGATCGTGCTCCGCTACAGGCGCCCCGAACTGCCGCGCACCTTCCGCACTCCGGGGATGCCGGTGGTGCCCGCGATCGGCGTGTGCTTCTCGATCTGGCTGATCACCTTCCTGGAGTGGCAGACCTGGGTGCGGTTCGTGGTGTGGTTCCTGCTCGGGCTGGTGATCTACTTCTCGTACTCCTACCGCCGCTCGGAGCTGGCGACGGCGGAGGGCACCGGCCCGGACGCCTGAAGCTCCCCCGATGATTCGTCAAGTGCGCCTGTTGCACGGCTGGTTCAGGGGGCGGCACAGCCGCGCGCCGAGCCGGTGGCGCCACGGCCAGCCGGGCAGCCGGCGGCGCGGGACGCAGGCCCGGATGTCGAGGTCGGCCTCGTTGCCGCGCGGGCAGCGGCGGAGCAGGGCCAGGCACCGGGCGTCGACGGTGCCGTGCAGCCGGGCGGGGTGGCCGCCGGCTGTTCTGACGGGTGCACAGGGCGAGGGCAGACGAGGGCCGTTGACCGGTCGTGCCCCTTGACGCGCCCCTGCCCGGCCCGAAGAATGAGCCCGCCCTGACAACGTTGTCGGCCTTCCTGGAGGTCTGTCCATGCCCTGGCTCAGAGGCAATCGGCTGCGTACCGCGGGCGCGGTGCTGGCGGCGGCGCTCCTCGGGAGCACCCTCGCCGCCCCCGCCGCGCAGGCCGCGCCGCCCGGCGGCCGTCTCACCGACCTGGTCAACCCGTTCATCGGCAGCCGGAACGACGGCAACACCTACCCGGGCGCCGCCGTGCCGTTCGGCATGGTGCAGCTCTCCCCCGACACCGGCCACACCACCGGCTACGGCTACGACGACGGCCATATCCGCGGGTTCGGCGCGGTGCACCTCTCCGGCGTCGGCTGCGGCGTCGGAGGCGATCTCCCGGTGCTGCCGACCACCGGCGACATCGCCTCCACCGACAACGCGAAGTACGCCGCCGCGTACACCCATGACGGGGAGTCGGCCCGGCCCGGCTACTACCGCGTCGGCCTGACCTCGTACGGCGGTATCACCGCGGAGCTGACCGCCACCGCCCGCACCGGCAGGCAGCGCTACACCTTCCCGGCCACCGACAAGGCCAATGCGCTGCTCGACGCGGGGCAGTCGCTGCACAGGACGGTCTCCACCCGGGTCGAGGTGCTCGACTCACGCACCGTCCGCACCGCCATCACCGGCCGCGGCTTCTGCCAGGACACCGCGCCGTACACGGTCTACACGCTCACCCGCTTCAGCCGGCCGTTCACGTCGTACGGCACCTGGCACGGCGGCAGGGTGACACCCGGCTCCAAGGACTCCACCGCCGCCGGGCGGAACGGCGCCTACGTCCGCTTCGACACCCGCAAGGACCGCACCGTCGAGGCGACCACCGCCCTCAGCTATGTGGACGCGGCCGGTGCGGCACGCAACCTCCGTGCGGAGGGCGGGAGTTCCTTCGACCGTACGAAGGCCGCGGCGGACGCGGCCTGGGAGCGCCGGCTGGGCCTGGTGCGCACCCGGGGCGGCGCCCCGGCCCTGCGGCGCACCTTCTACTCCTCCCTCTACCGGTCCTTCCTCGCGCCGAACATCGGCAGCGACGTGGACGGCCGCTACACCGGCTGGGACCAACACCCGCACCGGGCAACGGGGTTCACGTACTACCAGAACTGGTCGCTGTGGGACACCTACCGCACCCAGACGCAGCTGCTGTCGCTGCTCGCGCCGCGGGAGGCGCGCGACATGGCGCTGTCGGTGCTGCGGATCGCCGGGGAGAGCGGCTGGCTGCCCAAGTGGGGCTACGGCACGGTCGAGACCAACATCATGACCGGCGACCCGGTCACCCCGTTCCTCACCAACGCCTATCGGCAGGGGCTGTTGACGGGCCATGAGGAGGAGGCGTACGCGGCGCTGCGGAAGAACGCCGACGGGGTGCCGCCGGCCGCCTCCCCGGCCGTCGGGCGGGAGGCCAACGTCCCGTATCTGAAGGACGGTTACGCCCCGTACGTCAAGGGCCGCCCGCACGCCAAGCCCGGGGACTCCGACTTCGACTTCGGAGCCTCGGCGACCCTGGAGTACGCCCTGTCGGACGCGATGCTGGCGCAGATGGCACGCGACCTGGGCCACCGGGCGGACGCCGGACGCTATGCGGCCCGGGCGCTCGACTACCGTACGATCTTCGACCGTTCGACCGGCTTCCTCCGGGCCAGGGATGCCCGGGGCGCGTTCGCCGGTCCCGCCGACCCGGCCAAGAGCGAGGGCTTCCACGAGGGCACGGCCTGGCAGTACCAGTGGCTGGTGCCGCAGGACATGCCGGGGATGATGCGGCTGATCGGCGGCCGGGACCGGGCCGATGCCCGGCTGGACTCCTTCTTCGCCTACCCGCAGTTGCTCCGGGACCCGGCGCGGACGGCGCGCAAGGTGTGGGTGAACGGCCCCTACGACTACTACAACGCGGACAAGTACAACCCGCAGAACGAGCCCGATCTGATCGCGCCGTACGCCTACCTGTCGACCGGCCGCCCGTGGAAGACCACCGATGTGGTGCACGCCGCGCTGACGCTGTTCACCGACACCCCCACCGGCATGACCGGCAACGACGACCTGGGGACGATGTCGGCGTGGATGGTGCTCAGCTCGATCGGGGTGTTCCCGGTGCAGCCCGGCACCGACACATGGGGGTTGAGCACTCCGGTCTTCGACCGGGTGGATCTGGCGCTGGACCGGCGGTACTTCCCGTCCGGGCACTTCACCATCACGGCACCCGGTACGTCGGCCGCCGACCGGTACATCCAGTCCGTACGGCTCGACGGCACCGCGCGCGAGCGCACGTATCTCACCACCGCCGATCTGCGCGCGGGCCGCGAACTGGCCTTCTCCGTAGGCGCGCGGCCGTCCCGGTGGGGCACCGGCGGCGGTGCCGCGCCACCGCCGGTGGGCACGCCCGGAGCGCTCGCCGCGTCCGCGCGGCGGTAGCCCCGGGGCGAGCGCCGAGACCGGGCCCCGGGCCCGGTCTCCCGCGGCTCAGCCCTGGAGGGACTGCCAGAACTCGTCGAACGACATCCGGCCGTCGCCGTCGCTGTCCTTGGCCTTGATGACCGCCTCGGCCATCGGGCCGGTGACGAACGGGTCCCCCATCTCGGCCATCGCCCGCTTGAATTCGTCCGGCGTGACCTGTCCGTCGCCGTCCGCGTCGAACCGCTCGAACGTCGCCCTGGCCTGCTCTATGTCTGCCACGGGTGGTGCCCCTTCGTCGTGCCGCGGCCCGTTGTGTACCGGAACCGCGGGGTGATCTGACCCGCGTACATTAGCGGACCGTCAAGATTCGGCCAGCGGGCCCCGTCCGCTGTGCCGGGCGAGGTAGGGCGCGGTGCGGCTCCCGGGGGCCGCGGCGACCTCAGCCGGGGTGCCGGCGGCGACGATCCGGCCGCCTTCCGCGCCGCCGCCGGGACCGAGGTCGATGACGTGGTCGGCGCCCGCCACCACCCCCATGTCGTGCTCGACGACGACCACGGTGTTGCCGGCGTCGACCAGGCCGTGCAACTGCCGCAGCAGCACTTCGGTGTCGGCGGGGTGCAGTCCGGTGGTGGGTTCGTCGAGGAGGTAGAGGGTGTGGCCGCGGCGGGCCCGCTGGAGTTCGGCGGCGAGCTTGATGCGCTGGGCCTCGCCGCCGGACAGCTCGGTGGCGGGCTGACCGAGCCGCAGATAGCCGAGGCCGACGTCCTGGAGGGTGCGCAGACTGCGGGCGGCGGCGGGGACGTCGGCGAGGAACCTCGTGGCGTCGTCGACGGTCAGCGCGAGGACGTCGGCGACGGTGCGGCCCCGGTAGGTGATCCGGAGGGTTTCGGGGTTGTAGCGGGCGCCGTGGCAGTCGGTGCAGGGCGCGTAGCTGCCGGGAAGGAAAAGGAGTTCGACGGCCACGAAGCCCTCGCCCTGGCAGGTCTCGCAGCGGCCTGCGGCCACGTTGAAGGAGAACCGGCCGGCCGTGTAGCCGCGGGCACGGGCCTCGTCGGTGGCGGCGAAGACCTTGCGTACCGCGTCGAACAGCCCGGTGTAGGTGGCCAGGTTGGAGCGCGGGGTGCGGCCGATCGGCTTCTGGTCGACGCGGACCAGCCGGTCCACGGCCTCCAGGCCCTCGGCGGCGGCGAGTTGGAGGCGGGCCTCCGGTCCGGTGTCCGGTTCGTCGGCTTCGGTGTCGGCAGCGGCCCGGTCCGCGCCGAGGCGGTCCCGTACGGCCTCCGCGAGGACCCGGGTGACCAGCGTCGACTTGCCCGATCCGGAGACGCCGGTGACGGCGGTGAAGACGCCGAGCGGGAACGCGGCGTCCAGGTCGCGCAGGTTGTGCAGGGTGACGCCGTGCAGGGTCAGGGTGCCGGTGGGGGTGCGCGGGGTGCGGTCGGGGGGCGGTGCGGCGGCGAAGAGGAAACGGCGGGTGGCGGAGTCCCCGGCGTCCGCGAGCGCGGCGACCGGGCCGCTGTACAGCACCTGTCCGCCGTGTTCGCCGGCCCGCGGGCCGATGTCCACGATCCAGTCGGCGCGCCGCACCACGTCCATGTCGTGCTCGACGACGAAGAGCGAGTTGCCGGCGGCCTTGAGGCGGCCGAGGACGGTGAGCAGGGCCTCGGTGTCGGCGGGGTGCAGGCCGGCCGACGGCTCGTCCAGGACGTAGACGACGCCGAAGAGGCCGGACCGCAGCTGGGTGGCGAGGCGGAGCCGCTGGAGCTCACCCGCGGAGAGGGTGGGCGCGGGGCGGTCCATGCTGAGGTAGCCCAGGCCGAGTTCGGTGAGCACCTCGATGCGGGCGACCAGGTCGCGGGCGAGCGTCGGGGCCACCCCGTCGTCGGGGCGGTCCGCGGTGGGGCGCAGCAGCGCGGCCAGCGCGCCGATCGGCAGCGCCGCGAGTGCGGCGATGTCCCGGCCGGCGAAGGTGACGGCCAGCGCCTCGGGGCGCAGCCGCCGCCCGCGGCACACAGGGCAGGGCTCGGCGGCCATGAACCCCTGGACGCGCTTGCGCAGCGTCTCGCTCTTGGAGTCGGCGAAGGTGTGCAGGACATAGCGCCGGGCGCTCATGTACTGCCCCTTGTACGGGCGTTGGATCCGGCCGGCCTCGCGGACCGGGTGGACGGTGACGACCGGCTGCTCGTCGGTGAACAGGATCCACTCGCGGTCGGCGGCCGGGAGGTCGCGCCACGGCCGGTCGATGTCGTGGCCGAGCGCGGCGAGGATGTCGCGGAGGTTCTTGCCCTGCCAGGCGCCGGGCCAGGCGGCGATGGCGCCGTCGCGGATCGAGCGCTCCGGGTCGGGGACGAGGGAGTCCTCGGTGACGCGGTGGACGGTGCCCAGGCCGTGGCACTCCGGGCAGGCCCCGGCCGCCGTGTTGGGCGAGAAGGCGTCGGAGTCCAGCCGCCCGGTCGTGCCGTGCGGGTAGTCGCCCGCGCGGGAGAACAGCATCCGCAGGGTGTTGGAGAGGGTGGTGACGGTGCCGACCGAGGAGCGGGAGGTGGGCGCCGAGCGCCGCTGCTCCAGGGCGACGGCGGGCGGCAGTCCGGTGATGTCCTCGACCTTCGGCGCGCCGACCTGGTGGATCAGCCGCCGGGCGTACGGGGCGACCGACTCGAAGTAGCGGCGCTGCGCCTCCGCGTACAGCGTGCCGAAGGCCAGCGAGGACTTGCCCGATCCGGACACCCCGGTGAACGCGACCAGCGCGTCCCTCGGGATGTCCACATCGATACCGCGGAGGTTGTGCTCACGGGCGCCGCGCACCCGTACGTAGGAGTCGGACATGCCTCCATGATCGGGCACGGTGCGCCGTGGCCGGACACGGTCCCCCGCGACCGGCCGCCTCCGGCGGGTGCCGCGGTCAGTTCGCGGCGGTGGCCGCCGCGACCCGCTCGCGGGCCTCGTCCCAGGGGACGGGGGTGGCGACCACCGCGCGCAGCGCCCGGACCTGGCGCGGCGGGATACCGGCCGCGAGCACGCCGACGGCGCTGCCGTCGCGGCCGTAGAGCGCGACGGTGCGGCGTTCCGCGCGGTCCAGGACGGTGGTCTCGACCCGGTCGGCGCCGGCGGTCAGCCCGTACGCCTGGATCTTGAGGGCGTACTGGTCGGACCAGAAGTACGGCACCGGTGCGAAGGGGCGGCGCTCCGGCGGGGTGTCGCCGGGGTCGTGGGCGCCTTCGGCGGCCAGTTCGGCGAGCAGGTTGCGGGCGGCGGCCATGCCCTGCTCGGTGGCGTTCATCCGGTGCTCGAAGCGCAGCGGCCGGCCGTGGACCGGGTGGTCCCAGCGGGCCACGTCGCCCGCGGCGTAGATCCCGGGCGCCGCGGCGCAGTACGCGTCGCAGCGCAGCCCGTCGGAGGTGTCCAGGGCCGGGTCGGTGAGCCAGCCGACGGCGGGCGCGGAGCCGATGGCGAGCAGTACGAGGTCGGCCGGCAGCAGGCTGCCGTCGGCCAGCCGTACGCCGCTGACCGGGGCCGGGACGCCGTCCCCGGCCGTGGCGAACCCGGCGACCGCGCCGGTCACCAGCCGTACGCCCCGGGCGCGGTGCTCCTCGGCGAGCAGTTCGCCGACCTCGGTGCCGACGGCGGCGGCCATGGGGACCGGATCCCGGCCGACCAGGGTGACGTCGTGGCCCAACTCGCGTGCCACCGCGGCGGCTTCGCAGCCCAGGACGCCGTTGCCGACGATGACGAGCCGGCGGGCTGGGTCCGCCAGGCCGGCCCGCAGGGCCAGCGCGTCGTCCAGGGTGCGCAGGGTGTGCACTCCGGCGATGCCGTCGGCCCCGGGGAGGGTGCGGGCGGCGACGCCGGTCGCGATGATCACGCCGGCGCAGTCGAGCCTCCCCCCCTCTCGACCTTGCTCGTCGAGCGGGGGAACCCCCACGCCCCCGTCGAGGGTGAGGGTGCGGGTCGCCGCGTCGAGCCCGGTCGCCCGGGTGCCGAGCCGGAGGTCCAGGCCGAGCGGGTCGAGCTGGTCCCGGGTGCGCAGAAGCAGCCGGTCCGGCTCCCAGGTGCCGTGCAGCAGCTGCTTGGACAGCGGCGGCCGGTCATAGGGCAGCTGGTCCTCGTCGCCGATGAGGACCAGCGGGCCGCTCCAGCCGGA
>NZ_BMRP01000003.1:218901-231684 GCF_014648695.1 Streptomyces albospinus
CGGCCGCCGAGGCGCCGACGACGGCGATCGGCCGGGCGCTCACTCGTGCACCTCGATGACCGCGGCGGGGCAGATGGCGGCGGCCTCGCGGACCGCGGCGTGCTGGTCGGCGGCCGGCTCGGCGTCGAGGAGCACGACCACACCGTCCTCGTCACGCTGGTCGAAGACCTCGGGGGCGACCAGTACGCACTGGCCGGCGGCGCAGCATTTGTCGGCGTCAAGGGTGATCTTCATGGCAGGAGCTCCGTAGGGATCGTCAGGGGTCGCAAGCGGTCGGGGTAACGGTGCCTGGTGCCGTTTCACCAGGTCACCGGCAGTGCATGGCATCCGTGGATCGCCATGTCGGTGCGGAACGGGATCTCCTCGACCGGCACCGCGGGCCGCATCGCCGGGAAGCGGCGCAGCAGCGTGGCGATGACGACCTGGAGTTCGACGCGGGCCAGCGCCTGGCCGAGGCACTGGTGGATGCCGTAGCCGAAGGCGACGTGGTGCTGGGCGTTGGGCCGGCGGATGTCGAGGCGGTCGGCGTCGGCGAAGACGCTCTCGTCGCGGTTGCCGGACGGCACGGCCGCCACGACGCCCTCGCCGGCCCGGATGAGGTGCCCGTCGATCTCGACGTCGACGGTGGCGACCCGGCGCGGCCCGTTGCGGATGATGCTGTGGAAGCGCAGCAGCTCTTCGACGGCGCCGCGGATCAGCGCGGGGTCCCGGCGCAGCTGCTCGGCGGTCGCGCGGTCCCGCATCAGGGTCAGCGCGCTGAGCCCGATCATGTTGGCGGTGGTCTCGTGCCCGGCGATGAGGAGCAGGGCGGCGAAGGCGGCGACCTCGTCGTGGGTGATCTCGCCGGTCTGCCGCTGTTCGATGATCAGCCGGCCGAGGATGTCGTCGCCCGGATCCGCTTCCTTGGCGGTGACCAACTGGTCGAGGTAGTCGCGGAGTTCGATCCGCGCGGCCTCGCGCTCGGCGTCGGTGACGGTCCGCGAGAGCAGGGTGCCGGTGAGCCGCTGGAAGATCTCGTGGTCGTCGTACGGCACGCCCAGCAGCAGGCTGATGACCAGCGACGGCACCGGCAGCGCCAGCGCCTCGACGAGATCGGCGGTACGCCCTTCGGCCCGCTCCATCGCGTCGCACAGCTCGTCGGTGATCCGCTGGATCTCCGGGCGCAGCGCCTCGACGCGCTTGACCATGAATTCGCGGGTGACCATCCGGCGCAGCCGGGTGTGCTCGGGCGGGTCCCTGCGGATGAAGCCGCGGTTCTCGGTGCTGGCACCGCCGGTCATCCCGCTGAGCGGATAGCCGTGGAGGGTGGTGTCGGAGCTGAAGCGGGTGTCGCCGAGGATCGCCCGGATGTCGGCGTAGCGGGTCGCGAGCCAGGCCCAACTGCCGTCGGGGAGCGAGATCTTGGAGATCGGCTCCTCGGCGCGCAGGGCACCGAACTCGTCGTGGGGGTCCCCCCGCTCGAGCAGGTTCGAGAGTGGGGGCGGGTCGAACGGGCAGCCGCTGGGCGGCTGGACGGGCAGCGGCGCCGGGGCGGGGGGACGTGCGGTGTCGATGGTGTCGGTGATGTCGGTCATCTCGCTCCTCGCGCGCACACCGGGAGGGACGTGCGCCATGAGTCAAACGTTCGCCTAACAAGCGTAAACTTACATGTGTAATAGCCAGGTAAATGTGCCGGGTCGCGAGCGGGTACACGGGGCCGGAGCGGACCGACACATGGGAAAGCCCCCGGCCGTGGTGAAGCCAGGGGCGGAAAGGGAGCGAGGGAGCAGGAAGGGAAAGGGAAAGGAAAGGGCCGGAGCCGCCCGGGTCAGCGCTCCAGCAGCAGCTGGAGGATCTCGTCCACGAACCGGTCCAGCCGGCGGGTGTCCTTGCGGCTCGGCATGACCTGCCAGATCATCACCCGGCCGTGCACCGCGGACCACAGCAGATACGGCGCCTCGGCGCGCGAGCCGCGCACCTGCCAGCCCGCCTCCTCGCAGGCGGTCAGCGCGTTGTGCCAGCTGCGCACCAGCAGCCCCGCCGGGTGGCCGGCGAGCCGTTCGGGGCCGACCGGGGTCTGCCGGGTCTCGTAGAGCAGCCGGTAGTTCGCCGGGTGCGCGATGGCGTAGCGGCAGTACGCGCGCAGCTGGGCACGCAGCTGGTCCACCGGGTCGTCCGCGTCCGCCTTCGCGGCGGCCTCGGACATGGCGCGCGCCAGCCGCTCGTAATTGACCTCCAGGGTCGCCCAGACCAGCTCGGTCTTGTCGGCGAAGTGCCGGTAGATGCTGGGCGCGGCGACTCCGGCCTCCCGGGCGACCGCACGCAGCGACAGCGCGTCCTCGCTGCCGACCTGCTCCAGGAGGCGCTCGGTGGCCCGCAGCAGTTCCTCCCGCAGGCGCTCGCCCTGTCCGCGCGGGTTACGGGGGCGGACGGCCGCACTCTCGCTCACTGCCCTGCGGTCCTTCCTGGCCTTGCCGACGTGGACCTCCGACGGGGTCCGTGCTCCTTCACCAGGGTTTCACACCGATGCGGCGGACCGTACCCGAGGATCGGCGCGGCCGGAAGCGCGGGCGCCGCCTCACTTGCCCCTCCGCAGCCCGTCGGCACAGGCGGGCGGCGGGCGATCGACGGCGCCCCGGGCGGCCCGCTCCTGCGCCGTCTCCCCGGCGGGCCGGCGGGCCGGCGGCCGGGGCGTGACCGAACCACGCGCTGGGGACAGCTCAAGGATACGGCCTGACCAGCAGAAACACCCCCGCCCCGCGTTCCGGGCGGGATGCGGGACCGGCGGGCAAGGAAGAGGGGCGCGGACGTACGCGCAGGCGCCGGAACCATCACGGCCCGCACCGCCGGGATCATCGTCCGCCGACGTGGTGGCCGTCGCCTCCAGGGCCAGGGCCCGCCCCACGGGTCGAGTGCGGTGCATTCCCTCACTCGTTCGGAGCGGTCCCGGCCCTTCCCGAAATGCCTGATGCGCTCCCTTGAGCAAGCTGAGGTGAAAGGGCTCCGGATGCGGGGCCCGCCCCTCTACGCAGTCCAGGAGGAGACATGGCTGGATCCAGGCTCACCGGGCAGGATGTACAGGCTTGCTGGGAGGAGGTCAAGAAATCCGCCCCCAAGGCCGGCGCCGACCCGAGTCGATCGAGCAGTTCCGGCTCCGAGGCCATGAGCAGCATGCGTGCGGACGAGATGGCCAGGAGCCTGAACGAGAAGCTCGACGCGAAGGAAGGCAGGTAGGGCCTTTCCGTCCGGTGGGTGTCCCGGCATCCGTCGGACAGGAGTCGGATCGCCTTCCCGCCAACCGTCCATGCCGGCCTTCTGAGTCGAACCGCAGGCCCGACGCATCGAAGAGCCCCGGCCGCATGCGAACCGGCACCTCCCGGCCGACAACCGGGCACGATGACTGCTGAGTTACGGGGCCAGGTGCTCAACTCCCGCGCGACATCCCGAAAGAGAACGGGGCGCGCGGGAGGAGCAGGGCGATCGCACGAGTGACTGCCGGGCCGAGTGGACTTCATCGTCACCCGCCGGGACCATGATGTCCGATGGAGATCCAGTGAATGCGGCTTATTCCCGTGTTGCTGTTCCCAGTCCCTCTGTGATGCATGTGATGAGGGAGAGAGCCGTAGGGAAGATCGTCCTCATTGCTCCCTTCGCCACTCCGCGAGTGGTGGGAATGAATGACGTGAACGCCATGGAAGTTTTCGCCACCCGGGAATCGTCGGCCATACCCGCTCTCGCCGCCGGGAGAGTTGTTCCGGCCCTCGCCGGGCTGGGGTGGTTCTATGCCCGACGGGCAGGGAGGTTGCGTGCAGGCAGGTGCCAGGAAGGCGACCGACTGCACCGCCGCGGATGAGGCGGACGAGGAGTGATCAACCGCGCCTGCCGCACCGGTACCGGCCGCTATGGCCAATATGGGTGCTACCGACACAGCGGCAATCATCGACCACGTTCCGGCCTTCTTCGCACACATGCCGACATCCCCCAAGGTGATGAGCAAGTGATCTTCAGGGGTTGTGTTCATTGTTCGTCGTGGCGATTTGATGGCGATGGGGCCGGACGGCCTATGGCGCGCGGGCCGGTCGGGCACTATTCCGTGTTCCGAACGGTCGCCGCTGCCGCAGCCGTGCGCTGAGGCCGGCCCGTGCAGCTGTGCGGGCGACTGCCGGGAATTGCCGTGCTGCCCATGCCGCCTACTTGCCCATGGCCAATCCGGCCTTGCGTGCGCCCCGGCTCAGCACCATGCGCCGGATGCTGCGGCGAAGGGGCTTGAGGTCCCGCCGTCCGGCCTTGATCGCCTTGTTCACGTTGATCACGCGGCCCGCCCTGGCGTCCCACCACAGCGGAACGAATTCGGCCTTGGTGATCTCCCAGCGACCGCCGGCCTCGGCCGGGGGTGTGAAGGTGAACCGAGCGGCGGTGCTCATCGTTCCGAGCCGGTCGTGTGTGGTGCCTCCGATGAGGTCGCCGAGCCCGTAGGCCACCCACGTGCCGCCACTGTGCAGATCGGCCTGTTGCTGCCGGGCGTCCTGCTCACGACCGGCGCCGGTGCCGTTGACCTTCTCGTACGGCTGCGGGGTGTGCGTATGGCTGCCGACGATCAGGTCGATGTCGGGGCGGCCGTCGGTGCGGGCGGCGGCCAGGACGCGGGCGAGCCGGAGCTGCCGGGCGTCGGGGGCGGTCCGGTATTCGGTTCCCCAGTGGGGGCTGACGACCACGATGTCGGCGCCCGCCCGGCGGGCCGCCCGGGCATCCGCGACGATCTTCCGCGCATCGAGCAGGTTGACGGCCCAGGGCTCACCGGCCGGACGCTCCACGCCGTCGGTGCCGTAGGTGTACGAGAGCTGCGCGACCCGCGCGCCGCCCGGAGCCCGGAGCAACGCCGGGCGGGCGGCCTCGGCGGCGCCGCGGGCCGAGCCGGTGTGCCGCAGCCCGACCGTGTCCAGGACGTCCAGGGTGTGCCGCACCCCCGCCACGCCCTGGTCCAGGGCGTGGTTGGAGGCGGTGGCGCAGGAGTCGAAGCCGGTCGCCTTCAGCGCGGTGGCGACCTGCGGCGGGGCCTGGAGCATCGGGTAGCCGGTGAAGGGGCCGTCCAGCGGGCCGAGCGGCGCCGCCAGATGGCACAGCGCCAGACCGGCGCCGTCGATGACCGGCCGCACGTCCCGGAGCATCGGCCGGAAGTCGTATCCGCCGTGCACCGGAGCGTCGTCCTGCGCGGTGCCGAGCGCATCCGGGTGGGCGGGGATGATGTCCCCGGAGGCGACCAGGGTGAACGGCCGGGCGGACGCGGCCGTGGCGGACCGGGCGCCCGCGCGCCGGTGCGGTGCCCCGGCGGCGGACGGCCCGGCGGTGCGGTGCGCCGGGCCGTGCCGCGGGGCGTCGGTCCGACTGCCGCAGCCGGCGGCCAGCGCGGCGAGCAGGACGGCCGCCGCACTCCGTGTGAACACGCTCATGTCCGACAGATATCAGCCGCGTTGTGCCGGAATTTCACCGCGAGCCGTGGTGTCGGCGCTATCCCTCGTACGGCCGTGGAGCCTCCGGCGACGGGATGCCCCGGCGTGCGGTCCGTGCACGGTCCGCGGGCCGCCGCCCGCCCCGTTAGGCTGCCCCGATGGCGCACACCTCGGATGCTCACGACCGCTTTCCCGCCGGGCTGCCGGTGCTGAACGAGATGGGGCGCACCGCGTCGGGGCGAGCGTGGCTCGACCGGCTGCCCGGAATCGTCCGGGAGATCGAGGAGCGCTGGGAACTGCGGCTCGGCGCGCCGGTGCACGGCGGCAGCTGCTCCTGGGTGGCGCCCGCGGAGGGACCCGACGGCGTACCGGCGGTCCTCAAGGTGACCTGGCCGCACCGCGAGGCCGCGGGCGAGGCGCCGGCGCTGCACGCGTGGGGCGGCCGGGGCGCGGTGCGGCTGCACCGCTGGGACCGCGAACGGGGCGCACTGCTGATCGAGCGCTGCACCCCGGGCACCCCGCTCGGAGACGCGCCGCTGCCGCCGGACGGTCAACTCGCCGTCGGCGCCCGCGTCCTGGGCGACATATGGTCCCGACGTGTGCCCGGGGAGGGGCAGTTGGGGACGCCGGAGCGGATGGACGCGGTCTGCGCCGAGTGGGCGGACCTGCTCCAGGAGCGGATGCGGCGGCTGCGGCCCGGCTACGACCCGGGGCTGGTCGCGCTCGGGGCCGACCTGCTGCGCACGCTGCCGACCACGGCCGCCCGCGAGGTCGTGGTGCACGGCGACGCCAACCCGGGCAATGTGCTGGCCGCAACCCGCCTTCCCTGGCTGGCCATCGACCCCAAGCCGATGATCGGCGACCCGGCGTACGACCCCACGCCGCTGCTCCTCCAGATCGACGACCCCTTCGAGCACCCCGACCCCCGGCCGGTGCTCCGCGAACGGTACGCGCTGGTCGGCGAGGCGCTCGGCGAGGATCCGGCGCGGCTGCTCGCCTGGTCGGTGGCGCGCGGCGTGGAGAGCGCGCTGTGGAGCGCGGACCATGACGATGTGGCGGGCGGGGAAGAGGAGTTGGGCGAGGTGCGGGTGCTGGCGGAGCTGGCCGGACTGTGACCTTCCCGGTGCGTGGCGGCCCCGCCACCGGAGCCGCCGCACCCATAGGGTGGGGGAGCATGAACCGTGAACCACTGCATGTGACGGTGTGGGACAGGGCGACACCCGGCGCGCCGCGGGCACTGCTGGTGCACGGCACCTTGAGCTGGGGCACCGAGTGCTTCGCGGGGCAGCGCCCGCTGGCCGAGATGTTCCGTCTGGAGCTGGTGGACCGGCGCGGCTTCGGCGACAGCCCGGACACCGACCGCAGCGACTATGCGGTGGACGCCGAGGATCTCACCCGACTCCTCGGAAACGGCGCCCACTTGGTCGGGCACTCGTACGGTGCGGTGGCCGCGATGCTGGCCGCGTCGGCCCGGCCGGAGGCGGTGCAGTCGCTCGCCCTCATCGAACCCTCGCCGTTGCGCACCGCCGCCGGGCACCCCACCGTGGCGGCGGCACTGGAGCGGATCCGCGCCGCCTTCGAGGGCAGCGCCGGGGCGGCGGAGCCGAGCCCGGAGGAGTTCCTGCGGCGGTCCACCGTGCCGTACGGGCTGCCGATGCCCGAGACCACGCCCCGGAAGCTGCGCGCGGCCCGGTCGGCGATGCGCGAACGGCCCTCGTGGGACGCCCGGATCCCGCTCGGCCCGCTGGCCGGGGCCCAGATGCCGAAGACCGTCGTCAACGGGACGTGGGAGACTGCGCACCCGCGGTACCGCGCGTTCGTCGGCGATGCGCTGGCCGCCTGCGGCGAGTACCTGGCGGAGATGATCGGCGCCCGCCATGTGCGGGTGCCCGGTGCCGGCCATGCCCCGCACCAGGATCAGGCCGAGGCGGTGAACGGCGTCCTCACCCGGCTGTGGCAGAGCTGAGCCGGCGCACCGGGCGCGGGTACGGCCCTGACGCCACGTCGCTACCGAAGTCCTGGACGAGCGCCGCCAGCCCGCCCTCGTCCCCCTTGCCACCCAGGGCGAAGTCCCAGTCACCGCCCGCCCGTTGGCGGACCGAGCGGAGCCCGTCGGCCAGGCAGTCCACGGCGCCGAGCTGCGCCGGACGGAAGGCGCCGAAGGCGTCGCCGGGCACCATGACGGCGGCCAGGAGGATCTTCGCGGGGCGGCCGGTGACCCGGTGCATCCGCGCCGTGGCGCCCTCCGCAGTCGGCGCCTGACACTGGGAACGGCGGCTCATCTCGCGGTACGTCCTCCCCCCGGGGCGTCAGCCGGCCATCGCGGCGCGCATCCGGGCGGCGGTCTCCGCGGGGTCGTAGTCGTCGGGGACGCCCGGCACAAGGATCACATCGCCGGCGATGTGCCGGGTCCGCAGCGGCAGGATCTCCTCGTAGGCGGGCGAGTCGTACCAGGCGCGGGCCTGCGCCATGCCGGGGAAGACGATGACGACGACGGCGCCGGGCCAGCTGCCCTCCCTGATGTCGAGTTCTCCGCCGTGCACGAGGAAGCGCCCGCCGAAGGGGTCGAGGGTCGCCTGGATCGACTCGATGTACGCGCAGATCTCCGGGTTCGGTTCGGCGGGCCGGAAGTGGGCGATGGCGTATGCGGTCATGGGACTCCCTGCCTCTCTGGCCGCCTGTGCGGCGGGCCGGCGGACGCGTTGCTCGCGGTGCTCCGCACGTTTCCAGGAACCGGTCGGCGGGTCGATTACCTCCGGGGTCATCCGCCGGGCCGGGGGCGGCGACGGGGTGTGCCCGCCGGAACCGGTGGTACTTCCCCAGCGGTCACCGCCGGGGCGACCAGTGCGCACCTCAGCCGTCCGGTGCGGCCGTTCAACCGCCCAGCGCGGCCATTTCCGTGCCCGCCAGCAAAAATCCCCCGACGCCGAAATCGGCGGTGGAGGCATAGGTGACCGGCTGGCCCGACTCCGGCCGGTCACCGGCGCTTTGGACATATCCCAGAAAGCCGTCGGGGTGGACCGCGGTGGTCACCATCGCATTCCACGCGCGGGCCGCCACGGACCGGTAGAGGCCGGGCGGGACGAGCCCGGTGCGAACCGCGTACGCCATCCCGAACGTGAAGAAGGCGGTACCGCTGGTCTCCGGTCCGGGCAGCTGCCCGGGGTCGGCCAGGTTCACATTCCAGAACCCGTCCGGTCTCTGCACGGTGCGCAGCACGGCCAGTTGGCCGGCGAACGTACGGCGGTATCCGGCCACCGGCGCGAAGGTGTCCGGCAGCACCGCGAGGACCTTGGCGTGTGCGCCCGCCACCCAGCCGTTCCCGCGCGACCACAGCACCGGCTTGCCGTTCGGGGACGTGATCCCGCCCGGCAGGAACCGCTTGTCGCGGTACCAGAGGCCGGTGCCGCGGTCGCAGAGGCCGGGCCCGCCCTCGGCGCTCTTGGTGTGGGTGTAGAGGGCGTGCATCGCGTCCCAGTAGGAGCGGTCGTCGCGCAGCGCGCCGAGCCGGGCGAACGGCGGCATGGCCATGTGCAGCGCGTCGTCCCACCACCAGTCGTCGTGCCGCTGCGCCGCGGTCGCGGCCATCCGCCGCAGCGACTCCTCGA
Source organism: Streptomyces albospinus (assembly GCF_014648695.1). Lineage (GTDB taxonomy): Bacteria > Actinomycetota > Actinomycetes > Streptomycetales > Streptomycetaceae > Streptomyces > Streptomyces albospinus. The sequence continues at coordinate 227,939 of NZ_BMRP01000003.1, forward strand.
TGGCGGCGATCTTCGCCTCGTCGGGGGCCGGGTCGAGGGCGTACAGGTCGAGGTAGACCTGGCCCGCGCAGTGGTCGTCGGCGTGCCGGGTGGCGACGCCGTTGTGCAGCCCGTACCCGTGCTTCTCGGCCCAGCCGCGCGCATAGGCGAGATAGCGGGGCTCGCGGGTGAGGCGGTGCAGCGCCATCAGCCCGCTGAAGAAGGTGGCGCGCGCCCATCGGTTGTCGCCGGGGTCGGGGTGTGCGCCGATCCAGTGGTCGGCGACCCGGCGCAGTACCGCGACGGTCGCGGCGCGGGCCGGCGGCCGGTGGTCGGGCATCCGGCCGGTCGCGGCGGCGGCCGGACGCGCGGGGAGTGCGGTGCCGGCCGCGAGTGCGGCGCCGGTGGTGAGGAATTGCCGACGTTCCATGAAGACACCCCTCCGGGACTCCCGTATTCATGTACACGAACAGCGTTCTGCCACATGATGGACGGCGAGGACATGGTGGCAGTCAACTCCCGTCGGCGGAAGGGGGAAACCGGGCCCGTCATTGCCTTTACGGAGTGCGCCCATTACCTTTGTCGCCGTGACTACCGGGTCGGCCATGGGCCATGAGCGAGTGAGGCACCCGGTCACTTCGTGACCGCGCGGCGGGTGAGAGACCCGCCCCCCTTCCCCTCGCCTCTGCATTCCGCGCGGATCGCGCGCGTCTTTCCTCCTCCACCACGGGCACAGCCCTGCGCCGCCGTCGGCCGCGCGCTGCCGCGTGGTCAATTCCCCCTGCAATTCACCCTGCCCAAAAGGCATTTCCACCTGGAGACGAACACCCTTATGCCCAACCTCTTCAACCAGCAGGTCATCGACGAGTTCCGCGCCAACCGCGGACGGGTCGGCGGCCCCTTCGAGGGCGGCCGGCTGATCCTGCTGACCACCACCGGTGCCCGCTCCGGCGCCCGGCACACCACCCCGGTGGCCTACCTCCCCGACGGCGGGGAGCGCATCCTCGTCATCGCCTCGGCCGGTGGCGCACCGCACCACCCCGACTGGTTCCACAACCTTCTCGCGCACCCTCGTGTCACGGTCGAGGACGGTGTCTTCACCTACGAAGCCGAGGCCGTCGTCCTGCAAGGCGAGGAACGCGACCGGGTCTTCGCCCGCGCCGCCGAGGCCAACCCCGGGTGGGCCGCGTACCAGGAGAACACCTCCCGCGTCCTGCCCGTGGTCGCGCTGACCTCGGTCGAGACGGGACCGCCGAACTTCGGCGGGGCGTCGCCCGGCGAGGCCATCACCGTCCTGCACGACGCCTTCCGCCGGGAACTCGCCCTGATCCGACGGGAGGTGGCCGACTCGGGCCCGGTGCTGGCCGCCCAGCTGCGCGTCAACTGCCTGACGATCTGCCAGGGGCTGCACAACCACCACGCCGGCGAGGACCGTGCGATGTTCCCGTTCCTCCGCGACCGGTGGCCCGAACTCGCCCCCGCCCTCGACCGGTTGGACGAGGAGCACCGGAAGATCGCGGCGCTCCTGGACGAACTCAAGCAGGTGATCTCCGGCACGGGCGCCGGCCCCGGGCAGCTGCTCGCCGAGGTCGACCGGCTGACCGACGCCCTGGAGGCCCATCTGACCTACGAGGAGGAGCAGTTGATACCGGTCCTGGACGCGATGGCCCCCTGAGCGGCGGGCGACGGGCACCGCGCGCTCAGATCAGGCCGCCGTGCCCGGCCCAATAGGGTTCCCGCAGCTGCCGCTTGAAGAGTTTTCCGGACTCGTCGCGCGGCAGCAGCTCCTCGAACACCACGGCCCTGGGCACCTTGTACCCGGCGAGCCGCTCCGCGACATGGGCGCGTACCGCCGCGGCGCTGAGCCGCACGCCGGGCTCGGTCTGGAGATGGGCGGCCAGGACCTCGCCGAACTCCTCGTCGGGTATGCCGAACACCGCCACGTCCCGCACCCCCTCCAGCGACAGCAGACATCCTTCGATCTCCGCCGGATAGATGTTGACGCCGCCGGAGATGACCATGTCGTTGCGCCGGTCGCTGAGATAGAGGTAGCCGTCCTCGTCGAGATGCCCGATGTCTCCGATGGTGACGTACCCGGGCAGGCCCGGCGTCTCCATCGTGGCGCGCTTGTCCGGGTCGCCGAGGTAGGTGAACCGGGGCCAGGTGTCGGAGGGTTTGAGGTAGATCTCGCCGGTGGAGCCGGTCGGCACCGGCTCCCCGGCGCGATCGAGGACGGCGACGCCGCAGGTGCCCTCGGCGCGGCCGACGGTGCCGGGGTGGGCAAGCCACTCGGCGCTGTCGCACCAGGTCACCGCGCCGGTCTCGCTGCCGCCGTAGTACTCCCGCAGAACCGGCCCCAGCCAGTCGATCATGGCGTGTTTGACATGCGGCGGGCAGGGCGCGGCGGCGTGCACGACGGAGGTGAGCGCGGACACGTCGTAGCGCTCGCGGACGTCCTTGGGCAGCCGCAGCAGCCGTACGAACATGGTGGGCACCATCTGCACCTGCTGGATGCGGTGCCGCTCGACCAGCCGCAGGAACTCCTCCGCGTCGAAGCGCGGCATCAGCGTGATGTCCAGCCCGGCGGCGAGCGCGAGCACCGCGTGCTGGCTGGGGGACGCGTGGTAGAGCGGGGCGGGGATCAGCGTACGGCCGCCGGGCGCGACGGCGAAGTACTCCAGAAACGTCTCCACCGCCTCGGCGAGCCGGTCCTGGCCGACCGGTTCGCGGAGAACTCCCTTGGGGCGTCCGGTCGTTCCGGAGCTGTAGATGACGGTGGGCGGCCTCTCGTCGGCGGGCTGCGCCAGCGGTTGATACTCCGTCAGCCAGTCGTCCAGAAGCGGGTGCCGGCCGGTGGGGTTCGGGGCGGCGATGCCGCAGGCGGTCGCGACACCGGGCGGCACGGCGACCTCGATGATCCGTACGCCGTCGGGGAGTACGGCGGTCACCGCCGGCAGAAGATCGGTGTGGACGAAGACCACCTTGCTCCCGCTGTCGGTGAGCACATGCCGGAGATCGTCCTGCTTGAAGTGCCAGTTGACGGGGACCGCGGAGGCGCCGAGCTGGGCGGCGGCGGCCGTGATCTCCAGATGGGCGGGCTCGTTGCGCAGCACGACGGCGATCCGGTCGCCCGGGGCAACTCCCGCCGCGCGCAGGCCGGTTGCGATCCGTCCGGCGCGGTCGAGGAATTCCGGATAGCCGCGTTCATGTCCCGCGGAACGGATGGCGGGGGCGCCGGCGGCGGAGCGGTCGGCGGCTTCCATGGTGCCTCCATCGAGTGCGGCCGGACCGGTGCACTCACCGGTCCGGCCCATTGAACAGCCAACTCCGGCAGCCCACCAGAGTGCCCTGCGCCATCCCGTTGCCGCCCACGTAGCCGTCTTCCCCGCCGCGGGGGAGCAGGTGAGCTTTCCCCGCCTTCGGCGGGAGCGGGAGAGGCTGGTGGAACGGTTTCCGCCTTCGGCGGAGAGAGTGTTCGGGGCGGGGCCCCGGCTGGGTGGTGGGTACCGGGTGTGGGGCCTCCGGGGTGGGTGTGCGGACTGCTTCGCTTTACGCTCCGCTGCGCTCCGCCTTTGCTCTTCATCGAGCCCTTGGAAGCAGAGCCCGCACACCCACCCCTCCAGCCCCACACCCTCCCGCCGGACTCCCGGGTCCCCACCCCTGGGGGAGAAGAGGAGACCCTGGGTGCTCACGCCCAACCCGCGCTTCCGCTCCCGGGTTCACCACAACGGCCCGAATATCCTGATCCCCCACCGGGCGGGGGCGCC
>NZ_BMRP01000003.1:231804-246282 GCF_014648695.1 Streptomyces albospinus
ACAAGGCGTCCCCCGCCCACCAACCCCTCTGCTCCCGCCGAAGGCGGGAAAAGCCCACCCGCTCCCCCGCGGCGGGAAAAACGGCAACGTGGGCCGCACCCTCCTATCCTCAGGGACCATGAACAACAACGAGGTCCTGCGCACCCACGGCGAGGCGCTGAAGCTCTTCGGGTCCCGGGTCCATGCCATCCAGGAGGACCAGTGGGAGGCGCCCACGCCGTGCACGGAGTGGTCGGTGTTCGATCTGGTGAACCACCTCGCCGCCGAGCAGCTGTGGGTGCCGCGCCTGGTGCGGGACGGTGCCACCATCGCCGAGGTGGGCCCGGATTTCGACGGTGACCAGCTCGGCGAGGACCCGGTCGGGGTCTGGGACCGGGCGTCGACCGCGGCCATGGCGGCGTTCGCCGAGCCGGGCGCGCTGCACCGCTCGGTCCACCTCTCGTACGGCACGGCACCGGCCGACGCGTACTGCTCGCAGATGACCGCCGACGCCGTGGTGCACACCTGGGATCTCTCCCGCGCGATCGGCGCCGACGAGCGGCTGCCGGACCATCTGGCGAAGGCGGCGCTGCGCGAAGTGGAGCCGTATGCCGAGGCGCTGGAAGGTTCCGGACTGTTCGCCGCCCCGGTCGAGCCGCCGGCGGGCGCGGACGATCTGACCCGGCTGCTGTGCCTGCTCGGCCGCCGGCCCTGACCCGGAAGGGGCCAGGGCCGGCGGAGCGGCGAGCGCCGCGGATCGCGGTCAGTCGATACCGCGGAAGATGTTCGGTTCGACGGGATCCTCCTCGTAGCCGGCGAGACGCACCGGAGCGCAGCGATCCCAGGCTTCAAGGTTGCGGACTTCCTTGATACGGCCAGGGCGCTCGCCCTGCTTCAACCGGGGCTGCTTGTTCTGAGCCTTGTGCAAAGCCACCACGCACTCCTTCATCGAGGTATTGGTTCCGACGCGGTGGCGCCTTGTTCAGAGACCGGGAGGTCGGCCGGGGTTGATGGCGTTCCCGCGACGGGCCAATGGTGTTGGCGTCTCCCAGAAGGGTCGTCCGTCGCCCTCCAGAATATCGACGCCCCTCGTGACCCGCTCGACTTTTTCCGGCGATAAAGGCATGTCACTGGGAACGGGGAAAAACCGCCCCCGTGTGCGACAAGGGCACAGGGTCGAGGTATACGGTGCGTCACTCACCCGAATGGCAGTCCGCGGGCCCGCCGGGACGGCCGGGTTGCCGGGTCCGTCCGCTTCCGTAGGGTGGGAAGGCAGTGCGCTTCGCGGGGGCCGCCGTTCCGCGCGCCGCGTCCCGCGCCGGTGGCGGCAGTGCTACCCATGGGCGCGTGCAATGGTTCTCGGATCCTGGTTCATGGCTCGGGCGGCTGGTGTTCCAGCGGATGCTGGCGGCGCTCTATCTCGTGGCGTTCGTCGCGGCGGCCCGGCAGTTCCGGGCACTGCTGGGGGCACGCGGGATGCTGCCGATCCCCGACTTCGTGGCGCGGGTGCCGTTCCGGGTCTCGCCGTCCGTCTTCCAGCTGCACTACTCGGACGGGTTCTTCGCGGCCTGGGTGTGGGGCGGCGCGGTGCTCGCGGCGGGGGTGGCCGCGGGGGCGGCGGACGCGGTACCGCTGTGGGCGGCGATGGTCATGTGGGCGGTGCTGTGGGCGATGTATCTGTCCGTCGTCAACGTCGGGCAGACCTGGTACGGCTTCGGCTGGGAGACGCTGCTGCTGGAGGCGGGGGCGCTGGCGGTCTTCCTCGGCAACGCCGATACCGCTCCCCCGGTGCTGATCATGTGGCTGCTGCGCTGGCTGCTGTTCCGGGTGGAGTTCGGGGCCGGGCTGATCAAGATGCGCGGCGACCGCTGCTGGCGCGATCTGACGTGCCTCTACTACCACCATGAGACCCAGCCGATGCCGGGGCCGCTGAGCTGGTTCTTCCACCGGCTGCCGAAGCCGCTGCACCGGGTCGAGACAGGCGCCAATCATGTGGCCCAACTCGTCCTTCCGGTACTGCTGTTCACTCCGCAGCCGGTGGCCGGGTGGGCGGCACTCGGAATGGCCGCCACCCAGCTGTGGCTGGTGCTGTCCGGCAACTTCGCCTGGCTGAACTGGGTCACCATCGCGCTCGCCCTGTCGGCCGCCGCCCCGCTGTGGGCCGGTCCGCCGCCGTCGCCGGGTGCGCCGCCCGTGTGGTTCGAGGTGCTGGTCGTCGCCGCCGCGGCGGGCGTCATCGGGCTCAGCTACCGTCCGGCCCGCAACCTGCTGGCTCGGGAGCAGCTGATGAACACCTCGTACGAGCCGCTGCATCTGGTCAACTCCTACGGCGCGTTCGGCAGCATCACCCGGGTGCGCCGGGAGATCGTCGTCGAGGGCACCGAGGACGCGGTGAGCGGGCCGGACACGGTCTGGAAGGCGTACGAGTTCCACGGCAAGCCCGGCGAGCCGTCGCACCTGCCGCGCCAGTTCGCCCCGTACCACCTGCGGCTGGACTGGCTGATGTGGTTCGCGGCACTGTCGCCGGCCTATGCACGGTCGTGGTTCCTGCCGTTCGTGGCGCGGCTGCTGGAGAACGACCGGGACACCCTGCGGCTGCTGCGCGGCAATCCGTTCCCCGATCTGCCGCCGGCGCGGGTGCGGGCCCGGGTCTTCCGCTACCGCTTCACGACCTGGCGGGAACTGCGGGAGTCCGGAGAGTGGTGGCACCGGACCGCGGAGCGGGAGTTCCTGGCACCGGTGTCGCGGTCAGCTCTGCTCGGAAGGCGATGACCATCTCGCGTGCGTGTTGCAGCCCGATGCGGCCGAACTCGCTTTCCAGCACGTCGAGTTCGGCGAGGGTCCCGGCGCGGTCGCGGCCCAGGTGGGCGCGGGACTTGGCCAGGCCCAGCCGGGAGAGCGCCTCGCCGCGCGGCTCGTGCATCTCGGTGAACTCCCGTAGCGCGAGGGCGTAGGTGTCGCGGGCGTCGGCGTAACGGCCGGCGCGGTAGAGGACGTTGCCGCGCATCTTGTGGTTGTAGGCGAGCGCGCTGGCCAGGTCCATGGTGCGGCAGATGGTCTCCGCCTCGGACAGCAGGGCCAGTGCGCGGTCCGGCTCGCCGCGGACGGACAGCACGTCGGCTATGCCGCGCAGCGACCAGGCCCGGCCGCGGGCGTCATCGGCCTCGGTGGCGATCCGGGCGGACTCCTCGAACAGCTCCAGGGCCTTTTCGTAGTCGCCGGTGTTGCGGTGCATCTGGGCGATGCCGGACATCGCCCAGACCATGTGCCGGGCCTCGCCGTGCGCCCGGCCCTGTTCGAGCAGCTGCTCGTGGAGCTCGGCGACCGCGGCGTAGTCGCCCTGGATGCGGCCGGTCTCGGCGAGGCCGGCGAGCGCGTAGCCGTGGGCGAGCCGGTCGCCGCTGTCGGCGGCCAGCGTGACGGCGTGGCCGAGCAGCCGGCGGGCGAGCGGCAGGGTGCCGCACTGGCGGGCCAGGGTGCCGCCGCTCCACAGCGCCCACGCCATGGCGGCCGGGTCGCCGGTGTCACGGGCACTGCGGTAGCTCGCCCGCCAGGCGCTGCCCGCCGCGTCCACCCGCCCCAGCCGCCGGTTGGCCTCGGCGACCGCGAGCTGGGCGCGGGCCCGCGCCAGCGCGGAGTCCGCGTCGGCGAGCGCCAGATTCGCCGTTTCCAGCACCTCCTCGTACGAGGAGTTCACGCTCAGTGCCGAGCCCAGTTCGCCCTGGTACTCCGGAGCGAAAGCCTTGCCGTACATCGATCCCTGGCCTCTCGATCATTCGTTTGCCTTGATCACGAAACTACGAGGCGGCAGGGGGCCGGCGAATCCGTCCGCGTATGGGTTGTGATGTACGACTGGAGTGCTACGGGCGGGGGTGCCGGTCATCATCGGGATGTAGGGGGCCGTCGGGGTCCCGTTTGCTGATGATGCGTCAAGTGACGTCCTCTTGCGGGGCTGTGGGGCGCGGGCCACCCTGGCAGCACCGGCACCGGAGGTGTGGTGATGGGCGAAGCGGCGGCAGCGGCCCGGGGCGGGCTCGGCCGACGGCGGTTCGTGACGGCGGTCACGGCGGGACTGGCCGGGGCGGCGGCTCTCGCGGCCGGGGACCCCGCCGCCGCGCGGGCACCGCGGCGCGCCCGGCCGCTGTTCCTGGGGACGTACACCTCCACCCCCGGCGGCGGCACCGGCGTCGGGCTGGGCGCCTACGACCCGGCCACCGGCGCGCTCACCGCCACCGGCGTCGTACCGGGCGTCGCCGACCCGTCGTATCTGGCGCTCGCGCCGTCCGGCCGGACGCTCTACGCGGTCGACGAGCAGCAGGCCGGCGGGGTCACCGCGCTGGCGCTGCCGTGGGGCACCGGCGGCCTGCCGGTGGTGCTGGGCAGCCGGCCGACCGGCGGGGCCGGGCCGTGCCATCTGTCGGTGCACCCCCGCGGTCGCTGGCTGCTCAGCGCCAACTACCTGTCCGGCAGCGTGGCGGTCCATCCGATCGACGGGCGCAGCGGCGCGCTGGGCGAGCGGACGGACCTGGTCGTCCACTCCAGTCCGCCGCCCGGCCCCGGGCAGACCGGGCCGCACGCCCACCAGATCATCACCGCGCCGGACGGCCGCCATGTGCTGGCGGTCGATCTGGGGAACGACACCGTCTACACCTACCGGCTGGACGAACGGGCCGGGACGCTGGCCCCGGTGTCGCAGGCGGCGCTGCGGCCGGGCGCCGGGCCGCGGCATCTGACCTTCCATCCCTCCGGCGCCTGGGCCTATCTGGCCAACGAGGTGGACAACACCGTGGTGGTCTGCGGCTACGACCGGCGCAGCGGGCGGCTGGTGCCCGGGGCGCCGCAGTCCACCGGGACCGGTCCGGGCGTCAGCTATCCGGCGCAGATCCTGGTCACCCGCGGCGGCCGGTTCGCCTTTCTCGCCAACCGCGGCCACAACAGCCTCACCCGGTACGCGGTGGAGGCGGGCGGGGCCCGGCTGCGGCTGCTGGACACGGTGCCGGTGGGCGGCGACTTCCCGCGGCAGATCGCGTTCTCGCCGGACGAGCGGTGGCTGTTCGCGGCGAACCAGAAGTCGGGGTCGGTGACGGTGTTCGCGGTGGACGCACGGACCGGGGCGCTGGCCGCCGCGGGCCCGCCGTTCGCGGCGCCGGTGCCGGTGTGCGTACTACCGCTGTGAGGGCCGGTACGGGGCCGGGCCCGGTCTGCTGGGCCGGCCGGGTCGCCACACTGCGGCAACAGGCCCGCAGGACAACGGGGACGCGCCGCGCGGATCCACCCGGCCGCGTGCGAGCGGGTGCCCCGCCGGGCGCTGCCGGCCGGGGCCTCGGTCGCCTGTCTGTCGGTGATCGCAGCCTGGGTTCCGCCCGATGTCGTCTTTCGATTCCTGATCAACTCCTGTGACGCCATTGCCCTGTTCGTCCATCTGTCGATCGCCGTCGCACAGGTTCGGATGCCGTGCCGGCTGGAGCGCGACGTACCGGAGCGGCTGACGCTGACGATATGGCTGTTCCCGTGGCTGAGCCGGGTGGTCGTCGGGCTGATGGCGGGGGTGATCGGGGCGACGGCCTTTCTGCCGGACAGTCGCGCGCAGTTCCGGCTGGGATTGCTGACGCCGGCGGTGGTGTTGGCCGCGTACGAGATCCGGCGGCGGGTCCGGCGGAGCCGAGGATCCGCACGCGGGCAGGCCGTCCGCGGCGCCACGGACGGCCTGCATTCCCTCATGCACACACTCCGGAAGGCCCTGGAATTCACGCTGCTGAATTCACTCGGCCGATTATCCGAAGCCGATCGAGTTCAGCTTCCGGTCAGCCGGTGACGGAAATTCCGACGTGCAGCCGGATGCCCGGATAAATGAGGTTCGGGTCCTCTCCGATCACCTGGCGGTTCTGCCGGTAGAGTTCTTGCCAGGGCTTTCCGTGGAGGGCCGCGATGCCGCTCAGCGTATCGCCGAAATTGACGACTACGGATCCGCCGACCGACCGGTGACGCTCCTTCTTGTAGGGCTTTTGCGGGGACTGCGGACGGTGAATTCGATTGCGGTGCGGCTGGGCCTTCTGGGGCTTCGGCAGGGTGTGCGGCGCGCTGCCGCGGGCCATGCCGCTGAGTCCGAGCGAGGCCGAGCAGGCCGGCCAGGCACCCCAGCCCTGCCGGGCCAGCACCCGCTCGGCGACCTGGATCTGCTGCGCCCTGGTCGCCCGCGACGCCCGGGACGCGTAGGCCCCACCGCCGTAGGAGTGCCAGGTCGCGTGGGTGAACTGGAGGCCGCCGGAGAACCCGTTCCCGGTCTCGATGCGCCAGTTGCCGCCGCTCTCGCACCTGGCGAGGCGGTCCCAGTGCGAGGCGCTGACGGCCTCGGCGGGCTCCTCGGCGGTCAGGTTGAGGGCGCCGGCCGCCAGCAGGACGGCGGCGGCGGTGACCCCCCGGGCCCCCCGGCCGCGCAGCAGTTCACTCCGTTCGCCCGCTTCCCTTTCCCGGTTGTCCGATACCTTCGATTCCGATACCTGCGAAATTTCCATGTGCCTGCTCTCCCGTCACTTGTTCCGTACGTATCGAGATTTCACTCGCGTCGGCATTTCAGAGATTTCAGCGAGTTCGGCGAGTTCTGGGTTTTCGGCTGTTCTTGCGGTTTCTTCGCGGCGTCGTGAATTTGACGAGTAAGAGACAACCACGGCCGGAGTTCGCATGGGGAGAGCGCGCGGTGGCGCCTTCACCGGCCGGCCTGCCCCCTCACCGTCGGAAGGGGGACGGAATCCTCCGCATGGCGCACGGACCCGGCGGGTAGGGGCGCACCCCTCGCGCCCCGAGGTCCCGGGACCCGGAAATTTCACACACCCGTTCGACTCGGAGCGATCGCGCCGAGCGCATCCGCCGGCCTCGGTGCATATGCGCGGCGGGGGCTGCACACACCGCGCACGGACCGCCGGTCCGGTGCAACCACCGATGTTTGCTCAGGAGTTGGCAGGCCGTACCCGGGCCGGCGGACCGCTGGACGGCGCAAACCTGCCCGGCGCACCCGAGGGCCGACGGCCGCTCGGCCCCGCGCGCCCCCGCCCGCGCCATCACGCTCCGCGTCGCTACGCGTCACAGCGCCGCCCGTGCGCCCCTCGGCCGTGCCGACCCGCCGTACGAAGGGGGCGGCGAGTGCTGTGCCAAGGGGGTGGCACGTGCGCCGGGCAAGCTCACCCCTCGCCGTCGGGCGCCAGGTATTGCCGCAGCAGATCCCGCAGTTCGGCCTCGAACGCGTCGTAGCGCGACCGGAGTTCGGACCCCGGCCACCCCTCCGGCAACAGGGGTTGCGGCAGCAGGGGGTCGGTGAGCAGATGCCGGAGCACCGCGGCCGAGACGGTGAAGCGTTCGGCGGGGGTTGTCGCCCGGTCCAGCGCCGCCTGCAGCGCCTGCGCCCGTGCCGCCCAGCCGTCCAGGTCCCACAGCCCGCGGGCCAGTGTTGCCGGATCGCCGTCGGGGGCACCGGTGAACCAGGTGCACTGCGCGGTGACGACGGCCGGGCGGGGCCGGTCGAGGTTGGCGGGGCGCAGCCAGCTCCCGGCCCGCAGTTCGGCCAGCCGCAGCGCCGCCATGGCCTGCCGCAGCGCGGTGCGTTCGGCGGCCGGCCGGCGCTCCGCCGTGGCGACCACGGCGATCTCCCACTCCCCGTGCCACGGCCGGGTGCGCGGCGACCGGCTCTCGTCCTGCCGGGCCTGGCGCGCCAGCAGCCGGGCGGTGAGTGCATACGAACCCGCCCGCTGCCGGAGGTCGCCGGCCGCGACCATCCGCGAGAGCGCGACCCGGACCGTGCCCTCGGCGATGCCGAAGAGCTCCCCGACCCGTACCAGGGCGCGCGCCGGGAGCCGGGGCGGATGGTGACCGAGGAGGGTGCTCAGCACGATGGAGCGGGCGGTCAACGGCCGCAGCGCGAGGGGGTCGTCGTTCATAGGTGCCGCGAAGTCTAGCCAGCGGCCGGTCGGCCCCATATGGCACCGGCCACGGCCTTACACACTTCCCGCGGCTGTGCGAAATCTGTAACGTCAGTGCCATGACCGTCACCCATGACGTAACGAATCAGGCCCCGCCGCTCCTCGACTTCAGTGCGGCGGACGAGCCGGCCCTGCTGGAGGCGCTGCGCCGGGAGGGCGCCGCATGGGGCGAGCGCGAGGTGGTCGAACTCGGCGCGCTGGCCGGCTCGGCCGCGGTGCAGGACCAGGCGCGCTGGGCGGAGGAGCAGCCGCCCCGGCTGCGCACCCACGACCGGTACGGGCACCGGGTCGACGAGGTCGAGTTCCATCCGGCCTGGCACCAGCTGATGACCGCCGCCGTGGCGAACGGTCTGCACGCCGCGCCCTGGGCCGACGACCGCCCCGGCGCGCACCTGGTGCGCGCCGCCAAGTTCTATGTGTGGTCGCAGGCCGAGCCGGGCCACGGCTGCCCGGTCTCGATGACCTACGCCGCGGTCCCCGCGCTCCGTGCCGCGCCGCAACTCGCCGCGCAGTACGAGCCGTTGCTCGCCTCCCGGACGTACGACTTCGGGCTGCGCGCACCGCTGACCAAGCGGGGGCTGATCGCCGGGATGTCGATGACGGAGAAGCAGGGCGGCTCCGATGTGCGGACCAACACCACCCGCGCGGTGCCGGCCGGCGACGGCACCTACCGGATCACCGGCCACAAGTGGTTCACCTCGGCCCCGATGAGCGATGTGTTCCTGGCGCTGGCGCAGACCGAGGAGGGGCTGAGCTGCTTCCTGCTGCCGCGGGTCCTGCCGGACGGCAGCCGCAACGGCATGCGGCTGATGCGGCTCAAGGACAAGCTGGGCAACCGCTCCAACGCCTCGTCGGAGATCGAGTACGAGGAGGCGGTCGCCTGGCCGGTGGGCGAACCGGGCCGCGGGGTGCGGACCATCGTCGAGATGGTGAACATGACGCGGCTGGACTGCGTGCTCGGTTCGGCGGCCGGAATGCGGGCGGGGCTGCGGCAGGCGCTGCACCACACCGCCCACCGCCGGGCGTTCGGGCGGGAGCTGGACCGGCAGCCGCTGATGCGCGCGGTCCTCGCCGACCTGGCCGTCGAGTCGGAGGCGGCGACGGTGCTGGCGATGCGGCTGGCCGCCGCGGTGGACCGGTCGCAGGCCGGGGACGAGCAGGAGGCGGCGCTGCGCCGGCTGGCGCTGGCGGCCGGGAAGTACTGGGTGTGCAAGCGGGGCAGCACGCATGCCGCGGAGGCGCTGGAGTGCCTGGGCGGCAACGGGTACGTCGAGGAGTCGGGCATGCCGCGGCTGTACCGGGAAGCGCCGCTGCTGTCGATCTGGGAGGGCTCGGGGAACGTCGCCGCGCTCGATGTGCTGCGCGCGCTGGGCCGCGAACCCGCGGCGCTGGACGCGTACTTCGCGGAGGTGGACGCCGCGGCGGGCGCCGACCGGCGACTGGACGCGGCGGCGGCCGGGCTGCGCACGATGCTCGGCGGGCTCACCGATCCGGAGCGGGCGCAGCTGACGGCGCGTTCGCTGGCGGAGCGGATGGCACTGGTCCTCCAGGGGTCGCTGCTGGTGCGGCACAGCCATCCGGCGGTGGCCGACGCGTTCTGCGCCTCGCGGCTGGGCGGCGAGTGGGGCCATGCGTTCGGCACACTGCCGGCCGGCGCCGATCTGGCGGCGGTGCTGGGGCGGGCCCGGACCGGCGGGGACGGCGCCTGATGTCCGTACGGGTGGAGCGCGCGGGTCCGGTGACGACGGTGGTGCTGTCCCGGCCCGCGGTCCGCAACGCGGTGGACGGCACGACGGCGCGGCAACTCGCCGACGCATTCCGCGCGTTCGAGGCCGATGACGGTGCGCGCGTCGCGGTGCTGTGGGGCGAGGGCGGCACGTTCTGCTCCGGTGCCGACCTCAAGGCGGTCGGCACCGGGCGCGGCAATCGCGTGGCTCCGGACGGCGACGGCCCGATGGGGCCGACCCGGATGCGGCTGAGCAAGCCGGTGATCGCGGCGGTCGCCGGTCACGCGGTGGCCGGCGGGCTGGAGCTGGCGCTCTGGTGCGATCTGCGGGTGGCGGAGGAGGACGCGGTCTTCGGGGTGTTCTGCCGGCGGTGGGGGGTGCCGCTGATCGACGGCGGTACGGTGCGGCTGCCCCGGCTGATCGGCGCGAGCCGGGCGATGGACCTGGTGCTGACGGGGCGCGCGGTGCCGGCCGTGGAGGCGCTGGACATCGGGCTGGTGCACCGGCTGGTGCCGGCCGGCGCGGCCCGTACCGAGGCGGAGCGGCTGGCCGCGGAGCTCGCCCGCCTCCCGCAGGCGTGCCTGCGCAGCGACCGGGCGTCCCTGCTGGACCAGGAGGAGCAGCCCGAGCGGGACGCGATGGCGGCCGAACTCCGTTACGGACAGGCCGTGCTGGCGGACGGGCTCAAGGGCGCGGCGCGGTTCGCGGCGGGCGCCGGACGGCACGGCGAGGCGGACGACGGGCGATGAGCACGGACGACCTCGGCCCCGCCGATCTCACCTATCCGGAGCAGGGCGGCACCCGGCACGATCCGCTGCCCGCCGGCTACCACCATCTGCGCGTGGCGCTGCCGCTCGGGCACGGCCGGGCGGTGTTCGACGCGGCCGGTGCGGCGGTCACCGGCTTCCGGATGCACCGTGCCGCGGGCACCCGGATCAGAGCGGGCGCCCCGCGGGCCGCACCGGGCGTGCCGGTCGACGTCTCGGTGGGCATCGGGCCGCTGCGGGTGACCGGCCCCTGCCGGGTGGTGTGGGCGGTGGCCGACGCGGACCGGATCGGCTTCGCGTACGGGACCCGGGAGGGGCATCCGGAGTGCGGCGAGGAGGCGTTCGTCGTCGAGCGGCGGGCGGACGGCTCGGTGTGGTTCACGGTCACCGCGTTCAGCCGCCCGGCCCGGTGGTTCACCCGGCTCGCGGGCCCGCTGGTCCCGGTGTTCCAGCACTGCTACGTCCGCCAACTCGGCCGTACGCTCCGGCGGTTGGCGCACCGCCCGGCCGCCGCCCGCTGATCTCCGTACGTCCACCAGTGCATCATCGGTCCAGGACCGGCCCGGCGCCCCGCGGCAGGACGAGCCGGTCGGGGCGGGGTGCGGGCCGTGGCGCGGGCCGTGGCGCCCGCCTGAGGCGGGTGGCGGCGTTGCCGCCCGAGGCGCGGTACCGCCGCTACGGTGTGTGACGGAAGCGGGAATGCGGGGCCCCAGGGCCCCGCCTAAGGTGTTCGCATGGCCCAGCGGCCCCCCGATCCCTCCACGGAGGGCTATGACCCCCGTGCCGACCGGAACCCGCCCCGGGTCGAGGAGGACGTGCCCGGGGTGTCCGACCACGAGCCCATCGCCCTGCGCGAGCGGCTGGCGCTCAACCGCATGGGCACCTTCGACTGGGACCTGGACACCGGGTTCATGGATCTGGACGCCGGAGCGATGGAGGTCTTCGACCTGCGGCCGGGCGAGTACGACGGCGGACCGATGTCCCTGATCTCCCGGGTGCCGCCCGAGGAGGGCACCCGGCTGGACGCGGCGCTCTCCCAGGCCCTCCAGGACGGCAACGCGTCGTACGGCGCGTACTTCCGGGTCCAGTGCCGCGACGGGACCCGGCGCTGGACGCACTCCCAGGGGCGGATCCTGCGCAACAGGGACGGCGTGGCGTACCGGGTCATCGGCATCGTCCGGGAGGCGACCAGCGAGCTGGCCGACTCCGCGCTGCTGCGCTCGCTCCAGCAGGAGCGGCAGCGGCAGACGGTGATGGTGCAGCAGACCACGGCCGCGCTGGCCCGCGCGCTGTCGGTGGCGGATGTGACGCGGGTGCTGACCGGCCCCGGCGGCGCCCGGCGGTTCGGCGCCGACGGGCTGGTGCTCGGCCTGGTCAGGAACGGGCGGTTCGAGGTCATCGCCGCCGCCGGGATGGCCGGCGAGGTCCCCGACGACATGATGAACTCGCGGCTGGACGACACCCTTCCGCTGTCCGACGCGGCGCGCTCCCGCCGGCCCGGCTTCCTCGGCACCCGCGGCGAGCTGATCGCCCGCTATCCACGGCTGCGCCCGTACGTCGACCTGATGCCGACCGGCAGCTCGGCGTTCCTGCCGCTGGTCGCCCAGGACACCGTGATCGGGGCGCTGGGGCTGTTCAACCACGAGCCCGCGGTGCAGTCGCCGGAGGCCCGGAACCTGGCGCTGGCGCTGGCCGGTGTGGTGGCGCAGTCGGTGCAGCGGGCGACCCTCTTCGACCAGGAGCGGGAGTTCGCCACCGGGCTCCAGGCGGCGATGCTGCCGCGCCGGCTGCCGCCCATCGCCGGCGGCGAGGTCACCGTCCGCTACCACCCGGCGAGCGTGGGGCGCGACGTCGGCGGCGACTGGTACGACGTGATCGCCCTGCCGCAGGAGCGGATCGGGCTGGTGGTCGGGGACGTCCAGGGCCATGACACGCACGCGGCGGCGGTGATGGGCCAGTTGCGGATCGCGCTGCGCGCCTACGCCAGCGAGGGGCACACACCGGAGACGGTGCTGGTGCGCGCCTCCCGCTTCCTGGCCGAGCTGGAGACCGAGCGCTTCGCGACCTGCACCTACGTCCAGGCCGACCTGGAATCGGGGGCGCTGCACATCGCCCGCGCCGGCCACCTCGGCCCGCTGATCTGCAACAGCTCCCGGCACATCGACTGGCCCGAGATCCGCGGCGGGCTGCCGCTGGGGCTGGCCACCGGCTTCGGGCAGGACCACTTCCCGGAGACCCAGGTGTTCCTGGAGCCCGGTTCGACGCTGCTGCTGTGCACCGACGGCCTCGTCGAGCAGCCCGGCCGGGACATCTCGGACGGCATCGACGCGCTCTCCGCCGCGGTCCGCGCCGGCCCCGGCGAGCTGGACGCGCTGGCCGACCAGCTCTCCGCGCACCTGTGGGCCGAGCCCGGCTCGGACGACGACATGGCCCTCCTGCTGCTGCACCGGCACGCCGTCCCGGGGGAGGCCGCGACGCCCCGGCTGCGGCTCCATGTGCACCAGGCCGATCCGGCGGGTACCGCGGAGGTCCGCTCGGCGCTGCGCCGCACGCTGGACCAGTGGCGCGCGGGCGAGCTCACCCACAACGTCGAGGTCGCCGCCTCCGAGCTGATCGCCAACGCCCTGACCCACACCGAGAGCGGCGCCCGGGTCTCCGTGGAGCTGCTGCCCGGCACCCCGCCCTGTATCCGGCTGGAGGTCGAGGACCGCTCCAGCCAATGGCCGCGGCGGCGCAGGCCGGGCGAGACCGCGACCTCCGGGCGCGGGCTGCTGCTGGTCGAGGCGCTGGCGGACCGGTGGGGCGCCGAGCCGCGCGGGTCCGGCAAGGCGCTGTGGTGCGAGTTCGCGGTGCCGGACGGCCCGGTGCCGGCCGGGGACTGAACCGCCGCTCCGCGCAGGGGCGTTGGGTTCCGGCGGGCCGCCCGGACCCGGCCGCCGGAATCGTGCCGACCGCCGCGTTCGCCGTGCCAGGATGGCGGCAACGTCTGCCAAGGGGAGGGCATGATGCGGGGGACGAGTGCCGGGCGATGGATTCCGCGCGGGGCCGCCAGCCGCGCCGTACTGATCGGGACCAGCCGCTTCACCAGCGCCGATCTTCCCGGCATCCCCTCGGTCGCGGCCAACCTCCAGGCGCTGTGGGCCGCGCTCACCCACCCCGACCGGGGCCTGCTGGCTCCGGAGCACTGCCGGGTGGTGGCGGACCCCACCGACGCGTCGGCCGTCGGCGCGGCGCTGGCCTGGGCGGTGCGCGAGGCGGACGACCTGCTGCTGGTCTATTACGCGGGCCACGGTGTGCTGGACGATGCCGGGCTGCTGCACCTCGGGCTGGTCCATACCGACCTCGACCAGGTCGGCTTCTCCGCCGTCCCGATCGATCTGGTCAAGCGACATGTGGGCGAGGCCCGGGCGAAGGCCCGGGTGCTGCTCGTCGACTGCTGCTTCTCGGGCAGAGCGGTCTCCGCGATGGCCGAGCCGACCAACCTGGCCGTCGGCCAGCTCGACCTGACCGGAACCTACACCCTGACGTCCACCACGGGAACTGCCCCCGCGCACGCGCCCGTTGGGGCGGCCTACACGGCTTTCACCGGTGCGCTGCTGGGCGCCCTGGCCGCGCCGGACCCGCTCACCCTGGACGAGATCCACGAGCGGGTCGACCGCGAACTGCACGGCCGGGGACTGCCCCGGCCGCAGCGCCGGTCGGCGGGCGCGGCCGGGTCGCTGGCGCTGGTGCGGGGCCCGTCGGGGGTGGCCGGCGCGGCGGGCGCGGTCCCGCCGCCGGGGCGGGTGCCGCCGCCCCCGTCGGCGCCTCCGCCGCCGCCGTTCGCACCGGGCTCCCCCGCGGCTCCGTCGTACCGGCCGCCGAGCCGCCGCCGGGGCCGGCCGCTGCTGATCGCCGCGGCGGCGGGCGGGGCACTGGCGGTCCTGCTGACGTCGTCGCTGGTCAGGGGGGCCTTCGGTGGCGGCGCGGAAGACACCGGCGGCACGGGCGCCCCGGAGGGACGCGGCAGCACCGGCAGCGGCAGCGGCGGTA
>NZ_BMRP01000003.1:246304-258136 GCF_014648695.1 Streptomyces albospinus
CGCCCCCCCCCCGGGCCGCGGCGCCCCGACCACCGCCCGGCCCGCCGCCGCGAAGGTGGTCTTCCGCGACCACCACCTGACCTGGCGGGCGGCGAGCTGCCTGGGCCAGGTGTCCCAGGCCCTGGACCTGGACAAACCCACCGTGACCCCGGGGCTGATGGACGATGCCACGGACATCGAACTGGACTACGTGGGCTGCCAGAACGGGAGGAACGGCGCCCAGGCCGTCATCACCGTCGGCGGCGGCTACGGCAGGCTGGTCAGGGCGGGCACCGCCGACGCCGGGACGAACACCGGCGAGGCGTGCCGGGCGGCGGCCGAGAGCAACCCGCTGGGCGCCAACACCAACGCCGGGAAGATCACCCCCGGCACGGTCTGGTGCGTGGTGACCACGCGGAACCAGGTGGCGAAGATGACCTTCGACAAGGTGGACACCACGGACAGCAGCAGCAACGCCACGGCGGACAACCCGACGTTCGAGCTGTCCGTCACCGTGTGGGCCGCGCCCTGACCCGGCCCCGAGCGGCAGGCGACCGGCTCACTCCTCCGGCCCGTACCACAGCGTCGTGATGTTGCAGAACTCGCGGATGCCGTGCCCGGATAGCTCCCGTCCGTAGCCGGAGCGCTTGGCGCCGCCGAAGGGGAGGCCGGGGTGGGAGGCGGTCATGCCGTTGAAGAAGACCCCGCCGGCCTGCATGTCCCGTGCCAGCCGGGCCTGTTCACCGGCGTCCCGGGTCCAGGCGTTGGAACCGAGCCCGAACGGCGTGTCGTTGGCGAGCGCGATCGCCTCGTCCAGGTCGGCGACGCGGTAGAGCGTGGCGACCGGCCCGAACGTCTCCTCGCGGTGGATCCGCATGCTCGGGGTGATGCCGGTGAGCACGGTCGGCTCGTAGAACCATCCGGCGCGGTGCTCCGGTGGCCGCCGGCCGCCGCAGAGGGCGCGGGCGCCCTGGTGGACCGCGTCGTCGACGAGTTCCTCCAGGTCGGAGCGGCCCTGCTCGCTGGCGAGCGGGCCGATGTCGGTGTGCTCGTCCATCGGGTCGCCGACGGTCAGCGCCGCCATGCGCGCGGTGAACCGCTCGCAGAAGGCGTCGTGGACGTCCTGGTGCACGATGAACCGCTTGGCCGCGATGCACGACTGCCCGTTGTTCTGGACGCGGGCGGTGACCGCGACCCGGGCGGCCTTGTCGAGGTCGGCGGAGGGGAGCACGAGATACGGGTCGCTGCCGCCCAGTTCGAGGACGGTCTTCTTGACCTCGTCGCCGGCGATGGCCGCGACCGAGCGCCCGGCGGGCTCGCTGCCGGTCAGCGTGGCGGCGGCGATCCGCGGGTCGCGGAGGATTTCCTCGATGGCTGCGGCGCCGACCAGCAGGGTCTGGAAGCAGCCCTCGGGGTAGCCCGCGCGGCGGAAGAGTTCTTCCAGGTAGAGCGCGGTCTGCGGGACGTTCGAGGCGTGTTTGAGCAGCCCCGTGTTGCCGGCCATGAGGGCGGGGGCGGCGAACCGTACGACCTGCCAGAGCGGGAAGTTCCAGGGCATGACGGCGAGGACGGTGCCGATCGGGCGGTAGCGGACCACGGCGCGGATCGCACCGGAGTCGCTGACGTCGGCGGGGTCGGGCTGCTCGTCGGCGAGCAACTCCTCGGCGTGATCGGCGTACCAGCGCATCGCCTTGACGCATTTCGCGGCCTCGGCGCGGGCCTGGGCCAGGGGCTTGCCCATCTCGGTGGTCATCGTGCGCGCGATGCCGTCCAGGTCGGCCTCCAGCAGATCGGCGGCGGTGTGCAGCAGCCCGGCGCGGCGGGCGAAGGTCGTGGTGCGGTGCTCCTGGAATGCCTGGTCCGCGCGGACCAGGCGGTCTTCGATCTCGCCCGCGTTGAGCGCGTCGAAGGTCTTGAGGGTCTCGCCGGTGGCCGGGTTGACCGTGGCGATGGCCATGATCAGCACCTCCTTGGCGGTGCGGGAGTGGTGCGCGGTGGAAGGGGTGGCGCGTCGGGAGCGGGCGCGCGAAGCGGCGGGCGTCCCCGGTGCTCGTTCGGACGTGGCCGGCCGGGGCGCCCCCTAGGTGAGCGGTGACGGGGCCGGGGACGGCTCCGGGACCGGGTCGGGGTCGGGTCCGGGGGGACGCGGTACCGGCGAGGGCTCCGGCGGGATGGGGTCGGGCGGCGCCGGCGGGGTCGGCGGTCCGGGGAGCGGCTCCGGGAGGGGGCTGGGCGGAGGGTCCGGGACGGGGCTCGGCGGGCGCGCCGGCACGGGGGCGGGCGGGGGGCCTCCGGGGTCCGGCGGGACCGGCGGGGGCTGGGTTTCGCGGACGCGCGCGCGGTCGCTGCGCGGAAGCGGTTGCCGCTGCACTGCGGGCCTCCGGATTCAGACGGCTGGTGGCGGATGAGCCCCCGTACCCGAGTCTCGCCCGTTCACGGCCCCGGCGCACGACGGGTCGCCGCGGGTGGGACCACCGGTGGGAGGCGGGCCGGCCGGGGCGCCGGCCGGTCCCGGTCCCGGTCCCGGACGCAGCCCGCCGTCACGGCTGCGGGTCCCGGGCGTTGTACCGGGCGAACGCCCGCCGCCCGAGCCCGAGTCCGGCCACCACGAGGATGCAGGCGAGCCCGCCGCCGACCACGGCCGTGGCGGGCGAGGTCAGATCGGCCGCCGAACCGGCGAGGAAGTCGCCCAGCCGCGGGCCACCCGCGACCACCACGATGAAGACGCCCTGGAGACGGCCGCGCATCCGGTCCGGGGTGGCGGCCTGGAGCATGGTGCTGCGGAACACCATCGACACGGTGTCCGCGCAGCCCGCGACGGCCAGGAAGAACAGGCCCAGCCACAGGTGCCGGGACAGGCCGAAGGCGGCGATGGCGGCGCCCCAGGCGGCCACCGCGATCAGGATGGCCAGACCGTGCCGGCGGATGCCGCCCAGCCAGCCGGAGAACAGCCCGCCGAGGACGGCGCCCACCGCGGGCGCCGCGACCAGCAGGCCGACGGTCCTGGCGTCCCCGGCGAACCAGAGGACCGCGATCGCGGGGAACAGCGCGCGCGGCTGGGCCAGCACCATCGCCGCCATGTCGGAGAAGAACGTCATCCGCAGGTTCGGCCGGGTGGCGAGGAAACGCAGTCCGTCCAGGACGGAGGCCCGGCGCTGCGGTCCGTCGCCGTGGTCGGGCCGCATCGCGGGCAGCCGCCACATCGCGTACAGCGAGCCGCCGAACGCCACCACGTCGACCACGTACGCGGCCTGGTAGCCCCACAGGCCGACGATGACACCGCCCAGCATCGGCCCGCCCATCAGGCCGAGGTTGGTGGTCAGGGACTGGAGGGCGTTGGCGGCCGGCAGCTGCTCCCTGGGCAGCAGGCGGGGGATCATCGAGGAGCGGGCCGGCGAGTTCATCGCGAAGCAGATCGCCTGGAGGGCGACGACGGTGTAGAGCAGCCAGACCCGGTGGTAGCCCGCCAGCGCGGCGGCGGCCAGCACGACGGACATGGTGGTGGCGCCGGAGGCGCTGTAGAGGCCCAGTTTGCGGCGGTCGACGGTGTCGGCGATGGCGCCGCCGTAGAGCCCGAAGACGACCAGCGGGATCAGCGAGCACAGGCCCACCAGGCCGACCGAGAAGGTGGACCGGGTGATGGCGTAGACCTGGAGGGAGACCGCGAGCGCGGTCATCTGCTGTCCCATCCAGGAGACGGTGTTGCCGCACCACAGGCGGCGGTAGTCCGGGGAGGCGCGCAGCGGGGTCAGATCGGCGAATATCCGTGCGCGCAGGGGTATTTCAGCCGGCCCGTCCTTCTCGGAGGGCGTCACATCGGAGGTCGTTGTAGGGGGCACGTGGCAGTAAACCACGCGGTACGACCGCGATGGAATAGGCGCAGGGCGGCAGCACCCCTTACCGGCCGGGGTGTCCGCCGCTACCGGTCGCCCGGCTCGTCCAGCCCGTACACCCGCCGCGCGTTCTCCGCCGCGATCATCGCGCCGACCCGCCGGGCGTCCGGTGCCGACCAGGCCCCGGACTCCGTCCAGGCGCCCAGGACGGAGTCCAGGGCCGTCCGGAAGAGTGCGGTGCCGGCCAGATACAGCTCCGGCAGGCCGTGCGCGTCGGTCGAGAACAGCAGCTTGCCGGACGGCGCCAGCTCCAGGAATTCGGCGAGTACCGCCGGGGCCCGCGGACCGACGTGGGTGAGCGTCAGCCCGACATCGGCGTAGACGTGCGGGAAGACGCTCGCCAGATAGGCGGCCTGCCGGTGGTACGGGTAGCAGTGCAGCAGCACCAGGTCGGTGCCGGTGTCGGCGGTGGCCCGGATCAGGCCGGTGAGCAGCGCCGGGTCGGTGTGGTCGAGCCGCAGGTCGGGGTCGCCGAAGCCGGTGTGGATCTGGAGCGGGCGGCCGGTGGCCACCGCCAGCCAGATGAGGTGGCGGAGGAGCACGGGGTCGGTGAGCCGGGTCGCGCCGGCGGCGAGCCAGGCGCCGGCCGCCGCCCGTACGTCGTCGCGGCCGGGCGGCCGGGGATCCAGCGCGAGACCGTGCCGGTAGGCGGCCACCGACTTGAAGCCGACGGCGGTCCGCGCCGCCTCCCGGACTGCCCGGCCGAGGCCGTCCAGGAACTCCTCGCTGCCGCTCGCCGCGCCCGCGATCCGCTCCGCCAGCGCCTCCAGCCGCACCACCTCGAAACCGGTGCCGCCGCCCGCCCGTGCGGTCTCGGCCGGGTCGGTGAGATCGCCGGGCAGCCCGGTGTCCACCAGGTACGTGCCGATGCCGGTGGCGGTCAGCAGGCGGCGCCGGGTCTCCGCCGGGCCCAGCTCGCGGCGGCGGGCCAGATAGTCGTCGGGCGGGCAGTGCGCGGGCAGGTCCAGCAGCGGCGGGCACCAGCGGCGGACCGCGAACCCGGCCTGGGTGTCGAAGAAGCTGGTGCCCGCCGCGGGCGGCCGGTCCGACTGGCTGAGGAACCCGGCGAACGTCCCCGGGTCCGGCTCGTGCCGCAGCACGCCGTGGCAGTGGTGGTCCACCAGCGGCGGCAGGTCGTCGGGGGTGCCGGGGCCCGGGGCGTCCACGGCCGTCACCAGCGCCAGCGGGTGGCTGCGGCGATCGCCTCGGGGGCGCTGTCCGCGAAGTGCGCCTCCTCGGCCCGGCGGACCGCGAGCACCGCACCGTGCAGCACCTCGCCGAGCGCCTCGTGGAGCGGGGCCGACTTCTCCAGCCGGTCGGCGGCCTCGGTGAGGGTGGCGGGCAGCCGGACGATGCCGCGCCGGGCACGCTCGCGGACGCCGAGTACCCCCGGGTCGCCGGTCTGCGGGTCGGGCAGCCGGGCGGCGGTCTCGATGCCGTGCAGCCCGGCGGCGATCACCGCGCCGACGGCGAGATACGGGTTGGCGGCGGCGTCGAAGGTCTTCACCTCGGCATGGCCGCCGTCCGGGTCGTCGGGCGCGCCGGTGATCAGGCGGAGCGCGGCCTCGCGGTTCTCCACGCCCCAGCACTGGTAGATGCCGGCCCAGTGGGAGGGCAGCAGCCGCAGATAGCTGGCGGGCGAGGGGCAGCCGATGGCGAGCAGGGCGGGCAGCGCGTCCAGGACGCCGCCGAGGAAGGCCACCGCGTCGGGTGCCAGGCCCCATGCGGCGTCGGGGGTGCGATGCAGGCTCGTGCCGTCGCGGTGGAGGCTCAGGTGCAGATGGCAGCCGTTGCCGACCTCGCCGGCGACGACGGCGGGGGCGAACGTGGCGCGCAGGCCGTGCCGGGCGGAGACGGCGCGGACGGTCTCGCGGACCAGCACGGCGTCATCGGCGGCCCGCACCGGGTCGCCGGGCGCGGTGGTGACCTCGAACTGGCCGGGCGCGTACTCGGGGTGGAGCTGGAGGACGTCGACGCCCTGGACGGTCAGCGCCTCGGTGACGTCGCGGAGGTAGTCGGAGAGTTCGACGACCCGGGTCATGCCGTACGCCGGGCCCAGGCACGGGTAGTCGAGCACGTCGGGGTCCTCGGTGGCCCGGGTGACCACCCACTCGGTCTCGAAGCCCATCCGCAGGTCGAGGCCGGCGGCGGTGGCCCGTTCCGCCATCCTGCGGGCGAACAGCCGCTGGCAGGCGGGGTGCGGCTGCCCGAGCTGGTCGTAGCGGTCGGCCGGCGCCCAGGCCCAACCGGGCTGCGCGGCCAGTGTGGTGAGGCGGTCCAGGTCGGGGAAGAGCCGCAGATCGCCGTCGGGACCGCCGAGATGGGCGGATTCGGTGATGGCGTCGTCGGAGGTGAAGACGTCGAAGACCGGCGACATCCCCACGCCCCGCTCCGCGGCATCCGTGAGCCGTTGCGCCGGAACGGACTTGACGCGGGTGATGCCCGCGTTGTCCACCCAGGTCAGCGCAACGTTCCGGACGCCTTCCGCCTCCAGCCGCGCCGCCGACTGACGGGCGGTCTCGCGCTGTTCCGCAGCCCGCGATCCCATAGAGCAGTCCTTACTTGGCCGTGCCGATCCCTCGGCGCCCGTTCCCGCTGTGCGCCGGTCCGGCCAGGGCCTTCCCGGTCAGGAGCAGTTGAACTCGCACCATACGCACTTTCCACCGCCGCGCGGTTCCACTCCCCAGACATCCGCCAGCCGGTCGACGAGCAGCAGACCGCGGCCGGAGACCCCGGCCTCGCCCGGCTCCCGGCGCCGTGGCAGGCTGCTGGACCGGTCCTCGACCTCCACCCGCAGCCGCCGCTCGACACCGTGCGGCATCCGGATGTTCACCACCGCCTCGCCGTCGGTGTGCAGCAGCGCGTTGGTGATCAGCTCGTCGGCGACCAGCTCGATCTCCTCGGAGCGCTCCCGGGCGCCCCAGGCGCGTACCGCCGCGCGGATCATGTGCCGGGCGGCGGACAGCCCTTCGGGGTCGGCGGGGGCGATGTGCTGGCGGAAGCGGCCCACGGTGTCGTGCTCCGGCACGCCGAGCCGGCGCAGCAGGAGCAGCGCCATGTCGTCCTCGCCGGTCCGGCCGTCCGCCGACTCGCAGAGCCGGTCGGCGAGTTGCTGGACGTCCTGGGGGCCCTCCCGGATGTCCTTGGCCAAGTGCCGCATCCCGATGTCGAGGTCGGTGCCCGGCTCCTCGACCAGGCCGTCCGTGCACAGCACCAGGGTGTCCCCCGGCGCGAGATGGATCGTGGTCACCGGGTAGTCGAGCAGCCGGAATTCCGACGAGATCCCGAGCGGCAGCCCGCCGGCCACCGGCAGCCGGCGGCAGAGGCCCTCCGCATGCCGCACCAGCGGGTCGATGTGGCCGGCCCGTACGAAGCGGGCCGCGCCGGTGCTCAGGTCCGCGTCGACGTATGTGCAGGTGGCGAAGCGGTCGGTGTCGAGCTCGTTGAGGAAGGCGGAGGCGCGGGCCACCACGGTGGCGGGGGCGTGCCCTTCGGCGGCGTACGCGCGCAGCACGATCCGCAGCTGCCCCATCAGCGCCGCGGCCTGGGTGTCGTGCCCTTGGACGTCTCCGATGACCGCGGCGACCCGGCCGTCCGGCAGCGGGATCACGTCGTACCAGTCGCCGCCGATGTCCCGGCCCATCCGGGCGGAGCGGTAGCGGACGGCGATCTGCGCCTCGGGGACGCCGGGGATCCGGCGCGGCAGCATCGCCTGCTGGAGGCCCGCGGCGATCTCGTGCTCCTGGTCGTAGAGCATCGCGCGGGCCAGGCTCTGCGCGATGCTGCTGCCCAGCGCGACCAGCACATTGCGCTCCTGGTCGCGGAACTCGCTCTCGCGCTCGAAGAACATCCCGATGACGCCGATCGGGCGGCCCTGGGCGATCAGCGGCAGATACGCCGCGGAGCCGATGTTCAGCGGCGCGATGGCCGGCCACAGCCGCGGATAGCCGTACCGGAACTCGTCCCGGGTCTTCACGAAGCGCGGGGTGAGCGTCCGTACGACCTCGCTCATCGGGAAGGCGTCGCCGATCCGCGTGAACTCCAGGTCCGGCACGAAGCTCCCGGCCTTGCCCTCGGAGACCAGCCGGATGCGCCCCGCCTCGACCAGTCCGAGGATGACGTTCTCCGCGCCGAGCCGGCTCAGCCCCTGCTCGTCGGCGAGTACGGCGATCACCTCGCCCACCGTTCTGGCGTGCGCCAGGGCTGCGGTGGTGCGCTCGACGAGGCTGGTGTGCCGGCGGCGCTCCTCGGATATCGCGATCCGCTCGGCCGCCTGGGTGTATTCGTCACTGGCGTCCCTGACCACCCCGATGATCCGGCGCGGCCGGCCGGTCTCGTCGCGGCGGATGCTGCCCTGGGCGTGGGTCCAGCGCAGTTCGCCGTCCCGCAGCCGGACCCGGAAGTAGGCGCCGTAGGAGTGGCTGCCGTCCTTGAGCGCACGGGCCACCAGGGCGTCCAGCCGGGCCGCCTCATGGCTCGGTACACGGCAGCCGAGGGTGTCCGGACGGTCGTCGTACTCCTCCGGAAGCAGGTCGAAAACCTCCAGGGCGGGCGGATCCAGGTGCATCAGCCCGCTGTCGAGGTCCCAGTCGAAGCCGCCCATCCCGTTGAGGGCCAGGGTCAGGTCCGGGTGGGCGGGCCAGTCGTCCGGCACCGACACGGTGGGCCGCTTCGCTCCCCGGTCAGCCATGCCGTCACTTTGCCACATTCACCCGTATTGCGGCTTGTCCAGTCGGCCGGTGCGGGGTGCGGACCGGGCACGCCGGCGGCGGGCAGTCCGTGGCGCGAGGCCCGGGACCGCACCTCACGCCCCGCCCGCACCCCCGGCGCAGCGGGCCCGGCCCGGCACCGGCCCCACCCGCCCCGCACCCTGACCCGCGCACCGGCAAGCCCCCGACACGACTCCGAACACCCCGCAGATTCCGCGGCTTCCGCAGATTCCGCAGTTTCCCGCCGCTGCCTCGCTCCCAAGCGTGGTGATGTCCTCACCACGCTGTGACGGTCCCCGACCATGACCGAAGCCCCCGGGGACCGGATCGCCGACGCCGCCGGGCGCGTCACGGACCGCGTCCGCCAGGTGATCGACCGGGTGGGGTGCAGCCGCCACGAGTCCGCCCGCCGGATGGCGATGGACCCGTCCGAGCTGTCCAGGTCGCCCGGCGGCACCCGGCGCTTCACGCTCGCCGAGATCGTCCTGATCGCCGATATCGGCGGGGGATACCGGCCGGCTGCTGCTCGGCGCCCCGGAACGCCCGGCGCCGCCGCCCTCCCGTGAACCCGCCACGGTCCCCGAGGGCGCCCGGCCGTTCCAGTCCGTCCGCGAGACCGTCCGGCTGATCGCCGAGCACGGCTTCCACGCCGTACGGGTCGCCGACATCGCCGCCGCCTGCGGTACCGGCCCGGCCGCCGTGCACCACCGTTTCCCCGGCCGCGACGAGCTGCTGGAGGCTGCCGTCCGCTGGTGCGTGGACGGGGACACCGAGCGCCGCGCGGCCGGGCTCGCCGCGGCCCCCGACGCGCGCGCCGAGCTGCTGCACCTGAGCGCGCTCCGGACACCGCGCACCGAGCAGCCGCGCCGGCAGTGGCCGGTCCGGCTCGGCCTGTGCGCGCAGGCCGCCCGCGACACCGCCGTGGGCGGCTGCACGAGCACTACCACCGGCAGTGGCGCACCACCGCCGCCGACGTGCTGCGGCGCGGTATCGACCACGGCGCCTTCCGCGCCGTGGACCCGGACTTCACCGCCCTGCGGCTCACCGCACTGATCGACGGCCCGGCCACGCAGGTACCGGCCACGGCGCCGGAGCGCACCGGCCCGGACACCGTGCATGCCGCGCCGCTCGCCTTCGTGGCGAGCCGACTCGCCGCCGACGGCAGCAGCACAGCCGGCGCCCCGCCCCTCGGCGAAGCCGTCGCGCACGCCGGCTTCGTCCAGGAAGCGCCCCCGAGAACGTGGAGTGAAGCGCTCCCCGCCCCTCACCCCTTCGTCAGCGCCTCCGCCACCCGCTGCGTCATCCGGAGCTGGGTCGCGTCCCGATGCGTCGGGTTGAACGACAGCACTGCGCGGCGCTGTTGGTCGCGGGTGGCCACCATGAACGAGGCATAGCCGTAGCGCTCGCCGGTCTTGCCCCAGAGGGTGATGCCGTTCATGGTGACCGTCTGAAGACCGGCTGCGTAGCGCGCGGGGCTGCCGTCGACCATGCGCACCCCGTCGGGCAGCGTGAACATCCTCTCCAGGATGTGCGGCGGCAGCAGCCGACAGGAGAACAGGGCGGTGAGGAACCGGTCCAGGTCGCCGGTGGTCGATATCATCTCGCCTTCGCCCCAGGCGGATGTCTGGTCGTAGTCGGTGATGTCGAGCAGGCTGCCGTCGGTCATCCTCATATAGCCGTGGACATGGGCCCCGTGGATGCGGGGGTCCTTGCCGGGGAACGACGTCTGCCGCAGGCCGAGCGGGTGCAGGATGCGGCTGCTGATCACCTCGCCGTAGGGGCGGCCGGTCAGCCGCTCGATGAGCAGGGCGAGGAGCACGTAGTTGATGCCGCGGTACTCCTGCTTGCTGCCGGGTGCGAATTTCATCGGGCCGTGCGAGACCAGGGCGACGAACTGCTGCGGGGTCCAGCGGTCGTAGCGGTGGCGGGCGATCGCCTCGGGGGTGGACAGGTCCGGCAGGCCGTCCCCCTTCTCGTCGGGGAGACCGCTGGTGTGGTTGAGCAGCTGCGTGAGGGTGATCGGGGGGAAGTCGGGCGGCAGGAGGCCGGGGAGGTGCCGCTGGATCGCGGAATCGAGCGCGACCCGGCCCTCGGCCGCCAGTTGGAGGACCACCGTGGCCACGAACACCTTGGTGATGCTGCCGATCCGGAAGGTGTCCCGCTCCCTTATGGCCCGGCCGCTCGCCCGGTCGGCGACACCGGCGGTGCCGTACCACCGCCCCGCCGAGCCGGTCACGCGCAGCTGGGCGCCGGTGGCCTCGGGATGCTCCAGGTCGGAGAGGGCTGCGCGCAGCGCCGCGACGTCGAGGGGCGGGAGGGGCGAGGAAGGCGGGGGCGGTGAGAGGTGCGAGCGGGGGCGCGGCGCCCCGCCGGTCGCGGCGCGCGCGGGGCCGATGCCCGCCACCGCCGCCGCGCCGGCCAGCGCCGCCCCGACAACCGCCCTGCGCGACAAGGGCGAAGACACGCGAGCGGAAGGGGCAGCGGCGGCGGGCGAGGAAGCGAAAAGAGACGAAGGGCCGGAAGACGTCATGTCGTTGGTCATGACAGTCACTGTGCCGGTTCTCCGCCACGCTGACGTCAGGGATCTCCCCGACCCGTCCCGGATGCGACCCTGAGACGGCACCCGTCCGACAAGCGAACGGAGATCAGGGTTTTGTCCACTCCAGGCCATCGCATCGAGATCAAGCAAGGCACCGAACGCGTCCGGGTCGAGCTCGGCGGGCAGCTGCTCGCCGACAGCCGCCGCCCGCTGCTGCTCTTCGAAACCGGCTACCCGGTGCGGTATTACCTGCCGCCGGAGGACGTCCGGACCGATCTGTTGACACCGTCTCAGACCCATACCGTCTGCCCGTTCAAGGGCACCGCCTCCTACTGGTCACTCGAAGGAGGCCCTGAGGACGTCGCCTGGGCCTACCCCGAGCCGCACGCCGGGGTCGCGCAGATCAAGGACCATCTCTGCTTCTTCGAGGTCCAGTTGGGCTAGCGCCCGGCGCCCGGCGCCGGAGCGGCCAATCCCCGGTCGGGAGGATTCCGCACGACAGCCGCGCCGGCTTCTCGGCGCGCACACGGTTGACCTCCTGGACCGCCGGGACAGCTCCCCACGCTGCTCCAGGAGACGGACACGACGTCCTCCCCTGCGTCGAGAGCGGGCGAACCCCGGAAGAAGTCCGCGCGGCTGACATCCGTGCCGGCAGCCCCTGCTGGGGGGATGCCCGCCGCAGCCGCGACGCCCGCGCTCGTGGGCGGCGTCG
>NZ_BMRP01000003.1:258146-326964 GCF_014648695.1 Streptomyces albospinus
CGGCGGCGCCCCGCCCCCAGTGTCC
Organism: Streptomyces albospinus; assembly: GCF_014648695.1. GTDB lineage: Bacteria > Actinomycetota > Actinomycetes > Streptomycetales > Streptomycetaceae > Streptomyces > Streptomyces albospinus. The sequence goes on from NZ_BMRP01000003.1 coordinate 258,172, forward strand.
CGGCCGCCCCTCCCCTGTACGGGTCCCCCGAGAACGCACCCGGTCGTCGCCCGCCCCCTGGCGACGCACCTCGCCCCGCAGCGCACAATCGAAGGGTGAGCGACCCGGAGGAAACCCGACACACGTCCCGTGACGACGAGGGCGGCGACCCCGCCTGCTGGCTGGACCAGGTCTGCGACGCCTGCGGCCGGATCCGCGAACGGCCCGGCAGCGCCGTCTGCGACCACTGCGGCGCGGAGGGCGGCGCAGGGACCGGCACGGACACCGCACCCGCCGCCGGTCCCGGGCCCGCCACCCCCGGCCGCCGCCGCGACCGCGACGCGCAGGGCCGGGCCCGCAACGCCCGCCCGCGCGACGGGCTCGGCCGCCCCCTCCCGTACGGGTCCGAGGGCGTCGAGCGGCAGCCCGAGGGCGTGGCGCGTACGCCGGAGGAGTCGCTGGCCGAGGCCCAGCGGCTGCTGGACGCCGGGATGCCGTTCCACGCCCATGAGGTCCTGGAGGACGCTTGGAAGGCCGCCCCGGAGACCGAGCGGGAGCTGTGGCGCGGACTGGCCCAGCTCGCCGTCGGGCTCACGCATGCGGCGCGCGGCAACGCCACCGGCGGTGCGGCGCTGCTGGTCCGGGGTGCGGCGGCCATCGCCCCGTACGCGGCCGGGGCCCCGTACGGGATCGACGTCGGCGGCCTGACGGCCTGGGCCCGGCAGCTGGCGGAACGCCTGAGCGGCGCCCCGTCCGGCCGCGGGAGCGATCCGGTGCCGGCAGCCGGGACGGCGCCCCGGCTGCGCACCTCCTGAGGACGGCTGTGTCCTCCGGTCCTGGGACCGGCCGTGTCCTCCAGTCCTCCGACCGGCCGTGTCCGCTAGGAGCGGTTGACCGGATCGGCCTCGTCCACACTGTTGAAGCCCCAGTCCAGCAGCGCCCCGGCCTCCTTGTAGACGCCGTTGACCTCCCCGGACTGCGGGTTGAGGACGGTGGCGATCAGGGTGTGGCCGTTGCGCCGGGCGGCGGCGATCAGCGTGTTGCCGGCCTTGCTGGTGTAGCCGTTCTTGACGCCGATGATGCCCGGGTAGCGGGACAGGCCGTGCGAGCCGACCAGCATCCGGTTGGTGTTCTCGATCTCGGCGCCGCCCGAGGCCGGGAACTTGGCGTGGGCGGTGGAGCAGTAGCGGGCGAAGTCGGCGTTGGCGAGCCCGGCGCGGGCGAAGACCGTCAGGTCGTACGCCGAGGACACCTGGCCGGGCTCGTCATAGCCGTCCGGTGACTTGACCGTGGTGTCGTGCGCGCCGAGTTTTCGGGCGGTCTGCTGCATCTCGCGGGCGGTGGCCGACCAGCCGCCGTTCATCGAGGCGAGCACATGCACCGCGTCGTTGCCGGAGCGCAGGAAGACGCCGTGCCACAGGTCGGCGACCTGGTAGCTCTGGCCTTGGCGGACGCCGACGACGCTGCTGCCGGCGCCGAGGCCGGCGAGGTCGGCGGAGCTGACCTCGCGGACCCGGTCGGCGGAGAACTTCGGCAGGACGGTGACCGCGAAGAGGGTTTTGAGGGTGCTGGCCGGGGCGAGTTGGCGATGCGGATTCCTGGCCGCCAGCACGCGCCCGGTATCCGCGTCGGCGACCGTCCAGGCCAGCGCGCTCAGGCCGCTGGGCTGTCGCCGTCCGGGGGGCGCGGCGGCCCGCGCCGGGACGGCCATGGTGCGGTGGCGGCCCGTTGGCCGGTTGGGGTGGGCATGGGCCGGTATGGACGTCAGGGACACCGCGGCGACGGCGGTGAGCGCCATTGCGCCGGCTTTCTTGGACACACACGCGTCAAATGCCATGCAGTCACGCTATGGAGAGCGCGCGGGAGCCGCAGCACAGATGCGCCAGACGGGCCATGCCGGCCGTGATCCGCCCGGCGGGCCGGAGCCGTGCGCAGCTGCAAAGGACCCGCCCGGTGCGACGGGGGATGCACACCGGGCGGGTCACAGCACTTTTCTACCGCATGACTGAACGGCTACGCATCAAAAAAGTGTTCGTTTGCGGATTACCAGGCCACGGGCAGCGAAATCAGGCCACGCGCCCGAAGCGCCCGACGGTGCCGCAATTCCCCCCGCGGGACATCCAGTCGCAGCCCCGGGAAGCGGCCGATGAGCGCCCCGAGCGCGATCTCCGCCTCCATACGGGCCAGCGGCGCCCCCAGGCAGTAGTGGATGCCGTGGCCCAGCGCGAGGTGCCCGGAGAGTTCCCGGCCCCGGTCCAACCTGTCCGGATCGGGGAATCGGGCCGGGTCACGGTTCGCGGACGCGATCGACAGCAGCACGCTCTCCCCCGCCGGGATCCGTACGCCGCCGATGTCCAGGTCCTCGACGGGGAACCGGCGGATCGCCAGCGGAGCCGGGCCGTCGAAGCGGAGGAACTCCTCGACGGCCGCCGGGAGTTCGGCTGGATTTCGGCGCAACTCGGTGAACTGCTCGGGGTGATCGAGCAGCGTGAGGACGGCGTTGCCGATGAGGTGGACGGTGTTCTCGTAGCCGGCGAAGAGGATGAGGAAGGCCAGCGAGGTCAGTTCGTCCTCGGTGAGCCGGTCGCCGGCCGCACCGTCCTCGGCGTCATCGCGCACCGCGATGAGGTCCGAGAGCAGATCGTCGCCGGGCTCGGCGCGCTTGGCCGCGATCAGCCCGGTGTAGAACTCCAGCATCGCGCCCACCGCCTCCTTCATCGCCTGCGGCCGGCTGGGGTCCGGAGTCACGAGGGCGTCCGACCAGGCCAGGAAGTCGCGCCGGTCGTCCTGCGGGATGCCGAGCAGATCGCAGATGACGGTGATCGGCAGCGGGCCCGCATAGTCCGCGATGAGCTCCGCGCGGCCGTTCTCCTCCATGGCGTCCAGCAGCGCGTCGGCGACCCGCTGCACGGGGGCGCGCAGCGCCCGGACGCGCCCCGGGGTGAATGCCTTGACCACCAGGCGGCGGACCCGGGTGTGGTCCGGCGGGTCCATGTTCATCAGGTTGGCGTCCAGGGCGGGCGGCAGGGAGAAGCCGCGGTAACTGCCGGGCGCGGCATGGCGCTTGTCGAGGGAGAGCCGAGGGTCGGCCAGTGCGCGGCGGACGTCGTCGTAGCGGGTGACCAGCCAGGCGGGCTGCCCGTCGGCGCCGGTGATCCGGTGCACCGGTCCGGCTTCGCGGAGCGCGGCGTAGCCGGCGTACGGATCGTCGAGGAGGGGCGTCACGTCGATGGGGGCGTCGGGGCCGGTCTCGGCGGTGTTCTGCATGGCTCCCGACTCTAGAACAGGGCCTCCGGTCCCCTGTACGGCGGCACCGACCGTGCGGGCCGGCGCCGCCGCTGGAGCATGGGTGGCCCGGACCCCCGTGCCGGGCCACCCCGTCTGTGCGACCGCGCGTCAGGTGCGCGGCCGGGCGCTGCGCTCCCGCAACTCGGTCAGTACGGTCTCGATCAGCGGCGAGTGGTAGACATCCGCGACCAGCGCCAAGTGCTCGTACTCCGCTACGAGTTGGGCGCTCTCCCGGTCGGTGGGGGCGGTGCCCACCACGACGCTGTCGGCGCCGTGCGCGGGGAGGTGGCCCACCGCGCGGTTCTCCAGGCCGCGCCGCAGCGCCGCTGCCTCGGCGACCGCGGCCAGCTGGCGGTCGTCCAGCGCAACCGCACGCGCCCGTTCGAGGACGATGTCGACCGCGTCGGACTCCACATGGCGGCGGATCCCGCGCTGTACGTCGCGGATCTCGGCCATCTGCCGGTTGGCCCGCCACTCCAGGTCGGCGAACGGCCAGCGGCCCGACCACCGCGAGCCGTCCATGGTGACCTCGGGGCTCTGCGCGGTGACGGTCCGCCAGAGCGGGGAGAGGCGGCGCAGCCGGCGCCAGGCGGCGACGCGCGGGCCGGCGGCCGGCAGCGAGAATCCGGCCAGGACGAGGATCGCGGCGACGGAGGCGCTCAGGGGGGCCACGCCGTTGGAGAGCCAGAGTGCCGGATGCCCGGACCACGACAGGACGAAGCCGACGACTTTGCAGGCGCAGTAGACCAGTCCGAGCCAGCAGCCGGCGGCCAGCACCCGCAGCCCGCGCGCCAGCCACGATCCGCCGAGCCGGGCGGCGTACCGCGGGCACAGGGTCCCCAGGCCCGCCAGACTCGATCCGAAAATGGCCAGATACAGCACCAGGAAAAGCATCACGCCGGGGGCGTCGGTGTAGGCGGTGCTGAAGTCGCGGGGGTGCTCGACGGCGTCCGGCCGGCCGACCGCGAAGCCGGTGACGGCCACCGCCCAGAGCGCGGCCACCACCCCGACCGCCACCCGCGCCTTGACCCGCGCACGGGCCCGCGCCGCCTCGCCGTCCCCCGCCGTCCAGCGCAGCAGCAGCACCAGCGCACCGGCCGCGAAGACCACGACGGAGGAGTAGAGGAAGACCATGGCGAGGTTGGCCACCCCGAGCAGCCGGTCGAAACCGCGGTAGAGACTGGGCGCGGAGAAGAGGAAGACCGTCGCCACGCCACCGGTCATCACACAGGCGAGCCCCAGGTCCGTGTTGCTGCGGTCCCGGAACCACGCGACGGATTTGTACGCCACGAGCACCCAGGCGGCGGCCCCGAAGCAGAGGTAGACGATGTCAAACACCGGTGCCTCCCGCCCGTCCGGCGTGCTCCTGCCGGCGCCGGATGTGCTGCAATGCGGGCCCGAGCGCCGCCGCCACCTCGGCGGCCGGCCCCTCCAGGGGGACCTCCCGCTCCACCTCCGACGGCACCACCCGCTCCATCAGGAGCGTGCCGAGCACCTCGGTCTCCCGCTCGGCGAGGCTGTCATAGCCGTGGTGCCGGGCGAAGCCCATGGTCAGGCCCATCCGCCGCATGGCGGTCGCGACGTCGACGGACGGCGTCCAGATCCGCAGCGCCTCTTCGGTGACGGCCGGGTCCTGGGCGTGCCCGAGGAGCAGATGGCTGAGTTCGTGCAGCACGATATGGGTCTGGTGCCAGGGGGACGTCTTGAGTTCGTAGAAGACCCAGTAGCCGTCGTCCGTGGTAGCGGTCATCCCGGAGACCACCCCGCCGAGGCTCATCGGCACCAGGTGGACCGGCCGCTCCACCCGTGCCGCGACGATGTCGCAGACCCCCCGCAGATCGGTCGAGGCGGGCAGCTCCAGCTCCTTGATGAGCTGCTTGCACCGCCTGCGTATCTGCCCCACTCGCATGCTCGTCCCGTCCTCGTGTCCGGCCCGCCGCCAGGTAGTGAAGATGCGGTCGTGCTCAGCGGTCCGTATCGGGCCGTTCGCCACGCCGATCACCACCCTGCTCCGGCGGGTCGGCCGGCAGGTTCATCTGCCGGCGGAACTGGGAGATGATCGTCGTCAGACTGTCCTGCACTTCCGGCGGCAGCCCCACCGAGCGCAGTGCGATGGCCCGCACCCGCTGGTCCCGCATGGCGGCCAGGAACCGGACCTCCTCCTCCACCCGCGCGGCCTGCGGCTGCGAGAGGTCGCCCAGCAGGTAGCCGACCGGCACCCCGAAGAACTTGGCCAGCGCGCGCAGGAGTTCGGGGCTCGGGTTCGTACGCCGCCCGTTGCGCAGCATCGACAGGTACTGCTCGGTGACCTTGACCCCGCCGTACTCCGCCGTCCCGCAGCTGATCTCGTCGGCCACGAAGGCGTTGGTGTACGGAGCGCCGGGCGGGTGCATGTGCGCGAAGAGGTGATGGAGCCGTTCCGCGAGTAAGCCACCCGCCCCCTTGGACCGGCCGTCGCCCCCCACTGCCATGCCACCGTCCCCTCGATCGAGCCCAACGAACAGTTAAGGCCGCCGAAACCGCGATCCCCATCCTGTCATGCCGGGAACACCCCGCACCAGTCCACATACGGACAGTGAGGGCAGCCGAACTTAACCACGAGTTGAGTGACCGGACAACGACCGCACGGCGAGATGCCGGTGGCGAGAGAGGCAGACGGGACGAGAGGGGCAGGAGGGGCGCGCGGCACGGCGGAAGCGGCGGGCACGGCCGGAAAGGCCGACGACGGCGCGCACGGCGGGAACGACGAAAAAACCGCCTCCTCTGATGAGGAGACGGTTTCCGACCTGTGCTGCCACAAGTCGGGACGACAGGATTTGAACCTGCGACCCCTTGACCCCCAGTCAAGTGCGCTACCAAGCTGCGCCACGTCCCGGTGCCCGTTCCGCCGGGGATGCCCCGGGCGGTCGCGCAAGAGAACAATACCCCATGTCAGAGGGTCCGCGCGTCGCCGTATTCCGGCCGGGCGGGGCACGAGGGCGGCAGTGCGGGTACGGACACCCGCACTGCCGCTGGTGGCGCCGGTCATCAGGAGGATCGGGCTGCCACGGTTCGCCGGATCCGCGACTCCGCACTTGACCTCAAGCGAGCTTGAGGTTGCAACGTCTGTCGCATGACGAACACAGCCACGGACACCGCACCGGAAGCCCGCACCGGCGAGGACCCCATCGGATTCGGCGAACTGCCCCGGCTCATGGGCCTGATGACGGGCGATGAGAAACACGGCCCGGCCGCCACCTCCACCCTCGACGCCCTCTGGGTCCTCTACGACCGGGTGCTGCGGGTCTCCCCCGCCACCGCCACCGACCCCGGGCGGGACCGCTTCCTGCTCTCCAAGGGGCACGGCCCGATGGCCTACTACGCGGTACTGGCCGCCAAGGGCTTCTTCCCCGTCGACTGGCTGCCGGGCTTCGGCGCCTACGATTCGCCGCTCGGCCACCACCCCGACCGGGAGCTGGTGCCCGGCGCCGAGATCGGCAGCGGATCGCTCGGGCACGGGCTGCCGCTGGCCGTCGGCACCGCGCTCGGGCTGCGCGCACAGGGCCGCCCGGACCCGGCCGTCTGGGTGCTGATCGGCGACGCCGAACTCGACGAGGGCAGCAATCACGAGGCGCTCGCCTTCGCGGGCGCCGCCGGCCTCGACCGGCTGCACACCCTCGTCATCGACAACTCCTCCGCCACGCACGGCTGGCACGGCGGGATCGCCTCCCGGTTCGAGGCCGCCGGCTGGTCCGCGACGACCGTGGACGGTCGCGACCACCGGGCGCTCCACGAGGCGTTCAGCGCGCCGCACCCGGGCCGTCCGCATGCGGTGGTGGCCCGCGTGGAGCCCAAGGAGAAGCAGGTCTTCTGACCGCTTCGCCACGCCCTTCCCCGACTCTTTCCCTGGCTTTTCTCCGGCTGTTTCTCCGGCTGTTTCTCGGCCCCCCTTCCCCGACTTTCCCCGACTTTCCCCGACTTCGAGAGGTTCTCAGTGATGGACACCATGCGTGAGCGTTTCGCCGCGGTCACCTCGCGGTTGCTGGACGAGGACCCGCGGCTCGCCCTCGTGCTCGCCGACATCGGCGTGGCCGGCTTCGCCGACGCGGCCCGGCGGCACCCCGAGAGAGTGGTCAACGTCGGTATCCGCGAGCAGTTGCTCATCGGCGTCGGCGGCGGGCTGGCGCTGACCGGGCTGCGGCCGGTGATGCACACCTTCGCCAGCTTCCTGGTGGAGCGCCCCTTCGAGCAGCTGAAGCTGGACTTCGGCCACCAGGGCACCGGCGGGGTCCTGGTGAGCGCCGGCGCCTCGTACGACTGGCCGAGCGGGGGTTTCACCCATATGGCGCCGGGCGACGTCGCACTGCTGGACACCCTCGACGGCTGGACGGTGCAGGTGCCCGGCCACCCGGACGAGGCCGAGACCCTGCTGCGGCAGGCCGCCGCGGCCGGCGACGACAAGGTCTATGTGCGGCTGTCCGTGCAGGTCAACGGAGCCCCGCGGCCGGTGGGCGGGGACGGCTTCCTGACCCTGCGGCAGGGACGCCGCGGGGTGGTGGCCGCCGTCGGGCCGATGCTGGACAACGTGCTGGCCGCCACCGAGGGTCTGGACGTGACCGTGCTGTACGCGACGACCGTGCGGCCCTTCGACGCCCGGACGCTGCGCGCCGCCGCCGGGGCGGCCGACGCGGCCGACGTGGTGCTGGTCGAGCCGTATCTGGCCGGCACCTCCACCCGGTTCGCCAACGACGCGCTGGCGGACCGGCCGCACCGGGTGCTCGGGCTCGGCGTGGGCCGCCGGGAGCTGCGCCGCTACGGGCAGCTCGACGAGCACCTGGCGGGGCACGGGCTCGACCCGCAGGGCCTGCGGGCCCGCATCACCGGGTTCCTGGGCGGATGACGCTCCCGGGGGACCGGCCGCGGCGGTTCAGAGGTGCTTGTCGAGCCAGCCGAGCAGATCGTGCTGGACCTCGTCGCGGTGGGTCTCGTTGAGGATCTCGTGGCGGGCGCCGGGGTAGCCGCGCCAGGTCAGCTCGCGGATGCCGAGATAGCGGAAGTCCTCCAGGAGTTCATGGATCAGGGTCAGCCGCTGGTGGCAGGGGTCCTGGTCGCCGACCGCGATGTGGACGGGCAGGCCCCGGGGGATGCGGGCGAGGTGGGCCGGGTCGTTGACCTTGCGGACGGCCCGTACCCAGTCGAGGGCGAGGCCGGCGCAGAACGGGAAGCCGCACTGTTCGTCGGCCACGTAGCGGTCCACTTCGGCGGTGTCGCGGGAGAGCCATTCGTAGCCGGTGCGGTGCGGGAAGGCGTCGTTGAAGAAGCCGAAGGTGCGCGGGATGAAGGACGAGAGGTGGGCGCGGCCGTGGGCGGCGATCTCCGCCTCCAGTTCGGCGGACGCGGCGTCGATGTCCAGGCCCGGCAGTGTGCGGAAGGCGCCGGTGAGGATCAGCCCGGCGAGGTCGGCGCCGTATTCCTGGGCGTAGTCGCGGGCCAGCATCGCGCCCATGCTGTGGCCGAGGAGGACGAGCGGGACGCCGGGGTGGGCGGCGGCGGCGTGGTCGCCGATGCCCTTGAGGTCGCCGACGATCGCCCGCCAGGCGTCCTCGCCGACCACGCCGAGGCCGCCGGTGGTGGCGGCGGTGGCGCCGTGGCCGCGGTGGTCGGAGGCTACGACGGCGTAGCCGTGGCCGGCCAGGAAGCGGGCGAAGCGGTCGTAGCGGCGGCCGTGTTCGGCGGCGCCGTGGGCGATCTGGACGAGGGCGCGCGGCACCCCGGACTCCGGGAGCCAGGTGTAGGTGGCGATTCGGGCGCCGTCGGGGGCCTGGTGGAAGTCCTGCTGCATCGTTGCCTCCTGGGCTGGCGGGCGTCGGTCGCGCCCACTCTGTCCCGCCGGGCGGCGGTGCGCCACGGGGCGCGCGGCGGAGTTGGCCCGCGGCCCGCGCGGCGTGGCACGATCAGGCGGTTCTGTGTCGGCCCTGTGCCGCAACCCCCTTTCGTAGGAGGATCGTTGGACACCACAGACCGTTCCGGCGACGTGCCGATCCGGCGTTCGCCGCTGTCCCGCCGCAGATTTCTCCAGGGCACCGCGTCGGCCGCCGCCGCGGCCGGGCTCGCCGGGGTCGCCGCCCCCACGTCCGCGGCGGCGCAGCCCGCCGCCGGCGCGTCCGGCGCCGCCCTCTCCTTCACCGCCGCGACCAATGGCGCGGCCTCCCTCGCCCCGGCCGGCGACCGGCTGGTCGCCGAGGTCCAGAACGTCCTGTGGTCGCTGCCCCGCACCGGCGGCGACGCGGTGGCGCTGACCCCGCCCGACCTGGAACCGACCCGTCCGGTGCACTCCCCCGACGGCCGCCGGATCGCCGTCTGCGCCTACCGGGGCGGCAACTTCCACCTCTGGACGCTGCACGCCGACGGCTCCGGCCTCCAACAGCTGACCGACGGCCCCTGGGACGACCGCGGGCCCGCCTGGTCGCCGGACGGGACCCGGATCGCGTTCGCCTCGGAGCGCGGCGGCGACGCGGTGAGCGGCAGCCCGTACCGGTTATGGGTGCTGGAGGTGAAGACCAGGCGGCTCACCCGGGTGACCGGGCTGCCCGGCCAGGAGGGTCCCCATCAGGACGGCGCCTGGGAGGACTTCGACCCGTGCTGGTCGCCGGACGGCTCGCGGCTCTTCTTCGTCCGCGGGCAGGTGGCCGGCACCGCGCTGGCCTCCCGTACGGTCGCTTCGGTGCCCGCCGACGGGCAGGGCGCGGTGCGCACCGAGCACACCGAGACGGCCGCGGCCCAGGTGATGGTCCCGGCGGTCTCCCCCGCCGGGCGGCTGGCGTATCTGCGGACCACCGACTATCCGGGCCCGACCTGCACGCTGGTGGTGGACGGTGCGGCGGTCGCTGTCGGCGGGGACGTGGAGCCGGTGCCGCCGCGCTGGGTGTCGCGCGAGGAGCTGCTGCTGACGGTCGGCGGCCAGTTCCGGATCGTACGGCCCGCCGCCCCGGAGCACGCCGAGCGCATTCCGTTCGCCGCCCGTCTGCCGCTGCACCGCCCCGAGTACCGCGTCAAGGACTACGGCTTCGAGCGGACCGCGGCCGGTCCGGTGCGCGGGGTGCATCTGCCCGCGCTCTCCCCCGACGGCCGCACGGTCGCCTTCGCGGCGCTCAACTCCCTGTGGCTGGCGCCCACTTCGGGTGGCGGCGCGCCGCGCCGGATCACCGCCGCCGACGCCACCCGCTATGTGCTCGCGCCGAGCTGGTCCCGGGACGGCCGGTCGCTGGTGTACGCGGACGACCGGGACGGGCTGTTCGCGGTGCGCCGCCGGGAGCTGGAGTCCGGGACGGAGACGGTGCTGGCGACCGGCGGGCGGGTGCAGCCGGCGCTGTCCCCGGACGGCGGGCGGCTGGCCGCGCTCGACATGTCCGGCAACCTCGTCGTCCGGACGCTGGCGGACGGCACGGAGAAGGTGCTGGCCGCGCCGATGGGCGCCGGCGGGCTGCCGGGCCGACCCAGCTGGTCGCCGGACGGCCGCTATCTGGCGCTGTGCGACCGCAACCGGCTCAACCGCCGGTTCCGCGAGGGCTACAACGTCATCCGGATCGTCGACGCCGAGTCCGGCAAGGACCGGCTGTACCCGGTCGCCGAGCATGTCTCGATCGCCGACCGCTACGACTCGGGCCCGGTCTGGTCGCCGGACGGCCGGCTGCTGGCGCTGATCGCCGAGTCGGCGCTGTGGGTGCTGCCGGTGCGGTCCGACGGGACGCCGGACGGCCCGCCGCGGCAGCTGACCGAGGAGGCCGCCGACCACCCTTCGTGGTCCGGGGACTCCGCGACGCTGCTGTACCTCTCCGCCGGGAGGCTGCGGCTGATCCCGGTGTCCGGCGGCCCGGCGCGGACCGTCCCGGTCGCCCTGGAACGCCGCCCCTCGCGCGCCCGGGACACCGTCGTGCACGCGGGCCGGTTCTGGGACGGGACCGGCGAGGCGGTGCGCGAGGACGTCGACGTCGTCGTACGGGAGGGGCGGATCACGGCCGTGGAGCCGCACCGGGCGTCCCGTGCCGGTACCGCCCGGCGGGTGGACGCCTCGACGAAGACCGTGCTGCCCGGCCTGTGGGACGCGCACACGCACCCGTGGCAGACGACGTACGGCGGCCGGCAGACCGCGCTCCAGCTCGCGTACGGCATCACCACCACCGTCTCCTGCGGCGGCTTCTCGTACGAACAGGCCCGCCTCCGCGAGGCGTTGGCCGCCGAGGCGCTGACCGGGCCGCGGCTGCTGAGCTGCGGTGAGCTGCTGGACGGCGGCCGGGTCGCGTACAGCATGGGGCGGGCGCACCGCACCCGGGAGGGGCTGCGGCGGTCGCTGGAGCGCGGTGCGGCGCTGGACTGGGACTTCGTCAAGACCTATGTCAGAGCGCCGGGTTGGGTGATGGCGGAGGCCGCGCGGTTCGCCCACGAGCGGCTCGGGGTGCGCTCAGGGAGCCATCTGCTCACTCCCGGCATGCAGCTGGGGCAGGACCTGACGACCCATCTCCAGGCCACCCAGCGGCTGGAGTTCGGACACGCGGTGTCCAGCACCGGGCATGCGTACCAGGACGTCGAGGAGGTCTACACGGGCAGCGGCTTCCATATGCTCGCCACCCCGTTCTCGGCGACCCCGCTGATCGGCGAGGATCCGGCGCTGGCCGCGGACGTGCGGGTGACCAGGCTGATGCCGCCGTGGGACACCGCGGTCGTGCGGGAGGGCTCCGGGCGCCGGCCGACGCCCGCGCAACTGGCCGACATCCAGACCGAAGTGGGCGTCTATCGGCGGATCCTGGGCGGCGGCGGGCTGATCGCGCTGGGCACCGACCAGCCGCTGGTGGCGGTCGGGCTGTCGATGCACCTGGCCCTGCGGGCGCTGCACCGCGGCGGGCTGACGGTGAGCCAGACGCTGCGGACGGCGACCGCGCTGCCGGCCCGGGTGTTCGGCGCGGACCGGGACCTGGGGACGCTGGAGGTCGGCAAGCTGGGCGATATGACGCTGGTGGACGGCGATCCGTTCAGCGACTTCAGCACCCTTGTGCGGACCTCGGCGGTGGTCAAGGGCGGCCGGCTGTACGAGCAGCGGGCGCTGGTGGACGCCTTCCCGGCGCCCGAGGAGCATGCGCTGCGCTCGATGGCTGCGGCCGGTACCGACTGGCTGGAGGTGGGCCGCCAGCAGCGGCGCGAGTCCTGCTGCGGCGCCGGGCACTGACCCGCGGCACCGGCTGCTGCGAGGCCGGGTGGCGCGGGGTGGCGCGGTTCCGGGACGGTCCGGGGCCGCGCCACCAGCGTCTCGAACAGGGGGGTGGTGCGGCCGTGGCGCGTGCGCCAACTGTTCACGCAATCGCACCCAGTTGATGTTTCGTGCGGTCCGCAGTAGGTATGCCAACGGGTATTGCACGCGGTAAGCGGCAGATCACGTTCCGGTACGACCACAGGCGGCGCCGCCGGTGCCGCCCCGAGAGAGGGAGCGGCCAGCGCGGGACAGATCGCGGAGGAGGGCTCGTCTTGCACCGCTACTTCACCGACCAGCGGCATGAGGCACTCCGGCAGCGGGTGCGGGACTTCGCCGAGCGCGAGGTCCGGCCCCGGATTGCGGAGATGGAGGCGAACCGCACGGTCTGCCACGACCTGTCGCGTCTGATCGCCCGCCAGGGATGGCTCGGCGCGACGGTGCACCGCGCCTACGGCGGGATGGGCGCCGGGCATGTCGCCAAGACCCTCATCATCGAGGAGCTCTCGCGGGTCAGCGCCGCGATGGGCGCCATGGTGCAGGCCTCCCAGCTGGGCGTAGCGAAGATCGTCCACTTCGGCAACGAGGAGCAGAAGAAGACCTGGCTGCCGGCCATCGCGTCCGGCGACTGCCTGCCGACCATCGCGGTCACCGAACCGCAGTCCGGCGGCCATGTGCTGGGCATGGCCTCCACCGCAGTCCGGGACGGCGACGGCTACGTCCTCAACGGCCGCAAGATCTACGTCGGCAACAGCCATGTCGGCGATCTGCACGGCGTGGTGGTCCGCACCGGAGAGGGCTCCAAGGGCCTGTCGGCCTTCCTCGTCGAGACCGGCACCCCCGGCTTCCGGGTCGGCTCCGAGCAGCCCACCATGGGGCTGCACGGTTTCGGCTTCGGCGAGCTGTTCTTCGACGACTGCCGGGTGCCCGCGGCGAACCTGCTGGGCAGTGAGGGCGACGGGCTGTCCGTGGCGTACTCCTCCAGCGTGCTGTACGGGCGGCCCAACCTGACCGCGGTGTCACTGGGCATCCACCAGGCGGTGCTGGACGAGACCACCCGGTTCTGCACCGAGCGGCACCGCTACGGCGAACCGCTCGCCGACCTGGCCACCGTCAAACTCAAACTCGGCCGGATCCAGTCCCGGCTGCTGCTCGCCCGGCTGTCCGCCTACCACGCGGTGCATCTCCTGGACCAGGGGCTGCCGTGCGACGCGGAGCTGATGAACGCCAAGCTGGTGAATGTGGAGTCGGCCCTGGAGTCGGCGCGCGACGCGATGGACGTCCATGCCGCCTGCGGCCTCTTCACCGACCGGCCCGTGGAGCGCTTCCTGCGCGATGCGCACCACGTCTTCGCACCGGCCGGCACCTCGGACATCCAGCTGCTGCGGCTGGGCGAACTGGCGCTGGGCCAGGTCAAGGGCGAGTGGTCCGGCCGGCTTGCGGAGCTGGTACGGCGGGAGCCGGCCGAGTGGCCGGAGGAGGCGGAACTGCCGGACGGGCCGGCACCGCTCGCCCGGCTGACCTGAGCACCGGACGCGGGCCGCCGCCGTACCGCGGCCCCGGAGCCGACCGGACGGACCCCGTTGCCGGGCGCTCCGGTTCAGGACTCCTCGGACTCGGACGCCTTCTGTCGGCGCTCCATCTCGCCGATCTGCTCGACGAGTTCGGCGGCCAGCGACTTGATCGTGTGCAGCCCCTCCCGCCCCCAGGGGCGCGGTTCGAGGTCGACGACGCAGACGGTGCCCAGCGTCATGCCCGTATGGTCGATCAGCGGCGCGCCCATATACGTGCGGATGCCGAGCTCGTCGACGACGGGATTGCCGGCGAACCGCGGATAGTCGCAGACGTCCTCCAGAACCAGGGCCTTGCGCCGCACCACGACGTGCGGACAGTAGCCGTGGTCGCGGGCCATCACCCGGCCCGGCCGGCCGCCGGCGGGCACCGGGCCGAGCTCGATGGCCTTGTCCTGGTCGGGCACGTAGAGACCGGCGAAGTACTGCTCGCGCTCGTCGATGAAGTTGACCATGGCGTACGGGGTATCGGTGGTCCGCGCGAGCTTGCGCGCGAAATCGTCGAACGCGGGCAGCGGATCCTTGCCGATGCCCAGCTCGCGCAGCCGGCGCACCCGGGCCGGGGCCTCGTCGTCCTGCGGGGTGAGCATCAGATGGCGGGTCAGGTCGTAGGAGGCGTAGGGGATACGGGAAGAGGGGTAGCGGGAGGCGGGGAAGTGGGAGAAGGGGTAACGGGACGGGTGGTTCACGGGAGCTCCGGGGTGGCGGCGAGGGCGGGAGTGAGCAGGTACTCGACGAGCGACACCAGGACATGGGTGCCGGAGGAGCACTGCCGGGCGTCGCAGAGGACGACGGGGACCTCCGGCGCGAGGTCTATCGCGGCGCGGATCTCGTCGGGCTCGTAGTGGTGGGAGCCGTCGAACTCGTTGACGGCGACGATGAAGTGGATGCCGCGCCGCTCGAAGAAGTCGACCGCGGCGAAGCATTGGTCGAGGCGCCGGGTGTCGGCGAGGATGACCGCGCCGAGCGCGCCGTCGGACAGCTCGTTCCACAGGAACCAGAAGCGGGTCTGCCCGGGCGTGCCGAAGAGGTAGAGGACATGGTCCGAGTCGAGGGTGATCCGGCCGAAGTCCATCGCGACGGTCGTGGTGGTCTTCTCCTCGACCCCGGCCAGGTCGTCGGTACCGACGCTGATCTGGGTGATGACTTCCTCGGTGCTGAGCGGTTCGATCTCGCTCACCGCACCGACGAAGGTGGTCTTGCCGACCCCGAATCCGCCCGCGACCAGGATCTTGAGCGCGGTCGGGAAGGGATCGGGTCCGGGGTCCCCCATGGCCGGGGGGTCACAGTCGTTGACGAAGTCCATGCAACACCGCCTCCAGCAGGGCACGGTCAGTACGGGACGCGGGCCCGGCCGAAACGGCGGCGGGGGCCCGCGCGGTGAGCGCGCCGCAGGCGACGAGGTCGGCGATGACCACCTTGGTGACCACGGCGGGAAGCCGTATGTGAGCGGCGATCTCGGCCACCGAGACCGGCCCGCCGCACAGCGCCAGGACGCGGACGTGGTCAGGTCCCTGCGCGGCGGCGGGCCGCCGTCCGGTCGCCCGCACCATGGTCAGCAGGTCGAACTGCCCCGCGGGGCGGGTCCGGCCGGTACTGACGGTGAACGGGCGGATCATCTCGCCCGCGGCTCCGTCGTACATGGGTTGCCCGCCCGGCCACCGACGGCGGGGCAGGGCCCCGGTCAACGACCGCCCGCCGGGGCCTGATGGCGTGCGGGGGTGGACAGGTACGGCCGGACGCTCTTGACGAGCATCCCCATCTCGTAGCCGAGCACCGCGGCGTCGGCGTCGCGCCCGGCGAGCACCGCCAGGCAGGCCCCCGTCCCGGCGGCCGAGACGAACAGGAAGGTCTCCTCCAGCTCGACGACGACCTGGAGGACGTCGCTGCCCTCCCCGAAGCGCGCGCCGGCGCTGCGGGCGAGGGAGTACAGGCCGGAGGCCAGCGCCGCCATATGGTCGGCGACATCCGGTTCGAAGCCGTGGGAAGCCTTGACGAGGCCGTCGGAGGACAGCAGTACGGCGCTTCGGGTGTGCGGTACGCGCTGTACGAGTCCGGTCAGCAGCCAGGAAAGGTCGGTGTGCTGACTTCCGCGGAACTCGGCGTGCGTCTGCGCATGCACATCACTCACCATGGTTGTGGTCGTCTCCTCGGGGGCGAGCCTTCGGGGCGTCGTGGTCGGGGTCGAAGAACAGGTCGGGGTCGCCGGGGCGGCCGGGGAAGCCGTCCTGGCCCGGGGTGGGGCCGGTGCCGGCGGCGGTCCGGCCGGCCGTGGTGCGGCCGGCCGCGTAGTCGGGGTCGCCGAGGCTGAAGCCGCGCTGGAAGGCGGCCATCAGGTTGGGGTCGTGGATGCGCTCGGGCCCCTCGCGGCGGGGCAGCAGCCGCGGATCGTCGCGCAGTTGGGGCGCGAGGTGGGTCTGCTTGATGCGGCGCGGCAGCCGCGGCCGGGATCCGTGGTCGTCGACCGGCGGCGCGGGCGGCAGGACGACGGGGCCGGGGTCCGCGGGCCGGCTGTCGGCGGGGGCGCCCGGACGCGGGTCGGCGGGCGGGGTGGGCCGGGCGTCGGCGGGCGCGGCCGGACGCGGGGTGGCGGGCCCGGCCGGGCGGGCCTTGGCGCCGGCCGGCGGGCGGATCTCGATCGCGCCGGCGTCGATGTCGGCGTCGGCCGCGAGGCGGGCCATCGCCCGGTGAAAGGCGACCATACGGGCGGCCTCGGAACCGGCGTCGGTCGTCGCATCGAACCCCCCGCCGGGGTAGATGAGGTCGTCGTGCCGCCCGTACCCGCCGTCGTACGGGGAGCCGGCGCCGCCCTCGTCGTACCCGTCGCCCGGGGCGCGCCCGTGATCGGCGGCGGGTTCGTCGTGGTAGTCAAGGGACGCCTGGGGCACCACCGAACCGTCGAACTCGTCCCGGACCTGGGCGGAGTTGGCGCCGAGCAGCGACGGCGGCAGGATCAGCACGGCCTGCACACCGCCGTAGATGTTGCTCTGCAACTGGACGACGATGCCGTGCCGCCGGGCGAGCGAGGAGACCACGTAGAGACCGATCCGGCCGTCGTCCAGCAGCTCGGTGAGATCCATCTGCTCGGGGTCGGCGAGCAGCCGGTTCATCTGCGCCTGCTCTTCCGCCGACATGCCCAGGCCGCGGTCCTCGACCTCCACCGCGAGCCCCGACTTGACGTGCTGCGCGCGCACCGTGACCGGCGTCTCCGGGGCGGAGTAGATGGTGGCGTTCTCGACGAGCTCGGCGAGGAGGTGGACGACATCGGCGACCGCGGTGCCGCGCAGGGTGCCCTCCACCGGCGGCACCAGCTTGATCCGCGGATACTGCTCGACCTCGGCGGTCGAGGAGCGCAGGACCTCGGTCATGGTGATCGGACGGGTCCACTGGCGGCGGGAGACGGCACCGCCGAGCACGGCGAGGTTCTCGGCATGCCGGCGGACCCGGGTGGCCAGGTGGTCGACGACGAACAGCCCCTTGAGCAGATCCGGGTCCTCCACCTGGTGCTCCAGCTCGTCCAGCACCTGGATCTGGCGGTGCACCAGGGACTGGAGCCGCCGGGCGAGGTTGACGAAGACCTCCAACTTCTGCTCGTTGCCGGTGGCGTTGGAGCGGGCGATGCCCACCGCTTCGACGACGGCCGCCTCGGCGGCCCGGCCGGCGGCGGCGACTTCATGGGCGAGCAGGTCGAGGGCATCGCCGCCGGGCTCCGGTGCCGGCTCGGGGTCGCGGTGTTCGATCCACTCGTTCCGGCGGACGCGGTCCAGGAGGTCGTACAGCTCGGACTGGCTCCGGGCGCACACCTGGCGCAGCCGCGCATAGCGGTTCACCACGGCGCGCGCCTCGGAGTTCCCGGCGACGCCGGCGATCAGCACGATGACGCAGACCACGACGAGTCCGCTGGTCAGCACCGGCCATTCCCGGCCGGTGAGGCGGGCCCCGCCGCTCTGGACGACGAAGGCGGCGACGCCGGTGCAGATGACGGCGACGAGCAGACAGGGGACCGCGGCGAGCCGGACCAGCCGGGAGCGTATTGCCGAGTCGGCAGCCGACTCGGGGACGGCGGCCCGACCGTGCCGTCCCCCGTGGGACCTCTGAGCCTCCTGGGACGACTGGGTCCTGTGTGGGGGTGCGGTAGGCATGGGCGCCCTCCGGATCGGCCGTTGGCAGTTCACGGAGCACGCACGCTAGTTGTTACGGAGGTGGTGTTCGGACCCACTTCGGGGTTTCGCTACCCCGCGCCACCTCCGTGGGTAGGCATGGCGCGCACGGCAGTACGAAAGAATACGAACTCCCGTTCAAGAAACGGGAGTTGACGCATCCATGGCCACGCCTCGGCGACCACCGTCCCCGAACCGCCACGCCGCCCCCGGTGGCGAAGGCTTCCCTCCGCACGCCCCGCCGCACTCCTCGCCGCGCGATCACCGCTCGCTGACGAGGTCGTCGCCCACGAGCACGTCCGCCGCCCCCGCGGCCTCCCGGGTCGCCGCCACCGGCGGCCAGGCGGGCCAGCCATGCACCGGCGGTACGGCCACCGCCCGCCACCACGGGTCCACGGCCGGCTTGTCGGCCGGCTCGAACGGCTCCCCCGGCCGCGGCGCGACGGACGCCACGCCGGCCTCATGGGCCGCGGACATCGTCCACTCCGCCGGCTCCGCCCACGGGTGCGGGGCCAGATTGAAGGTGCCCCAGTGGATCGGCAGCAGCGCCCCGGTGGGCTCGCCGCCCTGGAGGTCGAGGTGGGACTGCACCCCCTGCGCCGGCGTCATGTGGATGTCCGGCCAGAAGTCCGAATACGCGCCGATCTGGATCATGGTCAGGTCGAACGGGCCGTGCGCCGCGCCTATCTCCGCGAATCCGGGGAAGTAGCCGGTGTCGCCGCTGTGGAAGATACGGTGCTCGGAACCGGCGACGACCCAGGAGGCCCAGAGCGTGTGCTGCGGGCCGCGCAGTCCGCGCCCGCAGAAGTGCTGGGCGGGCGTGGCGGTCAGCGTCAGCCCGCCGACGCGCGTCGTCTCGTCCCAGTCGAGCTCGGTGATGCGCTCCGCGGGAACGCCCCAGAATTCCAGGTCGGCGCCGATACCGAGCGGCGCGACGAAGGCCGCGCCGGAGCGGATCAGGCCCTGGACCGTCGGCATGTCGAGATGGTCGTAGTGGTCGTGCGAGATCACCACGACGTCGACCGGATCGAGCTCCGCCAGCTCCAGCGGCACCGGATGCAGCCGCTTGGGCCCGGCCCAGCTGAACGGGGAGCAGCGCTCACCCCAGACCGGGTCGAAGAGCACGCGGTGGCCGTCCATCTCGGCGAGCACGCTCGAATGCCCCATCCAGGTGATCCGCAGCCCGGAGGCGGGCGGCCGGCCCCAGTCCGCGGCCGTCGGGCGGTGCACCGGAATCCGGCCGACCGGTGCCCGCCGCAACCGGCCCGCACGGCTCAGCTGCGTACGAGCCATCGGCAGCGCGGCGCCCCGGAGCAACTGCCGGGTGGGCGCCGGATTGCGGAACTGCCCGTCCACGAACTGCGGGGACCTGCGCATCCTGGCCAGCCGCTCCCCGGTGGGCTCGGCGCCGAAGCTCGCGGGGCGCAACGCGGTAAGCGGAGTACGGCGGGGTCGGGATGCGGTCACAGCACCTCCATGGTCGGGGCAGTCGCGAAGTGAACGGGCCGCGTGAGCGGAGGGTTCCGGCGCTCCCGGGCCGCCCTGCGCCGCCGTACGGTGCGGCACACGGCCCCGGACTCAACACCATCACTCTCCGATACCAACCGCGCGACCTGCCGCGGCATTCCTGCCGGCGGTGTGAGCTGCGATATGTCAGGCACAGCCACCCCCTCCGTGCAGGCACCCCCTCCGGCCTGCCGTGCGCGGTCCGGCGCGTACGGCAGGGCCGGCCCCACGCCGCCCGACCGTTACGGCCTCGACCCTTACGAGCCCCGACTGCATGCCGCAACCCGGAGGCAGCCATTCGGGTGAAATCAAGGACCGGGGGCCGAAGCGAGGACAAGGGGCGAGACGAACGGCGCGCGCCCCGACCACTTGGCGGGCGCCCCCGGCCCAGAGGCGCTTCGCCGCCGCCCGGAGCGAGCCGGTCAAGCGGGCATCGGGCCGGCGGGCCGGCCGGGGAACCGCGGCACAGTGCCCGCTCCACCCCCACCCGGCCCAGTGTTCACGCCACCCCCACTCACCCCGGTTGCCGCCACCCGCCTGGTCAGGCCGCCCGGCCCGTCGGAACTCCATCCTCAGGTGGTCCTCGACCGGGCGGTAGCCCAGCCGCCGGTAGAGGGCGTTGCCGGTGGGGTTGGCGAGGTCCGTGAAGAGGAGCAGCTCGGTCGCCCCGGAGCTCCGGGCGGCCCGGGAGGCGGCCGCGGTCACCGCCCCCGCGTAGCCGCGTCCGCGCAGCTCGGGCGGGGTGTAGACGGGAGCCACCTGGACCGTGCTGAAGAGGGGACGGGTGACCCCGGCCATCGCTACGGGCCGTCCGCCGGCCACCCAGAGGGTGCAGCGGCCGTCGGCGATCCGGTCGTCGAGGGCTCGGGTGTCGCGGGGCGGCGGACCGCCGACGTCCGCGGCGAAGGCCGCGAACCAGCCCCGCAGCAGCTCCCGGTCGGCGGGGGTGGCGGGCCGGGCCGCTCCGGGCGGGGCGGGCGCGGCCGGGGTCAGCTCGCCGAGCCGGTGGAGGCGGTGCCGTTCGGCGCGGTACACCGGACCGCCGTGCCGCCGCTGCCAGGCCGTGGCGACCGCCTCCGCCGTCGGCTCGCAGCCGGTCACCCCGGGGATGTCGAGCCGCTGCCGCGCCAGGGCGTCGACCGGCTCGGCCGCGGCGACCGCAGGCAGCGGGGAGAGCACCACCGCGCGCGGCGGAGTCCAGACGAACGCGCCACCGACCGACGCCTCTTCGTCTCTCCCCCACCATCCGAACCAGGGGGCGTCCGTCCCGTACGCGTCCGGCCCGAGGGCCCGCAGGGAGGACGCGATCGACAGCAGCAGCGTGTGCTGCACCGGGCGTCCCCGCACGAACTCCCGTGTGGCCGCCTCGAAGACATCGAGATCCCGTGTCGTCGTCCATGTCATGCCGCCTCACCCTTCCCCGGCACCCGTGGCCGCCGCATCCGGTTCTCCGGCCGGGGGCCCGTTCCGCCCCGGGGGCCGGCAGGTGCCGCCGTCAGGCGCGTTCGACAGCGGCGGGCGGCCGGGGCAGGCCGGGGCGGCGTGGCAGGAAGACCGTGCGCAGGAGGATGCGCGGGGCCATCAGGCGGGAGGGCGGGGCGGTGAGGCAGAAGACGTCCCGGAAGGCGCCGCCGACGACGCGGTCGACTGCGGCGCGGGCGGACAGCCGCTCGATGTACCACGTCGTCAGCCGCTCGCCGAGGCCCACCGTGCTGTCGCCGTCGCCGGTGTACGGGCGGTCCGCGCCGATCGCGGCGCGCCAGGCGGGTTCCGCGGCGCGGGAGACCGCCCGCTGCGCCCGGGCGGTGGCCCCGGGGCGCAGCGGACCGCTGTCCGCGAGGGTGTCGCGCAGCGCCAGCGCACCGAGCGCGGCCACCGACATGCCCTGGCCGTAGACGGGGTTGAAGGTGCAGTTGGCGTCCCCGAGGACCAGGAACCCTTCCGGGGCGGCCCCGGGGCGCTCGAAGCGGCGCCGGCGGTTGCAGGTGTCGCGGAAGCCGTGCACCGGCGAGACCGGTTCCGCGCCGGCGAGCAGTTCGTGGACGTACGGGTCGCCGACGGTGGCGCTGAAGGCGATGAACTCCGCCTCGTCCGTGGGCGGGTGGTGGCCGCGCACCCCGGACAGGGTCAGCAGCCAGTTGCCGCCCTCGACGGGGACGTACGCGGCACCGCGCGGACACGCGGGCCAGCAGGGGACGTTGACGCCGATCTCCGGTTCGGCGGCCGGATCGCTGGGGCGGTACATCCGGGTGGCGTAGGCCAGGCCCGAGTCGACCTTCTCCTCCCGCGGCGCTTCCCGGCCCAGTGCCGCGTACCACTGCGGCGTACGCGACGCACGGCCGGAGGCGTCCACGGCCAGGTCGGCCGGCAGCATCCGCTCCGGCCGGGCGCCGCCCTCGCCGCTCCTGCTGCGGACCGTGACGCCGGTCACCCGCCGCGCGTCGCCGGTGAGCCCGACGGCCTCGGTCGCCTCCAGGACCTCGACCCGGGTCGGCGATTCGGCCGCCGCCCGCAGCACGCGCTCGCGGACCACGGCGTCCAGGACCGGTCGGGTGACGCTGAGCGCCGGATGCCGGCGGTCGTCGAAGCGGCGCTGCCAGCCGGTGGGCGTACGGGTGACCAGATCGCGCGGCATGGAGAGGCTCCGCGCACCGGCCTCGGTGAGCGCGGCGACCGTGCCGGGCAGCAGCTCGTCCAGCGCGCGCTGTCCGCCGCTGAGGAGAACATGCAGATGGCGGGCCTGCGGGACGCCCTTGCGGAAGACCTGCTCGGCGGGATACCGATCGCGTTCGACGACGGTGATCGCGTCGACATGGCCGCGCAGGGCCGTGACGGCGAGCATTCCGGCGAGTCCGCCGCCGATCACGATCGCGGTACGCCCGCCGCCGGTGCGCTCAGCCATTCGTACCTCATCTTCCCCGCGGTCCGTACGGCCCCCGGTCGGCGCCCTGTCAGCGTTTCCGGATCCTTGATCCGTGACGGCCCTCAGGCTTCAGCGCCCTCCGCATCCTGTCAACGACTGTCCCAACATCCCCTTCCGGCGGTCGAGTAGAGCCCTTCCACCCGACATGCTCCGGCCCCGCGCCGCCGCTCCCACACCGTCGGCCACGCCCCGTCACCCGCTCGCCTCCGGCCGCCGCGCCTCCCCACCGGTTTCGCGCGCACGCTTCCCTCCCGCGGGTCACGCCAGTCCCTAACATCCCGATATGAGACGACTCTGCGTCTACACTCCCGACAGCGGGCGCGCCGCGCCCGCAGCCGCTCCCACCAGCAACGGGATTCATCTCTTCAGCAAGGGATTCAGGGACGCTTGTGACTTTCGAGCAGGAATCTGAGCCATATGACGTCCTCGTCGTCGGCGGATCGGGCGTGGACACCACCGTGCGGGTCGACGCGCTGCCCGTACCGCCCGCCGACACCCACGGAGTGCCGGCCATCCGCGAGGACGCGGGGCACACGGGCACAGGTGTCGCGCTCGGCTGCGCGACGCTGGGGCTCACCACCGGATTCGTCGATTTCCTCGGCGACGACCATCCAGGCACCCTGGTCCGGGAGCGCCTCGCCGGCAGCGGTGTCGACTTCCATCCGCTGATCTCCCCGCACGGGACCCGGCGGGCCGTCAATCTCGTCTCCCCCGACGGCCGCCGGATGTCCTTCTACGACGCCCGCGACCCGCTCGATCTGCGGATGCCGCCGGAGCACTACCTCCCCCTGCTGCGCCGCACCCGGCACGTCCATCTCTCCATCACCCACTTCGCCCGCTTTCTGTACGACGACATCGAGGCCCTGGGCCTTCCCGTCTCCACGGACCTGCACGACTGGGACGGCCTGACCGAGCATCACCGCGACTTCGCGCTCCGCTCGGACCTGGTCTTCCTCAGCACGGTCGGCGCCGGCGAACGCATCAGCTCCGTCATGCGGGAGATCCTCCGCGACGGCCGCGCCGAGGCGGTGATCGCCACGGCCGGCGCGGGCGGCGCCTACCTCCTCACGCCCGAGGACCGCACCCCGCGCCTGGTGCCCGCCGCGGTCCCGCCCGGCCCCGTCGTGGACAGCAACGGCGCCGGCGACGCCTTCACCTGCGGCTTCCTCTACGGCAGGCGCAGGGGCCGGGACCTGGAGGAGTGCGCCCGCCTGGGCGCGGTCGCGGGCGCCTACGCCTGCACCGCGGAGGGCACTCATAACGCCCTCGTCGGGCGGGCCGCGCTGCGCGCCGTGCTCTCCCCTTCTCCCCCGCCATCCGTGCCGGCCGCGGCCGACGCCCAGGTCTCCGCTACCGGCGCATAACTCTCCTCCCCCGGTTCGAAGTCCAGGCGACACCCTCGCGCGCCGTACGCGTCCACGGCGGCACCCGCAGCCGGTACGGGCGACGGGTGTCGTCCGGTTGGGGCGTGGAGTCGACCACCTCGCCCCTCACCACCGGCTCGTCGTCGGCGAGGTCGATGCGCCACCCGCGCCAGGCGCGCAGGGCGGCAGCGGGCCGCCGGTCCGCTGCCGATGTGCACGCTGGGTGGCCCGCTGGCACGGTCCGGCGCTGCCACTTCGCCCGCGCCGAGCCGGGCAATCCCTACGACGGCGGCTTCCGCGGCGCGCTGCGCCCGCGCCCCTGCCCACTGGCCGCCTGCGACTGCCCCATCGGCTGCGTCCACGTGGAGACGCTGCCGCTGTACGACGTCTTCGCGGGCGGCGTACCGGAGCGGATCCCCGCGGCGGGGCGGTTCCCCGCCGCGGGGATCCCGGCAGGGGCGCCGGCGCCGGACGGGTCCGTTCAGTCCTTGCGCCCCACCACACCGTAGAAAATGGTGTTGTTGAGCTCTTGCGGAGTGGGCACCGGACCGTCCGGCCGCCAGAGCGGTACCCGTACGACGCCCGGCTCCAGCAGGGCGAACGGCCCGAGGAGCGCGGCGATCTGGGCCTTCGTTCGCAGCACGAGCGGACTGGCGGCGCTCTTGTAGACGTCCTCCACGTTCGACCGCGCCACCTCGTCGGTGCGGCCCTGTGGGTATCCCTCGTAGGGCTCGTGGGTCCCGTGCGAGAGCACCAGGTGGCTGCCGGCCGGCAAGGCTTCGGCGAGCCGGGCGATCAGGCCGGCCGGGTTCTCCTCGTCCGCGACGAAGTCCATCACGCCGCCGATCAGCAGTCCCACCGGCCTCTCGAAGTCGATCAGTTCGCGGACCACCGGGTGGTCGAGCAGCGCCTTGCCGTCGCGGATGTCGCCCAGCACGAATCCTGTCTGCGGGGTGGTGGCGAGCCGGGCCCGGGCGTGGGTGGCGACGATCGGATCGCTCTCCACGTACACCACCCGGGTGTCGGGTGCGGTCTCCCGGGCCACCTCATGGGCGTTGGGCGAGGTGGGGATGCCGGTGCCGATCTCGACGAACTGCCGGATGCCGGACGCGACCACCGCGCGGACCGCACGCTGGACGAACGCGTGGTTGGCGCGGACGCTGTCGCGCACCTGCGGGTGCACCTCGATGACCCGGTCGGCGGCCACCCGGTCGACCTCGTAGTTGTCCCAGCCGCCCAGGAAGTAGTCGTACATCCGGGCCGGATGCGGACGGCTGGTGTCGATCTCCTCGGCCGAGAAGCCCAGATGCTCGGGCCCAGGGGGGTACGGACCGATCTCCGGTACGCCGGACCCGGCCGCCTCCGGAGTGCTGTGCTGGTCGCTCACGGCGTCCTCCCTCAGTGCGCCGTGCACGGCGCGGCGGAGAGCAGGAAGTCGGCGTGGCCGGCCTTCGCACCCTCGATGAAACTGACCATCTCGCGATGCGTGTAGATCAGTGCGGGACCGTCCGGGTCGGTGGACTGGCGCAGGGCTACCCGGCCGTCCCGCAGGCGCATGGCCTCCAGGCACTCACCGCCGTTTCCGCCACTCCACGGCTTGTGCCAGCCCTCTGTGCCGAGTTCGTTGGCGGGCATGCCGTTGTAGATACGTATGCGATCCATGGGGGGTTCAGATCTCCTTGCGAAAGCCACCCAGAATGGCCTCGGTGGTGTGTGCCGGCGCGGCCTGCGCACACATCCGGTCCAGGGCCTCCAGGTACTGCGAGACGTCGTTGCGCTGGTCGAAGTACACGGCTCCGACGAGGCTTTCCGCATACGCGATGTCCGGAAGCTCCGGGATCGGGAAGCGGAAGATGTGGAACGGCCCGTACATGGCGGGGTGCGGGCCCGCGGCGAACGGCATCACCTGGAGCCGCACGTTGGGCAGCTCGGTGGCCTCCATCAGCCGGGTGATCTGATCGTGCATCACCTTGGGACCGCCGATGGGCCTCCGCAGCACGGTCTCGTCCATGACCGACCAGAGCATCGGCGCGTTGTCGCGGGTCAGCAGTGCCTGCCGCTCCATGCGCAGCGCGACGATCCGGTCGACGTCGGCGGGGGCGGCGTGCGGCATGCCGGCACGCAGCACGGCGGCGGCGTAGTCCTCGGTCTGCAACAGCCCGGGGACGTAGTGCGGTTGGTAGGAGCGGATGAGGTTGGCTTCGCTCTCCAGGCTGACGAACGCGCTGAACCACTCGGGGAGTACGTCGCGGAAGCGGTGCCACCAGCCGGGTCGGTTGGCCTCGCGGGCGAGGGAGAGGAAGCCCTCTATCTCCTCTTCGTCGGTGACGCCGTAGGTCGCCAGCAGCTTTTCGACGTAGGGGAGTTTGAGGCCGACCTCGGCCTTCTCCATCCGCCTTATCGTGGCATGGGTCACATCCAGTGCCGCGGCGGCCTGCTCGAAGGAGAGCCCCGCCTTCTCCCGCAGATCCTGTAGTCGCTTGCCGAGCACCACCCGCAGGACGGTCGGTGCACCCGCAGACCGTGGGTCCGCCACGTCCGATCCCCTCCAACCAGCTTCAGTGTTCAGCAGTGTGTCATGCCGTCATCAGCTCGAACAGACTGCACTTTCAATTCTGCAAATTACAGAGTGATCCTTGCCAACGGTGACCAACATCGCACATAGTTATGTCGTGGCTTCCTACAAAAACGCTCCCTCGTTAGGGCGATGCGGCGGTTTCCTCGCCCAGAGCCCACAGGACGCGTTCCACTTGCCGGCGCGATGTACGTCCGTGCCCGAGGCGCGCAGGCGCGTCAGCACGCTGCTGCGTGAGTGGGGTGCGGCTGAACAGGTCCGCGACGACGTGGAGTTGGTGGTCACCGAGTTGTTCACCAACGCGGTGCGGCACACCGACAGCGAGAAGGTCGGCTGCGAAGTGACCGTCGTCGGCGCGCACATACGGATAGAGATCACCGACGAGGGCGGCCCCGGGGCCGCCGCGCCGCACGCCCAGCCGGGCAGCCTCGACCAAGAGGGCGGACGCGGCCTGTTCCTGGTCGGTGCGCTGTCCGACAGCTGGGGCACCCGGCCCGACGACGGCGGCCGGGGCCAGGTCGTCTGGGCGGACCTGCCCTACCGCGACGCCACGCACTGAGGCCCCGCGCCGCCGTCAGGGCGGACATCGGGGCCTTCTCGTACGGGAGCGCCTTCTCGTACGGCGGTGGTGCTACAGCGGCAGCAGGTCGGGCCGCTTGGGTTCGACGTGGTCGCCGGAGGACTCACCGCGCAGCCGGCGGCCGATCCACGGCACGAGGTGCTCGCGCGCCCAGTGGATGTTGTCCCGCCGCGCCTCGGCGGCCGACCGCTCCGCCTCCGGAGGCCACGGCTGGTCCGGGTCGGCCGGCACCGTCAGCCCCAGCACCTGCGCGGCGCGCAGCGCCACCCGGGTGTGGCCGTCGGCGGACAGGTGCAGCCGGTCGTCGCTCCACGCCCGCCGGTCCTGCACGGACTTCAGCGACCACAGGTCGAGCACCGGGCAGTCGTGCCGGTCGGCGATGGCCCGCACATGGGCGGTGTACGTGGCGATCTTGCCGCGCAGATGCTTGAGGACCGGCACCCCACGGGTGTCGAAACCGGTGCACAGCAGCACCGCCCCGACCGACTCGCGCAGATCGGCGACCGCCGCTTCATAGCGCTCGGCCACCGCGTCCGGATCCGAGCCCGGCCGCAGGATGTCGTTTCCGCCGGCACAGAACGTGACCAGCTCGGGGGCGAGCTGCTTGGCCCGGGGCACCTGCTCCTCGACGATCTGGTCGAGCAGCCGCCCCCGGACGGCGAGGTTCGCGTAGCGGAAGTCCCCCTCGTCCCGCTGGTCAGAAAGCAGGACCGCAAGGCGGTCCGCCCAACCGATGTACGCCCCGTCACGGCCGGGATCCCCGACCCCCTCGGTGAAGCTGTCCCCGACGGCTGCGTACGACCCGATGGCGCTTTTCGCGCCGTTGCTGTTGTTCTTCGAATCGTCTGCCACGTCAGGACATACTTCACCTTCCGAAGTGACTTACGCCACCGTAACCAGGGGTTGACGCGAGGTGATTAATGCCACCAGGTCAATTTCCATTCAAGTTGGAATAAGAATCGAGCATGCAGTGCTCACTCTGCGCGCCATATCGGCGATGATGCCCGCCGCCACCGGAGCATTGGCCTCCGATTGCCTATTGCATCAATGTCGTATCGTCGAAGCAGTTACGCTTCGTCGACGAGCAGCGTCGGCGGCCGACCACAAGGAGCGCCCGTGACGCAGCAGACGCCGCAGGTCCCCCAGGCCCAGCCCGAGCTCGCGGAGGTCCGCAACTTCCGTGACGTGGGCGGACTGCCGACCGTGGACGGGCGTCGTATCCGGCACGGCAGGCTCTATCGCAGCGGTCATCTGGCGCACGCCACCGAAGAGGACGCCGCATTCCTCACCGGGCTCGGGCTGCACACCGTTTTCGACTTCCGCAATGCCTCGGACATCAAGCTGGAAGGCCCGGACGTCGCGCTCCCCGGTGTGCGGAACGTCAACATCCCGCTCACCGACCCGGCCGACGGCGCGGAGTTCTGGACGATGGTGCGGGACGGCGAGCTCGGCCAGCTGCGGGGCGCGCTCGGCGACGGGAAGGCCGCGGCCCGTATGGCCCACACCTACCGCGAGATCATCACCACCCGCACCGAGGACCACAGCCGGGTGCTGCACGCCCTCGCCGAGGACAGCGTCCCGGCGCTGATGCACTGCGCGGCCGGCAAGGACCGTGCGGGCCTGTCCATCGCGGTCACCCTGCTCGCCGTCGGTGTGGAGCGGGACGCCATCGAGGCGGACTACCTCAAGTCCAACGACCCCAGCCGCCGCTACAAGATCCGCCGCTCGGACAGCTCCTCCGTGGGGATGTCCCCCGAGGTCATGGACCTGCTCTCGCCGCTGTTCGGGGCGGACGCCGACTATCTCTCGGCCGCCTTCGCCGCGATCGAGGAGACCTGGGGCTCGACCGAGTCCTACCTCTCCGACGGCCTCAAGCTGGCCCCCGCCACCCGCGAGCGGCTGCGCGAGCAGTTGCTGGAGGACTGACCCCGGCCCGGGTGGGTCACGGCCCGCCGACCCACCCCGCCGCGAGTACCGGCCCCGACTTCCGGTGCACGGCGAGAAAGCCGAACGGCCGGTCGTGGGCGACCGAGATCCGCTGCGCCCGGTACGGCGGAGCCATCGGCGCTCCCGCGGCCATCGCATCCGCCTTGAGGCCCGGCGCACCGAAGGTCGCACTCGCTCCGCTCCGGGGACGGCCGGATAGCCTCCGGCCGTCCTCCCCGCCACGCCTTCGCCGGCTCCTGACTACCCGTCAACTCAGGCCCGCCGCACAGCAGATGGACGTCCAGGCCGTTGCCGCCTCGCCCCGTACGGCGACCAGCGGGCCGTCATGTCGTTGCCGGCCGCGCCGTCGCCCCGGCGACCGTCCCCTCCCCCACACGCGCTGTCAGCGGTTGGCGACCGCCTGCTTGACCAGCGTCCGCCCGAAGTCCCACATCAGACCGCCGCCGCTGTGCGCGTCGTCCATGACGGCCGTGAACGCCGCAACGAACCGGTCCACTTCCCGTTCACCGATGATCAGCGGTGGGATCAGCTTGATGACCTCCAGGTGATCGCCGGAGACCTGGGTCAGGATGCGGTGGCGCTGGAGCAGCGGGACCACCACCATCTGCGCGAACAGACCCTTGCGCGCCGCTTGCAGCATCGCCCAACGGCTGCGCAGGCCGAGCGACTTGGGGCGGCCGAACTCGATGCCGACCATCAGCCCGCGCCCCCGGACGTCGTGCAGCAGCTCGTAGCTGTCGATGAGCGCCGCAAGCTTGCCGCGCAGCAGGTCGCCGGTGTGCCGGACCCTGGCGACGATCCCCTCGTCCTCCATCACCGAGAGCACCGCGAGGCCCGCCGCCATCGCCTGGGCGTTGGCGCCGAAGCTGGCGGAGTGCACCAGTACCCGGTCCATGGACGAGTAGACCTTCTTGAAGATCCAGTCCTTGCCGAGGGTCGCACCGACCGGGACATAGCCGCCGGACAGCGCCTTGGCGACACACACCAGGTCCGGCGCCACCCCCTCCTCGTGCTGGTAGGCGAAGAAGTCACCGGTGCGGCCGAGCCCGGTCTGCACCTCGTCGGCGATCAACAGGGCCTTGTGCCGGTGCAGCAACTCCTGTGCGGTCCGCAGGAATCCGGGCGGCGTGGGGTGTACGCCCTTGCCCTGGATCGGCTCGACGATGAAGCCCGCCACATCGCCGCGCCGCAACTCCCGTTCCAGCGCGGCCAGATCGCCCATCCCGACGGCGGTGTCCGGCAGCAGCGGCGCGAAGCCGTCCCGGAAGCCGTCCTCGCCGTTGACCGAGAGCGAGCCGGTGGTCAGCCCGTGGAAGGCGTGGGCGCAGTACAGGATGCGGGGCTTTCCGGTGGCGTAGCGGGCGAACTTCAGGGCGGTCTCGACGGCCTCGGTACCGCTGTTGCCGAAGAAGACCCGGTCGAGGTGGGGTGCGTGGCCGAGCAGCTTCTCGGCGAGCAGACCGGGCAGCGGCTGGCAGTCGAAGCGGGTGAGATCGGCCAGCTGGGCATCGAGGACGTCGTGCAGGGCCTGCCGGACGACGGGGTGGTGCCGGCCGAGGCCCATCACCCCGAATCCGGCGAGCATATCGAGGTGGTCCTGGCCGTCGGCGTCCCAGAAGTAGGCGCCCTCGGCCCGCTCGTAGACCTTGTCGAAGCCGATGGTGTGCAGCATCCGCGGCAGCTGGTGGTTGAGATACCGGGCGTGCAGGTCGTAACGCTCGGCGCCCCGTTCGGCGAGCAGCTTCCGGAGATCGAATCCGGTCACGAGGCGTCCTCCTCACGGGCGGCCAGCGCGCCGCCGATCCGGTCGGCGATCCCTGCCGGGGTGAGGCCCAGATCGGCCAGCAGCTCACCGCGTTCGGCATGCGGCAGGAACTGCTCGGGGATGCCGAAGGTACGCAGCGGCACATCTACTTCGGCGTCCCGCAGCGCCTGGCCCACCATCCAGCCGACCCCGCCGGTACGGCAGTTGTCCTCGACGACGGCCACCAGGCGGTGCATCGCCGCCAGTTGGACGATCGCCGGGTCAACCGGCTTGACCCAGCGGGGATCGACGACGGTGGCCTCCACTCCGCGCTCCGCCAGCAGCTCGGCGGCCCGCAGGCACACCCGCGCCATCACCCCGACCGCGACCAGCAGCACATCCGGCCGCTCCGCCTGCCGCAGCACGTCCGTACCACCGGTCCGCGCGAGGGCCGGAATCGGCTCGCCCACTGTCTCCTTGGGGTAGCGCAGCACGGTCGGCGCGTCGTGCACGTCCAGGGATTCCCGCAGCTGGGCACGGAGTTGGCCGGCATCGCGCGGTGCGGCGATCCGCAGTCCCGGTACGACGCTCAGCAGCGACATGTCCCACATGCCGTTGTGCGAGGCGCCGTCGGTGCCGGTGATTCCGGCCCGGTCCAGGACGAAGGTCACGCCGCACCGGTGCAGCGCGACATCCATCAGGACCTGGTCGAAGGCCCGGTTGAGGAAGGTGGCGTAGACGGCGAAGACCGGATGCAGCCCGCCGGTGGCCAGCCCCGCGGCCGATACCGCGGCGTGCTGCTCGGCGATCCCCACATCCCAGATCCGGTCCGGGTACGCAGCGGCGAACCGCTCCAGCCCGAGCGGCTGGAGCATGGCCGCCGTGAGGACGACGACGTCCTCCCGCTCGGCGCCGATCCGGACCATCTCGTCGCCGAAGACGGACGTCCAGGACGGCGCGCCGGCCTGTGCGGCGGGCGCGCAGGTCAGCGGGTCCAGCACCCCGACGGTGTGGAAGCGGTCCGCCTCGTCCTCCAGGGCCGGCCGGCAGCCGCGGCCCTTCTCGGTCAGGCAGTGCACCAGCACCGGACCGTGGAAACCCGCGGCCCGGCGCAGTGCGGACTCGACGGCCGCGATGTCATGGCCGTCGATCGGGCCGAGGTACTTCAGCCCCAGGTCCTCGAACATGCCCTGCGGTGCGATGAAGTCCTTGAAGCCCTTCTTGGCACCGTGCAGCGATCCGTACAGCGGCTGCCCGACGACCGGGGTGCGCTGGAGGACGTCCTTGCCCCAGGCCAGGAAGCGCTCGTAGCCGTCGGTGGTGCGCAGGGTGGCGAGGTGGTTGGCCAGGCCGCCGATGGTGGGCGCGTAGGACCGCTCGTTGTCGTTGACGACGATGATCAGCGGGCGGTCCTTGGCGGCGGCGATGTTGTTGAGCGCCTCCCAGGACATGCCGCCGGTCAGCGCGCCGTCACCGACGACCGCCACCACGTGCTCGTCGGTACCGCGCAGCCGGCGCGCCTTGGCCAGCCCGTCGGCCCAGCCCAGCACCGTCGAGGCATGGCTGTTCTCGATGACGTCGTGCGCGGACTCGGCGCGTGCGGGGTAGCCGGACAGCCCGCCCTTGGCGCGCAGGCGGGAGAAGTCCTGGCATCCCGTCACAAGCTTGTGGACGTAGGACTGGTGGCCGGTGTCCCAGAGGATCCGGTCGGTGGGCGAGTCGAACACCCGGTGCAGGGCGATGGTCAGCTCGACCACCCCCAGGTTGGGCCCCAGGTGCCCGCCGGTGCGAGCGACCGCCTGCACCAGGAACTGCCGTGCCTCCATGGCGAGTTCCTTCAGCCGGGCGGGCGGCAGTGCCTTCAGGTCGCGTGGTGAGCGGATCTGCTCCAGCAGCGTCATGGGCGGTCCCCCTCCAGTGATTCGGCTGATGGTGACGTCGGGGGTGCCGGGCAGGCCGGTGACACCGGCGGGCGCCGGCGTCACCTGCTCGCCCCTCACCACCTCACCCGCGGTTTCCCGCGACGGTCTCCTTGGCGGCCCGGAGGGACTCCTTGAGGGAGCTCATGGTCGCCAGTACGGCGGTGGGCTCATAGCCGCAGTGCGCCATGCAGTTGGCGCACCGCGGATCCTTGCCGCGGCCGTACTTGCCCCAGTCGGTCTCCTCGATGAGCTCCCGGTACGTGGGGACATAGCCGTCGCTCATCAGGTAGCAGGGACGCTGCCAGCCGAAGAGGGAGTAGTTGGGGATCGCCCAGGCGGTGCACGGGAAGTCGGCCTTGCCCTCCAGGAAGTCCAGGAAGAGCGGGCTGTGGTTGAGCCGCCAGCGCCGCCGGTTGCCGCCCGAGAAGGCTTTCCGGAACAGCTCCCGGGTCTGCTCCACGCCCAGGAAGTGCTCCTGGTCGGGGGCCTTCTCGTAGGCGTAGGCGGGCGACAGCATCATCTCGTCGACCTGGAGCTCGTCATTGAGGAAGTTCAGTACCTCGATGACGGTCTGCGGGGTGTCGGTGTTGAAGAAGGTGGAGTTCGTGGTGACCCGGAAGCCGCGCCGCTTGGCCTCCTTGATCGCTTCGACCGCCTCGTCGAAAACGCCTTCCTTCGCGACGGACTCATCGTGCCGTTCGCGCATCCCGTCGATGTGCACCGCGAAGGCGAAGTACCGCGAGGGCTGGAACATGTCCATCTTCTTACGCAGCAGCAGCGCATTGGTGCACAGGAAGACATATTTCCGGCGCGCCACCAACTGCCGTACGATCTCGTCGATCTGAGGGTGCATCAGGGGCTCGCCGCCGGCGATGGAGACCATCGGGGCGCCGGATTCCAGCACCGCTCCCACCGCCTGCGCCACCGGCATCCGCTGCTTGAGCACTCCGGCCGGGTGCTGGATCTTCCCGCAGCCCTCGCACTTCAGATTGCATGCGAAGAGCGGCTCCAGCTCGACAATCAGCGGAAACTTCTCCCGCTTCCGCAGCACTTTCTGTTCAAAGAGATAGGTCCCGACCCGGACGGACTGGCGGAGCGGCATAGCCATCTGGCTCACCTCCTGGGGAGCAGCAAAGAACGGTGCCATTCAAAGAAAACCGGAGCCACGGAGCGCAGCACCCGGAACGCCGATATTCCACCGCGCAGGGTCCCGATGCGTACGAGTTCATGTTCTGGAGCGTCCACGACCACCCGGACGGCCGCAACCGGTCGGCGGCCGGCGCGCACCGCGGCCCCGAGCGTGGCGGCCGACTCCATGTCCACCGCGATGGCGCCCTGGGCGTGCAGGGCGGCCCGCTCCGCGCCGCGTACGACATGGCCGGAGCCGCGCAGCAGTCCGGTGTGCACCCGCAGCCCGCGCTGCCGCAGGGCCCGCAGCAGCGGACCGTTGTCCCGGCAGGGCACGTCCGGCACGCCGGCCCGGTGGTCGCGCGTCGCAGCCGCGACGACCACGTCCCCGGGCCGCATCCCGGGTGCCAGCCCGGCGCAGAAACCGCTGGCCACAACGGGGGAATCCGCGGTGGCCGAGCCCTCACCCAGCGCGGCGGCGATGGCGCGTTCCGCCGCCTGGGGGCCCATGCCGGTCCGGAGCGTGACCACGGGAGAGTCCGCTGCCCCGCCGTCACCGCCCCGCAGCGCGAACCGTTCGATGCCGAGCGCACAGGCGACCAGCAGCGGCGGATCCGCGTCCGGCGGGGGCCGTCTCGGCATCAGGCCTCCACCGGCACACCGGCCGGGCCGCCGTTGACATAGCGCCCCAGGGCCGTCAGCGGGAAGACCTGGCGGTAGAGGTGGTAGTTGATGGAGAAGTCCCAGGGAAAGCCGGTACCGGTGAAGTACGGCTCGTCCCAGGAGCCGTCCGGCAGCTGGGTGTCCACCAGCCAGCGCACCCCGCGCCGGACCGCCGTGCCGTCCCGCTCGCCGGCCGCGAGCAGCGCCATCAGCGCCCAGGCGGTCTGCGATGCGGTGGAGGCGCCGCGCCCTGCCCAATTCTCCTTGTCCTGGTAGGAGCGCTGGTCCTCGCCCCAGCCGCCGTCCTCGTTCTGCACCCGCTCCAGCCAGCTGACGGCCCGTCGGACGGCGGGGTGCGAGCCGGGGATGCCGGCCGCGGCGAGCGCCGGCAGTACCGACCCCGTGCCGTAGACGTAGTTGGTGCCCCAGCGCCCGAACCAGGCGCCGCTGGGCTCCTGTTCGGCCAGCAGCCAGGCGATGCCGCGGCGGGTGCGCGGGTCGTGGGCGCGGCCGACGTCGGCGAGCATCTCCACGACATGGGCGGTGACATCGGCCGACGGCGGGTCGATCACCTCGCCGAAGTCGCAGAACGGCAGCCGGTTGGGGAACGGGCTGGTGTTGTCGGCGTCGAACGCGCCCCAGGCGCCGTTCCTCGACTGCATACCCGCGTTCCAGCACACCGCCCGACCGACCGCCGCCGCGACCCGCTGCGGGTCGGGGTGCCGGACCCGGCGCAGCGCGAGCACCACCTCGGCGGTGTCGTCGATGTCCGGGTAATTGTCGTTGTGGAACTCGAACGCCCATCCACCGGAGGGGAGTTGGGGCCTGCGGACGGACCAGTCGCCGGGCCGGTCGATCTGCTCGGCGAGCATCCAGTCGGCGGCCTTGACCAACTGCGGGTGGTCGGCGGGCAGTCCGGCGTCGGCCAGCGCGATGGTGGCCAGGCAGGTGTCCCAGACCGGGGACTGGCACGCCTCGATCATCCGGGCGCCGTCCTCGCGCCATACCGCGAACCGGTCCAGGGACTCCAGGCCGCTGCGCAGCACGGGGTGGTCGAGGTCGTAGCCGAGCAGGTGCAGGGCGATGACGGAGTAGACGGCGGGGGGCTGGATGCCGCCCCAGCAGCCGTCGTTCTCCTGCCGCTCGACGATCCAGCGGGCGGCCGAACGCATCGCGGCGGCGCGCGGCTTGCGCAGCGCGACCTTGTGGTACAGGTGCAGCGCCTTGTCCAGCCGCTGGAAGACGCCGTCCCAGCTGGTCGCGGGGGCGGGCGGGCGCGGCGGGTTGGGGCGGCGGGGGTCGGTGTGCAGCTCGTCGAGGGCGAACGGTGCCGGGCGCACCGGGCGTTTGGCCGAGACGATGGTCAGTGGCACTATCGTCTGCCGCGCCCAGCAGCCGAAGGCGTGGATGCTGAGCGGGAACCACTTGGGGAAGTAGATGAGTTCCGGGGGGAGTTCGGGCAGGTCGTCCCACTTCCACCAGCCGAAGAGGGCCAGCCAGATGCGGGTGAAGACGCGGGAGGCGGCGACTCCGCCGTGCGCCCGGACCCAGGCGGACGCCTGCGCCATGTGCGGCGCCTCGGGGTCGTCCCCGGCGAGCCGCAGCGCCACGTACGCCTCGACGGTGGTGGAGAGTTCGCCGGGTCCGCCGTAGAAGGTGGCCCAGGTGCCGTCCGCGCGCTGTTCGCCGCGGATGTAGCGGGCGCCGGCCTCGGTGAGCTTGGGGTCCTGGATGCCCAGGAACTGACGGAGCAGCAGATCTTCCGCGTCCATCGTGACGTTGGTTTCGAGGTCGCCCTTCCACCAGCCGGCGGGGTCCTGGACGGAGAGCAGGTGGTCGGTGGCGCGGGCGGTCGCTTCCCGTGCGGCGTCCACCGTGTCCTGCACCACGGCGGTACGTGCCCTGCCGGTCGTGCCGGCCTTCCCCGTCCCACGGGCCTTCGCGGTCCTGCGGGGCTTCGCGGTCTGTTCGGTCTTTTCGGCGGTGGCGTCGCCGGCCGAGGGGGCCCGGGGCGGCTGCGCCCCGGTGCTTCCGTCGGTCGTCGCTGTCATGGCTTCCCCTTCTGCAGTGAACTGTCAATGCGTCTTCAGGGATTCCGTCGGCCGGCGCCCGGCTGGCACCGGCCGGCGACTGCGAGCTATTGCGTGGTGATGGTCATCATCTCTCTCGTACGACGACGAAGTCCGCGAGCGCGACGAGCTGCGCGCGGACCTGCTCCGGCATGTCGACCTCGTCCAGCGCGGCGACGGCGGTGGCGTGCTGGCGGCGGGCCTCCTCGGAGGTCCACTCCCGGCCGCCGGCCTCCTCGATCAACGCCGCGCGGGAGGCGAACTCCTCCTCGGTGAAGTCCGCGATCTCGGTCTCGCTCTTCTTGGCGTCGGCCGCCAGGATGTCGGCGAGGCGCTCGGAGGCGGGCCCGCCGGCCGCCAGCGCGGCCACGACCGGCAGCGACTTCTTGCGCTGGCGCAGATCGCTCCAGGTCTGCTTGCCGGTGGACTCCGGGTCGCCCCAGATGCCCAGCAGGTCGTCGACGGCCTGGAAGGCGAGGCCGAGGTGGTAGCCGTACTTCTCCAGGATGTCCGCGGTGCGGTCGTCCGCGCCGCCGAGAACGGCGCCGATCGAGACGGCGCAGGCCAGCAGCGCGCCGGTCTTGTTGCCCTCCATCTCCAGGCACTCCTCGACGGTGACCCGCTCGCGGTGCTCGTACGAGATGTCCTGGGCCTGGCCGTCGATCAACTTGCGGGTGGCCAGGGTCAGTCGGCGGGTGGCGCGGCCCGCGTCGACGGTGCCGAGCTCCAGCAGTATTTCGTTGGCCAGCGCGAACAGCGCGTCGCCGACGAGGATCGCCTGGGCGGGGCCGTGCACCTTCCAGACCGTGTCGCGGTGCCGGCGCTGCTCGTCGCCGTCCATGAGGTCGTCGTGCAGCAGCGAGAAGTTGTGCACCAGCTCGACGGCGACCGCGCCGGGGATCCCGACCTCGGGGGCGGCGCCCGCGGCCTCGGCCGACAGCAGCGCGAGCGCGGGCCGCACCGCCTTGCCGCCGTCGCCCGCGGTGGGGCGGCCGTCGACGTCGATCCAGCCGAAGTGGTAGGCGGCGACCGCGTCCATGGGAGGGGCGAGCCGGTTGACGGCGGCACGCAGCACGGGGGTGGCGAGCGTCCGCCCGCGCTCCAGCAGCGCGGTGACCCTCGCGGTGTCGATAGCTGGGGAAGCCGGGTTCACGGTTTCTCCTCTGTTTCCGATGCTCGTGCTCGTGCGAGCGCTCGTACTCGTAGTCATGCCGCCTCCTGAGGCAACTGGCCCTGGGGGAAGCCGAGTTCGGTGAGTGCCTCGCGAGCGGCGGCAGTGCCGCTGCGAACAGCGCTTTCCATGGTCGCGGGCCACCCCGTGGCGGTCCACGCACCGGCCAGGAACAGGCCGGGGGCTTGGGTGCGGGCGGCGGGGCGGAGCCTGCCGACGCCCGGGGCGGGCGCGAAGGTCGCGGTGCGCTCGCGGGTGACGAAGAAGTCGCGGATCCGGGCGCCCCGGGCGGCGGGCAGCAGCCGCTCCAGCTCGGGAAGGTAGCGGGCGCGGAGCGTGGCGACCGGGTGGTCGATCTCCTCCTGCGCGGCGGACTGCGAGACGGCCAGGTACTGTCCGCCCCCGGCCAGCCCCGAGGCGTCGGTCCGGTCGAAGACCCACTGGACCGGGGAGCCGACCGCCGCGAAGAAGGGGCGGCGCAGCACCTTGCGGTCGTAGACGACATGGAGGTTCAGGATCGGCGCGGTGCCGATGTCCAGCAGCCGGTCCTTGGCGGGCAGGGCGCCGTCGGGCAGCAGGGCGTGCGCCTCGCGCTGGGGTACGGCGAGCACGACGGTGTCCGCGGTGAGCGTTTCCCTGCCGTGCGGGCCGTTCTCCACCGCGACCTGCCAGCTGCCGTCGGCGCGGGAGACGGCACCGGCGCGGGTACGCAGCGAGATCCGGACGCCGGCCTTCCGCAGCGCCGTGCCGGCGAGCGTGTCGTGGACGGCGCCCAGCGGGACCCGGGACCAGCCGATGTCGGCGGCACCGGGCGCGGAGAGCAGCCCGGTCTTGAAGACCTTGGCGGCCAGCCCCAGCGAGGCATCGCCGGCGGTGGCGTTGAGGGTCGCGATACCGACCAGGTCCCAGAGCGCTTCGACGGCGCGCGGCGACTGGCCGTGCCGGCGCAGCCAGCTGCCGAAGTCCACGCCGTCCAGCGCGGGATCGGCCGGGTCCAGACCCTTCAACGCCAGCGTCGCGCGGACCACGCCGGCCCGCTCGGCGGGTGAGAGGTGCGGGTAGAGCGCCAGGCTCCTGGCCAGGTGGAGCGGCACCGGCAGCGCGGTCCGCCGCAGCCGGCCGAGCCGCATGCCGTCCGCGTCCAGGACCGGGACGTCCATCCTGTCCTGGAGGGGGACCAGGCCGTCCGCGCCGATCCGCCCCAGGTGCGTGCCGTAGGCGGTGCAGCAGCGCAGGTAGACGTGCTGGCCGTTGTCGACGGTCAGCTCGCCGGCGGCGGAGTCGCGGCGGAAGGAGAAGACCAGCCCGCCGAGCCGCGGCCGGGCCTCGACGAGGGTGACCCGCAGTCCGGCGTCGGCCAGCGCCAGCGCCGCGGTGGTACCCGCGAGACCGCCCCCGATGACCACCGCAGCCGCCCCTTCGGGACGGCCGGAGGGACGGGTGGTGAGGCGCCCGGGCAGCATGGCTCCCGATGTCATGTGCTCTCCCCCCTTACGCCTGCCATGGACGCAGCCGCCCGGCGGGGGGTTGCTCGCCGCACCGGGGCCGGATCACCGCAGGTGTGCGCGGTCCGGCACATCACCCGCGCCTCCTGACGGACTCCCGGCGGCCGATCGCCCGCGCGTCGAGCCCGGACAGTCCGCGCACCGCGACGAACGCCTTCTCCCGGCCCGGCAGCGACACCCGGCCGCGCAGCACCGCCTCCGGGTCCGCGGCGATCCGCGACAGCAGCCGGTGGTAGATCCCGGCCATCGCCGCCACGCAGGCGCCGCTGCGCCGGTCGAGCATCGGCAGCAGCCGGAAGCCGTCGGCGAACAGCGCACGGGCGCGCCTGACCTCGAAGTGCACCAGCCCGGCGAAGTCGGCACCGGGCGGCGGGACGGGGCGGTCGAACCCCGCCGAGCAGCCGAACTTGGCGAGATCCTCGGCCGGGAGATACGTCCGGCCGTTCCCGGCGTCCTCGCGAACGTCCCTGAGAATATTGGTGAGTTGGAGCGCGAGGCCGAGTGTGTCGGCGTACTCGGAAGCGCGCTCGGCGTCCGGTGCGCCCGGCACGGTGCCGAACACGCCCAGGGAGAGCCGGCCGATCGCCCCGGCGACACAGCGGCAGTAGACCTTCAGCTCGTCCCAGGTCTCGTACGTCTCACCGCGCACATCCGCCAGCACCCCGTCGATCAGCTCGTCCAGCGCGCCGAGCGGAATGGGGAAGCGCCGGGCGGCGTCGGTCAGCGCGACGGCCACCGGGTCGGTGTCGTCCTCGCTGATCGCCCCGTCCTTGACCCGGGCGAGCAGGGCGCGGGTGTCCTCCAGCCGCTGCTGCTTGGCGGTGGCCGCAAGGCTGCCGTCGCCGATGTCGTCGACCCGGCGCGAGAAGGCGTAGAGCGCCGACATGGCCTGGCGCTTCTCGGTCGGCAGAAGCCGGATGCCGTACGCGAAGTTCCGTGCCTGCTGCCCGGTGACGGCCTCGCAGTAGCGGTACGCAGCGAGCACCGGCGCGGACACGTGTGCAGTTGCCTCCACGGTCCGACTCACCCCTCTCTTCGCAATGTCGCCCGCATCTCGCGCAGCAGGCTGAGCTTGGTCGGTTTGGGGGGTCCAGGGAGCACGTCGTGATCGGCGGTCGCCACCGCCTGGAGTGCGGCGCGCCCGCCGGCCACGAAGCCGGCCAGCAGCACCTTGAGTCTGCCGTGCACGCTACCCACCAGCGGGGTGCCTTCATTCAGCAGCTCAAGGGCGCGTTCCGCTTCGAACGCGATCAACGCGCGCACCGATGCGCCCCCGGTCGGGGCGGCCAGATCGGCCTCGGTGACCCCGAAGTGCTTCATGTCCTCGGCGGGCAGATAGATACGGTCGCGGCCGAGGTCCTCGGCCACGTCCTGGATGTGCTCGACGATCTGGAGCGCCGTGCAGATCGCGTCCGAGTACCGGACCCGTTCGGGGCTGGTGGTGCCGGTGATGCCGAGGACGAGCCGGCCGACGGGATTGGCGGACAGCTCGCAGTATGCGGCCAGGTCGTCATAGGTGCCGTAGCGGCTGATCCGCTGGTCCTGCCGGTTGGCCTCGATCAGGTCGAGGAAGGGCTCGGGGGTCAGCCCGCAGCGGCGGACGGTCGGGCCGAGCCGGCGCATCAGAGGATGACCGGGGCCGGGGGCGCGGTCGCCGAAGCAGCGGTGGAGGTCGGCCTCCAGGGCGTCCAGCAGTGCGGGCCGGTCGTCGTACTGCGCCCGGTCCAGGCCGAGGAGTACGGCATCGCCGCCGCCCGGTGCCAGATCGCCGTCGCCGATGTCGTCGACGAGGCGGGCGAAGCCGTAGACGGCCATCAGATCGGCGCGCCAGGCACGGGGCAGGAAGAACGGCGCGACCGGGAAATTCTCGTGTGCGGCCTGGTCGAGCACGGTGCGCGTCTGGTCCCTCCCGCCGACCGACGCCGCCCTCCGCGGGAAGGCGCGACGCGCCTGCTCGTCTCCACGACTCACCGGGGGCTACCCGGCGCGTTGTGGAGCCGGAGCGAACCAGTAGCCATTGCCGTCACGTCTCCCGTTCTACACCGCCAAACCAAAACATCCCATTTCGGACACGCCGCGGTCCGCGACGCGCTCCAATCGAGGCCTCATCGCCCGCTCGGGAGGGATTCGCCCGACTTGCACCACTTATGCCGTTCGGCGACCTGCACAGCTTACGCCGTACACCCGTGCCACCTCCGGGCGGGTGCCGAAGCCCCGGGCAACGCTCCGATCAACCTCGCGAAGATCCGAACCGTTCCCGAAATCCGCGGAGTTGACCATCTCTTAACGTTCGGAAGCCCCCGCGAAGCGGACTCGCGGGGGCCTTCCGCCACAAACGGACTATTTGCCCGTCTGCTTCTCGTACGCCTTGATGACCTCGTCGGTCGGGCCGTCCATCAGCAGCTCGCCCCGCTCCAGCCACAGCACCCGGTCGCAGGTGTCCCGGATCGAGTTGTTGTTGTGGCTGACCAGGAAGACCGTACCCGCTTCCTTGCGCAGCTCGCGGATACGGGCCTCGGAGCGCTTCTGGAAGGCCCTGTCACCGGTGGCCAGCGCCTCGTCGATCAGCAGCACGTCGTGGTCCTTGGCCGCCGCGATGGAGAACCGCAGCCGGGCCGCCATACCGGACGAGTAGGTGCGCATCGGCAGCGAGATGAAGTCGCCCTTCTCGTTGATGCCGGAGAAGTCGACGATCTCGTCGTAGCGCTCGCGGACCTGCTCGCGGGACATGCCCATCGCCAGGCCGCCGAGGACGACGTTCTTCTCGCCGGTCAGGTCGTTCATCAGCGCCGCGTTCACGCCGAGCAGCGAGGGCTGGCCGTGCGTGTAGACCTTGCCGCGCTCCGCGGGCAGCAGCCCGGCGACGGCCTTGAGGAGGGTCGACTTGCCGGAGCCGTTGGAGCCGATCAGGCCGATCGACTCGCCGCGGTACGCGGTGAAGGAGACACCCTTGACCGCATGCACCTCGCGCACGCCCACCGACGGCCGGCGGCGGACGATACGGCTGAGCGCAGCGGTGGCGCTGCCCTTGCCCGTACCGGTGCCGTAGACGCGGTAGACGATGTGCAGCTCGTCCGCGATCACGGTCGGGATCCGCTCCTGCGCCGCTGCCGTCGGCTGGACGGCGTCCATCTGCTCAGCCACGTCCGTACCGCTCCTCAGCCTTCCAGAAGTACACAAAGCCCGCGACGCCCGCCAGCACCGCCCAGCCGCCGGCGAACGCCCACACGTGCGGCGGGAGCTGGTGCGCCTTGAAGCTGTCGATCAGCGCGAACCGCACCAGGTCGATGTAGACCGCGGCGGGGTTGGAGTAGAGCAGCACCTCGACGATGTGCGGGACGTGCTTGCCCTTCAGGATCAGGTCGATGCTGAACATGACGCCGGACGCGTACATCCACGTCCGCATGATGAACGGCATCAGCTGCGCCAGGTCCGGCGTCTTGCTGCCGAGGCGGGCCATGACCATCGCCAGTCCGGTGTTGAACACGAACTGGAGCGCCAGCGCCGGGATCACCAGCAGCCAGGACCAGGTGGGCACCTGGCCGAAGCCCAGCAGGATGGCCACCAGCACGCCCATGGAGATCAGCAGTTGCTGGAGCTGCATCAGGGAGAACGAGATCGGCAGGCAGGCCCGCGGGAAGTGCAGCGCACGCACCAGACCCAGGCTGCCGGAGATCGCGCGGGTACCCGCCATCACCGAGCTCTGGGTGAAGGTGAAGATGAAGACGCCGGTCACCAGGAACGGGACGTAGTCCGGGACGCCCTTCCGCGTGCCGATCAGCAGGCCGAAGATGAGGTAGTACACGAGCGCGTTCAGCAGCGGCGTCGCCACCTGCCAGACCTGACCCAGCTTCGCCTGGCTGAACTGCGCGGTCAGCCGGGCGCTGGAGAAGGCGGAGATGAAATGCCGGCGGTCCCACAGCTCCCGGATGTACTCCGCGAGGCTGGGGCGGGCACCGCTCTGCGCGAGCCCGTACTTCTCGGCCCGCTGGGCCGCCGTGAGCCCTTCATCGGCGGATGGCGGGGCACTCATGGCGACCGCACTGTCGTGCGTGGTCTCGCTCACAGTAGACACTTTCGTCCTCAAGGTGCGCTGCCGGGGACTCGCCCCGGTTCGCGCCTGATGCTCTCAGATACGAGCTTGTCAGATGATGGGAGGGCGGCCCAGTCGGGTCAGTCGCCAAACGGTAGCCCACTTCATGGGGCGCCTGGGACCGCATGCGGTGGCCCAGCCCTCCTTGAAGCCGCCCAGCCAGGCCCGCAGCGCCGGCCGCGACGGCCGGCGGGCGAGGGTGAGCAGGAACCAGACCCCGAGATAGACCGGAACCAGCACGGCTGGGAGGTTGCGGCGGGCCAGCCAGACGCGGTTGCGGGCCACCATGCGGTGGTAGACCGCGTGCCGGGCCGGTGCCGTCGTCGGGTGGTGCAGGACCATGTCCGACCGGTAGTCGACCAGCCAGCCGGCGTCCAGCGCCCGCCAGGCCAGGTCGGTCTCCTCGTGGGCGTAGAAGAAGTCGTCGGGCAGCCCGCCGACCTCCGCGAACACCGTCGTACGGACCGCGTTCGCGCCGCCGAGGAAGGTGGTCACCCGCGACGAGCGCATCGGGTCGGAGGCGCGCAGCCGCGGGACGTGCCGGCGCTGGGTCTGCCCGGTGTCGGGGTCGGCGATGCGGAAGCTGATGATGCCGAGCGCGGGGTCCGCGGCGAACGCCGCACGGCACAGCTCCGCGGTGTCCTCGTTGGGCAGCAGCCCGTCGTCGTCGAGGAAGAGCAGTGCGTCGACCTCGCTGCCGTGGGGGCCGAACGCCTCGATGCCGACGTTGCGGCCCGCCGGGATGCCGACGTTCTCGGGGAGTTCGACGGTCCGTACGCCGTCGGGCAGTTCCGGCAGCGGCGAGCCGTTGCCGACCACCACGATCTCGACCGGATCGCCGTGCTGCTTGGCGACCGAGTCCAGCAGCGCGCGCAGCTCGTCGGGGCGGTTGCCCATGGTCAGGACGACCGCGCCGAGCCGCATCCGGGGAGCCGCGGTCACTTGAGCCTGCTGGAGACGAGGATGGACACGAGGTGCAGCACGGTCTGGAGGAGCGCGATACCGGCCAGCACCGCGACGCCGAGCCGGGAGAAGAACAGGTCGCCCCGCACCGCGTCCACGATCGCCAGGACCAGGATCAGCAGGGACGCCTCGATCCCGAGGACCAGCCGGTGGAACTTCAGCGCCGCGGCGGCCTTGCGGGCCAGCGCCAG
This sequence comes from Streptomyces albospinus, assembly GCF_014648695.1. Lineage (GTDB taxonomy): Bacteria > Actinomycetota > Actinomycetes > Streptomycetales > Streptomycetaceae > Streptomyces > Streptomyces albospinus. The sequence goes on from NZ_BMRP01000003.1 coordinate 302,737, forward strand.
GCCGGACGAGCGCGGCTCGGACGCCGCCTCCTTGACCGGCGGCAGCCCGCCCTGATGCCGGGCCACGCCGACGAGGTCGGTCTCGGCCTTGATCAGGATCGCGCCGAGGGCGGCCAGCGTGCCGAGGAACGCCCAGAGCCAGTCGATCCGTCCGGGGCCCCACAGGTCGGCGGCGCGCAGGCCGAAGCCGACGAGCACCGCGGCGTCGCACAGGTAGGCGCCGACCCGGTCCAGGTAGACGCCGCCCAGCGAGAACTGCTTCTTCCAGCGCGCCACCTCGCCGTCGATGCAGTCGAGCAGCAGGTAGAGCTGGACCATCAGCACGCCGAGCACGGCGCCCCAGATGCCCGGTACCAGCAGCGCCGGTGCCGCGAGGACGCCGAAGACGGTCATCAGGTAGGTCAGCTGGTTGGGCGTGACCCGGGTGTTCACCAGGTACCGGTCGCAGCGCAGCGAGATTTCCCGCATGTAGAGGCGGCCGGCCCAGTGCTCACCGCTGCGCCGGTCCTTCACGCCCTCGGGGTGAACGACCGGGCGGAGTTCAGCTACTGATGGTTTCGGCATAGTCGGCGTATGCGTCCCTGATCTGGTCGGTGGACAGGTCCAGGTGCTCCAGGATCGTGTAGCGGCCTGGGCGGGTCTTCGGGGCGAACTCGACGGCCTGGACGAACTCCTCGTCGGTGAAGCCGATTTCGCCCGGGGTGACCGGCAGCCCGTGCCGCTGGAGCACCTCGACCATCAGCGCGGAGGTTTCCCGGTCCCCGCGCAGATGGGTGGCGAACGCGGCACCGAGGCCGCACTGCTCGCCGTGGCTCGCCGCCCTCTTGGGGAAGAGGATGTCGAAGGCGTGGTTGATCTCGTGGCAGGCACCCGATGCCGGGCGGCTGTCGCCGGCCACCGACATCGAGATGCCGGTGAGGACCAGCCCCTCGGCCAGCACCTGGAGGAAGCTGTCGTCGCCGACGCCCCCGGGGTGGCGCAGCACCGCCTCGCCCGCCTGACGCGCCATGGCGGCGGCCAGCCCGTCGAGGTCCTCGCCGGTCTCGCGGTGCGAGAGCTCCCAGTCCGCGACCGCGGAGATGTTGGAGATCGCGTCGCCGATGCCGGAGCGGACGAAGCGGACCGGCGCCTCGCGGATGATGTCGAGGTCGATCACCACGGCGATCGGGTTCGGCACTCCGTAGGAGCCGCGGCCCGCGTCGTTGTCGAGAGTGGCGACCGGGGAGCACAGCCCGTCGTGCGACAGGTTCGTCGCGACCGCCACCAGCGGCAGGCCGATACGCGCCGCGGCGTACTTCGCACAGTCGATGATCTTGCCGCCGCCGAGGCCCACGACCGCGTCGTAGTGCCCCTTCTTCATGGCGTCGGCGAGCTTGATCGCCTCGTCCAGGGTGCCGCCGCCGACCTCATACCACTCGGCGCCCGGCAGCGCGGGGGCCAGCCGTTCGCGCAGCCGCGCCCCCGAGCCGCCGCTGATCGCGATGGCGAGCTTGCCGGACGCGGAGATGCGCTGATCGGCCAGCAGGCCCGCCAGGTCGTCCAGGGCGCCGGCGCTGATGTCGACGACGACCGGGGACGGAATGAGGCGGGTCAGTACCGGCATGCGATGTCACGGCCCTTCGCCAGGTCGTCGTGGTTGTCGATCTCGACCCACTTGACGTCGCCGATCGGTGCCACGTCCACCTTGAAGCCGCGGTTGACCAGCTCCTGGTAGCCGTCCTCGTAGTAGAGGTCGGGGTCCCGCTCGAAGGTGGTCTTCAGGGCGTCGGCCAGCTCGGCGGCGGCCGAGCCCTCGATGAGGGTGACGCCGATGTACTCGCCGGTGGCCTCGGCCGGGTCCATCAGCTTGGTGATCTTCCGGACGCCCTTGGCGGAGTCCGCGACGACCTTCATCTCCTCGTCGGCGAGCTGCTTGACGCTGTCCAGCGCGAGGATGATCTTCTGGCCGTTGCCGCGGGCGGCGAGCAGCGTCTGCTCGACGGAGACCGGGTGCACGGTGTCGCCGTTGGCGAGGATCACCGAGTCGTGGGCCGCGATCACGTCACGGGCGCACCACAGGGAGTAGGCGTTGTTCCACTCCTCGGCCTTGTCGTTGTCGATGAGGGTGAGCTTGAGGCCGTACTGCTGCTCCAGGGCCTCCTTGCGCTCGTACACGGCCTCCTTGCGGTAGCCGACGACGATCGCGACCTCGGTCAGGCCGATCTCGGCGAAGTTGCCGAGGGTCAGGTCCAGGATCGTCTTCGCTTCCCCGTCCGATTCCGGGCCCACCGGCACCAGAGCCTTGGGCAGGGTGTCGGTGTAGGGGCGCAGACGCCGTCCGGCGCCGGCTGCCAGCACGAGGCCGATCATGCGGGTTCTCCTTCATCGTGTACGGCGGGTGCTCCGGAGGACACCCAGAAGCGGATGCTCTCGATGAGCACCAGCAGCGCCAGGACCACAGCGAGTACCGTGAGCGCGATTGTGAAACCTGTGTCGGGCAGCAGGGCGGCCAGGGCCGTGACCACGAGGATCCGACCTTCATGCCCCCCGGTCGCCCGGACCAGCCACCGCGGTGGGGCCCCGGTGCCACCGCGGATGCGGTAGACCGTGTCGTAGTGATGGTAGGCGACGGCCGCGATCAGCCCGAACGCCGCGGGCAGCGCGCCGGGGGCGTCCGACCGGGCGGCCAGCACGAGGACCGTGAGGTATTCGCCGGCCCGGAACAAGGGCGGCACGAGCCAGTCGAGAGCGCCCTTGAGCGGGCGGGACACGGCCGCGCCGGCGAGCAGCGCGGAGCAGGCGGCGACGCCGACGGTGGGCCAGGAGGCGGGGTTCTTCTGGAAGATCACCCACACCAGCAGCACCGCGGACGAGAGAAACGCCATAACGGGCGCGAGGAGGGAACCGGTGCTCCCCCGGCCGCGGGCGCCGCGCGAGATCAGCTCGACCAGCGGCCCGGTGTCCGCGAGGTCGAGGAGCGCCCGGGCGGCGCGGTCGGTGCGCCGGGCCCGGCGGGTCAGCGAGCGCAGTACCCGGCCGGCGGTGGTGTAGCAGGCGGCCAGCGCGCAGCCGACCAGCAGCGCCAGGAAGACGACGCGCGGGGTGGTCAGCGCGGTCAGCACGGCGATCATGGCCCAGCGTTCGCCGATGGGCAGCACGATCATGCGGCGGACCCAGACCGTCCAGCCGACGCTGTCGAGCCGGTCGGAGAGCGCGGCGGTGGGGCTCGTGTTGGCGGTCGCGTCGTGGTTCGCCTCGTTGAACGCGAAGTCGACGACGTGCCGGCAGGTCTGGAGGATCATCGCGCCGAGCGCCAGCGCCCAGACGTCGTCGCCGGAGCAGCGGGCGGCGCCGAGGGCGAGCCCGGCGTAGAACGCGTACTCCTTGGCCCGGTCGAAGGTGGCGTCCAGCCAGGCGCCCATCGTCGAGTACTGGAGCGAGTAGCGGGCGAGCTGCCCGTCGGTGCAGTCCAGGACGAAGGAGAGGAGCAGCAGCACGCCGGCCGCGACGAAACCGGCGCGGGTGCCGGTGGCCGCGCAGCCCGCCGCTATCAGCGCGGTGAGCAGGGACGCGGTGGTGACCTGGTTGGGGGTGAGGCCGCGGCGGGCGCACCAGCGGGCGAGGTAGCGGGAGTACGGGCTGATGCAGAAGGTCGTGAAGAACCCGTCGCGGGACTTGACGGCGGTGCGCAGCCGGACCGCCTCGTCGTCGACGGCGGCGGCCGCTTCCCGGGCCTCGTCCCGCTGGGCCGGGGTCAGCGCGACGGTGGCGACCAGGCTGCCGGGCTCGACGCGGTGGAGTCCGATGTCCTCGCGGTCCAGGGCCTCGGTGAGGGTGTCGGTGAGGACGTCGGTGAGGTGGGCGGTGCCGGCGCCGACCGGGATCCGGCCGGCCGCGCGGGCCAGCGCCGCGCGGGCCTCGGGCTGCGCGGTGAGCGCGCCCGGCACCGCGGCGGCCGGGAAGCGGGGGTCGGTCAGGGCGAGCCGCAGGGCGTGCAGATGGCCGACGAAACGGGGGTCCACGAGGGCCACCCGCTCCTGCGCGGGGACGTCGGCGAGCAGCGCGGTGACGTCGGCCGGGTCACTGGCCGTACGGACGTCGAAGCCCAGCGTGCGCAGGTCGGCTTCGAGCGGCGACCCGGCGACCGGCGGACCGGTGAGGATGGCGGTCGACAGACGAACTCACTCCTTGGATGCTGACCAGGCAGCGCCGGTCGGTCCGCATTCGGCACGAACTACCCGGGCGGCGGGCGTGGCACACCTCGCCCGCGGAGGGCTGGGTGGCACGTCGGCAGAGGCTATCGGATCGCGGGATGCGGCCGTTCACCACGCATTCACCGCTCGATCGGGTGACCGACGGCTGCGCCTGCCGCGATCATCATGGTGGATGGGGCGGCGCATGAACAACTGGCCGCCGGCCCGGCGCCCGCCCCGGCGTCGGTTATGAGGGGGCTGGTCACGGGTGGGGCGGGTTGGTGCCGGGGCGGTGTGGCGAGGGCCATGATGCGGCCGGTGTGGAGCTTCTCACGGGACGGCGGGCGGGTCCGGCGCCCCGTGCCGGGCCCCGATTCCCGCCGGGCGGCGTCGGCGCCGCGGATCGCCTGGCTGCGCTCTGCCACTGATCAGGACCCTGGTGGGGCAGACTTGACGTCGACGACCGACGACAAGGATGGGCATGCCGATCACACCTGCCAACGGACAGACCGCCGGGACCCCGGCGGTGGGCGCACCGGACGGCGCCGCCGAGCCGATCATGCTGGAGCTGGTCGACGAGGACGGTACGACGATCGGCACCGCGGAGAAGCTCGCGGCGCACCAGCCCCCCGGCCAACTGCACCGGGCGTTCTCGGTGTTCCTCTTCGACGAGAAGGGGCGGCTGCTGTTGCAGCGCCGGGCGATGTCGAAGTACCACTCCCCCGGCGTGTGGTCCAACACCTGCTGCGGCCACCCGTATCCGGGCGAGACGCCGTTCGCGGCGGCGGCCCGGCGGACCGCGGAGGAGCTGGGGCTGGCGCCCGTGCTCCTCGGGGAGGCCGGCACGGTGCGTTACAACCACCCGGACCCGGACTCCGGCCTCGTGGAGCAGGAGTACAACCACCTGTTCGTCGGGCTGGTGCGGGCGGAGCCGGCGCCGGACCCCGAGGAGATCGGCGAGATCGCGTTCGTCACCCCGGAGGAGCTGGCCGAGCGGCATGCGCAGGCGCCGTTCTCCGCGTGGTTCATGACCGTGCTGGACGCGGCGCGCCCGGCGGTCCGCGAGCTCACAGGGCAGTCGGCGGGCTGGTAGCGAGGGGGGTGAGCGGCAGCTCGGCCCAGATGGCCTTGCCGCCGTTCACGGTGTGCTCGACGTCGCACTTGCCGCCCACTTCCGTGGTGAGCATCTTGACCAGCCACAGGCCGCGACCGCCGATATCGCCCTCGTCCGCCTCCAGCGCCTTGGGGCGGTAGGGGTGGTCGTCCTCGACCGCGACCCGCAGCCAGTTCGCACCGATCGTGAGCTGTACGGCGATCTGGGGGGAGAGCAGGGCGGCGTGCCGGACGGCGTTGGTGACCAGTTCGGAGACGATCAGCAGCAGCCCGTCCACGATGCCCTCGGCGACGGGCACATGCTGTTCGTCGAGCAGATCCCGGACCGCGTGGCGTGCCTGGGGCACCGAGGACTCCAGTGCCGGGGCGGTGAACCGCCAGACACCTTCGTACGCGAGCGGGGAGGTCAGCTCCTCGGGGGGTTCTGCTGGGGGTCCGGAAGGCATCCTCACACGAAGAGTGTTGAGAATGCTCTGGTCCGGACCGACCCCCTGAACACAAGTCAGCGCCTATCGACGCCTTTTGACCGATTCTGCCGGAATTGATCAACCTCGCGACACGTCCTGTCGCTTTTAATCCTTGTTTCGAGGCTGACGCTCGGCGGTCACCGCGCCGTCGCCACCGGAGCCGCCGGAAAGGGGTCCGGATCCGGCCACTCTGCCCTCCTCGACCATGCCGACGACCCGGCGCCCGCCGACCCCCATCGCGATCAGGCCCAGCCCGTCGAAGAGCAGCGCGAGCGAGAAGAAGCAACCGATGACGTAGAGGCTGCTGTGCGGCCAGTTGCCGAGTACCAGCACGCCCAGCAGGATGCCGAAGGCGCCCTGCACCAGCGTCCAGCCGAACTGCGGCCCGCGCACCACGACCGCGCCGACCAGGCGGAACAGGCCACCGGTCAGGAAGAGCAGGGCGGCGAACATGGTCAGCGCGGCGGCGGTGGCATCGGGCCGGCGGATCACCACCACACCGGCCGCGATGTTCAGCGCCGCCACGATCACCGCGAGCCAGAAGACGTTCGTGCCGCGGGACTGGAGGGCGTGCGCCAGGCCCACCAGGCCGCCGATCAGCAGCAGCCAGCCGAAGAGCAGCATGGTGGTGAGGGTGGCCACGCCGACGTAGACCAGGCCCACGATGCCGGCGAGGGCGAGCACGGAACCGAGCAGCGCGAGTACGAGGAAGCTGCGCCCCAGCCGGGCCGTCTGCGCATCGCGCCGAGCGGATGTGGACCTGCCGGCCATCGCCGCCTCCTCAATCCGGTGCCTTATGTTCCGGTATACCCCGTATCGAAGGGTGGGGCAGGGCGAGCGGAGCGGACCCGGCGCGCGGAGGCAGACGGGGCGGCGGCACAAGAACAGCAGGCCCGGTGCCTGCGCACCGGGCCTGCTGTTCTTCTGAGTAGCGGGGACAGGATTTGAACCTGCGACCTCTGGGTTATGAGCCCAGCGAGCTACCGAGCTGCTCCACCCCGCGTCGGCTCGGAACACCTTACGGGTCCCCTGCCCCGGAAACAAATCGATTGTCCGGGCGGGCGCCGCGCCTCACACCGAGCGGTCGGTGATCCGCCCGCCCGCGACCTCGATGCGGCGCGCGGTATCCACCGCTTCCAGCATCCGGCGGTCGTGGGTGACCAGCAGCAGCGTGCCCGGATACGAGGCGAGCGCGGACTCCAGCTGTTCGATGGCGGGGAGGTCGAGGTGGTTGGTCGGCTCGTCCAGGACGAGGAGATTGACCCCGCGTCCCTGGAGCAGGGCCAGTGCGGCGCGGGTGCGCTCCCCCGGGGAGAGGGTGTGCGCCGGGCGCAGCACATGAGCCGCCTTGAGGCCGAACTTGGCGAGCAGGGTGCGGACGTCGGCGGGCGCCATCTCCGGCACGGAGGCCCGGAAGGCGTCCATCAGGGGCGCGTCGCCGTGGCCGTCGAAGAGCTGGCCGCGGGCCTGGTCGATCTCGCCGACCACCACACCGGGACCCAGCGTGGCCTGGCCGGAATCCAGCGGCAGCCGGCCCAGGAGGGCGGCGAGCAGGGTGGACTTGCCGGAGCCGTTGGGGCCGGTGATGGCGACCCGGTCCGCCCAGTCGATCTGGAGGTTCACGGGGCCGAAGCGGAAGTCGCCGCGGCGCACCTCGGCATTCCGGAGGGTGGCCACCACGGCGCCGGCCCGGGGCGCGGCGGCGATCTCCATCCGCAGCTCCCACTCCTTGCGGGGCTCCTCGACGACCTCCAGCCGCTCGATCATGCGCTGGGTCTGCTTGGCCTTGGCGGCCTGCTTCTCGGTGGCCTCGACCCGGCCCTTGCGGGCGATCTTGTCGTTGTCGGTGGCCTTGCGGCGGGCGTTGCGGACGCCCTTCTCCATCCAGTTGCGCTGGGTGTGCGCCCGGGTCTCCAGGGCGGCCTTGGTGTCGGCGTACTCCTCGTACTCCTCGCGGGCCCGGCGCCGCGCGCGGGCGCGCTCCTCCAGATAGGAGGTGTAGCCGCCGCCGAAGGTGTTGACCTGCTGCTGGGCGAGGTCGAGTTCGACGACGCGGTTGACCGTACGGGTCAGGAACTCGCGGTCGTGGCTGACCAGGACCGTGCCGGCGCGCAGCCCGGTGACGAAGGACTCCAGCCGTTGCAGGCCGTCCAGGTCGAGGTCGTTGGTGGGCTCGTCCAGCAGGAAGACGTCGTAGCGGGAGAGCAGCAGGGAGGCGAGCGAGGCGCGGGCGGCCTGGCCGCCGGACAGCGCGGTCATCGGCTGGTCGAGGCTGATCGCGAGGCCCAGCTGGGCGGCGGTCTCCTCGGCGCGTTCGTCCAGGTCGGCGGCGCCGAGGGCGAGCCAGCGCTCCAGGGCGGTGGCGTAGGCGTCGTCCGCGCCGGGGCGTTCGTCGACCAGCGCCTCGGTGGCGGCGTCCAGGGCGCGCTGCGCGTCGGCGACGCCGGTGCGGCGGGCGAGGAAGGCGCGTACCGACTCTCCTGGGCGGCGGTCGGGCTCCTGCGGGAGGTGGCCGACGGTGGCGGTGGGCGGGCTGAGCGCGAGCGTGCCGTGCTCCGGGGACGCCAGGCCGGCGAGCAGGCGCAGCAGCGTGGACTTGCCCGCGCCGTTGGCGCCGACGAGGCCGACCACGTCGCCGGGGGCGACGACCAGATCGAGACCGGAGAACAGGACGCGCTCGCCGTGGCCGGCGGCGAGGTCTTTGGCGACGAGTGTTGCAGACATCAGACCGCCGATCGTATCCGGCCGCGCGGCGCGCGGTCGCTCTAATATCCGGGCATGGAACAGGGTCTGAAGACGCACGTCGGCGACGGCACCGCGACCGTCACCATCAGCAATATGGACAAGCGCAACGCGATGACCGTCCAGATGTGGCGGGAGCTCCCGCCGCTGCTGGACCGGCTCGCGGCGGACCGCGCGGTGCGGTCGCTGGTGCTGACGGGCGACGGCGGGACGTTCTGCGCAGGGGCGGACATCGGCTCGCTGCGGGACGCGTCGGGGGCGTCGCAGGGGCTGGCGGTGGCGGCCGAGGAGGCGCTGGCCGCGTTTCCCAGGCCGACGCTGGCGGCGATACGCGGCTACTGCGTGGGCGGCGGCGCCCAGTTGGCAGCCGCCTGCGATCTGCGGTTCGCGGAGGAGGGGGCGCTGTTCGGGGTGACGCCGGCCAAGCTGGGGGTGGCCTATCCGGCGTCGGCAACCCGGCGGCTGGTCCGGCTGGTGGGGCCGTCGGCCGCCAAGTACCTGTTGTTCTCGGGCGAGTTGATCGACTGCGTGCGGGCGCTGCGTACGGGCCTGGTGGACGAGGTGCTGGCCGAGGGCGCGCTGGACAAGCGGGTCGCGGAGTTCACGGCCGTACTGGCGAGCCGGTCGCTGCTGACGCAGACCGCGGCGAAGGAGCTGGCCGACGGGACGTGGGACGTGCCGCCCGCGGAGGCCGAGGAGCGCGGGGCGTACTGGGCGGCGCAGGCGCGGGAGAGCGGCGACATCCTGGAGGGTGCCGCCGCCTTCCTGGAGCGCCGGGCGCCGCGGTTCACCTGGCCGGCGGGCTGAGCCGGGGCCGGCCGCGGCTCGGCGGGTGCTCCGTCACCTCTCGGTGACGGCTTCGTCCCGCCAGCGCTTCCCGGCCAGGATGGAGCGGCCGTGGTCCCGCAGGGCCGCGACGACCTCGGCCGGGGCCTTCTCCGGGGCGCCCGCGTCGTAGGGCGGCTGCGGGTCGTACTCGATGCCGAGCTGGATCGTCTGCGCGACGAAGTCCCCGGCGATCCGGCCGGCCAGGGCGAGGCCCATGTCGACACCGGAGGAGACGCCGGCGGCGGTGACGTACTTGCCGTCGAAGACCACCCGCTCCCCGCTCGGCTCGACCCCCAGGGCGGGCATCTGGTCCAGGGCGAGCCAGTGGCAGGTGGCCCGGCGGCCCTTGAGGAGGCCGGCGGCGGCGAGGACCAGCGACCCGGTGCATACCGAGGTGGTCCAGGTGGTGCCGGCGTCCACGGCCCGGATCCACTCGTGCACCGGGCCGTCCTCCATGAGCGCGGTCTGCCCGGGGCCGCCGGGGACGACGAGGACGTCCGGCGCGGTGACGTCGCTCAGCGCGGCGTCCACGACCAGCCCGAGGGAGCCCTTGTCGCTGCGGTGGAGGCCGGTGCGTTCGGCGACGAACACCACCTCGGCGCCCGGGAGGAGACCGAGGGTCTCGTACGGGCCGATGGCGTCGAGGGCGGTGAAGCGGTCGTAGAGGAGGATGGCGATCTGCATGGCGGCTCCTGTTTCTGTGGAGGGGCGTCGGTGTGCGGAAGGGCTGTTCAGGAGGGTGGGGCGGCGGGCTGGAAACGGCGGCGGTATTCGGCCGGGGAGGCGCCGAGGGCGCGGAGGAAGGCACGGCGCATCGCCTCGGAGGTGCCGTAGCCGCAGCGGCGGGAGATCTGTTCGATGCCGTCGGCGGTGTCCTCCAGGCGACGTCGGGCGGCTTCCAGGCGCACCCGGTCGACGTAGCGGCCGGGGGTCGTCCCGACCTCGTCGCGGAAGGCGCGGGCGAAGTGCCGCGGGGAGAGCCCGGCGCGGTCGGCGAGGGCGTCGACGGAGAGGTCCGCGGCCGGGTTCTCGCTGATCCACTGCTGGACGTCGCGGAGCGGGCGGCGCTGCGCGGTCTGCGCGGCGAGCTGGGCGCTGAACTGGGTCTGGTTGCCCGGCCGGCGCAGGAAGACGACCAGATGGCGGGCGTTGGTCAGCGCCAGGTCGCGGCCCAGGTCCTCCTCCACCAGGGCCAGCGCGAGGTCGATCCCCGCGGTGACGCCCGCGGAGGTGGCCACGTCGCCGTCCCGGACGTAGATCGGCTCGGGTTCGACGCGGACGGCCGGGTGACGCGCGGCGAGGGTGTCGCACAGGCTCCAGTGGGTGGTTGCGCGGCGGCCGTCCAGCAGCCCGGCGGCGGCCAGCAGGAACGCGCCACTGCATACCGAGACCGTGCGCCGGGTGCGCCGGGCGTTCGCCCGCAGCCAGTCGACCAGCCGCGGGTCGGGGGGGTCGGTGCACCGGCCGCCCGGGACGAGGAGGGTGTGCGGCGGGGTGGCGGCGCCGAGCGCGAGGTCGGGGGTGAGAGTCAGTCCGCTGGTGGTGCGGACCGGCGCGCCGTCCAGGCTCGCGGTGCGGATCCGGTAGGCGCCGGGGGCGCCGTGGCAGGCGCCGCTGAAGACCTCGACCGGGCCGCTGACGTCGAGGCTCTGGAGCCCGTCGAAGAGAACGACCAGCACATCGCGCTGTTCCATGTGTCCATCCTGGGCAGCGGTGCCGATGGCGGCAATGACGGGTTTCCCACCTTTCCTGCCATCCGCGCCGTCCGCTGCCGGGCCGGTCCGGATTCGCCCCTCCTCGACACGACATACCAACGGGTCGGTAACCTGCTCGCATGACCTCTGCTTCGAGCACTTCCGCTTCCGGCGCACTGCCCGAACGGGCCGGCCGGCACTGCCACAACGCCCTCAACCCGTTCCATTCGGCGCACTACTTCGCTCCCGAACTGCCCGCGGAAATGGGCGCGTTGGGCGTGGAGGGCCGTGCCGTCTACTTCTCCTCGCGCAGCGCGCCGCTCGGCGCGGTGGGCGCCGGGACCGTCGCCGCGACCTTCTACAGCTTCCGGTACGAGCTGATAGCCCGGTACGTCCCGGAGGTCTGGACGGTCACCACCCCGCAGGCCGTGCTGGACGCCCGGCTGCGCGCCGTGGACGCCACGCTGCGCCGGCTGCTCGGCGACGAGGCGCTGGAGTCCCCGGAGATGGCCGAGGCGGCGAAGCTGGCGCTGCGGGCCGCCGAGGCGGGCGCGCGCCACGCCCGGCCGCTGTACTCCGCGCACGCCGACCTGCCGGTGCCCGACGCCCCGCACCTGGCCTACTGGCACGCCACGACGCTGCTGCGCGAGCACCGCGGCGACGGCCACCTGGTCGCGCTGCTGGACGCCGAACTGGACCCGGTGGAGGCACTGGTCACGCACTCCGCGACCGGGCGCGGGATGAGCCGGCGCGGCAACCTGGCGACCCGCGGCTGGTCGGAGGAGGACTGGGCCGCGGCGCAGGAGCGGCTGCGCGGGCGCGGACTGCTGGGCGCCGAGGGCGAGTTGACCGAGGCCGGGGTGCAGCTGCGCAAGGACCTGGAGCGGACGACGGACCGGCTGGACCGGGCCCCGTACGTGCGCCTGGGCGCGGAGGGGGTGGCTCGGCTGACCGAACTGGCCGCCGCGTTCACCGCGAAGGTGGTGGAGGCCGGGGCGTTCCCGGCGGAGCTGTTCGGCGAGGGTTAGGTCACAACGCAGGGCGCGTGCCGGGGTGTGATGCGGCGTGTCACACCCCGGCGTGCCCGGCCGGGCGGTGCGACAGTGCGGGCCGTCACCCGGCACAATGCAGGCTCAGGCAAGCGCTGGAAGGCGGGGCAGGATCAACGTGACGGCATCGACCGAGCCCATCGGGGCCCTCGGGACCATCGAAGCGAGGATCGCCGGGGAGCTCGGCGTCAAGGAGCGGCAGGTGAGGGCCGCGGTCGAACTGCTCGACGGCGGCTCGACCGTCCCGTTCATCGCGCGCTACCGCAAGGAAGCCACCGAGATGCTCGACGACGCGCAGCTGCGCTCCCTTGAGGAGCGGCTGCGCTATCTGCGGGAGCTGGAGGAGCGGCGGAGCGCGATCCTGGAGTCCGTGCGGACCCAGGGCAAGCTGGACGCCGCCCTGGAGGCGCAGATCCGCGGCGCCGAGTCCAAGGCCCGCCTGGAGGACATCTACCTGCCGTTCAAGCCCAAGCGGCGCACCAAGGCGCAGATCGCACGGGAGGCGGGCCTTGCGCCGCTGGCCGAGGGGCTGCTGAGCGACCCTTCGGTGGAGCCGGCGGCGGCTGCCGCGGCGTTCGTGGACGCGGACAAGGGCGTCGCCGATCCGGCCGCGGCCCTGGAGGGCGCGCGGGCGATCCTGACCGAGCGGTTCGGCGAGGACGCGGATCTGATCGGTGAGCTGCGCGAGCGGATGTGGTCGCGCGGGCGGCTCGCGGCGAAGGTGCGCGAGGGCAAGGAGGAGGCGGGCGCCAAGTTCGCCGACTACTTCGACTTCGCGGAGCCGTTCACCGAGCTGCCGTCCCACCGGGTGCTGGCGATGTTCCGCGGCGAGAAGGAGGAGGTCCTCGATCTCGCCCTGGAGCCGGAGGACCCGTCGGCGGCCGGCGAGGGCCCCAGCGCGTACGAGCAGGCCGTCGCGCACCGCTTCGGGATCGCCGATCGGGATCGGCCGGCCGACAAGTGGCTCCAGGACACGGTCCGTTGGGCCTGGCGCACACGCATCCAGGTGCACCTGGGGATCGATCTGCGGCTGCGGCTGCGGCAGGCCGCCGAGGACGAGGCGGTGCGGGTCTTCGCGTCGAACCTGCGCGATCTGCTGCTGGCGGCGCCCGCCGGTACGCGCGCCACGATGGGCCTGGACCCCGGCTTCCGTACGGGCGTGAAGGTGGCGGTGGTCGACGCCACCGGCAAGGTGGCGGCGACGGACACCATCTACCCGCATGTGCCGCAGCAGAAGTGGGACCAGTCGCTGGCCACCCTGGCACGGCTGGCGCGGGAGCACGGCGTCGAGCTGATCGCGATCGGCAACGGCACCGCCTCCCGGGAGACCGACAAGCTGGCGGCCGACCTGATCGCCGCGCAGCCGGAGCTGAAGCTGACGAAGGTGATGGTGTCCGAGGCGGGCGCCTCGGTGTACTCGGCCTCCGCGTTCGCCTCCCAGGAACTGCCGGACCTGGACGTGTCGCTGCGCGGCGCGGTGTCCATCGCCCGGCGCCTCCAGGACCCGCTGGCCGAGCTGGTCAAGATCGACCCCAAGTCGATCGGGGTCGGCCAGTACCAGCACGACCTCTCCGAGGTGAAGCTGTCCCGCTCGCTGGACGCGGTCGTCGAGGACTGCGTGAACGGCGTCGGGGTGGACGTCAACACCGCCTCCGCGCCGCTGCTTTCACGGGTGTCCGGCATCGGTTCCGGACTTGCCGAGAACATCGTGGCCCACCGGGACGGCAACGGCCCGTTCCGCTCCCGCAAGGCCCTCAAGGACGTGGCGCGGCTCGGCCCGAAGGCGTACGAGCAGTGCGCGGGCTTCCTGCGGATCCGGGGTGGCGACGACCCGCTGGACGCCTCCAGCGTGCACCCGGAGGCGTATCCGGTGGTGCGCCGGATGGTGCGCGCGGCGGGCACCGAGGTCGGCGGGCTGATCGGCAACACGGCCGCGCTGCGCTCACTGCGCGCGGCGGACTTCGTCGACGACTCCTTCGGCCTGCCGACGGTCAACGACATCCTCCAGGAGCTGGAGAAGCCGGGCCGGGACCCGCGTCCGGTCTTCAAGACGGCCACCTTCAAGGAGGGCGTGGAGAAGCTCGGCGACCTGGCGCCCGGGATGCTCCTGGAAGGCGTGGTGACCAACGTCGCCGCCTTCGGGGCGTTCGTGGACGTGGGCGTCCATCAGGACGGGCTGGTCCATGTCTCGGCGATGTCGAAGAACTTCGTCAAGGACCCGCGGGACGTGGTCAAGCCGGGCGACATCGTCCGGGTCAAGGTGCTCGACGTCGACATTCCCCGGAAGCGGATCTCGCTGACGCTGCGGCTGGACGACGAGCCCGGCAAGGGCGCGGCGGCCGGCGGCGAACGGCGCGGCGGGGCCGGCGGTGAGCGCCGCGGCGGCAGCGGCGGGGCCCGCGAGGGCGGCCGGGGCGGTGCGCCGCGGCAGCGGCAGGGCGGCGGTCAGCGGGGCGGCGAGCGTCGCGGCGGCCGGGACGCCGCACCGGTCAACGACGCGATGGCGGACGCGCTGCGGCGGGCCGGGCTGCTGGGCGGCAAGGGCGGTCGGTGAGTTCGGCGACCTGAGCGGGCGGCGGCGGGAGGGGTTCCCGCCGCCGCCCGGTCCGTCGTGGCCGCCCGAACTGAGAGGCCGCTCGGGCCGGTGGAGAAGCTCCGGCCGTAGCCCGCGGCGGGGCCGGGCGGCGCCCGGAAATGCATGGACGGCGGCTGTCCCGCTCGGTTAGCCTGCGGATCATGTCCAGCCCCGAGTCCTCAAGACGCTAGCCACCGGGCGCCGTCCGGTGGCTCCTCGCGTTGCCGATGCGCGGCCCCTGTACTGCCGCGCCTCGCCGGACTGACGTGCCGCTCCGGCCCGTTGCGCCCGCCCTCGCGCCGAGGTTCTCTCTTCTCCGCCACCGAATCGCCGCCCGTACGGCAGGACTTGTCATGCGGCGGCCGGGGCTGCCGCTTCCCCGTCGGCCGTGCCGGTTGTGCCGGTCCCTCCCGATCCGCATCGGCGCCCCTGTCGAAGGCGCCGTACCGGCCCGTGCCGACCCGTGGTGTGGTTGCGGAGTTGAGTGATGCCCTTCGTTCTGTACGTGCTCGCGCTGGCGGTTTTCGCGCAGGGCACATCCGAGTTCATGCTGTCCGGGCTGATGCCGGACATCGCGCACGACATGCAGGTGTCGATCCCGGTCGCGGGCTCGCTGACCTCGGCGTTCGCGGTCGGGATGATCGTCGGGGCGCCGCTGACGGCGCTGCTGAGCCTGCGCTGGTCGCGGCGGCGCGCGCTACTGGCCTTCCTGATCACGTTCCTGGTCGTCCACGTCCTGGGCGCGGTCACCAGCAGCTTCGGGGTGCTGCTCGCCACCCGGGTGGTGGCGGCGCTGGCCAACGCCGGGTTCCTGGCGGTGGCGCTGGCGACCGCGGCCGGCCTGGTGGCACCGGACGCCAAGGGCCGCGCCACCTCCGTCCTGTTGGGCGGTACCACCCTCGCCTGTATCGCGGGCGTCCCGGCGGGCGCCGTGCTGGGGCAGCAGTGGGGCTGGCGCGCGGCGTTCTGGGCGGTGGCGCTGGTGTCGCTGCCCGCGGTGTGCGCGATTCTGCGGTCGGTGCCGGGCGGCGCCGCCTCCTCCACAACCCCCGTGACCGGTGCCGGTGTTGCCGCCGCGCGTGCGCGCCATGAGCTGCGGGCGCTGCGCAGCCCGCGGCTGCTGGTGACCCTGCTGCTGTGTGCGCTCGTCAACGGCGCGACCTTCTGCACCTTCACCTACCTCGCACCGCTGGTCACCCGGGTCACCGGGTTCGGCGCCGCCGGGGTGCCGGCGATGCTGGCGCTGTTCGGCGTGGGCTCGTTCGCCGGTGTCACCGCCGGCGGGCGGCTGGCGGACACCCGGCCCCGACAGCTCCTGCCGGCCGGCGGGGTGGCCCTGCTCCTGGGCTGGGCGCTCTTCGCGCTCACGGCCGGGAACGCGGCGGCCACCGTCGTGCTGGTCCTCGTCCAGGGCACCCTCTCCTTCGCCGTCGGCGCCACCCTGATCTCCCAGGTGCTCTACGCGGCGGCCGAAGCGCCCACCCTGGGGGGCGGGTTCGCGACGGCCGCGCTCAACGTCGGTGCCGCGATCGGCCCCTGGTGCGGCGGCATCCCGCTGGCCGCCGGGCTCGGCTACCGCGCGCCGCTGTGGGTCAGCGCCCTGCTGGTGGCGCTGGCGCTGGTAGCCGGTGGGGTGGCGGAGGCGGTACGCCGCGCCGCCGCCCGCGGCGAGCGGCTCCGCACGACGGCCGCATGACGCTCGCGCGCAACGATTTCGACGGTGCACGACTTTCGAGGACGGGGCCGGTATCGGCGGGCGCGGCAGTGGCCGCGAAGTCGTCGGCCATGAAGCCTTCACCACGGCCCTCCGACACCACCGATGATCAGTCCATGCCGGGCCAGTGGTCCGCGACCACCGACTTGTCGAAGCCAGGGGTGTTCTCGTACTGCTTGGCGAGGGCGCCGGCCGGGATCGTGGCCACGCCGTCGAAATGCGCCACCCAGTAGTTCGGCTCGGTGACCCCGGCCTTGCGGAACGCCGCACGCACCGCGGGCTGTTCGGAGACACTGCAATAGACCGTCAGGTCCTCGTTGGGTGTACTGGCCATGGTCTGGGTGCACCACAAAACCGCCCCGTCCGGGCTGGCTGCGCCCTGCTCCACGTCCAGGACCTGCGCCTTGGTCAGATGGCTCACCGCGATCGACACCCGGGTCGCGTGCGGGAACCGCGCCGCCATCTCTTTCAAGTTGGCGAACGTGCCGTCGGCATAACCGGCCACCATCGTTGCGCCGGAGGGGATTTCCTTGGGCGTCACCGCGTCGTACATGATCCGTGTCATAGCCGCCTGCCTCGTCAGGATGGTCTTGGGTACCGCGATGGTCTTGGACACCGCGCTCC
Organism: Streptomyces albospinus; assembly: GCF_014648695.1. GTDB lineage: Bacteria > Actinomycetota > Actinomycetes > Streptomycetales > Streptomycetaceae > Streptomyces > Streptomyces albospinus. The sequence goes on from NZ_BMRP01000003.1 coordinate 319,715, forward strand.
AGGCGGGTGACGTCACCCGGTGGGCGAGGCAGACCGGGCGCGGCCCGTCGCACGCCCCGGGCTGCGCACATCGGCGCGCACGCCCCGCATACGCAAAGGGAATTGCTCGGCGGCACCACTGGGCGGTACCGCGGCCGGGCGGCGTTCTCAGCCCTGGAGCCCGCGCTGTCATATGCGTGATTCCATGGAATCACGCTGCGGGTGTCGCGCAATCCGAGGCGCGACCGGGCCCGTGGAGCGGTGAACGACCCGGCGGAACGGTCGCCCGCCCCCGGTCGGGCAGTTGCGCGTTGCCCGGACTGCCGGACGCGAGGCGGTGTGATCCGACCTGATGAGGCGGCGGCGCGGCTGCGGCTGTTGCCGCTGTGCTACCTCCGGGCGGTACCGGTGACCGTATGTCCGGCGGTGCCGGTGATCGTCGCGGGTGTCGGGGGTGGGCCGTGCGCCCCGGTTACCCCGCCCCCGCATACTCCCGCAGCCGCTCCAGTTCGGCGGCCACATCGGTGAGCGTCGCGCAGTCGGGGACCGGCCGCAGCGCGGGCGGCGGGGTGCCGGTGGCACGGCGGCGGCGCGGGTCCTCCAGGGCGTCGGCCATGGCGGCGAGGGCCTGGCAGAGCCGTTCGGCCTCGTCGGGGTCCGGGCGGCGGGCGCCGTGGTCGAGGCGTACGGCGCAGGCGGTGGCGGCGTCGACGATGCGCTCGGCGGCGGTGACGGCGGTCAGCCAGTCGGGGGCACGGTCGCGGGCGGTGCGCAGTTCGGCCGCGGCGGTCTCGGCCGCCGCCCGTGCCCCGGCCAGCGCCCGGTAGGCGGCCCGGCGCAGCGCCAGCCGTTCGGTGGGGTCGGTGGGGCGGCCGTCCGGGCGGGGCGCAAGGACGTGGCGCAGGAAGCGTTCGGTGGCGCGCAGGGCCGCGGTGACCCGCTGGCCGACCCTGCGGCGCGGGTCCGCGAGCCGGGGCAGATGGCCGACGACGAGGACGATCGCGCACGCGAGGGAGGTGTCGACGATCCGTTCGGCGGGGGCCTGCCGCGCGCCGCCGGCGTAGACGAACGACAGCACCATGAGCGTGATCGCGGCGGTTTGCAGGGCGAAGTGCCGGGTGGCGAACGGCAGCAGCGCACCGCCCGCGCCGGCCACCATCGCGGGCCACCAGCTCCCCGACAGCAGCAGCCCGGCCCCGGCGAAGACCAGCACGCCCGCCGCGGTGCCGGCGAAGCGGTTCACCGTGCGGGAGAACAGCGGGCCCAGGTCCGGCTTGACGAGGAAGGTGACGGTCGTGGGGAGCCAGTACCAGTGGTCGGCGCGCAGCAGCAGCGCGACGGCGGCGCTGGCGCCGATGCAGACGGCGACCCGCAGTCCGTAGTCCCGCCCGGCGGGTCCGAGCGCGGCGCCCACTGCGGTCGCCGTGGCCGGTGCCGCGGACGACGGCCGCGGCAGGGGCCGTTCCCGTGCGAAGGCGACCGCCGCGTCCAGCAGGGCGTGGTCGAAGGCCCCGCGTGCCGCGGAACTGTTCTCCGGGGCGCACAGCCGGCCCGGCGGGCGCCCGGTGCGCAACGCCTCGGCGAACCGCCGGGGGCTCTGCGCGACCCGCGCCGGCAGCGGGCGGGCCTCCCACAGCAGCGCGACACTGGCCTCGCACAGCGCGGTGGCCGCGGCGAAGCGTTCGGCCAGCAGCAGCTCTTCCGTACGGGCGGGCCGGCGCAGCAGCCGGCTCGTGAGGCGGCGCAGCCGCAGCGCCTCGTCGGCGCGGTCCAGGGCGGCGGTGAGCCGGCGCCGGGCGGGCTCGGCGCCGGGTCCGCCGACCGCCGCCAGGACGTCGGCGAGCGCGTCGAAGACCGTGGCGACCGCTGCCCGCTCGCCGCTGAGCGGCCCGCCCGCCGGGCGCGGGGTACGCAGCACCAGCCGCAGCAGGAGCAGCCAGAGGCAGCCGGCGAGGACGTACAGCGCCTTCGCCCAGGGCGCGCCGGGCAGCGGCATGCCCGCGCCGAGGACGGTGGCGGCCAGCATCTGCATGCCCGCGTTGGAGCGCACCGGCCCGGTGACGCTGACCGCCCCGGAGACGAAGCCGACCGCGCACAGCGCCGGCACCAGCCACCAGCCGGCGTCGGCGGCCCGCAGCGCACCGCCGATCAGCATCCCGAACGCCGAGGCCAGCGCGGGCAGTCCGATGTGGACGATGCCGGTGCGCCGGGTCCCGGGGCGGTCGTTGACACCGGCCAGCATCGAGCCGAGTGCGGCGAGCACGCCGGGCGCCGGGTGCCCGGTCGCGATCCCCGCGGCCAGCAGCGGCCCCGCACAGAGCGCGCCCCGCACGACCGCCGGCCACGGCACGGGCAGCCGCTGCCAGCGGAAGGGGTGGGCGAGCCAGGCGGGCACGGCGCGCTGGGCGCGGGGCATGGGTCTCCTCGGGCGATGGCGTGGGTACGCGGACACGGGTGGCGGGATCCGAGGGGCGTCATCGGCCGACGGTGCTGCTACCAGCGTAAGGTCCGGCTCTGTCCGGGCCGCTGCCGGAGGGTTACGCGAACATCACGGGAGGGCGCGCAGATGGCGAAGAACGTGGCGGGCACCGCCGGGGACGCCGGGGTGTGTGTGGTCGGCGGCGGGGTGATCGGTCTGACCTCGGCGATCGTGCTCGCCGAGAACGGGTACCGGGTGCGGCTGCTGACCCGCGACGCGGCCGGCGAGACGACGTCGGCGGTGGCCGGGGCGCTGTGCTGGCCGTACCGGATCCAACCGTACGAGGACGCGGTGCGGTGGTCGCTGCGCTCCTTCGAGGTGCTCGCCGGGCTGGCCGAGCAGCCGGCGGAGACCGGTGCGCGGATGGTGGCCGGCCTCATGGCGGAGGTTCCTGCCGACCCGGGCGCGGACGGCCTCGCCGCCTGGTACGACGCGGTCCCCGGTATGCGGCGGGCGCGCCCCGACGAGCTGCCCGAGGGGTACGGTTCCGGCCGGCGGGCATGCACCCCGCTCGTGGACATGCCCGCCCATCTCCGGTATCTGGAGCAGCGGTTGGCGGTGGCCGGCGGGATCGTGGAGCGGCGCGCGGTCGCGTCGCTGGCGGAGGCGGGCCGCGGCGCCCGGACGGTCGTGAACTGCTCCGGTCTGGGCGCCCGCGAACTCGTCCCGGATCCGCAGGTCCACCCGGTTCAGGGGCAGTTGGTGATCGTCGAGAACCCCGGCATCGACACCTGGCTGGCGACCGCGGACTCGGCCGCGGCGGAGACCGCCTACGTCCTGCCGCAGCCCTTCGGGGTCGTCCTGGGCGGTACGGCGCGGGAGAACGCCTGGTCGCGGGAGCCGGACCCGGCGGTGGCGGAGGCGATCGTGGCGCGCTGCGCCCGGTTCTTCCCCGCGCTGGCGCGGGCCCGGGTCCTGGCCCACAGGGTGGGGCTGCGCCCGGCCCGTCCGGCAGTGCGGCTGACCGCGGAACGGCTGCCGGACGGGACGCGGTGCGTCCACAACTACGGGCACGGCGGTGCCGGTGTGACCGTCGCGTGGGGCTGTGCGGACGAGGTGCTGCGGCTGGTGCGGGAGGGGGACACGGCTCAGGGGCCCACCGGCGTCCCGGCCGTGAGGTGATCGCCCACCCGCCCGTCCGGCGGCGGCGGGACGAGCGCCCGCGGCGGCTGCCGCGGCGGGACGACCGCCGGCGCGCCGCGGGAGCCGGGTGTCACGAGGGGTGCCTCCCTTGGGTCACGGGGTGGGGATCGCGTGCGCGGTGGCCGGCGCCCCGCCCGTCAGCGGCAGCCGCGCGGCGGTGCGGGACAGGTCGAGGGTGAGCCGCGGGTGGGACGCGGGCGGGTCGATCAGTCCGGCGTCGGTGCCGGCCACGATCAGCGCGAGCCGGTGCCCGGCGGGCACGATGTGGTCGGTGGCGGCCAGGTCGAGGGTGATGGTGTAGGACTTGCCGGGGGTCAGCGGACGGCCCCTGCCGGGATCGGCCCAGTGGCCGAGGTCGGCCCAGCCGCGGCTGAAGACCGTGTAGCCGGCCTTCTCGACGTCGGCGGCGGTCTCCTTGAAGCAGCCGGTGTCGCCCTTGTTGCCGGCGCCCCAGCAGGTGCGCTTGTCGAGGGTGCGGATGCCCTCGCCGTCGGCCGCGTAATTGCGCAGGGTGGCCGGCCCGAGGTCGACCAGGACGGCGGAGAGATGCGCGGAGGAGGTGCTGGGGGTGGCGGTGACGGTCACCGTGCCGGAGCCCGACAGCCGCAGCGGCGCGGTCAGCGGCCCGGTGGTGAACCCGGCCTTCGCGGGTGTCGCCTGGTCGATGTGGGCGGCCCAGTCCGTCTCGCTCAGCTTGGGGTCGTCGGTGAAGGAGGCGGTCGCGCCCTTCGGGGCGGGCCGGGTGCCCAGGGCGCCGACGCCCGCGGTGGTCCCGTTGCGGGGGTGCAGGACGACGGGCGCGGTACCGGCCGCCGGCCAGTGCGCATCCGTCGACCAGGTGTCGGGCGCCCGCTCGATGTCGGCCATCGGGGCGCGCTCGATGCCGTTGTCGTAACCCATCAGGTAGTGGTCGAACCAGTGGTGCAGGGTGCGCACCCATTCCGCGCGGCGGTAGTCGAACGGGTCGACATGGCCGGTCTGGGAGAGCCAGATCTTGCGCTGGACGCCGTGCCGGGCGAGCGCGTCCCACCACTGGCCGAAGTGCTTGGTGCGGACGTTGAGGTCCTGCATCCCGTGCACGAGGAGGACGCTGGCGCGGACCTTGCCCGCGTTGCGGACGTAGTCCCGCTCGGTCCACAGGCCGGTCCAGTCGCCGTTGCGCGGGGCGCCGTCGACCAGCTTCTTCTGTACGGCGGCGCAGTGTTGGTGCGCGCCGGGGCTCTCGACCTCGTGGGCCAGTTGGTCGGGGCCGGAGTTGTAGAGAGGGGCGCCCTTGGCGAAGTAGTAGTCGTACCAGGAGGAGATGCCGGAGATCGGGACGATGGTCTTCAGGCCGGGGACCCCGGTCGCCGCGACGCCGTTGGCGATGGTGGCGTCCCAGCTCTTGCCGATCATGCCGGTTCTGCCGTTGGACCAGTCGGCGGTGACGGGTTTGCCGCCGGTGCGGGCGGTGTAGGCGTGTCCGCGGCCGTTGAGCCAGTCGACGACGGCCTTGGCCGACTGGATGTCGGAGCGTCCGCCGACGTCGACACAGCCGTCGGACCGATTGGTTCCGGCCAGGTCGACGAGGACCGTCGCATAGCCGCGGGGCACGAAGTAGTTGTCGTAGAAGAGCGGGAACTGGACCGGGCGGCCCTGGGCGTCGTAGGTCTTCTTCTGGCTCTCGTTGCCGCGTCCGCAGCAGGAGTAGTAGGGACTCGCGTCCATGATCACCGGTATCCGGTGGCCCTGCCGGGCGGGTTCGGAGGGGCGCATGATGTCGACGGCGACCCGGTCGGTGTGCCCGTCCGCGTCGCCGTCGAGCCCGGTGTCCACCCAGACCGATTCGCGGATCGCGTGGTCGTAGGAGTAGACGGGGCCGCTCTCGCCGGCGGCGGGGGTCGCACCCGCCGGGTGCGGGGCGATGAGCAGCGCGAACAGGGCGAGGGTGGTCGCCACCACGAGCGATTTCCAGGGGATGTGGGGAATTCCCGTACGTATCGTCACGAGCGGACGGTAGCGCGGGTCAACTCCCGTGCAGAAGGGGGTTTTCCGAGGTCCGTGTCGACCAGATGTCGGTCATGTGTCAGGTGGGGCCATGGACATGACGTGCCCCTGATGAGTACATAAGGTCCGAAGGGATCCACCTCCCCTACGAGTTGGAGGACTCGTGCGTCACAGACTCCTGGTCCCGGGCGCTGCCGCGCTCAGCCTGCTGCTGGCGATCCCGGCATCGGCCGCGGACTTCACGCCGGGCGCCCCAGGTGTGGGCGACAGCTACTACCCCTACAGCGGCAACGGCGGGTACCGCGTCTCCCACTACGACCTGCGGCTCAAGTACCAGCCGAAGACGGACCTGTTGGAGGGCACGGCGACACTGCTCGCCAAGACCACCCAGGACCTCTCCCGCTTCAACCTGGACTTCGGCCTCAAGGTCAGCGAGATCCGGGTGAACGGCAAGAAGGCCGCCTTCGCCACCTCCGGCAAACACGAGCTGGAGGTCACTCCGGCCGCGCCGCTGGAGAAGGGCAAGGACATCAGCGTGGTCGTCCGCTACGCGGGCAAGCCCTCGGAGCTGAAGATCGACGGCTTCACCGCCTGGGCCCGTACGCCCGACGGCGGGGTCGTGGCCCAGGAGCCGGACTCGGCCGTGTGGTGGTTCCCGAGCAACGACCACCCCAGCGACAAGGCGACGTACGACATCTCCATCGCGGTCCCGGACGGCACCCAGGCGCTCAGCAACGGCGTGCTCGCCTCGCAGACCTCCAAGCTCGGCTGGACGCGCTACAACTGGCGCTCGGACAAGCCGCAGGCGACGTATCTGACGACGCTGGCCATCGGCAAGTTCGACATCACCACGGACAAGACCGCCGACGGCCTGCCGGTGATCAACGCGGTCAGCCCGGACCTCGGCGCGAACCTGGGGTCGGCGCGGGCGAGCATCGAGCGCACCGCCGAGGTCACCGAGTGGCTGGAGAGCGTCTTCGGCCCGTACCCGTTCAACTCGGTCGGCGGCTACGTCCCGAACGTCCCGGCGCACTACGCGCTGGAGACCCAGACCCGCCCCTTCTACGGCAAGGCCGCCTTCGACAAGGGGACCAACGTCTCGGTCGTCGTGCACGAGCTGGCCCACCAGTGGTACGGCGACAGCGTGTCGCTCAAGGACTGGAAGGACATCTGGATCAACGAGGGCTTCGCCGCCTACAGCCAATGGCTGTGGTCGGAGAAGGAGGGCGAGGGCACCGCGCAGCAGCTCGCGGACTACGTCTACGCCCAGCACCCGGCGAACGACCCGTTCTGGACGGTCAAGCCGGGCGACCCGGGCGCGGACAAGCAGTTCGACACGGCCGTATACGACCGCGGTGCGCTGGCCCTCCAGGCGCTCCGCAACAAGGTCGGCGACAAGGCCTTCTTCGGCATCCTCAAGTCCTGGCCTACGGAGAACAAGTACGGCAACGCCTCGGTCGCGGACTTCGTGGCGTTCGCCGAGAAGAAGTCCGGCAAGCCGCTGGCCGACTTCTTCCACGCCTGGCTGTTCCAGCCGTCCAAGCCCGCGGCGGGCGCCGGGGTACGGGCGTTCGCCGCCTCCGGCCTCGTCGCCCAGCCCAAGTCCTGGAAGCAGATCGCCGCCACCCACGCCATGCACGTCGGCCACTGAGCGGACCGGTGG
>NZ_BMRP01000003.1:327015-424668 GCF_014648695.1 Streptomyces albospinus
CGCCGCTCCTCCCCCGCTACCGGCGGGCCGCCCGGTGCGCCCGGCGCGCCCGCCGCGCGAGCGGCATGAACCGCAGCCGCTCCGGCAGCAGCGGCACCACGAACCGCACCACCCGCCCGAACTGCCGCAGCCGCCGCTCCTGTTCGTCGGTCCACTCCAGTCCGATGGCCCGCCGCGCGTCCGGCGGCATCAGCCCGATCGTGACGAACCGCCGGAAGCGCACGAACCGCGGCAGCAGCACCGGCCAGGTCAGCCGCAGCAGCCACCGCACCGCCCGCGGCCCGCGGTCCGGGGCCGGCAGCGGCCGGTCGGTGGCGATCAACTCCCTTACCACGACGGTCTCTTCCAGCTCGTTGTCGAGCACCTTGCGGTAGTACGGCCAGAACTCCTCGATGGTCTGCGGCATATCGCGGTCGTCGATGCCGAGGACCCGGCCGACCTGGAGCCACTCCGCGTAGAGCTGCCGCTCCTGCGCCGGGGTGAAGGGGCGCCCGAGATAGCGTCGGGTGTGCTGGAACACGGGGAAGCCGGTGGCGTGCACCCAGGCGTAGTGGGCGGGGGTGAGCGCGTGGTACGGGCGGCCGTGGGCGTCGGTGCCCTGAATGGTCCGGTGCAGCTTCCGCAGCCGGCGCCCTTCCTCGACCGCCTGCTCCCCGCCGTAGACCCACAGCTGGAGCGAGACCAGCGAGCGCTCGCCGCGCCCCCACGGGTCCGTACGGTATACCGAGTGATCGTCCACACCGGCACTCACCGCGGGGTGCGCGACCTGCATCGTCAGTGCGGCGGGCAGCGTCAGCACCGTCCGGATGTCCCCGACCAGCGACCAGAGCACACCTCCGGGCGGCGGGGGAATTGGAGCCATTCGTACCGTATTCATATCATTACTCATCATACGGTGGCCCCCAGCGGTCGGCGGGCATGCGGGCGCCCCGGGCCGGTGGGTGTTCCCCTGCGCCAGGAACAGCGCCGGGGCGATCCCCGGCGACGACGGCACACGACCATCGGGCAGCGCGCCGGGCGGGCGAACCACCGCAGCCGGCACCGCTACCGGCCCGTCCGGCGCGACCCGGGCCGCGCACGCAACGCGGGCAGCAGCACGCCGACGGCGACCGGCAGCGCGCCGTGCGCTGCAAGCGCCGCGAACGGCCGCCACAGAAGTTCCGGGACCCACCGCACCGGCGGCTTCCGCGGATGGACCATCTCGCCGAGGACATCGCGCACCGGCCGGTCCGACTCCAGCCGCTCGGCCACAAGGGTTCGCGGTACGCGCAGAACGCCCCCCAACCCGGCAGCAGAGGACGGTCCTTCAGCCCTCAGCCCGCAGCCCTCAGCTCCCCGACGCGGCCGACGTCCCGCGTCTCGCGGTAGTACTCCTCGGTCTCGTCCGACGTGGGGTCGTCGCCGAAGAGTCGCAGCGCGTCGACCGGGGCGCGGACCAGGGTGGTGTGCTCCCGGCGCGCAGGGCTCGGCGCGGAAGTCCGGGTGGCCGTCGACGCCGGTGTCGACGACGGGGCCAGCGCCCTGGAGCGGCAATAACTGACGCAGCGTCAAATTCCTCGGACGTGGCCGAGCCGACGCAGGCCATACCGTCGCGGCGGGGTGCTCCGACCCTCTAGGCGCGGCGCCGGAACCGCGAGGCGGGGTTGATCTCCACCGTCTACAGCGGCATCAGCGCAGCCCGGCGGGACATCACCGGCAAGTGCTTCGGTCTGTCAATCTCGTGCCCTCCGACCCGTTACCTGGAAGTAACCCCAGCTGATTTGATGTGCGTCGCCGGATCCCACGCCTCATGTCCCCACCCCCACAGGGAGATTCAGTGCCGCACCCCACGCCGCGCACCGCCAGGGCCGTCGCGATAGCCGCAGCCCTCGCCGCCACCCTGGCCGTCGCGTCCCCCGCCGCGTCGGCGAACGGCGCACCGTCCGCGACCGCACCGTCCGCAGGCGTCCCCCGCCTCAAGGTGCTCACCTACAACACCTTCCTCATGAGCAAGAACCTCTCTCCCAACTGGGGCCAGGACCACCGCGCCCGGGCGATCCCGGCCGCCGGCTTCTTCCAGGGCAATGACGTCGTCGTGCTCCAGGAAGCCTTCGACAACTCCTCCTCCGACGCGCTGAAGGCGAACGCGGCGGCGCAGTACCCGCACCAGACCCCGGTGGTCGGGCGCAGCAAGAGCGGCTGGGACGCCACCGGCGGCGCCTACTCGGCAGTGGTCCCCGAGGACGGCGGGGTGACGCTGCTGAGCAAGTGGCCGATCCTGCGCAAGGAACAGTACGTCTACGAGGACGCCTGTGGTTCGGACTCCTTCTCCAACAAGGGCTTTGTGTATGCGGTGTTGGATGTGAACGGCAGCAGGGTGCATGTGGTCGGCACCCACACCCAGTCCACCGACTCGGGCTGTCGGTCCGGCGAGGCCGCCGCCGACCGCGCCGATCAGCTCAAGGAGATGGACGCCTTCCTCACCGCCAAGAACATCCCGGCGGACGAGGAGGTCATCGTCGCCGGCGACATGAACGTCGACTCGCACGGCGCCGAATACGGCGCGCTGCTCCGCAACGGCAATCTGGCCCCGGCCGACAGCCGCACCGGCCATCCGTACTCCTTCGACACGCAGGAGAACTCCATCGCCAGGTACCGCTACCCGAACGACCCCCGCGAGGACCTGGACTACGTCCTGTACCGCAACGGCCATGCCCGGCCCGCTCGTTGGCAGAACACCGTGATCAAGGAGGAGTCGGCGCCCTGGACCGTCTCCAGCTGGGGCAAGGACTACACCTACACCGATCTCTCCGACCACTATCCGCTGCTCGGCGGCTGACCGGCGAACGACCGCTCCCGGTGCGGCGGCCGACGGCAGCCCGGCGGGACGCCGCCGGCCGCCGCTGGTCTCAGTGGTCCTCAGGCCAGCCCGTGTTCCACCTGCCCGGACTGGCAGTCAACCGGGCGACGGCCGGCTACCGAGGCCAGGGGAAGACCGACGCCCGGGACGCGGCGATCATCGCCGACCAGACCCGGATGCGACGTGACCTGGAACCGGTCCGTCCCGACGCGGATGCCATCGCCGAGCTGAAGATCCTCACCGCCTTGACATCTTCATTGGGAGTCGTAGACCGTCACCGCGACCCCGCGCTCGACGAGCCGGGCGGATATCAGCGGCTCCATCCGGGACCACTTACCACCCGCCAGCCCGCAGCCGATACGCGGCATATGGACCGAGGCACCGAGCTCCAGCGCTCGGTCCGCCACCCGGCCCAGCCCGGCGGCTATCGCCTCGTACCGCACCGGCACGCCCTTGCTGCCGGTCCTCATGCCCCGCTGCCCCACGAGATTGGCCACCCACAGATGGTCCGCGACCGGCACGAACTGGGCTGCACCCAGGCCGAAGTCGTTCCGCGCGCGCTCGCGGTGCCAGCGACGGTAGGCCCGCTCGGGCTCCGGCCAGCGCCGGGAGACGGCCAGCACGAAGCCCTTGCCCCAGCCCCCGAGGTCGTTGCAGACATGCACGATCATCTTGACGCCCTTGCCCTGCGGCGCGGTGGCGTCCCCTTTGACGTAGACGATTCCCATGGCATCCCCCGTTCTCTCAGCCATGTCTCAACGGTAAGGGCGACCACTGACAATCGGCCGGGAGCGTGGGGTCCGGCCGCCGCTCCGGGCAGCGCGGACCGTGCGAAAGGGCGGCTGCGGAAGCCCGTCGGGCCTCCGCAGCCACCCTGTGTCGCTCAGGCGCGCCTGATGGCGCGGCTACTCGGCGAGTTCGCGTTCCCGGGCGATCCGGTTGACCCTGCCGCGCACCGCGAACCAGCCGCCGACCAGCGCCGCGGCCAGGACCGGGATCAGCATCACGGTCTGCCGGCCGACGCCGTCGTCGAACCACATGAGCACGATGACGCCGAGCAGGAAGGCGATGGTGGCGATGTCGGTGACCGGCGTGCCGGGGAGGCGGAACCGCGGACGCTGCACCAGCCCGGCCTTCGAGCGCCGGACGAACACCATGTGGCAGATCATGATCGTGCACCAGGTGCTGACGATGCCCAGCGCCGCGATGTTGATCACGATCTCGAACGCCTTGCCCGGCAGCCAGTAGTTGAGCCCGACACCGAGCACGCACACCGAGGAGGTGAGCATGATGCCGCCGTACGGCACCTGGTTGCGGTTCATCCGCGCGGCGAACTTCGGCGCGGAGCCCGCCATGGACATCGAGCGCAGGATGCGGCCGGTGGAGTACAGCCCGGAGTTCAGGCTGGACATCGCCGCGGTGAGCACGACGAGGTTCATCACATCGCCGGCGTGCGGGATACCGACGTGGGACAGCACGGTGACGAAGGGGCTCTCATTGGCGCTGAAGACGTTCCACGGCAGCAGCATCGCCAGCAGGACCACCGAGCCGACGTAGAAGATGCCGACCCGCCACATGATCGAGTTCACGGCCTTCGGCACGACCTTGTGCGGCTCGCTGGTCTCACCGGCGGTCACACCGACCAGCTCCACCGCGGAATACGCGAAGACCACGCCCTGGAGCACGATCACCACGGGCATCAGACCCGTCGGGAAGATGCCCCCGTTGTCGGTGATCAGGTGCAGACCCGGTGTGTGCCCGTCGACCGGGTGCTGGGTGGCCAGCAGGAAGATGCCGATGAACATGAAGACGACCAGCGCCGCGACCTTGATGATCGCGAACCAGAACTCCATCTCACCGAAGATCTTCACCGAGATCAGGTTGATCGAGAGCACCACCGCCAGCGCGATCAGCGCCATCACCCACTGCGGAATGCTGGTGAACAGGCTCCAGTAGTGGGTGTACAGGGCGATCGCGGTGATGTCGGCGATACCGGTGGTCGACCAGTTCACGACGTACATCCAGCCCGCGACGTAGGCGCCCTTCTCGCCCAGGAACTCCCGGGCGTACGAGACGAACGAACCGGATGACGGACGGTGCAGCACCAGCTCACCGAGGGCCCGGACGACGAAGAAGGCGAACAGGCCGCACACCGCGTACGCGATGGCCAGCGCCGGTCCTGCCGAGTGCAGACGGCCGCCGGCCCCCAGGAACAGACCCGTACCGATCGCCCCGCCGATGGCGATCATGTTGATGTGCCGGCCCTTCAGCCCCTTGCTGTAACCGGCGTCGCCCGCGTCCTGCCGGGTCTCTCTCCCTCCGTCTGATGAGATTTGTGCTTCATCCACGACGGTTTCTGCGCTCACTACTGGTTCATCTCGCTTTCAGGGAGATCAGGACCAAAGACCGGCTCCGCGGATCGCGCGAACGGCCGACGGCACACCTTCCCCGGAAACCGCTCCCCCGTCTGTGGGTGAGATCACATGGCGGACATTCGCCCCAAGACTTGTCCGCATTTGTGTCGAATAACACGGCGCCGCAGCGTCAACGGCAGCGTAAGTGCGCCAGATTCCGGAACCCCCTCCTAGCTCAGCAGCGAAAATCGCTTGACCTGCTCCACGCGGTTCAGGCGGGTCTTGGCGGCCTCCACGGCCCGCCGCTCGATCCCCTCCCGCACGGCCGAATGCCGGGCCGGCTGCGCCACCGTCCCCGCGATGCCGCGCCGAGCCCCCGGGCCGGAGCCGGCTCGGCGTCCCGGCACCAGCGGAGCGACCGGGTACGACCGGTCGCCCCCGGACCTCGATCTCCCGTCCGGTGCCGTCCGTACCTCCAGACCGTCCGTACCTCCAGGCCCGTCGGCCGGCCGGCCAAGCCCGGCCGGAAGCCTCCGGGGCTGCTGGTCGTGGCCACTCCGACCGTCTCGACCAGCCCCATGCGTCCACGATCACGATGCCGAAACCTGCGCGGAACCGCACCGCCTCCGGCGGCGCGGGCACGGACGCACTCGCCGGCCCGGCGCGGTACCCGGCGGCCGGCTCGCCGATCCGGCGGCGGACCTCGGCGCGGCTGAGCGTCCGCCGTCGGGGCGCATCCGGCGCGCGCCAGGACAGGGCGGGCGGTGCGCCGTGATCCTCGGCGTTGCACAACAGCAGGGCGGGCGGGGGGAGTTCGCCCGGTCGGCCGGGCGTGCGCCGGATCGTGGTCGAGGCGGCCTGCCGATGACCTGGGCCCGATCTGCGGACCGAACGGGTTTCCTGACTGCGGCGCCGAGCGGCCCAGAAGGTTTCACAAGAGTGGTGAGACAGCAATACTGTTGAACATGATGGAGTCCGCCACCGACCTGACGGTCGACGAACTGGCCGCCCGCGCCGGCGTCACGGTCCGCACGATCCGCTTCTACAGCACCCGCGGTCTGCTGCCGCCCCCCGAGATCGGCCCGCGGCGGGTCGGCCGCTACGGACCGGACCACCTCTCGCGGCTAGCGCTCATCGAGGAACTCCAGCACCAGGGCCTGACCCTGTCCGCGATCGAACGCTACCTGGCGCAGCTACCGCCCGATCTGAGCGCCCAGGACCTGGCCATCCACCGGGCGCTGGTGGCCAGTTGGGTCCCCGACAAGGCGGAGGACGCGACCAGGGAGCAGTTGGAGCGGCGGGCCGGCCGGGAGCTGACCGAGGAGGACCTGGACCGGCTGGCGGCGATGAGCGTACTCGTCCGGACAAAGGACCCGCAGGTCTTCCGGGTCGATCCGGGGCTGCTGCATCTGGGGACGCGGCTGCTCGATGTCCCGATCGCGCTGGAGACCATCCTCGCGGCGCGCACCGTCGTCATCGAGCACACCCGCTCGGCGGCCCGTGAGCTGAGCCGGCTCTTCAAGGACGAGGTATGGGGGCCGTACCGGGACGGCGGGCCGGACGAGGAGGAGATGGCGCGGATGAAGTCGCTCTCCGCCCATATGCAGCCGATGGTGGTGCAGGCACTGGTCACCGCCTTCCAGCGGTCGATGAAGGAGGAGCTGCGCGAGTGGTTCGGCAAGGGCGAGGGCGGCGCCCGGAGCGAGGGGTGACGGGGGCGGGCCGCGTCGGCCCGCCCCCGGCCCGGCTCAGTCGCTGAACCGCTCCCCCTTCTCGGCCTTCTCGACCAGCAGCGCACAGGGCGCGAACCGGTCGCCGTAGGCCGCCTGCAACTCGCGGGCGCGGGCCACGAATCCGGTCAGGCCGACGAGTTCCTCCCGGCCCGGCCCGGCGGCTTTCTCCCGCCCTGGCCCACCCTGGTACCCGTTGATGTACTGGAGCACACCGCCGGTCCAGCCCGGGAAGCCGATGCCGAAGATGGAGCCGATGTTGGCGTCGGCGACGGAGGTGAGCACGCCCTCCTCCAGGCAGCGGACGGTGTCCAGCGCCTCGGAGAAGAGCATCCGCTCCTGCATGTCGACGAACGGGATGGCGGCGCCCTCCTGCTGGAAGTGCTCGCGCAGCCCCGGCCACAGGCCGGTCCGCCGGCCGTCCTCGCCGTACTCGTAGAAGCCGGCGCCGCCGCTGCGTCCGGGGCGGTCGAAGTCGTCCACCATGCGGTCGATGACGGCGTCGGCCGGGTGCGGCTGCCAGGTGCCGCCGGCCTCCTCGACGGCCCTCCTGGTCTCGTTGCGGATCTTGCGCGGGAGGGTGAGGGTCAGCTCGTCCATCAAGGACAGCACTTTGGCCGGGTAGCCGGCCTGGGCGGCGGCCTGCTCGACGGAGGCCGGGTCCAGGCCCTCGCCGATCATCGCCACGCCTTCGTTGATGAAGTGGCCGATGACGCGGGAGGTGAAGAAGCCACGGGAGTCGTTGACGACGATCGGGGTCTTCTTGATCTGGCGCACCAGGTCGAAGGCGCGGGCCAGCGCCTCGTCGCCGGTCCGCTCGCCCTTGATGATCTCCACCAGCGGCATCTTGTCGACCGGCGAGAAGAAGTGCAGCCCGATGAAGTCGGCGTCCCGCTCGACGCCTTCGGCGAGCAGGGTGATCGGCAGGGTGGAGGTGTTGGAGCACAGCAGCGCGTCGGGCGCGACGATGTGCTGGATCTCCTTGAACACCTTGTGCTTGAGGGCCACGTCCTCGAAGACCGCCTCGATGACGGCGTCGCAGCCCGCGAGGTCGGCCGGCTCGGCGGTGGGCGTGATCCGTGCCAGCAGCTCGTCGCGCTGCGCCTCCGTCGTCCGCCCCTTGGAGAGCGCCTTGGCGAGCAGCCCCTCGGAGTACGCCTTGCCCTTCTGGGCCGCCTCCGGGGTGACGTCCTTGAGGACGACCTCGATGCCGGCCTTGGCGCAGGCGTAGGCGATGCCGGCGCCCATCATGCCGGCGCCCAGCACCGCGACCTTCTCGACGGTGCGCGGGGCGATGTCCTTGGGGCGGTTGGCACCGGAGTTGACTGCCTGGAGGTCGAAGAAGAACGCCTGGATCATGTTCTTGGAGACCTGGCCGGTGACCAGTTCGACGAAGTAGCGCGCCTCGATGGTCTGGGCGGTCTCGAAGTCGACCTGGGAGCCCTCGACGGCCGCGGCGAGGATGTTGCGCGGCGCCGGGTACGGAGCGCCGTTGAGCTGCTTCTTGAGGTTGGCGGGGAACGCCGGGAGGTTGGCGGCGAACTTGGGGTGCGCCGGGGTGCCGCCGGGGATCCTGTAGCCCTTGACGTCCCAGGGCTGCTGGGACTCGGGGTGGGCGTCGATGAACTCCCGGGCCTTGGCGAGCAGTTCGTCGGGGGTGCGGGCGACCTCGTGGATCAGCCCGTTGTCCTTGGCGCGGGTGGCGTTGTACTGGGTCCCCTGGAGCAGCACCTTCAGCAGCGCGTCGGTGATGCCCAGCAGCCGGACCGTGCGGGTCACACCGCCGCCGGCGGGCAGCAGGCCGAGGGTGACCTCGGGCAGGCCGATCTTGGTGCCGGGGGTGTCGAGGGCGATGCGGTGGTGGCAGGCCAGGGCGATCTCGTAACCGCCGCCGAGCGCCGCGCCGTTGATGGCGGCGACGACGGGCTTGCCGAGCGTCTCGATACGGCGCAGATCGCGCTTGATGCCGTTGCCCGCCTCGAACGCCTGCTGGGCCTGCTCGGGCGTGACGGCGATCAGATCGCGCAGGTCGCCGCCGGCGAAGAAGGTCTTCTTGGCGGAGGTGAAGATGATGCCGCGGATGCTGTCCTTCTCGGCCTCCAGGCGGTCGGCGACCGCGGTGAGGGCGGTCTTGAAGGCGTTGTTCATGGTGTTGGCGGACTGGTCCGGGTCGTCCAGGACCAGGGTGACGACGCCGGTCTCGTCCTGCTCCCAGCGGATGGTCGACACGGCAGCGGATTCACTCATGGGTACGTACTCCGTAGTGGGTGGGACGAGGGGTCAGAGGCGCTCGATGACGGTGGCGATGCCCATACCGCCGCCGACACAGAGGGTGGCCAGGCCGTAGCGCTTGTCCTGTCGCTCCAGTTCGTCGATCAGGGTGCCGAGGATCATCGCGCCGGTGGCGCCGAGGGGGTGGCCCAGGGCGATGGCGCCGCCGTTGACGTTGACCTTGTCGAGGCTCAGGCCCATGTCCTTGACGAAGCGCAGGACGACGGCGGCGAACGCCTCGTTGATCTCGACGAGATCGATGTCGTCGATGGTCAGTCCGGCCTTTGCGAGGGCCTTGCGGCTGGCCGGCGCGGGGCCGGTGAGCATGATCGTCGGCTCGGAGCCGGAGACCGCGGCGGAGATGATGCGGGCCCGCGGGGTGAGGCCGTAGCGCTCGCCGACCTCCTTGGAGCCGATGGCGACCAGCGCCGCGCCGTCCACGATGCCGGAGGAGTTGCCGGCGTGGTGGACATGGTCGATCTTCTCGACCCAGTGGTAATTCTGGAGGGCCACCGCGTCGAAGCCGCCGGCGTCCCCGATGGCGGCGAAGGACGGCTTGAGGGCGGCCAGGGAGTCGGCGGTGGTGCCGGGGCGCAGGTGCTCGTCGTGGTCGAGGACGATCAGGCCGTTCCGGTCGCGTACGGGAACGACGGAGCGCTCGAAGCGGCCGTCCTTCCACGCGGCGGCGGCGCGCTCCTGGGAGAGCGCGGCGAACTCGTCGACATCGCGGCGGGAGTAGCCCTCGATGGTGGCGATGAGGTCGGCGCCGATGCCCTGGGGGACGAAGCCGGTGTCGAAGTTGGTCATCGGGTCGGCGAACCAGGCGCCGCCGTCGGAGGCCATCGGGACCCGCGACATCGACTCGACGCCCCCCGCCAGCACCAGGTCCTCCCAGCCCGACCGAACCTTGGCTGCGGCCATGTTGACGGCTTCGAGGCCGGAGGCACAGAAGCGGTTCTCCTGGACGCCGGCGACGGTGTCGGGCAGTCCGGCTGCGATCGCGGCGATCCGGGCGATGTCGGATCCCTGGTCGCCGACCGGTCCGACGACGCCGAGGACGATGTCGTCGATCGCGGCCGGATCCAGACCGGGGAAGCGCCGGCGGACTTCGTGGATCAAACCGACGACCAGGTCGATCGGCTTGGTGCCGTGCAGTGCGCCGTTGGCCTTGCCACGGCCGCGGGGGGTGCGGATCGCGTCGTACACATACGCTTCGGTGCTCACAGAGAAGCCTTTCTTTCCGGCCGGGGGTCCGGGGGCCGCGGCGTCAGCCGCTGACGACCCGGGCCCGGGAAGGCGCAGTCGGGGAGGGTTAGCCGAGGAGGGAGCGGCCGATGATCTCCTTCATGATCTCGGTCGTCCCTCCGTAGATGGTCTGGATGCGGCCGTCGGTGAACGCCTTGGCCACGCGGTACTCGGTCATATAGCCGTAGCCGCCGTGGAGTTGGAGGCAGCGGTCGGCGACCCGCTTCTGGAGTTCGGTGGCCCACCACTTGGCCATGGAGGCGTGCACCGCGTCGAGCGTGCCGTCCGAGTGGTCGGCGATGCAGCGGTCGAGGAAGGTGCGGGTGACGGCGCACTCGGTCGCCATCTCGGCGATCTCGAAGCGTATGTGCTGGAGCTTCGCCAGCGGCCGTCCGAACGCCTCGCGCTCCTTGACGTACCGGGTGGTGATCTCCAACAGGTGCTCGGCGCCGGCGATCCCGGCGATCGCTATGCCCATGCGCTCCTGCGCGAGGTTGGTCATCAGGTGGACGAAGGCGCCGTTGAGTTCGCCCAGCAGGTTCTCCTTGGGCACCCGCACGTCGTGGAAGAACAGCTCGGCGGTGTCCTGGGACTTCTGGCCGATCTTGTCGAGGTTGCGACCGCGCTCGAAGCCCTCCATGCCGCGCTCGACGACCAGCAGGCTCAGGCCGTGCGCGCCGCCCTCGGGGGTGGTCTTGGCGACGACGATGACGAGGTCGGCGAGGATGCCGTTGGAGATGAAGGTCTTGGAGCCGTTGAGGATCCAGTGGTCGCCGCGGTCCTCGGCCGAGGTGCGGATGCCCTGGAGGTCGGAGCCGGCGCCGGGCTCGGTCATCGCGATGGCGGTGATCGTCTCGCCGCTGCAGAAGCCGGGCAGCCAGCGGCGCTTCTGCTCGTCGGTGGCGAGCGAGGTCAGGTAGGGGCCGATGATGTCGTTGTGCAGTCCGACGGCGAGCCCGGCGGCTCCGGCCCGGGTGAACTCCTCGGCCAGCACGGCGCTGTAGCGGAAGTCGCTCTCCCCGCCGCCGCCGTACTCCGCGGGCACGGCCAGGCCGAGCAGCCCCTGTCTGCCGGCGGCCCGCCAGGCGTCCCGGCTGACGATGCCGTCCTTCTCCCACTGCTCGTAATACGGCGCCACCTCCTTGGCGAGGAAGGTGCGGACGGTCTCGCGGAAGGCGTCGTGGTCCTCGGTGAAGATCTGGCGCTTCACACTGTTTTCCCTTCGAGGCGTTTGTTCCGGGCGGGCGGCGGGGCGGCTCGGCCGAGGGGCCGGGGCCGGCGTCCGGGCGGACGCGGCATTCGTACGGTTCCTCAGAGCCAGTTCTTGACGGTCTCGATCAGCTTCGCGGGGTCTGGGCCTATGGGGTGGACATTGAGCATGGTCACGCCGGCCTCCCGGAACGCGGCGATCCGCTCGCGGACGTAGCCTTCGGGCCCGCACAGCGACATCAGCTCGCAGAACTCGTCCGGCACCGCCGCCTCGGCCTCGCGCTTACGGCCCGCGAGATAGAGGTCCTGGATGGTGTGCGCGGCCTCTTCGTAGCCGTAGGCGACGGCGAGATCGTGGTAGAAGTTCTTGCCCTTCGCACCCATGCCGCCGACGTACAGCGCGATGGTCGGGCGGGCCAGGTCGCGCGCGGCGGCGGCGTCCTTCCCGATGGCGAGCAGGCCACCGGCGACGGTCTCCAACGGGCCGCGCGCCGGATCGCGCCGGGCGGTGCCCTCGGCGAGCGGGGTGCCCCAGACGGCGCCGGCCCTCTCCGGGATGAAGAGGGTGGGCAGCCAGCCGTCGGCGATCTCGGCGGTCAGCCGGACGTTGGCCGGCCCGAGCGCCGCGACATACACCGGGATCTCGGGGCGCACGGGTCGGGTGAGGATCTTCAGCGGCTTGCCGAGCCGGCCGCCCTTCTCGGCGGGCAGCGGCATGTCGGTGATGCCGTGGTGGTCGATGACCTCGCGGCGCCAGATGCGGCGGCACAGCTCGATGGTCTCGCGGGTGCGGCCCCGGGGTTTGTCGTAGGGCTTGCCGTGCCAGCCCTCGATGACCTGCGGGCCGGAGGCGCCCAGGCCGAGCAGCGCACGCCCGCCGGAGAGGGCGTCCAGCCCGGCGGCGGTCTGGGCGATCAGGGCGGGCGTGCGGGAGTAGACGTTGAGGATCGCCGAGCCGATCTTGGCGTGCTCCGTGCGGGCCGCGAGGAAGCCCATGACCGTGGGCGAGTCGAAGCCGTATGCCTCGGCGACCCAGATGGCGTCCAGTCCGGCCCGTTCGAGGGCGGCGACCTCTTCGACGGCCTGGCGTGGATCGGCCGCGTACTGAAGCGTGGTGGCGAGTTCCATCAGCTGACCGGGTCCTTGCCTTCGGCGCGGCACGGATCTTCGGGCGGGACCGCGAGGCTGGGGATCCGCCAGTCGCGGGCGACCTCTTCGGTGTCCGCGCCCGGCTGGGCGGGGGGTCTGCGGAGCGTTCCGGGGGTGTCCGAGAAGCGGGGCGCGGGGGCGGGCTGGGTGATGCCGGCGTGGTCGACGAAGGTGCCGCGGGCGGCGAGATGCGGATGCCCGGGGGCCTCGCGCAGCGACAGCACGGGCGCCACGCAGGCGTCGGATTCCTGGAAGACCGCGGTCCATTCCTCTCGCGTACGGGTCCGGAACCGGGCGGCGATGGCGGTCCGCAGCTCCTCCCAGGCGGCGAGGTCGTCGCGGCCGGGAACGTCGTCCTCGATGCCGAGCAGGCGGATGAATTCGGCGTAGAAACGCTGCTCCAGGGCGCCGACGGCCATATAGCCGCCGTCCGCGGTCGCGTACGTGTCGTAGAACGGCGTGCCGCCGTCGAGCAGATTGGCGCCGCGCCGGTCCTGCCAGCCGCCGGCAGCCAGCATGCCGTGGATCATCGCCGTCAGATGGGCGGTGCCGTCGACGATGGCGGCGTCGACGACCTGGCCCGTCCCGCCCTCGGCACGGGCGTGCTGGAGGGCCGCGAGGACGCCGATGACCAGATAGAGCGAGCCCCCTGCGTAGTCGCCCACGAGGTTGGCGGGGATGGCGGGCGGGCCGTCGGCCGGGCCGATCATGCCGAGGGCGCCGGTGATGGCGATATAGCCGATGTCGTGTCCCGCGGTGTCGGCCAGCGGGCCCTGCTGCCCCCAGCCGGTCATCCGGCCGTAGACCAGCCGCGGATTGCGTGCCAGGCATTCCTCGGGTCCGACGCCGAGCCGCTCGGCCACACCGGGGCGGTATCCCTCCACCAGGACGTCGGCCCGCTCGGCCAGGTCGAGCACCTGCGCCACCCCGCCGGGCTGCTTGAGATCCACCAGCACCGAGCGTTTGTTGCGGTTGGTGATGTCGTGGGCCGGATCGATGCGCAGCCCGGCGCCGCCGGGCCGGTCGACCCGGACGACATCGGCGCCCAGATCGGCCAGCAGCATGGCCGCGAACGGGCCGGGGCCGATGCCGGCGAGCTCCACCACCCGCACGCCGCTCAGCGGGCCGTTCCCTGACTGCGTCATCGCGCCCCATGCCTTCCGCACTGTGACACTTCTGATGTAACACTCGTGATGTTAAGAACGTGTTCCACTTTCCACAAGCCCCCCGAGCCAAGTGGCCACCACCGAAAAAGCCCACGCCGACGATGCTCAACTGCCATCGCCGTCGCGGGCCTTCGCGCGCCTGCTGCCGCTGCGCCGCTATCCCCCGCCGAACTCGGCGATGACCTTCCCCGGGGCTATGCAGCGGCGGGGCTCCACCGCCGGTGCCACTGCCGTCGCCATGCCTGCCTCCATGTCCGTTCCCCCGTCCGGCACCGCCCGCGGTGCCTGCCGGCGGGCCGCGCGTACGCCCGCGCCGCCCATCGCATTCCACGCTAACCGCGACCACTGACAACGGCCCGCGCAGCGCCGAACGCCGGGCCGGCGGAGGGACAATGCCGTCATGTCACACCTCGCCACCACACTGTTCGACTTCCACGACGGCCAGGGGCTGCGGCAGTTCGCCGAGCTCGCGATAGCCCTGCTGCTGTCCTCGCTGATCGGGCTGGAGCGCGAAGCCCGGCAGAAGAGTGCCGGGCTGCGCACCCACACTCTCGTCGGCGTGGGCAGCGCGCTGTTTATGGAGGTGTCCATCCACGGCTTCGGCTCGGTTCTGGGCATGGACGGCGTCACCCTCGACCCGTCCCGCGTCGCCGCGCAGGTCGTCTCCGGCATCGGCTTCATCGGAGGCGGGCTGATCTTCGTCAGGAAGGACGCGGTCCGCGGGCTGACGACCGCCGCCACCATCTGGCTGACCTGCGCCATCGGCATGGCGTGCGGCGGCGGGCTGCCCCTGCTGGCCATCGGCGCGACCGCGGTGCACTTCCTCATCGTGCGCGGCTTCTCGAAGGTCTCGGAACGGATCGGGTCGGAGCAGTCCTTCGACCGGGTCGTGCTGCGCCTGTCCTACCGGTCGCAAAACGGACTGCTGGGGCAGATGTTGGAGCTGTGCACCGGCAGCGGCTTCCGGGTCACCGACGTCCAGGTGGAGAACGGTTCGGGCGATGCCTGGGTCCCGGCGGAGGCGCTGCTCTGCCTGGAGGGGAACGGTTCGGCGCACCCCTTGGTCGAGGCGCTGACCGAGCTGGAGGGCGTGCGCGGGGTGGCGCTGGGACGGCGGGACGACAGCACCGAGTAAGAGGGGCTGCCCCTCTTTAGGACGCGGGCAACCGTCCGGTCCCGATCAGGCGGAGTCGGGCGACGCCTGCCCCGGACCCGCACCCGCTCTCCCGACCGGCGCCTCGGGCACCAGGCGGTCCCCGGTCAGCTGACGGTCCAGCAGCCGCCCCAGCCTCCGCGGGACATCGCCGCCCACGAGGACGACGACCACCAGCGTCAGCCCGAAGGTGAGCACCGCCAAGGCCCGCCCCAAGGACATGCCCTCGGCCAGCCGCGCCCCGAGAACCGGGGCCACCGCGCCGCCCAGGGCACCGACGTTGTAGACGAAGCCCAGCGACGCGGCGCGGGTCGCGGTCGGGAAGTGGCCCGCGATGTACTTCGGCAGGATGCCGGAGATGCCCTGGCTGAGCGCGAGCAGCCCGAACAGCAGCACCCCGAGCCCCACGAGGCTCCCGCGGACCGCGAACACCGGGAAGACGAGCGCCAACGAGGCCAGCAGGGTGTACGCGTAGGCCCGCCGGGTGCCGAGCCGGTCGCCGGTGAATCCCGCCAGCCAGCAGCCCGCCATCGTCCCGAACCCCGCGTAGAACATCACGTCGGCGACCTGCCCCGGCGCGTAGCCCAGTTCGGTCTTCAGATACGTGGGCAGCAGCGCCTGGAGGGGCCAGCTGTACAGGAACGCGCAGAACACCGTCGCCATCAGGGACACGTACAGCAACGCTCCCCGGCGCCCGCCGAGCTGCCCGGCGAACGCGAGCAGGCACAGCGCCGCGGCAACGGCCGGCCAGAGCGCATGTCCCGCGCCGACGGGCGTGAAGACGCAGAACAGCGCGGCGCACGCGGCCACCGCCAGCACCGTATTGCCCCAGCGGCGGAGGCGTCCGGTGAACAACGGACGGAACGGATTCGGGCGTTCCGGACGCCGCTCCCCTCCACCGGACGGCGCGCCGCCGATCTCCACCTGCCAGTCGCCCGCTTCGGGCAGCGATCTGCGCACCCATACGGCGACCAGGACGGGCAGCACCCCGATCCAGAAGAGCGGTCGCCAGCCCCAGGCGGGGACCACCCAGGCGTAGAGCTCGGCCGCGAGGACCGTGCCGCCCGCGTATCCGGAGATCAGGAATCCGGATGCCCGGTTGCGCAGCCGGACCGGCCAGGTCTCCAGCACATACGTCACGCTCGCGCTGTATTCCCCCGCCATGCCCAGGCCGATCACCAGCCGGGCGGCGAACAGGCTGGTGTAGTTCCAGGCGAATCCGCAGGCGAAGGTGCCCAGCGAGTACAACAGGATGCCGGCGACCATGGCGGCCTTGCGGCCGTGGCGGTCGCCCATCGCGCCGAGGACCGCACCGCCCAGCCACCGGGTGATGAACGCGCCGGACACCAGCGAGGCGGCGGTCGCGGCGTCCAGGCGGAACTCACCGGCGATCTCGGTCAGCACCAGCGTGATCAGCACGAAGTCGAATCCGTCGAGGAGATAGCCGATCCAGGCGGCGAACATCGCCTTCCACTGGCGCGGGGTGACCTCCTCGTACCAGCTCCCCGCCCGGTGAGGACCGTCCGCAGGATGCGCCATCACAGGAACCCGCCCTCCTCCAGCCGCCGCCCGGCACCCCCTTCCGTACGTACCCGGCAATCCGGACGTCGGATATCCCATGTCGCCAACGAATCTCTTCCCGCTCCCCCGCCGCGTCAAGGCGGAGCGCCCGATGCCTCATCGAGGCGGGCCGCCAACCCGACGGTGGTGGCTGATCGTTGACGGGGCGCCAGTGGGTCCTTAGGGTCCGGACGTCACCCCGAGAGGACGGACCATGCGACGGCAGGACATCTCCGGACGGGCCCATGACCTCGTCCTGTACGGTGCGACCGGGTTCGCGGGCGCGCTCACCGCCGCATACCTGGCCAGGCACGCCCCCGACGACTGCCGCTGGGCGCTCGCCGGACGCAGCACCGCCAAACTGGAGCGGCTGCGCGACCGGTTGGCCTCGGTCAACCCGGCCTGCGCCGGCCTCCCGCTCCTCCGGGCGGACAGCGCCGACCCCGGCTCGCTGCACGCCCTCGCCGCCGACACCAGGGTCCTGGCCACTACGGTCGGCCCCTATCTGCTCCACGGTGAGCCCCTGGTCGCGGCCTGCGCCGGGGCCGGCACGGACTATCTCGACCTCACCGGCGAGCCGGAGTTCATCGACCGCATGTATCTCCGCCACGACGCGACGGCCCGCGCCTCCGGGGCGCGCCTCGTCCACGCCTGCGGCTTCGACTCCGTCCCGCACGACCTGGGGGTGCGCTACACGGTGGGGCTGCTCCCCGAGGGAGTCCCGCTGCGCATCGACGGCTTCGTACGGACCAACGCCGCCTTCTCCGGCGGAACCCTCGCCTCCGCACTGACCGCCGTCTCCCGCCCGGCCGCCATGGCGCGGGCCGCCCGGGAACGCCGTCAGGTGGAACCGCGGCCCGCCGGCCGCACCGTACGCGCCCCGGTCGGACCGCCCCTCCGGAGCGCCGAAACCGGCACCTGGGGCATCCCGCTGCCGACCGTCGACCCGCAGATCGTCGCCCGCTCGGCCGCCGCCCTCGACCGCTACGGGCCCGACTTCCGCTACCGCCACTACGCGGCCGTGCGGCGGCTGCCGACCGCCGTGGGCGGGGTCCTGGGCGCCGGTGCGCTGTGCGCGCTGGCCCAGATGCCGCCCGCCCGCCGCTGGCTGTCGGGCCGTCTGGAACCGGGTGCCGGCCCCGGTGAGGAGCGGCGGGCACGCAGCTGGTTCCGGGTGCGTTTCGTCGCCTCGGGAGGCGGCGAGCAGCTGATCACCGAGGTCGCGGGCGGCGACCCCGGCTACGACGAGACGGCGAAGATACTCGCCGAGTCGGCGCTGAGCCTGGCCTTCGACGATCTCCCGGAGACCGCGGGACAGGTGACGACCGCGGTCGCCATGGGTGAGGCGCTGACGCGCCGCCTCCAGGGCGCCGGCATCGGTTTCCGGGTGATCATCCGGGGGTAGTGGGCGGCCGGGCCGTCAGATGCCCGCGAGCGCCCGTCGGCACAGGGAGTCGGCGGCCCGGGTCGTCTCCGGAAGCCGGTAGGAGGTCGCCAGACGGAGCGTATGGGCGCATGCCCGGTCGAGATCGACCCGGTGCCCTACGGACACGAACACCGGCTTGACGCCCCGTTGGGTGCGCAGCGCACGTCCTACCTCCTCCGGCTCCCCCCTGGGCGTCCCGTCGTCCAGAAGGGGCGAGGTGTCGCCGCGCTCCGGCCCCGGAGGCACGTACCGGAAAGTGAAGGGGTTCTTGGCCACGCCGATGGTGGGCAGTCCGGTCAGCACTCCGAGGTGGCTGGCGAGACCGAACCGGCGCGGGTGCGCGAGCCCGTAGCCGTCGCAGACCACCAGGCCGGGCGTGCGGGCGAGGCGGGCGAGCGCGTCCAACACGGTGGGTATCTCACGGAAGGCGAGCAGCCCGGGGACGTACGGGAAGGAGACCGGGCCGACGGCGGTGGCCTCGTCGACGACCGCGAGCGTCCGTGCGTCGAGGGCGACGGCCGCCGCGGCGACCACATCGCGCGCGTCGTCGTAGGCGACGTCCACGCCGACCACGGTGCCCTCGAAACCCGGTTCCGGGCCGGGTTCGTCGAGCCGTACGTGGGCCCGCAACCGGTCCTGGACCGCGCGGGCCCGGGCTTCGTCCGCCGGCCAGTGCCGCAGCTCGTCGTCGCAGGAGATGATTCCGGGAATGTCCATGGTGACCGCAACGCTACCGAACCCCCAACAGGAGCGCAGGGCCGCTCCGCACCCTCGGCCATCCCCTCCGGCCTGCGCGTTTCCCCGCCCGGCAGGGCACGTCCGCGTCGCGCGCCCCCCGCCTCGTATATTGCAGGCATGTTCGTACTGGAACTGACCTATACCGCGCCCGTCGAACGCGTCGACGCCGTCCTCCAGGACCACGTGGAGTGGCTGGACAAGGAGTACGCCGCCGGGCATTTCATCGCCTCCGGCCGCAAGAACCCGCGCAACGGGGGCGTGATCCTCGCCGCCGGGATCGACCGTGCGACCGTCGAGAAGATCACCGCCGTGGACCCCTTCGTCGTCGCCGGGGTCTGCGAGTACCGCATCACCGAGTTCATCGCGACGAAGACCGCTCCTGCCCTGGAGGGCTACCGGGAGCAGCTGCCGTCCTGAGACAACGCCCCGCCGCACACACCACGGCCCGGGCCGCCGGTTCCCTCCGGCGGTCCGGGCCGCGTGCCGAACGGGGCGATCACGCCACCCGTCCGCCGTTGCGGATGCCCAGCAGCCCACCGATCTCGTCGTGCAGTCCGGCAGAGAATGCCGTGCCCCACCGGGCTGCCGCCTTCGACGCGAGCTCCCGGCTCCACTGCCAGCTCCGCCGCGCGGCGATCCGCACGTCCGCCTGGCGGGCGGGCGCGGTGGTCGCCGTGTACCGCTCGACGTCGCCCGCCGGAAGATCCGCTTCCAGCGCCCGGCCGGGCGTCAGCCAGTGCACGGTGGATCCGCGCAGCAGCCGGCAGAGCTGGAGCTGCTGCGGGGCGATGACGGTGTGCAGCAGCGCATGGGCACGGGCCGTCTCGCCGCGGGCCAGCACCTGGGCGAGCATCAGCGTCCAGTTGGTGAGCTCGTCGGTGAGCTGCTGGGCGGTGGTCACCGGGTCGGGCGGGCAGTGCTCGGCGAGCGTACGGGCGGCTGCGGTCAGCCGTCCGCTGCGGTCGAGCAGCACGGCCGCGTCGGGGTCGGGCAGGTGCACCACGCCACGCCACGTGGTGACCTCGGCGACCCCGGGCCTAGCCGCCTCGACATGGAATTCACCGCGCATCAGGTCACCGAAGACCACGGCGAAAATGCCGTACATGTTGGTGTACGCCAGCTTCAACGGCGCCAGGCGGCCGACGAATTCCCGCCCGTCGAAGCCTTCTTCCTCCCCGTCGCGGACGAAGAGGTACGCCTCGATGTCCGAGTGCTCGTCGGCCTCCCCCAGCGTCCACGACCCGTACAGCAGCACGCCGTCCAGCCGCTGGTCGGCCTGCGCGGCCTCCCGCAGGCGCTCGATACGGCGGTCGAGGCGGCTGCCGCCACCCCGTTCGAGATCGGACACGGCACCGGACGGGCTGCCGGGGACGACTGGTGCGCAACGCGCGGCGGACGCGGAGAACGGCATGGTGATGACTCCTGAGCAGTTATGGGAGGGCAGGCGAACAGCACCCGGCGGCCATCGTCGGGCGGGAAACGTGTTGACTGTCCGTCAGCTCAGGAGAAGACGCCCATGCGGTCACCTCAGGGAGCCGAGGGGGACGACGCAGCCGGATTGTCGAGCGGTCCGGCACCGACCGGGCCGGGCGCGGAAGTGTCGGGCCAGCTCCCGCCGTTGCGCCAGTAATCCTGAATCTCCTCCAGCTGGCGCCCCTTGGTCTCGGGCGCGGTGAACGCGGCGAAGACGAGGGCGGCCAGCGCGAGCACCCCCAGGCCGGCGAAGGTCGCCGCGGCGCCCGCCTTGGCCATGAGGGAGGGGAAGAACTGGGCGATCAGCAGGTTGGCCACCAGGTCGGCGGTGAGCATCACCGATGCTCCCGTGGAGCGCAGTTGGGCGGGGAACGCCTCGCTCGCGTAGACCCAGATCAGCGACCCGAAGCCGAAGTTGAAGGCGGCGGTGAACAGGAGGATGGCGCCGAATCCCACCCACGTGGTGGTGCCGTGCAGATCTCCCGTGCTGAACACGACGGTCAGGACGGCGAGCATCACCGCCATCGTGCCGATCCCGCAGAGCAGCACCACCCGGCGGCCGAGGCGGTCGATGATGAGGATGGCGAGCACCGCCGCGGCCAGCGAGGCGAGTTCGACGAAGGACGGCAGCAGGAAATTCTGGCCGTTGCCGGTGAAGCCCATCTCCTCGAAGATCTGCGGGCTGTAGTACGTCACGGCGTTGATGCCGGTGATCTGGCAGAAGAAGCCGAGGCCGACGACGAAGAACGCGGCGCGGGCGTACGGCTTGCGCAGCATCGAGCGCACCGAGCCGCCGCTCTCCGCGGCGAGTGCGACCTGCACCGCGGCCACCTCCGCGCGCGGATCGACGTCCGGGTCGGTCGTCGCCATGACCTCGACGGCCCGTTCCGTGCGCCCCTTGAGGACGTACCACCGGGGCGTGTCCGGAAGGCGGAGCAGCGGAATCACCACGAGTGCCGCGGGAATCGCGGAGAGGCCGAGCATCCAGCGCCAGTGACCGCCGCCGGACAGGCCCCAGTTGACGAAATACGTGATCACGATGCCGACGACGGTCGCCACCTGATACGCGGCTACGGAGGCGCCCCGGATACGGGCCGGGGTGGATTCGGCGACATAGAGCGGGGCGGCGACGATCGAGATGCCGATGGCGACGCCGAGCAGGAATCGGACCGCGTCGAGCGTCTCGACATTGGGGGCGACGGCGGACAGCGCGACGAACACCGCGTACGAGCCGGCGACGATCAGCATCGCGGCCTTGCGGCCGAGCGCGTCGGCGAGCTTGCCGCCGATCAGCGCGCCGAGAATCGAACCGAACACAAGGACGCTGTTGACCAGCCCTTTTTCGGTCTCGGTGAGGTTGAAGTCCTTGCTCAGGAACACGAGGGCACCGGAGATGCTGCCGGTGTCATAGCCGTAGATGACGCCTACGACGGCGCCGGTGAGCGCGAACAGCCGGCCGGTGCGGCGCGCGGTCGTGGACGACGGCTGCGGCGGGGGCGTCGCGGGGAGCGGGGCAGTGGACATACGGAGTCCTTATGTGCGGCGGAACGTCCTTGCTGCGTATCTGCGTAACTGCGTGACGGGTCTCGGGTGACTGCGTCACGGGCCGTGGACGGGACTGCATGACTGATCTCGCGAATATCAGCCACCTTTCACGCAGCTGTCAACAGACTATGCTCTGCTTTTCGCCATACCCAGTGCCGGCCCGCGCCCAACCCCTACGGCAAGGATCCGCCCCACAATGCGTGCTCCTCTCTGCTGCATCCACCCGCACGAGGGATGGATCAACGCCGCGAGACTGCGTAGAGTCGATTGCAACGAACAGAAATCTTGCAGTTCAAAGCAGCACAGCCGACGCATCGATCACACGATCACGGGAGGGCATGCCATGAGCGAGACCTCGTACATGGAGCAGGAGCTGCGCAGCCAGCCGGAGACCTGGCGGGGGGCCGCGCGGATCGGCGCCGCCGGCGGCCCACTGCCCGCTGCCGGCCGGCGCGTGGCCGTCGTCGGGTGCGGGACCTCCTGGTTCATGGCCCAGTCGTATGCGGCACTGCGCGAGGGCGCCGGGCTGGGGGTGACGGACCCGTTCCCCGCCTCGGAGGCGTTCCTTGGCAGCGACCGCGACTACGACGCGGTGGTGGCCATCACGCGCTCGGGGACGACCACCGAGGTGCTCCGCGTGCTGGAAGCGGTCAAGGGGCGGATCCCGACGGTGACGATCATCGGCGATCCGGAGACGCCGGCGGTCACGCTCTCGGACGAGACGGTCGCGCTGCCCTTCGCCGACGAGCAGTCCGTCGTACAGACCCGCTTCGCGACCACCGCACTGACGCTGCTGCGCGCACACGTCGGCGAGGACGTCACCCGGGCGGTGCGCGACGCCGAGGAAGCACTCGCGGCGCCGATCGAGAAGGAGTGGGTGGACGCCGAGCAGTTCTCCTTCCTCGGCACGGGCTGGACGTACGGCCTGGCAAATGAGGCCGCGCTCAAGATGCGCGAGGCATCGCAGAGTTGGACGGAGTCCTATCCCGCGATGGAGTACCGCCACGGCCCGATCGCCATAGCTGCTCCGGGCCGGGTGACCTGGGTGTTCGGCCAGGCGCCGGAGGGGCTGGAGGCCGATGTGGCGCGGACCGGTGCACGCTTCGTGTGCCATGCGCGCGATCCGCTCGCCGACCTGGTGCTCGTGCAGCGACTGGCGCTCGAGCGGGCGCGCGCCCGCGGCCTGGACCCGGACAACCCGCGCAGCCTCACGCGCTCGGTGATGCTCCACGAACCGACCGCGTCCTAGCCCACCGCCCTCTCCCATACCCGCGTCCCCCTTCCCCTGCCCCCACCACCAACTCACCCCTTCCACAAGGGAGTCAGGACCCCATGCCCCTAGTCCCCACCTCAGCCATCGTCGACGCCGCGCGTGAAGCGAGGGTCGGTGCCGCGGCTTTCAACGTCATCCATCTCGAAACCGCCGAGGCGCTCGTCACCGCCGCAGAGCGCACGGACATCCCTCTGATCCTCCAGATCAGCGAGAACTGCATCCGCTACCACGGCAGCCTGCTGCCCATCACCCGAGCCACGCTCGCCCTCGCCGAGCACTCCACCGCACGGATCGCGGTGCACCTCGACCACATCACCGATGCCGAACTGGTCCACCAGGGAGTCGCGGCCGGCGTGGGTTCGGTCATGGTGGACGCCTCGGCGCTGCCCTACGAGGAGAACGTCTCCGCGACGGCCGCGCTCACGGCCTGGTGCCACGACCGCGGCGTCTATGTCGAGGCGGAGCTCGGCAAGGTGGGCGGGAAGGACGGCGTGCACGCACCGGGCGTACGCACCGACCCCGACGAAGCCCTGTCCTTCGTCCGCGCCACCGGAGTGGACGCGCTCGCCGTCGCCGTCGGCTCCTCGCACGCCATGCACGAGCGCACCGCAGAACTGGACAAGGACCTGATCGCGGCGCTGCGCGCGACGCTGCCGGTGCCCTTGGTGCTGCACGGCTCGTCGGGCGTACCGGACGACGAACTGCGGCGCGCCATCGCCGCCGGAATGACGAAGATCAATATCTCCACGCACCTGGTCTCCGTCTTCACCCACTCGATACGGCGCACCCTGGAAGCGGACCCGGCCCTCGTCGACTCCCGGAAGTACGTCAAGCCCGCCCGGGAAGCGGTCGCCCAGGAGGCCGCACGACTGCTCGGAGTACTGGGTACTCCGGCGACGGTCCCCGGTCTGCGCACCGTCGAAGCAACCGCCCGGGGGTGAGGCCCCAGAGTTTCGGAGAGTCGGAGAGCCCGAGGGAGTGAACAGAAGGAAGGGGTAAGGACAGGAAATCCGGCAGAAGGAAGTGAGCAACGGGGGTGACGGACGAGGGAGTTCGATCCGCTGCCGCGACAATCAGCGCATGGTCACGGCACGGCGCATCTACGCCTCATCCCCCGTCGTGGACGGACTGCCCCTGCTCAAGGAGCCCGGCTTCTGGGCAGCGCGCCTCGCGAATCTCTACGAAGGACTGCCGGCGGCGTCCTTCGGGGTGGATGCGGCGGACGCCGGCGCTCTGCTGGACACCCTCCACGACACATCCGCCTGGCCCGCTTTCAGCATCCCGCTGGCCGGAGGCCACAGCATCACCATCCACTACAACAACAGTGAGGAGTACAACTCCACGGACTTTTTCCTCAGCCACCCGGATTGGGCACACGACCTGGTACTCGCCAGCGACGACGAGGACCGCATCGGCCCCGGGCTGTGCTGGCCGGAGCTGGCCGCCCTGATCGACTCCCCGTCCGGGGCGATCGGGGTAACCGACCGGCACCCGCGACTGCTCCTGCTGCTTCCCGCCCTCGGCGACACCGACATGCCCGATGAAGCCATCGCCGTGGTGTCCGCGACGCTCGTGGCCCAGGGGCCCCCGCAGGATGCGAACCACTGGCCCAGAGCCTGCTCCAGGGGCACGCGGTGTGGGGAGCCGAGCCATGGTCGCTCGCCCCCGACAGCGGCGGCTGGATCTGCGACGGCGAGCACAGCCCACGCCCATCGCCGCTCGGTGACCATCTGCCGGACGACCAGCGCGTGGCACTGGCTCGGTGCCTTTCCCCGGGCGCGGCATGACGAGCGGCGTGTGGAGCAGAGCGAGGAAGGGCGGAGAGGCAAAAGGAAGGGTGGACAAGTGACGGGCACGGAGCGATCAGAACGAGGAGCAACGGGAGCAACAGCAGCGACAGCAGCGACAGCAGCGACAGCAGCGACAGGAACAACGTGTGATGGGACCGCTGTACGGCAGGAGCGACGAGTGATGGATGAGGTGTTCCGTCCTGGCTCCGGCGGTGGGATCGGCGGTGCGATCGCATGGAGGCTGGGCTCGGGGACAGCCGGGGCGGTGGGCGCTATAGGCATCCCTCGGCGCGCACCGTGGTCGGTGGAAACGAATTAGGCTCGCGCCATGAAGCGCCATGAACGAATGAACGCACTGCTTGAGCTGCTCGGGGATCGAGGCCGGGTGGATGTCGAGGAGGCGGCGACCGAGCTGGAAGTCTCGGCTGCCACGATGCGGCGCGACATGGATGCCCTCGCCGAGCAGCAGTTGCTGACCCGCACCCGGGGCGGGGCGGTGCTCAGCTCGGTGGCGTACGACCTTCCCATTCGTTACAAGCACGCACACAGATCGGCGGAAAAGGAGGCCGTGGCGAAAGCGGCGGCGAAGCTGGTCGAGCGTGGGGATGTGGTCGGGCTGAGCGGGGGGACGACGACCACCGCGATCGCCCGGGCGCTCGCCACCCGTCCGGACTTCGCGGAGGCGGGGCCGCAACCGCATCTGACGATCGTCACCAACTCTCTCAACATCGCCAATGAGCTGGCGGTGCGACCGCAAATCAAGATCGTTCTCACCGGCGGCGTGGCACACTCGCGGTCGTTTGAACTGGTGGGCCCCTTCAGCGAGTTGGTACTACAGCAGATCTCCATCGACATCGCGTTCATCGGAGCCAATGGCATGGACCCGATGATGGGCGCCACGGTGCACGACGAGGCGGAAGCCCGGGTCAACCGCCTCATGGCCGAGCGTTCCCGGCGTGCGGTGGTGGTCGCGGACTCGTCGAAGATCGGTGAGCGCTGCTTCGCCAGGGTCGGCGACGCGGATGTCTTCGACACGTTCATCACGGACGGCGGAGCGAAGGAGTCGATGCGTCGGGAGTTCGCGGATCGGGGCCTGAAGGTGGTGACGGCTCGACCGTCCGCGGACGATTGAGCGCGAGGGGGCGCCGGGGCCGGAGCGCCTGGCGCATGCCTGGTGCGAGCCTGGCGCATGCCTGGTGTGCTCCTGAGGTGCGGCTGGCGTACCCCTGGGGTGATGCGGCGGATACGGCCCGTATCGGGTTGTTTCGGTTCCCTGATTACGGGCGCGGTCCGGTTTCGAATGGGTCGCTGTTGCGTCGCTGATGCTCTGCCATGGGGTTGCGAGGGCTGAATTCCGGCAGCTGCGTATGCAGAATGGGCGGAGTCACGGGACATCCACATCAGGGCCGGGATAGTCGGCCTTCCCATCGCCGTTGGGGGAGTTTTCCATCAGAAGCAGTACGGACAGCCAGGGCGGCAGGGGCATCGAGGCCGGCGGGGACGGCCGGGCCATCGGGACTGCCGGCGCTGTCAGGGGGAGAGATCGCATGCGGAAGATCATTGCCATGGCGCTGACGGGTGCGGCGTGCACGGCGTCGCTCACGTTGTCCATGGCGTCGGAGGCGGTGGCCGCCGAGCAGGTGCCGCGGTGCGTGAAGGTGCGGAAGTTCTTCAACCAGGGCCAGCAGCGTTATGTACGCCTGACCAATCTGTGCGCGAAGCGGGCCGCGTGCTACACCATCGTCGTCCCGCATCGGGCCAATCCGCACGGCAGGCTGCCGCAGGGCGCGACGAAGGATGTGCGGTACGGGACGGTTGCGGGGCCGCGGGCTTTGTACGTCAAGACCGTGCCCTGCTGACGAACTTCGCCATCGAGGAACCGATTCCTGCCGGCTAACGCTTTCCTGCCGGCGAACCGTTCCCGGCAGGCAAGTCATTCCCCACAGGCATCCCTACGGGCGAGCCGTTCCGTCCCTATGAGTACCTTCCCGGGTTGACGAACCGCCCCTTCCTGGCGAGCACCCTCCCAGGCTGACGAACCGTCCCCTGGCGGGACAGACAGGCCCCCGTCCAGGACGTCCAGGACGCGCCCATCCAAGACCATGCGGGACACGCCCTCGCTCACGGCAACCCCTGGCCCACAGCAAGCCCTGCCCCAGGGCACCCCCTGACCCAGGGCACCCCCTGATCAGAGGACCCGGCCCCGGAGCGGTTCAGGCGCGCAGTGCGACGCCGTCGAGGACCATGGAGAGGTACTGGCGGGCGATCTCTTCCGGGCTGTGTCGGCCCTGGGGCCGGTACCAGCTGGCGGCTACCCAGACGGTGTCGCGGAGGAAGCGGTAGGTCAGCCGGATGTCGAGGTCGCTGCGGAAGACGCCTTCGGCGACGCCGCGTTCCAGGGTGCCCAGCCATGCCTTTTCGAACTTCCGCTGGGAATCGGTGAGATAGCCGAAGCGGGGCTGGGTGGCGAGGTGCCTGGCCTCCTTCTGGTAGATGGCGACGGCGGAGCGGTGTCGGTCGATCTCCCGGAAGGACTCGGTGACCAGCGCCTCGATGGTCTCGCGGGGGCCGAGGTGTGCGGCGAGCACCGCGTCGTATCCGGCCCACAGTTCGTCCAGGAAGGTGGCGAGGATTTCGTCCACCATCGATTCCTTGGAGTCGAAGTGGTAGTAGAGGCTGCCCGCGAGCATGCCGGCCCGGTCCGCGATACGGCGGACGGTGGTGGCGTTGTAACCCTGGTCGGCGAACACCTCGGCCGCGATGGTGAGGAGTTCGCGGCGGCGGTCGGGGGAGGTGGGCGCGGGGGTCGCTTTGGTGTTCTTGGCGGTTGGCACGTGGCTATTCTCGCGCGCCGTCGAGGGGTGACGGGCGCCATGTCTTTTACTTGTAAAACACCTGCTAATCTTTTCGCCATGGGGAAGCACGCCAAGCCTGCCGCGATCACGAGGAAGCTGAGGAAGAGACCACAGAGCCCGAACAGTTCGCAGGGCTCGCAGAACCCGAACAGCCCGCGGGGCTCGCAGAACCCGAAGGACGCACCGCATACATCGCACGCACCGCATACATCGCACGTGCCGCATACATCGCACGTGCGGCGCGTGCGGCACGTGCCGCACGCGCCGGGGACGGCGGTGCCGGGTCCGGTGCGATTCCGGCCGCTGCCGGTCCGGAGCACGGTGCGGCTGCGGCGGCCGGTGGACATCTGGCACAAGCCGGCGCTCAGTGCGGTGGTGGCGCTGGCGGTCCCCGATCTGACGCTGTTCGCTCTGGGGCGGCTGGACCTGGTGCTCTACACCTCCGCGGGGGCGATGTGCGCGCTGTACGCGCACGGGCTGCCATACGCGGCGCGGGCCCGGACGCTGTGGTGGGTGGTGCTCGGGATGGTCGCGAGCCTGGGCGTCGCGCTGACCGCGGCGTCGCTGGTCGCGTCGGCCGCGGTGCTGGTCGTGCTGGCGTCGCTGGTGGCCGCGGTGCACAAGGTGGTCTGCGATGCGACGCGGATCGGGCCGCCGGGGAATCTGATCCTGACGTTCATCGCGGCGTCGGCATTCTTCGTGCCCCAGCGGCCCGCGGAGGTGCCGGCGCATCTGGGGCTCGCGCTCGGCGCCGGGGCGTTCGCGTGGCTGGTGTGCATGGCGCCGGCACTGGTACGGCCGCAGGGGCCGGAGCGGATCGCCACCGCGCGGGCGCTGGAGGCCGCCGCCGGGTTGCTGCGTACGGGAACCGGGGCCGCCCCGGACAGGACGGGAGCGACGCGGGCGGTTCGCGGTACGGATCCGGCCGGGGTGGCGCAGGCCCGGCATGCGACCGCGGCGGCGGTGAATGCCGCGTGGCACACGCTGTTCCTGGTTCCGGCGGGTACCCCCGAGAAGGCGGCGGCGCGGGCGGAGCTGGAACGGCTGCTGGCGCAGGCCGAGTCGGCGCTGGGGGACGCGGATCTGCCGGGCGGCGCGGAGGCGGCGGCGGAGCGGTTCGGCGGGTGGGCGAGGGAGTTGCGGAGCGGGCGGCCGGTGCCTGCGGGGTCGCCGTCCGCGGGCCTGGCCGAGGAGCCGGCCGGCGTGGCGGCCGAGGCCGCCATCGACCGTCCGGTCGGCGGGCTCCTCGCCGCCCCCGGTGCCGGTGACCGCCTGGCTCCCTCCTCCCCCGGTCTGCGTCGTCCCGCCCCTGGGCGCCCCCATGGCGTAAGGGCGGTCCTCGCGCGCCTTGCGCCCGGTTCGCCGTTGCTGCCCATCGGGGCGCGGGTCGCGGTGGGGTGCGTGCTGGCGGGCTGGACGTCGATGGCGGTGGGGGTCGGGCATCCGTATTGGGCCGTGGTGACCGCGGCGTCGATCTACCAGGCCAACACCACGCTCTCCTGGCAGCGCGCGGTGCAGCGCACCCTCGGGAACCTGCTGGGGCTGGTGCTGTTCACCGCCCTGCTGCCGCTGATCCACACCGGGCAGCTCACGATGATCGCGCTGGCGCTGGCCTTCCAGCTCGGTGCGGAGGCCACGATCACCCGGAATTACTGGCTCGGCTCGGTGTGTGTCACGCCCATGGCGCTGCTGCTGACCGAGTTCGGCAGGCATCTGCCGGCGTCGACGCTGATCGCCGACCGGTGGATCGACACCGTGGTGGGCGCCGCGGTCGGGCTGGCCTGCTGTGTGCTGGTCACCAACCGGCGGGCCGCCGACCGTATCGACAGCGCGCTGGAGCGGCTCGCGGCGGCGGAGGCAGCTGCGTCCCGGCTGTTGGCCGCGGGGCCGGGTACGGGAGCGGGAGCGGTGCCCGGGCCGGGGACGTCCTGGGCGTCGGAGCTGGTGGCGGACCAGGCGCGGGAGGCCGACTGGGCGCGCGACCGGCTCGCCGGGTGCCTGGTCGAGCTGCGGGAGGCAGCCGAGGTGGCGGCCGGCGAGTGGTGGCAGCGGGCGCTCCCCGAGGAGCGGATCGCGCGCGCCGAGCAGCAGGGGCACCGGACGCTGGCGGGCCTGGTCCGGCGGCTGTCCGTGCCCGCGCTGGCGGCCTGACGCGCCCGTCCGCCCGGCGCGGCGGCGGGTGCCGGGTGGCAGGCACAATGAGGGCAGGGCCGTCGCCGGGACCGGGCGGACGGCCGTACGGCATGGCCGGTATGCGGGGTGTACGGCCGTACGACGCTGCCGGGACAGGAGCCGTACGAAGGTGCCGAGAGGAGAGTGCGGGTGACCGAGGACATCGTCGCGGGGGTGCTGCGCCAGTGGCAGCAGGTGCACCCCGGGCTGGACACCGGCCCGATGGCGGTGATCGGGCGGCTCAACCGCTGTTCCGCGCTGCTCCAGCAGGCTGCCGACGCACCACTGCGGCGGGCGGGGCTCACCCGGCCGGAGTTCGACATCCTGGGCACCCTGCGCCGGATGGACCGGGAGCTGACGCCCGGCCGGGTGGCCCGTGAGACGTTCGCTTCCGGGGCGGCGGTCACCAAGCGCGTACGGCAGTTGGAGGAGCGCGGGCTGATCAGCCGTCGGCCGGACGACCGGGACCGCCGGGTCGCGCATCTGTCGCTCACGGCCGAAGGGCGCGAGACCATCGACCGGCTGCTGCCCGAGCAGTTGCGCTACGAGGCGGCGCTGCTGGCCGGCATCGGGGACGAGCGGCAGGAGGAACTGTCCGCTGCGCTGGGCGAGTTGCTGGTGGTGCTGGAGGGACGGCTGGGGAGCCTGATGGAGTGACGGAGGGTCTTCGGGGGCCTGCGTGGCGAGGGCGGGCGGCCTCTTCCCGCAGTCCCGCCGGGCCGGTCCCGTCGCCCCCGAGCCGGTCCCGTCGCCCCCGAGCCTGTCCCGTCACTCCCCCAGACCGGTCCCGTCGCTCCCCCGAGCCCGTCCCGTCACTCCCCCTGGACCGGGTTCCTCACTCCCCCGCGAACGGCTCGTCGCTCCAGCGGAACCACGCGGCGTCGTCCTCGATGTGCAGCAGGAACTCGGCGACGGGGCCGGCCGGGGCCACCAGGCGTACGCCGTCGGCGGCGCGGCTGTAGGCGTCCTCCCAGGCCGTCGGGTCGTCGTCGATGGTGTCGAGCAGGGCGAGTTCGCGGCTGAAGTGCGGTTCCAGTTCGGCGAAGGCCGGGCCGGGGGCGAAGCTGCCGTTCAGCCATGGGAAGTCCGCCTGGGTGACGGTGATTTCACCGACCACGTCCGCGCCTCGCTCCACCCGCCAGATCTCACCGATGTACGGCACTGCGGCCTCCCCTTGGTCCTGCTGGTGACGCGCGTGGGCGCCCGGCCCGGTCCGGCGGGGTGCAGGTCATGCGCGACGGTCGGACGACAGGATCGCAGACGGCGCGAGCACGGCGAGCCGGTTCCGGTATTCCTCCAGAGGTCAAGTCCACTGCCGGCCGCAGATGGCGGGAACACCGTTCGGGAACACCGTTACAGAGCGGCGTTCCCGCGCGGCGTCACGGGGCGTCCTCCCGAGGCGGGTCCACCGGTGGGGTGCGGTCGCCGAAGAGGCCGGCGAGATGGCCGTCCAGGATGCGCAGCGCATCGTCCGGGCCGTGCACACCGAGCAGGACGTATGTGGCGAGGCCGTCGGTGAGGCTGATCAGCAGCATCGCCTCGTCCTCGGTGGCGCGTTCCGGCGGCACTTCGCCGCGGTCGGCGGCCTGCCGCAGCTGGTCGGCGAAGAAGGCGCGGAGCTTGGGGATGCCGTCGCGGGCCTCGGCGCCGAGGGCGGGGTCGTGGACGGCACGGGAGTAGTAGGCGGCGCCGACCAGGAGGCCGGTGCGGCTCTCCTCGTCGAGGGGGAGCATGCCGGACAGGCAGGCGCGCAGCACGTCCCGGGGCGTGGGTGCCTCGGCGAGGGCCTCGATGCGGTCGCGGATGCGGTCGGTGGCCAGCCGGTTGATGTGCCGCAGGGCGAACAGCAGCATCTCGTCCTTGGTGCGGAAGTAGTGCTGGAGCCGGCCGAGCGAGATGCCGGCCTCGGCTGCGACATCGCGCAGGCTGGCGCTGTCCATGCCCCGGGTGCTCGCGATCCGCCAGAGCGCCGCGGAGATCTCCTGCCGCCTGGCTTCGCGATCCACCTTCTTGGGCACGGGCGGCCTCCCTTCGTTGCAGCGTGGTGCGGCTTGCCGTCGTGCCGTCCGTCGGTGACCGGCCCGCTTTTACAAGTCGCTTGTACCGTTATAACGTACCGCCATCCAATACGAATGACTTGGAAAACGGTGACCCCTCATGCCCGAGCACGCCGCCGCCCCGCTGCTGCGCCCGCCCCGCCACCGCGTCGATCCCCGCGCCCGCAGCTGGTGGCGGACCCAGGCGCTGCTGACGCTCAGCGGTCCGATGCTGCTGACCGCGCTCGTGATGGCGGTGCTGTCGCTCCTGTTCTTCCCGGGCGCGCTGCCGTGGCTGGGGCCGCTGCTGCTGGTCGTGCTGGTGCTGCCGGCGGTGGGCTATCTCGCGGTGATGCCGCGCTGGCGGTATGCGGTGCACGCATGGGAGCTGGGGGATCGCGCGGTCTACGCGGCAGGCGGCTGGTTCTGGCAGAAGCGGCGGATCGCACCGCTGTCCCGGGTGCAGACCGTGGACACCGTCCGCGGCCCGATACAGCGGCGGTACGGGCTGGCGACGGTGACCGTCACCACCGCCTCCACCGCGGGTGACATCAAGATCGCCGGGCTGTCGTGCGCGGACGCGGAGGAGCTGTCCCGCCGGATCGGCGAGGTCGCGCAGGACGTGCCGGGTGATGCCGCGTGAACACCCCGCAGGGTCTCGGCCCGTACGCCGGCGCACCGGCGGCCACCGCCACCGCGCCCGCCCCCGAATGGCGCCGCCTGGACGCCCGTACGCTGCTGGTGCACTGCGGCTGGATGGGCGCGCCGCTCGGCTCGCTGGGGCTGACCGCGCTGGCGACCGGCGGCCGGATCAGCTCGGGCGCCTGGATCACGCTCGCCGCCGTCGCCGCCTCGTTCGCCGTGGTCACCGCGATCGGGCTGATCCGCTGGGCCCGTACGGACTTCCGGGTCACCCGGGAGACCTTCGACGTGCGCAGCGGGCTGCTGACCCGGCGGCTGCGCAGTGTGCCGCTGCACCGCATCCGTACCGTCGACCTGACCGCGACACCGCTGCACCGGCTGCTGGGGGTCACCGTCCTGCGGGCCGGTACGGCGGGCTCGGGGGAAGGCTCCGGCGAACTGTCGCTGGAGGCCCTCACAGTGGCCGAGGCCGACCGGCTGCGCACGGAGCTGCTGGCGCGCGCGGGCACCGCGGAGGTCACCGAGGACCCGGTGCTGGCGCGGATCAGCTGGCGCTGGCTGCGGTACGCGCCGCTGACGTTCTGGGTCGTCGGCGGGGTGTTCGTGGCGGCCGGGTCGGTCTACCGGGCGCTGCACGAGATGGGTATCGAGCCCTGGAAACTGGGCTTTGTACAGCGGGCGTTCACCGAGTTCGGCACCGGGATGCTGTGGCTGACGATCCCCGCGGCACTGCTGGCGATCATCGCCCTGGGCTCGGTGGGCGCGGTCGTCCTCTACGTCGAGAACTGGTGGAGCTACTGCCTGGAGTGGTCCGACGCGCGGACGTTGCAGGTGCGCCGGGGACTGCTCACCACCCGGTCGGTGACGATCGAGCGCGCCCGGCTGCGCGGTGTGCTGCTGCGCGAGCCGCTGCTGCTGCGGGCCGGCGGCGGGGCGACGGTCCGCGCGGTGGCGGGCGGCCTGGGCGACAAGGAGGAGAACCGCAAGCGCAGCGTGCTGCTGCCGCCGGCACCCCGGCGGGAGGCGGTCCGGGTGGCGGGCGGGACGCTGCGTTCCCCGTTCCCCGACGCGGAGTTGACGCACGGACCGGGCGCGGCGCAGCTGCTGCCGCACCCCCGGGTCGCGCTGCGCCGGCGCCGGGTGCGCGGGCTGGTGTTCGCGGTGCTGCCGGGAACCGTCCTGCTCGCGGGCCTCGGGGCGGCGTTCACCCCTGTCCTGCTGCACGCCGCGTGGATCTACGCGGCGCTGAGCACGGCGGCCGTGCTGTGGCTGGCGCGGGACGCGTACCGGAATCTGGGGCACGGGATCGCCGGCCGCTATCTGGTCACCCGGTCGGGCACCTTCAGCCGGGACACCCTGGCGCTGCGGCGCGAGGCCGTCGCGGCCTGGACGCTGACCACGTCGCCGTTCACCCGCCGGGCCGGTCTGGTCACGCTCACGGCTGCGGTCGCGGCGGGCGAGGAGGGCTATCGCATTCCGGATCTCGCGGAGGCCGACGCACCGGGATTCGCGGCGGCGGTGACGCCGGGGATCC
The DNA here is from genome assembly GCF_014648695.1 of Streptomyces albospinus. Classification (GTDB taxonomy): domain Bacteria; phylum Actinomycetota; class Actinomycetes; order Streptomycetales; family Streptomycetaceae; genus Streptomyces; species Streptomyces albospinus. The sequence continues at coordinate 361,176 of NZ_BMRP01000003.1, forward strand.
TGGACGAGTTCCTGGCGCACCCGTCCTGACGGAGATCCGGATGGCGGGGTTCCGGATGGCGGGGTTCCGGATGATATCGGCCGGCATGACGCAGATCACACCCCTGTCGCGTGCACGGCGGGCGCGGGCACACCGTCCTACTGGATGACCGCGCCCAGACCCGTGCGCCGACAGCCGTGAGGAGCAGCCGCGATGAACACCGCCATCGAGCAAGCCGTCCAGGTCCGCCTCCTCGCGACCTCGCTCGGCTCGCATGCGGTGCCCGCGGTGCTGCACTACCAGCGCGCCGATCCGCTGGCGGTGCGGATGTCCTTCCCGCCGGAGATCTCCCTGGACGGCGCGGCGGTGGACTGGGCGTTCGCCCGTGAACTGCTCGCCGAGGGGCTGCGGATGCCGGCCGGCCGGGGCGACGTACGGGTGCGGCCGTCGGGTCCGGAGCGCACGGTGATGGAGTTCCATGCGGACGAGGGCATCGCCATGGTCCAGCTGAGGACACAGGACGTGCGGCAGTTCCTGGCCCGCTCGTACGAGGCGGTGCCGGCCGGGCGCGAGCAGGAGTACCTGGGCGTGGAGCGCGGGCTGGCGGAGCTGTTCGGCGCGGCGTGACGGGCGGCGCCCGTCAGGGCGAGGCGTCAGCGGGCACGGCGTCACCAACAGGCACGGCAGGGACACAGGGCGTAAAAGGGGCCTGTCGGGGCGGAGTTCGCCGGCTGCCCGCAGTGCGCGGCTGCCGCTCGTGCGTGACGGGCCGGTGGTCACCGGCCCGTCACGCACGAGCGGCAGCGCGTCGAAGGGACCGGCCCCCGCGCACCGCCCGTCGGGACCTACCGCTTCGGGAACCCGAAGCCGTAGCCCTGCTCCTTCATCCACGGCAGCAGGCGGTCCAGGGACGCGACCGTCCGGGCGCGGTTGCCGCCGCCGTCGTGGAAGAGGACGGTCGGGCCGTTGCGGAGTTCGCCACGGACGGTCGCCTCTATCTTGGCGACGCTGCCGCCTTCGAAGTCCTTGCTGTCGACGTTCCAGCCCAGCGGGCGCATGCCGTGATCGGCGGCCAGTTTGCGGCTGTACGGGGTGAAGGCGCCGCCGGGGGCGCGGTAGTAGTCGACCTTGGCGCCGCCCGCCGCGTCCTCGATCATCTTCTGGGCGTCGAGTATCTGCGCGGACTGGTACTTCTCCGACCGGTGGTCCATGGCCGTGTTGTGGTTGACGGTGTGGTCGCAGAGCCGGTGCCCGCCGGCGACCACCTTCTTGACGAGGTCGGGGTGCGCCTTGGCCTGCGGGCCGATCATGCAGAAGGTCGCCTTGACGTCGTACTTCTTCAGGACCGCCAGCACCTTCGGGGTCCAGACCGGGTCCGGGCCGTCGTCGATGGTGATGTTCAGGCTGCGGCCCGGGCGGTCCGAGGCGTGGGAGATGGACGGATCGACGGGTGCGGTGCGGACCGGCTGGGCGGACTTCCGGGCGGCATCGACGGTGTCGGCCTCGGCCTTGGCGGTGGCGCCGGGCTGGAGGAAGGCGAAGGCCCCCGCGACCGCCAGTGACGCCACGGCCGCCGTGGTCACGCCGATGATGCCGCTCTCTATCCCGAAGAAACGCCGTCCCGTCCCGAAGCGCCCTGCCATGTTCGATCCCGCCCTCATATGCTCTGCTGGTCTGCGTACCTCAACGGCGGTGCGTGCGCCCTCGCACTCTCGCCGCCTACACCCCCACAGATGCACAGGACTCGGGACAGGATGCGCCTGTTACGGATCCATCATGAAACTTATTGATACTGGACCCATGCCACGAGTACTTCTGATCGAGGACGACGCCGCCGTACGGGACGGAGTGAGCCTCGCACTGCGGCGACGCGGCCATGACGTGGCGGCGGCGGCAAGCGGCGAGGAGGGGCTGGCAGCACTGCCAGGCTTCCGCCCTGACATCGTACTGCTGGACCTGATGCTGCCGGGTAAAGACGGGTTCGAGATCTGCCGGCTGATCCGCGCCGAGCGGCAGCTGCCGATCATCATGCTCACCGCCCGCGGCGACGACCTCGATGTGGTGCTCGGCCTGGAGGCCGGAGCCGACGACTACATCGTCAAACCGGCCCGCGGTGAAGTCCTGGAGGCCCGGATCCGCGCGGTGCTGCGGCGTACGGCACTGCCCGCCGACGGCGCCCCGGCCACCGAGCCGGGGCCCTCTCCTGTGGAGACCTACGGCGAGCTGGCCATCGACCGGGCGGGTCTGGTCGTCACCAAGAGCGGCCAGGACCTGGCGCTGGCGCCGTCCGAGATGAAGCTGCTGCTGTTCCTGTCCGCGACCCCGGGACAGGTCTTCAGCCGCCAGCAGCTGCTGGAGCACGTCTGGGAGCACAGCTACCACGGCGACGCGCGGCTGGTGGACGCCTGTGTGATGCGGCTGCGGACGAAGATAGAGGACACCCCGCGCAGCCCCCGTTACGTCCAGACCGTCCGCGGGTTCGGTTACCGCTTCGGGCCGCTGTGAAGCGTAAGGGCCGGCTGGGCCGGCTGCTGCCGGGCCTCTCGGTACCGCGCGGGCTGCGGGCCCGGCTCGTGGTGGCGTTCCTGCTCGTGGCCGCGGTCAGCGCGCTGACCACCGCGGGGCTGACCTACCGCGAGGCCCGTAACGCCATCCTCCAGCGGTCCCAGGACGGGGCCGTCAACGACCTGCGGGCCCAGGTCAATTCGCTGGCGCCGGAGCTGGCGGTACCGCCGTCCCAGACGGACCTGGACTCCTTCCGGGTGCAGCTGGAGCGGTCGGGGAAGTCCCGCGACTGGGACATCACGGTGCACTACAACGGCGTCCCGGACAGCGACCAGGGCGGGCTGCGGCGCGAGATGGTGGTGCCGGCCGATTTCAAGACGTCGGTGGAGAAACGCCGGGTGCCGGTCTTCCAGCGCATCGACCGCGACGGCGCCCCCTGGCTGCTGATCGGGATGCCGGTGCGCCAGTCGGACGGTGCGGCGTCCGCGCTGACGGTGTACGCGCAGCTGCCGCTGAGCGCCGAGGAGGCCAATGTCGAGGCGCTGGTGAGCGCCGCGCGCGGCGGCGCACTGCCGGCGTTCGCGCTGGCCGTGATACTGCCGCTGTTCGCGGCGCGCGGGGTGCTGCGGCCCGTACGGGGTCTGCGGCAGGCCGCCGGGCGGATCGCCGAGGGCAAGCTCGACACCCGCCTGGAGGTCAAGGGCGCCGACGAACTCGCCGATCTGTCCAGGACGTTCAACGACATGGCGGCGAAGCTGGAGGAGAGCATGGCGGAGCTGCGCCGGATGGAGGCGAACTCCCGGCGGTTCGCGGCCGATGTCTCGCACGAGCTGCGCACGCCGCTGGCGGCGATGTCGGCGGTCACCGATGTGCTCGACGAGGACGCCGACTCGCTGGACCCGGACACCGCCTCCGCGGTCCGGCTGATCAGCCAGGAGACCGGGAAGCTGGCGCGGATGGTGGAGGACCTGATGGAGGTCTCGCGGTTCGACGCCGGGGCCGCCGCGCTCCACCTGGACGAGGTCGACGTCGCCGAGACGATCCGCAAGACCCTCCAGGCCAGGGCCTGGCAGCAGCGGGTCGCGGCGGAACTTCCGGACGACGTGCGGGCCCGGCTCGACCCGCGGCGGCTGGACGTGGTGGTCGCCAATCTCGTCGGCAACGCCCTGCACCACGGCGGGGAGCCGGTCCGGGTGGTGCTGCACGCGCCGGAGCCGGGCGCCGGCCGGCTGCTGATCGAGATCCGCGACAGCGGCCCCGGGATCGCCCCCGAGGTGCTGCCGCATGTCTTCGACCGCTTCTACAAGGCGGACTCGGCGCGTGCCCGGTCGGAGGGCAGCGGGCTGGGGCTGGCCATCGCGCAGGAGAACGTCCGGCTGCACGGCGGCACCCTGCGCGCCGCCAACTCCCCCGACGGCGGCGCGGTGTTCACCGTGGAGCTGCCGCTGCGGCCGGATACGGCAGCGGACGGCGGGACACCGGACGGCGCGCCGGGAGCCGGCCGGCCGGCCGCCGGAGAGCCGCCCGCCGGCGGCCCCCGTGCGGGTGCGGCGGCGGACCGCGAGCAGGACGACCAGGTTGGCGGCCGGGCGGGCGAGCGCCCCGCTGCCGGGAAAGAGAACGACACCGCATGACCGCCCTCCGTACCCCGATCTCCCGCCGCACCCTGCCCGCGACGACAGGGCCCGGGCCCCGGCGGATCGTCCTGGGCACCCTGGGCGCCGTCCTCGCCGGTGCGCTGGCCGGCTGCGGCATCGAACCCACCGATGTCATCGACGCCGGTGAGCCGGCGACCGGTGTGAAGGCGCCGGGCCAGCCCGCGGCCGATGTCCAGCTGTTCTTCTACGGTCCGTCCGGGCTGCGCTCGGCGACCCGCCCGGCGAAGGCTCCGGTGGATCCCGAGCAGGCGATCCAGCTGCTGATGGGCGGGCCGAACCACGCCGAGCGGATGCGCGGGCTGTCCAGTGTGGTGCCGAAGTTCCCCGGGCCGGTGACCGCCGAGACCGGTCAGGGCACGGTCGTGATCACCCTGCCGGTGAACGCCAAGCTGCTGGACCCGGCCTCGATGAACCAGCTGGTGTGCACCGCCGCCAACGCCCGGGTCCCCGGCAACAAGCCGCCCGGCCAGGTCGTGGTGACCCTGGTCGGCGGGAGCGTCCGCGTCGGGCCGATGGTGTGCGGCGGCAACAACGCCTTCCCGGTGGTCCAGCCGACCCCGACCGACACCGGCGGGACCGGGGGCGCCGCCGGCAGCCCGAGCCCGGCCGGCTGACCTCGGGCGGGGTCCGCCCCGCTACGGTGGGAGGACGAGGGCCGACCAGGCCCGCCCTCTCGGGAGATGCACACGATGACCGAGCGCAAACCCCCGGGTATCAGCTTCGAGAGCTGGACCGACAAGCAGATCCGCGAGGCGGCCGAACGCGGCGCGTTCGACGGTCTCGACGGATTCGGCAAGCCCCTCCCCCACCTCGACCGGCCCTATGACGAGATGTGGTGGATCAAGGAGAAGATGAGCCGCGAGCACCTCTCGCTGCTGCCGGCGAGCCTGGCGCTGCGCAAGGAGGCCGAGGACGCGCTGGCCGCCGCCGAGCGGGCACCGAGCGAGGCCGCGCTGCGCCGCATCCTCGCGGAGATCAACGACCGGATCCGGGCGGCGCTGGCCGCGCCGCTGGACGGGCCGCCGCTCAACCTGGTCCCTTTCGACATCGATGAGCGGGCCGCCAAGTGGCGCGAGCAGCACGGGAGTTGACGGGCACGGGCGCCGCCCGCTTCAGGGCTTTGCGGGCGCCGTCCGCACGCGCAGGAAGCGCGGCCGGTAGAGCGCGACATCGCCGTTGACCTGCGGGTCGGCGGGGACGCCGGGCGGGCCGAGCCAGTTGACGTCGTAACTGAGCAGCAGGGCTCCGCCGGTGGTGAATTCGGGGTGCGCCTGCGGGTTGTAGACGGCGATGTGCCCCGGGTCGGGGCCGGCGGGCCGGGGCGGGGTGATCCGCCCGTTGGGGCCGTGCCAGGGGCCCTGGGGCGAGCAGGACCAGTAGCTGGTGATCGTGCGGATGCCGGCGGTGCCGCCGGCCGGGGTGTCCATCGTGAAGAGCACCCAGGTCGCGCCGTCGCGGACGACGGTGAAGGCGCTGCCGACACCGCGCCGGCCGCCGCCGTGCAGTACGGGCGCGGCCCGCTCGGGCCGCCGCTGCCAGCGGGCGCCGTCCCAGAACCGCCAGGCCGCGCGGTCCGCGAGCCGCCCGTCCGGGACCCGCGCCAGATAGGCGCTGTCGGCGGGGGACGAGGGCGGGTCGTCGCCGCCGAAGACATAGGTCCAGCCGCGGTCGGCGACGGCCGCGGCGCCATAGAGGACGCGGCGGCCCGGGTCGGCGACCGTGGCCGCGTCGACGGTCTGGCCGATGCCCTCCAGGCGGAGGCCGGGCAGGGAGAGGGTGGCGACCTCGGTGCCCTGGGGCATCCCGAAGACCCAGGTGCCGGTGCCGGGGACGCGGTGCCACAGCAGCACCCGGACCACCTTCTCGGGCGAGCCGGGGGTGCGGGGCTCCACACGCGCCTGGACCGGCCAGCGCCAGCCGCCGCCGGGAGGGTCGGGGAAGAACGGGCCGGGTGCGGCCGGACTGCCGCCGGTGAGGGTGCGCTCCGGGCGGCCCGCGGGGGACATCACCACCAGCGAGTTGTGCCGCAGGTAGGGGGTGCCGCCGTTGTTCGCAGTGCGCCAACTGTAGGGCTGGCCTTGGGAGTTGGGCGGTGGCTGCACCCGGTCGAGGAAGGTGTCCGAGAACAGCCAGAGGGTGCGGCCGTCCGGGAGCCGTACCGAGTGGGTGCCGTCGCCGCCGGTCCAGTCGTCGGTGCGGGTGTTGTCGTCGCCGTAGCGGGCGAAGGCGTCGGTGGGTGCCGGGTCGGCGGACCAGGAGGCGGGGACTCGTCCCGTGCAGGCGGCGCGGTGCGGGGCGGCCGGCGGCAGCCCCGGCACCAGCAGGACGACGGCGGTGAGCAGCAGCAGGAGCAGCAGGAGAGCGCCGGCGGCGAGCGTGGTGCGGGTGACGGTCGACCTGGGCATTCCGCTCCTCGGTGTGGCGCCGGGCCCACGCTACCGCTCGGGGCCGGCGCGGCACGGGAACGCCGGGCGCCGGCCGGCTCCACCCACGGCCTCGGACGGCGTGGACGTTCCACGGGGGCCGTAGGCGCCGGCCTTTCCGGGACCGGCAATCCGGGTCATCCGGCCGACAAGGTGGCGGGCGGGGCGTTGCGGATGTCGGCGGAGGAAATCGCCCGTCCCGGGGGTTGACACAGGGGCGGAGGGCCGGATTCCTGTACAGCGCCGGGGGCGGCCGGGGCAACGAGTGCAAGGTCACAGCGGTTGCCTCTGCTCCAGCTAACGGTCGTTCGCCTAGCCTGCTGCCATGACCGCCGAGTCCCCCGAACTCCCCCTGGCCGCCGCCTTCCCGGACGCCGATCGAGCGCAGTGGCAGCGTCTCGTCGAAGGCGTACTGCGCAAATCGGGCGTCGCCGAGGCCGCCGGTGCCGCCGCCGAGGACGCGCTCGCCACGGATCTCCAGGACGGGATCCGCATCCGCCCGCTGTATACCGCCGAGGACGCGCCGTCCGCTCTCGGGCACCCCGGATTCCCCCCCTTCGTACGGGCGGGACGCCCCGAGGGCACCGCCGTCTCCGGGTGGGACGTCCGTCAGCGCCATGCCGGCACCGATCCGCGGCGCGTCAACGAGGCGCTGCTCGCCGACCTGGAGAACGGCGTCACCTCGGTATGGCTGACCGTCGGCGACGGCGGCGTACCGGTAGCGGGGCTGGCCGAGGCGCTCCGGGGCGTCTATCTGGATCTGGCGCCGGTGGTGCTGGACGCGGGCGCGGAATTCGAGGCCGCCGCCGAGGAGTTGCTGAAGCTCTACCGGGAGTCCGGTGCGGCGCTGCCGGAGGGCGGCGGCGGGCTGGGCGCCGATCCGCTCGGTGTGCTGGCGCGCACCGGCGACGACGGCGCGCTGCCGGCCGGGCTGGCGGCGACCGCGCGGCTGGCCGTGCGCTGCGCCGCCGAGGTGCCCCGGCTGCGGGCGGTGGCCGTCGACGCGCTGCCGTATCACGAGGCGGGCGGTTCGGCGGCCGAGGAGCTGGGCGCGTCGCTGGCCACCGGTGTGGCGTATCTGCGGGAGCTGACACAGGCCGGTCTCGGGATCGACGACGCCTGCCGGCAGCTGGAGTTCCGCTACGCCGCCACCGCCGACCAGTTCCTGACCATCGCCAAGCTGCGCGCCGCCCGGCGGCTGTGGGCGCGGGTCGCGGAGGTCTGCGGGGTGTCGCCGGGCGCCGCGGCGCAGCGTCAACACGCCGTCAGCTCAACGGTCATGATGACCCGTCGGGATCCGTGGGTGAACATGCTGCGCACCACGGTCGCCGGGCTGTCCGCGGGCGTGGGCGGCGCGGACGCGGTGACGGTGCTGCCGTTCGACGCCGCGCTGGGCCTGCCGGACGCGTTCGCCCGGCGGATCGCCCGCAACACCCAGTCGGTGCTGCTGGAGGAGTCGCATCTGTCGAAGGTGATCGACCCGGCGGGCGGCTCCTGGTACGTGGAGCAGCTGACCGCCGAACTGGCCGGCAAGGGCTGGGAGTTCTTCCAGGAGATCGAGGGCGCGGGCGGCCAGGCCGCGGCGCTGCGCTCCGGGATGCTCGGCGACCGGCTGGCGGCGACCTGGCGGCGGCGCAGCGAGGATCTGGCGCACCGCCGCGAACCGATCACCGGTGTCAGCGAGTTCCCGCACCTGGCCGAGCCGCCGGTGCACCGCGAGCCGGCCCCCGCGCCGGCGGGCCCGGGTTCCGGTGGGCTGCCGCGGGTGCGCAGGGACGATGCGTACGAGGCGCTGCGGTCGCGGTCCGATGCGCGGCTGGCGGCCGACGGCGCCCGGCCGAAGGTGTTCCTGGCCGCGCTGGGCCCGGTCGCGGCGCACACCGCGCGGGTGGCGTTCACCGCCAACCTCTTCCAGGCGGGCGGGATCGAGACCGCCTCGGAGCAGGTGACGGCGGAGTCGGTGGCCGCGGCGTTCGCGGGGAGCGGTGCCCGGATCGCCGCGGTGTGCTCCAGTGACGCGGTGTACGGCGAGCAGGCGGCGGAGGTGGCCGCGGCGCTGAAGTCGGCCGCGGCGGTGCGGGTCTACCTGGCGGGCAGGCCGGGCGAGCGCCGGGAGGAGTTCGTGGCGGCCGGTGTGGACGCGTTCGTGTTCGCGGGCTGCGACGCGGTCGAGGTGCTGACCTCGGCCCTGGATGTCACGGAGGTGGCGTGATGGAGGAGACGGCAGGGCAGGCGGGCGCCGTGGGCGGATCGCCGCTTGGCACCCGGGCGCAGGCCGGCGCCATCCCGGACTTCAGCACGGTGGAGCTGGGCGCCCCGGGCAGGGACGCGGGCGATTCCGGCCGCTGGGCACAGGCCGTCCAGCAGGCCACCGGCAAGGGCGTGGCGGACCTGACCTGGGAGACCCCGGAGGGCATCGACGTCAAGCCGCTGTACACGGAGGCGGATCTCGACGGGCTGGACTTCCTGGGGACGTATCCGGGCATCGCGCCGTATCTGCGCGGCCCGTACCCGACGATGTACGTCAACCAGCCCTGGACCATCCGGCAGTACGCGGGTTTCTCCACCGCCGAGGAGTCCAACGCCTTCTACCGGCGCAATCTCGCCGCCGGCCAGAAGGGCCTGTCGGTCGCCTTCGACCTGCCGACGCACCGCGGATACGACAGCGACCACCCGCGGGTGACCGGCGACGTCGGCATGGCGGGCGTCGCGATCGACTCGATCTACGACATGCGGCAGCTCTTCGAGGGCATCCCGCTGGACAAGATGACGGTGTCGATGACGATGAACGGCGCGGTGCTGCCCGTTCTCGCCCTCTACATCGTGGCCGCCGAGGAGCAGGGCGTACCGCCCGAGAAGCTGGCCGGGACCATCCAGAACGACATCCTCAAGGAGTTCATGGTCCGCAACACCTACATCTATCCGCCGCAGCCCTCGATGCGGATCATCTCCGACATCTTCGCGTACACCTCGCAGAAGATGCCGCGCTACAACTCCATCTCGATCTCCGGCTACCACATCCAGGAGGCGGGTGCGACGGCCGACCTGGAGCTGGCGTACACCCTCGCGGACGGTGTCGAGTACCTGCGCGCGGGTCTGGCGGCGGGGATGGACGTGGACTCCTTCGCCCCGCGGCTGTCCTTCTTCTGGGCCATCGGCATGAACTTCTTCATGGAGATCGCCAAGCTGCGTGCGGCCCGGCTGCTGTGGGCCCGGCTGGTCCAGAAGTTCGACCCGAAGAACCCCAAGTCCCTTTCGCTGCGCACCCATTCGCAGACCTCGGGCTGGTCGCTGACCGCGCAGGACGTCTTCAACAACGTCACCCGGACGTGTGTGGAGGCGATGGCCGCCACCCAGGGCCACACCCAGTCGCTGCACACCAACGCGCTCGACGAGGCGCTGGCGCTGCCCACGGACTTCTCGGCGCGGATCGCCCGCAACACGCAGCTGTTCCTCCAGCAGGAGTCGGGCACCTGCCGGGTCATCGACCCGTGGGGCGGCAGCGCCTACGTCGAGCGGCTCACGCACGATCTGGCGCGCCGGGCCTGGCAGCACATCGAGGAGGTCGAGGCGGCCGGCGGTATGGCCAAGGCCATCGACGCGGGTATCCCGAAGCTGCGGGTCGAGGAGGCCGCGGCCCGTACGCAGGCGCGGATCGACTCGGGGCGGCAGGCGCTGATCGGCGTCAACAAGTACCGGGTGGAGACCGACGAGGAGATCGAGGTCCTCAAGGTCGACAACTCCGCGGTGCGCGCCCAGCAGATCGAGAAGCTGAAGCGGCTGCGGGCCGAGCGCGACGAGGACGCCTGCCAGGCGGCGCTGCGGGCGCTGACCGCGGCGGCAGGGGCCGTGCCCGGTACGGGACTTGAGGGCAACCTGCTGGCGCTCGCGGTGGACGCGGCGCGCGCCATGGCGACCGTCGGCGAGATCTCCGACGCCCTGGAGTCGGTCTACGGACGCCACTCGGGCCAGATCCGTACCATCTCGGGTGTGTACCGAGACGAAGCGGGCCCGTCCTCCGGGGTCGACCGCACCCGGGACCTGGTCGCCGAGTTCGAGCGGGCCGAGGGGCGCCGGCCGCGGATCCTGGTGGCCAAGATGGGCCAGGACGGCCATGACCGCGGCCAGAAGGTGATCGCCACGGCCTTCGCCGACCTGGGCTTCGACGTCGACGTCGGCCCGCTGTTCCAGACCCCGGCCGAGGTGGCCCGCCAGGCGGTGGAGGCGGACGTGCACATCGTCGGCGTCTCCTCGCTCGCGGCCGGCCATCTCACCCTGGTGCCCGCGCTGCGCGAGGCACTGGCGGCGGAGGACCGGGAGGACATCACCATCGTGGTCGGCGGGGTGATCCCGCCGCAGGACGTCCAGCCGCTGCGCGACATGGGCGCCGCGGCGGTCTTCCTGCCGGGCACGGTCATCCCGGACGCGGCCCACGACCTGGTGAAGGACCTGGCAGCGGTCCTCGGCCACGAGCTGTGAGCGGGGGGCCATGCCTGCGAGGATCGATGTCGACCGGTACGCCGAGGGAGTCCGGGCGGGTTCCCGCGCCTGGATCGCCCGCGCGGTCACCCTGGTCGAGTCCACCCGGTCCGATCACCGCGCGGCGGCCCAGCAGCTGCTGATCCGGCTGCTGCCGTACTCCGGTGCGGCCCGCCGGGTGGGCATCAGCGGCGTCCCCGGCGTCGGCAAGTCGACCTTCATCGATGCGCTGGGCTCGCTGCTGACGGGGATGGGGCACCGGGTGGCGGTGCTCGCCGTCGACCCGTCCTCCAGCCGTACCGGCGGCTCCATCCTGGGCGACAAGACCCGGATGGAGCGGCTGGCGACCGATCCCGCGGCGTTCGTCCGCCCCTCCCCGACGTCCGGCACGCTGGGCGGGGTGGCGCGGGCGACCCGCGAGTCGATGGTGGTGATGGAGGCCGCGGGCTATGACGTCGTCCTGGTGGAGACGGTCGGGGTCGGCCAGTCCGAGACCACCGTCGCCGACATGGTCGACACGTTCCTGCTGCTGACCCTGGCCCGCACCGGCGACCAGCTCCAGGGCATCAAGAAGGGCGTCCTGGAGCTGGCGGACCTGGTCTCCGTCAACAAGGCGGACGGCCCGCACGAGCGGGACGCCCGCTCCGCGGCCCGCGAACTGGCAGGCGCGCTACGGCTGTTGCAGCCCGCCGACGCGGTCTGGACCCCGCCGGTCCTCACGTGCAGCGCCCGCGAGGGCACCGGCCTGAAGACGGTGTGGGAGCGGATCGAGCAGCACCGCACCCTGCTGGACTCCACCGGCGCGCTGGCCGAACGGCGCCGCGCCCAGCAGGTCGACTGGACCTGGTCGATGGTCCGCGACCGGCTGATCGACCGCCTCCAGGACCATCCGGAGGTGCGCCGGCTGGGGCCCGGCATCGAACGGGCGGTCCGCGACGGCGAGATCACGGCGACCCTGGCGGCGGAACAGCTGCTGGCGGCGTTCGGGCTCGGGGATCCCGGCGCCGGACGGTGAACCCGTACGGGTCCTCCCTACTCCCGGAGGAGTAGGCGGGGCCCGTACGCGCTCCGGGTGCAGTAGGGGGAACGGCCGCCCTGCGTACGACGACCTGCGGCGATCGGGCGGCGAGGATCGGTTCCGGAGAGGCGGCCGTGCGGGGCCGCCGCACCCAGAACTGGAGACCGCCGTGCCGAGCCCCTTCCGCTTCACCTCCCCCGTGGACCCGACCGCGGCGAGCGATCAACGCGCCGCCCTCCAGGGCGAGTTGGCGGGCGCCTTCGGCGCCTCCGCGCCCCCTCCGGAGTTCCGCCTCCTCTCCCCCGCGCCCGGTCTCCTCGACGCGACCTGGGGCGCCGTGCGCGCCTCGCTCGTGACGGGCGACGCCCCGCGTACGGCCAAGGAGCTGGTCGCGGCGGGCGTCGCGCGGGCCAACCGCTGCGCGCCCTGCCTGGACACCCACACCCGGACGCTTCAGGCCGCCGGCCACCCTGCCCTGGCCCGGTCCGTGCGCACCGGCGGCACCCCGGGCGATGCCGCCCACGCCCGACTGCTGGCCTGGGGCGCGGCCACCGCCACCCCGGGCGCCGCCGCCCCGCCGGCTCCGGCCGGCCACGCCCCCGAATACCTCGCCACCGCCCTGGTGTGCCACTTCCTCAACCGCCTCGCCACCGCCCTGCTGACCGGGCGGGCACCGCGCAACGGACTGCTGCCGCGACGGCGCCCCGCCGCCCTCCCGGCCGGCGACCGGCCGCCGTACACCGACGCCGCGCCCCCGCGCGCCGCACTCGCCGCACTCCGCGCCGCCGTCACGGCCGACGACCACCCGTCCCTCACCGACGCCGTCCGCACGCGGGTGCGCACGACGATGGCCGAGCGCGGGCTGCGGCCACCGGACACCGAACCGACCAACCGTGACCCGCTCACCCGGTCCTGGCTCTACGACGCGCTCACCGGCCTCCGCGGCGCAGACCGCCCGGTCGCCGCACTGGCCCTGCTGACCGCTTTCACGCCCTCCCAACTCACCGCCGGGGATGTCGAGTTCTGGCGCTGCACGGCAAGCGGCGAGGCATCGGGCGACGCCGATCTGCTCCGTATCGCCGCCTTCGGCGCCCATGCCGCCGTCGACCGCGTCGAGGCACACCTCGCCCCGGCGCCCTGCGGACGGGTACTCGCCGGCGGGCCTGAGTAGCCGCACTCACGACGCCCCCGGGCGGGACGCCCATCATGTCGGTGACCACCCACCGACCGGGGCCGGGGAGCCGTCATGGGGGCCAACAGCTCTCCGCAGGACGTCGCGCACGGGCTCTTCGAGGGCAATCCACCGGCCGGGTTGATCGAGGGGTTCTGCCTGACGCTGGACGCGGCCGGCGATCTGGAGTCCCGGCCGGTGGTCCACGGCCGGCAGCGGCGCGGGGTGACACTGTCGGCGGTCGAGGCGGATCAGCTGGCCACGGCGTGCCAGCGGGGCATGCAGCGCCAACTGGCCTTCCACAACAGGTATTTCATCCTGCATCCGGAGCACTGCCCGGCGGCGAACGAGATCGCCATCGCGCTGCACCCCTACGGCAGCGGCCCGTTCGCCGGACCCGCCGCGATCCGGAACGGCTGTCTGCTCCGCGGAGTGGCCGGAAAGCTCCCTCCGGAGCGGAGCGGAAGTACCTGAACTCGGTTGTCTGGTGGGCCCGTTGCCGCCTCGGATCACGCCACCCCCGAACCCGCCAGTGCGCCGCCCGCTCAGCCGCGCGCCGACACCGTCGCCCACACCGTCTTGCCCGCCAGGTCCGGCGGCGTCCACCCCCAGGCGTCGCTCAGCAGGTCGACGAGGTGCAGTCCGCGTCCGGACTCGGCCAGCTCGTCCTGGGGCCGGAGGACGGGCGCTGCGGCACCGGCGTCCGAGACCGCGCACAGCACGCTGCGCTCCTGCCGGGTCAGCGCCAGCCACGCATGGCAAAACGGCTCCGAGTAAGTCGAGTTGACGGTACGTCGGGTCTGCTCGGCACCGTGCCGCAGTGCATTGGTGACGAGTTCGGAGACGACCAGTACCGCGTTCTCGGCGAGTCCGGGGCACATCCGCCAGCCCTGGAGCGTGGTCCGCGTGAACTGCCGGGCCTCCGCCACGGTGCACGCCGATCCGCTGAGCGCACACGCCGCGAACCCGTTCGCCCCCGGCATCCACCAACCGCCGTGCGCCGCCCCGTTGCCCGGGAAGGCCACCGGTTGCGCTCCCTCCCGAAAAGCGTCGTGCTCGGGCTCTGCCGGATGTGTGGTCATCACGATCTCCGCGAAGGGCGTACGGGGCTGGGCGCGTCCGGGAAGGTCTGGGCCGAACTGCTCCGGAGGGCTAATATCCTCGTCAGCCGTCCCTCGCTGCAAGTGCATCTGCAATTACGTCGGCAAGGACGGCCACCCAGGGACGGGATCACGCCACGCTGATCGCGCCCCCGGACCGGTACCGAGAGCACCATCCGGCAAGGGAGCAGCTCTGATGGAGTCGATGACCAACGGCATGCCGGCGACCGGCATCGAAGGCGCGGTCTGGCGCAAGAGCCGCCGCAGCAACCCCAGTGGCAACTGCGTTGAACTGGCGCTTCTTTCGGACGGCGGGGTCGCGGTACGCAACTCGCGGCACCCCGCGGGACCCGCGCTGATCTACACCCACGACGAGATGGCAGCCTTCGTCCAGGGCGCCAAGGACGGCGACTTCGACCATCTGATCGCCCCTGACCGACCGTAGGGCGGCCGACGACCGACGAGACTGAGGCATATGTCGGCCGGATAGTCGGTGCCGCTGTACGACCACAACAGGCAATGGGACACTGGGCGTTCGCCCGACCACTCAGGGGAGTCAGCATGAGCGCCGCGCAGCCGAGCAGCGAACCGTCTCTGCGCCGCTATCTGGAACATCCGAGGGGCGGCCCGACCGTTCTGCGCATCGTGCTGGGCACCCAGCTGCGCAGGCTCCGGGAGGCCGCGGGCATCACCCGCGAGGCCGCCGGGGACCATATCCGCGCCTCCCACGCGAAGATCAGCCGACTGGAACTGGGGCGGGTGAGCTGCAAGGAGCGCGATGTCGCCGATCTGCTGACGCTCTACGGCGTCACGGACGCCGAGAACCGCGCCGGTTTCCTCACGCTCGCCCGCCGGACCAGCACTCCCGGCTGGTGGCACCAGTACAGCGATGTGCTGCCCGGCTGGTTCGAGACCCACATCGGCCTCGAAGAGGCCGCCTCGGTCATCCGTACCTACGAAGTCCAGTTCGTACCGGGCCTGTTGCAGACCGCCGACTACGCCCGTGCCGTCTCCCGGCTCGGGCATCCCGGGGCCGGCCCCGAGGAGACGGAGCAGCGGGTGCGGCTGCGCATGGAGCGGCAGAAGCTGCTGACCCTCAAGGACGCGCCGCGGTTCTGGGCCGTCATCGACGAGGCGTGTCTGCGGCGTCCGCTCGGCGGCGCGGACGTGATGGCCGATCAGCTCAGACATCTTCTGACCATCGCTCAACTATCCAATGTCACCCTCCAGATAGCCCCTTTCGACCTCGGCGGCCTCGCCGCGGCGGGCGGCCCGATCACCATCCTCCGCTTCCTGGAGCCGGATCTCCCGGACATCGTGTATCTGGAGCAGCTGACCAGCGCGCTCTATCTCGACAAGCGCGACGATGTCGATCACTACCTGGCGGTCATGGACCGGCTCAGCGCGCAGGCCGAGTCACCGCGCGAGTCGCTGGCGATACTCGACCGGCTCCTCAAGCAGTACAGCTGACGACGGTGCACGCAGGGGGAGGCGACGGCCTCGCCTCCCCCTGCCGGTTCGTGCCCGCTGCCGGGGCTACGGCTTCCGTGCCACCCCGCCGAACTCGATCCACTCCTTGGTCAGCTGCTCCGGGCCGACGTCCGAGGCGTCCGGGAGCCAGGTGGACACCTCCACCAGCCCCGGCTCCTGGATCTCCAGCCCGTCCAGGAACGCCCGCAGCTCGTGCTCCTGCCGCACGCGGCCCCAGTTGCCATGGGTGCTCACCCGCATGAACTCGGTGACGAAGTCCCGGGTCGCGGCGTCCTCGCTCACCAGCTGACACACCACCAGGAAGCTTCCCGGCACCAGTCGTTCGGCGACCCGCCGGACCAGCGCCGCCGGGTCGTCCGCGTCCGGGATGCAGTGCAGCACCGAGACGAACAGCGCGGCGACCGGCTCCTTGACGTCGATCAGCCGCTCGACCTCCGGGTGGCCGAAGATGCCCTCGGTGTCCCGCATATCGGCCTGGATGACGGCGGTGTTCGCGTTCTCCTCCAGCAGCGCCCGGCCGTGCGCCAGCACGATCGGGTCGTTGTCGACGTACACCACACGGGAATCGGGGTCGACCTGCTGGGCGACCTGGTGGACGTTGTCCTGGGTCGGCAGCCCTGATCCGTGGTCGACGAACTGCCGGATGCCGTGCTCCTGGGCCAGCCAGCGGACCACCCGCCGCAGGAAGCGCCGGTTGTTGAGCGCCAGCACCTGGGTGCTCGGCACGACCTTGCTCAGCTCGTCACAAGCCTCGCGGTCGACCGCGTAGTTGTCCTTGCCGCCGAGGTAGTAGTCATACATCCGTGCGACACTCGGGATGCTCACGTCGACGGTGCTGGACTGCGGCTGGATCTCTTGGCTCATTCCACACTCTTCCCGTCGGGTAACGGTGCCGGCAACGGCACGACCACTCTGCGCGGCGTCCAACATACCCACCGCAACGGGGGTGTTGCGCTCCGCAGCGCAATCCCGGTACGTGACGCCGGTGGCCGGAGAGGCGGGGTGCACGGCCCGGCTCCTCCCGGTCCGCCGTCCACCGTCCATCGGCCGCCCGGAACGCCCCGATTTCTCATCGACCTCTCACTCTCCGCTCATCACCCGGTCACATACCGCCCCTACGGTGGCTCCAGGCCCACAGCTCCGCGGGCCTGGAGGAGCGTGCACCATGTACCACCTGACCGGCGTGACCAAGTGCTACCGCGACGGCGGCGACACGGTGCGGGCGCTGGACGGCATCGGTCTCTACGTCGAGGACGGCGGGACCCTCGTGCTCCAGGGCCCGCCCGGCGGCGGCAAGTCGACGCTGCTGCGGATCCTCGCGGGGCTGGAGCGCCCCACCCGCGGCAGCGTCGAGCTCGACGGCACGGATCTGGCCACGGTGACCGAGTCCCGTCTCGCCCGGATCCGTGCCGAGTCGATCGGCCTGCTCGGCCCCGACGCCGGACTGACCCCGGGCCGCACCGCCCGTCAGAACGTGGCCGGCGCCCTCGTCCCCCTGCGGCTGCATCCCGCCGACCGCTGGGAACTGGCCGGCGACGCGCTGGAGGAGGTCGGGCTGTCGGGGCACATGGACTTCCTGCCGGGGGAGTTGGACGACCACGCGCGGCGCCGTACCGCCCTGGCGCGGGCCCTCGTCAAGCGGCCCACCGCGCTCCTGGCGGACCGGCCGACCGCCGGCCTCCCCGCTGCCGACCGCGCGGATTTCACCGAGCTGCTGGCCCGGCTGTGGAGCGAGCGGCGGCTCACCTGCGTCATCGCCACCGAGGACGACGCCCTGGCCCGGCGGGCGCCCCGGCGGGCGACGCTCTCCCGGGGGACGGTGACCGCCGCCGGCAGCGGCGACCCGCAGGGGGACGGGGCCGATCGGCCCGCGCCCTGGTGTGCGAGCCGGAGCGCCCGGTAGAAGAGGAGGTATGACCACAGAGCAGAGCGAGCCCCCGACCACGGCTCACCCCGCCCCGCATCCGCGCACCCCCAGTACCGACGAAATGGTGCGCGCCAACCAGGCCAACTGGGATGCCCGCACGCCCGTCCATGTGGCCAGCGCGTTCTACGGCCTGGACGGCTCACGGAGCGCCGAGGACTGGTTCGCGCCGTTCGAGTGGACGGATCTCGGTGAGCTGGCCGGGCGCGACGTGCTGCACCTTCAGTGCCATCTGGGGACCGAGACGGCGGCGTTCGCCGACCGGGGCGCGCGGGCGGTCGGGCTCGACATCTCCGCCGAGGCGGTCGCGCAGGCCCGGCGGCTGGCCGGCGAGGCGGGCCGGGACATGGAGTTCGTCCGGGCGGATGTCCACCGGGCGGTCGAGGCGCTCGGGGACCGCCGGTTCGATGTGATCTACACGGGCAAGGGCGCGCTGTGCTACATCCCCGATGTCGCCGTCTGGGCGGGCATCGTCGCCGAACTGCTGCGGCCGGGCGGGACGTTCTACCTGGTGGAGTTCCATCCGCTGCTCGACTCGCTGGGCCCGACGCCGCACCCGGACGAGGACGGCCGCCACCTCGTCCTCCGCCATGACTACCTGGCCGGCCGGGGCGCCATCCGGAGCGACTCCCCCGCCACGTACACCGACGGCCCGCCCCTCCAGGGCGCCACGACGAGCTACTCCTGGCGGCACGGCGTCGGCGAGGTCGTCTCGGCCGTGGTCGGGGCCGGGCTGACGGTCCGCCGCGTCCGCGAGACCGAGCTGCTGCCCTGGCCGCGCTTCCCGTCGATGGTGCCGTCCGAGAACGGCTGGTGGCGGCTGCCGCCGTCCGAGCCGATCATCCCGCTGCTGTACGCCCTGAAGGCCGTGAAGCCGTAGCCGGCCGGGGTGCTGCGACGCTGCGCCGGTACACCGACCGCAGCAGTTGGTCCTTGGCCGGGCCGCCGACCCGCCACTCCAGTTCCCAGCGGTCGGCGCCGACGGCGGTGAAGGTCCCCGCGTAGTGGTCCTCGGCGCACGGGTGGCCGGCGGTCCAGCGGCCGGTGCGCAGATCCAGGTCGTGGAAGGGGCGGCCGTCGGCGAAGGTGATCTCGGCGGTGCCGTCGGGCCGGGGCAGCAGCCGCAGCGTGCGGGTGGCCGGGTGGACCGCCCCGCCCCAGGCCAGTTCGCCCTCCTCGACGTGCAGCAGGGCACCGCCGGCGCCGTCCGGGCGGAAGTCGGCGGTGCCCCGGAAGCTGCCCTCGGCGCCGGCCCGCAGGTCGTACACCGCGCGCTCGACGTGCCAGCGGCCGGCCAGATAGGCGGCTGCGTCGGGGACCGGATGCATGCCCCCATTGTCCCGGAAGCCCGCGCCGTCACCCCATCGGCCCCGACCCCCGCCGTCCGCCTCTCCCCCGGCCCCTCGCACCGTGCGGTCCCCTGGCGCCCGCCCTACGCTCGGTATCGAGATCGTCACCGCTACGCAGCCGCCCGCCCGGAGACCGAGACCGGAGGCCCGCCCCATGCCCGAGCTGTTCATCGGCGGTCAGTGGACCGCAGCGGCCGACGGGCAGGTGCGGGAGATCCGCTGCCCGGCGGACGGCCGGCTGGTCGCGACCGTCGACGAGGGCGGGCCGAAGGACGTGGATGCGGCGATCACCGCCGCCCGGATCGCGTTCGACGACGGGTCCTGGCCGCGCACGCCGACCGCCGAGCGGGGCCGCATCGTCCTGCGCGTCGCCGAACTGCTGGAGCGCGACAAGGACACGCTGGCCCGCGCCGAGTCCCTGGACACCGGGAAGCGGCTGGTGGAGAGCGCGTACGACATGGACGACATCGCCAACTGCTTCCGGTACTTCGGCAATCTCGGCGCGGCCGGCGGTACCGACCGGGTGGTGGACACCGGCACCGCGGAGACCGACAGCTCGGTGCGGCACGAGCCGGTCGGGGTCTGCGCGCTGATCACGCCGTGGAACTACCCGCTGCTCCAGACCGCCTGGAAGGTCGCCCCGGCCCTGGTCACCGGCAATACGTTCATCCTGAAGCCGAGCGAGCTGACCCCGCACACCGCGATCCACCTGATGCGGCTGCTGGCGGAGGCGGGCGTCCCGGACGGGGTGGCCAACCTGGTGCTGGGCACCGGCCCGGTCGTGGGCGCGCCGCTGACCGAGGATCCCCGGGTGGACATGGTGTCGTTCACCGGCGGGCTGCTCACCGGCCGCCGGATCATGGCCGCCGCCGCGCCCACCGTCAAGAAGATCGCCCTCGAACTGGGCGGCAAGAACCCCAACATCGTCTTCGCGGACGCCGACTTCGACACCGCGGTCGACTACGCCCTGACGGCCGTCTTCCTGCACTCCGGGCAGGTCTGCTCGGCGGGGGCCCGGCTGCTGGTCCAGGACCGGTTGCACGACAAGTTCGTCGAGGAGGTGGTGGCGCGGGCCCGGCGGATCCGGCCGGGCGGGCCGTTCGACGAGCTGGCCCGTACCGGTCCGCTGATCTCCGCGGCGCACCGGGCGAAGGTCGAGGCGTATGTGGCGGCCGGGATCGAGGAGGGCGCGGTACTGCGCTGCGGCGGCCGGGCGCCGGACGACCCGGAGCTGGCGGACGGCTTCTACTACCTGCCGACGGTGCTGGACGAGTGCACGCCGGACATGTCCGTGGTGCGCGACGAGTCGTTCGGGCCGGTGCTGACCGTGGAGCGCTTCCGGGACGAGGACGAGGCGGTGTCGCTCGCCAACGACACGGTGTACGGGCTGGCCGGGGCGGTGTGGACGCAGGACGGCGAGCGCGCGCACCGGGTCGCCGCCCGGATGCGGGCGGGCACCGTGTGGATCAACGACTTCCATCCGTACGTCCCGCAGGCCGAGTGGGGCGGGATGAAGCAGTCCGGCATCGGGCGCGAGCTGGGGCCGGCCGGGCTGGCGGAATACCAGGAGGCCAAGCACATCTGGCGCAACACGGCCCCGCGTCCGCAGAGGTGGTTCGAGTGACCGACGCCGGCTCCGGATCCGACGCCGCGCCCGGCTCCGTAGCCCCGGGTGCCGGCGCGGAGGGCGCGCCGGACGGCGGTTCCCATGACGACGGCGCGCTCGCCGAGCTCGGCTACAAGCCCGAACTCAAGCGCACCCTCGGCAACTTCCACACCTTCGCCGCCGGCATCAGCTACATCTCGATCCTCACCGGCACCTTCCAGCTGTTCTACTTCGGTGTCAGCCACGGCGGCCCGGCGTACTGGTGGTCCTGGCCGATGGTCTTCGCGGGCCAGCTGATGGTGGCGCTGTGCTTCTGCGAGCTGGCCGCCCGCTATCCGGTGGCCGGGTCGATCTACAACTGGGCCAAGCAGTTGGGCGGTCCGCACGTGGGCTGGCTGGGCGGCTGGATGATGCTGACCGCCTCGATGGTCTCGCTGGCCGCGGTGGCGCTGGCGTATCAGGTGACGCTGCCCCAGATCTCGTCGTGGTTCCAGTTCATCGGCAACGGCACCGGGAAGACGGACGCGGCGGCCAACGCCGTGCTGCTCGGCGCCGTGCTCATCACGTTCACCACGCTGGTCAACGCCTTCGGCGTCAAGCTGATGGCGCGCATCAACTCGGCGGGCGTGGCCATCGAGTTGATCGCCGCCATCGTGCTGATCCTGCTGCTCGCCGCGCACATCACCCGGGGGCCCGCCGCGGTGACCCAGACCTTCGGCCTGGGCCGCGGGGAGAGCCTGGGCTACTTCGGCGCGTTCCTGACCGCCTCGCTGGCCTCCGCCTACGTCATGTACGGCTTCGACACGGCCTCGTCGCTCGGCGAGGAGTCAAAGGACCCGGCCCGCAACGCGCCCCGCGCGATCCTGCGGGCCCTGGTCGCCTCGTTCGTCATCGGCGGCCTGATCCTGCTCTTCGCCCTGCTGGCGGTCCCCGATCTGCACTCCGAGAAGCTGTCGGTGGACGGCCTCCAGTACGTGGTGCTCTCCACCCTGGGATCGACCGTCGGGCAGTTGGTGCTGTGGTGCGTGGTCATCGCGATCACCGTCTGCGAACTGGCGGTGCACACCGCGGGCATCCGGCTCGCCTTCGCGATGGCCCGCGACAACAACCTCCCGGCATCGTCCCTGCTCGCCAGGGTGAGCCCGCGCTTCCAGACGCCGGTGCTGCCCGCGATCATCATCGGCCTGGTCGGGGTCGGCATCCTGCTCATCAACGTCAACCAGCCGCAGATCTTCTCGGTGATCACCAGCATCGCGATCATCATGATCTACCTGGCGTATCTGCTGGTCACGCTGCCGATGCTGATGCAGCGGCTGCGCGGCCGGTGGACGCCGGTGCCCGGCCGGTTCTCGCTCGGCAGGTTCGGGCTGCCGGTGAACGTCCTCACCGTGCTGTGGGGCCTGGGGATGTCCGTCAATCTCGCCTGGCCGCGGGCCGCGGTCTACAACGCGACCGGCCCGCAGCACTGGTACCTGCGCTGGGGCGCCTTCCTGTTCATCGGCGTCGTGGCGCTCGGCGGCTTCGCCTACTACTGGTGCGTCCAGCGCCACCGCACCGGCGTCCTCGCCGCCCACGCCGCCGACACCGACGGCAGCGGCACCACTCCCTGACCCTCCCCCGACCTGGAGACGGCACGATGGACCGAGAAGCCCCGGTGGACCAGCTCGACTCGTTCGACTACGTCGTGGTCGGCGGCGGCACCGCCGGCGCGGTCGTCGCGGCCCGGCTGAGCGAGGACCCGTCCGTCACCGTATGCCTGCTGGAGGCCGGGCCCTCCGACGTCGGCGACGACAACATCCTGCGGCTGGACCGCTGGATGGCGCTCCTCGAATCCGGCTACGACTGGGACTACCCCGTCGAGCCGCAGGAGAACGGCAACAGCTTCATGCGGCACGCCCGCGCCCGGGTGCTGGGCGGCTGCTCCTCGCACAACTCCTGTATCGCCTTCTGGGCCCCCGCCGAAGACCTCGACGAGTGGGCCGCCAGGGGCTGTACGGGCTGGAGCGCGGCCGACTGCTTCCCGCTGTTCCAGCGCCTGGAGACCAATGACGCCCCCGGCGGCCACCACGGCCGCAGCGGCCCGGTCACCCTCCGCACCGTCCCGCCCAAGGACCCCTGCGGAGTCGCCCTGCTGGAGGCCTGTGCGGCGGCGGGCATCCCCACCACGCCGTTCAACACCGGCGAGACCGTCGTCCGGGGCGCGGACTGGTTCCAGATCAACTGCCGCCCCGACGGCACCCGTTCGTCCGCCTCGGTCTCCTACCTCCACCCGGTCATGGGCACCCGCCGCAACCTCGACGTGCGCACCGGGGTCCAGGCCAAGCGGCTGCGCTTCGACGCCGCGCGGCACTGCACGGGCGTGGACTACCTCTCCCCCGACCTGATCCACACCCGCACCGTCCACGCCCGCCGCGAGGTCGTCGTCTCCTGCGGCGCCATCGACTCCCCCAAGCTGCTGATGCTCTCCGGCATCGGCCCGGCCGACCACCTCCGCGCCACCGGCATCGAACCGCTGGTCGACTCCCCGGGCGTCGGCGCCAACCTCCAGGACCACCCCGAGGGCGTCATCATGTGGGACGCCAAACAGCCGATGGTCGACTCCTCCACCCAGTGGTGGGAGATCGGCATCTTCTACGACACCGAGCCCGGCCTGGACCGCCCCGACCTGATGTTCCACTACGGGTCCGTGCCCTTCGACATGAACACCTACCGCCGCGGCTACCCCACCTCGGAGAACGCCTTCTGCCTCACCCCCAACGTCACCCGCGCCCGCTCCCGCGGCACCGTCCGGCTGCGTACCCGCGACTTCCGCGACAAGCCGAAGGTCGACCCCCGGTACTTCACCGACGAGCACGACATCCGCGTGATGACCTACGGCCTCCGGCTGGCCCGCGACATCATCTCCCGGCCCCCGATGGCCGATTGGGCCGGCACCGAACTGGCCCCGGGACCCGCCGCGCGCACCGACGACGACCTGCTGGACTACATCCGCACCACCCACAACACCGTCTACCACCCCGCCTGCACCGTCCAGATGGGCGCCCCGGGCGATCCGACCGCCCCGCTGGACCCGCAGCTCCGCGTCAAGGGCGTCACCGGCCTGCGGGTGGCGGACGGCTCGGCGATGCCGCTCCTGACGACCACCAATCCGTGCATCACGACGATGATGATCGGAGAGAAGTGCGCCGACCTGATCCGCGGCGATTGACGCCGATTGCCCGTCCCCGCCGCTGAGTTCACCTCTCCTTCACCCGCCCGACCACCACCGGGGCCGCGCCCGTCCCCCGCTCCTGTGAGCCTCCATCCGTTTCCCGAGGCCCAGGAGGCGACACGTGATGCAGCCCTCACGCCGATCGGTGCTGCGCGGCGCCACCGCAGCCGGCGCGCTGGCGGCGGTCCCCGGTTCCGCCCTGCTCTGGGCGCGCCCCGCCGTCGCCGGCACCCCGTCCCCGGAGCAGATCCACCTCCAGTACGGCGACGAGCCGGCCCGGCGGATGACCGTCTCCTGGGCCACCGGCAGCTCGGTGCGCCGCCCGCGGCTGCGCCTGGGCACCCCGCACCAGGGCGTCGGCCGCACCGTGCCGGCCGAGACCCGCACGTACGTCGACGGCCTCAACAAGGTGGAGACCTACACCCACCACGTACGGCTGCACGGCCTGCGCCCCGACACCACGTATGTCTACGAGGTGCTGCACGACGGCGCGGCGCCCGTGCGGGGCACCTTCCGTACCGCCCCCGGCCACGAGCGGACCGCCTTCCGCTTCACCAGCTTCGGCGACCTGGGCACCGGAAGCACCGCCTGGAAGAAGTCGGCGCTGCACGGCGCCGCCGCGGTCCGCCAGGTCGAGCGGTTCGACCCGCTCTTCCACCTGCTCAACGGCGACCTCGCGTACGCCAACAACAACCCCGACCGGCAGCCCCAGTGCTGGGACGCGTTCATGGGCAACATGGCCGTCTCGGCCCGCAACCGGCCGTGGATGCCGGCCCCCGGCAACCACGAGGTCGAACTCGGCGGCGGTGAGCTGGGCTACGCCTCGTACACCACCCGCTTCGCGCTGCCGGACAACGGGACACGGGACCACTGCGGGAACTGGTACAGCTTCCGGGTCGGCTCGGTGCTCTTCGTCTCGCTGGACGGCAACGACCTCGCGGTCGAGGACGACGCCAGCCAGGACCCGGTCACCGGCCGCTCCCTCTACATCAGCGGCTACAGCGAGGGCGCCCAACTCCGCTGGCTGGAACGCATATTGAGCCGGGCCCGGGCGGACCGCGGGGTGGACTGGATCGTCGCCTCGATGCACCAGTTCGCGATGTCCTCGTCCGCGAGCAGCCACGGCGGCGACATGGGCATCCGCGAGCAGCTGCTCCCGGTCCTCGACCGGTACGGCGTCGACCTGGTCCTGTGCGGCCACGACCACGACTACGAGCGCACCCACCCGGTCCGCGGCACCGACCCCCACTCGCTGCTGCGCCCCGCCGTGGTGGACGACCGGCTGGACGACATCGACACGTCCCGGGGCACGGTCCACCTCGTCCTCGGTGGCGGCGGCACCGCCTCCCACGACGGCACCTATCTGCCCGACCCCGACCACGACGGCGTCCCCAACGCCTTCGTCCGCACCAGGCGCCTCCCGTACAAGGCCGACCCGGACGCGACGGAGAAGGCCACCTGGTCGGCGGTCCGCGACCCGGACACGCACTACCCGTACGGCATCGCGGTCTTCGACGTCGACCCGGGCCACCGCCCCGGCGCCCGCACCACGATCACGGTGAGCTACTACCACAGCCCCGCCGCGACCCCGGTCGACCCGGCCCCGCGCCCGGTCCTCTTCGACCGCTTCACCCTGCACCGCAACCGCCGCGACGGTTTCCCCCACCAGGCCGCCCGGCCGGGCACGGCGGCGGCTCCGGCAACGGCCCACCGCCGCTGAGCAGTCGGCGGCGGGCACCCGTGGCGGGGCGGCCGAACCGCGGTCAGTCGCCCCGCTCCGCCGCCGGCCGGACCCGCGCCGACCACTTCTCCTCGATGCGGCCGAACTTCCAGACGGCGAGCGCGACCACCCACGTGGCGAAGAAGACGCCCACGATGGCGAAGCCGATGACGTTCAGGTCCAGGCCGGCGATCCAGTCCCAGAAGAAGCCGTGCAGCCCGAGCTTGTCGGCGAGCAGCCCCAGCAGCTCGACGGTGCCGATGATCAGGGCCACCGCGACCGACAGACCGGTGATGGTGAGGTTGTAGTAGACCTTGCGGACCGGCTTGGAGAAGGCCCACCCGTACGCGAAGTTCATGAACGACCCGTCGATGGTGTCCAGCAGGCTCATGCCCGCGGCGAACAGCACCGGCAGGCACAGAATCGCGTACCACGGCAGCCCGGAGGCCGCACCGGAACCGGCGAGCACCAGCAGCGCGATCTCGGTGGCGGTGTCGAATCCGAGCCCGAAGAGCAGCCCCAGCGGATACATCTGCCACGGCTTGGTGATCGACTTCATCACCCGGCCCAGCAGCCGGTTCATGAACCCCCGCTTGTTGAGCTGCTCCTCCAGCGCCGCCTCGTCGAAGTCACCGGCCCGCATCCGCCGGAAGACGCCCCAGATCCCCACCAGGATCACGATGTTGATCGCGGCGATCACATAGAGGAAGACCCCGGAGACGGTGGTGCCGATCAGCCCCGTCACCGAGTGCAGCTGGGAGTTGTCGTCCTTCAGCGGGCCGGCCAGCGCCTTGACGCCCAGCGAGAGCAGAAAGGCCAGTGCGAACACCACGCTGGAATGCCCCAGCGAGAACCAGAAGCCGACCGACAACGGCCGCTTCCCCTCGTGCATCAGCTTCCGCGTGGTGTTGTCGATGGCGGCGATGTGATCGGCGTCGAACGCGTGCCGCATGCCCAGTGTGTAGGCGGTGACGCCGATGCCCACGCCGAAGCTCTTGGTCCCCAGGCTGTAGTGCTGCGGCGCCACGATCGCCACCAGCGTGAACCAGCCGATCACATGCAGCGCGAGAATGAACCCCGCCATCCCCGCCATGCGCCCCCACTCGGCCCGGCTCATCGAGCGGGCGATCCGCTGCCGGCGCGAGGGCGGCGCCGCAGTGGCCGGTGTGAGGGAGGGGGACGTCGTCATGTGCGGCGCTGCTCTCTTCCAGGCTGCCCCGGGCTCCGCCGGGGAATAGGTGTACGCCCCCTACATTCCTGCGGGCATGTTTTAATTGCAACAAATTCGCAGTAAAGCCCGCAAGCGGCTCCGCTCACGGGGCGGCGGCGCCACATCCCCGCGCGACTCGGCGCCCGACCGCCCCGGCGCGCCGGCGTCGGAGAAGCGCCACGGACGCAGCGCCAGGCCGCTCCGGAGCTCAAGCACCGGCCGGCGACCTGCACACCTTCCGGCCTGCCGGTACGACGGCCGGTATACGCGTCGGGACGGTCATTGCGGTATCGCGCCACGGCCACCGGGCGTACCCGGCGCCTCCTACGCCTGCTGCCGCTCCGGCGGGTCCGGCAGACCGTGCGGCATGAAGGGCCGACCGGTCACGAACTCCCGGAATTTCAGGGCCGCTGCGGATACGTAGGCGTCCTCGTTCCACACCAGGGTGAGCACGCGGTGACAGTCGGGGGCGTCGAGGCGCACCGCGGCGACCGGGGCGCGCGGGCCGACCCGGCGGGACATGGCCGGGACGAGGCCGATGCCCAGCCCGGCGCTGATCAGGTCCCCGGTCGCGCCCGGCTCGTCGCCCTCGCAGGACAGGACCGGGGTGAGCCCTTCCGAGGCGAACAGCCGCTCCAGCAGGGCGCGCGGCCAGCTCCCCGGGCGGGTGGTGACGAACGGCTCCTCGGCGATCTCGGGGATCGTCACGCTCTCCCGGTCCGCCAGCCGGTGCCCGCACGGCACGGCGAGCAGCACCTCCTCACGGGCAAGCTCGACGACGTGCAGGTCCGGCCCGGTCAGCGGCTGCGAGGCGATACAGAAGTCGACTTCCCTGGCGCGCAGTTGGCGCTCCATCTCCTCCGCGGTCGACTGGCGGAGCCGCACCTCGGCCCGCGGATGCGCGGCACGGAAGCCGCCCAGCATCTGACTGATCGTCAATAATGTCTCGGCGGCGACCGAGACCCTGCCGAGGACTTGGTCGCGGGCGTCCAGCAACGCCCGCCGCCCGTCGTCGAGTTCGCTCAGCGTTCGCTCGACATGGCGCAGGAAGGTCACACCGTACTGGTTGAGCCGGATGCGGCGGCCCCGCCGGTCGAAGAGCGGTGCGCCCAGCTCGGCTTCCAGCCGGGCGACGGCCCGGCTGAGCGACGGCTGGGCGACCCGCAGCTCCTCGGCGGCCCGGCTGATGTGCTCGTAGCGCGCCACGACCTGGAAGTAGCGCAGCTGCAAGAGGTCCATCGCCCACCTTTCCTCATGCCTGCCGGGCATCATCACACGGCAGAACCGGTCCGGAAGTGCACCAGCGCACACCGGAGGCCACGGAGCCCGGCGACCGCGAGTCCGCCCCCCGGACCGGGGTGGAGTCGGGCACCGGCGGGCGTGCGCCCCGTTCGCCTCGCTGCGCATGCGGACCCTCCGGTTCGGTGATGGGCTGGTGTCATCTGCCGCGCAGCTGACATCGGTATATGCCCGTGTCCCGCTCCGCGCGGATTTCACATGCGCGCGCACCCGCAAGGGCCGCGCATGCCCTGTGAGCGAAGCCCTGTGCCGCCCGCGTGGTCCCGCGCCGCCGGCCCCTGTCACAAGGAGAACCGTGACCATCAGCACCCCGCGGCGGCCCGCCGCGCACCCGTCCCTGCACAAGAACGGCTGAACCCGCATGAACGACAACCGCACCGACACCCCCGGTCGCCGCACCGGTGTCGAGCGCGCCAGCGAGATGACCTACGAGCAGCTGGCCCGCGAACTGCTGCTGGTGGGCCCCGCCCCCGCCAACGAGGACCTCAAGCTGCGCTATCTCGACGTACTGATCGACAACGGGCTCAATCCCCCCGGGCCGCCCAAGCGCATCCTGATCGTCGGTGCCGGCATCGCCGGTCTGGTCGCCGGCGATCTGCTCACCCGGGCGGGGCACGACGTGACGATCCTGGAGGCCAACGGCAACCGGGTCGGCGGACGGGTCAAGACCTTCCACACCCAGAAGGGCCGGCCCTCGCCCTTCACCGACCCGGCGCAGTACGCGGAGGCCGGGGCGATGCGGCTGCCCAGCTTCCATCCGCTGACGCTGGCGCTGATCGACAAACTCGGCCTGAAGCGGCGGCTGTTCTACAACGTCGACATCGACCCCTCGACCGGCAACCCGGACGCGCCCGCGCCGCCGGTGGTCTACAAGTCGTTCAAGGACGGCAAGATCTGGACCCACGGCGACCCCAGCCCCGAGTTCCGGGAGCCGGACAAGCGCAACCACGCCTGGATCCGCACCAACCGCGAGCAGGTCCGCCGCGCCCAGTACGCCAAGGACCCCTCCGCCATCAACGAGGGCTTCCACCTCACGGGCTGCGAAACCCGGCTGACCGTCTCCCACATGGTCAACCAGGCCCTGGAACCGGTCCGCGACTACTACTCCGTCATGCAGAACGACGGAAAGCGGGTCAACAAGCCGTTCAAGGAGTGGCTGGCGGGCTGGGCCGACGTCATCCGCGAGTTCGACGGCTACTCGATGGGGCGCTTCCTCCGCGAGTACGCGGGATTCAGCGATGAGGCCGTCGAGGCGATCGGCACCATCGAGAACATGACCTCGCGGCTCCACCTGGCGTTCTTCCACAGCTTCCTGGGACGCAGCGACATCGACCCCCAGGCCACCTACTGGGAGATCGAGGGCGGCAGCCGCAAGCTGCCCGAAGCGCTGGCCAAGGACCTGCGGGACCAGATCGTGATGGGCCATCGGATGGTGCGGCTGGAGTACTACGACCCGGGCCGCGACGGCCACGAGGGCAGGCTCACCGGCCCCGGCGGCCCGGCCGTCGCCATCGAGACCGTGCCCGAGGGCGAACCGTACGCGGCGACCGAGACCTGGACCGGCGACCTCGCCATCGTCACCATCCCGTTCTCCAGCCTGCGGTTCGTCAAGGTGACCCCGCCGTTCTCGTACAAGAAGCGCCGGGCCGTCATCGAGACGCACTACGACCAGGCCACCAAGGTGCTGCTGGAGTTCTCGCGCCGCTGGTGGGAGTTCACCGAGGACGACTGGAAGCGGGAGCTGGACGCGATCGGGCCCGGCCTGTACGAGTACTACCAGAAGTGGGGCGAGGACGACGCCGAAGCGGCGCTGGCCCTGCCGCAGAGCCTGCGGAAGCTGCCCACCGGACTGCTCGGCGCGCACCCGAGCGTCGACGAGAGCCGGATCAGCGAGGAGCAGGTGGAGTACTACCGCAACTCCTCGCTGCGCGGCGGGGTGCGGCCGGCCACCAACGCCTACGGTGGCGGTTCCACCACCGACAACCCCAACCGCTTCATGTACTACCCCTCCCACCCCGTCCCCGGCAGCAAGGGCGGCGTGGTGCTCGCCGCCTACTCCTGGTCGGACGACGCCGCCCGCTGGGACTCCTTCGACGACGCCGAGCGCTACGGCTACGCCCTGGAGAACCTGCAATCGGTGCACGGCCGCCGGATCGAGGTCTTCTTCACCGGCGCCGGCCAGACCCAGAGCTGGCTGCGCGACCCGTACGCCTGCGGTGAGGCGGCGGTCTACACCCCGCACCAGATGACCAGCTTCCACCTCGATGTCGTCCGCCCCGAGGGGCCGGTCTACTTCGCCGGTGAGCATGTGTCGCTCAAGCACGCCTGGATCGAGGGGGCGGTGGAGACCGCCGTACGGGCCGCCATCGCCGCCAACGAGGCACCCGCGGCCGACGCGGGCACCATCTCAGCCACCAGCAGGCGCGGGGCCACCGCGTCGACGAAGCCGACGCGAGAGGAAGTGCTGACCTCATGACCGCCTCCCGGACCTGCACCGTGGCCGAGTACCTGGCCGTCCGCCTGGAACAGCTCGGCATCACCCACCTGTTCGGCGTGCCCGGCAACCACCTGGGCCCGTTCCTGTCGACCCTGCACGAGAAGACCAAGGTCCGCTGGGTGGGCACCCCCACCGAGGGCGGCGCCGGCCAGGCCGCGGACGGGTACGCGCGGGTGAAGGTCGCCGACGCGCAGACCGCGCTCGGCGAGCAGGGCATCGGCGCGGTCGCCGTCACCTACGGCGTGGGCGCGTTCAACCTGCTCAACGCGATCGGCGGCGGCTACACCGAGTACGTCCCGCTGATCGCCATCAACGGGGCCCCCACGTACGAGCAGTGGCTCAACCAGCGGGCGATCGGCCTGCTCACCTCGCACATGTCCCAGCGCCCGGAGTGCAACCTCGACGTCTACCGGCAGGTCACGGTGGAAGCCCAGGCGATCTCCCACCCGGGGCTGGCCCCCAGCCAGATCGACAGGGCGCTCACCGCCTGCCTGTCCCACCGCCGGCCGGTCTACCTGGAAGTCATGGAGGACGTCTGGGAGGCGCACTGCCCGGCACCGCAAGGCCGGCTGAAGCGGCACGAGCGCCCCCTCACACCGCGGAACAAGAAGATGCTGGACGCCGCGGTCAAGGCGTGTGTGAAGCTGGTGCAGGACCACCGGTTCGACCCGATCCTGTGGGCCGGCGAGGAGATCGACCGGTTCGGCCTGGCCGAGGAGTTCGAGGAGCTGGTACGGGCGACCCGCATCCCGTACTGCACCACCATCGGCGCCAAGTCCGTCATCTCCGAGGACACCCCCGGCTTCTCCGGTGTCTACAACGGCAAGGCCAGCAACCCGGACGTGGCCGCGGTGTTCCAGAACGCCGGCTGCCGCATCGGACTGGGCACCTGGGCGACGTCGAAGAACCTCGGCGGAATGATGTCGATCGGCGACGACTGGGCGGTCGCCGCACACGAAGGGGTGCGGGTGGGCGCCTCGTACTTCCCGGAGGTCCAGCTCGCGGAGTTCATCCCGGCGCTGCGGAACGCCTTCGTCGAGGAGTTCGGCAGCGGCCACTTCGCCGCCGACTACTACGCCGAAGCGCACCGGGCCGGTCTGGACGTCCCGGACAGCGTCGCCGCCTTCCTGGAGACCCTGACCGGCGGCCCGTACCCGAAGAGCCCGACCTACGACAGCTTCTTCCGGCACATCAACGCCTTCCTGGAATCGCAGACCACCGAGGAATCCGGCCGGCGCACCACACCGTTCACCGTGATCAGCGACGCCGCGTTCGCGCTGATCGGCTCGATGAACCTGCGGATGCCCGAACGCGCCTCCTACGTGGCGCAGAACAGCTGGCTGTCCATCGGCTATTCGGTCGGCGCCGCCACCGGGGTGGGCATCGGCCGCCGCGGGGCGGGCAAGCGGCCGATGGTCTTCGTCGGCGACGGCTCGTTCCAGGAGACCTGCCAGGAGATGTCCACCCACGTCCGGCAGGGCCTGAACCCGGTGGTGTTCGTCCTGGACAACGAGGGCTTCTACGGCATCGAGCAGATGCTGGTGCACCCCTGCTACTTCAAGCCGAACGACGCCCCGCCCTCCGACGGCGCCGACTTCTACAACGAGCTCCTCCCCTGGCGCTACGAGAAGCTCGCCGAGGTCTTCGGCTCCGCCAAGTACCCGATGCACGGCGTCGCCGTCGCCACCCACGACGACCTCGCCGCCCTCCTCAAGAAGATCGGCGAGCCCAACGACCCGATCAACCGGGGCCCGATCCTCGTACGGGTGGGCCTGTCACGCCACGACTACCCCGAGGCGCTCAAGTACAAGATCCAGGAGAACTGCCCGCCCCCGTCCGCCGCGGTACTGAAGGAGAAGGTGGCATGAGCCCGGACGGCACCAGGTCCCCCGGCGCTCCGGCCACCGCATCGGCACCGGCCCACCCGCCCGCACACCGGGCCCGCCCCGAGGGCTAGCCCGCCGCATGCCGCTCCCGGTGGTGGGGGCGGCATGCCGCATGATCACCCGCCGCACCGACGCCGCCCACCCCTGCCCACACGGTCACCTCGGACCGCCGGCCGTCACCGGCACAGGGCGGTGCCGACGAGAGCCGGGGAACCGTCGCTGAGGTGCGGCGGCCTGATGTGGGGCCACGGCGGGGGCATCCCCGGCCACCGCACGCGCACCGGTGTCCCGCCGACGGCCGCGCGGTCACCGTCGTCGTCACGGCCGCCCCCGAGCGGCTCCCGGCACCCCCACGACCATGCCGTCCACCTGTGTTCCGCCAGGTCGGACAGCCCACCCGGCAGACACCACGCCGCGGCACGGACGGGCCCGCAGACCCGCCTCGTGACGGTGCCGCCCGCGTGGCGCGCCACGAGCTGAGCACCCATGGAACGGCAGTTCACCACCAACGGCGGTGAACTGCCGAGAAGGACCAGCTGTTGCCCGGACCGGGGCGGCCCGGGCGCTGCTGGGTATCACTGAACAGCCGGCTGGATACGCGCGTCGCGTTCCGGACGCGCGCCGACCACCTCGTCGCCTGTTCACAGCCCGAGATGGCCGACCGCGAGTCCTACCGCGCCGACGCCCGCGTCCGTACCGGGCATGTCCGGCGGGCACGACGCCCTACGTAACCGAGCGCCGGCGCCGGACCGTTGCCGCTGCTGCCGGTCAGTTGTTGGCGGCGCGACGGCCCCGGCGGTAGAGCAGGGTGCCACCGGCCAGCAGCCCGACACTGCCCGCGATCGCCAGACCGGTCTGCGCACCACCGGTCTTCGCCAGCTGGGGGCGGGCGTGAGACACAACGTGGTGGTGGTGACGGTGGTTCCCGGTCTCGGGAGTGACCGCCGGCGCCTCCGGCGCCTCCGGAGCCTCCCGGTGGTGGACCGCCGACCGCTCGTGGTGCATCTGCGGCTGCTGCTCCTGCGCTCGGTGGTGCTTGTGGTGCTTGTGGTGCTTGTGCTCCCGCCGCTCGTGGCTCTTCGACACGTTGGCGCAACGGTTGCCGAAAGCGGGATTGAGCGCGCCGATCACATTCACGGTGTTACCGCAGGCGTTGATCGGGACGTGCAGGGGCACCTGAATCTGATTGCCGGACAGCACGCCGGGAGATCCGACAGCTGCCCCATCAGCACCGGCGTCGGCAACGGACGTGCCCGCCCCCGCGAGCAGCAGGCCGCCCGTGGCAACCGAAGCGGCAATGACCTTTTTGATCACGTGACTCCTCCTTGACAGTGCGGTCACGTCCGCGGACCGCACAACACACAACGAGCCCGAAGGAGGAAAGCTCCGAATGCGTCATTTCGATCACTCTTTCAGCTTGATATGTATGCTCGCACGGCTGAAGAGTGACACATATTCCTTTTTACAGAGATGCATCCACAACGATAATCAGCCCGGAAAATTCCGAGGCAGAAACCCGCCCCCACCGCCCGAAATCAATCGTATTTTCCGCAATATTTCGAGCCGCTCCGAGGGCGTCACACCCTCACCCCATTCGCCCTTCTGACCGCGCGAGCGGCTTCACACCGGCCCTTTGACAACTACCGGCAACCGTCGCACCCGCCCCACCTCCTGAATTTCCCCGCACCTCGAAGGCGAACTCGCCGGACGACCGCGACAAACCCGCGCCGCGGCCGACCGAACGAGTCCGACCACTGCTCGCCCGGCCGATTCTCCAGCCGGCGTCAAGCGATCAGCTCCCGAGCACGGGCAGCCGGCCGATGTGCAGAGGACCGATATCGGAGGTGGCCTTCACGGGGGCGCCGAGGATTCCGAGGACAGCGCCACCCGGACCGTCGGCGTGGGCGGGCATGGAAAGGGCTCCGGCGAGCGCGAAGGCCCCCAGAAGGGCGGCAAATACACGGCGCATAGCTACTCCTGCTCCATTTCGTGGCGTTGGCGTGCCGGCACACGCCACCCTTGCACCCGCGCACCGCAGGCCCTGCCGTCCACGCCAAGCGGTCACCTGATCGCGCGATTGCGGGATGCGCGCTACCGAAAGCGCGACCGGCCATCACCCCGAAGACGCCCACAGAGCAGACGGCATGAAGACGTGAGGCTGATTTGCGGCACTGCCGGAAAAGAGTTGGGCGCCGTACAGCCGAACAGGTGGGTTGCCTCGCGAGATCTGCCTTCACGGGGTGCCCGACAGCGGCCAAAAACCGTGCATGACCTGGGCAAATCACAAAACCTCAATCATACAATCCGGCGCGTCGTTAAGCGACTTCACGGATATTTACCACTAACATCTCTATCAGTACGAAATCGGTACTTCAGCGACACCATCCGCTCAACCCACCGGAGAAGAAATGCGCAAGCTTCACAAGGCCGCTCTCGTCGCCGCTGTCCTCGGCAGCGTCAGCATCCTCGGTGCCGGCACCGCCTCTGCCGACGGCGGGGGAGGCGGCTCCCGCTTCGACATCAGGCAGAGCGCCCAGTGCAGATCGCACGACACCAACGTCGACATCCTTGGCGAGGTCGGGATCGCGAACGGCCTGGGCGGCAACCTGCTCGGCGGCGAGGGCGCACCGGGCGCGCAGTCCACCCACATGGGCTCGACCATGGGTTGCAGCAACGACGCATTCGGTAAGTAACGGGAAGGAGTTCCGGCGTCCGGGCCGCAGGCCGGACGCCGGAACTCCTTCATGCTCTCCCCCGGCCCCCGCGGCCAACCGATCCGTCACGAACCGGCAGCGCCGGCCGGCAATCCCCCCAAGCAGGCCGCCCACAAATCGAGTTGACCCCGACCCGGCGGCAACGCACAGCAAAGCAGCCCTCACAGGCAGAAGTAGCCACTGACTCCGGGGCGACGGCAGCACCTTCCGCCGTCGCCCCGGAGTCATACATGCAGACGGCACCCCACCGACCGCTCGGCACGGACCGCTGAGACATCGTCCGCGGGCACCCCCACCACAGAACCCGGGCAACCCGGACGCGCTACCGGTCGCCGGCGAGCAGGCCGCCCGCCTCACCAGGGCATCGCAAAGCCGGGCACAGGATCAACCTGGCCCGGCTATCGATCGCGTGAGGTTCAGAAGTCGATATGCGGGCGCTTGAAGCCCCTGGGGAGCCGGAACCCGTTGGAGCAGTTCATGTGCGGACCGATCTCGGTGTCCCCCCGGCTCAGCAGGCCGTTCTCGGGCCAGATCAGACGCTGCCGGGACGCCGTCGCGCACCTCTGCATCTGCCTGATGACGACGTGCTTGCCTTCCCTGGTGGTGAAGGCGGTCGCGCTCCTGTGGACGCAACTCTTGTCGCCCACGACGCCACGGTCGCAGCCACCGGCTCCCGAGGCATACGCCTGAGGGGCCACGGCACCCATTGCGGCAACGCCGCCCAGAAGTACCGCGATTGCTGCGATCTGATTCCGACTGAACATGTACCGCGTTCCTTTGCGATCGATGCCCGGGTGCGAAGCACCGCGAACGGTGCGCACCCGGGCCTGACGAATACCGAAAGAGGGTTCTGGTGCCCGACCTTCAGGCCGGACGCCAGAACCCCTTCCAGTTACCTGCGGGGGAGGGCGACGTTGTCGCAGCCCATGCGCGAACCCTGGTGGGTGTGCTGCCCACCGGGGGCACCCTCGCCGTTGAGCGCGTTGCCCAACACACCGTTCAGCACCCCGACCTGGCCGAGGACATCGACGTTCAGGTCATGCGACCGACACTGAGCGGCCTGCTTGATGTCGATCTTCTTCTCTTCACGGCGCCCCGACTCCTGAGCCGGACCCTGCTGAACCGGCTCCGCAACCTGCGGGGCCGGAGCCTGCTGGACCGGCTGCGGAGCGGGAGCCTGCTGGACCGGCTGCGGAGCGGCCTGCGGGGCCGGAGCCTGCTGAACCGGCTGCGGAGCGGGAGCCTGCTGGACCGGCTGCGGAGCGGCCTGCGGAGCCGGCTGCGGGGCGGCCTGCTCGCCGCCGTACCCGCCGCCGCCACGCGAAGTGGCCCCCGAGGCGGACGATGAAACGGCCCAGGCGTTGGCCTCCGGCCCGCCGTCAGCGATGCTGACTCCGGCACCTACGGTGGACAGGCAGCCGACCGCTGCGACGACGATGGCGACTCGTTGAAGTGTGCGCATGGAACCCTTGATCCTTGATTGCGTGTGGATGGAGATGACATGCCTTGACTACTTAGTGTGAGTATATGCACACCAACTGTAACCAATCGTGCATTTCCTCCCGATACACACTTCGTGTCGAGCCCGCAACAGGAGCCCCCTCCCTAAAGCCTGCGACAGGCACTCGCCGCCACGCACTCCAGCACCCGGAAAAGCGACCGGCGACCCCCCGGCACCTCCCCTCTGAATTCACGCCGGAAGATTCCCAACGAGGCCCGCACGGCAGACCAGTTGAGCCCGACAAAGCTCGCCGAGGACGCGCATGACGGAGCTACCGACAAAAGGAAGGACGACGACGACGCGAACCCTTCCCCTACTCTCTCCGGGGGAGAAACGAGACGCCCCCCCGACAGGGTCACGGAAGCCGATCCACAGTCACCCATTTGCCCTCGCCGTCAACACGGGCCCCGCCCACACACCTCTTTGCGGCACCCCCACCGCCGAGACAGCCGCACTCGCCGAATTCCCGGCAAACACAGCGGGTTTCGGCAGACCGGCCTCTCCCCAGGACCAACGAAAGGGGAGACCGTGGAGCTCTAATGTGCTGCCGCGGCCGACCCGTTGCCGCATAGTGAGTCCATCGCCCGACGGCTCACCACTTCCGACTCCCACCGCCCAACCAGGCGGAACTCACTACGCCGTCACACACCCGCGAAAAGCTTCCGCCGCACCTCGACACAAAGCGCGCAACGGAGTGGAACCCCCAGTTTGACTACTGCTAGTGTTCGCGCGGTCACAACCAGCAACTAGGTCTCCTTGTATAGGGACCGAAGGGTCGAGGGTTCCATGCGCAAGCTTCAGCAGGTCATGCTCGTCGCCGCCGCGGCCGGCAGTCTGTCCGCCATCGGTGCCGGAGCCGGCACCGCCTACGCCCACGATGGCGGCAAGGCGCGGCTGAACGACATCTTCCGCCCCTACCAGGAGTGCAGCCCGCAGACGTTCGCCGAGTCGAACCTCCCGCTCGGCGTGCTCGCCGTGCCCGAAACGTTCGGCACCACCTGCGGCCAGTTCAACCACGCCTTCACCAAGTAAGGAAGTCGTCGGGGCAGCCGCACCCGACGCCGATCGCGGGCCCTTCGGGAATGTTCCCCCGAAGGGCCCGTTCGCTTGCGCCCGACCGGAGGAGTCGTATGCGGTGCGACCGAACGAGTGGTTCACCGCGGAGCTCTTGAGTCCGCCCCGGCCCGTTGAACCCCCTACCCGCCCGGAACATGGGACCGTTCCGGGGCCGAAGCCCGTTCACGACGCTCATAGCATCCGGCGCGTCGCTCAGCAACTGCGGATCTTTCGTATTAACTTTCCGCAACTGTACGAAGTCGATCGCTCACAGATCGCTCCGCTCAATCTATGGAGAAGATAATGCGCAAGCTTCACAAGGTTGCTGTCGTCGCCGTCGCCCTCGGCAGCGTCGGCTTCTTCGGCGCCGGTACCTCGTACGCCTACGGCGGGCAGGGCGGCGGAAGCCACGTCAACGTCGGTCAGGGTTCCCAGTGCCGCACGCACGACCTGAACGTCGACGTCCTCGGGGAGGTCGGGATCCTCAACGGCGTGCTGGCCAACGCGATCAACGGCGAGGGCTCCGCGGGCGCGCAGGCCACCCCGATGGGCTCGGGGTTGGGCTGCAACAACAGCGCCCTCAGCAAGTAGCCGGAAGGGGTTCCGGTGTTCGGTCCTCGGGCCCGGGCACCGGAACCCTCTGGCATTCTCCAGGCTCGGGCGCGGACCGGCACACGCCACTTCACACCCGGGCACCGATCACAAAGGAACGCAGTACATGTTCAGTCGGAAGAAGATCGCAGCCATCACGGCACTCCTGGGCGGCCTCGCCGCAACCTGCGCCGTCATCCCCCAGGCACACGCTGCGGACAACACGGGTCTGTGCCGCCGCGACGCACAGGGCAATGTCACCTGCCTCCAGAGAAGCACCGGGCCGACCCAAGACGGCAGCTACACCCTCAACCAGACACAGAGCTGTAATCCGACGAAGCCCGTGTCAATCCCCGCGCAGGGCGTGCTCAACCCGGGCGTCACGCAGGTCGGACCCGCTGTGACCTGCTCCAACGTGGCACCCGCGCCCGGCGAGCAGGCACCCGTGTCCAGCGACCAGCTGCCCTCGATGGACTGAGCCCCACTGGCGAGCCGCTGCGCGAGGGGTCGGCAGGCAGTGCACGAGACAGGTCTCCCTACCTCCTCGGCCACGACCAGCCGGGGGCAGAGCCCCGCCCATCAGCGAGGCACCACTCGCACCGCACAGGCCCGCCGTCGGCTGCTTCCCCAATCCGCTTGAACCTGGGTGACGGCTGATAGCACCCCCCAAATAGTGGATGGCCGGACCGAGTTGACCTCGGTCCGGCCATCCGCTGTTCGCTACCTGCACGAGCGCAGAAATCCCGGAGTCGCACCACCGCCATCGCCCTCCGAATCCGGCCGCACCCGGCACGCCCACTACTGCCGGTTCCCGGCCGGCCGACAGCTGCCCGGCCGGCGAACAAGTCCCGGTGAGTTCTGACACAGCGTCACTCAGTACCTTCAACAGCCCGGCCCGGCAGCCGTATCCAGCGCGTCGACGACATCAATAGGCCCTGCGGAGCGACGACCTCGGACCTGCCCATAAACAAAAAGGGTCCCGGCGCCGGGCTCGAAGCCCGGCGCCGGGACCCCTCCCGGTCGGTTTCTGCGCGATGGTCCGTCGCTCAGAAGGCCGCGTTGTCGCAGCGCAGGTTCGCGCCCACGTGGGAAGGCTGCGAACCCGGCGCGCCCTCGCCGTTGAGGGCGTTGCCCAGCGTGCCGTTGAGCACTCCAAATGCCCCGAGCACATCGACGTTCATGTCGTGCGACCGGCACTCGGTGCCCTGCCTGACGTCGACGTCATGGCCAGGCTCGCCATGGGCGTAGGCGGTACCTGCGCCAAGTGCGCCGGCGCTGCCGAGGGCCGCCGCAGCCACGACGACGGCCTTGTGGAACTTGCGCATTTCTTCTCCGGTGATCGAGCGGATGAGTTGTGGAGTTGGTCGGCTTGGTGCCGCTACGGAAGCCGCGGGCGCCGTGCCGCAGGGCACGGCATCGGCGGGCCGGAACGGGCGGGGACCTCCTGCGCGCTGAGCTCAGGAGGCACCCGGGAATTAGGGGGTGGCAAGCAGGCCGATCGAAGATCGGCACAGAGCGACGTCCGCGGCATGCACCCTGGTACGGGCGGACGAGCCGGTTCCGGTCCTGCTGAAGGAGCTGCGCGGGCTTGCCGGTTGCGGCGAACCCGTCGCGGCCTCAGGGCCCGGCCCCAGGAGACATCCGAGGGCAGTCCGTGCGACCTCGCCTCCGGTGTCGGGGCGGTTCAAGGGCAGCGCTCCGGGCCGCCTTTGCAGGGTCAGGCCATGCGAGGCAGGTCGAGCGCGCCCACCGGGGGTGCCGCAAGCCGCCCGAGCCCGAGCGGGTTCACCTGCGGAACATCCGGGGAGACCAGCGGGTTGACCAGCGGGTTGACCTGGGGGTTGAGCTGCGGATTGACCTGCGGCGCGACCTGGGGAGAGGGCTGCGGGGAAAAGACCTGCGGAACGGCAACCTGCGGCGCCACCTGGGGAGTTACCTGCGGGGCCGCCTGGGGAGCGACCTGCGGGCCGGCCTGCGGAGCAGGTGCCGGGGCCGCCTGCGGAGCGGACTGCGGGCCCGAAGGCTGCGAGACAGAGGCCTGCGCAGCACCGCGCGAAGCGGCCCAGGCACTGGCGTGGGGCCCCTCCTCGTGCTGGGGCTCGTACTGCGGCTGCGGAGGAGCCGGCTGCGGAGCCGGCTGGGGAGCCGGCTGGGGGACGTACTGCTGCGGAGCCGGCTGCGGAGCCGGCTGGGGTGCCGGCTGCGGAGCGGGAGCCGGGGCGGGAGCCGGGGCGTACTGCGGCTGCGGAGGAGCCGCCTGCGGGGCCGGCTGCGGAGCAGGCTGCGGGGCGGGCTGCTGAACGTACTGCTGCGGAGCAGGCTGCGGGGGAGCCACCTGCTGCGGAGCGGGAGCCGGGGCGTACTGCGGCTGCGGAGCGGGAGCCGGGGCGTACTGCGGCTGCGGAGGAGCCGCCTGCGGGGCCGGCTGCTGAACGTACTGCTGCGGAGCAGGCTGCGGAGGAGCCGCCTGCTGAGGGGCAGGGCCCGGAGCGGTCGCCTGCGGAGCGGTGGGCGCGGCGGCACCGTTGTACCCGGCTGGAGCATCGGCGTAGCTCACGCCGGCGCCGATGGCGGTCAGACCGCCGGCCGCTGCGACGACGAGCGCGACCTGGTGAAGCTTGCGCATGGAACCTTCGGCCCTTCATTGCCTGTATGGAAAACTGATTACTTATCGCTGTCTTGAGAGCGCAAACAGAGGTAATTCCGGGCTTCGCACCCTGCGCACCCCACGCAAATCCATGACGGAAGCCCCCCGCAGGGCCGCGACAACACCCACCGCGACGCTCTCCAACGCTTCCCGAAGCCGACGGCGCACCCCATCACCCCTCCTCCGAATCGCGTCGGACAACAAGCCGACATCATCGCCGCGGATACCGCCCCACACCAGGAAGGAAACAACCCCGGCCGACGGCCCGCAGGCCCATTCACTGTCCTCTCCCAGCGAGGAACGGCAATTCACCGGACCCGGTCACGGGAACCCATGAACGGTCACCCATTTGCCGAGCAGCATGAATCATTTGGAGTGCCGGCGGAGACCCCGCAGCGGTACCGCACCCCACCCCGCGCATCGCCCCAACCCCCAACCCAGCGCCATCCGTTGACGGTTGCGCGCTTCGCGCAACCGCATGGCCGACACCGGGCATCTGATCCGGTTGGCGGGACCGCCGACGGCAGCCGAGCCACCGGTGAGCGAGGACACGAGCGGCCACGGCAGCAGTTCCCCCGCCAGAGTTACGGGCGGCCCGGGGGGGGACCGGGACCTCGGCGAAGTTCGCCACGCCGAAACGGCAGGGCGTGCCCAAAGTGGATGGACCCGCCGGCTCGCCGGCTGCCGAAGTCCCGGTTGACACCGTGAAGTTACTGCCGCGCCGGCGAACGTCGGATTCGGACGAGCGGTGCTGCATGTGAGGGCGGGCGAACTCACGGAGGGGCAGTGTCCACCGGTTCGAATTCGCCGTGTCGGGGCCTTCACCCACACTGGCTACGCGCTCTTCGACAGCGTATGACGGAACATCAAAAAGGGGTCCCGCCACCGGCCTTGCGGCTCGGCGGCGGGACCCCTTTGGGTGACCTGCGCGACTGCTGGTCGCTCAGAGGGCGCTGTTGTTGCAGCCCACGCTCGAGCCCATGTGGGTGGACTGCGCACCGGGCGAGCCCTCACCGTTGAGCGCGTTGCCCAGCAGGCCGTTGAGGATCCCGACCTCGCCGAGAACATCGACGTTCAGGTCGTGCGACCGGCACTGAGAGCCCTGTTTGATGTCGAACTCGCCACCGCCGCCCCCGCCGTGGCCGGTGGCGTTGGCGGTGCCGGCGCCGAGGAAGCCGACGCTACCGATGGCGGCGGCCACGACGGCAGCCTTGTAAAGCTTGCGCATTTCTTCTCCGGAAGGTTGAGTCGATGTGGTGTGCGATCCCGATGTATCTCTGATGTACCGACTTCGTACAATCAGGGAGGCTAATACGAAATATCCACCGGTTTTGAGCGACGCGCCGGATCGCGAAATCAAGAAGTTGGAAGTTGCCCCGGAACCCACGTAGTTCAGGGATGAACCAGCGGGAACAGCGCGGATCCCCGTGGTGAGCTGCCGTTTTCAACTAATCGCGCAGCACCCACTGGCTCACGACGCACGAACGGGCCCTCCGAGGAATCCCCTCGAAGGGCCCGCAGCGAGTACGGCAGGCGAACGCAGTCGCCCCTACCTGGCCGTGGCGAAGGCGTTGGCCTGGTTGTTGGCCTGGGTGCAGCTGAAGCCGTGGGTCTCCGGCGTAGCCAGCAGGCCGATCGGGACATTGGCGTCGAGCAGCGACTGCGGGCTGCACTCCTGGAACGGGCGGAAGAGGTTGTTCTGTTCCCGCTGGCCGGCGGCGTGCGGCAGGACCTGCGCGACCTGCGGGGAGAGCTGCGGGTTGAGCTGCGGATTGAGCTGCGGATTGACCTGCGGGCCGGCCTGCGGCGGAGCGGCGGCCTGGGGGGCGGCCTGCTGCGGACCGCCGTGCGAGCCGTAAGTGTGCGACGTGGCTCCGGCGGCCGTCCAGGAGGCGGCCTGGGGGCCTTCGTTCTGCGGAGCAGTGGGCGGGACGGCGCCGTTGTACCCGACAGGAGCGTCGGCGGAACTCGCGCCGGCACCGATGGTGGACAGACCGCCGGCCGCTGCGACGATGAGCGCGATCTGCTGAAGCTTGCGCATGGAACCTTCGGCCCTTCATTGCTTGTATGGAAAACTGATTATTTATCGCTGTCTTGAGTGCGCGAACAGAGGTAGTCCTGGGCTTCACACCCGGCGCACCCCATGCAAAATCACGGCGGAAGCCTCCCGCAGGGCCGCGACAACACCCACCGCGACGCTCGCCAACGCTTCCCGAAGCCGACGGCGCACCCCATCGCCTCTCCTCCGATTCACGTGGGACAACATGCCGGTATCGTCGCCGCGGACCGCCCGAAGCCAGCAACGAAGACCCTGCCGGCCGGCGGCCCTCAGGCCCATTCACTGTCCTCTCCCAGCGAGGAACGGCAATTCACCGGACCCGGTCACGGGAACCCATGAACGGTCACCCATTTGCCGAGCAGCATGAATCATTTGGAGTGCCCGGCGTCCTGGCTTTCCCAACAGGCCGTGATCTCGGCCTGAGTTCCGGGTGGTTGCCCGGGTGTTGGTACGACGCCCGGGCGGGCAGAAACGTGCGCGGGCGGCAGTCAGAGTGCCGCCGTTCGCCGCAGCTTTGATGACCCGCGGGGAGGCGGACTCCCGGCCGTCAAGCACCGTGGGGGCGGTCTCGATGGTTGACGGTTCCACCGTGGGATTTTTTGACCTTCCGTCAACTTCGTTTTGAACGTGGGGACTTTCCTGGGTGGTGGGAGCGCAAACCCGGCCCGCCACACGTCTGGTACAGCGCGCCCGAGGAGGCGGCGCCCTCGTGCCAGGAAGAGAAGACGGCCGAC
Organism: Streptomyces albospinus; assembly: GCF_014648695.1. Classification (GTDB taxonomy): domain Bacteria; phylum Actinomycetota; class Actinomycetes; order Streptomycetales; family Streptomycetaceae; genus Streptomyces; species Streptomyces albospinus. The sequence continues at coordinate 405,004 of NZ_BMRP01000003.1, forward strand.
CGGAAGGACCCATGGCGCGCCGACCGCCGCGTTCTCCCGGTGGAGAGAACGTGGTCATGCGAGGCCGCCGGCGCCCTGTCCGGCCCCGTGCCGACGGCTCCGCCCAACTCACCGCGGATGTCGGCATCGACGTATGGCCGACGGTCGTGTTCGTTGTGATGGGGGACCTTCGCCACCGTGAGCGGCTGGGGTCGACCGCCCTGAATCCGTTACCCGAGTGAAGGCATCCGCCGTCGGCTCGCAGGTCGCCCATACGTAGACCTGGTGAGCTCGGAGGGCCTGACACCATGCCCTGGCTCGCTCGGAGCGCATGGACCCCTCCAGCTGTACGTCGTATGCGGCGGCGCTGAGGGGCGCCTCCTCCCTCCCGGTGGGCTGCGGCTCGGCCGTGGTCTCGAACAGGTGGACGGCTACCCCTAGCGGTTCGCCCGCAGCGGGTGACGGGCGGGTGACGGGGGTGCCGTCCGCGCGAGGCGGCCGACGGCATGCACGGCGCCGCAGGGATGGTTGCCGCGGTCGGATGACCCCCCGTGGGCACACGGTGATCGTCGATTGGACGGCGGCGCCCGGGCGCCGTATGCCGCCCGGCAACGGGTGTGACCTGCGTGGATCCTGACGTGCCGAAGGCCGGATTCGGTGCGCCGTGCCAGCGGGGGCGGCCGGGCCTCCAGCCTCGGATGGCGGCATCGGTGGGCGATATGACGATTATGTGATTAACCTCCTATAACAGCGCGAAGTGGATCTTTTGATGCCTAGCTCTGAACCACCCAAGGAGGAGAAAAATGCGCAAGCTTCACAAGGCCGCTGCTGTGGCCGCCGTCATTGGCAGCGTCGGATTCTTCGGCGCCGGTACGGCGTCCGCCCAGCCCTCAGGGGGCCACGGCGGAGGGTGCCGCAACCACGAGATCAACGTCGACGTCCTCGGTGAGGTCGGCATCCTCAACGGCCTGCTGGGCAACGCGCTCAACGGCGAGGGCAACGCCGGCGGTCAGGTCACCGGCATGGGCAACTGCGGCATGTAGGGATCGGGCAGTCGCCTCACCCTTGTCACCGAAATGGGTCTTGGTAGCCGAGCCGCGAGCCCGGCGCCGGGCCCATTTCGGCATTCGGGGTCCTGACAGCGCGCGGGGCGGGCCGGAGACAGGCCCGGTCCGCGTCGCTTGCCAGCGCGGTGCCCCCATCCGGCTCATGGACGACAAGGGCAACCTGACCTCGCGCTAGTGTGCCCGGATGGATCTTCATGTCGTCATTGGGTTCGGGCCCGCCGGGGCGGGCACCGCTCGGCTGCTGGCCGAAGAGGGTCATGCGGTGCGGGTCGTCACCAAGTCCGGCCGAAGCCCGGAGCCCGGCATCGAGCATGTCGCGTTGGACGCGACGGACAGCGCGCGACTGAGCGAGGTCGCGCAGGGCGCAGCCGCGATCTACAGCTGTGCCGCACCGCCCTACCATCGCTGGGCGAGTGAATGGCCACCGCTGGCCTCGTCGGTCTGTGCGGCGGCCGAGGCGACCGGGGCCACCCTGGCCATGCTGGGCAACCTCTACGGCTACGGTCCGGTGGACGGTCCCATGACCGAGGAGCTGCCGCTCGCGGCGACCGGCCCCAAGGGGCGGGTGCGCGCCACCGCTTGGGAGCAGGCGCAGGAACTGCACGAGCAGGGTCGTATCAAGGCGGTCGAGGTGCGGGCCTCGGACTTCTTCGGGCCCGGGGTGACCGACGGCGGTCACCTGGCCGCGCGGGTCATGCCGCGGTTGCTGCGCGGGAAGCCGGTCTCCGCGCTCGGGGATCCGGACGCCCCGCACAGCTGGAGCTATCTCCCCGATGTGGCCAGGGCCCTGGTCGAGGTGGCGGGCGAGGAACGGGCCTGGGGGCGGGCCTGGCACGTTCCGACGGAGCCCGCGCTGTCCACCCGGGAGATGGTCGGCCGGCTTGCCGCTCAGGCGGGGACCGGGCCGGTCGCGGTGCGCGGGCTGTCGCCGGCCGTGCTGGGGATCGCTGCGGTCTTCTCCCCGCTGATTCGCGAACTGAAGGAGATCCGCTACCAGTTCGACCGTCCGTTTGTCGCGGAGTCGGGCGCGTACGAAGCCGAGTTCGCGGTACGGGCCACACCCGTCGACGAGCAGGTCAAGGCGACGGTGGAATGGTGGCGGGGGCACCTGGCCACCGCCGGGTGAGGTCGGTGACCGCGAGGATCCGGGCCGTGGATACCCGTGCGCGGTGCGACAGCATTCCGGCGGGAACACCGCCGGAATGCTGTCTTCCGGGCACCGACGGCGGAATCGCGACGGTGGCTGGGTTACTACGGGTGGGTGATTACGGCTGCGGGGTGAGGTCGGTCCGCCGGTCGCGGCGTCCCTTGAGGTGGCCCGCGCCGGCCAGCGCCGCCACCACGACGGCGGTGCCGGCGAGCTGGTGGAGTCCGTCCGAGGTGGTGGCCATGACGGCGAAGACGCCGAGGATGGCGGCCAGCGCCAGCCACGTCAGATAGGGGAAGCCCCACATCCGCACCGAGAGCAGTTCCGGTGCCTCGCGCTCCAGGCGGCGGCGCATCTTCAGCTGGGTGAGGCAGACGATGGACCAGACGACCAGCACCGAGCAGCCGGCGATGTTCAGCAGCCAGGTGAAGACGGTGGTCGGCCAGACGATTCCGGCGATCACGGCGGCGAAGCCGAACGCGCAGGATGCCAGCACCGCCGCTGCCGGGATGCCCCTGGTGACCTTGCTCAGGAAGCGCGGGCCCAACCCCCGGGTGACGAGGGAGTACGCCATGCGCGACGAGCCGTAGATGTTGGCGTTCATCGCGGAGAGCAGTGCCACCAGCACGACGACCTGCATGATCGTGCCGGCTGCCGGGATGCCGAGCCTGTCGAGCACGGTGACGTACGGGCCGTCGGTGGCGACCTTCGGGTCGTTCCACGGCACCAAGGTGACGACCACGGCCATCGAGCCGATGTAGAAGACGGCGATGCGCCAGACGGCGGTGCGGACGGCGCGGGCCACGTTGTGGCTCGGCCGGTCGGACTCCGCCGCCGCGATGGTGACGGTCTCCAGACCGGCGAACCCGGAGATGGTGGTCAGCAGTCCGGCGGCGAGTCCGGCGGCGCCGGTCGGGAAGAAGCCGCCGTGGCCGGTGAGGTGGTGGGTGCCGGGTGCGCTGCCGAACACACCGAGGATGCCGAGCACGCCGAGCACCAGGAAGGCGACGATCACGGTGACCTTGATGGTGGCGAACCAGAACTCGAACTCGCCGAAGTTCTTCACCGCGGTCAGGTTGCTGGCGCAGAAGAACACCATGAAGACCGCCACCCAGCCGTACGCGGGGAGGAACGGCACCCAGGTGTGCATGATGGCGCCCGCCGCGGTGGCCTCGGCAGCCACGCCGGCGCAGAGCATCAGCCAGTACATCCAGCCCGAGGTGGCCCCCGCCCAGGAGCCGAGCTCCTGCTCGGAATGCACCGAGAACGAACCGGTGGACGGCCGGGCCGCGGACATCTCGCCGAGCATCCGCATGATCAGCATGACCAGCGCGCCGGTACCCGCGAAGAGGAGGACGATGGCCGGCCCTGCTGCGGCGATGCCGACCCCGGAACCTACGAAGAGCCCTGCGCCGATGACCCCGCCGAGCGCGATCATCGAGAGATGGCGCTGCTTGAGGCCGTGCGACAAGGCGGGCGCAGCGTCCTGCACGGCCTCCGGGGTGCCCTGGGGGGACCGGGTCATACTCCGAGTCATGGTCGTGCCTGTTCATTACTTGAGACGATCGATGAGCCAGACGAGTCTGCGGAGGCACGTTGCGTGAGTGACGTGAACGCCCGCTATTCGGACACCGCGGTCACTCGTGGTGAAGACGTGAACACGGCGACGGTCCGCCGGCCTGCGGGCCGGGGGCCGGGGGCCGGCACGATGCCGTCGCCCTGGGCCGGCCGTCCGGGCAGGGCGAGGCGTGCGTCCGCGATGCGCTTGTTCTCCGCGCGGGCGGTCGGATCCGGTCGGCTCCTCTACGGAGGAAGGAACGCAATGGGGACGCAGGAAGAATTGACCGCGATTCAACGCCTCTGGGCGGACTACCGGTTGCCGATCCTGGATGCGCTGCACTTCGCTGACGGACGGTCATTCGAGGTGGAGATCGACCCTGATGTGCCGAGTGGGATGCGGGTCCAGGAGCAGTTCGACCTCGAAGAGGTTCTGGCGGAGGACCCGGACTGGACGACCCGGGTCGATGGGCTGCGAACGGTCCCCCTGGGGGACGGCGGGGTCCTCTGGGGAGGGGACGGGGCCACGGGGTCGAACGGGTTCTTCGCGAGGCTGCATGCCGATCTCACGCTGGTCTGGGTGATCTTCTTCCAGGTGTCGAACCCCTTCTGCGACATCCGCCTGTCAGGAACGACCGCCGAATTCCGTTCGACGTCCGGTGTGGCGATCACGGTGGATATCGATGATCCGACGCGTTCCGGGCCCGCCTGAGAGGAAGGGGAGGACGAGGCCGACCGAAGCGGTCCCGGCGTGACCGACGGTGAACGACGGGCAGCGGGGCGGGCCCCGCGGCGCTCGACCAGACGCGGATGCGCCGGTCACGCACCGTGGTCGTGCGTGTTCCGTTCACCGACTGGCTACGGTCTCCGTCCATGCCGCACCATGGAGTAAGGGCGGTAAGTGGCGAAGTATCCGATGAGGCGGTGGCAGGGCGGCGGCCCTGGCCCCGAGGGCGGATACGGCGACCGTGGCTTACGACGACGGCTTCCCCCGTACGGAGGCGGTGCAGGAAGTGACCGCGCGGGTCCTTGGGGCTTCCGGGGCTGAGCTGACCGCCGTCTACGTGCTGGCCGAAGGACACGACGATCTCCAGCTGGCCGAGATGGTCGGTGGCTCCGGGGTCCCTTTCAGTCTGCCGACGAGCTACCCGCTGTCCGGTGACTCCCCGGTCACCCGGGCCTTCCTGACCGGCCTCCCCCAGTGGCCGAGCGCGGCGGATCTCGCCGAGCACGGGGGCGCCCCTCCCCCGGGCCGCGACAGCGAAGTGCGCCGTGCCGGAGCGCCGCCGGCCACGGGCTCGGCCGGGATACTGCCGCTGGGCGGGGGCGCCCGACGGCTGGGCTGCCTGGTCGTGGTGGACCAGGCGGTGAACGCCTTCGACGCCGACCGCCGCCATCTGCTGGAGCTGCACGCCGACCAGGTGGCCGCGGGGCTGGATGCTGTCGCGGCCCGGACGATGGCACGGACGGAGCGCCGTTCGCTGCTCGGTCCGGGCCTGGACACGCTCCGCGGCGGCGCGTTCAGCCTGATGCTGCACACCGGGCGGATGGACGCGGACGCCCAGGTGCTGGAACTGTTCGGCATCGCCCCGCAGGACTTCGACCGGCGGGTGGAGACCCTGCTGGAGCGGACCGCCCCGGACGACGTGCCGGCGCTGTTGGCGATCGTGGAGCCGGGCGGGGCGACGGTCGCCGGGCAGCAGCTGTCGTTCCGTATCCGCCGGCCCAACGGTGAGCTGCGCTGGCTGAGTCTGCGCTGCCGGGTGCTGATCGGGGCGGACGACAGGCCGGAGCGGATGCTGGGAGTCGTCGCGGACGCCTCGTATCTGCGGCCCAGCGCCGACGAGGTCTCCATCGTGCAGCGGCTGTCGGCCGCGCTGGCCGGCGCCACCACCATCCGCGACGTCAGCCGGGCCGTGGTCGCAACGCTCCGCGCGCCGCTGTCCGCCGACCGGATCGCGGTGGCGGAACTGGAGGCGGACCGGCTGGTGGTGACCGTTCTCGACCCGCCGTCGCCCGAGTCGTGGCCCGCGTCCTGGCAGTCCGAATGGCGGTCCGAGTGGCCGGACACCTCGTCCCACGCACTGCCCACGCTGGAGGGCGTGCTCCGGGGCGGGCACGTGGCCGTGTGGCCCCCCGGCGCGGACCTCGAACCGGGCCTGGCGGGCATCGGCCCCGGCGGCCTCGCCATCCTGCCGCTGCCCGCCGAGGGCCGGATCGTGGGGGTCTGCCTGATCGGGTGGAACACGGAGCACCGGTTCGGGCCGGAGGAGCGGTCGCTGCTGACGGCGACCGCCGGCCTGGTGGGGCAGGCCCTGGTGCGTGCCCATGCGCAGGACGCCTGGCACGAGCTCGGCACGATGCTCCAGCGCAGCCTGCTGCCCCGCAAGTTGCCGGAGCTGGCCGGCGGGGAGGCCGAGGTCCGCTATCTGCCCGCCACGATGGGGCTGGAGCTGGGCGGCGACTGGTACGACGTGATTCCGCTCTCCGACGGCCATGTGGCACTGGTCATCGGCGATGTGGAGGGGCACAGCGCGGGCGCCGCGACGATCATGGGCCAGATGCGGACGGCCATCAGGGCCTACGCGGTGGAGGGCCATCCGCCCGATGTGGTGATCGCGCACGCCAACCGGCTGCTCCTCGGCATGGAGACCGACCTCTTCGCCACCTGCTGCTACGTGGACCTGGACATGGAGGAGGGCATCGCCTGGTTCGTACGGGCCGGGCATCTGCCGCCGCTGGTGCGGTACCCGGACGGCAGTACGGAGGAGTTGTCGGTCGAGGGCGGGCCGCCGCTGGGCGTGTCCGAGGAGGGCGAATTCCCGTTGACGGAGGTCGGGCTGGCTCCCGGCACGGTACTGGTGCTGCTCACCGACGGCCTGGCCGAGTCGGCCGACCTCCCCTTGGAGGAGGGGCTCCACCGGGTCCGTGAGGTCCTCGGTGCGGCCGACCCCGCCGATGCCGGGCGGCTCGCCGACGAGCTGGTGGGCGGCGGCAGGCGGCGCGATGACGACGTGGCGGTGCTGGTCCTGCGCTACGACGGGATGCGGGTCCGCCCGACCCGGGCCCGCTGGGCGGTGTGGCGGCTCCCCGACGCCGTCATGCACGCCCGCCGCTTCACCGGGCGCACGCTGCGCACCTGGGGCGTGACGGAGGAGCTGGACGTGGCGCTGCTGGTGGTCTCCGAGCTGGTCACCAACGCCATCGCGCACACCCAGGGCGAGGTCCAGCTGGATCTGACGCTGGTCGCCGGCCGGCTGCGGATCGCGGTGAACGACGCGTCACCCCGAGCCCCCGTCAAGCCGGTCAGCGTGAACTGGGAGGCGACCGGTGGCCGGGGGCTGCTGCTGGTCGAGGCGATGTCGGAGTCCTGGGGCTCGGTGCCGCTGAGCGGTGGCAAGCAGGTGTGGAGCGAGATCTGCCTGTTCCCGGGCGAACGGATCGACGGAACGGGAGCGTGAGGAGGTTCCCATGGAGCGAACGCGCCGGCGCGCTGCCGTCGCCGCCCTGGCCGGACTGTGCCTGGCGGCGGTCCCGGTGGCCTGCGGCGAGGCCCCCGGGGTGCATGCGCCGGTCGGGACCTCCGGTGAGCCGCCGCGGATCGGTGTGCTGCTCCCCGACAACACCTCGCGCTTCTACCACTTCGACAAGCCCATGATCGAGAAGAGGATCCACCAGCTGTGCCGGGAGTGCCAGGTGGAGACCGTCAGTGCGCAGCACGAGGTGGCCACCCAGCAGCAGCAGATGGACGCGATGATCACCAAGCAGGTGGACGTGCTGATCCTCGACGCCGTCGACACCAAGTCGCTGCGCGCCCCGGTCGTGAACGCGCGCCGGGCCGGCATCCGGATCGTCGCCTACGACCGCCTCGTGGAAGGGCCGATATCCGCGTATGTCTCCTTCGACGGCGCGCAGGTCGGCCGGCTCCAGGGCGAGGCGCTGCTGACGGCGCTCGGCGCCAAGGCGCACGGCGGCCGGATCGTCATGATGAACGGCGCGGCCACCGACCCCAACTCCGCCTGGTTCAAACGGGGTGCACTGTCCGTGCTCCAGGGCAGGGTGCAGATCGCGAAGGCGTACAACACCGCCGGCTGGCGGCCCGAGGCGGCCAACAGCAATATGGCCGCCGCCATCTCGGCCCTCGGCCCCGAGCAGATCGACGGCGTCTACTCCGCCAACGACGGCCTCGCCTCGGGCATCATCGCCGCCTTCAAGGCCGCGAAGGTCAGTCCGCTGCCCCCGATCACCGGCCAGGACGCCGAGCTCCCCGCCATCCAGCGGCTGGTCAGCGGCGAGCAGTACATGACCGTCCTCAAGCCCTTTGCGCCCGAGGCCGACACCGCCGCCGCCCTGGCCGTCGCGCTGGCTCGCGGCCGGAGTCTCGACGGCATCGTCTCCCACCGTGTCGACAGCCCCACCACCCACCGCATCCCGGCCGTGCTGCTCACCCCGGTGGCGGTGACCGTCCATGACATCAAGGCCACCGTCGTCAGGGACGGGATGTACACCGTCGATCAGATCTGCACCCCCAAGTACGCAGCCGCCTGCGCGAAGGCGGGTCTCACCAGGTAAGGCAGGCACCCATGGCAGCACCCCAACTGCTGGCGCTGCGCGGGATCTTCAAGCGATTCGGCGCCGTCCAGGCCCTCGCGGACGTCGAACTGGAGATCCGCGCCGGGGAGGTCGTCGCGCTCGTGGGGGACAACGGCGCGGGGAAGTCCACGCTGATCAAGGTGATCGCCGGGGTCGACGCGGCCGATGCGGGCGTCATCGAGTGGGACGGCCGGCCGGTCCAGATCACCAGGCCGCACGAGGCCCAGGCACTGGGCATCGCCACCGTCTACCAGGACCTCGCGCTGTGCGACAACCTCGATGTGGTCGGCAACCTCTTCCTCGGCCGGGAGATCTGCCGGGCCGGCGTGCTGGACGAGGTGGAGATGGAGCGCCACACCCTGGAACTGCTCGACACCCTCGCCATCCGGATGCCCAGCGTGCGCCTTCCGGTCGCCTCGCTGTCCGGCGGCCAGCGGCAGACCGTCGCGATCGCCCGCTCGCTGCTGGGCGAGCCCCGGCTGGTACTGCTGGACGAGCCCACCGCGTCCCTGGGCATCGAGCAGACCGCCCAGGTCCTCGACCTCGTGGACCAGCTGCGCGAGCGCGGCCTCGGGGTGCTGCTGATCAGCCACAACCTGGGGGACGTCAAGGCCGTCGCGGACTGGATCGCGGTGCTGCGGCTGGGCCGCAACAACGGGTTCTTCAACGTCATGACCACGTCCCAGGAACAGATCATCTCCTCCATCACCGGGGCCACCGACAACGCGGTGACGCGCCGCAAGGCACCGGGCTGGGAGGTGGAGCGATGAGCCGTCCATGGCCCCTGCCGCTTCCGCTGCGCCGGAACCGGACGGGCGGCCCGGACCGCCGGCCCCCGTCCGGGCAGGGCGCGCAGAACCCGCTCCGGGCGCTCGCCCGCAGATTCCACAGCGGCGAACTCGGCGCGGTCCCCGTCGTCCTGGGCCTGGTGGTGGTGTGGATCATCTTCCAGAGCCTCAACGGGCACTTCCTCTCCCCGCGCAATCTGTCCGCCCTGAGCGTGGACATCGTCGGTATCGGCATGATCTCGACGGGCGTCGTCTTCGTGCTGCTGCTCGGTGAGATCGACCTGTCGGTCGGCTCGGTGAGCGGCCTGGCGGCGGCTGCGTTCGCGGTGCTGAACGTGAACGAGGGCGTGCCGGAAGGTCTGGCACTGCTGCTCACGGTGCTCGCCGGCACCGCGATCGGAGCGATCCACGGGTTCTTCTTCGCCAAGGTCGGGGTGCCCGCCTTCGTGGTCACCCTCGCCGGCCTGCTGGGCTGGAACGGTCTGATGCTCTCCCTGCTGGGCGCGAGCGGCACCATCAACCTCGACGACAAGGGCCTGGTCGCCATGCTGACCGGCTTCTACTTCACCCATGTCGCCGTCGCGTACGGCCTGGCAGCGCTCGGCACCGCCGGCTACTTCCTGGCGTCCTACCGCGACGTACGGCGCCGGCGGTCCGCCGGGGTGCCCACCCGGTCGCAGCGCGAGATCATCCTGCGCACCGGCGTCATCGCGGTGATCTCACTGGCCGCGGCCTATGTCCTCAACCAGTTCGAGGGGCTGCCGCTGGCCCTGCTGATCTTCCTCGTCTTCCTCGTCGGGCTCGACCACGTTCTGCTCCGCACCCGCTACGGACGAATGCTCTTCGCCGTCGGCGGCAGCGTCGAGGCCGCCCGCCGTACCGGCCTCAACGTGGACCTGGTGCGGATCTCCGTCTTCATGGTCTCGGGAACGATGGCCGCCATCGGCGGTCTGTTCCTGGCCTCCCGCGTCACCTCGGCCACCCAGACGTCCGGCGCGGGCAATCTGCTGATGAACGCCATCGCCGCCGCGGTCATCGGCGGCACCAGCCTCTTCGGCGGCCGGGGCCGCACCTGGTCGGCGCTCCTGGGCGTGCTGGTCATCCAGTCGATCGCCTCCGGTGTGGCACTGATGGGCGTCCAGCCCGCCGTCCAGTTCATGATCACCGGCAGCGTACTGCTGGTCGCGGTGGTCATCGACTCCCTCTCCCGCCGGGCACAGCGGGCGCATGGGCGGGTGTGAGGCGACGGCGACGTACCGCCGGCGGCAGGCGATCGGCTGCTCCTGGGGCGCGGACGGGCTGCTCCACGACACCGCCTCGGCGACAGCTCCCGGCGCTCACCGGCCCCCACCGGACCGGCGGTTCCGCGCCGTCACGGCTCTGCCGGCGCTGCTTCCCGCCCTCCCCCGCGTCTCCCGAGTCGGACAACGCTCAGCTCCCACCGGGCTGTTGCGACGGGACAGCACCTCGTGCGCATACCACGGGACGTCGCACAGTGGCAGGGGTGAAGGGCGTGTCCGTGCGCCTGGTTACATCCCCTGCACGCCGGTACAGTCATGAACAATTTTTGTTCCAATGAGGTAAAAGGCTGGAACCTGCAGCCGATACGCGCCCCGGCGTGCCCAGAGCAGGAGGCGCGTGCGCCAGACGCTCTGCAACGTCAGCAAGGAGCTCTGTCATGTCGGCACCGACGAACGCGCCGTGCGCGCGGGGGACTTCGCGATCCGCCCCGCACATTCGAGTGTTTCCGGCATGAGGAGCCCCGCAACGCAGGACACCCTCGGAGGACGCCCGTGCAGCACATCGAACTCGACATCCCCTTCGCCCCACGTATCAGCCCGGACCTGGAGACGGCCCGGGCCCGCAACCTCGAGTGGCTGACATCCACCGGCCTGCTCACCAGCGCCGAGAACCAGGCCAGGTACCTCGGCTGGAACCTGGCCGACCTCGCCGCGCGGTTCTACCCGGACGCCGTCGGTGACGACCTGGTGCTGGGCGTCCAGGGACAGAGCTTCTTCTTTTTCTTCGACGACCTGTTCGACGGTCACCTCGGCACGGACCCGGTCAGCACGTACGCGATCTGTCACGAGATGGCGGCGCTCGCCCACCGCAGTCCCGACTCCAGGCTGGTGCAGCCGACCTTTCCCCTCGCCCACGTCTGGCTCGACCACTGGACCCGCGCCCAGGAGGGGATGTCCGACGCGTGGAAGGCGCGCACCGCACGCCACTGGGCGGAGTACTTCCTGTCCTACGCGGCCGAAGCGGTCAACCGGAAGTCGGGCACGGTGCTTGACGTCGACGGGTACCTGAGGCTGCGACGCCACGCGATCGGCGCCCAACCCGTCCTGGACACCACAGAACGATGCGGCCACTTCGAAGCGCCCGCCGCTCTGCACGAGAGCACCTGCATGCGCCAACTACGCGACCTCACCTGCGAGGTCGTCATCCTCGCGAACGACCTCAGCTCCCTGGAGAAGGACGAGGCCAACGGCGAGCCCAACAACATCATCCTGCTTCTCCTCCGCGAGCACCACTACAAGTTGGGCGAGGCCATCGACGCGGTGCAGGAGATGACGCGACAGCGCATCAGCCGGTTCCAGCTGCTCAGCCTCGAAGTGGGCCGGTTGTGCCGAGCGCTGGAGCTCCCCCTTCGGGAGCGCGAGAGTGCGGCCCGCTTCGTGGAGGCCAACCGCGTCTGCATGCGCGGCAACTACGACTGGGGCCGGGCCACCGGCCGTTACGACCGGACCGGCGTCCAGTACGTCAGGGAGTCCCCGCGCATAGAGGACCGGGTCTCCGTGGTCTGACCGGCGGCTGCCGTGGCCGACTCGCCGGTTCAGGGGGCTGTACCGCTCCCTGAACCGGCGACCGCACCGGGTACGACCGCAAACGGCCCGGCTACCGTCGCAGCAACCGCCGCTTCACCGACTGCCACCAGGACCGCCGGGGCCCGCCCGCGTGGACGGGCGGCGACTGTGTGGATCCGGCCGCCTCCGCGGGAGCCGATTGCGGCGCGGGCCGTGCTGCGGTGTCCCGCGGGCGACGGGCGGCCGGGACGGGGTCGACCCGGCGCGGAGCGAACTGCACGGGCAGCGCCACCAGATGGCGGGTCCAGGTGCTGGACCGCCAGAGCAACTCACTTTCGAGGACCGACAGTTGGATGTCGGGCAGCCTCATGAGCAGGGCGTCGACGGCCGTGTCGGCGATGGCGCGCGCCACATCCCGGCCAGGGCACTCGTGCGGCCCGCCACCGAACGCGAGGTGGGAACGATTGCCGTGCATCGGAGTGTTGAGATCGGGGCGGACCGCCGAGTCGACGTTCCCGCCGGCCACACCGAGCACGAGCATGTCGCCGGCCTGGATGGAACGGCCGGCGAGCTTGGTGTCACACGTGGCCCACCGGGCGGGGACCACGGTGGTCGGCGGCTCGTCCCACAGCACCTGCTCCACCGCGTCGGGCAGCGTCATGTGGCCACCCGTCAGCGAGGCGCGGAAGCGTTGGTCGGTCAGCACCATCCGCAGGGTGCTCGCCATCAGGCTGGTGGTGTTCTCATTGGCGGCGATGAGGACCAGCCACAGGTGGTTGACCACCTCCTCGTCGCTCAGCTTGGCGGGGTGGTCGATGAGCCACGACGCGAGGTCGGGACCGGGCGCGGTGTGTTTGCGCGCCACGAGCTCCCTCAGCACCTCCATGATGTACTGGTGGCTGGCGACCGCCTTCTCGGAGCCCTTGACCAGCTCGGTCGCGGCCTCCACGATGCGCGGGCCGTACTCCTCCGGCATCCCCAGCATCTGCGTGAGGACGATCATGGGCAGTTGCTGCGCGAACTGCGTCACCAGCTCCGCCTGACCGTCAGCGGCGAAGGCGTCGATCAGCTGGTGGGTGAAGCGGGTGACGTAGCGGCGGATCCCCCGCCGGTCGAAGCGCCCCATGCTCTCGTTGATCGCGTCGCGCAGCCGCCGGTGTTCCTCTCCGTCGGCGGACAGGCAGTCCGGCCGCCAGGCGATCACCGGCAGCACCGGTGAGTCCTGGGGGACTCTGCCCTGCTTCAACTCGTTCCAGATCCGCGAGTCGTGGGAGAACCGGCCCGGCGTCCGCAGCACCTCCAGGATCTCGCGGTAGCCGAGAACCAGCCAGCCCGGCAGGTCTCCGGTGAGGAGAACCGGGGCCACCGCACCGTGCTTCGCGCGCAGCTGCTCGAACACGCGCATCGGATCGGCTTCGTACTCGGGCCCGTACAAGCGCGTCGATCCGCCCGCGGCCCGACGGGCATGGGCCGGGCACCCCGGCGGCGGGGCAAGTGTCGAGTCGTGGTCGGAGAGGTCGGGGGAAGGGGGCGTCACTGTGGCTCCGGGGTTGCGGTTGTGAGGGAGTGCAGGTAGCGCATGAGCGTCAACAGCGCATCACGGGAGGAGGAGCGGTTGCGGGCGTCGCAGTCGAAGATGGGGACGGTCGCGGACAGGTCCAGCGCCGAGCGGAGGTCGGAGATGGGGTAGACCGGCGCGTCGGGAAAGGCGTTTATGGCGATGACGAACGGCACGCCGCGGTCCTCCAGGCGGCCGATGACGTCGAAGCTGACTTCCAGCCGACGGGTGTCGACCAGGACCACCGCGCCGAGCGCGCCCTCGAAGAGCCCGTCCCACAGGAACCAGAAGCGCTCCTGTCCGGGCGTGCCGAACAAATACAGCACCAGTTGTTCGTTGAGGCTGATCCTGCCGAAGTCCATCGCCACGGTGGTCGCGGTCTTGCGTTCCACCCCGGCGATGTCGTCCACATCGGCGCCGGCCTTGGTCATCATCTCTTCGGTGGTCAACGGCCGGATCTCGCTCACCGATCCGACCATCGTGGTCTTTCCGACCCCGAAGCCGCCAACGATCACCACCTTGACGGCAGCAGCAGCCGAGGCGGGCAACTGGTCCTCGATCCGGGGCCCTACAAGGGCCTCAGAGACGTTGCAGTCCATGCATCACCGCCTCCAGGAGTTCGACATCGGGCAAGGCTGCGGCCGGGATCGGGGCCCGGGCCTCGACGTGGCCGCCTTCGACGAGATCCGCGAGGAGCACCGTCACCGTGCTGGCCGGCAGGTGCAGGTAGGCGGAGATCTCGGCGACGGACAGTGGGTAATTGCACATGCGTATGATCGCGACGTGTTCGGGTTGCATGCCCGAGGCGGGCGCGCTGCGGGACACGATCAACGTGACCAGGTCCAGTGCGGCCTGCTCGGCGGGGCGGCTCCGGCCCGCCGTGACGACGTAGAGCCGCTCGGGGCCGCCTTCCTCCCACTCTTTTCGTCCTTCGTGTTGGGGACCGTCGCTCATGTGACCTGCCCGTCGGCACGCGGCGGACTGGTGAGGTGCTGACCGATCCTCGCCACCAGATCCCGCATGCGCTGCCCCATGAGCCCGGCGTCCACCCCGTCGTCGGCCAGCACCGCGAGATAGGCTCTGGCGCCGGCCGCCATCAGGTAGAAGAAGCCCCCGCCGACCTCGATCACGACGAGTCTCATGGTCCCGTCACCGTCCGGGAACTCGGCGGCCACAGCCCCTGACAGGCTCTGGAGTCCGGCGCAGGCCGCGGCCAGGCGATCAGAAGTGTCTGTGTCGGTACCGTACTTGGCCATGCACAGGCCATCCGCGGACAACACCACGACGTGGCGGGTGAACGGAACGCTGGACGCCAGGTCTTTGAGCATCCAGTCCATATTGAGCCGCTGCTGCGTCACGTGCTCATTCATCCTTTCCTGGAGACTCATCGCTGTTCGGGCGGTCGTGGCTGGCCGAGGGCGCCTCTCCGGAAACTGCGTTCTGGAAGGCGGCCAGCCACATGCCCGGCTGTGCGGGGGGTTCGGCCGACGTCCGGCCCCCGGACGCGGGTCCGGATTCCGCGGGAGCCGATCTGGCCCGGGGAGCCACCGGAGCACCCGCGATGCGCCGCCGCCGGCGCTGCGGCAGGCCGTTGACACCGGCCTCGGGTGCTGCCGCCGCTTCCGCCTCCTCGATCTCCTGGGGCGTGGGCGTGGCCAGCGGCCTGATCCGCGGCCTGGGCGGCGGCAGGGTGGCCGCCCGGGCGATCTGCCCGCCGGGGGTGGGAGTCGCGGTGGTCGCTTCCTGGGGAACCGTCAGGACCGCCCGCACCCCGCCGTATGCGGAAGGGCGGAGCGAGACCGAGAAGTTGTTGGCCTGGGCGAGGCGGCCGACAACTGCCAGGCCGAGACGGGGAGTTTCACCCAGGTCGTCGAGGTCCAGTCCGGCCGATGCCTGCGCCAGCACGCGCTCGGCGCGGTGGCGTGCTTCGTCGGTGAGGCCGACCCCGGCGTCCTCGATCTCGACCGCGACGCCGGACTGCACCTCGATCGCCGTGAGATGGACCCGCGTCTGCGGCGGCGAGTAGCGGGTGGCGTTGTCGAGCAGCTCGGCCAGGGCGTGGATCAGCGGTTCGACCGCGGGCCCGACGATGGCGATCTCGGCCACCGAGTGGAGATCGACCCGCTGGTAGTCGATGATCCGCGACATCGCGCCGCGCAGCACGTTGAACAGCGGTACGTTCTGCTGCCACTGGCGCCCCGGGCGGGCCCCGCCGAGTACGGCGATGCTGTCGGCGAGGCGCCCGACGAGCGCGGTGGCATGGTCGAGGTGGAGCAGATCCCCGAAGACATCCGGCAACTTGCCGTGCTTGTCCTCCATCTCCCGCAGGTCCTGCGCCTGTTGGTGGACGATGGCCTGCACGCGGCGCGCGATGTTGACGAAGGCCCGCTGGGCCGAGTCGCGCAGGCCCTCCTCCGCCTCCACCGCTTCGACCACCGAGCGCAGCACGGCCTCGTGCGCTGCGGCGAACTCGGGGCTGACCCTGGAGCCGTAGTCGACGTCGCGCAGCACCTCCTCGCCGAACTCGCCTCGCTGGAGCCGCGCGACCAGGACCGGCAGCAGCTCCTTGGCGAGCCGTACCGTCTCGATCTCCTGGTTGGCCAGGTACTGACGTTGCTGCGCTTCTTGTTCGGCATGCTGCCTGCGCAGTTCGGTGATCTTGCGCCCCCTGCGCACCGTCTCCCCGGCCACGAGGGCCACGGTCGCGGTCGATGCCGCGCCGCAGAGGGCAACCGGTGCGACGGCGCTCGACGGCGCCAGCGACACGACAGCGGCGGCACACGCGGCCACCAGGGCAGGAGGGAATATCCACAAGGGAGTTGGCGTAGACCGCCAGCCTCCGGGTGACGAGCCAGCACGAGCCATCGGCATCCTAAGAGCGTGATAAATGCCGGACCAACTGTCCGGCGTGATGTGGGCGCACACCATCGCGCGGGGCCGGGTGAACAGGCTCAACAGCCACCGGATCACACTCACGGCGCTTGCCGCGGCGCGGTCGCGGTGGTGTTCCACCCACATGGAAGCCTGTCCCCAGGACACCCAGAACCTCGTGCAGTCGGCGGCACCGCATCAGCAGGCGACGACCATCTGTAGTCGCCACAACTCGCTGCGCAACAGGGAGCATAGCCCTTTCAAGACCGCTGGGTAGCCCTACTGCATATACCACCGGAATGTACTCATGTACGAAAAACAGAAGTCGGACAGACGTTCAACTTCCTTGAGTTCATGGGCAGTTGAATCAAACTGATGTGCCGGTACCTGCCGCGACCTGCTCCGCTGAGGGATCGGGGCCCCGACTGTCGTGCCGGTTCGCCCCTGTGAGGTCGCGGTACGGGCCTGGGTCCAGGCCCTTCCGTCAGGCTCCGGGGAGGCTGTCGAGCCGGTCCAAAATCTTCTGGATGGATTCGGTGGCGGTGCGTCGTCGCCCCGGCACCCGGCTGCGCAGGGCGAGAAGTTGGGGTGCGAGCGCGCGGGCGGCGACGGGGTCGCGCAGTTGCATCCACTGGTGGTGGGCTCCGTCGACGGCGGTCTCGACGTCTTGCGCGGTGGGGGTCTGCTGGAGGACGTCGAGGCGGGCCTCGGCGGCCTGGAGCCACAATTGGCAGCTGAGGCGCGGATCCTGGGCGACCAGCGCGAGGAACGCCCGGACCTCGACCCAGTGGACCGCGGCGAACGTGGTCTCCCCGTACGTCTGCACCGCGCGCCGTTCGGCGGCGGCTGCCAGGTCGGCAGCTTCGCGGTGCCGGCCGGCCTTCGAGAGGGCGGCAATGCGTTCGTGCGGGTCGTCGTCGACCGGGACCATGGCCCCGCTGGGCACGTGGACGGGCGAGATGGCCTGTTGTGCCGGCGGTGGGGACACCGGGGCGGGGACCGCGGATACCTCGGGGGCCGCAGGGGCCGGATTCCCGGGCGGCACAAGGGGATTGACGGGCGCGGGCCCGGCGTCGAGGACGAGTGCGGCCTCGGCGACCTCTGCGCAGCGGAGGGCCTCGCGGTGCAGCTCGGCGGGGCCGGAGCGCTGCCCGGCGCGCAGGATCTGGGCCACGGCCTGCATGTAATGGGGCTGGGCGTTCCGCCGACGGGGCGGGGGCGGGGCGATGACGCCGTAGACGCGGGTGCCGCCGGGGAGGGCGAGCGGCTGTCCCTCCCCGAGCAGCTGCCAGACATCGGCATCGGCGACCAGGTCCACGTACAACGTGGTGACGGTGCCGGGGCGGCGCTGTCGCAGCTCCTGGACGAGCCAGGCCCACGGGAGGGCGGTATAGCGCACCGTGGAGGGCGTGGTGCGGGCGAGGGCCAGGTGGACGGCGCGCTGTTTGCGGTCGAGTTGCAGCTGGCCCGCGATCACGACGGTCAGCGGGCCCTCCGCGGCGGCGGCACCTCGCAGGTGGGTGAGGACGGCCTGAGGGTCGACGGGGTCGGCCAGTTCGATGAGCGTGGCGGTCGTCGTGCCCGCCCACGCGGCCGGGGGCACGGCGGCGAGCATGGGTATCACGCCGCTCGCATCGGCGAACCTGCCTTTGCCCGCCGGGGCGGCTGCCAGTAGCAGCACTGTCCCCGGCGGTCCTCCCGCCCCGTTGATCTGCACATCTGCACCGTATCCGCCGACCGGTCGGCTTCGGCAGGCAGGCCGGTGCAAACCCGCCGCAATGTACGGAACCGTCACGACCGCTGGTGGTGGGTCAGCTCGGCTTGGTGCCGGTCACGACCGTGGTCGGCATCCAGGGGCCGGTCCACCACATCCGTGGTCCCACACCGCGGTGCGTGATGTCGTGCAGACCGAGCCGTTGCAGATCGGCACGGTACTGGCGGGTGTTGCGGATATCGGCGACGACGAGCCGGCCGCCGGGTCCGAGCACGCGTACCGCCTCCTCGATTGCCGCCGTGCGGCCGGCGGAGTCGGAGATGTTGTGGATCGCCAGGCTGCTGACCACGGCGTGGAACGTGCCGTCCTGGAAAGGGAGTTGGGTCATGTCGCCCGTGTGAAGCTCGATGCGGTCGGCCACGCCTTCCGCCTGTGCGTTGCGCTCGGTGACGGCGGGCTCGTTGCCGCTCTGGTCCTGACTGCGCCACAGGTCGACGCCGTGCGCCCGGCCTTCGGGCAGGCGGCGGGCAGCCGCCAGGAGCACGGCGCCCCGGCCGCAGCCCAGGTCGAGGATGCTCTCGTCACCGCGCAGTGCCAGATCGTCGAGGAGCTTCTCCCAGACCACGAACTTGCCGCGCCGGGTGGCGTACATGTACAGGCCCGCGGCGATGAGCGCCAGGCAGCCCAGTAGGAGCGCCGAACGTGCCGCGACGGCCTTGTCCAGGGCCAGCGAGACGACGCCCCAGACCAGCAGCACGATACCCGCAGCGCCGTAGCCGGCCGGAACGTACGGTGCGTCCACGCCGTACTTCCCCTGGCGCCGGGCCGAGGCCCGGGTTGATATGCGGTATTTCAAGATCGCTCCCTGTATCCCGACGCCCGTGACTTCTGAAGGCTATCCCCGCCCCCGCCCCCGCCCCCGCCCCCGCGGGATCGCGGTAGACGGAGACGTAATTGGAGACGTAAATGGAGACGTAAAGGAGGCTTAGCAGCAGAGGCGCTGATGGGCGCCGGTTGCGGCGGCCGAGCAGGCGTCTGTGCAGGGGGCGCTCCGCCCGTTCTTCGGAATCGGCGAGGAGGAGTTGGCCGGACGACGCCCTGGTCCGCCGGGCGCACGGCAAGGACACCATGTTCCCGGCCGTCGACTCGGCCGGTCTTCATCATGAAGTCAGGTCAGGCTCCAGGCGGCCGGAACGGGGAGTTGTGAGTTCCGGCCGGCCAAAGCAGCGGACCGGCCGGATCTGGCCGGGCCGGCTTCGCAGGACGCCGGCCCTTCGCCGTCGCTTCCCCCTGCCCGATCTCGCATCGGCGCCTGTACGCTCCCGCTTGGCTCAGGGCACCAGGGCGGCCTTCGGCAAACCGGCTCGCCCGGGAGTGCCATAGAGCTCCTCGTCAGAGGCGGGGGTGTTCTCCCCGGCCCACTTCCCGACAGCAGTGGCAGGTGCACGATCGCCCGCGATCCGCTCATTGCCCACGTACGGGCGGCGCGCTGCCGCCACCGGCTCCTGCACCACCCGCACCACCAGAAGGAACTTCCCAATCGTGATGTCAAGCCGCCAGCGTGACGGGGGGTGAAGCATGGAA
>NZ_BMRP01000004.1:0-38528 GCF_014648695.1 Streptomyces albospinus
ACGGCGACGGCGCATGAGGGCGGCCAGCAGGAGCGGATTGTCGATCAAACTCTCCCCGCCTTCTTCACGGCGGCGGCGCATGAGGGCGGCCAGTAGGAGGGGGTGCTCGATCAGGTTCTCCCCGCCTTCTTCACGGCGACGGCGCATGAGGGCGGCCAGCAGGAGCGGATTGTCGATCAAACTCTCCCCGCCCTCCTCACGACGACGACGCGTCAAAGCGGCCAGCAGGAGCGGGTGCTCGACGAGTCCCTCGCCACTCTCCTCACCGTGCTCCGCGCGCCGTGAGAGCAAGGCAGCCAGGAGAACAGGGCTGATACCGGATTCCTCGCCGACCTCTTCTTGCTGTTCGCGCGTGGAGCTTTGCGTAGCCGATGTCATTCCTTTTCCCTTCGGGCGTGAATAGATGCACTGGAAGCGAGGGATTTCAGCCGCAGCGGCTGTCTGCTCGCTCAAATCATCGTCACCCGCGTTACCACTCCCCGCACTTTCGGATTGCTTTTGATACCCAAACAGCGGCGTCAATTCGCGCATTCCAGCGATCGGGTAAATCCGACTGGCGCAGCACGGTTTGCGCGAGATGCTTCCTCCACTTAAGGCGGCACGCATCTCGGCCAACAGAGTGTCATGACCGGCGCTCGCCGACTGCAAGCTGGAGGGCCGGATGGGTGATTCCTTCCACGAGGCAGACCACCTCGACACCGGCCTGCACACTGACCACTCCATCGGAAGCCGTCCTCAAGGGCGGACGCGCGCACCACCTTGAATAACGCCTCCTTGGTGTGATGCAGGGCTTGGATTGCCTCGCCGGCCGTAGGACGTGAGGCGCGACTCGGTACGTCGACCGCGACCAGGTCGGCCATTCCGATCGCGATACCGGCACCTGCCGCCGAGAGGGAAATTGACGCCACCACGTTACTGCGCACTCTTTAGCCGGACGCGTTCAGTCGAGGCTCCCATGCCGAAGGGGCGTCAATGGCCAGCAGGTGGGCGAGTTGAGGATTTCCCACTCATCGGCGCACTCGTCAGCGCCAAAATAAAAATTGTAGGCAATGTGGCTATAAAGCATTCAAAGGATGCAGCGGAAGAGCCCTTCGATATCCGATTGTCGCGTCAGGGAATCGAAACACCCGCGGTTTTCGTCGGCCGCCATGGCGTCGCCAGGTGGAACAAGCCAAGGACGACGGTGACGGCAATCGTGACGACGGCTACGGCACACGGGCGCTCACGGCCACGAGCTGCGGTACACGGTCGACGGACCCGAGGACGGACGGAGTACAGCCCTGCCCAACGCTGCGGATCAGAAAGGCGGAGGCTCGCCACCGTCGCCGCAGAGCACCGAACGCCGGCCGCAGCTGGGCCGGCGGAGCCGGGCCCCCTGAACGTGCCGGATCCGTGCCAGACGGGGCGGCGAAACGTGGTCAGGAACGGTCAGCCACGGATACCTGGCGATCGGGAACGAAGAAGGCCCCCGACCGGGGTTTCCCGGGTCAGGGGCCAACTGCCTGCGGAGGCTGTGGGATGTGAACCCACGGTGGCGTCGCCACCACGACAGTTTTCGAGGCAATGCACCGCGGGATAGCCGCTATGCCTTTGACCTGCCCGGAGTCTCCCGACCGTTCGCTGAGCGCCCGTTCTCGTCCACACCCCGTCCACAGGCCCCCTGGGCAGCCGACCTCGCCCCTGCCTTCACTCAGACCGTCGAAGCGAACGGTTCGACCGCCCAGGCGGCAGTGAGCTCCATTCGGTGAGCACCGCATGACAAGTTCGATCCGCCGCGCACAGCGCGGCGGCGCCGGCCGTCGTCCGGCGCGCGCCTTGCCTCCTGTCTTCGCCCCGGCCGGCCCGCGCCGGATGCCGCCCGCGCCCACAAGGGGGCGAAGACCAGGCCGGGCCGACGACGTCGACGACAGATGGAGAGGAAGCCTCCGGCGGGGGCGCTCCGACTCCGGGATGGCGATCTTGTCGGCGAGTGCCGGCTCTGAGTGGCTGAGGCGAAGGGCTGCCATGGGTGCCTGTCGGCAGCCGGGGTCGGACAGGGTGGGGCTGACATCAACAAGGACGCACAGCAATGACGGCGAGAATGCGCAGGTCGGGCCGCGCGGGGGCCATTGGTTTGGCGACCAGGACAGCCCGTCAAGTACGGGTAAAATAAGGGAAAATAGGGTGTTTTGCGACACGGTCGGCGCGCTAGCCTGATGAAGGTAGACGATCTCAACCCTCGGGGAGGGCATCATGGCCGTCTTCGCCCTATTCGGATTCCGCAGGCCCAGCAGGGTCTGTCACACCTACTACCGCAACCACCGCAGGTATATCCGTTGCTACGGGTAACTGACCGAATACCTTGCTAGGGGCCGGCGCCAGACGCTGGTCCCTGCGGCTGCAGCAACGACCGCGAGCAGGAACCTCCGTGCCACAAGCGACCCAGATCGGGCAGGGAACCACGGGGAACAGCGTCCGGGTGCGGTACGGCCATCAGCCAGGCACGGCCCAATTGCGGCCAAGCGATCGACCCTTTGGGCCGATACCGGCAGTGCCGCGTCTGGCCGGGACCCGCGCCATGACACCACCGTCGTCCGGTGCACCGCCGTACCCGCGCTGTGGCGCCGCCGTTTGGCGCACCGCTCCGCGCGGGAGACGAATCGGGGGCTCCTCCGGACCCCACCCCCGCTTACCGGGCGCCGTGGTTGCTGACTACGGCGATGCAGCAGGCCACGATGGGCACGGCCCGTACGAGCGAAAGTCAGGGGCTGACATCCACCGCTGACATCAACGAGGGCGAACGTCGGCGTATCTCGACGGTTCGACCCGGAACCACCAAGGCCAGCCGAACGCCGCCGTACAGGGCAGGCGTAGCAGCCGAACCGAACGTGCAAAGCAGATGTCACAGGTTCAAATCCTGTTGTGCCCACTTCTTGCGTGGAAGTACAAAGGCCCAGGTCATCCGATGTGAAATCGGATTCCTGGGCCTTGATTGTTTTCCGCCGCGGACGGCGCCCGACCGGGATCGTGCCACTCACGTGCCAGATGGCCCGTCCTAGCCGCCCCGCTCCCACTTCGACCGCCGGATCTGCTCGTCGACATGATCGCCGATCGCTTGATCACGTCCGTTGACCAGGTGCTGGCAGATCAGCGCCGCCCGCACGGACGAGTGCCCCATGCGGTGCATCGGCTCGCGGGTCGTAGCACCGCCGGTCGCGGCCAGGGTGTTCCCCGTATGCCGTAGCTCGTGGTATGCCGCAGGTCGTGGAAGTGGACGTCCGAGAGGCCGGCGGTGCGCAGAGCCGGGAGCCGGACCCGACGGAAGTTGTCGCGCCGCAACCGCCCGCCCCGCCCCTCGACCGACACCGCTCAACACCCGAAAAGCAGCCGCCACTTACCCCGGCAGCAGGGCGAGCGAGCCGGCCGGCATCACCACGGCGGTAGGGCGGGCCCGGGTGCGCCGCCGCTTTCCCGCGGGACGCGCGGGGCGAGGACCGACGACCACCCCACCGACTTGATGGCGCCGCTCCGGAAGCCATCCGGGAGGCCCACTGCCGCGCGGCGTCAGGCGGGCGCCACGGGCGCGTCCCAGTCGATCCGGTACCGGTGCGTCCAGCCGAACATCTTCTCCGGCGTCAGGAACGTCCGCGTCGCCAGCGGCATCAGCAAGGCCATGACCTTCGTCGCCACCGGCCCCATCGACTTCTGACTGTTGGTCCTCGCGGCCTGGGCCGCGACCTTCTCCACCCTGCCCCGCCTCAGCTGCTCGTACGTCGCGAACGCCGCGCCCACGTCAGGGATGTCCCGCAGACACCGCGCCAGCTGCACCGCGCTCTCCACCGCGAGGGACGCGCCCTGTCCGGAACTGGAGGACGGCGCGTGGGCCGCGTCGCCGACCAGGACCATCCGGCCGCGGTACCACTTCGGCACCGGAGGCAGGATCTCCAGCCCTCCGAAAGTGAGGAGTTCGTCGTCGCAGGTGCCCCGGAGCAGATCGCGGCCGGGCACGTCCGCGGCGTACTTCTCCCGCAGGATCCGCATCCATGCGGCCGGCGGCGTCGCACGGGCCTGCTCCGCGCTGAGCGGCTCGTCGTACGGCAGGTTGCCGAACCAGGCGGTGCCTCTGCCGGGCACCGGCCAGTAGCCGAGGAACGCGTGCTCGCCGAAAGCGAAGTACATGGTGTCCGGCCGCGCCTGAGGGACCTCCGCCTCCGAGTACGCGCCGAAACCGAGCAGGCCGGTGTACTGGGGACCAGGCGCTGCCGGGTCGATCAGCTGCCGGACCGTCGACCGGATACCGTCGGCCCCGACCAGCACGTCCGCGGTCACCTGGGTCCCGTCGGCGAACTGGGCGATGACGCCCGCCGGGGTTTCCTCGACCCCGGACAGCCGCTTGCCGTACACGGTCTGTACGCCCACCGCGGCGGCCCGCTCGCGCACCGCCCGGTACAGGTCGGCACGCCACATCACCTGGCTGGGTGGCAGGCCCGTCAGGCCGCCGAACTCGCCCATCCGCCGGCCCCGTCCGTCGGTCATGGCCATGCGGTGGATCGGCTGACCGGCCAAGCCCCGGTCCACACCGACGACTTCGAGGGCGTTGAGCCCGTTCGGGGCGACCATCAGCATGCCGCCGAGGCCGTCCGCCGTGTTCTCGTAGGCCTCGTAGACGGTCGCCTCGATGCCCGCCCTACGCAGTGCGAGAGCCGTTACCGGTCCGGCTATGCCGCCTCCGACGACGGCCGCCGTCCTGATCGCGCTCATGTGTCTGCCCCTTTCCCGCGCCTGGGTCGGATGTTCAGTGGCTGTGCGAGCGTGCCGGGTCGTCGACGGTCGGGTGACCGCCCGTCCTGTGGGCGAGCCGCAGGTCCTCCAGATAGGCGCGGGAGCACATGGCGCTGAGGACCGCGATGCCGCTGCGGTGCACACGGACCTCGCTGTCGGTTGCGACACCGGCCAGACGGATCCGACGGGCGCCGGCGAGGGCCGGTTCGTCGGCGGTCCGGACCTGCGCGTCCTTGACCTTGCCGCGGGCGGTCCAGCGCAGGTCCCAGTGCTCGACGACGGCGTCATCCGGCACCAGCAACTTGACCGTGGCGCGCTGGAGTTCCAGGCACAGCTCGATGTCGTCGGGCAGGTCCGGGGAGCGCAGGTCGAGCACGGCCAGGCCCCGGCGGGCGCGCACCTGGATGTGTCCGGCGCGGGTCCAGTTGCCCAGCCGCTTGGTCACGCCGTGGTCGGCGTGAATGCGCTCGGTGGCGGCGGTCGTCTCAGTGCTGGTGGTGGTCATCTCCGTGGTCTCCGTCCGCTGGTGGTCCCTGCTCTTTCCTGTTGGATAGATAGTTGCAGTGAAACTAGTAGCGTGTCAACTAGTATCGCCGTGGGTAGTGTGCGGGCATGAGCACCCCGTCCCGAAGCTCCCCGCTGGCCCTGACCGTGCTGGCCCTGCTGCACTTCCAGCCGCTGCACCCGTACGGAATCCAGAGATGGGTCAAGCAGTGGGGAAAGGACCGGGTCGTCAATGTCGGCCAGCGCGCGAGCCTCTACCGGACGGTCGACCGGCTGCTCGCAACGGGCCTGGTCGCGGTCCGGGAGACCGGCCGCGACCAGCAGTACCCCGAGCGGACGGTGTACGAGCTGACCGACGCGGGGCGCTCGGCCATGCGCGTCTGGCTCCACGAGATGCTGGCCGCACCGAAGCAGGAGTTCCCGCAGTTCCCCGCCGCGCTGTCCTTCGTCCTCATGCTCGCCCCGGAGGAGGCCCTCGACGTGCTGGAACTGCGCGCAGCGGCCCTCGCGCAGACCGTTGACGCGCACGACAGCTCCTTGGCGGAGCAGACGGAGGTCCACGGCCTGCCGCGGGTGACCACGCTCGAAGAGGAGTATCTGCGCGCGATGACCGCCGCAGAACTGGACTGGATCCGCGCCGTCACAGACGATCTGCGCAGCGGGCGGCTGGGCTGGACTCTCGATGAACCGACCGGTCTCGCCCGGAACACCGGGCGGCGGGCCCTGGCCGGCCAAACGCCCTCAAAGCCGGACCACGACTTACAGCGACCGCGAGCCGTGCACCACAGCGAACGCCCAGGTCATGGACCTGGGCGTTCCGTATTTCCCGGAAGGCTCCCCCCTTCTCCGCCAGGTCGGCAGGCGCCGCCGAGGTCGCCGCCGGCGATGGCAGGGGCCGGGCACGAACGCGCTTCACCGGAGGCCGCTGCTTCGGCGGGTCGGTGGGGTTCCTCGCTTGCACCATCGATCGAACGCTGCCATCCAGCGCCTCGAAGCCGTACGGCTGATGCCGCTCGCGGGTGCGGCCACCATCGCCGCGATGATCGATGGGCTCGACCGGATCTCGGGCCA
Organism: Streptomyces albospinus; assembly: GCF_014648695.1. Lineage (GTDB taxonomy): Bacteria > Actinomycetota > Actinomycetes > Streptomycetales > Streptomycetaceae > Streptomyces > Streptomyces albospinus. The sequence goes on from NZ_BMRP01000004.1 coordinate 6,337, forward strand.
GGGCTTCTTCGTGCCCAGGGGCGTGGGGTACGAGGTGCTGCCGTCCGCGGCGGTGGGTGCGCCGGCGCCGACCGGTCCGGGCTGCTGCGCCGTCGGCCACTTCCGGCCGGTCCTGCGCGAGCACCGGCCGGAAGTACGGAGTGGCCGCGGTGAGCTTGGGGGTGGTGGCCGGCGTGGTCGTCGTGCTGATCCGGGAGTGAGGTGCTGCCCCTCGGTCGGAGGGTGGACGCGGCCGGTGGAAGGACGTGGGCGGGGAGCCCCGGGAGCGGGCGTGGGGTGGACGCGGCCTCGGGGCTCCCCGCTGTGGTGGGTGTTGCCGGGTGCTCAGGGGGCGGGCGGTCCGGGGCGGTCCGGCTCCTGGGCTTCCGCGGAGCCGGCCGGGTGGCCGGTGCGGTCCGTGCGGTCCGTATCGGGTGCCTGTGCGGGCTGGTCCGGGGCCGGTGTGCGGGGCGTCTGCCCGTCGCCCGCAGTTCGGTTCGCCCAGCGCTTTTCGACGCCCGCCAGGCGCCAGTACGTCAGCGCACCCGCCCAGACGACCACGAACAGACCGACGATGACGAACCCCGCGTTGTCCAGATCGATGCCGGAAATCCAGCCGGTGATCGGGTCGTTGAGGCTCAGTTTGTCGTGCAGGACGGTGACCAGCTCGATCGTGCCGATGAAGAAGGCGACGGCGATCGAGAGGCCCGTGATGGTGAGGTTGTAGTAGACCTTGCGCACCGGGTTGGAGAAGGCCCACTGGTAGGCGAAGTTCATGAACGTGCCGTCGAGGGTGTCGAACAGGCTCATGCCCGCGGCGAACAGCAGCGGCAGGCACAGGACCGCGTACCAGGGCAGACCGGCCGCGGCGCCGCTGCCGGCCATCACCATCAGCGTCACTTCGGTCGCGGTGTCGAAACCGATCCCGAAGAGGAAGCCGAGCGGGAACATCTGGCCGGGGCGGGAGACGGAGCGGGTGAACCGCCCCAGGAAGCGGTTCATGAAGCCGCGGGAGCCGAGCTGCGCTTCCAGCTCGGCCTCGTCGTAGCGGCCCTCGCGCATACCGCGGAAGACCCGCCAGATCCCCGCCAGCGCAATGAGGTTGAGCGCGGCGATCAGATAGAGGAAGGTCCCCGAGACCGTGGTGCCGACGGTGCCCAGGATCTGGTGGGTGCGCGATGCGTCGTTCACCAGCGCACCGGCGAGCTGGGCGCCGCCGGCCACGAGAGCGGCCATCACGACGACCACGCTGGAGTGGCCGAGGGCGAACCAGAAACCCACCGACACGGGCCGCTTGCCGTCGGCCATCAGCTTGCGTGTGGTGTTGTCGATGGCGGCGATGTGGTCCGCGTCGAAGGCGTGCCGCATGCCCAGGGTGTACGCGGTGGCGCCGAGCCCGACGCCGAAGACCTGGGTCCCCACGGTGTAGTGACCCGGCACCACGAGGAGGAAGAGCACGCCGAAGGCGACGACGTGCAGTGCGGCTATGACGGCCATCAGACCCGCGGTGCGGACGGTGTCGTGGCGACTCCAGCGGAAGGACCCGTCTGATGGGGATATGGAGAGATTTGGGGAGTTTCGTGGCGAGTTGGGAATGTCTGGGGTATCGGTGGACAGCGCCATGCGGCAGTCACGCTCCAGCACCTCGTGGATGATTTCGTGAGATGCCGTGGCCGGTCTCCTGGCTTACGGGTGCACGCGTCCGCCCCGCCTTCCCGGCCGCGGGCTGCGGTCAGTGGCGCCGTACGCGCACCACGCGCGTACGGAACGGGTCGGAAACTCCCCGATCACAGTGGCGAGGGCCGCTCCGGCCTGGGACCACGAGGTCCTTCACCGGTCTTCCCGAACACCACGGCCCGGTCACTCTAACCGCACCCGGAGACGGAGGTGATGCCGCACGGATGTCGGGACAGGGGAGGCGGGCCGGCGTTGCCGGCATCTCGGCCCCGGCGGCAGGCCTCGGCAGCCTTCGGCGGTCCTCAGTGGTCCAGGGAGGACAGGAAGGCGTGCAGTTCCTGGTCGAAGCACGGGGTGTTCTCCAGATTGACCATGTGGCCGGCCGCCGGTATGCGGATCCTCCTGGCCGCGGGGACGGCGAGCGCTATCGCATGGGCGTTGGCCGATATGTCGGAGGAGTCGAGGTCGCCGTCGAGGACGATCGTCGGCACCCGGATCTCGCCGAGGCGGTCGAAGGCGCCGACCTCGACGGGCATGCCGGCGCCCACGCCGTCGGCGTGCACCTCGACATTGGCGGTCGCCGAGGCGCGCATCCGCTCGCGGAAGCCGGGGTGCACGGCGGAGGGCGCGCGGTGCGGACCGTCCACCCACATCCGCAGGAAGTGCTCCACATAGCGCTCCGCGCCGTCCGGTGCGCCGATCGCGGCGACCTGCTCCTGGATGTGCTCCAGGACGAACGGGTCGGTGAAGGCCCGGCCGCTGATCCCGGGGGCGGCGAGAGCGAGGGCGGTGACGCGGTCCGGGTGGGCGAGCGCGGTGTCGAGCGCGACCCGGGAGCCGTGGGAGAGGCCGACGAGGACGGCGCTCGGGACGTCGAGTGCGTCCAGGAGGGCCGCCAGGTCGTCGTGGTTGGCCCAGTCGCCGGTCACGCTGGAGGAGAGGCCGTGGCCGCGGGAGTCGTAGCGGATCGCGCGGAGCCCGGAGTTCACCAGCCAGGCGAACTGCTCGTCCCACATGTGCTGGTCGAGCATCCCCCCGTGCAGCAGTACCACCGCGGGACCCGAGCCGGCCGTCTCGTAGAACAGCTCGCCGTCGTCGATCGGGACGGTGCCGTTGTCGATCTCGGACCAGGCGCTGAAGTCGTGGGTCATTCTCCGGGCCGTTCTGTGTGGGAAGTGGAGGGGATGGGCGGGTGGATGGACGGGCGGATGGGTGGATGGCTGGCTGGTGTCAGGGGGTAGTTGGGGATGGTTCGGTGGGCTGTGTCGGAGCTGTGTGGGTGGCATCCTGGATATCGGGATTGCCGCTTTCCTCCGGGGGAACGTGCGAGCCGTCCGCCAAGTGCCGGAATTCCTCGCCGAGCCGGTCGAGGACGCGCAGTGCGGTGCTGACATCCGCCGCCGACAGGTCGGCCAGCCCGCGCCGCAGCTCCGCCGACACGGAATCCTGGATCCCGCGCATCACCTCCGAGCCCTCGGTGGTGAGCTGGATCAGGGACGAGCGGCGGTGCGCGGGATTCGGGGCCGTCACCACCAGGCCCAGATCCGCCGCGTGGTTCACCCAGCGCTGCACCGGCTGCCGGTCCAGATCCAGCGAGCGGGCCAACTGCGGGACCGTCCGGGGGCCTTGGGTGCGCAGCGCGTCGAGCAGGGCGTGCTCGCCGGCGGTCATGCCGGTGCCCTGGAGCTCGCGCTCCACCGCGCGCACGATCGTCCGGTGCAGCGGCCACAGGCGCCGTATGACGTCGTGCAGCAGGTCCTCGACGGCGGCGGACTCGACGGCGCCTTTCCGCTCGACGTCCTCCCGCGTGCCGCCCTCCCGCGTGCAGCCCTTCGGCGTGACGTCCTTGCGCTCGGCGTCCTTGTGCTCGACGCCCTTCCATCCGGCGGCGTCCCCCTCATCGACACTCATGATGTCATGATGACATCGTTGATGTCGTTTGGGAAGGCCGTTGGTGAGGAAAGGAGTTGAGGGGACGAGAGGAAGGCGGGACGGCGATGGAGGTGGGTTTGCTGCGCGTGGTGGGGGCGGCCACGGCGGTGTACGGAGTGGCCGTGGCGGCGGTGCCCGATGTCCTGGCGCGCCCCTCGGGTCTGGTGGACGCACGCGGGCGGACCGCGGTCGCGACGCGGACCTCGCTGCGGCCGGTCGGCTGGCGGGACGCGGTCGGCGGGTTGGCGATGGTGCTGGCGCCCGAGGGGCCGGCGCTGCGCACGGCCGCGTGTCTGCGGATCGCGGCCGACTTCGGCGATGCCGCGCTGCTGAGCCTGACCCTGCCGGGGCGCGAGCGACGGCGGAAGGCGGCGGCGGTGTCCGTGGGGTGGGGTGCGCTGTCGGTGCTGGGCCTGCTGGCTTCCGGTGGACGGGGGGAAGGGCCGAAGAAGGGGCGGAGGGCAGGGAGATGGTGAGGTGGTGCGCGGTCGGGGGCCGGGTGCGCGGGTTATTCGCCCGCGGCCGGCGGCGCCTCGTCGGGGGTGAAGGTGACGACGAGGTCGGCGCGTTCGCGGGTGGTCGCGATCAGCCGGGCGTTGGGCTCGTCCGAGGTCCGGACGAAGTGCTCGGCGTCGGTGCGCAGTCGGCCGAAGCGCTCATGGCGGGCGGTCAGCCGGCGGATCCGCTCCGGGGCGTCCAGCTCCATGTACCAGACCTCGTCGAGCAGTTCGCGGACCTGTGCCCAGGGGTCGGAGTAGAGCAGGAGGTAGTTGCCCTCGGTGATGACGAGCGGGATGTGCGGGGCCACGGGGATGCTGCCGGCGATCGGCTCCTCGATGCGGCGGTCGAAGGCCGGGGCGTAGACGGGGGTGCCGGGCTCCCGTGCGCGCAGGCGGGCGAGCAGCGCAGCGTATCCGGCCGGATCGAAGGTGTCGGGCGCGCCCTTGCGGTCCGTGCGCCCCAGGCGGCGCAATTCCGCCTCGGCGAGGTGGAAGCCGTCCATCGGTACGAGCACGGCCTGGCCCGCCAGCTCCGCCGCCAGGTGCGCGGCGAGGGTGGATTTGCCGACGCCCGGCGGGCCGGTGATGCCGAGCAGGCGGCGCCGGCCGGGGGTTGCGGAGGCGGCGAGCCGGCGGGCTCGGGTCAGGAGGTGCGCGGGATCCATGGTGGGTACATCGTGCCCGATGGGCGGGCGGCCGGTGGAGACCGGGGGATTTCCCGTGCTCCGGCGCCGGCCCGGCCGGGCCGGCCGTGGTACTCCGTGCCGTCCTTCGCACCGGGCCCGTTGCGGCGGTCGAGGCCGGGGCGGTCGTCCTTCATGGCGACCGGTCCGGTTTCGCGCAGGTCGTCCATGGAAGGGTCCGAGCCCCGGGGTGTCGAGTTCTGGAGGCAACGGGCGGGCGGTTGCGAGGCGTTGCGCAGGGCGTGCGGTACGCCGTGCGGCAGCAGGGCCCGCATACCGGGGGCCGCCGGTGGGTGGTCCGGCGCCCCTTCCCGTCGGTCGTCAGTCTGTTGTCATTCTGTCGCGCCCAGCCGCCACAGGGAGGTGACCTCGGCGGCGCGCGCCACGTGGAGCGGGTCGGAGGTGTCGCGGGCGCGCGGGTGGCGCGGCGTGATGTCGAGCCGGCCGAGGACGGTGAGACCGGACGCGGCGAAGGCGTCGAGGAGTTCGGCGTGCGCGCGCAGGCCGAGGTGTTCGGCCAGGTCGGAGAGGATCAGCCAGCCCTCGCCGCCCGGTGCCAGGTGGTCGGCGAGACCGCTCAGGAATCCGTGCAGCATCCGGTTGCCCGGGTCGTAGACCGCGTGCTCCACGGGGGAGGTCGGTTTGGCGGGCACCCAGGGGGGATTGCAGACGACCAGCGGGGCCCGGCCGGCCGGGAAGAGATCGGCCTCGACCACCTCCACCTGGTCCGCGACGCCCAGCCGTTCGGTGTTCTCGCGGGCGCAGGCCAGCGCGCGCGGATCCTGGTCGGTGGCGATGATCCGGCGCACCCCGCGCCGTGCCAGCACCGCCGCCAGTACGCCGGTGCCGGTGCCGATGTCGAACGCCAGCTCCCGGCCCGGCAGCGGCGCCTCGGCGACCAGGTCCACGTATTCGCCGCGGGCCGGGGAGAAGACGCCGTAGTGCGGATGGATCCGGTCGCCGCCCAGGGCCGGGATCTCGACGCCTTTCCTGCGCCATTCGTTGGCGCCGATGAGGCCGAGCAGTTCGCGGAGCGAGACCAGCGAGGCGGTCCCGGCGGACGCGGACGCGCCGGCCGGCCCGGGCGGGCCGTAAGCCCTGGCGCACGCCTCGCGGACGTCCGGCGCGCGGTGCAGCGGGACGGCGAGGCTCGCGTCCAGGGGGACCAGCAGCATGCCCAGGATGCGGGCGCGCTGGTTCTGGGCGGCGCGGTGCAGGTGGAACGCCTGGGTGGGGTCGGCGGGCGGCGCCTTGCGGGGGCGGCGGTCGATCCGGCGGGCCATCGCGGTCAGCAGCTGGCGGGCGTTGTGGAAGTCGCCGCGCCAGAGGAGCGCGGTGCCTTCGCAGGCGAGCTTGTACGCCTCGTCGGCCCGGGTCCGGTCGTCCGCGATGACGATCCTGCGGGGTGGCGGGGCGCCGTTCTCGGAACGCCAACGGGCGGAACGGGCCTCGTCGGCCTCGGTCCATTGGACGACCGGCGGTTGGTTCACCGAAGTGTGCCTCGTGGTAGTGGTTCGAACTCCCGCCTCCTGGGCCGCTGCGGGGCGGCACCGGCGCCTGCCCGGAGGGGCGGCGGGAGCGGGGTGGTGACGTTCGACTCTACTCCGTGCAGGGGGTGGGACCGCTGTCCCTGTCCCGGCCGCCGGTGCGCGGGCGGGAGCAGATCCGGGACCTGAGGCGGCAGTCGGAATCGCTCGGGCCCGTGGGGCGCGTGCCTGCCGGGCCGGAGGGGACTGCCGTGCCGAGTGGTCCGTATGCCGGTCAGTGGGCGGCGGCCCGCCGTTCCGGTCGTCGCATGAGGAACGCGGCCACCGATCCGGCGACGAAGAGGGCGAAGACGGAGAGCGCGCCGCTGATCCAGGAGGTGCCGAGCCAGTGCCCGCCGAAGTAGCCGAGGCTCACGCTGTACGCGGCCCAGACGAGACCGGCCAGCGCCGACCAGGGGAGGAACTCGCGGACGGTGCGGTGCGCGACACCGGCACCCAGGCTGACCACGGAGCGCCCGGCGGGTGCGAAGCGGGCCAGTACGACGATGCCGCCGCCGCCCCGCGTGAGCGCGGCACCGAGTCGCTCCTGGGCCGCGGCCAGCCGGCGGGAGCGGCCGATGGCCCGGTCGAAGCGGTCGCCGCCGCGCCAGGCCAGGCGGTAGGCGACCATGTCGCCGAGCACCGAGGCGGTGGCCGCGCAGAGCACCAGCGAGAGCATCTCGGGGAGGTGGTTCTCGCCGCGGACGGACGAGGCGACATCGGCGGCGGTGCCGGTGCCGGCGGCCGTGGTGGCCGCGGTGATCACCAGGACCCCGCTGGGCAGGATCGGGACGAAGACATCGAGGACGACCGAGAGACCGACGATCACATACACCCAGGGGGTGCCGCTGAGGGGCCCCAGGCTTTCCACCAACGCATCGCTCCCGGTCCGGACCCCGCCGCGACGTCGCTCGGGGCGGCAGGGGCGGCACTACGGCCGTCCAGCGTACGCCGGGCCCCGACGGCCCGGTGGCCAGGGGCGGAGTGTGTCCCTCCCCTGGCCACCGGGCCGTCGGGGCCCGGCGTACGTCGCGGGTGCGTCAGGCGGCGCTCGGCTCGCGCTCGACGACGGGTGCCGGCGCCGCTTCCGGCGCGCCGAAGAAGAGGCGGTCGAGCGCCCAGGCGCCGGGGCCGGTGAAGAAGATCAGCAGGAAGGCCCAGCAGAACATCGCGGACGCCTCGCCGCCGTTCTGGATCGGCCACAGCGCGTGGCCCGCGTGCATCGTGAAGTAGGCGTAGGCCATCGAGCCGGAGCTGATGAACGCCGCCGGGCGGGTGCCGAGGCCGGCGATCACGAGGACGCCGCCGGCCAGTTGGATGACCGCGGCGTACCAGCCGGGCCAGCTGCCCGCGGGGAGGGTCGAGCCGTTGCCCATCGCGCCGCCCATGATGCCGAAGAGCGAGGACGCTCCGTGGCAGGCGAAGAGCAGTCCGACGACTATGCGGAAGAGCGCGAGGACGTGCGGGGTCGCTCTGTTGGTGAAGGAGCTCAGGGGAGCGGACATGGGGGGTAACTCCTACGGTTTTTTGGGGACGAAGTAACCGCTGGAGTGGAAGGTTAGGCCCGCCTTACCGTTACTTGCAAGTTCAACCTCTTGTTCTTTGGGGAACTATTGGTCTGAACCAAAGAGGTTCATGGGGAGGTGGAGGTGATCGCCGGGGCGGACGTGACCGAAGCGGTTGCGTGGACGGAAGGGGCCGGAGGGGCGGCCGGTCGCCGGTGCGGCGGCGCGGCGGCCGAGGCGCGCAGCGCCGCCCGGGCCACCGCGTCCGTGTCCGCCAGCGTGACCGATCCCACCCCGGGGCGCGCCCCGGCGGCCGTCACCCAGTGCACGCCCTCCGTCGGCACCCCGACCGCGAACCGCCGCGGATGGCGCCGGCCGTCCGCCTTGATGAGGTGGTACGGGCTCGGCGACACATCCAGCCCGCCGGTCTCGTAGCCGTCCGCGGTGTGCGGTCGGCACCCGCCGTCGGCCAGCAGCCGGGTCAGCAGCGCGTCCCCGGTGCGCCGTAGATCCGGTTCCGGGAGCCGGGCCTCTATCAGGGCCGCCGCCGTGATCCGCGAACCCGGCACGTCCGGGGAGGACGCCGTGAAACCGGGCGCCTCCTCCCCGGTTCCCATGTGGACCTCCATGCGGGGGCCGACGACCTCCAGTACTCCCGCCTCGATGAGCGCCGCCATCTCCTCTATGCGGCGGCGCGGCGGCCCGATGGACAGAAACGCGTTCAGCGGGGTGTACCAGCGGTCCAGATGGTCGCGGCGGGACGCGCCCGCCAGCCCGCCGTGATCGACGATCTGCCGCAGCTCGTTGCGCAGATCCCGCAGCACGTCCAGGGAGGCCTTCACGGGGCCCGACACGTTGTCCTGCCGGGCGTGTGCGACATCCGCGCGCAGATGGTCCAGCAGCCAGCCGCGGAAGTCGGCCCGGCCGGCGAACGGGCGCCCTGCGTGCGGCCGGGAGACGCGGTCCCAGTCCCAGCGCTCGGCGGGCGCGATACCGAAGGCATCGAGGGCGGCGGCCTCTTGGGGGCTGCCGTGCGCGCTGCCCAAGAAGCGCTCCCGGAAGGCGTCCGCGAAGCGGCCCCCGGAGCCGTCCGGCGAGCGGCGCGCCAGCAGCGCCTCGTAGAAGACCGCCTCCACCTCCTTGGCGACCAGCGGCCAGACCTCCGTCAGGAAGTCCGGCAGATCCCCGGAGTCGGCCCGCTTGCGGAAGCCCGCGATGACGTCCGGGGTGAGCAGCAGCGGCAGATGGCGGCCGAGTGCGCCCTTCGCGTTGTCGCCGCGCGCGTGGTACGGGATGCCGCGCCGGGAACCCGCGTACAGCATCGGCTCGCGGCCGGACGGCAGATACGCCAGCGCGCCGTCCGCGCCGGGGGCGAACCGGCCGCCGCGGCCGGTCGTCAGCAGCGCCATGTGATCGAAGAAGTTCAGGCCGAGCCCGCGCAGCAGCACCGGACGGCCCGGGGGCAGCGCCGCCAACTCCCCGGTGAGATCGGCGGGGTTGGCGGGCGGCAGATACGACAGCCCGTGCCCGGCGGCGTAGTCCGCGAAGCGCCGCTGCTGCACGTCCGGGACGGTGTCCAGATGGCCCTGCGCCAGGACAACCGCGCCCAGGCCGGGCAGCGTTCGGCCGTCGTCCAGGGTCAGCGACTGGGTGCCGTCGAGGGCCTCGGTGAGCCGCACCGCGCGGGCCCGGTGCGCGATCACGGTCACGTTCCCGGGGGCCGTCCGCACCGTGTGCCGGAACACCCACTCCAGATAGCGGCCGTAGAGCGCCCGCCCCGGATAGTCGTCCGGCCCGACGTCGCACCCCTCCCAGGCGTACAGGCTCGGCCCGGTACGGATCGGCCCCGCGCACGCCACGCTGTCGTCGGTGAACAGCGTGACCTGCGACGCGACGGTGTTCATCAGCAGCTCGGACGGCTGGGCGGTGCGCCACACTTGGCCCGCGCCCGGCGTTGCGGGGTCGATGACATGCACGGTCAGCCGGGCGCCCGGGGCCAGTTCGGGGGCCGAGGCGCAGATCCGCTCCAGGACACTCGTCCCGCGGGGTCCCGCGCCGACGATGGCGATGGCCGGGCCGGCAGGGCGGTCGGCGGGGTGGTCGGCAGCCAAGAGTGGCTCTCCCAGAGGCGGTGGACGGCCGTACGCGGGGGAGCGTGCGGCCGTCAGGGGGGCGGACGGCAGGCAATCGTGCGCCCTATCATCACCGCCCGAGGCGCCGATACGGCACCCGGCTGGGCAAAAGAATCGGCCGAATTCGCAGGTGGGCGGCGGGTTGGCCGACAGCTGACGGGTGCCGAACCGCACCGCATCGGCGCGTACGCCGGCAACCTGCACACGGGCGAAGAACCGGGCGACCTCGGGACCAAAACGCACATTGCCGCCCTGCGGGATCCCGCCCGTCGCCGGAGGCCCCACCGCCCGCCGGTGCCCCCGCCCGCCGGTGCCCCCGCCCGGCGGGCGGTGGGCGCCGTCTCAGCAGCCGGCCAGGATCTTCTTCAGCGCGGCCTCCTCCGCCGGATCCCCGTCGCCCGCGGCCTGGTTGACGCTGTCGGCGACCGCGATCGGCTGCGCGTGCGTCAGGTCGTCGGCGAACCCCCGGCGGCGCGCGGTGGTCCACGGCGCGGCGCCGGATCTCCATGCCTCCGAGGGCGGTACGACACGGTCGATGTCCAGGGAGGTACGTCCGTGCGGTGGCCGCGTCGGTCGGGACGGGCGGTGCGGCCTGGCGGGCCGGCCGTTCAGTACGAGCGTGCGGAGCAGCCGGCCCGTCGTGGCGTGGCGTGGCGTGGCGTGGTGGGGTTGCGGTGCGACGGGTGCCGGGTTGCAGGGTGGCGACATGCGCACGTCGGATCGAGAAGTTCGCGCGAACGCCCGGGAACCGCCGGGCTGACGGGGTGTCATGCCCGCACCGCGGAACTCAGGTTCGGGTGCCCCGGGCACCCGTCCGCCTACAGTGAGCGCGTGCTCCTGCCGGTCAACGCCACCCTCGGGGTCGTCCTCGCCGTTCTGCTGGTCGCCGCCGTGGCCGTCGCCGCGGTGGCGCGCCTCGGCCATGCACGGGCCATCGCCCTCGCCGGTGTGCGCGCGGCGGCCCAACTCGCCGCCGTCTCCTACCTCATCGGGTGGGTCGTCGGCGCCCTCCCCTGGCTGCTGTGCTTCCTCGTCCTGATGTTCGCGGTGGCGGTCCGTACGGCCGGCCGCCGCATCACCCGGAACCGCACCTGGTGGTGGGCCGCCGTACCGATCGCCGTCGGGGTCCTCCCGGTCGTCGGCCTGCTGCTGCTCACCGGCCTGGTGCCGCCGCGCGGCCTCAGCCTGATCCCGGTCACCGGCATCCTCATCGGCGGGGCGCTGACCGCGACCGTCCTCGGCGGGCGGCGGGCACTGGACGAGCTGGAGTTGCGGCGCGGGGAGTTCGAGGCGGGGCTGGCGCTGGGGCTGCTGGACCGGGACGCGCGGATGGAGGTGGCCCGCCCGGCCGCGTCGGACGCCCTGCTTCCGGGGCTCGACCAGACCAGAACGGTGGGGTTGGTCACACTTCCCGGCGCGTTCGTGGGCATGCTGCTGGGCGGCGCCTCGCCCGTACAGGCGGGTGCGGTGCAGCTGTTCGTCCTGGTCGCGCTGCTGGCCGTGCAGGCGTCGTCGTGCGCGGTGGTGCTGGAGCTGGTGGCACGCGGGCGGATCCACCGCGTACCCTTGCCGGCAGCAGAAGGGGAGTAGCTCTTCGCCGGGATTGTCGACATACTGCTCAGCTCGTCTGAGCCGGCGCCCGGAGGCGCGGTAGGTATCGCAGTGCGACGCGGTACGTATCCCTACGCGCCAGCGAGACCTTCGGCCGCAGTGTTCGACGCTGCCGTGCCGAAGCGACCCCACTTCCCGGGCCCCTTTGGTGCGGCCCGACCGATCGAGGTAATCCACCCCGTGTTCAGCCTTACCGTCGCCGCCATCGTCTTCGGCGTCATCTTCCTTGCCGAGCTGCCCGACAAGACCGCCCTGGCGAGCCTGATGCTCGGTACCCGCTACCGCGCCTCGTACGTCTTCGTGGGCGTCGCCGCCGCCTTCCTCGTGCATGTCGTTCTCGCCATCGCGGCCGGCAGCGTGCTGACCCTGCTCCCGCACCGCCTCGTCCAGGCCGTGGTCGGCGTGCTGTTCCTGGCGGGCGCGGCCGTGCTGCTGTTCCGCAAGGGCGACGACGAGGAAGACGTGGTCAAGCCCGCCGACCAGAGCTTCTGGAAGGTCTCCGGGGCGGGCTTCATGATGATCCTGGTCGCCGAGTTCGGCGACCTGACCCAGATCATGACCGCCAACCTCGCGGCCCGCTACAACGACCCGGTTTCCGTCGGTATCGGCGCCGTACTGGGCCTGTGGGCCGTGGCAGGGTTGGGCATCCTGGGCGGACGGACGCTGATGAAGCGGGTGCCGCTGCGACTGATCACCAAGATCGCGGCAGCGGTGATGGCCGTGCTCGCCGGCTTCAGTCTGTACGAGGCAGCCGTGGGGTGAGGGGCGGTGCGGCCGGGCCCGTGACCCGCCGTTCGGCCGCCGGTGTGCGGCTCGGTGCGCGCGGCATGCGGCGCGACCCGAGCGACCTGCGGCTCAGTTCGTGACGTGCACGGCGATCGCGCCGTCCGGCAGGGCCTCGATGCGGATCCCGTTGAGGTCGCGGACGTGGGCGGTGGGGGCGTGGGCGGCGGCGCGGTCGCCGACGCCGACGACCCGCATCCCCGCGTCCCGGCCCGCCGCGATGCCCGCCTCGGAGTCCTCGAAGACCAGGCAGTCCGCGGGCGCGAAGCCCAGCTCGGCGGCGCCCTTGAGGAACCCCTCCGGGTCGGGCTTGCTGGCGCTCACGCTCTCCGCCGTGATCCGTACGGCCGGCATGGGCAGCCCCGCGGCCTCCATCCGGGCGTCGGAGAGGGCGATGTCGGCGGAGGTCACCAGGGCGTGCGGCAGCCCGGCGAGGGCGGCCATGAAAGCCGGTGCGCCCGGTACCGGCACCACGCCCTCGGTGTCGGAGGTCTCCTGCGCCAGCATCCGGCGGTTGTCCGCCATGTTCAGCTCCATCGGGCGGTCCGGCAGGAGCGCGGCCATGGTCGCCCAGCCCTGGCGCCCGTGGACGACCTGGAGGACGTCGTCCGCCGAAAGCCCCTGCTCGGCCGCCCAGCGCCGCCAGCAGCGCTCCACGACGGCCTCGGAGTTCACGATCGTGCTGTCCATGTCCAGCAGCAGGGCGCGGGCTATGAGCGTGGTGGTGGCCGTCATCGGCGGGCTCCTGGGCGCTATCGCTGGCGGGACGGTGCGGAGAAGAACACAAGCGGTCCCGCCCGCCGGTCAGGGAATGCGGGCGGAACCACTTTGTTTCTACACGATACAAAGCGCCATGGGGGACCGACAAGCCGCCCTGGTCCGGGACGGCCATGAGGTCCGTCACGGCACCGGGGGAGCGGCGGGCGGGCCCCCGATCCGCCGTCACGGCTCCCGGGTGCGCGATTCGAGGGACGCCCGGGTCGGTGTCCCGTAGACGCCGTCGGGGTCGTCGTGCACCCCGTAGGTCTGCTGGTAGCGCGATACGGCGTCCCGTACCGCCGTGCCGTACCGGCCGTCGGCCGGGCCCGCGTAGAGCGCCAGCTGCCGCAGCCGGCCCTGGAGCTCGGTGACCTCCGGGCCGCTGGAGCCCTCGCGGAGCACGATCGGGCCGGTGGGCGGGGCGCTGGGGGAGCTGCCGCCGGGACTGTCCGTCACGCTGCCGGATGCCTGGACCGGGGCTTGGGGGCGCGGCGTCGCCGCGGTCTTGTGGAGCGTCGCGGTGGTCGCGGGGGCCGTGCGGTGGGGAGTGGCCGAGGCGGCGGAGGAGTGGTGGGCGGTCGGTGCGGGGGCGGTGTCGCGGTCGTCGGTCGGGATGGTCGCGGTGGGGGTGACGGTGCCGCCGTCGGGCGGGGCCGCCCGGTCCCGCCCGACGCCCGGCAGTGCGTCGGTGCCGACCAGGATCGCGGTGGCGGCCACCGCCGCTCCCGTGACGGCCAGAACGGCGGGGAGCACCCGGCGGCGGCGCCCGGAGGGGGCGGCCGTGTGCGGGGCGGGCGGTTCGGGGGGCGGGGACGAGGTGAGGGTGGGGGAGGTCGGGCCGCGGCGGTGGTGCGCCAGGGAGGGCGGCGCGTAGGTATCCGGGGATATGGGAGGTGGTGTCAGGGGAGCGGGGGCGTGCGGCGCGGCGTCGGATCCGCGCGATGGGCCGGCTGTCCGGCCTCCGGCGACGTGGTCGAGGGCTGTCCGGTCAGGAGCCCGGTCGGCTATGTGGACCGCGGCATCCACCCCGGGTAAGCCGTCCAGGTCGTCCAGATCGTCCAGCCGGTGGCGCCCGTCCGCCCCGCCGTCGTACGCGGCATCGCCTGCCCCGTCCTCGTCCGGGCCGCCGCCCTCGCCGTCCGGTAAGGACACATAGGGCCGGAGCCGCAGCGGGTCGAAGTCCGCCGCCTCGGCAGCCGCGCACAGGCAGGTGGGCCGGCCGTCGCCGCGTACGGGGGCTGAGCAGTGCGGGCAGGACGATGCCGTCACGGGTGGTCCCCTCTCTGGAAGCTCGGGCCGGCAGCCGATTATTCAGAGCCCGCCCCCGTCCGCGCAGGCGCTCCACGACATCCGCCGGGTGTACCCCGGGTGTCTTCAAGGTGAACGCCGAAACCCCCGGCCCCTCAGCGGGCCATATCGGTCGGAACCGCCCAGGATGGGAGGAGGGCTGAGGGGCGTTCCCGTACGGGTCGGATGTCCCGGCACCGGCCCGACGGCTGGAAGGGAGGAGCCGAACCCGACGGCCGGAGGGTGCCACGCCGGGCGAGGGACGGTCCCCGGACAACGGACAGACCGGACAGGGGGGCGGGGCCGAAGGACGAGGGACAGCGGGGCCAAAAGACAAGGGACGAGAGGGAGACGCTCATGGCGCAGGACACCAGCGCTCCTGCCGTTGCCGGCGAGGGACGGTCCCGGCGGACGGTCCTCGTCGCGATCGGCGCGCTGTTGCTCGGCATGCTCATCGCGGCGCTCGACCAGACCATCGTCGCCACCGCGCTGCCCACGATCGTCAGCGACCTCGGCGGGCTCAACCACCTCTCCTGGGTGGTCACCGCCTATCTGCTGGCGTCGACGGCGGCGACGCCCCTCTGGGGCAAGCTCGGTGACCTGTACGGCCGCAAGAAGCTGTTCCAGACCGCCATCGTGATCTTCCTGATCGGCTCGGTGCTGTGCGGGATCGCCCAGAACATGAGGCAGCTCATCGGCTTCCGGGCGCTCCAGGGCCTCGGCGGCGGCGGCCTGATCGTGCTGTCGATGGCGATCGTCGGGGACATCGTCCCGCCCCGCGAACGCGGCAAGTACCAGGGGCTGTTCGGCGCCGTGTTCGGCGCCATGAGCGTCCTCGGGCCGCTGCTCGGCGGGCTGTTCGTCGACCATCTCAGCTGGCGCTGGGTGTTCTACATCAACGTCCCCATCGGGGCGATCGCGCTCGCCGTCATCGCCGCCGTGCTGCACATACCGGTCCACCGCACCCCGCACCGCATCGACTACCTGGGCACCGCCATGATCGCCGCGGTGGCCGCCTGCCTGGTCCTGATGACCTCGCTCGGCGGCGTCACCTACCCCTGGGATTCCTGGCAGATCGAGGGACTAGGGGTGCTCGGTGTCGTCCTGCTGGGCCTGTTCGTCCTCGTGGAGCGGCGGGCCGCGGAACCCGTACTGCCGCTGCGGCTGTTCCGGATGCGGACGTTCAGGCTCACCGCGATCATCGGCTTCGTCATCGGCTTCGCGATGTTCGGATCGATGACGTACCTGCCGACGTTCCTCCAGGTCGTGCAGCGGGTCTCGCCGACCATGTCCGGTGTGCACATGCTGCCGATGGTGCTCGGCATGCTGATCTCCTCGACCGCCTCCGGGCAGATCGTGTCCCGTACGGGCCGCTACAAGGTCTTCCCGATCACCGGCACCGCCGTGGTCACCCTCGGCCTGCTCCTGCTGCACCAGCTCGATCCGTCCACCAGCGTCGCCCTGATGAGCACCTACTTCTTCGTCTTCGGCTTCGGACTCGGCCTGGTCATGCAGGTGCTGGTACTCATCGTGCAGAACGCGGTCCCCTACCAGGACCTGGGGGTCGCCACCTCCGGAGCGACCTTCTTCCGCTCCATCGGCGCCTCGTTCGGCGTCTCCATCTTCGGCACGATCTTCACCAACCAGCTCGGCCCGCGGATCGCCGACGCCCTTGCCGGAGCACAACTCCCGCCCGGTGTCACGGCGTCGAGGATCGCCCAGGACCCGCGGGCCGTCGCGCATCTGCCGCCCGCCCAGGCCGCCGGCGTCCTCAACGCCTACTCCCTCTCCATCACCGACGTCTTCCTCTACGCCGTCCCGGTCGTCCTCGTCGCGTTCGCCCTGGCCTGGTTCCTCCGGGAGGAGCCGCTCCGCAGCAGTGTCACCGCACCCGACACCACCGAAGTCCTCAGCTCCAACCCCGTCGAGCGGTCGTCCCGCGACGAGTGCGCCCGCGCGCTCTCGAAGCTCGGCAGCATGGCAGGCCGCAAGGACATCTACGAGAAGATCACCGCACGAGCCGGACTGGACCTCAAACCGGCGGCCAGCTGGATGCTGTTGCGCATCTACCGCTACGGCTCGGTGGAACCGGCGCTGCTCGCGGAGCGCAGCAGCGTGCCGCTCGGGGTGGTCGCCGAGGGAGCACGGCAGGTCGAGGAACGCGGCCTGGCGCAGCGCGAGGGGCTGACGCTGCTCCTCACCGACCGCGGCCGGGAGGTCGCGGACCGGCTCTCCGCGGCCCGTCAGCAGTCGCTGGCGGAGATGCTGGGCGACTGGTGGACCAGAGACCGGCCCACCGACCTCACCGAACTCGTCAAGGAGCTGTCGGCCGAACTGTGCGGCTCGGATGCCGAGGAACCGACCAACGGTGACGCCCGCCCGCCGGTATCGCGCACGACGCCGCGCACACCCCGACCACCGGACATGGCGAAGTGAGCAACGGGCAGGGATGGTGAGGGGTGAGGGGTGAGGGGTGAGGGGCCCTGTTTCCTGCGCGTCCCCCAACTACCCTTCCACCAGAGGCTTCTCGAAGAAGATCTCCGCGTAGACGTCGTCGTGGTACGCCTCGATCTCCACGAAACCGTGCCGCCGGTAGAGCGCAACGGCCTCCGTCAGGTCGAGCCGGGTGTCCAGCCGCATCCGCTCGGCTCCCATCCGCAGCGCGGCGGACTCGGCGGCGCGCAGCAGGCCGTCCGCACCGCCCAGACCGCGCTTGGCGGGCCGTACGAACATCTGCTTGAGCTCGGCGGTACGCGCATCCAGCAGCCGCGTGCCCACGCATCCGGCCACCTCATCGCCGTGCCGGGCCACCAGCAACAGGCCGTTGGGCGGCATCAGATCGGCGCTGGGGTACTCCGCCAGCCCGTCGTCGATCTCCTCGGGCGTCGACTGGCGCCCTTCGTGGAGCGAGTAGTAGCGATCGGCGACCTCGGTGTAGTACTCGCGCAGCAGCGCCCGCGCCACCGGCGAACCGACCGGTTCGGCGGAGACCGCCCAGGGGAGGGGGAGGGTGGTGGCGACGGCTTCACTCATACCGACATTGTGACGAGAGCGGCGACACCGGGCGCACGGCATTTTGTACGGGAACGGCCGGTGGGCGCGGCGGTGGCAGGAAGATCCCAGAACCGGGGGCGGACCAGGCGTGGCGCACCAGCGATCAGATGACGAGACCGAGCCCACCTGGGGCTCGCTGTGCCCGCGTGACAAAGTGCTGGCCGCCTTCGGCATGACCGGACTGGGACTTGGCGTCCTCGCCCTCGGGGTCCTGGTCCTGCTCCTCACGGTCCTCGTCGTCGCGGCGGTGTCCCGCGGCCTGATCGAATCCGACGGCGTGGGACCGTTCATCTGGGGCGCCGTACTGTGCCTGCCCTGCGGACTGCTCGCGGCCGTGCTCATCCACCCCCTGCGTCTCCTGCTCCGCCTCAGCTCCGTCACCCCGAAAGCCAAACGCGGTGCGGAGATGGCTCTTTCGGCGGCGACCACCTTCCTGGCCGCCATGTTCGTGGAAGACTTCGCCCCGGGGCCGCGTGTCCAACACCCATGGCTACCGGCCTTGCTGGCCACCCTCTTGGTGGCCCTGGCCAACGTGGTCATCAACCACCTTGAGAACCGCAAGAAGGAAGCCGGTTCCAGCTGCTGACGAGCGTGCGCGCGTGCCCATTCGCCTGGTTCACCTCACGAGGCAAGGTCATCGGCCGCGATGCAAACCGGCCTCGTGGCTCATCGGGCAAAATGCCCGTGCGGCGCGCATAAACCGTTGGCCGAAGGGCTGAACCGGCGCTTCGGCGAGGGGCGAAGCCACGACGCGATAGCCGCTCACCAACACAGAGCCGGCCGCCTGTGGTGCCAGGCGGCCGGCTGTTCTCTTTGCGAGATGAGGCACTTGCGCACTATCCCGTACCTGCGCACTATCCGGTACCTGCGCAATAGCCGGTACTTGCGCAATAGCCGGTACTTGCGCTGTGCGCGGCGCTTGCGCAATCTCCGCGGAGAGCGCCGGTGAGCGCGGCGAGGCGTGCCTTCGTCTTCAGGCTTTCTTGGGGGCGGCGTGCTGAACGACCTCGAAGGACCACAGCGTCGAATCGGTGGCGGCGGGCTTGGGCCGCTCGGCGCCCTGCCCTTGGCCGCCCTGGTGAGCCGCCTTCATGGGTCCCTCCATCCATGCCTGGAACGACTCCTCGTCACGCCACCGCGTGTACACCAGATAGCTGTCGGTGCCTTCGACCGGGCGGAGCAGCTCGAACCACTCGAAGCCGTCCGAGCTCTCTACCGCGTGTGCGCGGGAGGCGAAGCGCTTCTCAAGGGTTTCCCGCTGCTCAGCGGGGACGGTCAGCACGTTGATCTTTACCACGCTAGGCACATGACACCTCTCACAAACCGGACGCCTGACTGGCGTCGTCATCTGGACCAAGTGCGTGCAGTCTCCTACATCAGACAGTCAAAGCGTCGTGAGGACGATTCCCGGGCCAGTCCCGAGGCCCAGCGGGAGTAGTGCGAGGCGCTGATCACGGCGAAGGGCTGGGACCTGGCGCGGAGCTTCGCCTCCCGGCCGCTCTCAGGAAGTACCTTCGACAGAGGACGCCGGGCACCGAGCTCTCCCCGCCTCCGGCTCGGGCGCGCGGAGGCGGGGAGAGCGCACCGGAGAAATGCGCACACCGGCCAGCCTCTCCATGGGCGATGAATCGGAGCTCTGTGCTCTCGTCGGAGATTGTCAGAGTCCCGCCCACGACGCGGGCGGTGAAGCAGATGTTGAACTGGCGGCGTACCTCCCCGCCGCTGTAGGCGATGACGTGTTTGGGGTCGGTGTAGGTGCCGACGAGACCTGTGATCTCGACGTCCGGTCCGGTCTCTTCCTTGACCTCTCGTACGGCGCAGCCGGGCAGGCTGTCGCCCATGTCCATGCCTCCGCCCGGCAGGGCCCAGAGGTTGTTGTCTCGTCGTCGCTGGAGCAGCACGCGTCCCGATTCGTCGGTGACGACGGCAGAGGCGGCGACGACGAGACTGTTGGGCTCGGGCGCGTGGGGATCGTCGTAGCACTCGGTCCGCGCCATGGGCTCAGCCTGCTACGGGGCGGGCGGTCTCCCATACGGCGTTGAAGCTGTCCGCGTAAGTGTTGAACATGCCGCCGTCGTTGTTCCGCCGTAGGTGCCGTACGGGTGCCCCATAGGCGTTCACGCCCCACACATGGGCGTTGACCAAGAGCTGGTCGTCTGCGCGGTACAAGCTGTTGTAGAGAGTCGTTCCGTGGGTCCGCATCTCGATGCCGGGAACCGTGAGCAAGGGCCGGTAGTGCATCAGCGCGAGGCGGCAACGGGATTCGATGCCGTGCCCGAATTCCTCTTCTTTTCCCCGCTGTTGGACGTTGGCACTGTCGGCGTCCTCTACGGCGATGCGGACGTTGCACCCCTCCGCCGCCCGTTCCCGCAGAAGGTCGTTGAGCCGGGGATACGCCTCGTGCAGGAACACGGCGGCGTACACAAGGATGTCGATGTGTTCCCGCGCTGCTGCGAGGAGATCCACGAAGACCGAGACGGGCAGGTCTGCGCGCTTGTCGTACAGCGCGACCAACTCAGGGCTCACCGCTCGTGCTGCCCGTGCCTGGCGCAGAGATGGCCACAGTGCATGCACGTCTTCCCCCAGGGGCTCAGCGGCTTTCAGCGCCGTGACTCGCCGTGGGGTGCGTCCGAGGTCGACCCAGCGCTCAACTGACTTGGTATCGACCCCGCGCGCGGGCCGTCTCTATGTGCGCGCCTTGACGGCATCATTGATCTTCACGGTGCTCATGCCCACCATCGCGCCCCATGGGACGCACGGGAGGCCGGTCAGGGCCGTCCGGCTCGCGGGGCGTCCGCCCGTTCCGCAGCCGGCGGTGCTCATCCGAGGGGTGGTGGGACCCGTACCGGGGCCGGTGGGGCGGCGCGGCGACGGGCGTGGTGGCCGACGGCCAGGGCCGTCGCCGCAACCAGGAGCAGCGGCACTCCGCCGACCGTGGGGATCCAGAGGGGGATTCCGCCGACCTCCAGGAGGGAGTACGCGTAGGTCACCCGCTGGTACGGCGTGTCCGCGGCGGTGCGGCGGAACTCGTGGTCGCCGCTGATGCGTCGGGGTTCCGGGAAGCTCTGGTCGAGGGCGGTCAGAAAGGCCGGGCCGGCGCCGCTGAAGTCGCGTACGGCGCCGAGTGGCCGGATCCGTCCTGCGTAGAGGACCTGGGGTGACGCTCCTCCGATGGCGCTGTGCGGCTCCATCCGGTGTGGCGCGAGCAGATAGAGGCTCAGCGACTGGGGCGTCCTGGCGAGGCGGGAGAGCCGCATGGGGTAGACGAGGCGCTCGCTGGCGAAGGTGAGCCGCAGCGGATCGAGGGTGCCGGTGAGGTAGGTGTGCCGTTCGGCGGGGGCCAGCCGGATCGCCACGTACTCCCAGCGCTGGGTCACGTACGGGCGGAGTTCCTCGGCGAGCGAGGGAGGCAGCTGAAAGCCATTGGTTTTCAGCCAGTTGCGCAGGGCCTCGGGGTCGGTGGCGGTCAGCCGGGCGACGTCGAAGGGGCCCAGGCGCTCACGCCCGACGACACCGACGCCCGGAGCCCTGGCGCCGGGGGCCGGGGCCGTGGCGCCGCCGAAGCTCCACTCGAAGGGCCAGTCGCCGCTGCGCGGCCAGAAGTAGCTGCGGTGTTCGGTGACCGGTTCGGTGAGCCGGCCGAGTTCGGTGAGAAGTTCGGGATGGCCGAGCCGCACGGTGGCGCGGTGCGGTACGGGCATGATCCAGGCGGCGTCCGGGGCGTTGCCGTCGACGGTCAGACTCATCATGATCTGCTCGGTCGTGCCGTCCCAGCGGACCGCGGACGTCTCGTGGTGCACCGCCATGGTGGCGTTCGGACCGTGCACCATCGCCCCGCAACCGCAGGCGTACGCGGGCCGCGCGAGCCAGCCGAGCTGCACGGCCAGCAGGACCAGAACGACGCACAGCGCACGCCGCCGCCCGGTGGCGCGCTCTGCGACCCGCGCGCGCATGCGGGCGCCTGCCCCCGCGCCGGTGATGACGCCTGTCGCTGTTCCCATGGAGTCCCCCGTCCCCCGCGTACGCGTTCCGCGCGTACGGTCTCTCTGCGTACGCGTTCCCCGTGTACCGATCCCCGCGTACCGGACCCTGCGTACCGCTCCGCGCATATCGATGCCTGCGTACCGATCCCCGCGTACCGATCCCCGCGATCGGCAGCGTCACAGACGGGTGGCGCGGTGCCCTCGGTTCCACCTGCTGCTGCACCGGCGCATTACGGTACGGCTGCGACTGAACCTGAGCGTGAGCATCTTTGCTGCGCGTGCGCGTGCGTGTGCGCGTCGTTGCCGCGCCTGTGGAGTGCCGGGACATCGCGCATCGCTGTACCGGCCGCGCCTGCGCATCACGGTGTCGTGGGAACTGCCTTAGCACGAACGGCGTTCCGCACTCCATCTGCGCGCGAACCACGCTTGGCACTCGACCTGCGCGATCGGCCCTGCGTGATCGGCCCTGCGCACGCCGCCCGAGCGCGGACGCCGCCCCGCACCACATCTGCACCACACCCGCCCACCCCCCGAAGGGGGGTGGGCGGCGGGGAAAAGACCAGAGGTATGGGTGGGCGGCGGGGAAAAGACCAGAGGTAGGTACGGGTCGGCGTCGGGGAACAGGCCGCAGGGCGCTCAGCGGTCCGCTGCGGCTGCTGCGAGCTCGCGGGCTTCCTGTTCCGTTTCGACGGCCGGCGGGGAGCCCGGGAGGGGCTTGCGGGCGCTCTCGGACATCAGGAGGACGGCGATGCCGCCGATGACGGCCGCGGCCATCATGTAGTAGGCGGGCATCATCTTGTTGCCGGTCGCGCCGATCAGGGCCGTGACCACCAGCGGCGTCGTGCCGCCGAAGAGCGACACCGAGATGTTGAAGCCGATCGACAGGGAGCCGTAGCGCACCTTGGTCGGGAAGAGCGCGGGCAGTGCGGACGGCATCGCGGAGGTGAAGCAGACGAGCAGCAGGCCGAGCGCGGCCATGCCCAGTGCGATGGCGACCAGCGAGCCCTGGCGGATCAGCAGCAGCGCCGGAACCGACAGCACCAGGAAGCCCAGGCAGCCGGCCGCGATGACCGGGCGGCGGCCGAAGCGGTCGGAGAGCTTGCCCGCGAACGGCTGGACGACCATCATCACGACCATCACGCCGAGCACGACCAGCAGCCCGTGCGTCTCGTCGTACTTCAGTTCCGAGGTGAGGTAGCTCGGCATGTACGACAGCAGCATGTAGTCGGTGACGTTGAAGACCAGGACCAGGCCGATGCACAGCAGCATCGCCCGCCACTGGCCGAAGACCATCTCGCGGAGGCCGATCCGCTTCTCTGCGGCGCGGCGATCCTTCTCCTTGGTGCGGGCCTCCTTCTCCAACTGGGCGAAGGCCGGGGTCTCTTCGAGGCGCATCCGCAGGTAGAGGCCGATGATGCCCATCGGGCCGGCGATCAGGAACGGGATGCGCCAGCCCCAGGAGTTGAGGTCCTCGGTGGACAGCAGCGCGGTCATCAGCGTGACCAGGCCGGCGCCGCCCACGTAACCGGCCAGGGTGCCGAACTCCAGCCAACTGCCCAGGAAGCCGCGCTTCTTGTCGGGCGCGTACTCGGCGATGAAGGTGGAGGCGCCGCCGTATTCACCGCCGGTGGAGAAGCCCTGCACCAGCCGGGCGACGAGCAGCAGGATGGGCGCGCCGACGCCGATGGTGGCGTACGACGGGATCAGGCCGATGGCGAAGGTGCCGGCGGCCATCATGATCATGGTGATCGCGAGGACCTTCTGGCGGCCGATGCGGTCGCCGAGCGGTCCGAAGACCATGCCGCCGATGGGCCGCACCAGGAACGCCGCCGCGAACGCTCCGAACGTCGACAGCAACTGCGCGGTCGGGTTCCCGGACGGGAAGAAGACGTGCCCGAGGGTGACCGCGATGTAGCTGTAGACACCGAAGTCGAACCACTCCATCGCGTTACCGAGGGCGGCGGCGGACACCGCGCGCTTGACCATCGCGGGGTCGACGACGGTGACCTCGTCCGCCGTCAGCCGCTTCGTGGACGCCGAGCGCGGCTCGGTGGCGTTCACACGGCCGCCGGCCTTCGTATCGGACCCGGGTGCGATGGGGGACTGCGTCGGCACGTGTTCGCTCGCCTGCGCTCTCTTGGACGACTTCATGGCACTGCCCGCCATGGCGTGACGGGCAAAGGTCGACCATAGGGGCAGAACGGGTCATCACGGACAGTAGGCGGATGACCGCACAGTCGCTCGTCTACCCGCTCCTTGCAGGGCAAACGTGGTTCCGGGGATCTTTTCCGGGGACTTTCGGCTGTGATCCATCTCGCGAGGATCGGCCGCAACCGTTGGTGGATTGTGGCCTGCGTCATGTGGCGGGCGGCTGGTTTCGGCACGTGGCGGGCGGCCGGTCTCGGCGCGTGCCGGTGGCCGGATCTGTCATGTTCCGGGCAGCCGGTTGCGGCGGTCGGCGCGGCGCTTTCCGGGCGGGTGGGGGTGATGCGCTCGTCCGGGCGGGCGGGCGGGAGCGGTGCGGGGGCGGGGTGGGAGCCGCGTATCGGGGCGCAGGAAAACGGCGCGGTGGTGCCGGGCACCACCGCGCCGAAGGATCGTCGCGTCCCTCAAGGATCCGCCATGCGGGGGTGCCCCGCCACTCGGGCGGCCCTGCCGCGGGTCCCGGGCGGTTCGGTGGGGCCGGCCGGTGTCACGGCGTCCAAGCCGCGTACCGTCACGGCATCCACGCCTCGTACGACAGCACCTCACCCGCCGTGATCCGGAAGTCCGGCAGGTCCTTGGTGAAGGTGATCTCCGTACCCAGGAGTTGGCCGGTACGGGGATCGAGGATCACCATCTGGCGGGTGGCGTTCATGCCGCCGTCCGGGCCGTCGTGGACGTATGCCTGGCCGCGGCGGCCCAGCCGGTCGGTGACCGCGCCGGCCGGCCGCAGGCCCCCGGTGTCGGCCAGCATCCGGACGATCGCGGCCGTCTCGCGCGGTCCCGGTGTCCACTCCTGGCGGAACGAGGAGAGGGCGAGGAGGAGTTGGGGGGTGGTGCTCGCGGTGTGCTCGGTGTCGCCGCTTCCGTAGAGGGACGCCAGGAGCGCGCGCAGCGCCGCGGGGTCGGTGGGCGGCTTCGTCCGGGCGGCGAGGCCGCGGTGCCCGTCGCCGGAGCCGGGCGGATAGGTCTTGCGGTGCAGGACCTCGCCGTCGCCGACGGTCGTCCAGCGGCCGTTGTCGTCGTGGATCACCGGGCGGCCCGGGTGCCGCGGGTCGGTGGCCACGACCAGTTCCGAGCCGCTGCCGTCGGCGTTCCAGCGGGTGATGCGCTCCTCGGGCACGGTGACCGGAGACGCGGCGTCCGGACCGGTCTGCATGCTCAGGTACCAGCTCTGGAGATGGCTGCCGCGCCGCGGCCCGTCCCCGGGGCCTGCTGTCCGCGCCGTGGCCTGGGCCCTGCGGGCCAGTTCGGCCAGCGATACGGGCGCGGTGCCGGCGTGCGGGACGAGGGCGGCGGGGGCGGCGACGGCCGGGCTGCTGCCGGCGTCGGAGAGGGTGAAGGCGAGCACGCCGACCAGGGCGAGTACGGCGGCCTCGGCGCGCAGCACGAGGCGGCGGCGGGCGCGCCGGGTGCGGGTACCGTGCAGCAGGCGGTTGAGGCCGCGTTCCGCGGTGGCGTCCAACGGGCGGTCCCGCCAGGGGCCTTCGCCGGCCGGCACCGGGTTGGCCGCACGCAGCAGCTCCAGTTCGTCACTCATGGGCGTCGCCTCCTGCTCGTACGGACACGGTCGTCCGCGTACGGTCGATCTCCGCGCGCAGGCGGCGCCGGGCCCGGTGCAGCCGCATGGCGGCGGCGCTCCGGCCGCAGCCGAGGGCGACCGCCAGCTCCTCGACGGTCAGCTCCTCCCAGGTGGTCAGTCGGAGCACCTCCTGGTCGGCGGCGGAGAGGCGGGCCAGCGCCTCGTGCACCCAGGAGCCGGGCCGCTCGGTGTCCGGGCTGTCCACGGTCTGCCGGCCGTGCGCCGCCTCGTGGTTGCCCAGCCGGTGCAGCAGCCGCCGGTAGCGGCCGAGCCCGCGCACCGTGTTGGCAAGGCAGTTGCGGGCCACCCCGTACAGCCAGGGCAGCGGTGTGTCGGGGAGCTCGGTGCGTCTTCGCCACGCTATGGAGAAGACCTCCGCCACCACCTCCTCGACCTCGTGTGCCGGGGCGTCCAGCCGCCGCGCCACGAAGCGGCTGACCGCCCAGTAGTGCGCGCGATATGCCTCGGCGAAGGCGTCGTCCGTGCTCATGAACCCTTGGTGTCCGGCATGCCGCCGATCTTCACACCCTCCCCGGGTGAGACTTCACACCCCGGCGGAACGGCGGTGCGTGGTGACGATTCCGGGGGCCGCGGACACCTACGGGGCATGACGTCTCCTGTGAAGCCGCTGCCCGCGGAGCCCCCCTCCGTGCGGTCGCGGTCCGCGAAGCCGCTCCCCGTGAAGTGGCTGACCAGCACCGACCACAAGACCATCGGCACGCTCTACCTGGTCACCGCCTTCGCCTTCTTCTGCGTCGGCGGGCTGCTGGCCCTGGTGATGCGTGCCGAACTGGCCCGCCCCGGGCACCAGCTGCTGTCGAACGAGCAGTTCGACCAGGCGTTCACGATGCACGGCACGATCATGCTGCTGATGTTCGCGACGCCGCTGTTCGCCGGATTCGCGAACTGGATCATGCCGTTGCAGATCGGCGCGCCCGATGTGGCGTTTCCCCGGCTCAATATGCTCGCCTACTGGCTCTACCTCTTCGGTTCGCTGATCGCGGTGGCCGGATTCCTCACCCCGCAAGGGGCGGCGGATTTCGGGTGGTTCGCCTATGCGCCGCTCTCCGACGCCGTTCATTCCCCCGGTATTGGCGGCGACATGTGGATCACGGGGCTGGCCTTCTCGGGCTTCGGCACGATCCTCGGCTCGGTCAACTTCATCACCACCATCATCTGCCTGCGCGCCCCCGGCATGACGATGTTCCGGATGCCGATCTTCGTGTGGAACGTGCTGCTGACCGGTGTGCTGGTCCTGCTCGCCTTCCCGGTGCTGGCCGCCGCGCTGTTCGCCCTGGAGGCGGACCGTAAATTCGGTGCCCATGTATTCGACGCGGCGAACGGCGGAGCGCTGCTCTGGCAGCATCTGTTCTGGTTCTTCGGGCATCCGGAGGTCTACATCATCGCGCTGCCGTTCTTCGGCATTATTTCCGAGGTCATTCCGGTCTTCTCCCGGAAGCCGATGTTCGGTTACATCGGTCTGATCGCCGCGACGATTTCCATCGCCGGTCTTTCGGTCACGGTGTGGGCGCACCACATGTATGTGACGGGCGGCGTGCTGCTGCCGTTCTTCTCCTTCATGACGTTCCTCATCGCGGTCCCGACCGGTGTGAAGTTCTTCAACTGGATCGGCACGATGTGGCAGGGCTCGCTGTCCTTCGAGACGCCGATGCTCTGGGCGGTCGGATTTCTCGTCACCTTTGTCTTCGGTGGTCTGACCGGTGTCATCCTGGCCTCGCCGCCGATGGACTTCCACATCTCCGACACGTATTTCGTCGTGGCGCACTTCCACTACGTCGTCTTCGGTACGGTCGTCTTCGCGATGTTCGCCGGATTCCACTTCTGGTGGCCGAAGTTCACCGGCAGGATGCTCGACGAGCGGCTCGGCAAGATCACGTTCTGGACGCTGTTCATCGGCTTCCACGGCACGTTCCTCGTCCAGCACTGGCTGGGCGCGAACGGCATGCTGCGCCGTATCCCGGACTATCTGGCGGCCGACGGCTTCACCACCCTCAACACCGTCTCCACCATCTTCTCCTTCGTTCTCGGGCTCTCCCTGCTGCCGTTCCTCTACAACGTCTGGAAGACCGCGAAATACGGGGCGCGGGTGGTCCGTGACGATCCCTGGGGATACGGCCGTTCGCTGGAATGGGCGACGTCGTGTCCGCCGCCACGGCACAACTTCCTTGCTCTTCCGCGTATTCGGTCCGAATCCCCGGCGTTCGATGTGCATCATCCCGGGGTAGCGGGTGCGATCGATGCGTGACGTGACCGGGAAGGACGGGGTGATACGGATGGACGAGGCGATCAACGAGATCGAGGGGTATCTGCTCTGGGCGGCGGAGAAGGACCGGGCGCGCACCCGGGCGAACGCCTTCTGCGCGGGGCTGCCCTGGCTCACCGAATCACAGCGGCAGGAGGTGGTACGGCACTACTGCCGGGACCAGCGCGAGATCTCCCGGGTCTATCTGGAACGTATCGCGGTCCGCAGCGCCGGTCTGCGGACCGAATACGAGAGCGTCTACCGGGCGTTGCGGAAGCGGCTCGTCGCCGTGTTCCTGAGCGCGTCGGCGGCGGCCGTGGTGCTGCTGACCCTGGCGATCGGCCTTCCACGGCCGTGAGATCCGGCCGTGAGATCCGGGCCGTCAGGTGCGGAGCCGTGACGCCGGGGCGGAGGGTCCTCAGCCGTAATGGACCTGGAGTTCCTTGACGCCGTTGAGCCAGGCCGAGCGCAGCCGGCGCGGATCGCCCGCCAGGGAGATGTCGGGCATGGCATCCGCGATGGCGTGGAAGATCAGGTTGATTTCCAGTACGGCGAGGGACTTGCCGAGGCAGAAGTGCGGGCCGCCGCCCCCGAATCCCAGATGGGGATTGGGATCGCGGGTGATGTCGAAGACCTCGGGGTGCGCGAAGACCTCGGGGTCGTGATTTGCGGAGGAGTAGAAGATCCCGACGCGCTGGCCCTTCCTGATCTGCGCACCGCCCAGTTCGGTGTCCTGGGTGGCGGTGCGCTGGAAGGAGACCACTGGTGTCGCCCAGCGCACTATTTCCTCGGCGGCGGTCGCCGGGCGCTCGCGTTTGTAGAGCTCCCACTGGTCGGGGTGGGTGAGAAAGGCGTGCATGCCATGGGTGATGGCGTTGCGCGTCGTCTCGTTGCCGGCCACCGCCAGCAGCAGCACGAAGAACCCGAATTCGTCGGATCCGAGGTTCCCTTCGTGCTCCGCCGCCACCAGCCGGCTGACGATGTCCTCGGCCGGGCACTCCTTGCGGGCCGCGGCGAGGTTCATCGCGTACGAGATCAGCTCCATGGCCGCGTTGGCGCCGACCTCTTCGGTGATGGCCAGCTCCGGGTCGTCGTAGCCGATCATCTTGTTCGACCAGTCGAAGATGCGGGCCCGGTCGTCCTGGGGGATGCCGATGAGTTCGGCGATGGCCTGGAGGGGGAGTTCGCAGGCGATCTCGGTGACGAAGTCGCCGGCGCCCCGCTGCCGCGCCTCGGCGACGATCCGCTCCGCCCGGTGGCGCAGCGCCTCCTCCAGGGCGCGGATGGAGCGCGGGGTGAAGCCGCGCTGCACGATCTGGCGGACCCGGGTGTGCTCGGGCGGGTCCATGTTGAGCATGATCAGCTTCTGTACCTCGATCTGGTCGCGGGAGATGCCCGGGTTGAAGCGGATGATCGAGGTGTTGAGGTTGGCGGAGAAGACGTCCGGCCTGGTGGACACCTCCTTGACGTCCTGATGGCGGGTGACGACCCAGTAGCCGTCGTCGTCGAAGCCGGCGATGCCGTGCGGCTGGGCGTTCCACCACACGGGCGCGGTCTGCCGCAGCCGCGCGAACTCCGGGAGCGGGACGCGGGACTGGTAGACGTCGGGGTCGGTGAAGTCGAACCCTTCGGGGAACGCGGGGCAGTGCATCGGCGACTCCTGGGCCGGCTGACGTCGGACGCGGGGGATGGCGTCTCCTGACCGTTGTGCTGACGGGTCATCAGATCTGGTCGCGGTGAAGGTAGTAACGGGTTCTGCAAGTGGCAAGGGTCACGGCAATACGTATTGCGCACAAGGGCGTTGCAGCCCCCTTGCGCCCCGGGGTGCGGCTCACGAGACTGTTCGCAGAACTAGAACGCGTACTAGTTCTTCCCTCTGCGGGCGCCGGGACGCCCGCGGACGCGAGGAGAGGACGAGTCAGTCATGGCCGCGGAACCCGTCATCGTCGAAGCCGTACGCACCCCGATCGGCAAGCGCGGAGGTGCGCTCGCCAACCTCCACCCCGCCTACCTCCTGGGCGAGACGTACCGCGAACTCCTCGCCCGTACGGGCATCCAGCCCGACTGCGTCGAGCAGATCGTCGGCGGCACCGTCAGCCACGCCGGCGAGCAGTCCATGAACCCGGCCCGCAACGCCTGGCTCGCCATGGGCCTCCCGTACGAGACCGCGGCCACCACCGTCGACTGCCAGTGCGGCTCCTCCCAGCAGGCCAACCACATGGTGGCCAACATGATCGCGGCCGGTGTCATCGACATCGGGATCGGCTGCGGCGTCGAGGCGATGTCCCGGGTCCCCCTCGGCAGCGGCTCCAAGCACGGCCCGGGGAAGCCCTGGCCCGACGAGTGGAACGTCGATCTGCCCAACCAGTTCGAGGCCGCCGAGCGCATCGCCCGGCACCGCGGCCTGACCCGCGAGAACGTCGACTCGCTCGGCCTGATCTCCCAGGAGCGCGCGGCCACCGCCTGGGCCGAGGAGCGTTTCAAACGGGAGACCTTCGCTGTCCAGGTCCCCACCACGGAGGACGAACAGGCCGCGGGAGGGGGCATGTGGCGGCTGGTCGACCGCGACGAGGGGCTGCGGGACACCAGCATGGCGGCGCTCGGCGGCCTCAAGCCGGTCATGCCCACCGCCGTCCACACCGCGGGCAACTCCTCGCAGATCTCCGACGGCGCCTGCGCGGTGATGTGGGCCTCCAAGAGGATGGCGCGCGCCCTCAAACTCAAGCCGCGGGCCCGCATCGTGGCCCAGGCGCTGGTCGGCTCCGACCCGCACTTCCACCTGGACGGGCCGATCGACGCGACCCGGGCGGTGCTGGGCAAGGCCGGGATGTCGCTGAAGGACATCGACCTCGTCGAGATCAACGAGGCGTTCGCCTCCGTCGTCCTGTCCTGGGCGCAGGTCTTCGAGCAGGACCTGACGAAGGTGAACGTCAACGGCGGCGCCATCGCCCTCGGCCACCCGGTCGGCGCCACCGGCGCCCGGCTCATCACCACCGCCCTTCACGAACTGGAGCGCCGGGACAAGGAGTTCGCGCTGGTCACGATGTGCGCCGGTGGCGGGCTGGCGACCGGGACGATCATTCAGCGGCTGTAGTGGCGGGCCCGGCAGGCCCGGCCGTGTCGGCCGCCCCGGTTGCCCCGGCCGCCGGTGGCGTATCCGGGGCGAAGGAGACCGGGGCCTCGAAGGCGGCACGGCGGGTGGCGCGGCGCAGCGCCTTGAGGACCGTGCCGCCGAGCGTGGCGGTCAGCACGACGGTGACCAGGGCGCGCGGCAGGTCCCAGCCGAGCGAGGTGGCCAGGCAGTAGGCGAGGTAGCGGGCCAGGTTGTCGTGCAGCGGGTCGCCGGGGACGAAGGAGACGCCGGAGGCCAGACCGGCGATGTACGGCCAGCCCTGGAGGTTCATCACCAGCCCGTACAGGACCGCGGCGAGTGCCCCGTACGCGGCGAGCAGGGCCAGCTCGCGGCGCCCGCGCAGCCCTCCCCACCCCGGCAGCAGCCCCGCGCCCATCGAGACCCACCCCATCGACAGCATCTGGAACGGCAGCCACGGGCCGACGCCGCCGGTCAGCAGCGCCGACGCGAACATCGCCACCGACCCCAGGACGAAGCCGAACCCCGGACCGAGCACCCGTCCCGACAGCACCATCAGGAAGAACATCGGCTCGATCCCGGCGGTCCCCGCCCCCAGCGGGCGCAGCGCCGCCCCCGCGGCGGCCAGCACGCCGAGCATCGCGATGGCCTTGGCGTCGAGGCCGGGGGTCCGCCCGGTGTCGGCCGGGGGAGAATCCGCGACCGTCGCCAGCACTACGGCGAGCAGCAGCGGCAGCAGCGCCGCGAACAGCCAGGGCGCGTCCTGGGAATGGGCGAGCCCGGACGCCGAACCGGCGAGCAGCGGCCAGCCGAACGCCATCACGCCGACGGCCGAGACCAGGACCAGCGCGGCGACGGAGCGGGGGCCGAGGCGTACCGCACGGGCCGGGCGGGGCGGGGTGGTCATGCCGTCGCCTCCAGGGCGCGCGCGACCTGGGAGACGGTCAGCCAGGGCAGCGGGGAGAGGATCTTGGCGACCTGCGGGGCGAACGACGGCGAGGAGACCACCACGTCGTCGGTGGGGCCGTCGGCGACGATCTCGCCGTCCGCCAGGATGACGACGCGGTGCGCCAGTTCGGCGGCCAGCTCCACGTCATGGGTGGCCAGGACGACGGCATGGCCCTCGGCGGCCAGGGCGCGCAGCAGGTCGACCAGCCGGGCCTTGGCCGCGTAGTCCAGGCCGCGGGTGGGCTCGTCGAGCAGCAGCAGCGGAGGCCGGGCGGTCAGCACCACGGCCAGCGCGAGGGCGAGGCGCTGGCCCTCGGACAGATCGCGGGGGTGCGCCGAGTCCGCGACGCCGGGCAGCAGTCGGCCGACGAGTTCCCGGCAGCTGCCGGCGGGTGCGCCGGCGTCCTGGTCGGCGGCGGTGCACTCGGCGGCCACGGTGTCCGCGCAGAGCAGCTCCCGGGGCTCCTGCGGCACCAGGCCGACCCGGCGCAGCAGGTCGCGGGGGCGGGTGCGGTGCGGAACGGCGCCGCCCACGCGGACCGTCCCGGCAGCCGGCTCGTGCATCCCGACCAGGGTCGTCAGCAGGGTGGACTTGCCCGCCCCGTTGCGGCCCATCAGGGCGACCGTCTCGCCGGGGCGGACGGTGAGGGTGACGCGGTGCAGGGCGTCGGTCCGGCCGCGGCGGACGCCGCGGC
>NZ_BMRP01000004.1:38552-229518 GCF_014648695.1 Streptomyces albospinus
GCGGCCAGCCGGTCGCGGAGCGGGGCTGCCTTGCGGCGCGCGTCGCGCACGGAGAGCGGAAGGGGGGACCAGCCGGTGAGCCGCCCCAGCGAGACGACCGGCGGATGGACCGGCGAGACGGCCATGACCTCGGCCGGGTCGCCCATCACGGGGGCCGCGCCGGGGCCGGGCAGCAGGATCACCTGGTCCGCGTACTGGACCACCCGCTCCAGCCGGTGCTCGGCCAGCAGCACCGTCGTCCCCAGGTCGTGGACCAGCCGCTGGAGCACCGCCAGCACCTCCTCGGCGGCGGCCGGGTCCAGCGCCGAGGTCGGCTCGTCCAGGACCAGCACCTTGGGATGGGTGGTCAGCACCGAGCCGATCGCCACCCGCTGCATCTGGCCGCCCGACAGCGTGGTGATGGCCCGGTCGCGCAGCTCCGCCAGGCCCAGCAGGTCCAGGGTCTCCTCGACGCGGCGGCGCATCACGTCCGGGGCGAGGCCCAGCGACTCCATCCCGTAGGCGAGTTCGTCCTCGACGGTGTCGGTGACGAAGTGTGCCGGCGGGTCCTGGCCCACCGTGCCCACGACATCGGCCAGTTCGCGCGGCGGGTGGGTGCGGGTGTCCCGGCCGTCGACGGTCACCCGGCCGCGCAGGGTGCCGCCGGTGAAGTGCGGGACGAGCCCGCACACCGCGTTCAGGAGGGTGGACTTGCCGACGCCGGACGGGCCGACGAGAAGGCACAACTCGCCCTCGGGCACGGTCAGATCGACGCCCTGGACGGCGGGCGCGGCGGCATCCCCGTAGGTGACCGAGACCTGCTCGAAGCGGATCACTGGGCGGGCTCCTTCGTGGACGGATCGGAAGTGGCCGTACGGGCGGGGGCGTTGGCGCGGTCCGGCCGGCGCGCCCCGCGCTCGCCGCCCGCGGGCACCGGCACGGGGACCGGCGCAGCCACTGCGGGCACCAGCCCCACCAGCAGCGACAGCGCCGGCCACAGCGGCAGTACGGGCGCGGTCAGCGGCACCGCGGGCGGGTGCAGGGCCGCCGGTGCGTAGCCGTTGGCGGCGATCATGAGAGCGGCGACGGCGATGCCCGAACCGGCCACCAGCCAGGCGCGCACGCCCCACCGCTCGGGCCGGTAGCGGGTGCGCACCGCTCGCCGGCCGCCCAGCCACAGCCCGGCGAGCGCGGCGGCGAGCCCGGCCAGCAGCAGCGGCAGCCCGTAGCCGCCCCCGGTGTCGCCCAGCAGTCCGTACGTGCCCGCGCAGACACCCAGCAGTCCGCCGAGGGTCAGTGCGGAGGTGATGTGCCGTACGGCGCGCGGCACTTGGGCGGTACGGCCGTAGCCGCGCGCGTCCATCGCCGCGGCCAGCGCCACCGAGCGCTCCAGCGCGCCCTCCAGCACCGGCAGCCCGACCTGGAGGAGCGCCCTGGCGCCCCGGTCCGGGCGGCCCCGCAGCCGCCGGGCGGCGCGCAGCCGTTGGACGTCCGCGACCAGATTCGGCGCGAACGTCATCGCGACGACCACCGCCACCCCCGCCTCGTAGAGCGCGCCCGGCAGCGACTTCAGCAGCCGGGCCGGGTTGGCGAGCGCATTGGCGGCGCCCACGCAGATCAGCAGCGTGGCCAGCTTCAGACCGTCGTACGCCGCGAAGACCATCCCCTCCGCGGTGACCCGGCCACCGACCCGTACGCCCTTCGCCCAGTCGGGGAGCGGCAGTTCGGGGAGCGTGACCAGGACGTGCGTACCGGGGACCGGTGAGCCGAGCACGAACGCGAACACCAGCCGGATGCCGAGCACCAGCAGCCCGAGCTTGACGAACGCCCCGTACGAGCGGGCCCACGGCGCGGTCGTACGGCGGGCCGCCACGACATATCCGGCCACCCCGACCAGCAGTCCCAGCAGCAGCGGATTGGTGGTCCGCGACGCCGCGGTCGCCAGGCCGAGCGCCCACAGCCACCAGGCGCCCGCGTGCAGCGCGGTGGTGCGGGTCGCCTGCGGGGCGCTCATCCGCGCCGGCGGCGGGCCTGCCACACGCCGGCCGCGCCCAGTACGACGACGGCGGCGATGCCGCCGAGGAGTCCGGCGGAGGGGCCGCCGGAGCCGCCGCTGTCCGCCGCGGGCGACGTGCCCGATGTGCCGGGGCCCTGCTGTGCCCCGTCCTTCGCGCCGCCCTTGGACCCGTCGGCGACCTGTTCCGCGCAGCCGGACCGCGGGTAGCCCGCGATGGCGCACAGCAGCGCGTTGGCGTCATAGCGCAGCGGCTTGGCGACCGCCGCCAGCGCATCGCCCGCCGAGGCGTCCTCGGGTACCTGGGCACAGGCCGTGCGGGCCGGCGGCGGCTGCTCGCCGGCGGGGGCGTCCGCCGCGGTGCCGAAGTCGAGGGTGACAGCGATGCGCTTGCTGCCCGGCTTCGCCGGGGTGGTGCGGCAGATCGCCGCGAAGTCGGGGGCGGTGCGCGGCGAGCCGGCCTTGGCGGAGTCGGTGCTGACGGTGAAGCGGAAGCCCGCGACGGCGCCGTCGGCCGGCCGCAGTGTGGCCGGCCCCTCGGTGGCGTACGCCCACGAGCCGCCGGCGCTGCCGCTCTTGCCCTCCCAGAACGACCAGTAGCGGTACTCCTGCGCCTGCGCGGGCCCGGCGGACAGCCCGGCCACCGCACCGGCCAGCAGCAGGGCCGCGGCGCCCCGTCCGCTGCGGCTGCCCCGCATCACAGCGCGTTCTTGTTCTTGCGGGCGCTGATCAGGAAGCCGATGCCGGCGCCGAAGGCCAGCCCGACGCCGACCACCCACCACACGTTGATGCCGCCGCCGGTGTCGTCGGTGTTCTTGGCGCCCTTCTCCGGGGTGGCGGACGGTGCGCTGCCCTCCGGTGCCGGGCCGGTCGCATTGAGCGCGGCCACCAGGTCGGTGCCGCCGAAGGAGCGCGGGTCGGTGCCGGTGGCGTGCGCGGCCAGCACCAACTGGGCGTACGCGGCCGGGCCGTTCTGCTTCGCCCAGCCCGCGGCGTTCTTCTCCAACCACTGGAGCGGCTTCTGCGCGGCGGCGCCGTGCGCACCGGCCGCCAGCGCCACCACGGTGTCGGCGGTGTTGCCCACGTCGGGCTGCTGCTCGGCGCCCGGCATCGCGGAACGCAGGTGCTGGCCGTTGGCGTCCAGCTGGGCCACCAGGTACGCGTTGCCGGCGTCCGCGGCGCGTGCCCGCCGGTCTGCGCCGTCCGCCCCCTCGGTGCCTCCCTTGGCGCCGCCGCTGCCCTGGTCCTCGCCGCAGGCCAGCGCCTTGACCGGGGCGGTGGCGTCCTTGCCGGCCGGGTCGACGACGAAGCCCTTCCCCAGCGCGCCGGTGGCGGCGGCTGCGGTCGCGTCGGCGTTGGGTGCCGCATTCTTGAGCTGGAAGGCGAACGCGCCGCGCTCGCCGTCCTTCGCGTCGCAGCCCAGCTGGAACCCCAGCAGCGCGTCGTACGGATTCTTGCCGTCCTTCTTCGACGTCACGGACTCGGGCCGCTCGCCCGCCGCGGTGAGTGCGCCGATGACGACGGCGGTGGAGTTGGCGTCGCTGTCCGAGCCGGCCATCGAGCCCCAGCCGCCGTCGTCGTGCTGGACGGACTTCAGCCAGGTGACGGCCTTCTGCACGGTGCTGCCGTGCCCGCCGAGCGCGGCCAGCGCCTGCACCGCGGCGGCGGTCTGGTTGGTGTCCCGCATCGTCTTGGCGTCGCATGCGGCGCCCGGGTCGGGCCGGAACGCGGCGAACGAGCCGTCGGCGCACTGCTGCCCCGCGAGCCAGTCGACGGCCGACGTCGCGGGCCGCACCCCGACCGTGTGCTGCGCGAGCAGCGCCAGCGACTGGCGCCAGACGCCGTCGTACTGGGGGTCCTTGGTGCCGTAGAGGCCGGGCGGCAGCTTGGCGGGGGCGGAGGGGGTGGCGGGCGCGGCCGGGTGGGGGGCGGCGTAGGCGGTGGTGGTGTACGAGGTGAGGACCGTGGCCAGTACGGCCGTGGCGGCCAGCGCCGCGGCGGTGCGGGCGCGGGGGGCCCGGACGGCGACGGGGGGCGTCTGCGGCGAAGGGGCCTGGGGAGCCAGGGGGGCCATGGGGGCCGTGGTGGCCATCGGGTCGGTGCCTCTCGGGTCGGTTCGCGGCGGTGTACGCAGCCGCGGCTCGGCCGGCCGCGCGCCCTGGGGGCGGGGCGCGGTGGCACCGGGCTCAGCTCCGTATACCTCGACGGTGCCGCGCACCGGCCGTCCGCTCGGACGGGGGCGGTGGCGGGAGCCTTGGTCGTGCCGTGCCTTTCGGGTGCTCCGGCTTGTACGGCGGTGCATACGGGGTATGTGGGCCGTGCTCACGGTTGCGGGTCAGCGCCGGATTTCCACCGGCTTTCCCCGATCGGGTACGGATGAAGTTGTCCCGCACACCTTAACGCTCCGCTTGGGGGCGCCGATGTGGTGGTGGGGCTCGTTGTTGGCTGCCCGGTGGGTGGGGCGAACCTGGTTTCCGGGTTCTGTCCGGTGGGGGCTGGCGTGGCCTCGGTTGCTGTCCGGTGGGGGCTGGCGTGGCCTCGGTTGCTGTCCGGTGGGTGGGGGCCGGAGGGCTGCACCGGAATACTCCCCCAGCCTTCGGCCGGGAGGCGCCCCCACGGCGCGGGCGCATCTGGTGTGTAGATGACGAATACCCCGGCGTTCGCTCCAGGTCCTGCGGGCGCACTCCGGTACATCCCTCCGGCCCTGCGCCGTCGCCGACCGACGGACGGTGGCTCCGACCGTCGCGGACACCGCTTCGTGCCATTGGCCCGCAGGCGGCGGTCCCTGCGGTGGGGGTTACACCGCCTGGTACCGCTGCGGCGCGTTGCCCGGGAGGAGTTCGGCGTGGCCGAGTTTTACCAGGCGGCGGAGGTGGGCTTCGGCTTCGGAGACGGCGATGTTGCGGGAGGCGTAGGGGATTTGGTCCCAGGGGCGGTTCCACTGCATGGCGGTGGCCAGTTGCCAGGGGGTGCGGGGTTCGCGGAGCAGTGCTCGCAGGTCGGAGAGGCGTTCTTCGTGGTGGGCGATGAGCTGCTCTGCGCGGGTGTCGGCGTCGGTGAAGGCGTACTGGTGGGCGGGGAGGACCTCGGCGGGGGCGAGGCGGGCGATGCGTTCGAGGGAGTCGAGGTAGTCGCCGAGGGGGTCGGTGGGGGTGGTGTCGTCGGGGTCCTCGTAGAGGCCGATGTGCGGGGTGATGCCGGGGAGGAGGTGGTCGCCGGAGAAGAGGCGGCCGGAGCCGGGGGTACGGGCGGGATGTTCCTCTTCCAGGTGGAGGCAGACGTGGCCGGGGGTGTGGCCCGGGGTCCAGATGGCGCGGAGGCGGCGGCCGGGGAGGTCGAGGAGTTCGCCGGGGGCGATCGCGCGGTCGGGGAGGGCGGCCCGGCGGCCGGGGAGGCGCCGGCCGCGGCCGGCGGCGCGGGCCTCGCGGAGGGGGGCCAGGTGGTCGTCGGGGGCGCCGGCCGCGGTGAGTTTGGCCAGGAGGTAGTCGAGCCACTGGCCCGGTCGGGCCTCGCGGGTGCGCCGGACGACCGCGGAGTCCGCGGCGTGCATCGCGACCCAGGCGCCGGAGGTCCCCCGGACCTTGGCGGAGAGGCCGTGGTGGTCGGGGTGGTGGTGGGTGATCAGTACGCCGTGGATGTCGGCGAGGGCGAAGCCGCAGGCGGTGACGCCGGCGGTGAGGGTGTCCCAGGAGTCGGGGTCGTCCCAGCCGGTGTCGACGAGGACCGGTCCGCGGTCGGTTTCCAGGAGGTGGACGAGGGTGTGGCCGAGGGGGTTGTCCGGGATGGGGACGGCGATGCTCCATACGCCGCCCTTGTGGTCGATCACCCGCGGTGTCATGTCCCGTCCCCTCGTTGCCTGGTCTGGGCACCGACTATAACTAGAACGGGTTTCAGGGCTGCGTGAAGTGGGCTTCCGGGGTTGGGTAGTTGGGATTCGGTCGGTGTCGTGGACTCCGGTAAGTGGAACTGGTATCAGTTCTGATGGAGCGTCAGAAACCTTCGGGAGGCGGCAGAGATGAGCGACCTCGTCGAGCACGGCAAGCTCTACGTAGGCGGTGAGTGGGTCGACCCGGCCGGTGCGGACACGATCGAGGTCGTCTCGCCGCACACCGAACAGGTCATCGGCCGGGTGCCGCACGCGTCGCGGGCCGATGTCGACCGGGCGGTGGCCGCGGCCCGCCGGTCGTTCGCGGCGGGGGAGTGGGCCGACGCGCCGCTGGCGGACCGGATCGCGGTGGTGAGCCGGATCAAGGACGCCTTCGCGGTGCGCAGCGAGGAGTTCGCCCGGGTCATCGGCGCGCAGAACGGGACGCCGGTGACCTCGGGGGTCATGGTGCAGTCGCTGGCCGCGATGATGGTGTGGGACGCGGCGATCACGGTGGCCGGGGGGTTCGCGTTCGAGGAGCGGCGGGCGGGGGTGCTGGGGCCGCTGCTGATCCGCCGGGAGCCGGTGGGGGTGGTCGCGGCCGTGGTGCCGTGGAACGTCCCGCAGTTCACCGCCGCCGCCAAGCTCGCGCCGGCGCTGCTGGCAGGGTGCTCGGTGGTGCTGAAGGTGTCGCCGGAGACCCCGCTGGACGCGTATCTGCTCGCGGAGATCGCGTCGGAGGCGGGGCTGCCGGAGGGAGTGCTGTCGATCCTGCCGGCGGACCGGGAGGTGAGTGAGTACCTGGTCGGGCACCCGGGCGTGGACAAGGTGTCGTTCACCGGGTCGGTGGCGGCCGGCAAGCGGGTCATGGAGGTCGCGGCCCGCAATCTCAGCCGGGTGACGCTGGAGTTGGGCGGCAAGTCGGCGGCGGTGATCCTGCCGGACGCGGATCTGGACGCGGCGGTGGCCGGGATCGCGCCGTTCGCCTGGATGATCAACGGGCAGGCGTGTGTGGCGCAGACGCGGATCCTCGCGCCGCGCAGCCGCTACGACGAGATCGCGGAGCGGTTCGCCGCGGCGGCGGACGCGCTGCGGGTCGGCGATCCGCTGGATCCGGCCACCGAGGTGGGGCCGTTGGTGGCCCGCCGTCAGCGGCAGCGGTCGCTCGACTACATCGCGCTGGGGCAGCAGGAAGGCGCCAAGGTGCTGGCGGGCGGCGGGCGTCCGAAGGACCTGCCGACGGGCTGGTATGTCGAGCCGACGCTGTTCGGCGAGGTCGGCAACGCGATGCGGATCGCACGCGAGGAGATCTTCGGGCCGGTGATCTGCCTGCTGCCGTACGAGGACGAGGCGGAGGCGGTGCGGATCGCCGACGACTCGGAATACGGGCTGTCGGGGTCGGTGTGGACGGCCGATGTGGAGCGGGGGATCGAGGTCGCGCGGCGGGTGCGGACGGGGACGTACTCGGTGAACACGTTCGGCATCGACATGCTCGGGCCGTTCGGCGGCTACAAGAACTCCGGGATCGGGCGGGAGTTCGGGCCGGAGGGCTTCGCCGAGTACCTGGAGCACAAGATGATCCACCTGCCGGCGGGTGCCTGATGGGGGAGCGCTGGCGGGTGGCGGTGGACCGGGGGGTCTGCATCGGGTCCGGGCTGTGCGTCGATGCGGCGCCCGACGGGTTCCGGCTGGACGCGGCGCGGCAGTCGCATCCCGTGGTGGCGGAGACGGACGCCGGGGAGGGCGTGCTGGCGGCGGCCGAGGGCTGCCCGGTGGAGGCGATCACGATCACCTCGGTGGCGAGCGGTGAGGCGGTCTTCCCGCCCGAGGAGTGAGCGGCGCGCGGGGCGGGGGACCCTCAGTCCCTCGCCCCGGCGCCGGGGGCCGTGAGGTCGATCAGCCGGCAGACCGTCTCGATGTCGATCTTCACCTGGGCGATCGACGCCCGTCCGGACAGCCAGGTGATCAGCGCCGAGTGCCAGGTGTGC
This sequence comes from Streptomyces albospinus, assembly GCF_014648695.1. GTDB lineage: Bacteria > Actinomycetota > Actinomycetes > Streptomycetales > Streptomycetaceae > Streptomyces > Streptomyces albospinus. The sequence goes on from NZ_BMRP01000004.1 coordinate 46,399, forward strand.
TCGATGACCCGGACCGCGGAGAGCTGTTCGGGGGTGGGCGGGACGTCCAGCCCCATGGCGTCCAGGATGATGGCGGTGGTCAGCCGGGAGACGGTGTCGACCTCGGGGCTGACGGAGCGGTCGGCGAAGGTCAGTGCGCGCACCATCGCGTCGGCGAGGTGCGGTTCGCGCTGGAGCGCGCGGAAGGCCCGCATCAGGGTCTGGGCGACCCGGGCGCCGGGGTCCTCCTCCGACGGGGGACGCTTGCGCAGCGTCTCGTGCATGTGCTGGAGCTGGTCCTGCATGGTGGCGACGAGCAGGTGCACCTTGGACGGGAAGTAGCGGTAGAGGGTGCCGAGCGCGACCCCGGAGGACTCCGCCACCTCGCGCATCTGGACGGCGTCGAAGCCACCGCGGCCGGCCAGTTTGGCGCTGGCGTGCAGGATGCGGCGGCGCCGGGCCTCCTGACGCTCGGTCAGGGGAGGACTCTCGGGAAGCGCCGGCCGGACCGCCTTGGATTCCGTAGTCATATATCCCATTCCATGGCTTTCCATCCGCGATGCGGTGAGTGTCGGTGGTGCGATCGGCACAGCATGGCAGGGGGGTGTGTGGTGGCGCGAATCACCTGGTGCGGCTCTTCTCGCCCCGTTCCCGGCCGGTAGATTCGAACTTCGTCGAACTGATCAGTAGCTTTGCAGTTCTGCAACTTGTTCTAGATTATCGCCAGCGGTTACGCTCCGGCGAAAGTCCAGTGAGAAGGGGGCCGAGCGTGACCGCAGAGGCCGTCCAGGCAGCCGCGCCCCGCCCGGCAGAGGCCCCCTCGGCCTCCGCCCCGACGGACCCCGGGCGTCCCCTGCGCATCGCGATGCTCACGTACAAGGGGAACCCGTTCTGCGGTGGACAGGGCGTCTACGTACGCCACCTCTCGCGCGAGCTGGCCCGCCTCGGCCACACCGTCGAGGTGATCGGCGCCCAGCCCTATCCCGTCCTCGACGACGGGGTGACGCTGACCGAGCTGCCGAGCCTCGACCTCTACCGCCAGCCCGACCCGTTCCGCACGCCCCGGCGCGGTGAGTACCGCGACTGGATCGACGCCCTTGAGGTCGGCACGATGTGGACCGGCGGCTTCCCCGAGCCGCTGACGTTCTCGCTGCGCGCCCGGCGCCATCTCGCCGCCCGCCGCGGCCAGTTCGACGTCGTGCACGACAACCAGACCCTCGGCTACGGCCTGCTCGGCGGCCCCGGCGCGCTCGGCGCCCCCCTGGTGACCACCATCCACCACCCCATCACCGTCGACCGGCGGCTGGACCTGGCCGCCGCGCACGACTGGAAGCGCCGCGCCTCGGTCCGCCGCTGGTACGGCTTCACCCGTATGCAGAAGCGGGTCGCCCGCCGGCTGCCGTCGGTGCTCACCGTCTCCGGCTCCTCCCGCCAGGAGATCGTCGACGACCTCGGTGTACGGACCGACCGGATCCATGTCGTGCACATCGGCGCCGACACCGACCTCTTCTCGCCGGACCCCGCCGTCCCGGAGGTGACCGGCCGGATCGTCACCACGTCCAGCGCCGATGTGCCCCTCAAGGGCCTGATCCACCTCGTCGAGGCGCTGGCGAAGGTGCGGACCGAGAACCCGGACGCGCATCTGGTGGTCGTCGGCAAGCGCGCCGACGACGGACCGGTCGCCGCCGCCATCGAGCGGCTCGGCCTCTCCGGTGCCGTCGAATTCGTCAAGGGCATCAGCGACGCCGAGCTCGTGGACCTGGTCCGCGGTGCACAGATCGCCTGCGTCCCCTCTCTCTACGAGGGCTTCTCACTGCCCGCCGCCGAGGCGATGGCCACCGGGACGCCGCTGCTGGCCACCACCGGCGGCGCCATCCCGGAGGTCGCCGGGCCGGACGGCGAGACCTGCCTCGCGGTGCCGCCGGGCGACGCCGGGGCGCTCGCCGCCGGGCTGCTCCGCCTGCTGGGCGACGACGCGCTGCGCCGCCGTCTCGGCGCGGCCGGCCGGGAGCGGGTGCTGTCCCGCTTCACCTGGCGGCAGGCCGCCATCGGCACCGCCGAGCGCTACCGCGAGGCGATCGCCCTCCAGGGCGGCCGGGCCGCCGCCCGCACCCTTCCCCGCTAGCCGTTCACCCCGTACCGCAGCCCTCACCGCCACCCACCGCCGGACGAAAGCAGAACGCTGTGCTGACCGTCGACTTTTCCCGCTTCCCGCTCGCTCCGGGCGACCGCGTACTCGATCTGGGGTGTGGCGCCGGCCGGCACGCCTTCGAGTGCTACCGGCGCGGCGCGCAGGTCGTCGCCCTCGACCAGAACGGCGAGGAGATCCGCGAGGTCGCCAAGTGGTTCGCCGCGATGAAGGAGGCCGGGGAGGCTCCGGCGGGTGCCTCCGCCGTCGCCATGGAGGGTGACGCGCTGGCGCTGCCGTTCCCGGACGACAGCTTCGACGTCGTGATCATCTCCGAGGTCATGGAGCACATCCCGGACGACAAGGGCGTGCTCGCCGAGATGGTCCGGGTGCTGCGGCCGGGCGGCCGGATCGCGGTCACCGTGCCCCGGTACGGCCCGGAGAAGATCTGCTGGGCGCTCAGCGACGCCTACCACGAGGTCGAGGGCGGCCATATCCGCATCTACCGCGGGGACGAACTCCTCGGCAAAATGCGGGAGGCCGGACTGGAGCCGTACGGCACCCACCACGCGCACGGACTGCACAGCCCGTACTGGTGGCTGAAGTGCGCCTTCGGGGTGGACAACGAACAGGCGCTGCCGGTGAAGGCGTATCACAAGCTGCTGGTCTGGGACATCATGAAGAAGCCGCTGGCCACCCGGCTCGCCGAGCAGGCGCTCAACCCGCTCATCGGCAAGAGCTTCGTCGCCTACGCCACGAAGCCGCGACTGCCGGAGGTGGAGGCGGAGGGACAGGCGGCGGCCGAGGCGGAGACGGACGCGGAGACGGACGCGGCGGCCGGTGCCGGGACCGCGGCGGCTGCCGGGAAGCCCGCCCGGCGCGCAGCCAAGGGCACGAAGACCGCCAAGTCCGCCACCACGTCCGCTTCCGGGGCCGCCAAGTGACGACTCCCGGGCGTACCGAACGGCTGGTCCTGCCAGGGGTGCTCACCGCCGAACAGGCGGCCCGCACGGTCGCGGGCATCCTGGCGACCCAGCGCGCGGACGGGGCGATCCCCTGGTTCCGCGGCCATCACCTCGACCCGTGGGACCACACCGAGGCGGCCATGGCGCTGGACGCGGCCGGGGAGCACGAGCGCGCCGAGGCCGCGTACGACTGGCTGGCCCGGCACCAGAACCCGGACGGCTCCTGGTACGCGGCCTACGCCGACGGCGATGCGACGGCGCCCACCGACCGCGGCCGGGAGAGCAACTTCTGCGCGTACATCGCGGTCGGCGTCTGGCACCACTTCCTGTCCACCGGGGACGAGACCTTCCTCGACCGGATGTGGCCGGCGGTCCACGCGGCGATCGAGTACGTGCTGGAACTCCAGCAGCCCGGCGGCGAGATCGGCTGGAAGCGCGAGGACGACGGCACCCCTGTCGACGACGCGCTGCTGACCGGCTCGTCCTCCGTCTACCAGGCGCTGCGCTGCGCCCTGGCGCTCGCCGAGCAGCGCGAGGAGCCGCAGCCGGACTGGGAACTGGCGGTCGGCCGCCTGGGGCACGCGATACGCCACCACCCGGAGCGGTTCCTGGACAAGTCCCGCTACTCCATGGACTGGTACTACCCGGTCCTGGGCGGCGCGGTGCGCGGCGCGGCGGCCCGGGAGCGGATCGACGCGGACTGGGAGCGCTTCGTCGTACCGGGACTGGGGGTGCGCTGCGTGCTGCCCAACCCCTGGGTCACCGGCGGCGAGAGCGCCGAACTGGCGCTGGCGCTCTGGGCGATGGGGGAGTCCGAGCGGGCGGTGCAGATCCTCAAGTGGATCCAGCACCTGCGCGCCGAGGACGGGATGTACTGGACCGGCTATGTCTTCGACGACGATGCGATCTGGCCGCAGGAGCTGACCTCCTGGACGGCCGGTTCGCTGCTGCTGGCGGTGGCCGCGCTGGGCGGTGACGAAGCCACCACGGCAGTCTTCGGCGGTGAGCGGCTGCCGGCCGGGCTCGCCCCGGACTGCTGCCGCTAGCCCCGTACGGGCGCGGGCCGGCACCGGACACCCCCATACGGCCGGTTCCGGGTGGCGGCCCTCCGGCGGGCGGGTCAGGCTGCGGACGAATGCTCCTCAGCCGACCCGAGCCCGCCGGAGGCGCGCCGTGACCGTCCTGTCGTCCCCCACCCGCAACCGCGCGGCCCTCCGCCGGTCCGTCGTCGCGCTGCTGCTGGCGTGCAGCCTGACCGTGGGCGCCGTGGCTTGCGGCGGCTCGAACAAGAGCAAGGGCGGCTCCGCCGCTTCGCCCGGCGCCGCCACCGGCACCGCCACCGGTGCCAGCCCCAGCCCCACCAGCTCGTTCGAGAAGCAGAAGTTCGCCAAGACCCGCTTCGTCGCCAACGCCGGGCTGGCGGCCGGCGCCACCTACCAGTGGATCATCAAGCCGTACAAGGCGGGCACCTTCAAGAAGGGCGCCAAGGGGCGCAAGACCGCGCTGGTCAAGGCGGGCCTGGCCGGGGTCTTCACCTACAACCGGCTCAAGGCCGCGGTGCGCAACGCCCAGGGCGACCCGGCGCTCTCCAAGGCCCTGGCCCCCCTCAGCAGCGGCATCGAGTCGCTGAAGAACCTGGGCACCAAGCTGCGCAGCGGCGAGGCCGGAACCGGCGAGGTCGACCAGTTCCAGAACGTCATCAACAACGTCAAGGACGCGGGCAAGAAGAACGGCGCCGAGGTGAAGGACCAGGTGCCGAGCACCTCCCAATTGGGAGGCTGATTGGCTGGCGTCCCATCTGAGCCGATGGGGCCTGCCCGACGTTGTCGGCTGTCCCGCCGTTCCGCTGCGCTTCGCCTGCTTCCCACGTTGTCGGCTTTCCCGCCGTGGGGGTTGCTGTCTTTTGCGCCTTCGGCGCGGGGTGTTGTCCGCTGCGCGGGGCTTTCGGGGTGCGGTGACGGTCCTGCGGGGGCGGTGTGCAGGACTGCTGCGCTTTACGTCCTGCACACCGCCCCCTCCGGCCCGTCCCCTCCCGTGGGGGGTGGGGAGAAACGGTGGGTGGGGGCCAAGGTGAGTGGTCCGGTAACGGTCTCTTTCCACGCATGAACCGGCACGGTCCCACTCACGTGGACCCCTACTGGTTTTTCCACCCACTCACGGGAGGGGGCGGGCCGGAGGGGCTGGGTGTCCGGACGTAAAGCGAAGCAGTCCGGACACCCTGCCCCGGAGGACCGTCACCGCACCCGACAGCCCCGCGCAGCGGACCCGCCCGCCGCAGGCGCAACGGCGGCAAACCACCACGGCGAGAAAGCCGAAAACGTAGGGCGACGCAAAGCGCAGCGGACGCGCAACGGCGAAACACCCCCACGGCGGGAAAGCCGAAGACGTACGGCGAGGCAAAGCGCAGCGGAAGCGCAGCGTCTAGTTCAGCTCCGCCAGCACCCGCAGCGTCCGCAGGTCGGGGGCGGTCACCAGGAGGTCGGTGACCGGCCCCGCGCGCCACAACTCCAGCCGTTCCGCGATCCGTTCGCGCGGGCCGACCAGCGAGATCTCGTCCGCGAAGGCGTCCGGTACGGCGCGTACCGCCTCCTCCTTGCGGCCCTGGAGGAACAGCTCCTGGATCCGGCGGGCCTCCTCCTCGTACCCCATCCGTGCCATCAGGTCGGCGTGGAAGTTCCTGGCCGCGTGCCCCATGCCGCCGATGTAGAAGCCGAGCATCGCCTTGACGGGGAGCAGCCCCTCGGCGAGGTCGTCGCAGACCGTGGCGCGGGCCATGGGGGCGATCAGAAAGCCGTCCGGGGCCTTCGCCAGCGACTCCCGGTAGACCTCGGTGCGGGTCGGCGACCAGTACAGCGGCAGCCAGCCGTCCGCGATCCGGGTGGTCTGGGCGATGTTCCGGGGGCCCTCGGCGCCCAGCAGGACGGGGAGCGTGGCGCGCAGCGGATGGGTGATGGGCTTGAGGGGCTTGCCGAGGCCGGTGCCGTCCGGGCCGCGGTACGGGTGCGGATGGAAGCGCCCGTCCGCCTCCACCGGGCCTTGCCTGCGCAGGACTTGGTGGATCACGTCCACGTATTCCCGGGTGGCGGTCAGCGGGCTCGTGGGGAACGGCCGCCCGTACCAGCCCTCGACGACCTGCGGGCCCGACAGCCCCAGGCCCAGCAGCACCCGCCCGCCGGAGAGGTGGTCGAGGGTGAGGGCGTGCATCGCGGTGGCGGTGGGGGTGCGGGCGGCCATCTGGGCGATGCCGGTGCCCAGTTTGATGCGGGAGGTGTGCGCGGCGATCCAGGTGAGCGCGGTGAACGCGTCCGAACCCCATGCCTCCGCGGTCCACACCGAGTCGTAGCCCAGGCGCTCGGCCTCGCGGGCGAGTTCGAGGTGCCGGGGGTCGGGGCCGCGCCCCCAGTAGCCGAGTGCCAGACCGAGTCGCATGGTGCCCGCCCTCCGACGGTGAGTCATCTGATGTCGTGTCAGGTACTCGTGCGGTCCGGCGAACTGTACGGCCGTGCCGCGGACATGGCAACGGCCCCCCGCCCTGGAGGGCGAGGGGCCGTCCGGCCGGGAGGCCGGAAAGGACCGCGGTGCGGGTGCCCGGCGTCAGCCGCGCTGGATGCCGGTGGTGTCCTGGAGGACGCCGCGCCGGCCGTCCTGGGTCTGCGCGATCAGCGCCTGGCCGCGCTGCTCCACCGCGAGGTACCAGGTGCCGGGCGCCAGTTCGGCGATCGGCGACGGGGTGCCGTCCTCGCTGTAGAGCGGGCGGGCGACCGGCACCGCGAACCAGAACGGCGCGAAGTCGGCCGGGCTGCCGGCGCCCGCCGCGCCGCCGGCCGTGGCGTCCGCGGCCGGGGCCTGCTGGCCGTAGGTCTGGCCGGACTGCGGCTGCTGCTGGCCGGCCGGGTAGCCGTAGCCGCCCTGCTGCTGGGCGCCCGGGTAGCCGTACCCCTGGGTGGCGCCGGCGCCACCGTACGGGGCGACCTGCGGCCGGGGGGCGCTGACCAGCGCGGCCTGGAGCGGCGGGACGAGCGGGGTGGCCACCGCGGCGCCCGCCAGGACCAGCGCGCCGAGCAGGCCGAGGATCAGTCCGGCGCCCGGTCCCGCGCTGTCGATGAGCGTCCAGAACGCGGTCCAGGCGGCGAACACGGCCAGCGCCGTACCGAACTGGCCGAGGTCCAGTCCGGCGATCTTGCGCGGCTGCGGCAGCGCCCGGGCCACCACGATCAGCGCGGCGGCGATGACACCCCCGAGGAAGACGCTCATCAGCAGGTGCAGCGATTGCCAGGCGTTCATGACGCCGGACGAGTCGAGGCTGAGGAACGAGGCGATGAACAGCAGCACCGCTGCTCCGATCACCACGCCATCGCCTCGACTGAGGGAGCGGATGTTCACGTAAAGGTCCTTTGTCGGTTTCGTGTTCTGGTCGACTTCGCGTTTCCGGTCGACGCTGTCGCTGGCGCGCGCGGTGCGAGGCACGGCGGTGAGCCCCCATCGTAAAGGGGAACCTAGCGCTGAATCCTGTGGACCGTCCCGCGGTAACGGCGCGGCTATCGCGATGACGGAAGGGCGCGGCGGGGCGGTGCGGGGCGCGTCAAGAAGTCCGGTCAGCGCGTCAAGAAGTCCGTAATGCCCTCCGTGATCCCGCGCGCCGCCTTTTGCCGCCACTGCGCGTCGGTCAATTCCGCGGCGTCCTTCGGGTCGCGCATATTGCCGCACTCGATGAACACCTTCGGCACCGTCGACAGGTTGAGGCCGCCGAGATCGGAGCGTACGTCGAGGCCCGTCCCGTGGCCGACGTAGTTGGACGGGGCGCTTCCGGTTGCCGCCACGAACCGCCCGGCCAGCCGCTCGCCCAGATCCCGCGAGGGGCCGACGATCGCTGAGGTGTCGGCCGCGCCGGCCCGTACCCGGTCCGGGAGGATGACGTGGAAGCCGCGGTGGCCCACGTCCGAGCCGTCGGCGTGGACGGAGACCGCAGCGTCGGCGTGCGCGGAGTTGCCGATGGCGGCGCGCTCGTCCACGCACGGGCCGTACGGCCGGTCGCCGTCCTGGGTGAGGACGACCTTGGCGCCCTCCGCCTGGAGCAGCGTCCGGGCGCGCCGGGCGACGTCGAGGCTGAAGGACGCCTCGGCATAGCCGTCGTCGGTGGAGGTGCCGGTGGTGTCGCACTCCTTGCGGTCGTTGCCGATGTCCACGAGGCGGGCTATCTGCCGGGTGTGGTCGTGGTTGGTCGGGTTGTGACCGGGGTCGAGGAGCACTGTCCTGCCCTTGAGGCTGCCGTGCGGGTTGCCCGGGCGGACGGAGGGGGCGCCGGTCGACGGGACTCCGGTGTCGCCCTTGGGGTCGGGTGCCGGGGAGCCGGCGGCGGACGTCCCGGTGCGCGACGGGCCGCCGCCCGGCGCCCGCCAGACCAGCCAGCCCGCGGCACCGAGGGCCACCACCGCGGCCAGCGCGATCAGCAGGGTGCGGCGCAGGCGGCGGGGCGGGGGGAAAGTGCTGCCGTTCGACACGTTCGCGATCGTAGCCCCCTCAGATTCCGGGGCCGGTGCGGCGCAGGACGTGCAGCGAGCGGTGCGCCGCGACCTCGGTGAACGCGCCGGACGCCAGGGCCCTGCGGTAGATCCGGTACGGGGCCTGGCCGCCGTCCGCCGGGTCCGCGAAGACGTCGTGGATGACCAGCAGGCCCTCGGGCGCGACGTGCGGGGCCCAGCCCTCGTAGTCGGCGGTGGCGTGCTCGTCGGTGTGCCCGCCGTCGATGAAGACCAGGCCCGCCGGCGCCTGCCAGAGGGCCGCGGCCTGCGGCGACCGGCCCACCAGGGCGATCACGTGGTCCTCCAAGCCCGCGGCGTGCAGGGTCCGGCGGAAGGTGGGCAGGGTGTCCATCCGCCCGACCGCCGGGTCGACGACCGTGGGGTCGTGGTACTCCCAGCCCGGCTGCTGCTCCTCGCTGCCCCGGTGGTGGTCCACGGTGACGGCCGTCACGCCGGCCGCGCGGGCGGCGTCGGCGAGCAGGATCGTGGAGCGCCCGCAGTACGTGCCGACCTCCACCAGCGGCAGCCCGAGCGCCGCCGCCTCGGTGGCCGCCGCGTACAGCGCGAGCCCTTCGTCCGCCGGCATAAAGCCCTTCGCCGCCTCGAACGCGGCGAGAATCTCCGGCCGGGGGGCTGTCGGAGCCGTGGGGGCGGTCATGCGCTTCCTCCTGGTGTGCGGCGGCGGTCAGTGGCTCATCGTGCCGTATGCCGGGAGCGATATCGGAACGGGGGTTCCCATTTCGTCGGCCGGACGTTTTATCGGCGGGTGTTTCGGGGGCGCGCGGCGGGACCGGGGAATGCCGCGAATTCGCCCGCCGGTCGCCGCGGACCCGGCGGGCGAACGGAATAGCGGAACGGTCTGTACGAGAATTCATCGGCACACGTCTCCCGTTCGCATCCGAACCGTTTCCTGCCCCGTCCGCTCCGGACCGGACCGCTGTCGCCGCCCGCCCGGCGCCCGCCCCTCTCCGTCATCTGACCTTCCATCAGATTGAAACGTGTTCTACTCTGCCCGCCATGGGCATCGGAATCACGCAGGACCACCGTGACCTGGCCGAGGCGGCCCGTGGCTGGGCCGCCCGCACCGTGCCACCCGACGAAGTCCGCAAGCTCCTCGACGCCGCGCCCGCGCGCCCGGGCCGGCCCGCGTACTGGGACGGGCTCGCCGCCCAGGGCCTGCTCGGCCCGCACCTCCCGGAGGCCGACGGCGGAGGCGGCGGCACCCTGCTCGATCTCGCCGTCGTCCTGGAGGAGTTCGGCCGCGCCGCCCTCCCCGGGCCGTATCTGCCCACCGTCCTCGCCGCCGCGCTGCTGCACCGCGGCGGCGCGCCCCGGGACCTCGTACGGGCCCTGGCCACCGGCGAACGCGTCGCCGCCGTCGCCCTCGGCGCCGGCTCGCTCACCGCCGCGGCGAACGCCGACGGCTACGTCCTCGACGGCACCGCGCCGCCGGTCCTGGCCGGCGCCGGCGCCGATCTGCTCGTCCTCGCCGCGGAAGGCGAGGAAAGCTCAGCCGGCCAGGTCTGGCTGGCCGTCGACGCCGCCCCCCTCACCGTCCGCGCCCAGGACAGCGCCGACCCCACGCGGCCGGTCGCCGAGGTGCGCGCGGACGGCGTGCCGGTCCCCGGCGGCCGGCGGCTGGCGGTCGACGGCGCCCTGGTCCGCGACCTGGCCGGCGTGCTGACCGCCGCGGAGTGCTGCGGCACCGCCGCATGGGCGCTGCACACCGCCGCCGAACACGCCGCGGTGCGCGAGCAGTTCGGCCGGCCGATCGGCCAGTTCCAGGGCGTCAAGCACCTCTGCGCCGACATGCTCGTGCGCTGCGAACAGGCCCGCGCGCTGGTCTGGGACGCGGCCCGCGCGGCGGACGAGGCGCCCGCGGTGCGCGGGCTGGTCGCCGCGCTGGCCACCGCGACCGCCCTGGACGCCGCGGTCGGCTGCGCCGAGGACTGCATCCAGATCCTCGGCGGCATCGGCTTCACCTGGGAGCACGACGCCCACCTCCACCTGCGGCGCGCGGTCACCGCCCGCCAGCTCCTCGGCGGCGGCGACACCCACCGGCTGCGGGCCGCCCGGCACGCCGCCGACGGCGCCCGCCGCGCCCTGCGGCTGGAACTCCCCGCCGCCGCGGACGCGTTCCGGGAGCAGGCCCGCGGCGTCATCGACGGCGTCCGCGGCCTGGACCCGGCCGCCGTGCGCCGCGCCCTGGCCCCCACCGGCCATGCCGCACCCCACCTCCCCGAGCCCTACGGACTGGGCGCGGGCCCCGTCCAGCAGCTGGCCATCCAGCAGGAACTGGCCGCCGCCGGCGTGCGGATCAGCGATCTCGGCATCGCCACCTGGGTGGTCCCCTCGCTCCTCGCCCACGGGACCGCCACCCAGCAGCGGCGCTATCTGCTGCCGACGCTGCGCGGCGACCTCCTGTGGTGCCAGCTCTTCTCCGAGCCGGAGGCCGGATCGGACCTGGCGTCGCTGCGCACCCGCGCGACGCCGGCCGAGGGCGGCGGCTGGCGGATCAACGGCCAGAAGGTCTGGACCTCGGCCGCCCAGTGGGCCGACCACGGCATCCTGCTCGCCCGCACCGACCCGGACGCGCCCAAGCACCGCGGCCTGACGTTCTTCGTCGTCGACATGAAGGCACCCGGCATCGACGTCCGCCCCCTGAAGGAGATCACCGGGGACGCCCTCTTCAACGAGGTCTACTTCGACGATGTGCTGCTGCCGGCGGACGCGGTGGTCGGCGGGACCGGCAACGGCTGGCGGGTCGCCCGTACCACCCTGGACAACGAACGCGTCCACATGGCCGACCAGTTGACCTTCGACACCGGGCTCGAATCGCTCCTCGACCGCACCGCCCAACAGGACGGCGCGGTGCGGGCGCGGATCGGCGCGCTGGCCGCCGAGGCGCATGCGCTGGGCTGCATCGGGCTGCGCACCACGCTCCAGCAGGTGTCGGGCCTGGAGCCGGGCCCCGGCGCCAGCATCCGCAAGCTGGTGCAGACCGCCCACCAGCAGAAGGTCGCCGAACTGGCGCTGGAACTCCTCGGCCCGGCCGGCGCGGTCCGCGAGGGCGCCGGCGAACGGGCCCTGCACGGCTTTCTGATGTCCCGCTGCCTGACCATCGCCGGCGGGACGACCCAGGTGCAGCGCAACGTCGTCGCGGAACGGCTGCTGGGCCTGCCGCGGGATCCGGAGCCCCGCCCCCTCATCTGACCCCAGGAGGATTCGCATGGCCGGCAAGGCGTACATCATCGGCGTCGGGATGACCCGGTTCGAGAAGCCCGAGACCCGCGACTGGCAGTACTGGGACATGGTGAAGGAGGCGGGCGGCGCGGCCCTCGCGGACGCCGGGATCGGCTACGAGGCGGTCGAGCAGGTGCCGGTCGGCTACTGCTACCAGGCGTCGACGGCCGGCCAGCGCGCCGCCTACGAACTCGGGCTGACCGGCGTCCCCGTATACAACGTCAACAACAACTGCGCGACCGGCTCCACCGCACTGATGATGGCCCGTCAGATCGTCTCCTCGGGCCTCAACGACTGCGTGCTGGCCCTCGGCTTCGAGAAGATGAAGCGGGGCGCACTCGGCGGCGGCGCGGACGGCGGAAGCTTCGCGACCTCTCCGGTGGCCCGCCACTACGGGGTGATGGCCGCCGCCCACGGCTTCGAGGCGACCCCGCCCACCGCCCAGATCTTCGGCAACGCGGCCCGCGAGCACATGGAGCGTTACGGCACGACGGCCGAACAGCTCGCCGCGGTCGGCGCGAAGAACCACCGGCACTCCGCGCACAACCCCTACGCGCAGTTCCGGGACGTCTACACGGTCGAGGAGATCCTCGCCGCCCGGACCGTCCACCGCCCGCTGACCAAGCTCCAGTGCTCGCCGACCTCCGACGGCGCCGCGGCGGCGGTGCTCGCCTCCGAGCGCTTCGTGCGCGAACACGGCCTGGCGGACCGGGCGGTGGAGATCGCCGCCCAGGCCATGACGACGGACACCGAGGCCAGCTTCGCCTCCGGCTCCTGCATCGATGTCGTCGGCAAGCCGATGTCCCGGGCCGCGGCCCGGCAGGTCTACGCGGCCGGCGGCCTCGGCATCGAGGACGTCGACGTCATCGAGCTGCACGACTGCTTCTCCATCAACGAGCTGCTGACATACGAGGCGCTGGGCATGTGCGCGGACGGCGACGCGGGCAAGCTGGTCGCCGACGGCGCCACGACCTACGGCGGGCGCTGGGTGGTCAACCCGTCCGGCGGCCTGATCTCCAAGGGCCACCCCCTGGGCGCGACCGGCCTGGCCCAGACCGCCGAACTGGTATGGCAGCTGCGCGGAACGGCGGGCGAGCGCCAGGTCCCCGGCGCCCGGGTCGGCCTGGCCCACAACATCGGCCTGGGCGGCGCGGCGGTGGTGACGCTGCTGCGGAAGTGAGGGGAAAGGAGGGAGGGGAAGCGGGGAGGGGTGTCCTACGCCTCCGGGACTAGGCCGTGCGACAGATGTCCAATGCACCGATATCCCGATGCGCCGGGCGAGCGCCGAGTGCGAGCATGGTCCGCATGCCCCCGATAGCCACCTCTTCCACGCTGTCCGCCGCCGAACGCAGGGCGGCGGCGCCGTCCTGGCTGGTGATGCTGCTGGTCTGCGCCGGGCAGTTCCTGGTCGTCCTGGACGTCTCCGTCGTGAACGTGGCGCTGCCCGCCATGCGTTCCGGTCTGGGACTGTCGGAGCTGGGCCTCCAGTGGATCGTCAACGCCTATGTGATCACCTTCGCGGGCTTCATGCTGCTCGGCGGCCGGGCCGCCGACCTCTTCGGCCGCAAGCGGATCTTCGTCCTCGGGCTGGCGCTCTTCACCGTCGCGAGCCTGGCCGGCGGACTCGCCCAGCAGCCCTGGCAGTTGATCGCGGCCCGCACCGTCCAGGGCGTCGGCGCGGCGGTGCTCTCCCCGGCGACGCTGACCATCCTCACCACGTCGTTCCCGGCCGGCCCGGCCCGTACGCGGGCCATCGCCACCTGGACCGCGGTCGGCGCGGGCGGCGGCGCGGTGGGCGGTCTGGTCGGCGGGGTGCTCACCCAGTACCTGTCGTGGCGCTGGGTGCTGTTGATCAACGTGCCGGTCGGGGCGCTGGTCCTGGCCGGGGCGGTGACCTGGCTCACCGAGAGCCGGCAGGGCGCCGCGCGGCGGCTGGACGTGCCCGGCGCGCTGCTGGTGACCTGCGGGCTCGGGCTGGTGGCGTACGGGATCGTGCAGACCGAGACGCACGGCTGGGGGTCGGCCGCCGCGCTGCTGCCGCTGGCCGCCGGGCTCCTGGTGGTCGCGGTCTTCGTCGCCGTCGAGGCGCGCACCAAGGCCCCGCTGATGCCGCTGGGACTCTTCCGGCTGCGCTCGGTCTCCTCGGCGAACGCGGCGATGGTGCTGGCCGGCGCCGCGATGTTCTCCATGTGGTACTTCCTGTCCCTCTACGTCCAGAACGTCCTCTCCTACACGCCACTTGAGGCCGGGCTCTCCTTCATCCCGCACTCGCTCAGCATCGTGCTGGGCTCGAAGCTCGCGCCGCGGCTGATGAACCGGGTCGGAGCCAAGACGCTGGCCGTCACCGGCGCGGTGATCTCGCTCTCCGGCATGCTGTGGCAGAGCACGATGACCGCCCACGGGACGTATCTCGGCACGATCCTCGGCCCCGGCGTCCTGATGGCGCTCGGCGCCGGGCTGACCGCGACACCGACCGCCGCCATCGCCACCTCCGGCGCGGACCCGGCCGACCAGGGCCTGGTCTCCGGCCTGATCAACACCTCCCGTCAAATGGGCGGCGCGCTGGGCCTGTCGGTCCTCTCCACCATCGCCGCCGCCCGTATCGCCGAGGGCCACGGCCGGACGGCGCTGGCGAGCGGTTACGGGCTCGCCTTCGGATCCGGCGCGATCGTGCTGGCGGCCTCCGTCGCGCTGATGCTGCTCGCCCTGCCGCGCCGCCGGGCGGGGGCCGCCCCGAGCTGACCGCCCGGCCGGGGGCCGCGTGCCCGCCCCCGCGCGCGGTGCGGCCCACCGGGCGCCCTACAGCCAGCCGTTGCGCCGGGCCGCCCGTACGGCCTCCATGCGGTTGCGGGTGCCGGTCTTGCCGATGGCCGCCGAGAGGTAATTGCGCACGGTGGCCTGGGAGAGGTGCAGCTTGCCGGCGATGTCGGCGACCGTCGCGCCGTCCACGGCCGCGGTGAGCACATCGCGTTCGCGCTGGGTCAGCGGATTGGGGCCGGCGCTCAGCGCCGCCGCGGCCAGCCCGGGGTCGATGACCTGCTCACCGGCGAGGACCCGGCGGATCGCCGCCGCCAGGTCCTCCACCGGGCCGTCCTTCACCAGGAAACCGGACGCCCCGGCCTCCATGGCGCGGCGCAGATAGCCGGGCCGGCCGAACGTCGTCACGATCAGCACCTTGCACGACGGCAGCTGCGCGCGCAGATCGGCGGCGGCGTCCAGCCCGCTGCGGCCCGGGAGTTCGATGTCCAGCAGCGCCACATCGGGCCGGGCGGCCAGCGCCGCATCGACGATCTGGTCGCCCGCCGGGACCTGGGCGACGACCTCCATGTCCTCCTCCAGGTTGAGCAGCAGCGCCAGCGCGCCCCGCATCATTCGCTGGTCCTCCGCCAGCAGGACCTTGATCACCTGGTCAACTCCTCCGCATCCGCCACATCACCCGCGCCCACCGGAAGTTCGGCGCTCACGCGAAAGCCGCGCCGGCCGTCGGGACCGCTGCGCAGCGTGCCGCCCGCCGCGGCCAGCCGCTCGGCCAGCCCCTTCAGGCCCGTACCGCCCACCGGGCCGCGGCCGTTGCCGCCGGCCGGGTCGTCCAGCTCGTCCGGTTCGTCCGAGCCGCCCCGCGTACCGGCGGCACCGTCGGGCCCCGCGGCACCGGAGCCTACGGGACCGCGGCCGTCGTCCGTGATCGTCAGCCGGGCCCGGTCGCCGTCGGCGCGCACCTCGATCTCGCAGCGGGTGGCGCCGCTGTGCCGCACGGTGTTGGTCACGCCCTCGCGGACCACCCAGCCCAGCAGCGCCTCGGCCTGCGCGGGCAGCGGCGGCCCGGACAGCCGTACGACGGGCTCGATGCCGGCCGCCTCCAGCGCCGAACGGGCCCGGTCCAGCTCGGTGGTGAGGCTGCCCTCGCGGTAGCCGGTGACCGCCTCGCGTATCTCGGTCAGCGCCTGCCGGCCGACCGCCTCGATGTCGGCGGCCTGGGCCAGCGCGGCATCGAGGTCGCGCGGCGCCAGCCGGCGGACCGCCTCGGCCTTGACCACCACCACGGACAGCGTGTGGCCCAGCAGGTCGTGCAGATCGCGGGAGAACCGCAGCCGCTCCCGCTCCACGGCGCTGCGCGCCAGTTCCTGACGGGTGCTCCGCAGCTCCTGGATCGTGTCGAAGAGGCTGAGGACCGTCGCCGTCACCATGCCGGACAGGAACGTGGCGTAGCCGACGCCGAATGAGCCCGTCGGGTCGTGATCGCCCCATCCGGACAGGAAGCCGGCCGTGCCGCTGAGCGCGATCAGCCAGACGCCGAGGGGCTTGCCGCGCAGCGGGCGCACCGTACCGGAGGCCAGCGACAGCAGCGGGAAGAACAGGAACCAGTCGCCGCGGAAGCCGAGCGCGATGGCGAAGGTGACGGCGGTCAGCCCGCCCAGGGCGTAGAGCGGATAGCGGGTGTCGCGCCTCCGGGGGCTGAAGGAGGAGAAGACGACGCTGACGTAAAGGGAGTTGAAGGCCAGGAGTCCGGCGCCGGCCAGCACCGGATGGTCGGTCTTGCCCTGGATGACGTTGGAGAACGCGCCCAGTCCCATCAGCAGCCAGGGCAGGAAGGTGTACCGGTTGGGGCCCTTCATCTGCCGCCGGCCCCACTTCGGCCGCGCCGCGCACGACCACTGGCCGTCCTCGCTGCTGCCGCTGCCGTCGCTGCCGTCGCTGCCGTCCTTGGGGTCCGCGCCCCGTGTCCGCTGCTCTGTCATCTGCCTCACGTCGTTCCTCATACCGAGCGGGCCGCCCGGCGGTACGCGTACACCGCGTAGCCGCCGAAGACTGCCAGCCAGGCGGCCAGCACCGCCACCGTCGTCAGGCCCGGCGCGCCGCCGCGGGTGACGCTCAGCCCCAGATCGGCGAAGCGGTTGGCGGGCGTCCAGGAGGACAGCGCGCGCAGCCAGCCGGGGAACGCGTCGGCCGGGAACCACAGGCCGCCGACGACCGAAAGCAGCAGCAGGCAGCCGGTGTTGACCAGTCCGGTGGTCTGCGAGGAGAGGCGGTAGCCGTTGCCGAGGCCGAGCAGGGTGAAGGGCGCGGTCCCCAGCCAGAGCAGCACGACCAGCGCCGCCCACTGCCAGGCCGCCAGCCGTACGCCGTTGACCAGCGCGCCCACCAGCAGCACCGCCCCGACGGCCGGCAGCACCGTCACCGTCCCGGTCAGCCCGCGGCCCACCACCACCTGCACCGGGCCCAGCGGGGTGATCCGCAGCTGCCGCAGCCAGCCCAGGCTCCGGTCCTCGGCCAGGCCGTTGCCCACCCCGATCGCCGCGCCCAGCCCTGCGTACGCGGCCAGGCCGACCATCGCGGAGACCCGCCACTCCATCGGTGCGCCGCCGGAGCCCGCGCCGAGCGTGGTGAACAGCAGGTACATCAGCACCGGCATCCCGATACCGAAGATCACAAAGCTCTTGTCGCGCAGCGTGCGGCGC
Organism: Streptomyces albospinus; assembly: GCF_014648695.1. Lineage (GTDB taxonomy): Bacteria > Actinomycetota > Actinomycetes > Streptomycetales > Streptomycetaceae > Streptomyces > Streptomyces albospinus. The sequence continues at coordinate 63,695 of NZ_BMRP01000004.1, forward strand.
ACTTCCAGGCGGAGGTAGTCGAGCATCACACCGTCTCCTTCGGGGGCAGCACACCGTGGTCGGCGGGCGTACGGGCGTTCTCGGCGCCGGGGTCCGTGTCACCGCCGGCACCGGTCAGCAGGAGGAAGGCGTCCTCCAGGCCGGCGGGGGAGACCTGGAGGCCGCGGATGAGGTCCAGGCCGGCCAGCGCCCGCACCGTCGCGTCGGAGTCCGACGTCCGCAGCAGGGCGCGGTCGCCGCGGATCTCCACGGCGGTCACGCCGGGCAGTCCGGACAGCGGGCCGGTGCCCGCGCCCGCGAGGTCGAAGGAGACCAGCGAGCCGCCGGCCCGCCGCTTGATCGCCGCGCCGCTGCCGTCGGCGACCACTCGGCCGCGGTCGATCACCACGATCCGGTCGGCGTGGTCGTCCGCCTCCTCCAGATAGTGGGTGGAGAACAGGATGGTGTTGCCGCGCCGCGCATAGCCGCGCATGGAGTGCCAGAACGCCCGGCGCGCCTCGACGTCCAGCGCCGCCGTGGGCTCGTCGAGCACCAGCAGTTCGGGGTTGCCGGCCAGCGCCACCGCGAACCGGACCCGCTGCGCCTGGCCGCCCGAGAGCCGGTCGATCCGGCGCCCGCCGAAGTCGGCGAGACCGGCCAGCTCCAGGGCTTCGGAGACGTCCATCGGGTGCGGGTACGTGGCGGCGACGAAGCCGATCAGCTCGCGGACGGTGACCCGGGGGACGGGCTTGCCGTCCTGGAGCATCGCCCCCACCCGGCCCGCCCGCACCGCCGCCGCCGGCTCGTCGCCGAACAGCCGCACCGTGCCCGAGCCGGGCGGCAGCAGGCCCAGCAGCATGTTGATGGTGGTGGACTTGCCCGCCCCGTTGCGCCCGAGCAGCGCCACGGTCTCGCCCTGGGCGATCTCCAGATCCAGCCCGGCCACGGCACGCACCGCGCCGAAGTTCCGGGTGACCCCGGAGAATCCCACCGCCGTGCCTCTCGGCACCGCCGTCCCTGCCATCACTGTCCTCCCCGTCGCGCCGGCGCGCACCGCGCCGGTCGTCCTCCTCGTCGCACGACGTCCACCGACGTCGTGCCCATGACGCTACGGAGGGCCGCCGCCGGGCGGCAGATGCGAATGTGCAGGATCCGCCCTGACAAATGTCACGGTCCGCCGGGCGGCACCCCGCCACCGACCCGGCGATCCCGCCCCGCGGCCCGCCCCGGGTCCTCCACGGGGCGCTGGCCGCGTTGCCCCGGTGACCGCCAGATCTGACAATCCGTCAGAGGCCTTCCGGGTGCGGCGCGCATCGGCTATACATGAGGGTCATCGGCTAGAACGCGTTCTAGAAGTGCGCCCCGTGCGCCGACCGGGCGCGGCCCCGCCGACCCGATACGACCCCGGCACGGCCGACGGTGCGGACGGCCGGGCCGGGGTCTCACACCGTGGTGAAGGAGCAGCACCCCCGATGCCCATCGACGCCGCCAAGGCCACCTCCGCCGAGCCGCGGACCACCGAACTCGCCTGGGACCACAAGGACGTCCAGCTCTACCACCTCGGCATCGGCGCCGGCGCGCCCACCCCCGAGAAGCCGCACCCCGCCACCGACCCGGACGAGCTCCGCTACACCCTGGAGAGCGTGCTGCACGTCCTGCCCGGCTTCGCCACCGTCGCCGGCGGGGGCATGGCGCTCGCGGGCGGGCTCTCCGCCCCCGGCATCGACGTCGACCTGGCCGCCGTCCTGCACGGCGGGCAGACCGTCACCGTGCACCGCGCCCTGCCCGTCCGCGGCCGGGCCACCCAGACCTCGACCGTCCCCGCCGTCTACGACAAAGGCAAGGCCGCCGTCATCGTGCTGCGCTCCGAAGTGGCCGACGGCGACGGCCCGTTGTGGACCTGCGACACCCAGATCTTCGTCCGCGGCGAGGGCGGCTTCGGCGGTGAACGCGGGCCCTCCGCGCGCCTCGAACTGCCCGAGCGGGCCCCCGATCTGACCACCGAGCGGCTCGTCCGCGAGGACCAGGCGCTGCTCTACCGGCTGTCCGGCGACTGGAATCCGCTGCACGCCGACCCGGAGTTCGCCGCACTCGCCGGGTTCGACCGGCCGATCCTGCACGGGTTGTGCTCGTACGGGGTCACGCTGAAGGCGGTCGTCGACACGGCACTGGGCGGCGACGTCGCGCGGGTCCGCTCGTACACCACCCGCTTCGCCGGGGTGGTCTTCCCGGGGGAGACGCTGCGCATCCGCGTCTGGCGGGACGCCCCCGAGGAGGGCCGCCTCCAGGTGTCGGTCACCTCCGCCGACCGCGACGACGCGCCGGTGCTGGCGGACACCGTGATCGCGTACAGCTAGGGCCGCTCCGACCCCGACCCGTCGGACAGGCCCCGGCCACCGGGGAGACTCGGCGGCCCCGCCGCCGCCCGTTGTCACCGGGACATCTTGTTGCCGTGAAGCCGCGAGAGGAGCCGTGAGAGGCATGCGCGCAGCCGTACAGCACGAGACAGGACAGGACAAGCTCGAAGTGCTCGACGACGTCGAGACGGTGGGCTTCGGTCCCGGGAAGGTCCGGATCCGCATCCGGGCCACCGGGCTGTGCCACTCCGACCTCTCCGCGATGAACGGGGTGCTGCCGCAGCCGGCCCCCTTCGTCCCGGGGCACGAGGGCGCCGGCGAGATCCTCGACGTCGGCGACGGGGTCACCGGGCTGAAGCAGGGCGACCGGGTCCTGATGTGCTGGCTGCCCGCCTGCGGAGACTGCCCGTCCTGCAAGCGCGGCCAGACACACCTGTGCCTGGCCGGGTTCATGAACGCCGGCACGCCCAACTTCAGGCGTCCCGGCGGGGAGGTCTTCGGATTCGCCGGGACCGGGACCTTCGCCGAGGAGGTCGTGGTGGCCGCCAACTGCGCGGTCCCGATCCCGGACGACGTCCCGTACGAGATCGCCGCGCTGATCGGCTGCGGTGTCACCACCGGGCTCGGCGCGGCCCTCAACACCGCGAAGGTGGAGGCCGCGTCCTCGGTCGCGGTGATCGGCTGCGGCGGCGTCGGCATCTCCGTCATCCAGGGGGCACGGGCCTGCGGCGCGGCCCAGATCATCGCCGTCGACCCGGTGGCCACCCGCCGCGAGGCCGCCCTCCGCTTCGGCGCCACCGAGGCCGTCGCGCCCGACGGACTCGCCGACGCCAAGGTGCGGATCACCGGGGGAGAGGGCTTCGACTACGTCTTCGAGGTCGTCGGCAGGTCCGCGACCGCCCGTACCGCGTACGAGACGACCCGGCGCGGCGGCACCCTGTGCGTGGTCGGCGCGGGCGCGCTGGACGACGCCTTCCAGGTCAACATGTTCGAGCTGTTCTTCGACGAGAAGCGGATCCTGCCGTCGCTGTACGGAGGCGCCGACGTGCTGCGGTCCTACGAGCGGGCCATCGCGCTGTGGCGGGCCGGCCGGATCGACCTCGAAGGGCTGATCACCCATCGCGTCCGGCTCGCCGAGATCAACGACGCCCTCGACCAGATGCGTTCGGGAACGTCGCTCCGCACCTGCATCGAGATCTGACACCGCACCGCCGTGCGGGACGACAGGACAGGTTGGGACGGGACAAGAGGGGACACGTATGGGACAGCCACTGGAGGGCCTGACCGCGATCGTCACCGGCGCCGGACGCGGTCTGGGCCGGGCGGAGGCCCTGGAACTCGCCCGCCTCGGCGCCCGGGTCGTCGTCAACGACCTCGGGGAGCCGGGGCGATGGGGGTCCCCCCTGCTCGAGCGAAGTCGAGAGCTTGGGGGAGGGACGGGCGCGGCCAGTGCCGCCCCCGCCGAGGAGGCCGCCGCCGAGATCCGCGCGGCCGGCGGGCAGGCGGTCGCCCACCTCGGCGATGTCGCCGACCACCGACAGGCCGAGGAACTCGTCCAGTTGGCGATCGACACCTACGGCCGACTGGACATCCTGGTCAACAACGCGGGAATCCTGCGGGACCGGATGGTGTTCTCGATGACCGAGGACGAGTGGGACTCGGTGATCCGCGTCCACCTCAAGGGGCACTTCAACACCACCCACTTCGCCGCCGCACACTGGCGCGCCCGCTCCAAGGAGGCCGGCGGCCCGGTCTTCGGGCGGATCGTCAACACCTCGTCCGAGGCGTTCCTCGCCGGCTCGGCGGGCCAGCCCAACTACGCGGCGGCCAAGGGCGGCATCGTCGGCCTCACCACCTCCACGGCGCTGGCGCTGGCCAAGTACGGCGTGACCGCGAACGCGATCTGCCCGCGCGCCCGCACCCGGATGACCGAGGACGTCTTCGCCGGGTTCCAGGTCCCCGAGGACGGCGGTCTCGACCCGCTGGCGCCCGAGCACGTGGCGCCGCTGGTCGGCTACCTGGCCTCGCCGGCCGCCGCCCGGGTCAACGGCCAGCTGCTGGTCGTCCACGGCGGGATGGTCGCGATCGCCGAACGCCCTCGGATCGCCGCCAAGTTCGACACCGCCAAGGAGGTCTTCAGCTACGAGGAGCTGGACGGCCTGCTGACGCCGTACTACGCCGAGCGCCCGGCGCACGAGACCTTCGCGGCGGCCGAGGTGCTGGGCCTCAAGCGCGGCTGACGGTCGGCCCGTTCGGGTGCGGACCGGTGCACGCGCGGAAACGGCCGTGGCCGCCGTCCGCGGGAAGCGGTGCGGTGGCCACGGCCGTCGGCGTCGGGTGGGTCCTCAGGCGGTCTGTGCCTGCTGGTCCCGGCGGTGCCGGCCGTGCACGGCGGCCTGGGCCTCCTCGGACGAGGAAGCCTGGCCGCGGTGCCTGCCGGATGCGGCCTCGGCGGCCTGGGCGGATGCCTCCTGGGGGCGCGCCTGGGTCGTGTCGGTTCGGGCTTCGGACATGGAAAGAGTCACTCCGTCAGATCGCTTACAGCTGTACGCGTCGGGACCTCCCCCAGCTACCGCCGGGGGGAAACCCGTGCGGCGCTGTCGGTGGCCGGGTCAACCGGCTGCGTAGCCCCCGCCCGAATAGTAACTGGGCGGGAATGAGCGCTCCACAGGGCCTCCCGGGCCGCAAGAGGTGCCTGTTGCAAGGGCACTGGCCTGCACAATCGGGGATGCGGGGAACTGCTGTGCGGTTCCGTGTCGATGACCTTCGGATGTGGAGATGCTGTGGAGCCGATACAGGTACCCGCAGCATCCGGGACAATCCCGCCCCCGGAATCCGTGCTTCCTGATCCGCCCGCCACAGCGGGCGGCACCGCGATCGGCATCCCGTCCGGCATCGCGACCGGCTCCGCAGTCGCCGCCGACCGCACGGCCTCCGCCGGCCCCGCGGCTTCCTCCGCCGCGGCCGGCCCCAGCGGTATGGCCATCCGCGCCACCCCGCACGGCACCGCGTCCGTCGCGTAGGGCAGCAGGAGTTCGCCGTCCCGCGTCCACAGCCCGGCGCCCGCCAGCCAGCCGTCCGGCACCCGGAGCTGCCGCAACTGCCGCCCCGCGGGCCGCCATACGCCCAGCCACGTCCCGCTCGCGGCATCGATCCGGAACGCCACCGCACAGCTATCCGGCAGCAGCATCCGCCCCGGCTGCACCGCGAACGGCGTCACCGCCATGTCGGGAGCCCGCAGGCACTCCGGGAAGCGCACCGGCAGGCTGCTGCCGAGCACCCCCCAGCCCAGCCGGTCGTGCCCGGGGGCGTCGGACCGCACGAGCAGCAGCCCGCTGTCCGGATCGGCCAGCAGCAGGCGGTCGTTGCTCTCCTCAGTGATCTGGAGCAGCGGACTGGCCGGGCCGCCGTGCGCCAGATCGACCACCACGGCCTTGGTCCGGCCGTCCAGTTCCTGGTCCAGCGCCAGCAGTCGCCCTTCGTGGTCCAGCCAGGCGCCGCCGGTGCAGCGCCCCGGCACCACGGCGACCCGCTCGGGCCCGGCCGCGCCGCCGTGCACCAGCCACAGCGCGGTGCCCTGCGCGCCGGGCGCCAGCGCATAGCCGAGCGTCCCGCGCGGGGTGGGCGGCAGCAGTGTCAGGGTGTCCGCCGGCACGGCGCCGAGCAGGACCTCCCGGGTCCCCGGGCCGGTCGGGTAGAGCAGGGAGACGGTGAAGCGGTCGGCGACCCGGCGCAGGATCAGCACCCGGCCGTCCGCGAGCGGCAGCAGTTCGCTGTCCGGCTCCTCGGGCTGGCTGCCCGGCAGGGGGACCGCGTACGGCTCCGGGCCGCCGATCGTCCAGCGCTCCGGAAACCAGCTCCCGGCGGCGTCGTCGTGACGGGCGAGCCGGGCGGCGTACGAGCCGTCGGCGGCGATCGTCAGCGCCGCGCGGTGCGGGCTGCCGAGCGCAGTGGCGTCCTCACTGGCACAGATCGTCATCGGTGGCCACCTCCAGTGCAGGGACGTTACTTTTCGCATTTCCGGCCGATCGACGAGAGTTACCGCACTTCACGCATAAGGGTGGCGATTGTCCGGTTCGCCGGTGCTGGGTGGGGTGGTTGTGCTCCCTGATCCAGGGATGGGTAAAGCCGTGGGCGCCCCAAGTTGCCGTCGGGGGTGCCGGATGCCGCGGTTCACCGGCGGCTTCGCGGCCGTTCGGCGGCCGAGAAGAAGGCCGTCGGCAGGCCGACGATCCCGCCACCGAGGCCGGCCCGGAGAACACCGGCCAGGCCGACGCCGAGTGGATCTTCACCGGCGTCCACGGCGACCCGAAGCCCACCAGGCGCGACACCGCCGGGCAGAACCCGCTCCGGAAGTACCTGAGGGCGGTCGGGGACGGCCACGCCGAGAACGTGAAGGACGAGACCTGGTACCTGGGCCCCGGCGTCACCGCCGCCGACGGCGTCCCGGACGATCTGCGCGGCTTCCTCGCCTGGCACCGACCGTCCGGCACCGACGGTCCGGCACCGACGGTCCGGCACCGGCCCGAGCGGACCCGGTGCCGGGTGCCCTCCGCGGACCGCGGGGCGGTGCGGCGGCACGGGTGAGAGGTAACCTTCCCCCGTGCCCGCACTGTCTGAAGTCCTCGCCGCGCTCGACGTCCTCTGGCCCCCCGAGCGGGCCGAGGGGTGGGACGCCGTCGGCACCGTTTGCGGCGACCCCGGCGCCGAGGTCCGCCGGGTGCTGTTCGCCGTCGACCCGGTCCAGGAGATCGCCGACGAGGCGGTGGAGCTCGGCGCCGACCTCCTCGTCACCCACCACCCGCTCTACCTGCGCGGGACGACGACGGTCGCGGCCTCCACCTTCAAGGGCAGGGTCGTGCACACCCTCATCAAGCACGACATCGCCCTGCACGTCGCGCACACCAACGCGGACACCGCCGACCCCGGCGTCTCCGACGCCCTGGCCGGCGCACTGGACCTGCGGATCCTGCGCCCCCTGGTGCCGGACCCGAGCGATCCGGCCGGCCGCCGCGGCCTGGGCCGGATCTGCGAACTGCCGCACCCGATGACGCTGTCCGAGCTCGCCGGGTACGCCGCGGACCGCCTGCCGGCCACCGCGCAGGGCATCCGGGCGGCCGGCGACCCGGACCGCGAGATCCGCACCCTGGCGGTCTCCGGCGGCTCCGGCGACAGCCTCTTCGACGACGTACGGGCGGCCGGCGTGGACGCGTTCCTCACCGCCGACCTGCGCCACCACCCGGCCTCCGAGGCCATCCAGACCACCGGGCGGAACAGCCCGTTGGCGCTGCTGGACGCGGCCCACTGGGCCACCGAATGGCCGTGGTGCGAGCAGGCCGCGGCCCAGCTCGACGCGGTCTCCGACCGGCACGGCTGGGGACTGCGCACGCATGTCTCCCGTACGGTCACCGACCCCTGGACCGCCCACGCGGCGTCCGCCCCGCTCACCAGCCCCCCTGACAATTCCCACACCACAGGAGCCCCACGCTGAACGCCGCGCCCGCCGACCAGATCCGCCTTCTCGACGTCCAGAGCCTGGACGTCCGGCTCACCCAGCTCGCGCACCGGCGCAAGAACCTCCCCGAGCTGGCCGAGCTGACGACCCTGGAGGCCGACCTCACCCAGCAGCGCGACCTGCTCGTCGCCGCGCAGACCGAGGAGAGCGACACCAGCCGCGAGCAGACCAAGGCGGAGCAGGACGTGGACCAGGTGCGCCAGCGCGCCGCCCGCGACCAGAAGCGCCTGGACTCCGGCGCCGTCGCCTCCCCGAAGGACCTGGAGAACCTCCAGCGCGAACTGGCCTCGCTGGCCAAGCGCCAGGGAGACCTGGAGGACGTCGTCCTGGAGGTCATGGAGCGCCGCGAGTCCGCGCAGGAGCGGGTCGCCGAGCTGACCGGCCGGGTCGAGGCCATCCAGGCCAAGGCCGACGACGCCACCGCCCGCCGGGACGCCGTGTACGCCGAGATCGACGCCGAGGCCGCCACGGTCACCAAGGAGCGTGAGCTGACCGTCGCCGACATCCCGGAGGCGCTGGTCAAGCTCTACGACCGGATCCGCACCAAGGAGGGCGGCGTCGGCGCGGCCCGCCTCTACCAGCGCCGCTGCGAGGGCTGCCGGCTGGAGCTGAACATCACCGAGCTCAACGACGTCCGGGCCGCCGCCGCCGACACCGTCGTACGGTGCGAGAACTGTGGCCGCATCCTGGTCCGTACGCCCGACTCGGGCCTGTAGGCCATGGCGCGCAAGCTGATCGTCGAAGCGGACGGCGGCTCCCGGGGCAACCCGGGCCCGGCCGGCTACGGCGCGGTGGTCCTCGACCCGGCGACGGGCGAGGCGCTGGCCGAGGCCGCCGAGTTCATCGGCACCGCGACCAACAACGTCGCCGAGTACAAGGGCCTGCTGGCCGGGCTGCGCGCCGCGCACGCGCTGGACCCGCAGGCCACTGTCCACGTCCGGATGGACTCCAAGCTCGTCGTCGAGCAGATGTCGGGCCGCTGGAAGATCAAGCACCCGGACATGAAGCCGCTGGCCGCCGAGGCGAAGACGGTCTTCCCCGCGGACCGTGTCACCTACGAGTGGATCCCCCGGGAGAAGAACAAGCACGCCGACCGGCTCGCCAACGAGGCGATGGACGCGGGCAAGAACGGCAAGCAGTGGGAGCCGCGCGACTCCCGCGCGGCACTGGCCACCGCCGGTGCGCCCGCCCGCAGCGCCGCGGCCCGCGCCGCCGACCGGGCCGCCGAGACCGCCGAACAGGCGCCCGCCGCCCCGCCGGTGGGCTGGGGCGCGCCCGACCTCGGCGTGCCCGCGACGTTCGTCCTGCTGCGGCACGGCGAGACCGCGCTGACCCCCGAGAAGCGCTTCTCCGGCAGCGGCGGCACCGACCCCGAACTCTCCGCCGCCGGCCGCCGCCAGGCCGAGGCGACCGCCGCCGCGCTCGCCGCGCGCGGCACGATCCAGGCCGTCGTCAGCTCACCGCTGCGCCGCTGCCGGGAGACCGCCGACGCGGTCGCGGCCCGGCTCGGCCTGGACGTCCGCGTCGAGGACGGGCTCCGCGAGACCGACTTCGGGGCCTGGGAGGGGCTGACCTTCGCCGAGGTCCGCGAGCGCTTCCCCGAGGACCTGGACGCCTGGCTCGGCTCCGCCAAGGCGGCGCCCTCCGGCGGCGGCGAGTCCTTCGCGGCGGTCGCCCGCCGGGTCGCGGTCGCCCGCGACAAGCTCATCGCCCGGTACGCGGGCCGGACCGTCCTGCTGGTCACCCACGTCACGCCGATCAAGACCCTGGTCCGGCTGGCGCTGGGCGCCCCGCCGGAATCGCTGTTCCGCATGGAGCTGTCGGCGGCGTCGCTGTCGGCGGTGGCGTACTACGCGGACGGCAACGCCTCGCTGCGGCTGCTGAACGACACCGCGCACCTGCGCTAGCGGGACGCACGTTCCGTACGCGACCGGGCCCGGCACATCGTCACCGATGCGCCGGGCCCGGTCCGTTGCCGGGCGGGTCGGCCGGGTGGGGCGGCTCAGGGCGTCAACGCCGCGGCGTCCCGGGCGAGTTGGCGCACCCGGCCCCAGTCCTTCGCGGCCGGCGCGTCGTCCGGCAGCATCCAACTTCCGCCGACGCAGCCGACGTTCGGCAGCGCCAGATAGGACGGCGCGGTCGCCGGGCCGATGCCGCCGGTCGGGCAGAAGCGGGCCTGCGGCAGCGGTGCGGCCAGCGACTTCAGATAGGCGGTGCCGCCCGCCGCCTGTGCCGGGAAGAACTTCATCTCGGTGATGCCCTCGTCCAGCAGGGTCACCACTTCCGAGGCCGTGGAGACGCCCGGCAGGAACGGGAGGCCGGAGTCCCGCATGGCGTGCAGCAGCCGCGGCGACCAGCCGGGGCTCACCAGGAACGCGGCGCCGGCCGCACCGGCCGCGGCGACGTGCTCGGGGGTGAGCAGGGTGCCGGCGCCGACCACCGCCTCCGGCACCTCGGCGGCGACGGCCCGGATCGCGTCCAGCGCGGCGGGCGTCCGCAGGGTGATCTCGATCGCCGGCAGCCCGCCCGCGACCAGCGCCCGGGCGAGCGGCACGGCGTCGGCGGCGTCCTGGAGCACGACGACCGGGATGACGGGGGCGAGGCCGAGGACCGAAGGGGACGGGGGTCCCCCCTGCCCGGACGGAGTGGAGAGCCGGGGGGAGGGCACGGGGGAGGAGGCGGCGCTGGTCACGGCGCCCATACTGCGCCCGCCGCGCCATCCCTTGCAACGCCCGTTGCATATGTTGCAACGACGTCTCCCTGTGCCCCCGCGCTACCGGCTCCGCCGGCTCACAGCTCCGTCACGATCACATCGACGCCCCACGCCTTGCCCGCCTTCGCCGGCGCCTCGGCCTCGACCGCGTACCCCAGCCCGCGCAGCGCCTCGACCAGCTCCGCCGGACCCGCCGGCTCGATCCCCGCGGTCAGCAGATCCCGCACCAGCCGCCCCTTGGTCGCCTTGTTGAAGTGGCTGACCACCGAGCGCTTCTCCACCCCGTCCACGATCTTCGACTGGAGCACCCGCACGGTCGCGGTCCGCCCGGCGACCTCCCCCTTGGGCTTCCACGCCGTGGCATACGCCGCCGAGCGCAGATCGAGCACCAGCCCCTCCCCGGCGGCCTCCGGCATCACCTCCGCCATCGGCCCCCGCCAGTACGCCCCCAGCGCGCCGAGCGCCGGCAGCTTCACCCCCATCGAGCAGCGGTACGACGGGATCCGGTCATCGATCCGCACCGCACCCCACAGACCCGAGAACACCAGCAGCGACCGCTCGGCCAGCTTCCGCGCCGCCCCGTCCAGGGACGCGAGCCCCAGGGCGTCGTAGAGCACCCCGGTGTAGATCTCCCCGGCCGGCCGGGTCCCCGCCGTACGCAGCCCCGCGTTCTTCGCGACCTCCCCCTTGAGGCCGTCGCTCAGCCCGAGCACCTCCTGCGCCTTGCCCGCATCGGCCGCGCACAGCTCGACGAGCTCCCCGAGGACCTCCGCCCGCGCCCCGGCCAGCCCCGGCAGCGACAGCGCCCCCGGATCCAGCGGCCCTCCGGCCCCTCCCGCGGCCTTCCCTTCGGACGGCGGCAACAGCACGAGCACGGTGTTCTCCTTCGCAGCGGTACGAGCGGGGGTGCGGCCCCGCCGAAAGCTTAGGGTCTGTCCGGCAGGGCCCGGCGTGGCCCTTTCCGACCCCGGCCCACCGGACGGACCCCGGGTCCCGGCCTCCCCGCCCGCCCCGACGCACCGATGGGCCCCGGCGCCCGCACACCGCGCCGGGAGCGCCCGCCCGCCATAGGCTCGATCTCATGCCCCGTCGCCATATGCATGTGACCGACGCAGCCGAGGCCCCGCTGCGGGCCGCGCTGCACGACCTGCGCGTACGGCTGGAGATCCCGGACCACTTCCCGCCCACCGCGCAGGCCGAGGCGGACAGCGCCGCCCGGGCCCCGCGCATCCCGGCCGGCGACGGCGAGGTGGCCACGGAGCACACCCTGTACGACGCCACCGACCTGCCCCTCTTCACCATCGACCCGCCCGGCTCCCAGGACCTGGACCAGGCGATGTTCCTGTCCCGGCGGCCCAACGGCGGCTTCCGCGTCCACTACGCCATCGCCGACATCGCCTCCTTCGTCACCCCGGGCGGCGCCCTGGACGCCGAGGCGCACCACCGGGTGACCACCCTCTACTTCCCCGACGAGCGGATCCCGCTGCACCCGACGGTGCTCAGCGAGGGCGCCGCCAGCCTGCTGCCCGACCAGGACCGCCCGGCCGTCCTGTGGCAGCTCGACCTCGACGCCGACGGTGCGCTGACCCTCGCCTCCGTACGCCGCGCCCTGGTCCGCTCCCGCGCCAAGCTCGACTACACAGGCGTCCAGCGGGTCCTCGACGACCACACCGCCGAGGAGCCGCTCGCCCTGCTCCGTGAGATCGGACTGCGCCGCGAAGAGCTGGAGGTCGCCCGGGGCGCGATCTCCCTCAACCTCCCCGAGCAGGAGATCGTCGAGCACGACGGCCGCTACACCCTCGAATACCGCGCCCCGCTCCCGGCCTACGGCTGGAACGCCCAGATCTCGCTGCTCACCGGCATGGCCGCCGCCGATCTGATGCTCGCCTCCGGCACCGGCGTCCTGCGCACCCTGCCCACCGCCCCCGACGGCTCGGTCGCCCGCCTCCGCCTCACCGCCCAGGCCCTCGGCGTCGACTGGCCGCACCACACCTCCTACGCGGCCCTGATCCGCACCCTCGACCCGCACCGCGCCGCGCACGCCGCGTTCCTGCTGGAGTGCACCGCCCTGCTGCGCGGCGCCGGCTACACCGTCTTCGACGGCACCGTCCCGCCCGCGTCCGTGGCCGTGCACGCCGCGGTCGCCGCCCCGTATGCCCACGCCACCGCGCCGCTGCGCCGGCTCGTCGACCGCTACACCTCCGAACTCTGCCTGGCCGCCTCCGCCGGCCACGGCCCCGCCGACTGGGTCCGCGGCGCGCTGCGCAACCTCCCGCACGAGATGGAGACCGGCACCCAGCGCGCCAACCAGGTCGAACGCGCCTGCGTCGACCTCGTCGAAGCCGCCCTGCTCCGCGACCGGGTCGGCGACACCTTCGAGGCGCTGGTCGTCGACCGCCAGGAGGCCGACCCCACCCAGGGCACCGTCCACCTCTACGAACCGGCCGTCATCGGCCATGTCGCGGCTCCCCCCGACGGCCCCGCGCTGCCCCTGGGCCACCGCATCCAGGTCCGCCTCGCCGAGGCCGAACCGGGCCGCGAGCCGGTCCGCTTCACACCGGCGTGACCGGATCCCCGGGCCCCGCCGCGTCCACCGCCGCCCGCCCGGCCGCAGCCGCCACCGCGCTCCGCACCGCCGCCACCGCGCTCCGCGCGTCGTCGGCATGGAACCGCACCGTACGCACCACCTCCCGCCGCCCCAACACCCCTACCGCGACGACCGGTTCGGCCAGCTCCACGGTCGCCGACGTCTGCCCGCCCACCGCCATCTCCAGCACCCCGTCCCCCTGCTTCGCGTCCTGGGTCAGCCGCAGGTCGTACCGGACGGCCACGATCCGCTCCAGCGGTATCCGCAGCTCCGCCCGGGCGCCGGCGCGCAGCAGCAGCGAGTCCGGCCCGAGCACATGCGGCCGGGTCACCGCCGACGCCTGGAACCCCAGCATCATCAGCAGCGTGTAGACATCGGCGACCAGCGCCACCGCATGCAGCGCCGGCATGCCCGCCAGCAGCGCACTCACCCCCACCGTCTCCACCAGACACACGAACGTCAGCCCGTACATCAGCGCCGCCTGCGCCCCCGCGTACGCCAGGGCCCGGTCACCCGCCGCCACCCCGGCCCGCCGCCGCGCCACCCAGTGCACCAGGCTCAGCTGCCACCGCACCTCATGGCGGGCCAGCCGCCGCACCACCTCACGCGCCCCCGGCCCGCTCATCGCGCCCCCTCCCCGATCATCCGCATGGCCATCCGCATCGCCTCCGCCTGCGCCGGCGCCAGCTCCCTCACCAGCAGCTCCGTCCAGACCTCGGCCTCCCGCCCCGATCCCTCCATCGGCCCGGCCCCGGCGGCGATCGCCGCCACGGCCCCCTCGGGCACGCTCTCCACCATCGCCCGCGCGGCCTGGGCCACCCGCGGATCGTCCACCGCCGCCCCCGCCAGCGCGTCCAGCAGCCCGTACGCCACATACGCCCGCTCCATCGACCCCGGCGCCGTGAACATCTCCCGCAGTGCCGCCGCCATCGCCCCCTGCGCCCGGTCGTCACCCGAAGCGTCCAGCAGAGCCAGCAGCTCCCGCTCCCGCGCCGCCATCGCCGGCTCCGGCCCCGGCAGCGCCGCCGACGCCCGCGCCATCTCCCCGAACAGATCCGCCAGTTGCTCCGACACCGGCCCCTCCTCCGGCAACCCGCCCACTTCGTCCGCCCGCCGCAGCAGCGCCGCCAGCCGCGCCCGCCGCTCCCGGATCGCCGCCTCCTGCCGCGCCAGATCCGCGTCCAGCTCGGCCAGTACGTCCCGCAGCTCCCGCCCCGCGTCATCGGCCAGGACATCCCTGACCTCGTCCAGCCCGATCCCCAGCTCCGTCAGCCGCCGCACCCGCGCCAGCGCCACCGCGTCCCGCAGCCCGTACTCCCGGTACCCGTTGGCCCGCCGCTCCGGCTCCGGCAGCAGCCCGACATGGTGGTAATGCCGCACGGTCCGCGTACTGACCCCGGCCAGCGCGGCGAGCTCCCCGATCCTCATCCCGCCTCCCCAATCCCCATACCGCCATGAAAAACGTTGACGCCACGGCAAGGTCAAGCCCCCACCGCCCGCCAGGTAGCATGGTCCCCACGGCGGACGAGCCGGCCGGGCGGTCGCGTGGGGATCCCGTATCCCCCCGAGGAACGTCCGGGCTCCACAGGGCAGGGTGGTGGGTAACACCCACCCGGGGTGACCCGCGGGACAGTGCCACAGAAAGCAAACCGCCGGGGACCTCGGTCCTCGGTAAGGGTGAAACGGTGGTGTAAGAGACCACCAGCCTCCGAGGTGACTCGGAGGGCTAGGTAAACCCCACCCGGAGCAAGGTCAAGAGGGGGCATCGCAAGATGCCCCTGCGCGGACGCACGAGGGCTGCCCGCCCGAGTCCGCGGGTAGACCGCACGAGGCTGCCGGCAACGGCAGCCCTAGATGGATGACCGCCTCCCGGCCGACCGCAAGGTCGCCCGGAGACAGAACCCGGCGTACAGGCCGACTCGTCCGCTTTTCCAGCCCTGACCAGAGGGAACGCCTTCGGTGGGGCCTTTGTGGGGGCTGGGGTGGGCATCCTTCTCTGACCTGCGGGTTCCTGGGAGTGCCCTTGTGGATGTGCACTGGATGTGCACTCGGGTGAGCGGCGGAGACCCTGACGCAGAACCTGGCGCAAGGCTTGGCCGCGGGTTCGAGCCCTCGGACGGGCTCTGCCGCGCCGTCCGCTCACGCAGGGAGAGCGGTTGACCTGTGTGGTCGGTTAGTGAGCGTCTCTCAGCTGGGATGCGGCCGGGAATCGCCGACAGGGCGCTCTCCTACCCGTTACCGTGCAGGGGCGCCCCTTCCGTGGATGCCATGTAGCCGATGCCGGCGTCTGTGATCCACTCAGCGGCATCCCTGCCCAGTTTCCAGGGGGACCGGAGAAGCACGGCGCGCAAAGTGCCTCGCTCACGTACAGCCGCCGGCTCGGCTTCCAGCTGCTTGCGCCGGTCTCCATCCGGCCCCCAATGAGGGTCGGTTGGGCTGTCGAGGACGGTGATGAAACGCTCAACGCGATCAGGCCATGTGGGGTGCGCCCACCACCTGGAGCAGGCGAGTGCACCGTGGCAGGCCGTGTAGAGCAGACCGAAGCGGACGCCCTTCTCTTCCATCTGCCCAGTGAATCTCCCGAGTCGGCGGTCTGCGTGGTCCTCGTACTCTTCGAGGTCTTCCTTGGACCGCGCGAGCTCGCTCAGTGTCATACCGGTGGGGAGCTTGCGCTCCGGGTTCGTCGACCACCGGAAGATCCGATGGGCAAGGAGGTCCACATCGTCCACACGACTTTTCAGGATTCCCCTACAGCCCCGACCCCGTTGTAGGCCGCGAGCCAGCCGGCGGTGAAGCGGTCGCCGCAGGTGAAGACCGCTGCTCCCCGTCGGCCCGTCGAGGGATCGTCGGGGTCCGCGAGCGGGTGCTCCAGGCGGGCCGACGAGCCGTCCGCCGTGTACCGGACCGTCGTCGCACCGTCCCACAGGCAGATCACCGCACCGTGCGGGGCCTCGACGCGCAGGGAGCCGGAGTGCGAGGTGAATGCGGCGCCGGTGGCCCGCTGTTTCAGCAGTGCCTGGTAGCGCTCCGGCGAGAGAGCGCTGTCGCGCGGTGGAGTGGTGCCCGTCCAGTCCGGGGCGCCGACGCCCCGGTCCCGTGCCGCACGCCACATGCGGGGGACGAGGCGAGTGGCGAGCTGCGGCGTGGCCATCCGCCCGCACATCCACAGCAGCCGACCGGCGCCGCGGCCGGGCCCGAGGGCGCGCCAGCGGATGCGCTCGGCGAGGTCCGCGGCCACGACGGCCGCCCAGGGGTGGACGGTGCCCAGCTCGCCCTGGGCTCCCAGCCAGGCCAGGTAGCGCTGGCTCTCGTCCAGGATGCCGGTCAGGCTGTCGGCCGGGATGCCGAGCACGTATCCGCCACGTGCGGCGAACAACTGCGGGCTCCTGGCGACCAGCAGCAGTACCGCGTGGGCCAGTTCGCCCGGCAGCAGGCCCTCGTCCTTGTCCGGGAGGCTCTGGTCGTGCCCCAGGCGCTCCGCGCGGCCCTGATGGTGCAGCACCCGCCGCAGCGTGGCGCGCGCCCGGTCGCTGAAGGCCGCTTCCGCCAGTTCGGGGAGCTGGATGCTCAGTAGCTCGGTGAGGAGAGCCTCGGCATGGTCGGGGTCCTCGGGCACCTGCACCCTGCGCACGCCTTCGGACAGCTCGTGCGCGAGCTCGGCGTCGACCATGAAGCGGCTGGTCAGCATGCCCAGTTCGGTGGCCTCCAGGAATTCCGCGCCCTGGGGGCCGGGGGCGATGCGCAGGAACCCCGCTTCCGCCAGGTAGAGCGCTGCGTCATGGAGCGGCTCGACGCTGTCGTGTCCCTGATGGAAGGCGAATGTGTCGGTCCACCAGTCCTCGGCCTCCTTCATCGAGCCCACGCGGCCCTGCACCACTTCGGCGAGGAGGTGGTCGGGCAGCCGGTCGCCGATGCGGGAGCGCACGGTGTAGCCGGCGGTCAGCCGGGCCTGCCACTCCGGGCGCTCCGTCTCGTCCGCCAGCAGGAAGGCCCAGCCCTCCCGTTCTCCCGCGCCGACCCGCCCGGCGCGGCCGAACATCTGCTGCACCATGGACACTTCGATCCGGTTCCGGCCCAGCCGGACGTCGCGCACGACGACGGCGCGGGCGGGGAGGTTCACTCCGGCGGCCACGGTGGAGGTCGCGACCAGGACATCGATCTCGCGGGCCCGGAAGGCGCGTTCGGCCTCGCGTTTGAACGGCCAGTCGCGGTAGTGCAGCCCCATGCCGGCGCTGGTGCACAGCCGCTCGACGAGTTCCGTGTCGTCCGCGTCGACGCCGCGCGTCGGCACGCCCCGGTCCGCGGCGAGGGCGAGTGCCGTCGCGCGCACGCCGCGCTTGCTGCTACAGAAGACGAGCACACTGCCGTCCTCGTCGGTGAAGGCCCGGGCCAGTTGCACGGCCGCGTTTGTGCGGGCGGTGACGGCCTGTGCGGACCGTTCGCCGTCGCGCAGCGCGGGGAGCATGGGGATCTGCCAGGTCAGCCGGGTGGGCCGCCAGGAGGTCCGGGATCAGCCGGGCCCCCAGCCATGCGGCGACCTGGTCGGCGTTGGCCACGGTCGCCGAGAGCCCGACGATGCGGGTCTGGGCGCTGTCCTCGCGCACCCGCGTGAGAACGGCTTCCAGCACGGCGCCGCGCCCCGGGTCGCCGAGTAGGTGGATCTCGTCGACGACCAGGCAGCCGACCTCGGCGAGGGCGCCGCCGAGCGATCCGTTCCGGCAGATCGCCTCGAACTTCTCGGTGGTGGCGACCCAGACGTCGGCCTCGCGGATGAGTTGGGTGTCGACGGCGTACTCGCCCGTGAGCCGGACGACCTCCAGCCCGTGCCGCCGCCAGTTCTCCAGTTCGCGGTCGAGTTCGTCGGTCAGCGACCGCTGGGGGACGAGCCAGGCCGCCTTGCGGCCTCGGGCGTGCGCCCGCAGTGCGGCGACCATGCCGATCGGCGTCTTGCCGGCTCCCGTCGGGGCGACGACGATCAGGTGGTCGTCGCCGTCCATCACCGCCGGAACGGCGTCGGCCTGGGCGGGGTTGAAGGTGGGGTACGGCAGCAGGCGGGTCCAGTCCTCGGGAACGAGGTCGGCCACCGGTATGTACGGGATGTCGTCGGCGGCCGGAAGGTCCTCCAGGGCGTCCCACTGGGCCTCGAACGCATCCCGGGCCGCATGGGCCCCGGGACCGGCGACGGGTGCGGGCGGCATCGGGGAACCGTTGGCGGGGAACGCGCGGACCGGGTGGGCCACCAGCGCCGTGGCGGTGCCGAAGTCGGACACGGTGCCGACCTGTTCGCCCTCCGTCCAGTGCCGGGCGCTGCGGAACGGTATGCAGCGGACTGCCAGGTGCGCGCGCAGGTCGTCGAAGGCGGGGCCCTCGGGGAGGATGACGCGGACGTCGTCGGCCGCCGACACCGCCTGCTCGGGCGGTCGCCAAGCCGGGTCGGTCACCTTGCACCACATCAGGCGGCGCTGCTCGTGAGCCCTGGGCACCGGGAGGTCCGCGGGCCAGGCCGGTCCTGTGGAAGCGGCGATGACCCTGAGAGGGGTGATGGGGGTGATGGTGACACCGGGCTCCACGGGACAGGGGCCGAGGAGCGCCTCCTCGGCGCTGGCGACGAGCGCCGGTCCGGTCACCTTGAGCCGCGGGGCCGCGGTCTTCTTCGCCGTGGGACGCGGCCACAGCTTGTCGTAGGTCTTCACGCCGAGGTCGGCCAGCGTGTACGCCGCGGGGCAGACCGGGCAGACGACGGCCACGTAGCGGTAGACGCGCCCGCCCGATTCGTACGGTCTGCGGAGCGCGTACATACGCCCGTCGCACTCCGGGCAGGTGCGGGGCACCTCCTCCTCGTAGCTCCACCCCGGTTCGGTGAAGCGGTCGATGAGCCCGGTGCCCTCCAGCGCGACGCCCCAGCGTTCCTGCACGACTTCCACGACCGTCTGGCCGAACTCGGCCGTATCCCCCACGAGTTTCCCCCCTTGCCGGCCCGGCCGGCCGCGTGTGTCAGTCGACGATGATGCCCGGGTAGCAATGATCATGATTCCATCCGGGCTGGATCGCGTATCCGCAGTAGCAGAGCCCTGACCGGGCGGGCTTGCCCTCGGAGCGACGGCGCAGTGCAACCGCGAGCGGCTGCCGAGCGAGCCACGCCCCGGCGTCCTCGCCCTCCCACCGGCCCAGTGCTTCGGGGGAGGCGGCAAGTCCGTTCACCAGCGTCGCGAAGATGTCGTCGGCCTGCCGGAGGAGGAAGCCCAGCACGTTGCCGCAATACCGCGGCTCCATGTCGTCGAGGCGGTGGCGGCGGTCCTTGGCGTCCTGCCAGACCTCGTCCTGGTTGAGGAGGGTCACGTAGTGCTCCTCCATGGTCCAGGACCGGGGTCCCCCGTCGGCCAGTCGGTCCCGTGCGGTTTCGTAAGCCTTGCGCGCCTTCCGCAGCGGCTTCTCGAACTCGGCGGCACGCACCTCCGCGAGCCGCCGAAAGATCTCCACTGCCTCCCCGGCGACGGCCAGGGCTTCCTTCGCGTGCCCGCTGAGCGCGAGATACGTGCCGAGGGTCGTCAAGGTCTCGGCCAGGGAAGGCTCATGGGCGGCCGGGTTCACATCCGCCAACCGCCGCTCGATCGCGACCGCCTCGCGCAGGGCGGCCAGCGCGTCGTCGCGGCGGCGTGCGCCCCACAGGAAGAACCCCAGGTTGCCCAGGCCCGTCGCAAGGTCGGACTCCTCCACCACCATGGAGCGAGTGAGGTCGGTTACGGGTGCCGCGGGCCCGTCGGCCACCAGCCGTCGCATGATCTCGACCGAGCGCTCCGCCGCGGAGAGGGCATCCTCCCAGCGCCGCAACCGCCAGGAATAGACCGCGGTTTGAGCCAGTGTCATGGCCAGGCCCGGTTCGTGGACCGCCGGATCGGTCGGGGCCAGCCGCTGGAAGATCCCCATGGCCCGCTGCGCGGCGGCCAGAGCTTCCTCCTGCTCGCGCTCCTCCGACATGCCGTGTCCCAGATGGGACAGGGAGAGCGCGAGGCCCGGTTCGTAGGCCCTGTGGTCAGAGGCGGCCAGTCCGCGGAAGATGCCGACCGCCTCCTCGGCGGCCCGGCGGCTCGCCTGCATGCGGTCCGCCTTGAAGGCGCACTCGCTCAGCTGGGTCAGGGCGCCGGCGAGTTCGGGTTCGAACCTGCCAGGGTCGGTGGCCGCGAGCCGCCGGAAGATGCCGACCGCCTGATCGGTGGCCGCCACGGCGTCCTCTCGGTGTCCCGCCCGGGTCATCCGGAACCCGAGGTTCTGGTGCAGCCGGGCGTGTTCGGCAGGGTCGTCCGTGGCGGCGAGCCGATGGCGGGTGAGGCGTTGGGTGAGGGCCGCGATCCCGGCGTCGAGGTCCACTTGGCCGTGCGGGGGGACGTGCGCGTCGATCGCCTCCAGGACGGCGGTATCGAGGTCGCAGGCGGCGAGCGCACTCAGGGCGGCGGCGCCGGCGGCGAGGGCCAGGGCCGGGTCGGCGCGCAGCACGGCTTCGAGGTGCCGGACCGCGTGGGGCCAGCGGTGCGGCGCCGCCGCCGAAGCCAGGAAGGTCAGTGCGCGGGCGGTGTGCGCGGGCGGCGCGCCCTGCCCGTCGCGGGCGACGAGCGTGCCGGTGGTGTCCGCCGCCCAGGGCGCGGCGGGGTAGCCGGTGGCCTCGTGCCCGGGGAGGCTCAGGGCGAGGAAGTCCTCGGCGAGCCGGTCGGGATAGAGCGGCTCCAGGACGGCACCGGACTCCTCTGCCGGATAGCACGTGGTGTGGTCGGCCAGCAGCCGTCCGGGATGCTCCAGGCCGAGACTGCTCAGCAGTGCGGTGCCGTTCGCGTACGCGGTGGCTCCGGTGAGGGCTGCGGTGAAGACCACCTGGCCCATGGCGCCGGGCGGTGTCGCGTAGTCCAGTCCCTCCAGACGGTTCTCGTAGAGCTGGGTCCAGTGCCGGCGTTCGCGGTCGAGCAGGTACGCGGACAGGCCCGCCATGTCCTGCGGGGGCCGGCTGCCCCGGGTGTAGGCGTCGACCGCCACCAGCGCGGCCATGTGCAGCGCCAGGACGAGCCCGAAGTCCGGCCGGTGCAGACAGCCGGGCGGTTCGATGACGGACGGGTCGGCGAGTCCGTACCGGGCGGCGAAGCAGTCCCGAGCGATGGTGAACATGGCCCGCCGTTCACCGAGTTCGCCGCCCCGGTCGTCGAGCGGGGGCAGCGCCAGGTCGCTCGTCCCGGCCTCCGCATCCTCAAGGGCGGCCCGCACGGCGGGCCAGGGGGCGACCGACCGGCCCAGCAGCAACACCCGGGTCGGCAGCGGATGGTGGAGCAGCCGGTTGTTGAGCAGCCAGGTCAGGTGGGAGAGCGGCCAGCGGTCGGCATAGTCGACGACCAGTAGCAGCCCGGCGGCACCGGCGAGGCGCAAGTCCTGGCTTCCCGGGTGCGGCTGGATCGTCCCGGAGCCATGGGTGGCCGTGACGACCTTCCAGCCCGCTGCGGCACTGTCGTCGGCGAACCGGGCCGCCAGCCGGGTCTTGCCCTGCCCGCCGGGGCCGTGCAGCCAGGTGGCCGCGAGGCGCGGACCGCCGCCGTCCCGCCATGCGGCCAGCCCGGCCCGCTCCCGGTCGCGGCCAGTGAAGTCCACGACCTGGAAACGGGCATTGAGCAGACGGCTGGGCTGGGCGGTGAGCCACGCGGCATCCTGGCCCGCGGGGGCGGCGGCCGGACCGTACTCGGAGAGCAGGTAGACCGGGCCCCGGTCGGGGAAGACGTGCAGATCGGCACCGATGACGCCATACCCGAAACCGTTCTCGACGCGGACCTCTTGCCGGGATCCCGAACCCATGCGGCTCAATGCGCGGCTCCGCTACCGCCCCTCGGTCCGGGAGGCATCTGGTGCACGATGACGTTGCCACCCTGGACAGCGAAGACCTGGCCGCCGTCCTTGGCGACATTGTTCTGCACCCATGCGCGCTGGTCCTCGGGCAGGCGGTCCCGGATCTCGTTGATCAGCTCTTGAAGGTCACCGGCAGCGTCCGGGTGCTCGTCCAGCAGCGACTCCAGCTCCAGCTGCCACACGGGAAGCAGGCTCTCGCGCACCCGCTCGGCGTCGCCTGCCCGCTCGACCAGGGCCATGTGGCTGTCCAGTTGGGCCTCGATGGCCGACTGTTGATCCTGTCCCCGGCGGCGGAACAGCCGCGCGATCCCGCCGCGCGCAACCGCCCAGGAGTCCGTGGCCATGGCCCCGACCACGGTGGTTCCCCCGGCCAGAATCAGTTCTTCCAGCATCATGCCCCCCTTGCCCTGCGATCCCGTGATCGCTGCCGTGACAGGACATTATCCATTGGTGTGGGTGAACGACCATGGAGCACAAGGGCGGTTGGCAGTCTCCATGACGACCACCGCCCGCGCCCGGTCGCCAGGCACGGTCACGGTTGTCGGGCCGCCGCAGCCGCCTCGGCGTGACGAGTCGAACCGAAGCCGCCCTCGTGGCACGGCAGTACATCAGCGCTTGACGGGGCTCCCGGGGCGGGCCTGCACGGGCAACAGCCTGTGCAGGCCCGCCCCGCCGCATCAGTAGGCCGTTTCGGCCATAACACAGCCGAAGCAGTCAAGTTGACCAGGACGAAGAGCGTTTTGCCCGTCAGGTAGGACGTCATCGCTCCGGGGATGCCACGCAGTCGCAGCAGCGTTCCGTCCTCCCGGTCGCCGAAGAGGAACTGCGGCACGGTCATCAGGCCGAACATGACGATGGTCGAGGCGATGCCGCCGGCCAGGGACAGCTGGGTCATCTCGCCCTTGTGTCCGCCGGCCCGCCAGTAGCCGATACCCCGGAAGACCACGGGAGTCGTCAGATACGCAGAGGTCCTTGCGGGTGCGCAGGACCTGGCGCAGCTCGGTGGCGCCGCGGTGCAGGCCGAGGCGGAATGCGCTCACGACGCCTCCGTACGGGCGGCGGTGAGGCCGGTTTCGGACCCCTCGGGAAGGTCGGCGCCGACCATGCCGAGGTAGGTGTCCTCAAGGGTTGGACGCCGCACCTCGATTCCGGGAATCGGGCCGTTGAACTGCTGGTGCAGCTCCCAGAGGGTCTGCGACGGGTCCGCGGTGAGCAGCCGCAGGGCCACGAGCGGAGCAACTTTGCCAGCCATTGGAGTGGGAAATCGGCGCGCCTGCCTGAGATCCGGCGTGCCGAGGTACTCATCCCGCGTCCGATTTCCCCCCGACCAGGAGAAAACGCGATGCGCACGTACATAGTCCGTTCGCTTGCCGCTGCGGCGCTCGCCGCAGCGATGGTCGCCTCGCTCGCCGCCCCGGCCCAGGGCGTCCCTCAGGGCCGAGCCGTGAGGGCGAACGGTGACCACGGCCGCGGCGATCGGGGCGACGGGTGTGACGAGTGCCGTGGTGATGATGATGGCTCTGGTCTGGGCGGTGTCGGTCCGGGGGACGTCGGCGGGGGAGTCGGCGATCGGAGTGCCCGCGATCGGGGCGACGGGTGCGACGAGTGCCGCGGTGACGATGATGGCTCTGGTCTGGGCGGTGTCGGTCCGGGGAACTTCGATGGGGATGACGACGATCGGAGTGACGACGATCGGGGCGGCGCCGATCCGGATGACTTCGGCCCGCCCGACGGGTTCCGCTCCCGGCTGTTCGGTCTGGCCATGTTCGGCGTGGATCCGTTCGGCTTCTCCAGGTGCCTGTTGGATTGGGACTGACCCTGGGAGCCGGGCGGGCTGCTGTCGCCCGTCGTCGTAGCGGCCCTGCGCCTACACCTCCTTCGACCGGGTTCAGCTCCGGTAAGTACGCGGGCACCAGGAAAACCTTCAACCACTCGCGTTCGGAGGTCAGTTGACGCACTCCACGTGAGACACCAGCGGAAGGCCCAGCCCTCCCGACAGAGGAGAGAGCAGCGTGCCGTGACGAAGACACTTACAGAGCGTCGCCACAGCTCAGAAACCCAACTTGTCCACCACTGGGGATTCTCGGTGTCCACCATCAGCAGACCGTGCCTTTGCGGTCGAGGAATTGTCACCTCCCGTGGATGGTCGGAAACGCGGAGAGACAGTGGTTACTGCCGGGTGATGATGCCAGGAGGTTCCCGTCCCGCATCGAGCTGGAGGCCGAGATAGGTCCAGGCCACTCCCGGGCGTCCGTGCGGATCCTCGCGCTGAGCTTGGTGGACGACGTCCAGGCCGCAGCTCTGGGCGAGGCCGATGGTCTCCTCGGCGGAGACGGGGAACATACGGCGGCCCGCCGGGACCGGGCCATGACGCAGGGAGAGGACCACCCGGCCCCCACTCTCAAGCAGGCCGACCAGGCGGGCCATGGCCGAGGCGCGCTGTCGTTCGTCGAGATGCATCCAGACCGCGGTCAGCAAGATCAGGTCGAAGCGGCGCTCTTGTGCTGTCAGCTCGGGCAGCTCGGGAAGCGCGTCCTCGACCCATTCGATCTCCTGGTCGGCATGGAGGCGCCGGCCCAGCGCGCGCAGCTCGGCGGTGGGTTCGGCAGCGACGACCCGGTGTCCCCGGGCGGCCAGTGCCGCCGCGTCGCGCCCGCTGCCCGCCCCAACATCCAACACGGAGCTTGGCTGGGAGGGGAACAGGTGCAGCACCTCGCGGTGTACGTCGGCGAAGGTCACGCTCTCGTACTGCTCGGCAAGAGCCTCCGCTGCCTCGCCGTACCCGGCGGTACTGGCCATGGCCGACAACTGCTCGCTGACTGTCTCGCTGTTCATGGCGCGGCACCCTACGTCTGCTCCGGCCTGGTCACCACGATGAAGATCACTGCTGCCGATGGTGTGCTGCCGAGCCATCCGGTGATACGCCCCGCCTGCCAAGTGCCACGGCCAGCTGGGGTGTTCACGCTGCAGAAGGCTGCGGACGTTCCACAAGGCGTCCGCATTCGATACGGCTCCGGCGCGGACCAGGGCGACGAGGTGGGGCGCGTTCACGGCCCGCCAGCGGTCCTGGGCGGACTCGAGAGCTGAAGACCATCGCAAGGGCGGCGGATCGGCTGCCGGCGCCCTTGGTGAACTCGGTGCGCAGGCGGACGGTGGCGAACGTCGACTCGATGGGAGAGCCCCGTCGTCACCACAGAACACACACACGGGAACTCGTAGGCGGTGAGTATGAGTTCACGCATCCGTCGATCACGTTGCTGCGGGGCTGCGGGGCTGCGGGGCTGCGGGGCTGCGGGGCTGCGGGGCTGCGGGGCTGCGGGACCGGCGCCGTGCACGGCGCCGGTCCCGGCGAGCTCCAGATCGAGACCTACGGCTTCGCACAGATCACTGGGCCTCCGCCGGGGCCTGCGCCGCCACGTGGTGCGCACTGTTCCTGACCGCCAGCACGTGGCACTTCACCCGGACAACCAGACTGACCTGACTTCCCCCCCCACCCACCCCAACCCTTCGCGATCGGGCCCGCTGGCCGGCGCCTCTTACCTAGCTCAGCGTCTTCAGCGCCGCCGCGTCGTAGGGCTGGAGCTCCTCGATGCGGTTGCCCAGGACCTTCGCCGCCCACTGCGGGTCCTGGAGCAGGGCGCGGCCGACGGCGACCATGTCGAACTCGTCGCGCTCCAGGCGGTCGAGGAGGTTGTCGATGCTGCCCACCGCGGCACCCTCGCCGGCGAACGCACGGAGGAAGTCGCCGTCGAGGCCGACCGAGCCGACGGTGAGGGTGGGCCTGCCGGTGAGCTTCTTGGTCCAACCCGCCAGGTTCAGGTCCGAGCCGTCGAACTCCGGGAGCCAGTAGCGGCGGGTGGAGGCGTGGAAG
Source organism: Streptomyces albospinus (assembly GCF_014648695.1). Classification (GTDB taxonomy): domain Bacteria; phylum Actinomycetota; class Actinomycetes; order Streptomycetales; family Streptomycetaceae; genus Streptomyces; species Streptomyces albospinus. The sequence continues at coordinate 89,597 of NZ_BMRP01000004.1, forward strand.
GCGTCGACGCCGGCCGCGGTGAGCGGGGCCAGGATCGCCTCCAGCTCCTGCGGGGTCTCGGCGAGCCTGGCGTCGTAGGCCTCCTGCTTCCACTGCGAGTAGCGGAAGATCACCGGGAAGTCGGGGGAGACGGTCTCGCGGACGGCTGCCACGATCTCGGCCGCGAACTTCGTACGGGCAACCGGATCGCCGCCGTAGGCGTCGGTACGGCGGTTGGTGCCCGCCCACAGGAACTGGTCGAGGAGGTAGCCGTGGGCGCCGTGCAGTTCGACGCCGTCGAAGCCGATGCGCTCGGCCGCCGCGGCGGCCTCGGCGAACGCGCCGATGACGTCGTCCAGATCGCGCTGCGTCATGGCCTTGCCACCGCCCTCGGTGCCGTCGACGCGGATGCCGGAAGGGCCGACGGCGGGGGCGTCGGCGAAGGGCGGCTCGCCCTGCTTGCGGACCATGCCGATGTGCCACAGCTGCGGCACGATCGTGCCGCCGGCGGCGTGCACGGCGTCGGCGACCTTCGCCCACCCGGCCAACTGCTCCTCGCCATGGAAGCGCGGCACACGGTCACTCTGCCCGGCCGACGCGTGGCCGACGTAGGTCCCCTCGGTGACGATCAGTCCCACACCCGCGGCGGCACGGCGGGCGTAGTACGAGAGCACGTCCTCGCCGGGGACGCCGCCCGGGGAGAACATCCGCGTCATCGGCGCCATCGCGATGCGGTTGGGGACGGTCAGGCCGTTCAGGGCGATGGGCCGGGAGAGGATCTCGGCAGCGCGGGAGGCGGCGGGTGCCGTGGCGGTCATGGGGAAGCTCCTTGTATGTATCGGTATCGGTAGGTGTGTGCAGCGTGCTTTGCATGGGTGTGGGGGCTGGGTGTCCGGGAGGTCGCGGCAGTCCGCCTGTCCGGCGGGCCGCCTGCGTTCCCGGACACCGCCGGCTATTGCGCCGCGGGGTGTGCCAGCGCCAGGTCGAAACTGTCCGTACCGCGGCCCTCGACGGCCAGCGTCGATGCCACGGGCGGGTAGCCGCTGGCGATGATCGAGTACTCGCCCGCGGTCAGGTCGGTGAAGGCGTAGGCGCCATCGGTGTCCGTGAGGGTGGTGCGCACCACGTTCCCCGCGGCGTCCACCAGCGTCAGCCGGGCGTCGGGCAGCGGACGGGCGCCCTCCCCGGCGCGTACGGTGCCCCGCACCTGCACACCGGCCGGTCCTGTGGCGCGGGGGAGTCTGACGCCGTAGGGGACCGGGGTGTCCGTTGCCGTGACCGTGGCTGCCTGCGGCTGGTGGCCGTCGGCGGTCGCGATCAGGACGTACGGGCCGCTTGTCGGGGCGTGCAGCGCGTACCGGCCGTCGGGTTGGGAGGCCGTGCGGCCCACCTGCCGTCCGTCCGGAGAGATGAGGGTGAGAGCGGCACCGCCCAGCACCTCACCTGCGGCGTCCCGCACCAGGCCGTGGAACCCGGCACCGGCCGGGACGGAATCGACCTGGACCGCATCGGCTTGGACGGCAGGCTCGGTAGCCGGATCAGCCACCGGACCGGCAACCGGACCGGCAACCGGATCAGCCACCGGATCGGCAACGACCGTCTCCGCTACCGGAGTTGACGAGGTGTCCGCGTCTGCCGTGCCTGCCTCGTCGACCCGGGGGCCGTGCTGTCCGCGCAGGCCGAGCAAGCTGATCACCGCGACGAGCGCGAAGGCGGCGGCGCCGATGCCGAAGGTGAGGGTGAATCCGGATTCGGCGGGCAGCGGCGGAACGCCCGCCGGCAGGTGCTCGATGGTCTTGGAGGCCAGGATCGTGGTGACGACGGCGCTGCCGATCGCGCTGCCGGTGGAGCGGGAGATCGAGTTGATGCCGTTGGCGATGCCGCTCTGGTGGTGCGGGACGCTCGCCATGATGACGGCGGGCATGGCGGCGTAGCCGAAGCTGACGGCTGCGCCGGTCAGGAGGCCGGCTCCGATGACCGAGGCGGTGTGGGCGTGGTCGAGGGCCAGCCAGCCGAAGCCGACGGCTCCGAATGCGGCAGCCATACCGAGCACGTACCGGGGGCCTTGGTGCCGGACGAGCCGGCCGCCGATGGGTGAGGCGAGCAGGGAGACGATCGCGCCGGGCAGCAGGAACTCGACGGATGCGCGCAGGATGGAGGCGTTGAAGCCGAAGCCGGTGAGCGCCTTGGGCATCTGGGCGAGGTAGGAGACGCCGAGGAAGTTCGCGAACATGCCGAAGCCGACGAGGATGCCGGCGAGGTTGGCCATGAGGACCGGGCGGTGGACGAACATCCGCATGTCGACGAGGGGCTCGCGGACCTTGAGTTCGACCAGGACCCAGACGGCGATCATGACGACCGCGCCGGCGAAGGCGCCCAGCGTTCGGCCGGAGGACCAGCCCCACTCGTGGCCCTGGGAGATCGGCAGCAGGAGCAGCAGAAGGGCGATGCCGAGGGTCAGCGCGCCGAGGAAGTCGGTGCGTCCGCCGGTCTTGTGCCGGGTCGCCGGGACCAGGAAGACGACGGCGAGCAGGGCGAGGACCGCGAAGCCGGTCGCCATCCAGAAGGCGTTGCGGTAGTCGGCGTCGGCGCCGGAGGTGAGCAGGCCCGTGGCGACGAGCGCGAGCCCGCTGCCGAAGGCGAGGGTGCCGCTGACCAGTGCCATGGCGCCGGGCAGCTTCTGCGAGCGGACCTCTTCACGCAGGACGGAAAGGGCCAGCGGGAAGATCGCGGTGGCGGCGCCCTGGAGCACCCGGCCGAGGATCAGCAGCGGCAGCGAGCTGGCGAGCGCGGCGATGACGGAGCCCGCGACCATGACGACGAGCACGGCCACCAGGGTGGGCTTCTTGCCGTGCTGGTCGCCGAAGCGGCCGAGCAGCGGGGTGAAGACGGCGGCGGACAGCAGGGTGGCGGTGGTCACCCAGCTGACGTTGGCGGTCGAGGTGCCGAGGTCGCGCTGGATCAGGCCCAGGATCGGGACGGGCAGGGTCTGCATCATCGACACGACCATGGCGGCCAGGCTGAGGGCGAGGACGATGACCGTCTCGTTCCGTCGCCCGGCGGCGGGGGCTGATGCGGCGGCGTGGCTCATGGCTTGCGGGACCTTCTCAATGCTTCAGATCATAGATGTTTAATGACATCAAGTACTTCGCAGACGGTAGACCGAGATAGTTAAAGTGGTCAAGTAAATAATTGATGACATGAAGCACCTTGGGTACGCTCCAGCTATGAGCGCCACCACCTCGCAGGCCCCCACCAAGCTCCAGCTGCTGGAACTGCTCGCTGCCATCGGCACCGCCCAATGGCGCGATTTCGCCGCCGCCGCAGCCCATCACGGCCTCACCGCCATGCAGGCCAAGGTCCTCGCCCAGCTCGACGGCCCGCTGCCGATGCGCGGCCTCGCCGCCCTGCTGGTGTGCGAGGCGTCGAACGTCACGGGGATCGTGGACCGCCTGGAAGCCCGCGAGCTGGTCCGCCGCGAAGCCGACCCCGCGGACCGTCGGGTGAAGAACGTCGTCGCGACCGACGCGGGCCGCGAGATCATCCGCCGCGTGCGCGAGGAGATGCAGCAGACCCACGGCGCCCTCGACACCCTGGACGAAGCCGAGAGCGCGACGCTCTACGCCCTGCTGCAACGCCTGCGACCGACGATGGAGAAGGACGCCTGACGCCGCCGCGGCCTGGGCGCAACACGCCGACGCCGAGCCTCTCGCGGCGGCAGGTCAGGGACGGCGACGACCGCGCCCTGTCGGCCGCCCTCCGCTCCCTGGAGCTGATCCTTTTGGCGGACCGCTCCTCCCCGCCGCCCAGAGATCGATCATCCTGAGCCGGTCGTCGAGCAGTCCGAACCCCGTCGGGGCCGTGTCGATCACGGTGATCCGTCCGCGCTCCACGGATACACGGCCGGCCAGGACCAGATCGAGGACGATCCCGCCCGCCGCCGCCCACTGGCATGCCTGCCGCTCCCGCACCGCGCCGGACTCATCGTCCAGCGACAGCAGCATGATCTCCTAGGCGAGTGTCACAGTCACGTCGGTCCCCCCCCCGTCACTCGACTCCTCTGCTGAGACGCGTGGGACCGGGAATCAGCTCCCCCAGCCATCGACGCCGGTCGGCTCCGGAGCGGTCGATCATCGGCCTGTAACTCGTAGGCGGTGAGTATGAGTTCACGCATCCGTCGATCGCGTTGCCGCCGGGTCGCGGCGCCCGCGCCGTGTACGGACTCGGTCTCGGCGAGCTCCAGGTCGAGGCCCGCGGCTTCGCACAGATCCATGTGCAGGGACGGTGGGAAGCGGGTGTCCAGCAGCACTCTGGCGAGCCGTCTCAGCAGTGACGGCTCCTTTGCGAGCGCGGCCCTTAGACCGGGCGCGCGGCGCCAGGTGGCTCCGCTGGAACGAAGGAGCCCGACTCTACTTCCGGGGCTTCCCGGTCCCTGGTCGGTTCTGACCTCCCACACGCCATCGCTGACAAGGTGATGGAAGGGGTATGCGGGGGGCGTCGGGTGCGATGGCCCGTACTCGGTCAGCAACCGCTTGAGCTCACCTTCGACCTCGCCATAGCGCAACTCGTGTCGACATCCGGCTGATAGGTACCGAGTGCGTACAGCAGGAGCAGCGGCTTGTGCGGAGCCCGGACGCCGTTGTTCGTCCACCGCGTCGGCTATGCCACTCGATCAAGCCAATCCATAAACTGCGCGGAGCCGCACGTATCCTCCGAGCCGTGACACCGGTATATGTGCTGGACGGCAGGCAGATCAGAACGCTGGAAGACTTCTGGCGAGTCATCGGCGAAGCGATCAACGGTCCCGGGGGCTACTTCGGTCGGAACCTCGACGCCTTCGCCGACTGTCTCAGCGGTGGCTTCGGGACGCCCGACGACGAGGACTATGTGGTTGAGTGGCGCGACCACCAGGTGTCTCGCGATCATCTCGGCTATTCGGAGACAGCTCGCCAGTTGGAGATCCGGTTGTCGCGCTGTCACCCCACGAACCGTCCCTCTGTCAGCGCCGACCTTGCCGCGGCGAGAGAAGAGTGCGGAACCACTGTGTTTGATTGGCTGGTCGAGATCTTCGACGATCGCGCTCCTGGCGTCCTGCGACTCCGGTGACGGGTCATGGGGACGCCTTGTTCAGCACGCGAAGGAGGTGGATGCGGAGGTGCTCGACCTCGACGTCGTGGCCGCGTTTGCGAAGTGCTCGGAAACGCCCGTCGACTGTGATGCCCCCAGGCAGCCTCTGAGGGGGGAGGGATCGCGGCCGGGTAGGTTCTGGCCATGGTTGATGACTCGCGGAGGGATCGGATCGGCAGCGCTCTGCGAGGCGAAAACCCCGCCGTTCTGCGGCGCTTGAACGCGGGGTTCGCAGTGATCGGCGATGTGCGTTTCTACCGGGCTACTCGGTGCTCCTGGTGGACGATCCCAAGGTGGAGAGACTGTCGGACTTGCCCAGGGACAAGCGGCTGGCCTTTCTGTCCGACATGGACCTGCTCGGAGAAGCAGTCGAGCGAGCATCCCGTCGCATGGATGCGGCTTTCCGAAGGGTCAATCTGGAGATCCTGGGCAACACCGACGGGTTCTTGCATGCGCACGTATGACCACGGTTCGAGTGGGAGCCGACCGACTTGGTAGGTGTGCCGGTGTGGCTCTATCCCCGCGACAGGTGGACCGACGAGCAGTTCGCACTCGGTCCGCAGCACGACTCGCTGCGCAAGGCGATCGGGGACGAGCTGGACCGTCTGCGCTCGGCGAACTGACGGCACGCAGGCCGTGAGGCGGCCGTCTTCAGACGCGGGGGGAGGTGGACGTGCATGTGCTTCATCACGGCGTCACGTCCCAGCTGTCGGACTCGGTGACCAGCGGTTTCCGCGAGGGCGCAGGCCCTGTGGCGACCGCCGGCGCATCTGCATCAGCCTGATGGGCATGCGAGCCTGACTGATTGGCCTGGCAGGTACGCTGCCCGTTCCTGCGGGGCGAGGTCACGGTTGACCGCCTGACAGATCTTGTGGATGGCAGCGGCAGGCATGGGGAGAATGACATCTAGGAGCACCAGAAGAGGAAGCAGGTCTGCGACCGTGTGGGGCGTGGTGCGGGCGTCGGGTTCGGCCCCGTATTCGTGGGTGATGGCTTTGGCCGGGGTGGCTCCTTGGCAGTGGGCCGGGTGGCGACGGGCGGGGCCTTGGTCGCGGATATGGGAACCGCCGAGTGGGAGAGGGCGGCGTCTGTTGCCGATGCCGACGGCTTCGCGGCGTGCGACGGACGAGTCGACTCTCCCGCGGTCTGGCTTGGTGAGGGCTGCGCGGCGACGGACGGGTCGGCGGGCGTGGCCGACGCCTGCGACTCCGTGTCCCTGTCGTGCGTGGGACCGGTGGGCAGCAGTTCCCCCGACAGGCCTGTCGCGACGACGCCGACCAGTACGATCCCACCCGCGACGCTGAGGGCCAGCTTGGTCGTGCCGCCCTTGTGGCGTCGCGCCCGGCGTGGGCCCTTGCCGCGGCGGCGCGTTGCAGACGTTCGGTGGGAGGCGTACGCCTCGTTGCCGTCACCAGGACCGGCAGCCGCAGGCGCGTCAAAGCCGGTGGCCATGTCGGGGTCGAGGTCTCCATCGGCCGGGCCGGGTCCGTTGGGCTCGCCGCCCTGTTCGGGAAGGGGGCCTGTCCCGTAAGGCGCGAGGGGTTCGTACGCCTGGGTCTGCTCGTACGCCTGGGTCTGCTCGTAAACCGGAGTCTGTTCGTACGCGTGCGTGGCCCCGGGGCCCCCGTCGTACCCGTGCGTTCCCGTGTGCTCGTAGACCGGCGGCTCGGGCATCGGCGGGACGCCGTTCCGGTAGAGAGGGTGCGGGAGTGGTGGGGGGTAACCGGTGGTTGCACGAACGTGTGCATGGGCACACCTCGGGCACACCTCCGCTCCGCCGAGATAGCTCCCGCATCCAACGCAGTAGTCCATGCGGTTGTCCGTTTCCTCTGGCGTCGCCGCCCCCGCCCCGCTAGATGGCGGCACCCTACTGACGCGGCGATGCCCGGCCCACCCTGCCCCCTCGCCAGGTCCGAGCTATACCGATGTACCCCCGGTGTGGCACTACGCCCTGGCGACCCCCGGCTTGCCCGGTTGGTCGGCTGGGAGCGCGTCCCTTCGTGGCGGCGGGCCGGTCGATCAAAGAGGGGACGCCGACCGGTCTCAGGCGGACCGTCTGAGCGCGATATTCCGCCAGGGGCTACCGGGGTCCGTCGGGAGGATCCGGTGGGGGACAGTGCGGATCCGTAGGCGTGGCCGAAGGACGCCTCGTCGAAGCGCAGTACACGGCCCAGGACGTAGCGAGCGGAGTACTCCTCCTAGGAGCGGTACCGTTCCCGGCGCAACTCACCGGCGCGGATCACGGCCTGGGGCGCCTCGGTCGCCTCGGTCGCCTCGGGCTCCTCGGTGAAGCGGGCGCGCCCAGGTGCCCCAGCGTGCGAAGTTCACGGCACGGCCGTAGTCATAGCCGAGGGGTGATGCCCGCGCACGGTGACGTCCATGGCCGGCGCGGCACCGTACAACCGACAGCCGGCATGGTGCGGTTGCGGAGCCTGCGGAAATGGTGCGGGGTGGCCCTGGACCCAGGCGGGCGCGGGATGCTGATACTGACCCCAGGCGGCAGGAGACCGGGGTTGCGCTTGCCCCCCCAGGCAGGGGGCTGGGGTTGCGCCTGCCCCCAGGCGCCGGGCTGGACGGGCTGCGGGTGCGGCGGCTGGTACGGCTGGCCGGGCTGCGGCTGAGGAGCGTGGAACGGCGCAGGCTGTGGTTGCGGCGGAGTCGCCACGATTTTCCCCCGTGTGTGAATCAACGCCAACAGAAAGTGCGTGCTTGCCGTCGGACGGAAGGCACGCTGGCCTTGTCTGCCACAGGGGGGAGGTACCGGGAAAAGTCACGGCGCCGCCGTTGGGCCGGTGGGCGGCGCCGACACTGTTCTCTCGCACCCAATCGAGAGCCGCGCTCTGGCTCGGCGGGATAAGCGGCCCATTTATGGGGGCCGTTGGGCCGTTGTCGTCCTGGATCCGGCAGACGGAGTCCTGGTCTCCGCACCGCTCACCGCCGACCAGAACAAGGCCGGTCTCTCCCTCGTCCTGCCGGCCGAGCGTCCCACCACAGAGCCGGACCCGATACTCCGTCGGTTGCCGCCGCCGCCATCTCCCCGGCACGTAGCACGGCGAGCCACTGCCGGACCACAACACGGGCGGTTCAGCGGAAGCCGCGCCTTGGGAACCCCTTGGTGACTCCAGACGTCTGCCCAGCTGAATCGAATGACCAACGAGACATGTCGGGGGATCGGATGGCCGTCACGCTGGCCGAGGAAATCATGCTGCTCTCTCTGGACGAGGAGTCCGGGGTGCCGGAGCAGCGGCATATGGTGAGGTGGGCTGTTGCTGGTGGGATCCTGCTGGAACTGGTTCTCGCCGAGAGGGCATCCGTCGAGGGCAAGTACCTCAAACTGACGGACACGACGCCGACCGGTGAGCCATTGCTCGATGGCCGGCTGGCACTGCTCGAAGGCTGGCTGGGCGGCCGTGAAAAGCGGCGCGTGAAGGAGTGGCTGACCAAGGACCGGGCCAAGGCCATCAAAGCGGCTGTGGAAAGCCTCTGCGCACGGGGCGTGGTCATCGAGCAGCAGCGCAAGACCCTCGGCCTGTTCCCGACCCTCCGCTACCCCGAGGCCGACAGCGCGCCCGAGACAGAGCTGCGGCAGCGACTCCAAGCCGTCGTCCTGAACGGCGCCGCCCCGGACGAGCGCACGGCGGGCCTCATCGCCCTCATCCACGCCGCCAAGCTGCACCGCCTGGCATTCCCCAACGTCCCGCGTAAGCAGGTGGCCGACCGGATCGCAGAGGTCGCGGCCGGCAAGTGGGCAGGCGAGAGCGTTCGTAGCGCGATCCGCGACATGCAAGCGGCCGTAGCGGCGATTGCCGTTGCTACCAGTGCCACGGCCGGAAGCTAGGCCCGTCACGCGACTCACCGGACAGCCGCTGGACGTCCACAGAGCAGATTCGGACAGAGCTGGCGGCTGCCTGGCCGGCGCGTAGTGCCGCCCGCCTCAACCCGCTGGAGTCCATCAGCGCGCGGTAACACTCTTCTCCACCCACCCAACACCCCCGGCGCCGGGCCCACGCTCCTCAACTGAAGGCGGGGGCCCGGGCGTTATGGGTCCGCATGGAGCCGGATGGCGTTGCGTTGCCTCTCCACCGCATCCCTTGACACCGGATGCCCTGTCATGGACATTTCCTTAGACCCTGGTTGGTCCAGACCGGAGCAGGCCGGCACGGACACGCTCAGGCAAGTGCAGGCAAGTACAGGCAAGTACAGGCAAGTACAGGCAAGTACAGGTAAATACGAGCACGCTCACGTCGTGCGCTGGCATGTACAGGCACGCTCAGATCGGCGCAGCCAAGTACAAGCGCACTCGGACCAGCTCAGGGAACCCCCCACACGCCCTGGAGGTCAACCGTGAACAGCCCCGGACTCAGAACCGGTTCCAGAGCAAGATCTCGTTCGCCCTTCACCGCCCTTGCTCTCGCCGCCTCCGCCCTCACCGCCCTGGTGACCGTGACCCTGGCCGCCCCCGCCACCGCCACCGCCCACCCGGCCGCCGCCCGGACCACTCCGCCGCCGTCCCCCACGGCCCCGCACACCGGCGTCGTCGCCGGAGCGCGCACACCGGCCCGCACACCAGGGCGCGCGCACGCCGTCCGTACGTTCCTGGCCGGGCGCCGCGCCGTTTCCGGCCCGGCGTGGACGCACCACCCCCGGATCCCCGGCAGCCGGCCGACTGCATCGGCTCCCCGGGCGGGCCAGGTCACCCACAACTGGTGGGGCGTCTTCCCCCAGCCCGGCACGCATGACGGCATCATGGCCACCCATACCGTCGACCCGTCCTACAAGGTCACCGACGCGGACAACGTCACCTATGCGCCCACCACCAAGGCCCAGAACTCCTGCATGGAAGTGGTGACCGCGTACACCAACACCGGCAACGAGATCTGGGCGTGGGACTGGTGCGGGACCGTCGGCCCGGCCAAGACCGTCCCCATCGACGGCAACTTCCTGAAGAACTACACCCCCGGCCAGGGTGGGCCGGCCGCGTACAGCGTGCAGATGGTGCAGGACGACGCCGCTGCCAACCGCTGGTCGGCCTATCTCTACAACTACCGCACCGCTGCCTGGGACCTGCTGTTCCAGCAGTCGGGGACGGACCAGAGCGGGCTGGACCACGGCTGGGACATGTTCGAGATCTATGCGAGCCCCAACCCGGCCACGGGAGAGGGGTATTACTGCACGGAGGCACGGAACACCACCTTCGACAGCAGCGCCGTGCAGCTGCGCAGCAACGGTGCCTGGAAGCCGGCCAGCCCGTCCGACTCGCCGTGGACTGACACCAACCCCGATCCGAACGCGTTCCTGTGCCCGCCGCTGAAGTTCGTCCAGGCGGGCGCCAATGATCACTGGACCGTCCATCAGTGACCCGGAAGTGACTCCTTTCAGTCCGCCGGTAGATTCCGGACCGCGCTCGCAAGAGCCGTGACGATCCGTCGGACGTCCTCGCCGGTGGTCCGCCAGTTGCTGAACGCGGCGCGCAAGGCGGGCAGTCCGGCGTAGACGGTGGGGGTCAGGAACACCTCCGCGGCCAGGGCGTCGGCCAGCGCGGCGAGGCGCTCGGCGGTGGGGGAGTGGGCGAGGGTGAAGCAGACGACGTTGAGGCGGACCGGGGAGAGCAGTTCCAGGCCGTCGAGGGACGCGACGGCCTCGCCCAGGGTGCGGGCGCTCTCCGCGCAGCGGTCCACGATGTCGCGATGGCCCTCGCGGCCGTAGGCGCGCAGCGTGAACCAGGTGGGGAGGGCGCGCAGTCGGCGGGAGTTCTCCGGGGTGAGGTGGACCAGGTCGGGGGAGTCGCCCAGTGGGCCCAGGTAGGCGGCGGCGTTCTGGAAGACCCGGGCCTGGAGGTCGCGGCGGCGGGTGAACTGGACTGCGCTGTCGTACGGCACGTTCAGCCACTTGTGCAGATCGATGCAGAGCGAGTCGGCGAGGTCGAGGCCGTCGGCCAGATGGGCGTGGTCCGGGGAGAGCGCGGCGAAGGCGCCGAACGCGGCGTCGATGTGCAGCCAGCAGTCGTAGCGGTCGCGGAGCGCGGCGAGCGTGCGGAGGTCGTCGAAGTCGACGGTGTTGACCGTGCCGGCGTTGGCCACGATGACGCAGGGGCCGTCCGCCTCCCGGAGGGCGCGTTCCAGGGCCGCCGGGTCCACCGCCTCGCGGCCGGGGAGAGCGGGGACGGTGACCAGTGCGGACCGGCCGAGGCCGAGCATCGACAGCCCCTTGGCCACGCTGGAGTGCGGGGTGCCGGACAGTACGCGCACCGGGCCGAGGGCCGCCACCCCGTCCTCGGCCGGTGAGACGCCGCGCCGCTCCCCGAGCCATTCGCGGGCGATCGCCAGCCCGACCGTGTTGGACATCGTGGCGCCGCTGACCAACGCGCCCTCGTGGGCGTCGGACAGCCCGAAGAGCGTACGCAGCCACCCCACCGTCTCCCGCTCCAGATGCTGTCCGGTGGCGTCCAGGGACGACATGGAGTTCTGGTCCGCGGCGGCGGTCAGCCAGTCACCCGCGAGGGCCGCCGGCGTCACGCCACCGGTGACGAAGCCGAGGTAGCGCGGGCCCGCGCTCGCCGACAGGCCGGGCTGCCAGCGCGCCGCGAAGTCCGCGAGCGCGTGCCGGAGTCCGGTGCCGTGCCCGGGCAGCGACCGAGGCTCCGGCGCCGGCCGAGCGGGGACGACCGGCGCCTGCGCGAGGCCGTCGAGGAAGGCCGCGGCCCGCTGCCGGGTGGTCTCCAACAGCTCGGGCAGCGCGGCGAGATCCGCGGCGAGGTGGGGGTGCACCGGGTGCTCCGTTCGTCGGTTCGGGAACCTTTCGTGGGCGACGCTAGCGGGGGCGAGCCCCCCGCCTCCTGAGCCAATTCGGGGAAAGTGGACCGGAAAACGGGGGGCGGGGCGGACGAGTTGGGGGCCTGTGCGGTACCTGGACGGATGAGTCCGAAGTCAGAGGCTCAAGGGCGGTCATTGAGGAGGGGGGCGATGGCCGTCGGTCGGCCCATGGCGTGAGCCGCGCCCAGCCCGTCCGTGTGGTCGCGGCCGTGCAGCATCTGGCCGTTCCGTACCCGGATCACCAGGAGGCCCGGGAAGCTGAAGGACTGGCCGGTCGTGGTCACAGTCCCGGTGACCTCTCCACCGACAGCTGGGACGACCATGCCTTGTAGCGGTTGCGTCCTGGGAAGTCGTGTACGGGTTGGACCTGATCCGGGGGTCTGCTCCGGTGTCGGGACGAGGCCCGGAACACACCGGAGGGCGGTTCGGCCCTCCGACCATGTGCGAGGGCGGCGGCCAAGCCAACGTCACGATCACCGCACGACTCCGAACCGCTCAGTGCGGCAGGCCAGTTACCTGAACCGGTGGCGCTATCGCGCCGCCGGCTGGTGGAGCCAGGGTGCGCTGGTGGCCCAGAAGATGCAGTCGGCCCCGAGGGTGTTCGTGCCGAAATCGGTGAACTCTTGCCGGGTGTACGGCTTCTTCGTCTTAGGGCTCTTGTACTCGAAGTCCGGTTCCTGCACGGCCATCGCCACGATCGGGAGCTTTCCTCGGTACTCCTTGAAGAAGGGATACGAGTTTTGCATCTGTGCCGGACGGTCCGGCAGGATGTCAGGTCCGCCCAGACCGATTCCGTGCGACGTGGCGAACTCGAAGGTCCGCTTCATGTAGTTGCGGCTGTTGTTCCATTCGCCCGGCCAGAAGTTGACGTACTGAATGAACGGCGTCTTGGTGAAGACCTTCCTGCCATAGGCCATGTTGTCGAGCTCTGCGCGGAAGTAGGATTCGTCGCTGTAGCCCGTGTGGTCCTTCTTGGTGTCCACTTCGGTTGCGGTTTCTGGAAGGTTCACCCCGGCGAGGCGACCGTCGAAACGCTGTGACAGTGCCTTCAGCAGATGCTGGAATCGCCCCCGTACCTGCGGATTCCATTGCGCCGCGACCGTTCCGGGCTGCCCGGGGCCAAGGCCGCTCTCGTTCTTTGTGGGAGCCGCGCCTCCAGCATATTCCGGGTCGTTCAGCAGGTATCCCGGTAGCCTGGTCGGCGGCGCGAAAAACCGGTCCTGGACCTGAATGAAAAGCTTCTTGTGGCGGGCCTGAACATATTTCAGTGCCTGGTCGATCGACGAGAAGTCGTACTGATTCTTCTTCTGTTCGAGCGCCTTCCACGGCACCACCAGCTGCACGCCGGCGATGTCCGGACGATCGATCAGTGGTTTCACATCGGCGTCGAAATCGCCAATGGAAGCGTACAGATAGTTTGTCGCTGTCTTCTTTCCGAGCGCTGGAGTGGCAGCCGTGTGAGGCCCGGGAGCGGGAGTCGCGATGGCCGCTCCGACTACGCCCGTCACGGTCATCGTCACGAGTACTCCGACACCGACTGCAACACGTTTGATCGCCATGGGTCTATCTCTACGGCGCAGTTCTAAGAAGAATGTAAGAAGCTTGATCCGGCACGCCGCCCAAAGCCGGTCCGGCGGGGGTGGAACTACCGACGTCGATAGCTGAGCGGACGCCGTGGAGCTCGTCACGGCCGAGCCGCTCTGCGCCGACGGCGCCAGCAGTTCCATCGCCTCCCGCGTATCAGCAAGGACTACCGGCTCTACGCCGCGCTCGTCCGCGAGGCGGTCTGGAGAATGGGATGACGCGACGCCAGCTGGCTCGCGGACAAGAGCTTCACCCCGAGGAGAGGGGGAGCAACGGCCGCATGCTCAAGGCTACCGGCCGCCCGGGGTGACCGGCGTGGTGAGAGGTCGTCCTCTCAGAGGGCTCGTCCGCAGGCGAGTGGTGGGGAGCGTGTGGGGTGACGCTCCCGCAGGCCCCTCGGCTGCGACGTGAACGACGGGAGTTCGATCCGTCAGCGCCGGCGCATGACCGCTGGTTCGTGGCGGCGCAACAGCAGGGTGACGACGAGGACACCGATCACGGCGAGGCCGGCCAACACGCCCATGTCCCGACCCCATTGGGCCGCAGTGTGTGTCCACAGTGAGTCCGTGAGGCGGGGGTGCTTGGCGACCGCCGGTGGGCCGATGTGGGAGAGGTTGATGGTGGCGGCCTGCGCCGCGACGGCCCAGCGGGAGGGGGCCAGCCAGGACATCTGGGCCAGGCCCGGCTGGTTGAACAGCGGGAAGACGGCGCCGGTGGACATCACCTGGACGAGCGTGGCCGCGACGAGCAGCGGCATGGTCTTCTCGGCGGTGCGGACGAAGCCGGAGACGATCAGGCCGAGCATCATCGAAGTGAAGGCCAGCAGCACCACGGTGAGCACCAGCTCGGACTCGGACGACTTCAGCAGGAGGCCGTTGGCCGGCATTCGGCGTCCGGCCAGGCCGATTGCAGCCACGACGAGGCCCTGCACGGCGGTGATGACGCCGAGCACAGTGACCTTGGAGACCACGTACGCCGACCGGGACAGTCCGGTGGCGCGTTCTCGCTGGTAGATGACGCGTTCGGAGACCAGTTCGCGTACCGAGTTCGCGGTGCCGGTCAGGCAGGCCCCTATCGCGAGGACCAGCAGGACGCACTGCGCATCGACGTTGTAGTTCGGCGGGAAGCCGGTCAGGTGACCCCCGGCCTGGGTCGCTCGCAGGAAGCCGTACTGGGCGGGGACGGCCATGCTCAGCACGCCCATGATGATCGGCAGGGCCACCAGCAGCAGAACGTGCCCGCGATCGGCGGCGAGCACCGAGCAGTTCCGCCGTATCAGTGTCACCAACTGCGAGGCCCAACGCTGCGGATTGTGCGGCACGTTGGAGTGCGCGTCCTTCCCGGCCGGCGAGGCGAGGAGAGTCCGGCCCGCCGAGTCGTGCCGGTCTGCCCGCGCGGCGCGATATTCTCCCGGCCAGTCGCGGTCGGGCTGTTGGTGGAAGTCGGAGAAGACGTCCGCCCAGTCTCGGCGCCCGAAGAAGTCCAGTGCCTCCTGCGGCGGACCGAAGTACGCCGTCCGGCCGCCCGGCGCCAGCACCAGCAGCTGGTCGCACAGTTCCAGGTTGGCCACGCTGTGGGTGGAGACCACGACGGTGCGTCCGTCATCGGCCAAGTCCCGGAGCATTTGCATGACTTGGCGGTCCAGGCCGGGGTCGAGGCCGGATGTCGGCTCGTCGAGGAAGAGCAGTGAGGGCTTGGTGAGGAGTTCGAGAGCGACGGATACACGTTTGCGTTGGCCACCGGAGAGCGCGGAGATGCGGGTCTCGGCGCGGTGGGTCAGGCCCAGCTCGTCGAGTACCTCGCCGACTCGGCGGTTCCGTTCGGCCCGGTCGGCCTCGCGCGGAAAGCGCAGCCTGGCGGCGTAGCGAAGGGCGGTGCGCACGGTCAGCTGGGTGTGCAGGATGTCGTCCTGCGGCACCAGGCTGATGCGATGGCGCAGTTCGGGGAAGTTCTCGTACAGGTCCAGGCCTTGGCAGAGCACCTCGCCCTCGTTGGCAGGCTGATACCCCGTCAACGCGCGCAGCAGCGTCGACTTCCCCGCCCCTGACGGCCCGATCACCGCGACCAGCGAGTTGGATTCCAGGGTGAGGCTGACGTCCTCCAGCAGGGTCTTGGTCTTCCCCTTGTGCCTGACCCAGGTCGTCAGCCCGGTCGCGGTGAGGGAAACCTCGCCGGATGCGGGGGCCTCCTCCAGACAGCCACTGGGATGGCCTGTCCCTGGCTCGTCTGCGACTTCCTCCTCGGGCCTTGTCAGTTGGCAGCTGTTGACGTCGGTCATGTATTTCTTCCTCGTTGGCTTGGAGCAGCTGCGCGCCGCGGGGTGGGACCTGGGCTTCCTGGCTACCCGGTCATGTGTATGTCCTTGCCGCTCAGCGACACCTGCAGCCCGTCCGACGTGGCCTGCACGCCGCTCAGCCTGATGCCGGTGGGCAGACCGGAGATCGGCCACTGCGGGGCGGCTGCCTGGCCTATCAGTTGCTGCGCGCCGTCGGGCAGCGTGATGCCCAGGGTGTTGCCCTTCCCGAGCGTGATGTTGGCCAAGGTGCTGATCTGCTGGCTGCCGAGCAGCGGGATCTGGATGCTGCCGGCCAGCTTGACCTGGTTGTTTCCGCCATAGGAGACGTCGACGCCGGAGGCGATACCGGACAGCTGGTGCGAGATGGTCTTGGTGACGGCGGCGTACGAGACCAGGGCGGTGCCGGTGGCCGAGTCGGCGACGGCGCCGTTGAAGCTGCTGTTGATGCGCACGTGATGGAGTTCGGCGGTGAAGCGGTCGATGCTCAACGGGTCGGAGCCGTCCGTGCCCGGGTCGCCGGTGGGCGCCTTGAGGTTGTTCGCGCTGACCGTGACCTCGTCCAGGTCACGGTTGAGGGCCTGGGTGAGGAACGGGAAGTGCTTGATGGAGACGCTCGGCTCGGCCGCGAGTCCCAGCGCACTCTGGATCTTGCTCGCCACCCTTGACTGGGCATACGTCACTGCGACTTGGTCGGTGGCCACGAAGAGCCCCCCGAGTGCCACGACCAATATCAGCACTATTCGTATCCTTCGCCCGCGCATGCGCTCTCTTTCCCGGATTACGTGACGGCCCGATACAGCGAAATTTCGCGAACCCCCCACCTGCGCCCCGAGATCCCCCAGCTGCGCCCAGGGGTGGGAGATTACCTCGTTCGGATGAGAGGTCCGTGACGGGCAGGCAAAGGTACTTTTGATGTGGGATGAGACGCACCGCCGGCGTCAAGGGTTGCCCATCAGTTGTCCCAGGACTCTTAACGAAATGATCTTCAAGGCGGTTGGATCACTCCGAGACCGACGATCCGGGTTGCTGGGGGCTCGGGTGAAGCCATGGGACGTAGACGACGAGCTGAGGGCGGCGCACGCTGCGCCGAGGACAAGGACCGCACCACCGCCGTGACCTTGCCCCCCGAGCCGAACGGTGCCCTGAAGGTCCGTACCAGCCCGCCCTGGAACCGTGACATCGGAGCCGGTGGAAAGCAAAGGCGTCGACAGCGCCCCACGGCACCCTGCCAAGTGGCCGCCCGCGACGAGCAGTGAGCTGCGGACCCATGGGGCCGCCGACCGCTACGACGCCGAGGAGACCGAGATGTCCTCGGCCGCCGTTCTCGAACCGACTCTCACCCTCCTCGCCGAGCTCGCCGGAGACGGCCGGGCACTGGAGTCCGCCACCGGAACCGGACGAGTGGGCGTCCCACTCCGGGAACGCAGCGTTCCGGTAGTGGGCATCGAACTGTCCGAGCACCTGGCAGCCGTCCTGCGGCGCAAGATCGACGAGGACGCACTCCCGGTAGTCATCGGGGACATGGCCGCCATCAGCGCCCCCGGCGAGTTCACCCTGGTCTCTCTCGTCCACCACACCATCACGCACCTGGTCTCAGAGGACGAGCAGGTCGAGTGCTTCCGCAACGCCGCACGTCGCCTGGCACCCGGCGGCCGATGCGTCATCGAGCCAGGCGTGCCGCCGCTGAGGTTCCTGCCGCCCGGCCAGGTCGCGGTGCCGTTCGACGTCTTTGTGCGGCATATCGGCTTCGGCCCCTTCGACCTGGTCGAGCAGTTCTCGTCTCACACCACTTCACCGACGAGGGCGACGACGATCGCTACCGCCGCGGCAACTCCCGACACCGGTACGCCTGGTAGGCAGAGCTCGACCTGCTGGCACGGGCCGCTGGGCTCGACTGGAACGTCGCGTGGCGGACTGAGACGGGGCGCCGTTCACCCAGACTCCGCGAAGCACGTCTCCGTGTGGCGCAAGCCGACCTGAGGTCGGCCACCGGGCCGTCAACGTAAGCGTGCCTGCCGTGAAACCCCTATCGGGAGTTCAGGCGTCGCCCGCAGATGAGTGGGCATCCGAGGGTGAGGAAGGCGTCGTGGACGTCGTCGCGGATCTCCCATGGATCCACAGGCGGCGGAACCAGTGCAGACAGGCGAACGCGCCCTCCACGAGCCAGTGTTGGGTGCCCCGGCCGAAACCGTACCCGGTGCCCCGACGGGCGATCAGCGGATTCACGCCGAGACCCCAGAGCGGGTGGGGCCGTGTCGTCGCGCCGGAGACAGCGGACTTCCCGTGGCGGGCTGACCGGGCCAGAACCCTGGCCGCTGGCCGGACCTCCCCGAGAAGTCCAGCCAGCGGCCGAGCGTTTCGCATGCGGGTCGAGCGGCCTCCCGCAGCCTGACCCTATGGGGTCGTAAGGGTCTCGGTTCGGACTGTGTAGCGGAGACCGGGCTGCGGCGTCATTCCCTGCTGTTCCCTACCCTCCTTGCCTTCTCCACCGTCCGAACATCCACACTTGTGTGCGTCGCCCCCCTTGTCTCCGTTGCCTTCTCTACCCTCCGAGCCTCTACCCTCCGAGCCTCTGCCCTCCGAGCCTCTGCCCTCCGAGCCTCCGCCCCTGTCTTCGTCGTGGCTCTTGCTTTCCTTGAAGTCGGCGCTGTTGTCGCAGCCCATCGACGAGCCCATCCTGGTGCTCTGCGCACCCGGGGAGCCTTCGCCGCCGATGGCGTTGCCCGCCAGGCCGTTGAGGATCCCGACCTCGCCGAGGACGTCGACGTTGGTGTCGTGCGACCTGCACTGGCTGCCCTGCTTGATGTCGATGTCGGTGCCGCCCTTCTCGCCGTGGGCGTAGGCGGTGCCGGCGCCGAGGAAGCCGAAGCTGCCGAGGACGACGGCCATGACGGTGGCCTTCTGAAGCTTGCGCATTTCTTCTCCGGTGGTCACACGGATGCAATCCGTGATATAGCGACTTCGTACAGTCACAAGAGCCTAATGCGAGATATGTCGCAGGTGTTCGGCGGCGCGCCGGATTCGGGGCTGTCGCGAACGGGTGGCTCTACCGCGATAGGCGCCGGCCCCCCCGCCCCAACGGCCCAACCTGGAGTTGGCGAAACCGTTGGCAAGTGAGGTGACCTCAAAGTGGTTGCACACTTGATAGTTGAATATCGCACTGCTCTCCATGAGGCCTCGTGCGCCTGCAAGCCTTGAAGCCTCCGATCCGTCGGGGGCTTTTTGCATGCTCGATCTGGAGGTGTACGCGTGCGTCTCGTCGAGTTCCTGCCGGAGGACCTGGTCGTCGCTCACGAAGTCGCGCACCCCAAGCGCGCCAGGCGGGGACGACCGATTCGCGCTCACCGAGCCAAGCCGCCCCCTTCTTTTGCGCCAGCGACTCTCCCTCCAAGCCACAGCCCGGATCCTCGTCAGGGTCGCACTCCTCGAATGGGTCGAACTCGCCTGCCTTCGCGTAATTCCAGCGACATTCGCAAACCTCACGGCCTGGACTCCCGCTTCCGGGACTGCGGTTGCGTCTCGGTCTTGCTGCGCTCGCCCGTCGCAGAGAAGTTCTCGCGCGTTTAGGGAGCGGATGTCGGAGACGTCCGCCGGCTCGGGGCTGCTTCGGTCGCGCGGTCCATCCATCGGCCGCGCCGCAGGTTCCGGGACGGGGCACCGAGCGGCGTGGGACCGGACGCCTCACACGGTCGCTTCAGCGCCGTATCCGCCAGCTCCTCCTGGCCGAAGAAGTCACCGGCGCAGCACCGTAGTTGAGTTCGTAGCCGATCCCCTGCGATGCCTCTGAGTAGCGTGCCGCGATAGGCGTAGTAGAACCGCTGCCCAGTTTCGGAAACCTCGAACTTTCCCTTTGCGTAAGGTTCATACTCCTTATGAAGGCGAAGGATCAAGGCGCATTTTCTTCCGTGGCCTTTTGCCTCTGAGGTCGCCCGCCGCACCAAGTGCGGCATCCCCGAAGAGGGCGGCCATGTCGAGAAGTGGCAGCTGGCCCTGGACATGATCGACGAGACGAGGATGTGGGGCATCGATGTTCCGCTCGTCGTTGCCGACGGGGGCTACGGCGATGCGGCAGCTTGCCGGCTGGGCCTGGAAGAACGCCAGCTCGGCTACGCGGTCGGCATCTCCACCACGACCACCGTCCAGCCGGAAGCGGCACGGCCGCATGCCCCGCCTTGCAGCGGTCGCGGCCCCCGGCCCCAGCCCGTCCACCCCGAGTCGGCCAAGACGGTGAAGAAGCTGGTCATCGGGGCCGGCAAGCAGGCCGCGAAGCCGGTGCAGTGGCGGGAAGGCTCCCGCCCCGGCACCGGCCGCAGCGGCGTCAAGCGGATGTACTCGTGGTTCGTGGCCCTGCGGGTCAGGCCCGCCGGGCGCGAGATCCGCAAGGCCGCCGACGGCCCCGAGCTGCCCGTGCGCCGGCTACTGGCCCAATGGCCCGCCACCGAACCTGAACCCGTGCAGTTCTGGCTGTCCAACCAGCCCGCCGACACCCCGCCGGCCACCCTCGTGCGCACCGCGAAACTCCGCCGGCGCATCGAGCACGACTACCGCGAGATGAAACAAGCCCTGGGCCTGGCCCACTTCGAAGGCCGCACCTGGCGAGGCCGGCACCACCACGTCACCCTCGTCTCCGCAGCGCACGCCTTCCGCACCCTGCAGCGACTGACTCGATCCCCAAAAGAGACGGCGTCGGCCTGAGCCTCTACCAAGTCGCCCGCGAGCTGCAGTTACTCCTCGCGGTCTGGACCGGCGCCTGCCCCACCTGCCACCGCGACATACCAACACCCGCACCAACCTGACCAAGCACTACTAGCCCTTCTTCTGTTTGTACAGTTCGAGGTCCCTGTTCACGAACAGATGCACGTAGCCGCAGTTCCAGCAGATCAGGCCGGTTGCCGACTCGTTCGCCCAACCCAAGCTCATGAACTCCAGGCCGGAGCTGTTGAGCTTCACCTCACGGTCCCTGAACAGGTCCCCCTGACAGAAGTTGCACTTGATCCACACGCCCCCGAGAGCCGCGCGAACAGGTTTGGCCATGACTCCACCTTTCCTATGAGCCGCCGGAGTGGCGCACCCATCTCGCACACAAGCTGCGTGGCAGGCAACATAATCAGGCCCCCGAACCGAGCCATGAGCCAGGGGGGGAGCCGCAGACGCCCTGCCACTGCATCAGCCCAGTGACTGCCCGACCACGAAGACGGCACTGGTGCGCCCTTGGAATCAGGCCATGCCTGCCCGGCGCGGGGAGTCGCGGCGACCGACGAGGCGGCGACCATGTCGGCAACCTCTGCAACCGCACCATGCTGGGCAAGGGCGGACAGTTGGAACTCACCACGGAACTCCGTCAGAGCATGTTCGGTTCCTTCACCCGGCTGGGGCGGCCGAAGAGCACCAACGACACGTTCTGGCGGTTCACGGCCGCCTGCCGCTCGGCCATCGCACGCCTGGAGGCGGGACCGGACCAGGTCATTCTCTGACACCCGGGGATACGCCTGTCCCTGAAGGCAAGCGCGGCTCGCGGCAGGGGTGCGACGACATGCTGTGCGACGCGGACGGCGACGCCGCCACCGCCTCGGTGACAAAGCGCGGGGCGCCGCGTCCATCGGCGGACTTGCCCTGCCGCAACCGCACAGCAGCGACGACCGGGTGCGAGGTCGGAGTGCAGACCGCGGCCAGCAGCGGGTGCAGGGTGCGAACTCCCTTGAACCGGCCGACCTGAGCGCCCTGTTCGGTTCTGCCGAACACCCGCTTGTGGGTGGAATCGATGTCGATGAACGCGACTCGCGACCTGGTCGGCATCCGGCAGCAGCGGAGTATGCGCCGCCAGGCCGGCCAGGAACCTGCGGTGGACCGCGTGCAGTTGCAGGACATGGCCACGGGGGAACGAGCGCAGGCACGTGCCCAGAGTTGATGGCGCCCGTACCCCATGGAATGGCCACCGGCATCGCGCCGTGCCGCAGCCGGTGGGCATCCTCGATACTGTCCGCCCCGGCGCACCCGGGGCCCCGGTCACGCAAATGCCGCGCATACGCCGTGACCGGGGCCCCAGGATCAGCTACCGCGGAAGGTGCCGACCGCCGCTAGTTCCGGTACCGGAACACGATCCGGCCGCGCGTCAGGTCGTACGGCGGGAGTTCCACCAGCACCCGGTCTTCCAGGTAGATCTTGATGTAGTTCTTGCGGATCTTCCCGCTGATGTGCGCGAGCACCTGGTGGCCGTTCTCCAGCTCCACGGTGAACATGGCGCTGCGCAGGCACTCGACGACCTTGCCCTCGACTTCGATGACGTTCTTGTTCTTCTTCATCGCACCAGCTCCAGGTTGCTGCTCATCGGCCGGGCGCCGATGCCCTCGAACAGCGCCGAGGCTGCTTGGTTGGACTCGTGGACTTCGGTCCAGGCCGCGGCGAACCCGGAGCGGTGCAGCGTCCCCAGCGCGTGGGCCAGCAGCGCCCGCGCGATGCCGCGGCGCTGCTCGCCGGCCCGGACCGCGACCAGCCCGATGCGCGGCCGGTTCACCGTCACCACCCGGATCAGACCCAGGTAGCGATCCGGCGCCGCGGCCACCGCGTACTTCGACGGGTCGACGATGGTGTCGCCTTCGGGGCGGGGAATCACCTCCGCGGGCATCGACTGCCACCACCCGACGGTCGCCTCGACTTCGTCACGGATCGCGCGGTCCGCCGCCCGCAGCAGACTCTCGTCCGCCTGTCCGGCGGGCACGATCGTCACGCCCGCAGGCGGCAGGACTTCTTCGAGCCCTGTGACCCGCGGGTCGGTCGGGACGGCGTACTCCCACTCGCGGCGCCGGATCGTGAAACCGGCCCGGAGCCAGCCGTCCGTCAGCTCGACGTCGGCTTCGTCGACCACCGTGTACAGCGGCGCCGGCAGTTCCGCCAGCATCGCCTCGGCGAGCCGGTCGAAGGTGGCGTCGTGCCAGGCGTCGATGCTGACGAACAAGCGTCCGTCGGGCCGGTGCTCCGCATACCCGCAGCCGACCACCAGGTCGTCATCCAGTGCATGCCATTGCCTGTCCGCGACGCGCGTGATCATCACCGCGTTCTCGCTCAGGCCAGATGTGAAAGGCTTCGTGTTCATCGGAGTCTCCTTCCAGGAGTGCCTCGATCTCAGGCGCTCCTGGCGACACCGAACGTCAGCCGCCGGACCGTGACGGGTTGAGGGAGCACCCATGGGTAACTGTGTTCACGGGGCTCACCTCCTACGACGACTTCACGATCCACCACGAAAGTAGCAGCGGGACGCCGCCTCGCTCAAACCCTTTTCCATGAGCTCGTATCGCGATCACGATCCGGTCGTCTTGAGGCGCCTCCAGCAGGTGATGCTGCAAGCCAACGAGAGGAAGGAGCCGTGGAGTTCGATACGTCATTCCCAGCGGACCGCGAGGCGTTTGAACCGGTGGAGCAGGACGAAGGCATGCTCGTGCTCGACGACGAATGGGGTCTCCCCTGCTAGAGCGAAGCCGAGAGCTTGGGGATGGAGCTTGCCCAGGCCCTTGATGTTCGGGGTGTCCTTGCGGGAGATCACCGCCTGGATGCGGCGGCGTCGCAGCTCACCGCGCACAGCCTTCGAGGCGTACGCCTTGTCGCCCAGGAGGCACTCCGGCCGCCGTCGGGGCCGGCCGGGTCGTCCGGCGACGGGCGGGATGCCGTCGACGAGGTCGAGGTTCGAGGGTCCGGGTGATGTCGTTGGCGTTGGCGGCGGTCGTGATGACGCGCAGCGGGGTGCCCTTGCCGTCGCAGATCAGGTGATGCTTGCTGCCCGTCTTCCGCCGGTCGACCGGTGACGGACCAGTCGCGGCTCCCTCTCTTTCGCGCGCACGGCGCGGACAGCGGAGCCGTCCACGCACGCGCGGGTCCAGTCGAGTTCGCTGGCCGCGTTGGGCTCGGCGAGCAGGATCCGGTGCAACCGCTCGAAGACTCCGGCCCGCTGCCAGCGGTCCAGGCACCGCGAGCAGGTCTGCCCGGACCCGAACTCCAGCTCCAGCGGGAAGAGTTGCCAGGCGATGTCCTCCTGGAATGCCAGCCTGTTGAGCCTGTCCAGGACATCGTCGAGTGTCACCTGCGTGCCCTCAAGAGTGTCGCCCGCAGCCATCACCTGCTGGTAGAAGCTTTTACCCGCGAGGGGAAGATACTCGACCGACAGGCGGATGTCGCCCTTATCGCCGGCGACCTCGCTATCGATGATCACGGTGTTCTGGAAGTTGTCGTTGTCCAGCTCGATCTTGACGTCGTTCTTCAGGAAGTCGATGCTTCCGAAGACGTCCTTGAACTCCATAGGACGCGTATCGAACCGCAACACCGCCATCGCACACCTGCAGTTCCCGAACGAGACAGCGCCCGGGCGAACGGGGGACGGCAAGCGCACCCCCACACCCCACGGCCACGTCTGCCGCAGCTGACGTCGGACATGTCATTACCTCCAGGCAAGCACCGCCGACAGCCCGCCGCAACTTGCGGCACCGACACGTAGGTCAGACTTTTCATGGTCATGGTGCGACCATCTCCTTCCCCTGGCCACATTCGATGAAGTCGACGTTCCGTGGGACGATTTTGACTACAGCGATCCGGTGGCGAGCGGACCAGATCTGAGGAGAAGGTCTGCGGGTCCTGGCAAGTGCCTGACCGTGGCTGATATGTGCCGATGCAGCGAATCAGGAGTTCGCCGCACTCCGCGGTGAAGCGAGCCCCCGGAATGCCGCGCATCTCGCCGTGCTTGCTGAAGCGCGGCGACCACTGCTCATCCGACAAGTCACTCGGGTACGGATTGCGTTCACTCACCTCGCCGCACCACCGGACCACCGGCCGCGGACAGTAGATTCCGTCCGCACCCACACACGGCCGGTGGATCCAGATTTCGGCTCAGGCGGCGACATTGAACCCGTGCCGGCTGCCGAGCGCGGTGAGGGTGGACTCGCCAGGAATGCCGTCGGCGTTGGCTCCGGTGAGCCCCTGGCTGCGCTGGAAAGCCGCGTAGGCGGCGATGATACGGGACCCGAAAGACCCGTCATCGCCGAACGCCGGCTCCAGCAGCCCCTCTTCGACCAGGGCCGCCTCCACGGGTCTGACGTCCGCCGGGAACGTGGTGTGCCCCTGGGCGGCGTCCGGGTCGGTGTGTGCGGCAGCGACGACATGGGAGAGGCTGACCCTGATACCGGTAGGTGGGGGCGTGGATGGGGCACCGGGTCGTGGAGCGCCCTTCTTCACCCACGCTTCGAGCGGGTCGCCGGGGCATAGGGTGGGGAAGCCGTCACGGTGGCCTTTGATCTCCGCTCCGGCGCCGCCCTGCTCTTGCAGGAGTTCGATGGCGTCACGGATACCGTCTAGATGAGCATTGGTCGGCTGGGTGAGGCCGGAATTGCCCACCATGCCGCACACCGAGTAGTGGTTCAGGTTGAGCTGGTGGTTGCCATTCGCAGCTTGTAGTTTGTGCAGGCCACGCCCCTCGAAGACAGAGCCGTGCGGACAGACCACGTAGCTGTAGGCGATGTCGGAGTAGTTCTCCTTGCGGTTCGCCAGATGATCAGCCTGGATGGTCCGCACCCGGCCGGCACACTTGGGGTGGTTCTCCGGCTTGGCGAGATCGGCCGGGACGGCAGCACCCTCATAGTGGACCTTCACGCCCCGGGTGGACGCGATCTGCACGAGGGGCGAGCGGGGCGGCTTGGCCCCCC
The DNA here is from genome assembly GCF_014648695.1 of Streptomyces albospinus. Lineage (GTDB taxonomy): Bacteria > Actinomycetota > Actinomycetes > Streptomycetales > Streptomycetaceae > Streptomyces > Streptomyces albospinus. Next base: position 115,081 of record NZ_BMRP01000004.1, read on the forward strand.
ACTCGGCACGAGTGACGAGGTGCATTCCGCACTCCCTTGCGAGTTGTGGGTCGACGCCGTCGCATAGCGGCACGAGTCCGTGGGCTGAGCTTGCGAGAACACGTCGGCAGCGAACGACGAATCGAGTCGGCTTGTCTGCCCGGCCTGCGGTTCAAGAGGCTCGTCGGTTCTCGACCGACGGTCGATCAGGCTGACCGTCACGGGTCTCGTGAAGGGACGAGTGTGTTCCTCCTGGGCTCAGAGGCTGGGGTGCAGTCACGGACGGAAGGTGCGCCGTGTTGGGCACCTTTGCCTTACCGATACGCGAGTGCATAGGACGTCACCAAAGTCGGGTCGGTGAAGGCGCAAGTAACTACGATCCCCGGGGGCCTTGCGCATCTCACCGCAGACGCGTGTGCGATGTTCGCGACTTTGCTGGCGCATAGCACGTATGTAGCGTCTTTATCAGGGTGCATCTGCACGCTCGGGGAAGTCAAGCAATGCGGGCGGCGGCTGAAAGTCGCCCCGATGTCTTTCTGTGCAGAGCCCTGGAGGATCACCGAAACGCAATCATGATTCTGCCGAGAGGGCCGAGAGGGCCGAGAGGGCCGAGAGGGCCGAGAGGGCCGAGAGGGCAGCGGACACGTGTCCGCGGACAGCGTTCGTCGAGCAGATCAGCGGGCTCACATTCCGCCATGGCCGGCGAAGTGCCGGTCGGCAGACCGTGTTGCAGCGACTGGCCCTGATGCCGGCCAGCCGGGCGGATGCCCGCTAGCTGTTCGACGGCGGCCACGCGGAACAGATCCTCCGCGACTACGCCCGCCAGGACAACGACAACGAACACCGGCCCACCAGCGCCGAAACCGGCACACTTCGGACGACGACCCTGCCGTCGTCTTCTCTGGCGAGACCGAAGCCGACCACAACGAGCGGGCGAAGCCCCCCTCGCGGTCGATTCGTGGAGGCGGGAGAAGCGGCGGACGCGGTGCTCTTCCTGGATCTTCGCCCGACGGTTCGCAGGCCGGCCCACAACAGGGCCTAGCCCTCCGTTTGCCCCGGTGCTGACCCGGCCATACGGTCGAAGTAACTGATCTCTCCGCCTCGCGAATCCGCCCTCGCTCTCCACGGAGGCGCGGTGAAGAGGACTCTGATCGGCTATCTGTATATGCGTCAACAAGGGGGCGCTCATAGCCGGGATGGCAGCCTTATCCGCAAGCGCAGGCATCACATTCCGGCAATACAACCACCCGGGCCGGGGATTCCGGCCCACACCCCATCCTCGATCCGACAGCGTAACGAACCATGGCGACATGGCTCCTGATCGGAAAGCCAGAAGGCGTAGGGAATGACAATGAACCTGACCGAGCTGCGAGCCCTGGCCACACAGGTGGGGTTCACCGGCAGCGACATCAACATCGCGGCAGCCGTCGCCATGGCGGAGTCCCGCGGCGACCCGGGCATCGTCGGGGACGAGGGCCTGGCCGACAACAAGTGGGGGCCGTCCTTTGGTCTCTTCCAGATACGCTCCCTCAGGCACCCAGAGCAGTTCTCCCCGCCGGACTCGCTCAGGATTGCCGGAAAGCTCAAGGACCCGGTCTACAACGCCAAGACAGCAAAGGCCATCAAGGACGCACACGGCTGGAGCCGATGGTCCACGTTCACGAACGGGGCCTACCGCCAGTTCATGGATGGCGGCACCGGAAAGTTCGAGCCCTTCCCTGGTGCTTCGTTCTTCCACACCGGAAAGAAATCGCCGGTCATCACCGCGATGCACGACAGGCTTGTCGCTGAAGGATGCAATCGGTACGAGTCCAGCCGTGACACCGACGTGTGGGGCACGGGCGATGTGAAGTCCTACACCGCCTGGCAGCGGAAGCTCCACTTCTCAGACAACGAGTCCGACGGCATCCCCGGCAAGTCCAGTTGGGACATGCTGCACGTCCCCCACGTCTGAAGGCCCCTGCCGGAAGAGCCGGTGCGGGCGTCCTTGTGCGACTCCGCTCGTAGGAGGCGTGTACCAGGCCCACGGTAGGTACGGGAGCAACGGCGGCCTGACAACCACTGGCGGCTCCACCACCCGATGCGACACCGGCCCGAAGGACGGTTCGCCATCGGCGACGCGGTCTGCATACTCAACCCGTCTACGGCCACGGCATGACCGTCGCCGCACGGGAAGCCACAGCCCGGAACCGCCTGCCGGCTCCCGAGGCGCGCGGTCACCTGCCAGCAATGCTCGGCCGCACCTTCCGACGAACCATCCCCGCCGCGATCCGAACTCCCGGGTGCCCCCGCGATCTGTGACTGGAGAACCGTAAGAAGTCCCACCGTCCCGGATCGCAGAGCAACCGCGTGTTCATGTCCAGGCTCTGGAGCAGCAATTGATCGGTGGATCGAGGCTTAGAGTCGGGAGGCCCGGACGAACCCCGAACCCGCTGGAGGCGGCATGGCTCTGCTCCACCTGCGCAAGATCAGCCGCGACTACGGCGAGCGCAAGGCACTGCACCCCATCGACCTGGAGTTGGAAGCGGGCGGCTGCATCGCGTTGTTCGGACACAACGGCTCCGGCAAGTCCACGCTGCTGCGCATCGCCAGCGGCCGTGATGCGCCGACCAGCGGTACGGCGCTCTTCGCGGGGCGTAAGGCGGACGAGGACGATCCGGTGGTGAGGGCACGGGTCGCGGTGGTCGGCGACATGGCCGCCTGCTATCCGGACCTCACCGTCCGCGAGCACCTGGAGCTGGTGGCCGTCGCGCACGCCGTGGACGGCGTCTCGGCGTGGGTCGACCAGGTGCTCGCCGACCGGCGGCTGTCCGATCACGCGGGCGCGCTGCCCGGTTCGCTGTCCTCCGGGCAGTTGCAGTCGCTGCTGCTGGCGTCCGCGCTGGTGCGCCCCCGGGACCTGCTCGTGCTCGACGAGCCGGAGCAGCGGCTCGACCCGGACGCCCGCAAACGCCTTGCAGAGCTGCTGATCGCGGAGAAGGAGGACGGTGTGGCGGTGCTGCTCGCCACCCATCAAGCGGAGTTGGCCGAGGCGGTCGCGGACGGGATGATCGCGCTGGAGGACGGCCGGGTGATCGCGCGTGGCACTCCGGCGGCGGTGCTGAAGAAGCTGGGCATGCGGGCATGAACATACGCGCCGAGAACGCAGTGAACGCCGAGAACACAGCGGACACCGCGGAGGCCCTGGCCGAGAAGGAGGTGGAGGACGAGGTCTGGACGGAGGAGGACGACGACCGCACCGAGGAGACCCTGCGCTGGCTGCGCCGCAAGCGCCGCGCACACCACCGTCGTCGGCGCCGCGACACGGCCGTCTTCGTCTACTCCGTCGCGCTCGCCGCCGTCGGCTACGGCGGCGGCTGTACCGCCCGCTTCCTGCACTCGCTGCGGATCAGTGCCGACTACGGCGGGCTCGGCGGGCACGTCCAGCACACCCTCCCCTCGCTCTTCGCCGTACTCACGCTCGCCCTCGCCCTCGTCGCCGCGCGCGACGCGCTGTGGCGCGGCCCGGTCGTCGTGGACGGCCCCACCATGGCCTGGCTGCTCACGCAACCGGTGCGGCGCGCCGCGGTGCTGCGGCCCCGCTACCGGATGTCCGCCGCCCTCTCGCTCGGCACCGGACTGCTCATGGGCCTCGTGGCGGCGGTCGTGCTCCAGGTGATCCGTCTGGCACCGTTCGGCCTCGCGCTGCTCGCCGCGCTCCCGGCGGCCCTGTGCCTGCCGCCGCTCGCCCTCGCCCTCGGCGCGGCGGTGGAGCGCAGGCCCGAACTGGCCCGGCGTGTACGGCGGTTGACACCATACGCGGCGGTCATGCTGGCGCTGCTGGCCGGGCAGGTCGCGCTGGCCTTCACCGGGCACCGGCTCGCCGTGCTGGAGTGGGCCGAGCTGTGGTCCGGCCCGTGGGGCTGGGCCGCCCAACCGGTGGTCGCGGCCACCGGTGGTGGGGCGCCGGGCTGGCCGGTCGCGGTCGCACTGCTCGCTGCGGTTGCCACCGCGGCGTTCTGGTACGGCCACCGGGACGCGGCGCACGTCCCGGGCGCCCAACTGCGCGGCCGTGCCGCGACGATGTCGGCGGTCGCCTCCGGCATGTCCACGCTGGAGCTGCGGGCCGCCAAGCTCGCGGTCATCAACGCGGGCGGCGACACGCCGAGGCGGTCGATGGGCCTACCCGCGCCGCGCAGCCGGCACCTCATCGTCGTCTGGCGCGATCTGCTCGCCCTGCTGCGCACCCCGGGCCGCCTCGGGCGCGCGCTCGCCTGGGGTGCGAGCGGTGCGACGGCGGCCGGACCGGGCGCGGGGCTGAGCGGCGCGAAGGGCGTCCTCGGGCTCGTCGCGGCGCTGCTGTGCGGCTACTTCGCGGTCGGCGCGCTCGCCGAACCAGCCCGCGTCGAGTCCGACGACGCCCGCCGCTCGGCCTGGTCCCCGTTCCGGTTCCGCACGTTGATGCTGCACCACGCGATCGTCCCGGCGGCGCTGGGCGCCCTGCTCGGCGTGCTCGCCGCCGTACCGTACGCGCTGTCCGGCGCGCCCTGGCTGCTGCTGGTCATGCCGCTGTGCGCACCGCCGTTCGCAGCTGCCGCGGTCTTCGGCGCGTGCCGCGGCCCGGCGCGCACGGACCTGATGTTCATGGGCGCGAGCTCCCCGACCGGCGCCCCCGGCCCGTTCCTCTTCGCGGCCTGGTACGCGACCGGCCCCCTCGTCGCCGTCGGCGGCCTCACCCTCACACTGCACTCCACCCTGGCCCACGGTGCAGGCGCTGCCACCGCGGGCCGCGTCGCGCTGGTCGCCGCCGTGGTGACGTCCCTTCTGCTGTTCCTCGCGGCGCGCGCGGCGAACCGGTTGGTCAAGCACTGAGAGGTCGCCATGAGGCTCGATGCCCGTTGCAGGGTTGGCGTCGGGTGAGGCTTGCTGCTTGTGGGGTTCGGTGCGGGGTGACGGGCGGGGTCGGGCGAACAGGCCGGGTTCGCTCGCGGTGAGGGTTCCACGGCTGACCAGGCGCTTGAGCTTGGAGCGGATGCTTTCGGTGCTCTTCGGTGCTCTTCGGCACGATCGTCAGGTCGAGGGCCAGGCACAGGTCTCGGGCTCGCAGCGGCTCGTCGCTGTCGGCGAAGGCGGTCGTGATCTGCTGGTAGGCAGGGTGCCCCGGCAGCTCGGGGGCTGGTGAATTGCCGCTGCTCCGCCCGGTGTTGGACTCGTCGGGGAGGGCGGGAAGCGCCTTGCGGGTGATCCGCAGGAGCACCGCCCCTGCGTGCCCCACCAGCTGGGCCGGGGCGACGGTGGCGGCCTCGCCCGACTCCAGCGCCGCGCCGCCCCGCAGCCGCAGATCCTCCCGCGCTGCGAACACCAGCCGACGCATGTCCCGACCTTCGGCACTCACCCCCGACCAATAAACAGAAGACCCACCAGTTTCGGCTCAATACGGGGGACCACCGATTTGGCCAGGACTCAACGCAATCAGCAGTTCGATAACGTCCTGAAGTGGCCCCGCCAAGCTGGTCGTTGCAGGTCGCAGGCCGGGCCATTTCAGGGAATCGTTCAAAAGTAACCGACCGGGGATCATTTCCAGCCGCCATGGTGGCCTAAGTGGCAACGTCACAGCCGGCCCGCGGCCCGGCGAATGGCGAGAAACCGCAGGACCGAGCTGGATGGATCGATCACCGCGGGGGTAGGAAGGCGCACGATGATCCCGGTGCACACAGCGCGTGACACGGAACCGGAAATATTGCCACCGCGCCGGGGCGTACAAGTCTTCGAATGCGAAGAACTTGATAATGATTAATCATGGCGAGAAGGATCCCCCTCTTTGCAGGGGGGATCTGCGCCCACCGAGAGGAACCGGAGGGAAGTTCATGTCTTTCAAGAACATCTTCGACAGCGGCGGAAGTGAAGCCAGGTCCGCCGAAGAGTCCGCTCAAAAGGTCTCTGAAAACATTCCTGGTGCCCGGCCCGAACGGGAAGGGGTCGATCCGGAACTCTACGACGGTATTCCTGAAGCTGTGCGCGACCCGAAGATCATGCGCGAGACGTCGCCTGAGGCGCTCAGCATCATGAACAACTTCCTCACCCCTCTGTTCAAGAGCACCCAGACAGTAGCCGACAGGCAGCGGGCAACCAGCGAAAATCCTGAATCGACATCCGGTATGGCGTCTTCGGTCAAGGATGAGGCAGTCAAGAAGGTGAAGGTGGAGATCAGGGACGAAGACCAGCCGAAGACCAGCGACGAACGGCTGGACGAATTCAGAAAGGATAACTACCAATCGGTCAAGAACGTCAAGAGGAGCTGACGACGGGTCGGTCAAGGAGTGAGGGCCGATCGGGAAGTCGACTCAAGGGTCGGAGGACTGTCCAGAAGTCCAGGTTTCAGGATCCGGCTCTTGTGCAGCAGCGGCGGCCCCGCTCGGCAGCCTGGCGAGTTCTCGTTCGGTCACGCCAGGCCGGAAACAGCGCACAAACAATCACTGACACATCGTTGAGTTCTACTACGCGAGGAGACCGAAGGGTATGGGCGGCGCCACCAAGAACAACGTGAGTACAGCCTATCTTGGCGAACGATTTATGCGTCACCCACTGACGGGGCGCAACCTGAAGGAGTTGAACATCGCCGACAAGGCCGCTGCCATCCTGGAGCGGGACCAGGGCAAACTGAAGAGGAAGGCCGAGAGGAAATCGGCAGACGGAACGGACCGGTATGTCTCCCCTGTCGGGTTTTCCTTGAACAAGGGGCGATTCAGTGAATTTCCCGTTGGGGAGGCGGCGGCACACGAGCGCGGGTGGCGTGCCTATATGACGGTGGGGGTACCACTTGTCGAAGAGCGAGGCGACATTGTGCAGCCTCCTCCCGACGTGATCTCCAAGCAGACGTACGTCAATCGAACCGACCCCGTCCCCACCAAATGGTCACACACTGTCGAATTCTCGATTTCGAACACCATCAGCTGGTCGCTCCAGGGGCAGGTGCAGCTCACTTTCGGGGCAAAGGCCATCGCATCGCTGCAACAGCAGTTACAGAAGAGCATGGCGATGAACCAGTCCGAGAAGATTACCCTGAAGAACAGCAAAGACAACCAGGGTGCTGACGCAGAGTCCCAGTCGCAAATGACAAGTACCTCAACGGCCACGAGTACCGCCACGGGCACCGGGGAATTGTCGGCACAGCTGATGCTTGGGATCACTGCTTCTGTCAGTGGTTCGTTGACCACTGCGTTCAAGACGTCGTCCACGCTGAGCGGGGAAGTTGCCAGCCGGGTAGATGTCGTGGCCACGCAGCGACGTCAGGTGAGGAGGTTCGACTACGAATACCCCATCTCCTTCGGCGGGTGGGTCGCTCTGTATTACCCCGAGCCAGTAGAGGTCAAGGAAACCCGTCCGGACGGCCCGCAGGCCAAGGAACCGAAATACTCCAGGGTGATTGCCTGGAAGCTCGGCGAGACCGGCACGGCCACGGAGGCTTTCGACTTGACCGATGAGGGCAAGCCGTTCATGCAGAAAGGGGAAGCCGAGGTCGTATCCACCCTCGCCGGGGTGCACGAGGTCTTCGAGCTTGAAACGCTCAACTTCGACAAGAAAAATCACCCTCTTTACAAGGGCGGTAGCGGAGAGCAAGAGAGCCCGAGAGAGGCTCCCGTCGAGCTCGCCACCGGGTTGGGGACGGCGGACGGCCTGGCGCTGGACCTGACGAACCAGAAGGCGTACGTCACCGACCGGTACAACGGCGGCAAGCTGTACAAGGTCGATCTCGCCGGTGGCGGCACGGACTGGGTCCTGGAGAAGCTGGGCGAAGTCAACGATGTGGCGCTGGACCTGCCGGGCAACAAGGCCTACGTCACCGACTACAGCGGAAAGCGCCTGTTCACGGTGAACCTGTCCGACCGCTCCGCCTCCCCGGTCACGGTTGCCGAGGGTATGCGTGCGTACGGCGTCGCGCTGGACCTGCCGGGCAACAAGGCCTATGTCACCGACGTCGATAGCGGAAAGCTGATCGAGTTCGACCTCAACAGAGCCCCGGCGGCGAAGCAGCGCATCTGGGACGTGCCGAGGGCCGCTGGAGTAAAGCTGAACGGGGGCAAGGCGTACGTCGGGCAGTATGACCGCGGCGGCCTGTACGAGGTCGACCTGAAGCCGGATGGCGGCGCCCCGCGGAGCGTGGCCACCAACCTCGGGTACAGCGTCCGTGTAGCGCTGGACGGCGCGGTCAACGCATACGTCTCCGACTCCAGCGGTGGCAAGCTGCATGAGGTCGCCGTGGCCGACGGCGAGGCCAAGGGCCTTCAGCGCGTGGTGGCCGACGGTCTCGGCACGGTCTGCGGCGTCGGGCTCGACCGCGACAACGGCTGGATCTACGTCAGCAACCGGCAGGGCAAGCTGTTGCGGCTCTCCGGCGTGCTGCCCGGCGCCTCGCCGAAGTCGTAGCGCAGGGCACTCTTTCGCGGTGGGCGGGCGGGCATGGACGCCTTGATCATGTGGGTCGCCGAGGCTCACGTGATCGACGGGCGCTCATGCCCGCCTGTGCCATGGCGTCGCAGGGCGACCCGATCGACATCCCCGCCGGCGGCCGGGTGCAGCATGTAGGTCTCCGAGGGCTCCCACCGTCAGGTCAGGCGGGAGCCTCCCGGACTCCCTCCCGTACGCAACTCGGACACGCTGCACAACCGGACACGTCGGCTCGTACGTCGCTGCACATGGATGAGCTTGTACGCGGACACCTGCGAGGCAGCCCGACTCGGCTTGCTCATCGCAACGAAGGGCCTGTCGGAACCGGAAGTCGTTCCTCCGCGGGCGTGAGACCGCCTCCCCCATGGGCACCAGTGCAGTCACACGATTCTTTGCCTCCCGGTCGACCGCACGCGGTGGGGATCTTGTCGGCTTCAGAAACCCGTTGAGGAGCCCTCGTAACGCGATGCAACGGCCGGTCGACGACATGAGAGGTGTGCAGTGACTCGGGCCAATCTTGTGGAGATGGCGAGCAATCTGCCCGATGCCTGCGCAACACCGGGAAGGCCGTGGTCCGTGTCTGATCGCCGGTCGGTCCGGTACCGCGGCCGTGGACTCGCCAAGTCGCGCCGAGCGCTTGTCAGTTCGTCGTCGACCGGCCCTCGTGGTACGGGCTCGGCGGCTCGCTGCCGAGAATGCCGGCGGCCTGTGCCGCGATCGTCGTGACGATGTCCGCAGCCGACGCGGGGCGCGTGACGAGCCCGGTGATCTGCCCCGCGTACAGGGCCATCGCCTCAAGATCGCCGGATGCGTCTGCGGTGGGGATCATGTCGTCGTAGCGCAGGTGGCTGCCGCCATCGGGGGTGGTCGCCACCACTTCTCCCTCGCCGGGACGGTGCGGACTTCCGGGCCGCCCCGCGCGTTCCCAGGCGGTGATGGTGGGATTGCGCAGCGCACGGTGCGGCGCGTCGGGCCAACCGCCGTCGAAACAACGGGTGTACACCGTGTCCGACTCGGTTGCGTGTTGCACGCGGGCGCGGTAGGTCTCGTGCGTGTTCGCTTCGAGAGCGTTCAGGAACCGGGTGCCGAGCCACCCGGCCTGCGCTCCCAGAGCGAGCGCGGCGGCCAGGCCGCGCCCGTCCCCGATGCCTCCGGCGGCGATCACCGGGACAGGGTGCACCGCGTCGACCACCGCGGGCACCAGCGCCATCGTGGCGACCTGCCCCCGTACGTGGCCACCTGCCTCCCATCCCTGGGCGACGATCACATCGACACCGGCGTCGACCGCGCGGCGTGCTTCCTCGGCGCTTCCGACGGTGTGCAGATGCAGCGCACCCGCGGCGTGCACCCGCTCGTGCACGGAGGCCGGGTCACCCCAGAACGTGGAAACGATCGGCACGCCTTCGTCCAGGCACGCCGTCAGGACGTGGTCGACCGGAAAGTCCAGGACCAGGTTCACTCCGAAGGGGCGGTCGGTGAGCCGTCGCGTGCTGCGGATGCGACGGGCGGCCTCCTGGGGCGTGACCCAGGTCAGTGCGAGCGTCCCCAGGCCGCCGGTCCGGCTCACGGCGGCGGCCAACTCCGCGGTGGCGGCCGATCCGATCGGCGCTTGGATGATCGGCGTCGGGATCCCCAGTGTCCGGCACACCTGGGTCGTCAGGGCAGTGGCCACGGCAGCCCCCTCGTTTCGATTTCCGAAGCGGATCGCTGATGGTAGCGTACCGAAATTCGAAGCATCAAGCAGGGAGAGAGTCGGACACCGCGCCATGGCAACACCAAGACCCGGCAAGCCCGTTCGGGGCTCGACCACCGGTCGCCCCCTCATGGCCGCACTCGATCTGTTCGGACGGCGGTGGAGTCTGCGCATCCTGTGGGAACTGCGCGATGGCCCCCTCGGGTTTCGCCCCTTGCAGAAGCGGTGCGACGACATGTCCTCCAGCGTGATGCGGCAGCGCCTGACCGAACTGCACGATGCTCTCGTGGTTCACCAACTACCCGACAGCCGCTATGAGCTCACCCCACTGGGGCGAGAGGCATACGAGGCGCTTCGCCCACTCGTCCACTGGGCCGACCACTGGGCCGCGGTGCTGGAGACCGGACCGGCGGGCACACCGGCGGCCGGCCTGCCGAAACCGGTTTCGCGCCCCGACACCGCAGGCCGCGACTGATCGATACGACCCTGCGGGGCCTGATCGGGCGCATCAGCGCTACTTGAGGTGCAGGGCGGACGGCGCCCGACACCGAGAAGCCTTCCGCCTACCGCTCGAAGAGCTCGATGAGTCGAACGGGGTCCCCCTCTTCCCGGACCCTGTTCTCCCGGGTCTCCGGCAAACCAAGCACCGACGGCACCAGCCACCTCCACGGCCGACGCGAGCGGACGAATCGCCACCCTCTCTCCCGCGGCTGGACGGAGTTCGTGCCCACCCGACCCGAACGATCACGTTCGGAAAGCGGATGATTGCCGAGCCGCCGACGTCAGCGGTCTGATCGGGCCGAAGGGAAGAGGCACGGCGTGATCAGCCGAACAGCTGGGAGCCGAGCGGGTGTTGCCGGTCGAAGCCGGGGAGGATCAGGAATGTCGCGCTGGCGGTTGTGGTGGTGAATGGCAGCAGCGCGTCGGAGGTGTCCATGCGGGTGAGGGTGGCGGTGAAGGTCCTCAGGTCGTTCTGGAAGCTGATGAAGAGCAGGCCGGGGGCGGGCTCGTCGGTGCTGTAGGAGCGGCGGAGCATGAGGCCGGCGCCGACCACGGCGGCGTTCGCCCTGCGCACGTGGGCGTCCACGGGGACGAGATAGCGACCGTCCGGTGTCTTGGCGCCGAGTTCCGGGCCCGAGGCGACGGCGCCGCCGGAGAGGGGGACGCCGCTGGCCCGGCGCCGCCCGAAGACCGCCTCCTGCTCGGCTACGGACAGGGCGGCGAACCGCGGCAGGTCGAGTTCCATGCGCCGCAGTACGGCAAGGGTGCCGCCGGCGACCGCAGGGGGTCCGGCCAGCCAGAGGTCGCGTTGTTGTTCGGCGGTCGTGTGTGGGCCCACGATGCCGTCGATGAAACCGAGCGGGTTTCGTGGCGCGGTAAGGCCGTTGCCGACGGGCACGTCCGTACCGCGGCGTGCGGACTGCCGCCAGCGTTCGTGGAGGCGGTCACCGGCCTGGTCCAGGAGCGCGGCGGCGACGACCGGTAGGAGCAGCGGGTCGCCGGCGCAGATCTGTAGCAGCAGGTCACCACCGCGTGCCCGCGGGGCGATCCGCTCGCGGGAGAATCGCGGGAGGTCGGCCGCGCCGGGCAGCGAAGCCCCGGCCGTGCGCACCAGCCGGGGGCCCACGCCGACGGTCACGGTGAGGTCGCCCGGAGGCAGGCCCGACAGCCGCGGGTCGGTCCCCGCGATGAGTGCACGGATGGCCCGGCCGAGTTCGGCCAGTAACGGGCCGACGGACACGGTGGCACCGAGGTCGGCCACCACGGCCAGCAGGTTGCGCTGGGCCGGCTGGGGGAGCGTGATGCCTGCCTGGTGCGGGCCCGTCGCCGGAACCGGCATGGGTGTGGCCGCCGCGGCAGGGGCGTGCGGGCCTGGCCGGGCGGAGTCCGATGTGCACCCGGCGGTCAGACCGGCGGCCACCAGGGCGCCGGCGACATCGAGGAACGCGCGGCGCGACGGGTGGTGATCGGCTCGGTGCATGGTGTGCAGAGTGCCACACCCGAATCGTGCGCGCCGGTCAACCTCCGTATTCTGGCGGGGAATTGGGCGTCATGCCAGACTGGGATCATGCCTCGATCAGCTCTTCGCGTGGTGGCCGCGGTACTGGGCGCGCTGACACTTGTGGTCGGCTGCACCGGCGGCGATGGCGGATCGGGCAAAGGCCGGCGGCCGAGCGGTGTGCGGGTGACGATCCGAGTGCCTGCCGACGCCCCGACGATCTCGGCTGCGGTGTCGTCGGCCCGGCCCGGTGACCTGGTGCTGGTCGCTCCGGGCGTGTACCACGAGTCGGTGAAGATCGGCACGGCGCGCATCACCCTTCGCGGCGCGTCCCGGGACAAGGTCGTCATCGACGGGCGGTTGCAGCAGCCGAACGGTGTCGTCGTCGCGGCGCCCGGGGTGGCCGTGGAGAACCTGACCGTGGAGAACAACACGCAGAACGGGGTGCTGGTCACCGGTTCGGCGAAGGCGGCCGGCGGGCTGCCAGGGCATTCGGGCGGCTACGACACCGGCGATGAGCCCGTCACCTTCCTGAAGTCGTTCCTGGTCTCGTATGTGACCGCGACCCGCAACGGCCTGTACGGCATCTACGCGTTCTCCGCGCAGAACGGTGTCATCGAGCATTCGTACACGTCAGGCGGGGCCGACTCGGGGATCTACGTCGGGCAGTGCAAGCCGTGTCACACCGTGGTGCGGGACAACGTCGCCGAACTCAACGCGGTCGGTTACGAAGGCACCAACGCCAGTGGCGACATGTACGTGGTCGGCAACCGTCTGGTCGGCAACCGGGTCGGCCTGACCACCGACTCCGACCACCAGGAGAAGCTGCTCCCGCAGCGGGGCGCCGTCATCGCAGGCAATCTGATCGCCGCGAACCAGCAGCGGGCCACCCCGGAGCAGGCCGACGGTGGGTGGGGTACCGGCATCGGCATCGACGGCGGCAGCGACAACCGGTTCATCCGCAACCGCATCGCCGACAACAGCAACGCCGGGCTGGTGATCACCGCAACCGCCGACATGCCTCCGGTCGGCAACCAGATCCTGGACAACACGTTCACCGGCAACGGCGTCGACGTCGGCTGGACGTTCCCCACCGCCACGCGGGGACGGGACAACTGCCTGCGCGGCAACGATCTGCGGACCACAGTGCCCGCCCGGCTCGCGGCAACCGCGGCCTGCCCGCTTCCGGCCAAGTCGCCCTCCCCGGCCGGCAGATGGGCGATGCCGACAGCACCCGGTGGCATCCCGTTCACCGAGGTCGCGGCGCCTGGTCCACAGCCGCAGTTCCCCCACGCCTCCACTACGGGCGCCACCGCTGTCCCGGCCGTTCCGGCCCTGCCGGACACGGCAGGCATCCCGCTGCCGTCGGCGTCCCTGCTCGCCGCGGGCGCGCGGGTGCAGACCTCCTGAACAGCGGCTACCGCGTCGGGGTGGCCCCGGGTACCGCCTTGACCGGAACGTACTTCTGGGTGTCGAAATCGATGACCACCGGCTGCGACTCGGAACCCACGCTGACGCGGACCCGGTACATGGTGCCGCCCGGGCCGACCCAGTAGCGCACGCTGCCCGCGGTACCGGAGCGGTCACGGGAGGACGGCCCGGTCATGACGTCCACCCGATGCCCGTCCACCTGGTCTCGTCCCCACCAGGCGGCGCCGTTCTGCGGCAGCAGTTCGGCGTTGTCCGGCCGGTCGCTGCCGAGCCTGAGCGCGACGGCCAGCGAACTGTCCAACGAGCTGCCGGACGACTTCAGCGGACGCCTGTACCAGCCCGAGCGGGGCGGCGACGCGGGTGCGTGCGCCGGGGCGTTCGCCATCGGGTGGACGAGGACCGAGGCGGCCGTCCACTCGATCAGCCCGTCGCTGGACGTGTCGCGCCCGCTGCCGTGCACCACGCCGTAACCGAGCTTGCCTCGGTAGTCGACGGACCCGGTGACGATCAGCCCGCCGGTGGTGTCCGGCACGGTGATCGTCACCGCGCGGCCGTGCGCCTCGTAGTTGCGGAACCGTGTGATCGCCAGCCGGTTCGCCTCATCCGAAGTCAGTGCGCGCGGACCGCTGGGGCCAGAGCCGCCGCCGGCGACCAGGAACGCGGCCACCGCGACGGCCGCCATGCCGATGACGGCTGCCGCCCAGCGTGGCCGCAGCCATCGGCGTCGGTCAGCCGCACGGCCCGGTGGAGCTTGCTGGATTCTCACGCGCCGCACGCGGCTCGACGCTGACACTCTTCTGATCCACCCTCTCCATCACCACACTGCTCGGCCGCCGTGCGGTCGCGGTGACACTCGGCGGTCCCGTGACGGACGACGCCAAGGCCGGCCCCGTGGACCGGCCGAGACGTGATCTGCCCGACCGCGCCATCCGGATCGCGGGCAGGCAGATCACTGTTGTTCGGTTCGTTCAGTGTTTCCGGGCGCGGCGCTTCCGGCTCACGAACGCGATGACCAGGCCCGCTCCCACCAGCAGACCGGCGAGGGCGATCATCTCTGGCAGCCCGGACATGCCCGTGTGCGCCAGGCGGCCCGTGCTCCCGCCGGCCGGGGACGGGTTGGCGGGCGGCGCGGGTGACGGCGGCGTAGAGGCCGGCGGTGAGGTCGGGGTCGGGGTCGGGGTCGGAGTCGGGGTCGGAGTCGGAGTCGGGGTCGGCGTCGCCTTCGGGATGTACACCCCGGCATCGATCGTGTGATCGACCCCGCCCGGCTTGTCCGGCGCCGTGACAGGCGCGTAGCCGTTGCACAACCGACCGGTGGTCGGCGGCGTCACATTGGAGTCATGCGCACGGTTGGCACCGGCTCGCGGGCGGGTGAACCGCAGCGCGCTTGCCGGGGGCCGGCCGGGCACCTTGCTGGTGTCCGCGGTACACACGTCGAACTGCACCGTGTATTTCGCACCCGGCGTGAGCTGGTACGCGGCGCCGACGCCACCGAAGTAGTACTCGCCGGCGGCATCGGTCCTGGTCGTGGCGACCTGCTTGCCGCCCGCGTCCAGCAGGTTGATCGTCGCTCCGGGCAGCAGCGGTTCCGCAGGGTCCTGGATCCCGTCGTGGTCGCCGTCGAACCACACGAGGTTGCCGATCTGGATCGGCGCGTTCGCCGCCGCGTACGCGATGTCACCGAGCCCGCCGGCCTTGCCGAACCCGTTCTGTTCCTGACCGATGAACTGGTACGCGTTGGCGGCCGGGGCGTTGCCCGGGCCCTGACCGGTGGTGATGTCGTAGTAACCGGTCCCGGCGGTTTCGATGTTGACGGTCGGGTCGAACTCCGTGCTGACGACCCACTGTTGCTGCGGAATGTAGGCCACCGACCCCAGCGCGGTCTCCTGGTGCCCGCCGGCGAAGAAGTCGCCCGGGAAGTATTCGACGACACCGTTGCCCTGGCCGCCATCGGTGGCGCGGCTGGCGTGGTTGGGGCAGCTTCCGGTGCCTTCCCACGCGTATCCGCCGGCGGGACTGGCGCAGGCCATGGTGATGTCACCACCGGACATGCCGAGTTCCGGCGTGTTGTTCAGCGGGCGAGGGTCCAGCCCCTTCGCACTGAGAACGTCCATGAACCGGTCGCGGAAACCCAGGATCATCGAACCGTCGCGGGCGAAGGCGAGGGAGGCGAACTCCGGCTGCGGATCGATGAAGGCACCGCCCACCTTCCGTTCGTCCCACGTGGCCAGGGTGGTGTTCCACGGGTTCCAGTGGGTGGCCTGGGCGGCGTCGCCGGCACCGACGAAGACGGTGCCGCGCTGATAGGTGAGCGGGTGGGTCAGCACTGTGGTGAACCGCTTGCCGTCGTAGGCGTAGACGACGGCTTTCAGGTCCGCGCGCTGCTGCGTGCTCTCTGCGTCGCACACGCCGCCGACGTAGAGCGAGTTGTTGTGGGTGGCAAGGCCGAACGGCCGCCAGTCGCCCGGACTCGCGCACCCCGGGTCCGGGATCCGCACCGCCGCCTCGGGCACCGAGGCGGTGGCCCCTGTCGCGTCGAAGCTCACCAAGCTGCGAGTCAGCAGGTTCACCGCGTACAGCGTGGAACCGTCCTCCGACAGGGCCAGGCCACCGATGCTCTCCTTGCCCGGCGCGTCGGTGAACCCGGGATCCTTGATCATGTCGGCGGTGTCGTGCGGCGTCACGGCAGCGCCCGGCACCCGCGCGAACAGCTCCGGCGCACCCCCGCCGCCGACCGGCACCGTATAGATCGCGCCGCCGCCCTTCGGCCCGTACGGGGCGTACCGGCGGGCGAACGCGCTCTGGAACAGCCGGCTCCGGTACTTGTCGTACGCCAACCCGAACGTCGTGCCCACCTGGGCCTGCGTGTCCAGCGTGGCCGGGCACGACACCTCGGCAGGACACGTGCCTCGGGTCTTCGTCCCGAACGCCACCAGCGCCCGGGTGTCGGTTCCGTTGGCGCCATTCTGGACCGGTACGAAATACCGCGAGTCCGGCAGTGTGTAGTCGGCCGGATCCCACACCCCCGTCACCACCGAGGCGTTCTTTCCGCCCGACACATCCACGAACGACGTGAAGCTGTCGAAGTGGTTCCCCGCCGTCGATGCGGGCGCCGCCCGCAGATAGTCGCTGTACGGTGCCGGGACACTGACGTCGACGCGGTATCGGCCGCCGCTCAGCACCGTCGACCGCGACACCACGACCTTTCCCGTGGCATCCGTGACGCTGGTGACAGCGTGCCCGGCGGGGTCGGAGATCTCCACCTTCATGCCCCGCTGCGGGACGTCCATCGTCGCGTTGATCACGCCGGTGCCGAAGAAGTCGCGCAGCACCTCGACCGTCAGCGTGCCGTCGGCGGTCGAAGCCGCGGCCGGCCCTGCCGTCGCTCCCACGGCGCTGCCCGCCAGTAAGAGAACAGATAACCCTATGCGCCCCAGCGGCTCCACAAGCCGGCAGGCCGACCGGTGCGAGCCTCTGCCGAATCGGATCATGGCATCACACTCCACACTTCTCTTGTCATGAAAACGAAGCCCCTGTTTCTCGCTGCACGTCCACTTCATGGGCCCGAATGCGGACGCCAGTCGCCAATGCCACGGAAAGGGGAACCGTGCCACTGCTGTTGCGTGGACCGCTTTGTGGTGTCGTTTGAGAATGTTGTGGCCGAGTCGTAGGCGTCGCAGGCCAGAAAAGGCGAACACGCGTTCAGAGCCTCGGGCGTGACCGCCCTGGGTTGCGTGTTTGTGCAGCTCGATCACGGCACCCTCGCCCCCACCGCCGATCTCGCCGACCGCCATCGCGAGCAGCGCGCGAAATTTTATCCGCTGGAGTTTCGCCGGCACCAGCAGAACTCCTGGAATCCATCGGGATCCGCGATATTCCCCGAGCGCCAGAGAATAGCGACCGGAAGAATGTGCGACAGTGACGTGATGGCCGGTACCGGTCCCATTGGGTGCGTGACGCCGGTTGACGCGTCTGGGGTCGGCGCCGAGTGCGCGCAGTGCGTCCGCCTTCGCCGGATCGCCGGTCACCGCGGTGACGTGTGCGCCGCCCCGGGCCGCGAGTTGCAGGGTGAAGCGGCCCACGCCGCCGCCCGCGCCGGTCACCAGGACGCGCCGTCCCAGGATCGGGCCGATGCGGTGCAGGGCGCGCAGGGCCGTGCCTGCCGCGACGGGCAGCGTGCTGATCGGGCCGAGGTCGGCTCCCTCGGGCACGGTGCCGATCAAGTCCGTGTCCACGACGCGCAGTTCGGCCCAGGCGCCGTCGGCCCCCACGGTGCCGACGGGGGTGCCGACCGCGGGACCGGAGCCGTCGGCGGCTGCGCGGACCACCACGCCCGCGGCGTCCCAGCCGGGCACCGTGCCGGCTTCGCCCTCGGGGACCACATGGTGGACCTCGCCGGCGTTGAGGGAGAACGAGTGGACCTGGATCAGGGCCTGGTGGGCGGCGGGTTCGGGGTCGGCGCCTACCAAGACGCGCTGTTCGCGGCACTGGAGCAGATGACGGACGGGTGGGAGCAGCGCTTCCTGGCCAGCCGCAGCCTGGCCGACCGCACCCCCGCGCTGACCGCACACAGCCTGCGCCACTGCTCGGAGGTCTCCGCGAACGTCGTTCGGACCGTGGCAGACCGGCTGGCCGGGCAGGCCCCCGGCCGCACCGAACTGCGCCTGCTGCTCGACCTCATGCTGGCCGCCTGGCACTGCGCACTGGAGAGCTGGACCTCATCGGACGCCGCACAACAGGACCGCGCGGCACTCATCCGGCACATGCACCAGGCCTTCGCAGCAATCCCCGCGGTACTGGCCCTGGCGGTACAGGACAGCTGAGCGGGCGGGACTGCGTCCGCTGCTGATCCCGTGACGATCCTGCCGGCTGCGAAGCCGTCAGGATCGCACGGGGTCAGCAGGTGACTTCGTGTCGTCCGCTCAGCTGTCATCAAACCCTGTCGGCAGTCGTCGTCGAGCCTCATCGGATCGCCGCCGCCCCAACGCCCCGGATTTCCGGGTTCATTGGACGCCCGCGACGCCTGCCGTCAGTCGATCGTCGATGAGGGACGGGTCGGGCTGTTGCTGTCGCCGGTCTCTGTCATGGTGGCCCAGCGGTGTGCGAGGCGTCGGCCGGCCTGGACGAGTTCGGGCGGGCGAACGTCGGTGAGTTCGGCATCGAAAGTGGCAAGGATGCCGGCGATCCCGGCCCAGGACCAGGCGCCGAGGGTGAGTCGACAGTGGTCGGTGTCGAGGTGTTCGACGACCGAGCCGCCTGGCGCCCAGCGGGCGACAACGCCGGCGGGCAGGTTGAGTCGGGCGCTGCCGGTGCATTGCCAGGCAACGGGGGTGTCGCCGCGGTCGTGGGTGCCCATGACGAACTGGGCGAGGTCCTCTCCCGGAAGCTCGCGCGCGGTGAAGCGGTGCGTTGTCGGGCGGGGGCGGAGCCGGTCGACGCGGCGCACCCGCCACTCGTGGTCTGCGAGGTCGTAGGCGACCAGGTACCACCGACCGGCCCAGACGACCAGGTGGTGGGGCTCGATGCGGCGGGCGGGCAGGAAGTCGTCGTCGCCGGGTTCCGGGCGTGAGCCGTCGGCGCGCAGCGTTTCGGTGACGAGCACGTGGCGGTGGCGCACCGCGGCCCCCACGGCGGTGAGCGCGGTCGAGTCGATGGGTGGGGCCGGGAACTCCCAGTAGTTCTGAAGCCTGGTCAGACGCAGGGATTCCATGGACGCCCGCAGCGGAGCGGGCATCACCTGTTCCAGGGCGGCCAGCGCCCTCGCCGCGTCGTCCCCCAGGCCGAACACCGTGCTGGGCGCGGTCTGGAGGGCCACCGCGACCGCAAGGGCCTGATCGTCGTCGAACAGCAGCGGAGGGAGGGTGTGCCCGGCACCGAGCCGGTAGCCGCCGTCGGGGCCGTGGACGGTGGTGATCGGGTAGTCGAGCCGGCGCAGGGTCTCGATGTCGCGGCGGACGGTGCGCTCACTGACCCCGAGCCTGGTGGCCAGTTCACGCAGCGGCCACTGCCGGCGCGACCCGAGAAGGGACAGCAGCCGCAACGCCCGTCGTGAAGTGCTCGCCATCGCCCCATCATGGCCGGTACCGGCCACTCGGTGTCCACTACCGGTGGCATCGTCGGTCCACGAAGCCAACCGGCGGTGAAAGGGGACGATATGCGTGTCGTTGTGGTGGGTGGCGGGATCGGTGGGGTCGCGCTGGCCGCGGGGTTGCGTCGCCGGGGTTTCGAAGTGGCGGCGTTCGACCGTGACACCGAGGTCGCGGCGACGGGCGGCTACCACATCACCCTGGACGGGCGGGCGCAGTCGGCCCTTCGGGAACTGGTGGCGCCGGAGATCATGGAGCGTCTGCTGGCGTCGGCCTCGGCGCTGCGGCTGCGCGACCGCGATGCGTTCTGGGACCGCCGGGGCAGGCTCCTCGGCCACGGGCCGGATCTCAGCAGTGATTCCGGCGTCGATATCGACCGCATCACCCTGCGCACGCTGCTGGCCGAGGCGGTCGGCGATGATCTGCACCTGGGACGGACCGTGTCCGGCGTCGGCCTCGACGAAGACGGCACACCCCAGGTGCGGTTCACCGACGCCGCACCCGTCACGGCTGATCTGGTGGTGGGCGCGGACGGTGCCCACTCCCTCGTCGCCCGGCACCTGGCCGGAGGCCCGACCAACCGCCCGGCGGGCATCATCGGGTTCTCCGGCCGCACCCCCCTGGGAGACCTGAGCCCTCGCGAACAGCAGCGGCTCGGACCACGATCGGGGCTGGCAATAGGCCCTCGGGGCGCGGCGCTCTACGTCGGCTTCCTCGACCCGGTCGGCAACGCCGTGCTCGACGCACCCGAGCTGCGGATGTCCGTCACCACCGGACCCACCTACATCTGGGGCGGCATGTTCCCCGAATCCGCCGCCACCGACGCCCTGCGTGGGCTGCGTGACGGCGAGTTGCAGGCCGCGCTGCTGGACCGGTTCCGTGAGCGGGGCTGGGCCGAGCACACGCTTGAGGTCATCGCCCGCGCCGACCCGCACAGCGTGGCCGCATTCCGCTTCAACGCCGCCTCGACCCGCGCATCCGACCTCGCGCCATGGCCGGCAGGCCGGATCACCGCACTCGGCGACGCCGTCCACGCGACACCACCCACCGCCGGAATGGGCGCCGGCGCGGCCATCCGCGACGCCGCCGGTCTGCTCGACCAGCTGAGCGAAGCCGCCGACGGCACCACCGCTCTCACCGTGGCCGTCAGCCGGTTCGAGGCAGGCATGCGCCGGCGGGGCAGCGAGATCCTCACCCTGGCCATGAAAACAGTCCGCTGGATCCTGGCCACCGACACCCCACTCGGCGCCGCCGCCACCGCCGCGACCACCCCGATCCTGGCCGCAGCCGCCCGGTCCCGCCGCCGCGGCATGATCGGTGTCAACGCCCGGAAACGAGCATGACCATGCTGTCGGATTCCGGTGCCGATGCGCCGGGAACGTCTCCTGGCGCAGAGCACTCATGCGGAGGGTGCGGTGTTCCGTGAGGCCGCGCTCGACGCGAGCGTCTCACAGCCTCGACCAGCTCACCGCGCTGGTGAAGACACGGCCGAAAGGGATGCAGTACCGCCCCACGCCTCATCGAGGGCCTCATCGCCGAGACCGGGCTCAACCCCCAACCGCCGTAACCCCAACCGTTGAAGATCTCTAGCAGTGGACCGTCTTGCCGCTCTGGCGGATGATGTTGTCGGCGGACATCCAGCCCGCGTCCTTCGTCCCGGCGATGCGGGCGTAGATCCACTTGTGGCCGTAGGCGTTCTCGACCGAGCAGTGGAACCACAGCTTCGTGCCGGACTTGGCCGAGGCCGCGGAGGAGCACTCCTTGTAGGGCCCCGTGAGGACTTTGTGGTCGCCGGACAGGTAGCCGTACGTTCCCGGCTTCGGGTCGAGATGGTTCCAGCCGCCGCAGGTCTTCGGCACCGAAGTGGGCTTGGCCGATGAAGAAGCGGATGTGCTCGGCCTGGCGCTCGGCTTGGACGACGGAGAGGCGGAGGGCAGGGAGTTCCCGCCGTCGACCGTTCCACCGCCGCTCGGTTGACCGCTGCCGGCAGGGGAGTTGCTTGCGGAGGCGGCCGGCGGTTCGTTACCGCTCGCCCCACTGGTCAAGGCGTAGGTGACGCCGCCTCCCGCGATCACGACGAAGGCAGCCGCCGCCGCGATGAGGGTACGGCTTCGGCGCCGGCCGCTGTCGGCCGTGGTGGGGTCGGCGCCTGGAGCGTGACCGGCGGTCGGCATACCGGGTTGGGGAAGTGTGGGCGGCAGGCCGGAGGGTGGGTAGCCGGTGTACGGAGCCTGAGGTGAGGGGGAGGGGGGCTGGAACGTCGGTGCGGCGCTGAAGCCGGGGGGCGGTGTCGGGGCGGCGGCCCCGGGTGGGGGCGGTGCCGCGGACTCCGTCGATGTAGGGGCGGGGACGGGAGCCGCGAGAGGCACGGGGGTTGGCGGCGTGAGGTTCATCGTCCGGCCTGAGGCCGCTCGTTCCAGCATCTCGCGTGCCTGCTCGGCCGTGGGCCGGTCCTCCGGCGCCTTCGACATCAGGGCCCGTAGCACCGGCGTCAGCGGCCCCGCGCGCCGGGGTTCCGGCAGGGGCTCGGCGATGATCGCCGACAGGGTGGTCCACACGGACGCGCGGCGGAACGGTGCCGTGCCTTCCACCGCCGCGTACAGCGTCATGCCGAGCGACCAGATGTCCGACGCGGGGCTGGGCAGCGTGCCCTGCGCGCGCTCCGGCGGCAGATAGTCGAGGGAGCCGACGAGCTGACCGCTCTGGGTCAGCTTGGCCACGGCCTCGTCGTCGGAGGTTTCCATGGTGGCGATGCCGAAATCGGTGAGCACGACCCGTCCGCCGTGCTCCAGCAGCACGTTCCCCGGCTTGACGTCCCGGTGTAGTACGCCCACCCGGTGCGCGGCGTCAAGCGCGTCCATCAGCTTGGCGCCGATCGCCGCCGCCTCGTGCGGATCCAGCGGGCCGCGCTCCGTCAGCACCTCGTCGAGCGACGGCCCGTCGACGAGTTCCATGACGATGACCGGCAGGCCCTGCTCCTCGGTGACGTCGTGCACGGTGACCACACCGGTGTGCCGGATACGGGCTGCGGCCTGCGCCTCCCGCTGCATCCGGGTCCGCAGATCGCGCAGTTCGGGTGCGGAGGCGTCGGTGAAGGCCCGCAGGACCTTGACGGCGACCTCGCGGTTCAGCAGTTCGTCCGTCGCCCGGGCGACCACGCCCATGCCGCCGCGCCCGATCGTCGCGGTCACCCGGTACCGGCCCCCGAGGACCTTGCCTATCAGCTCATCGCCGCCCGCTTCCCGCGCCGTCACCGCATGCCCCGTTCCCTTACCATCCGTCGCTGTTCATCGTTCGCACCTGGCGCCCCAGCGTAAAGGCAGCTCCTCCTCGACCGACCGGCGGTCCGGTGTGGCTGGTGCTCGACCGGTGGGGCGGCCGGCACCCGGGGATCCTCGGGATCCCCCGGACCGGCCTTGGTGGTTGGCTCCGGGAGTCCTTCGGGGGGATGAGGCTGCCTGGCGCGCAACAGAGGATTCTTCCGGATGATCGGCGGTGTGCCGGTCGAGCCTGGCCGGCAGATCGTCGCTACCGAGCCGACTGGGCCGTCTCGTGAGCCGGCTCGGCCTGCCCGCCGCGGAACACCTCCTTGACGAGCCTTTGCTGCGCCTTCTGGAACGCCTCGGCCGTGGCGGCGAAGTCGAGTTCGGCGTCACCGGTGGTCAGCGAGGCGGTCAGGGTCTTACTGCCGTCGGGCGTGCTGTACATCAGCGCCGCCCAACCAAAGAACCCGCCGTTGTGGTGGAAGACGGTGCCGCCGTCCGTCTCCTCCACGAACAGCCCCAGGCCGTAGCCGAGTTCGGGGTGCGGCGTGCGCATCTCGGCCAGCAGTGAGTCCGGCAGCAGTTTGCCGCTCATCAGGGCGGAGAAGAACGTGTGGAGATCCTCGGTGGTCGAGATCATGTCGCCGGCGGCGGAGATCCAGGAGACGTTGAAGCGGGTGACGTCGACCACCTTCCACTGGCCGGCGTGCTCGTACCGGTAGTAGCCGTGAGCGTGCGGGGTGGGGATCTCCGGCGAGGCGCCCGGCACCACGGTGCCCGACAGTCCCAGCGGCTGGAGGATCAGCCGCCGCATCTCCTCGGCCAACGAGCGTCCGGTGACCTCCTCGATCAGCAACTTGGCCAGCACGTAGTTGGTGTTGGAGTAGCTCCAGTCCGTCCCCGGCTCAAACCGCGCCGGCTTGGACAACGCCAGCCGTACCAGCTCCTGCGGCTGGTAGGTGTGGAACTGGTTGTCCACGTACTCCTGGCCCTGCCAGGGGATCCCCGGCGCGACCGTCCCGTCGTCGTAGTACTCGCCGGTGTAGTTGAACAGCCCGCTGGTGTGCTGGAGCAGCATCCGCACCGTGATCCGCCGGTCCAGCCCGAACTCGGGCAGGTGGTCATCCGCCGGGCTGTCCAGCCCGATCCTGCCCTCGGCCACCAGTTGCAGCACCACGGTCGCGGTGAAGGTCTTGGTGGTGCTGCCTATCCGGAAGTGCCCGTTCGTCGGCGGCTTGGCGCTCTCGCCCAGCTTGCGCACCCCGGCGCTGCCGACCCACTCGCCCCGCTCGTCGTTCACGCGCAGTTGCACTCCGGCGAAACCGGAATCGACGATCTCCTCGATGGCCTTGTGCAGCTCCGGGCGATCCTGCCCGGTGAGGGTGAGGGACATGGCTGTGCTCCTTATGAGTTGCGTGGGTGGTTGTTGCGGTGCGGGTGTGGCTGCCCAGGGCGGCGATGAGGTGGTGCCGGCCGCCGAGGGCGTGGGCGTGAGCGGGCGTGCGCGTCCAGGGCGGTGGCCGTGCTGCGTGCGCCGTGCGGGATGCCTCCCTGGCGCGGCGTCCATGGCGTTGGCGAGTTCGGCCTGGTGGGCCTGTCGTGGTCAGAGTCCGGTTGCACCTGCCCGTGATCTTGCGGGCACCTCAGACGACCTTGTCGCCAAAGGACTTGCGCGGCCTGTTCGCCCCGCCGGCCCGGTTGGTGTCGGGCCGGCGGGCGGGGCGGACGAGGGGTACTCCTTGGAGGGAACGGGTCAGAGGCTGCGGGCGGTGATGTCGCCGTTGGGGGTGGTGGCGTGGATGTCGAGTTCGGCGGTGCCGTTGTTCTTGAGGGCGTTGTTGATGCGGCCGTGGCTGGTGCCGGCGTCCAGGGCGGCGGAGACGCCGGCGGCGGCGCCGATGGTGATGTCGCCGGACTGGGTGCGGAGCACGACCTTGCCGCCGGTGGCCTCGGTGATGTGGATGTCGCCCCTTGAGGTGCTGATCTCCGCGGGGCCGCCCAGCCTGCCGATCTCTACGTCGCCGTCGACCGCGGTGAGGCGGACGCTCGCGGCCTCGTCCAACTTGATCTGGCGGTAGGCGCCTTCGAAGGCGACGTCGCCGAGGCGGCCGAGGGTCCGGAGTTCGGCGCTGGCCGTCTTGGCTTCGATGTGGGAACCGGCGGGCAGCTTGACCGTCACCTCGATGGATCCGGTGGGGCCGAAGTACTGGTCCTTCGCCGACGACTCGATCCGCAGGACTCCGTCGGCGAATTGGACCGTGGTCTGCTCCGCTGCCTTCACGTCGCGGCCCTTCGAGGCGTTCGCGGGCAGGACCTCGACCGCGGTGTCGGCCCGGTCTGCGGCGATGAACTGGACGCGCCCGGCGGGGATCTCCAGGACGGCGGAGATCGGGGCGGGGGTGTGGAACTTCTGCATCGTGCTCTCCCTTGTACTTGCGACTCGCTGTTTCCGAACGATGGAAACGCTACGTTGCTTTCCAAGTATGCGCAACGATTCCTTTGCTTGGGAGTGGTATCTATGCAGGTGGTGGCGGGGTAATCATTGCAACACCCTCTCGCTTAACGCAACGATGAGGCAGTCGACCGTTGCAATGCATTGAAGGTGAACGCTATGGTGGAGGTGTCGAGGTACACCGAGCAGCGCCATGGGGCACCCGTGGGGCAGGAAGGGGGTCGTGATGCCGGGAGGCAGGCTCACCCAGCAGGAACGCCAGCAGATCGCGATGGGGCTGGCCGACAACCTGGCCTACGCCGAGATCGCGCGCCGTCTCGACCGTCCGACCTCCACCATCACGCGTGAGGTGATGCGGAACGGCGGCCCCGCCGGCTACCGCGCCGACCTGGCCCACCGCGCCACCCAACAGCGCACCCACCAGCGCAGGCAGGCCGCACCCAGAGGGTCGCAGGCGTCCCACCAACCCTACGGACGCGACGCCGAAGCCGTGCGCGACTACCAGGAGGCCCTCACCACCGTCTACATGACCTCGGGCCTGCCCAAGATGATGGCCCGGGTGCTGGGCTGCCTCTACACCACCGACACCGGCAGCCTCACCGCCTCCGAACTCGCCCAACGCCTCCAGGTCAGCCCGGCGTCCATCTCCAAAGCGATCACGTTCCTCGAAGGCCAGGACCTCGTCCGCCGCGAACGCGACGAACAGCGCCGCCGCGAGCGCTACGTCGTCGACGACGACCTCTGGTACCAGGCGATGCTCCGCAGCGCCCGGGCCAACGACCAGTTCATCGAGACCGCACGGCAGGGCGTCGGCATCCTCCGCCCCGGCACCCCGGCCGCCACCCGCCTCGAAAACGCCGCCCGCTTCCTCGACTTCGTCAGCGAAGGACTCATCCGCGCCGCGGAACAGGGACGCGAAGTCCTCTACAGCAGAACCGAAACGACCTCGGACGGCACCGCCGAGCCGAGTCCGGACGACGGACAGACAGCCGTCCCGACGGCCGCAACATGAGACGAAGCCGGCCCTGTCGTCCTTCACCTGCGCCGCCCCTGGGGATCACTGCACCCCGGCCGCGGCCGTCCGCAACAGCCGGTATCCACCTCCACCGTCGTCCAACAGGGCGCACCGACCCGCACCCGCCGGCTCACCCCGTCGACCAGACGCCGCCGCGGGTGAACCGGCGGTCGGCCCGGCGCCGCCCCGACCGGCAGCAGCGGTTCGAGCACCGCCCACTGGGCTCGGTCGGATCAAGCGGGCGCCATCCGGCATCGTCCGCATCCGAGGTCTCCGGCGCTGGTGGGCATCTTGGTCGACGACATCACCTACCGGAGACAAGCTCGGCCAGGTGGTGCAGCGAGTTGGTGAGATGCTCAGGGCCGAACGGCGGGAACCGGATGTTCTCCCGGATGGACTGCGGCACCGCCGACCAGTCGTAGGTGAGCGTGACTTCAGTCTCGGACGGACCGAGCGGCGCAAGCTCGTAACGCCAGATCCAGCCGCCGAACTCCAGGTGACCGTCGGCCTTCTCCTGCCCCGTCAGCCAGCCAATGGCGCGCGGCGGGTCGAGCACCTGGACCTTGTTGGCCACCTGGTAGTCACCGATTGGACGGTTGGCGTGATACATGTGCATCCGGAAAATCTGCCCCACCTCGGTCAGCGGCGCCTGGTCGACAGCTTCCCGGACCCAGCCGGTGCCATCGATCGCAGAATGGGTCGTCGGGTCCGCCAGCACCGCGAACACCCTCGCGGCGGGCACGGCGACAGTCAGGGTGGCGCTCACGTTCTCCTGGTCCACGGTGTGCACGCTCCTTGTCATCTCATCTCTGGCCTCCGCAGGCGCGGAAGGGGGACGTTCCCCACATGGAGACGACGCGGCGAGGCGGAACTCATCGGCCTGCGCTGACATGCCGGGTCCGTCCGTGGACTCGGTGAACGATCACCGGCGTCGGCCAGCCGGGTAGGGGATGACGTGCTGCCCCTCGGCTGCGTACTCGGCGTCCGAGCTGGCGTGGCCGGCTATCAGGTGGTCGAGCGCATCGGGAATGGACAGGCCCCAGTCGATGCCCTGGCCGTCGAGGTCGAGTTGCCTGGCCTGCGCGAGTTCGCGCATGACGCGGAGGTTGCGCTGCTGGTCAGATGTGAGGTTCCCGGCGGCCCCGAGAAAGGCCACGACGTCGGCCTTGTCGGCGCTGTTGAACGAGATGATTCGACTCATGATCGCCATGCTGCCAGCCACCACTGACATCGAACTCGGCTGGCCGGGTCGCGCTGACTGCCGGTTGAGGACAGACAACGCGACGACGGGAAACCAGATGTCGGGGGGCGGTGTCGGGGTCGATGCCCTGTGCGCGGGCCAGAGCGAACAGAGCACGCTCGATCGTGTCCTCGTCACCCCAAGCAGCCCGTCGTCTCGTTCAAAATCTTCGTCGCAACCGGCGACAGCAACAAAGGACGCGTCTTCCAGGCCGCCTTGTGGAGCCGCACCGGAGGCCATTGAACAGGCATCGGACCGCGTCGGACTGTTGCCTGCGAAGAAGCGGGCACAGCCCGCGCCTACGAGCGGGGCGAGCTGGCGGCCGCACGTCCGTCCCTTGGCGGAGACGTGGACGTACCCGATGCGCGCGCCGGTGGCGTGCGCGGGGGACGCTTTCAGGACATCGTCGGCATCAGACCTCCGTCAGCTGCACACCTTGGCCGCTGTCGTCCTCGAAGTCGCACAGGAGTCACAGTCGTTTGACGGGGCAGCTGGGGTGGTTTCCCCTCCTGCGGCGAAGGGCTCGTCAGCGAGGTAGGGCGGGGCAGGTTCGTACTGGATGTACTGGCGTACGGCGCGGGCGTGGTCGCGGCCGTGGAGGCGGCCGATGAGCCACAGGGCCATGTCGATTCCGGCCGAGACGCCCTGACTGGTGACGAGGTTCCCGTCGACGACGTAGCGGGCCTCGCGGACCACGGTGACGTCGCCCCTGGCCTCCAGGGTGTCCTCGAACAGGTAGTGGGTTGCGACCCTTCGGCCGCGGGCCGGGCCTGCCTCGTGCAGCAGCAGGGCTCCGGTGCACACGCTGGTGGTCCATGCGGCGCCGGCGGCGGTGGTGCGAATCCAGTCGATGAGCACGGTGTTGGACACTTCGTGGCGGGTCCCGTTGCCGCCCGGGACCAGCAGGACGTCCAGCGGAGGGTGGTCGTCCAGGGTGTGGTCCGGCAGGACCCGCATGCCCTTGTTGCAGCGGACGGCGCCGGGGTGTTCGGCGATGAGCAGCACGGTGTCGGTGTGGTCGCGCAGCATGGAGGAGGCGGTGAACACCTCCCACGGCCCGGTGAAGTCCAGCTCCTCCGCTCCGTCGAAAATCAGTATCCCGTAGGTGGTCATATGCACTCCTTGGTGGATCGGAATCGGTCGCGGTAGTCGGACGGTGCAACGCCCAGATGCCGGTGAAAGGCGCGGCGCAACGTCTCCGCGGTGCCAAAGCCGTACCGACGCGCGAGGGTCTCGATGGGGTGGTCGCTCTCGGCGAGCGCCCGCTTGGCAGCCTCGATGCGTACGCCCTCGACATACGTCGCGGGCGGGATGCCGAGCTCGGCTGTGAACCTGCGCTGGAGATGACGGGAACTCAGACCGGCGTGCGAAGCGAGGTCGTTGATGCCATGCCGGGCACCGGGATCAGAGTGGATCGCCGTGACCACGGCGCGGATCGGGTCGCTGGCCGGCTGCGCGGACCACAACGCCACGCTGAACTGCGACTGGCTGCCGGGGCGGCGCAGGAACAACACCATCTCCTGCGCGACGGCGTGGGCGACCTCCCGGCCCAAGTCGTCCTCCACCAAGGCGAGCGCGAGGTCCATCCCCGCCGTCACTCCGGCCGACGTCCACACCCGCCCATCCCTGAGGAAGATCGGATCGCAGTCGACGACCAGTTCGGGATGCTCCCGGAGGAGCTGCGCCTCGCGCGCCCAGTGAGTGGTCACCCTCCGCCCGTGCAGCAGTCCGGCGGCGGCCAGCAGGAACACCCCGCTGCACACCGAGGTGACGCGCCGAGCGGTGGCCCCCGCGGTGGCGATCCAACGTGTCAGCGTCGGATCGTGCCGAACTTGGTCGATTCCGTCGCCGCCGGCCACCACCAACGTGTCGATCCCGGCAGGGTCCAGATCGGCCACACCGTAGGGAGCGTGTACCGAAAGACCACTGCCGGACCGCACCGGGCCCGGCAGCGGTGCTGTGATCTGGCAGGAGTATCCGCCGGTGAGCCGGTCGGCGTGCTGGAACACCTCGTACGGACCGAAGAGGTCCAGAGGCTGGAAACCCTCGAAGACGACGAAGACGATGCGGCGCTGCTTCACCCCTCCACCCTGTGATCCGACGCCGGTGGCGTCAACGACACACACCCCACACTTCGCGCCATGCCGAAGAGCGCAAAGAGCGGCTACCGAGGTCCATCGCCCTGTGCCCCGCAGCGGTCAGACCGCCATCCGCATACCTCCCGCACCACCTGACGAGCCGAAGTCACGCCTTACCCAGTCCGTCTACCCGACCTGGTGCAGGGCCGCCTTGGCCTCATAGCCGTTGTCGGAGTCGGGTGTCAGGTGAAGGGGAAATCCCTTCCCCCGCTGCCCAGCCGACGTCCGGCTGCTCAAGCACCGTACGAAGCGGCCTCGCCCAGCGGGACGGCCGAAAGGCGCAAGCGTCCTCCGCGCATGGTCCCGACCTTCCGTCGGCTTCCTCCCGCCCATGACGAATGAGCCGCTGCATCGATCGACGGACCCGGCGCGACCGCGGGGACGGGGGCTCGGCACGCTGCCCCGGCGCAGGACGCGGCGGGCATGAGGGGAGTGGCGCAGTCGCGGCCACGGAGGCGATCAGGTGGCGGGGGCGGGCCCCGTTGGCCCCTCGGCCGGCCGGTGACCTTCGGCGGCTCCTCGTCGCGCACCCCCACGCGGATCGAAGGCCGTCGGTCATGGCGAGCCCTCAGTCGCCGGGTTCGGCGTCCACCTCGGCCAACACCCGCAGCAGCGGCAGGAGTTCCTCCATTCGCTGGGCGCCGAGCCGCTCGACGGGCCAGTTGTTGGCGCGGTCGGCGGCGGGGGCGACGCGGTGCAGGAGGGTGCGGCCCTCGGAGGTGAGCTGGACACGGTGGCGGCGGCGGTGGGCGGGGTCGACCTCGCGCGTGATCCAACCGCGGGAGGCGAGCCGGTCGAGCATGGTGGCCATCGTGGACCGGTCGATGGCGGTGGCCTTGCCGAGCTCGACCTGAGTGAGGCCCGGGGAGTCGGCGAGGACGGTCAGGACGGCGTACTGAGGGGCGGTGAGGTCGGGGACCTCGGCCTGCCAGACCGCGGTGAGCTGTTGCAGTGCACGGCGCAGCAGATGCATCGGAATGTCGGTGAGGGGCTGCTCGGCCATGAGCGCGGTGTCTCCGATCGTTCCAGTGCGGGCGGGTGTGGAGCGGGGCCGGGCGTGCGGGCCCCTGACGAAGATCTTGGCACAGACGGCCGGGAACAGGACGAATCCGCCAACCCTCAATGTCAGTACACTGAGTGTCCGTATGCTGATGTCAGTGTACTGATGATCTTCGTCAAGGAGGTTCCCGTGCAGCATCCGTCCGATCTTCGCGAGCACATCGAGGCGTTGGAGAAGCTGGGTGATCTCGACCACGTCCACGAGCAGGTGGACTGGAACCTGGAGGCCGCCGCCCAGACCCGGTACAGCACCGAGCGCCGCCTCCCGGCTCCGCTCTTCGAGAACGTCGCGGGCGTCGCCGACGGCTTCCGCCTGCTCGGCGCCCCGGCCGCACTGAGCTCCGACCCGAGCCGGCCCTACGCGCGAGTCGCGCTCAGCGTCGGCCTGCGGCCGGAGGCCACCGGGCGGGAGATCGTCGAGCACCTGGTCGCCACCCGGCACCGCCCGGGTGTGCCGCCGGTCGCGGTCGCCGCCGAGGCGGCCCCGGTCAAGCAGAACGTCCTGCTCGGAGAGGACGCCGACCTCAACCGCTTCCCCGTCCCCTTCGTGCACGAGGGCGACGGCAACCGCTACGCCAACACCTACGGCGTGATCATCGCCCGGACTCCGGACGGCTCGTGGACCAACTGGTCCATCGCCCGGATCATGATGATCGACGGCAAGCACATGACCGGTCTCGTCATGCACCCCCAGCACATCGCACAGGTCTGGCAGCAGTGGGCCGACCTCGGCAAACCCATGCCCTATGCGCTGGTCCAGGGCGGCGACCCGGCGATCCCGTACGTCGGCGGCATCCCGATCGGGGACGGCGTGGCGGAAGCCGCGTACGTAGGCGCGCTGATCGGCCGCCCGCTGGAGGTGGTCGAGGCGGAGCTGTCCGACCTGATGGTCCCGGCCGGTGCCGAGATCGTCATCGAGGGCCACCTGTCCGTCCAACGGGACGGCCTGGAGGGCCCGTTCGGCGAGTTCGCCGGCTACGTCCCGCGCGAGACCAGCCTCCAGCCGGTCTACAGCGTGGAGGCCATCACCCACCGGGACGCGCCGATCTGGCCGCTGGTCGCGGAGGGCAGGCCGGTGGACGACTTCCACACGGTGACCGGGATCGGTGAAGCCGCGGGCGCGCTGGACGCGATCCGCGAGGCCGGGCTGCCCGCGGCCTCCGCCTGGGCACCGCTGAGCTGTGCCAGTCACTGGTTGGTCGTCACCGCGCCGGGGAACTGGCGTGAGCTGCTGCCCGGGGTCGGCGAGGAGCAGTACGCGCGCCGCGTCGGCGAGGCGGTGTTCGCCACCAGGTTCGGCTCCTGCCTCCCGCAGGTCTTCCTGCTGGACGACGACTTCGACCCCACCGACGACGCCGACCTGCTGTGGGCGCTGGCCACCCGCGTCCACCCCGACGGGCGCGTGGTCCGTTTCGAGGACGGCCCGGTCCTGCCCCTGCTCACCTGCTACACGGCTCAGGAGCGGCACGCCGCCCGGGCGACCAAGGTGGTCCACGAGGCCCTGCTCCCCGCGCCCGGCGAGCGCGAGCGGCAGAGCACCTTCGCGGACGCGTATCCGGTCGAGGTGCGGGCCAAGGTGCTGGCGCGGTACGCACGCTGACGTACCGCCAGGGCGCCCGGCGCACTCGGTCCCGGCGCCCTGGCAGCCGCGGGCCGGTCTCGACGGGCCTGCCCGCGGCTTGCGACCCGCGGCTTGCGGGCATGATCCGCGCCCGCCTCGACAGCTTGCGTGAGCCGTTCGTCCGGCGCTGACGTTGCCGTCGCTGGTTGTCGCGCTGACCCGGTTCATCGCGGGGGCCGGTGTGTTGAGCGAGCAGGACCACCCAACGACACGAAGAGAAGCACACGAAAGGTTGTCTCATGCGACTGATCGTCGGAATGACCGGAGCCACCGGGGCCATGTTCGGCATCCGGCTCCTTCAGCAACTGCGGGAACAGCCGGACGTGGAGACCCACTTGGTCATGAGCCGCTGGGCGAAGCCGACCATCGCCATGGAAACGGAGTGGACGTCCCAGGACGTCGCCGCCCTCGCCGACGTCACGCATGGCGCGGACGATCAAACGGCGTCGATCTCCAGCGGTTCCTTCCGCACCGACGGCATGGTGATCCTGCCATGCAGTGCGAAGACCCTCGCGGCGATCCGGGCAGGGTACGGCAGCGATCTGATCGCGCGGGCCGCGGACGTCGTCGTCAAGGAGGGCCGGCGCCTCGTACTCGGTGTCCGCGAGACGCCCCTGTCCACCCTCCACCTGGAGAACATGCTGGCCATGTCCCGGATGGGCGCGACGATCCTGCCGCCGATGCCGGCCTTCTACAACGAGCCGGAGAGCATCGACGACCTCGTCGACCACGTCGTCGCCCGTGTCATGGACCAGTTCGGCCTGGACAGTGAGCGAGCCGTGCGCTGGGAAGGCCCCTCCACAGCGCGCGGCCTGCGCACCGTTCGAACTCCTCGACCGGCGGCCGGACCGGCGGAAGTCGCTGGCTGAAGCGTCACACGGAGCCCTCACAGGCCACCGCGCCGGTCCCCGGCCCTGGTGAAGGCCCCCTCAGGTCACGTCGTCTCACCGTCGACGCGGTCGTCGCCGGCGTCCGGCTGCGCGGGCAGGGCCCGGCCGGCGGACACCGATTCCACTTCGCCGATGTCCTGCGGTGTGAGGTCGAGGTCGGAGATCTCGTCGTCGCCGGGTCCCGCTGCCTCTCTTCGGGCCTTGCGCCGGTCATGGAGAAGCGAAAAGCCAACGGCGGCGAAATAGAACCCCCAGATCGGCGCGGCCATCGCCAGCATGGTCAGCGGGTCCGTGCTCGGCGTCGCCACAGCCGAAAAGACCGTGATCCCCATGATCATGCCGCGCCACCAGCCGAGCATCCGCCGACCGGACAGCGCTCCGGTGAGGTTCAGCATCACCAGCAGCAGCGGCATCTCGAAGGAGAGACCGAAGACGACCACCATGCGGGTGACGAGGTCGAGCAGATCGTCCAACGGCAGCAGGTTGTCCACCCCGTGCGGGGTGAAGCCGATCAGCACCTTCGCGGTCTTGGGCAGCACCTTGTAGGCGAAGAAGGCGCCGCCGAAGAACAGCGGGACGCCCGCGCCGACGAACGCGTAGGCGTATTTCCGCTCGTGCTTGTGCAGGCCGGGGGCAACGAACGCCCACAGCTGGTACAGCCATACCGGCGAGGCCAACACGACGCCGGCCATCAGGGACACCTTCAGCGCCAGGGTGAAGGGCGCGAGCAGACCGCTGATCGTGATCCGCGCGCAGGCGGTGTCCGCGGTCTGCTTGGCCAGATCGGCGAAGGACGTCGGGCAGCCGACCGAGTCCAGCACCGGCCTGGTGAGGAAGTTGACGATGCCCTTGTAGGAGAAGGCCGCGGCGATCGTGACGACCAGGATGGCAAGGACGGTCTTGGCGAGCCGGTTGCGGAGCTCACGAAGGTGCTCCGCGAGCGGCATCCGCCCCTCGGGATCTTTCTGCTTGGTGCGGGCCGACTGGGACACGCCAGTCCTCATCTCGTGCGGCAGACCGGAAACTACCGGCCCTGCGTCAGTACTTGATCGTCTCCGTCACCCGGTGGGGCGCGAGCTCGCCACGGCGCCGGTTGCGGCGGGTAGCGCGTCCAGGAGGCAGTTGGTCCAGGTCGGCCCACTTACCGCGAGCCGATCTGCCCTGCCCGGCCCGAGGGTGGGCGGCTTACGAAGGTCCTCAGACCGTCCGCGCGCCGCGCTCGGGCCGGGAAACAGTGCTGCCAGGGGCGCGCAGGACCGGGCTCAGTCCCAGTGGCTGGTCGTGCTGTCGGTGGGCGCGGTGCGGGCGGTGGCGGTGTCTCCGGGAGCGCCCGAGATCGTCCGCGGTCCCGGTGCAGGCTCGGGCTCGGGGCGTGGCTCGTTCGAGGCGCCGTCGTCCTTCATGGCGTTGGTCTCGCTCTTGAGGATCCGCATGGACTTGCCCAGCGCCCGGGCCGTGTCGGGGAGTTTCTTCGAGCCGAAGATCAAAACCACCACCGCGACCAGGATCAGCAGGTGCCAGGGTTCCAGCGCGTTGCGGAACATCGTCACACCACCCTTTCGAACGCGTCGGCCTTCATACCGGACTTGGCGATCCGTGCCGCTTGTTCCTGCGCGGCAGCGGTGGGAGCGGGAGCGCGCGCGGTCTCGTGCGCGGGCGCCTGGGAGGAGGATTCCCGGTGCACGTGGCACGGCGGTTTCACCGGTGTCCGCCGCCCGCACCATCGGGAGATTCCCACGGCGTCGTCCAGCCGGGCCTGGCAAGTGAATTCGTCGTGCGCCGCCGGCGCAATCGCGGGGAGCCCGACCGGCAACGGGCGTACGGCGAGGCGCAGTTCGCCGCCTGTGACCTGCATGGCCCCTTGCGCCGACTGTCCGGCCCGCGGAGTGTGCGGGGGAGTTTGGGCCGCCGGATGGAGGCCCAGCCGCCGTCCCTGGGAGCAACCACGTGCGGGCACCTGGAGCAGCCGATGCGTCTTCGCGTTCGGCCACGGTGCGTTCAACGGCCTTCCCTGGCGTGACCGTTCCTGTCGACGGCCGGCGCGATGTTCACACCTGGCTGTCGGGCGTGGAAGGCGAGGCGAGTGGAGTCGGCCGGCTGCTGCGGGGGCGTGCCGGGTGTCGATGTCGTTGCGGGTCATGTCTCCTTCTTCCTGTCGGGTCGGGGTCGATTCAGGTCCCGGGGTGCCCGGCGGCCGTCCAGGCGGCGTACTCCTGGCGGACGTAGAGGCGGCGGCTGGGGGCGAGCGTGATCGCGTCGGGGTGGTGCGGGCCGGCCACCAGGTCGGGATGGCGGCGGTCGAGCAGGACGAGTCGTTCGGCGGTCTCTGCGGCGGCTGCGACCGGGCCGGGGCCGCGGTCGTCCAGGGCCATCCGGTCCATGAGGGCGGCCTGGCGTAGCCGCCAGGTGCGTTCGGCGGCCGTCGCGTCGACCGGGGGGCCGGTGACGGGCCTGGCCTGGCGGCCGTCGCGTTCGGCCCCGAGTGCGAGCACTTGGTGTATCTCGCGGCGCAGGTCCGGCGCGTTCGCGTACGCCTCGTGCGGGGGCGGGGCGCTGATGCCCGCGTCGCTGTTCGGGGTGGCGTTCACGCTCACACCTCCGTCGGTACGTAGGGGCCGGCGCCGCAGCGTTGACAGCACCGTGTCGTGGTCGGGGTCGCCGTGATCAAGGCTCGATGGGTGTGCCGCGGACCGCATGGGCACCTGGGGCCGGGCTCGGGCTGCCGTCGACGGGGCACGGCTTGTGGGTCGCGAAGGCCCACGCGACGGGTCGTCGGGTGACCCGGCGCCGCAGCCGCCCCCGGTGACCCGTCGCTGTGCGGCGGCGCCGGCCCCGGCAGGGGGTCGCAGCTCGTGCGGAACGTCCGGCCCGGTCATGGCGAGCACCTCAGGCAGGCGCGGACTTCGCGGCCACTGCGTGTCTGGTGGACCTCGGTCGACTGGGAGAGGTACTGGACGATGCCGGTGCCGCGACCGTGTTCGTCGGGGGCGATGTCGGGGCGATGGTGTTCCACGGTCGTGCCGGAGTCGGTGACCACGATGTGCAGAGTGCCGTCGTCGAGGACGAGCAGCAGGGTCATGCGCTCGTGGCCGTACTGCGCGGCGTTGGCGGCGAGTTCGTCGACGATGAGAACGGCGGAGTCCCGCTCGCTCGCGGGCACACTCCAGGTCTCCAGCAGATCGGCCGCGAAGTGACGAGCGGCGGAGACGTGCGCCTCCTGCGCGGGCAGGGTGAGCAGCGCCTCGTGGCGGCTGGGCCGGCCGAGCAGCGAACTCGGGCTGGGGAAATCGGTCACAAACATGGTCTTCTGGCTCTTCTGTGGATGTGCGGAGGCCGGAATGGGGGACCGCCGACAACTTCGGGGGCGGTCGGTGGGCGGGATCCTGTATGGCCGCGCTCATTAAGTTCCACGGACGACGCATGCCGAACGGTTCGAGTTATTCATCCCTTTTGTTCGACTTCTTGCGAGTCATGTCACTGCCGGCGGCCTGGCTGGACCCACTCGCCTCTGTCGGAGCTCGATGCCGCACTCGGCCGAACCAGGCACCGGCGGCTCGGTCTCCCCGCCCGTGGTCTTCCGGACGGCCTCGCGGGAACCTCACGCCGTCGAGCCGGACGAACGTCCCTGCCCGCACCTCGGCTTGGTCGCGCCACTCGGCGTACGGACATCCTGGATCCTCTCCTCCGGGCTGCACGGACTTCGGAGGAAAAGGAGAGTTGAGGTCGCGGGCCGTCCGGTGAACCGCATACCGCTGCTCGCGCGGGGGAGGGGAACACCTCGGCCGGGCCACCGTAAAGACCAGGCGGCGCCACCGGCCACCCGGACAGGGAGTGCACGACCCGTCGGCGCACTCACGCATCAAGTCGGCTGAGGGCTGGGCCGATTCGTTGGAGCCCGGGGGCGAGGGTGACCAGGGCCCGACCGTCCTGGCCTCGCGTCACGCCCGGATGGTGACCAGCTTCTGACCGTTGCCTGCGTGGATCTCGAAGTGCTCGATGGCTCCCGGCGACATGGCGACCGCTCCTTGGATGGTGGTGCCGGGAGGGTAGGTGCCTGCCCGCCAGGTGGCGACGTCCGTCCGGGCTCCGCCGGGCCCGATCGCCTGTAGACGGCAGGTGATTCCGGCGGGTGCCCCCTTGGCGGAGACCTGCACGACACTGCCCCAGGCAGAGGGCGAGACCTTCACCGAGGCGGTGACGCCGGTGGTGGAATCGCTTCCGGAGAAGGTGCGCCAGGTAGCCGGCGCGGTGGGCCCGGGCGGCGTGGCCTGAGTGCCCAGGGTTCCGACGGCCGCCAGCCAAGTGCCGCCGGCCGCTGCCGCGATGAACGTCAGCGAGGCGGCAGCGCCGGCCAGTTGCAGACGCCAGGTCCTGCGGCGCCGGGACGCGGCCTGCTGGAGCAGCCTCTCCAGCACACCGCCCTCTGGCGCCTGCGCCACCGCGGGCGCGGCGGGCCGTTCGGGCTGGGAGCGCTGTGCGCTTTCGGCTGCCCGTGCCACCAGTCGGTCGGCCAGGTCCCCGTCGGCCGTCGGCACCGTCTGGCCCGAGGCTTCGGCTTCGGTCACCGTCGCCAGCAGCGCAGGCAATCCCGCCAGCTGGGCGTGTTCGGCTCGGCATTCGGCGCATTCCGCGAGGTGGAGGCGCACCCGTTCCCTCTCCGCCGAGGGCAGCGTGCTCAGGACGTATCCTCCCAGCGCCAGCCGGAGGGTGTCGTGCTCCGCGCTCATGGCCGCCACCTCCTGCCCGCCGCGGTCATGGCGTGATGCCCCGTTCCTGTAGCGCCAGTCGCAGGGCGTGCAGGGCGTAGTGCGTCCGCGACTTCACGGTGCCCAGCGGGATGCCCAGCACCTGTGCGGCCTCCACCATGGTCCGGCCGCGGAAGTAGGTCTCCAGCAGGACGGCGCGGTGGTCCGGGGACAGTGACCGGACCGCGTCGGCAACCGCCCAGCTCTGCAGTGCCTGCTCGATCTCGTCCTCGCCGGATTTCTGCTCGGCGGCTCGCTCCAGCACCTCGCCGCCGGCCTCGGCCGGCCTGGCCTGCCGGGCCCGGTGGGCGTCGATGACCAGGTGCCGGGCGACCGTGCACAGCCATGCCCGGGCCGGGCCGCGTGCGGGGTCGAACGCGGCGGGATGCTGCCACGCTCGCAGCATCGTCTCCTGCACCACATCCTCCGCCCATTGCCGATCTCCTGAGGTCAGTCGCAGCACGTAGTGGAACAGGGCTCCTGCGTGCTCCGCGTACAGAGTGCGCAGCAGTTCCTCGTCTGCGGTCGAAAGGGTCCCTTTACCAGAGACACGGTGCGCGGAGCGATCCGGATCGGTCCTTGGACCACGTTTTCGGGAACTCCAGGGCATAAGTCGATCATCGCGCACATGTACCGCTTTGTCCTGTAACGCACGGCGCGGTACAGGTCACGCTCTGTGGGTGCCGCCGCGGGTGATACGCCCCTGCCGGGCCTTGCGGCACCACAAGGACCAGGCGTGCGCGGCCTGGAGGAGGCCGGCCGATCCGCGGCGATACCAAGAGATCTCACAAAAAGTGCATATCTACCGAACCGTGGAAACCCCGCCGCCCGTGGAGCCGGACAAGAGCCGCCTTACGCGCAGCTCCTCATCGATTCCCCATGTGGCAAAGGATGGACCTGAGGTGACCGAAAAACACCACGCGACGCACGCGCTCCTGGCACCGGCCGTGCTCGCCCCGCCCCCGTGCCGCGAAGTCGGCGCCACCGCGCAGCCTCGGCCGGTGCGCGACCGCTGGATCCGTGACGGGCACGCGCCCATGAACAGGGCATCCACACGCATCCCTGCGGTGACGTCCGCCCAGCCGGCACAGTCCCCGTCTCCGCCTGATCAGTGAGGAACGGACACCATGCACCTGAACTTTCGCGCACCAGGCCGTCGATCACGGACTGCGGCCGGGCTGGCCGTCGCCACCATCGCCACTGCCGGCGCGCTGGGGCTCCTCAGTTCATGCGGCCAGTCGTCGCATTCCTCGTCCACCGGAGCCGGCGCCATCACCCCCGGTCCCGGTCAGCACCAGACGGCAGGCATGCCCGGAGCCACGGGGTCGGGAAACGCGGCGGGCTCCGCTTCCGACGCCTCGCCGATGCCGAGCATGAGCATGCCCATGAGTCCCTCGGGCACGGGCGCGCCGGCCGCACCGGTGGCCGGGAACGCCGTGGCGATCAAGAACTTCGCCTTCTCCCCGGCCACGCTGAAGGTCAAAGCGGGCACGACGGTGACCTGGACCAATCAGGACACCGACCCCCACACCGTCACCAGCACCGGATCGGGCGGCCCGTTGCATTCGGCCGCCCTGGCCACCCACGCCACCTACAGCTACACGTTCACCAAGCCCGGCACCTACGCCTACCTCTGCACCATCCATCCGTTCATGACCGCCACCGTGGAGGTGACCTGATGACCAACTACTACGACAGTGACGACGGGGCATCGACCGGAGACGCCGGTCGGCCCGATACCGAACACGGCATGAATCGGCGTCAACTCCTCCGGCATGCAGGGTGGTTCGGCGGCGCGGTGGTGCTGACCGTGGCCGGTGGAGAAGTGCTCAGCCACATCGCGGACTCCCGGGACGCCAACGCCGCGGCTGCCGCCGGGGCCGGCGCAGCTGGACGTGGCGCGCTGCGGTTCGTGCAGGTCTCCGACAGCCATATCGGATTCCGGGGTCCGGCGAACCTGGACGTGGTCGGCTCATTCACCGAAGCGATCAACCAGGTCAACTCACTCGGATTCAGACCGGACTTCGTCATGCACAGCGGCGACCTGACCCACCTGTCCACGGCCGGGCAGTTCGACCAGGTCAAGCAGCTGATGGCCGGAATGAAGACAGACCGCATCTTCACCGTGCCGGGCGAGCACGACTCCATCGGCGATGCGGGCCGCGCCTACCGGCGGACCTTCGGCATGGGCACGCTCGGCGACGGCTGGTACAGCTTCGACACCCACGGCGTGCACTTCATCGCCCTGGTCAACACCCTGAGCCTGGAGAAGCTCGGCCACCTCGGCAACGAACAGATCGACTTCGTTCGCAAGGACATCGCCGGACTGTCGTCGGACACCCCTATCGTGGTCTTCAGCCACATCCCACTGTTCGCCATGTACCCGCAGTGGGGCTGGAGCACCGACGACGCCCTCAAGGTCATCGCCCTCCTGCGCCGCTTCTCCTCCGTCACCTGTCTCAACGGGCACGTCCACCAGCTGTTCACCAAGACAGACGGCAACATCACCTTCCACTCCGCCACCACCACCGCCTACCCCCTGCCCAAACCGGGCCGCGCCCACGCCCCCACCCCGCAGGTCGTCCCTGCCCGGCAGCTCAAAGAAGCACTCGGCATCCGCAGCGTCGGCTTCCGCCAAGGCGACCGCGAACTGGCCGTCAAGGACCAGAGGCTGGCATGAACGCCCGAAGAC
This sequence comes from Streptomyces albospinus, assembly GCF_014648695.1. Taxonomy (GTDB): domain Bacteria; phylum Actinomycetota; class Actinomycetes; order Streptomycetales; family Streptomycetaceae; genus Streptomyces; species Streptomyces albospinus. The sequence goes on from NZ_BMRP01000004.1 coordinate 155,811, forward strand.
TCCTCGCCCCCACCCTGCGGTCGGCGACCGCCGCAACCCTCGCTGCCGGCGGATACATCCACGCCCAGCTCTACATCGACGGGTACCGCTTCATCCACCTCATCGGCCCCCTGTTCCTGCTCCAGGCCAGCGCTTCCTTCGCCCTCGCCGCCCTGCTGCTGGTCGGGACACCACCCCTGCTGCTGCGGACCGCCGCGGCAGGTGTCGCGCTCGGCGCCCTCGGCGGCTTCACCGCCTCGCGTACCGTAGGCGTGTTCGGCTTCACCGAGCACGGGCTACAGCCCGAGCCGCAAGCCGTCCTCAGCCTCCTCGCCGAAACCGGCACGCTGCTGCTCCTCGCCATCTGGCAGGTGACCTTGATCAGACAACCCCACGCTGCCCGACCGCCCGTCAGCACATCCGACTGGGCCACCACCCGCACACCGCCCAACTGAACCACCACCAGGAAGCCGCCCGGGACGCCTGCGTCCTGGCTCGGGGGCGGCGGGCCCGCAAAGCCACACACCGCCTCACGGGCCACCACGACAGAACGACATGGCAGCGCAGGGCGATCATGCGGGTGCTGCCCACCGGTCGCCGGGATTTCGTGTCGGCCCAGGCGCCGCACGCCCTGCTGCTTGCCGAAGCCGCTTCGCTCGGCCTGACCACCGACCACTCTCCACCACGCTGCGCGAGCCGCAGGCGGACAGCGGTGTGGACGCCGTACGCGAACGGACAGGCCGACGGGGCGCACCGGCTGCGTCCCGCCGACCGACACCGCCACCCCCAGCCGTGCCGCGGCATGCAGCACACCCCGCCCGCGGACACCGACATCATCGAGAGGCGGCCCAGTCACAAGGCTTGCGACATCGGCATCGCCGCCGAACGCACCGTCGACCTCACCGGCGCTGTCTGCGCCGCCCGCCCCTCATTCCGCAACCAAGGAGCCCCCCCCATGTACCTGGAACCGCGCCCAGGAATCGCCTGGCCGACCCCGCACCTCCGCGAACTGAAGGATGCCGTACACGCCCTGCTCGGCCTGGACGACGACACTGCCGTCAAAATCCGCCAACTCGTCTGTGGCGAGGTCGGCTGCCCACCGCTGGAAACCGTCGTCGAGGTGCTGCCCATGGACGGCGAGGCCCATCGCTGGACGCTCCACCACCCCGCTGAGCAGATCACCGAGAACGAGCTGCGGGCCACCTTGCTCCACCACCGACCGAGCTGACCGGAACCTGACCTGACTGGCCCCTGAATCCCGAGAACTGCGCGACGAGCGGCCTGCGGTCACCGCACCGACCGGTGTCCGCGGCTTCGGAAATACCACCCCTCAACCGCATGCCCACCAGGACGAGTTCGGAGAGGGCGAGGTCACCGCGAACCCGGCCCCACGCCGCCCATCAACGAACACCGCCCGAGCTGCGGGCCGTTCTCCACCATTGGCACGGCGTGGTCGACTTGGCTGCCGGGCCCCCGTGCCTGGGAAGAACCTGGGGTCGTTCGGCATGAGGAGGGGACAGTGGTGGTGCCGTCGTACAAGGGCTCCCGGTTCCCGGCCGAGGCCGTCTTCCCCTGCGTGTGGCTGTATCACCGCTTCACGCTCGGCTGCCCGATGTCGTGCACCGGATGTGCACCGTGGTGGGCCCCGGGCCGCGTACACGCAGGTCACAACGCCCGCCGCCAAAAGCCCCACCCATCCTCGGCGCATCGGCCGACTCGTGTCCGCCTTCGCCGGAGCCTCCGGGTATGCGGATGGGGGTGGGGGTGCTCAGTCGGAGAGTCTCACTCACCATGCACACGGCCTCCTTCGGGAAGATCTCCGGCGCGGGGTGTGGCTCTGGGCGGGATCGGCGGCTGTTGTGCATGTGGAGGCTGCCGTGGCGTGAGGGACGTTCGGTGGGCGGCCGGCTGCGAGTCAGCACGCCTCGTGATCGGTCGGGCGGCTGAAGGTGCGGCGGTAGGTGTGGGGGCTGACGCCGGTGGTGCGTTTGAAGCGGTCGCGGAAGGCGGTGGGGGAGCCGAAACCGACCTGGGCGCCGATGCGTTCGACGGAGTGTCCGGTGGTCTCCAGGAGGTGCTGGGCGCGGCGGATGCGGGTGCGGTGGAGCCACTGGAGCGGAGTGGTGCCGGTCTGTTCGCGGAAGCGGCGGATGAGGGTCCGGGTGCTGACGCCCGCGTGGGTGGCGATGTCGTCGAGGGTGAGCGGGTCGGCCAGGTTGTCCCGGAGCCAGGTCAGGAGCGGTTCCAGGGCCGATCCGGCCGGTGCGGGTGCGTGGTCGTGGACGATGAACTGGGCCTGGCCGCCTTCACGTTCGAGCGGTGTGACGGAGAGGCGGGCGGCGTCGGCGGCCACCGCCGAGCCGTAGTCGCGGCGGACCATGTGCAGGCACAGGTCGAGCCCGGCCGCGGCGCCCGCGGCGGTGAGGATCCGGCCGTTGTCGACGTACAGCATGGCGGGGTCGACGTCGATGTCCGGGTAGGCGGCGGCGAGTTGGTCGGCCGCGTTCCAGTGGGTGGTGGCGCGCAGGCCGTCCAGGAGGCCACTGGCGGCCAGTGCGAAGGTGCCGGTGCAGAGGGAGGCGATCCGGGTGCCCGCGGCGGCGGCCTGGCGGAGCGCCGTGCGTACGGCCGGTGCGAGCGGGGCGGTGGGGGTGGCGGTGCCGGGGACGATGACGGTGTCCGCGTCCCGGAGCCCGTCCAGGCCCCACGGCGCCCGCAGCGTGAACGCACCGGTGTCGATCTCCGGCTGGTGGGCGCAGACGCGGATCCGGTAGCCGGGGCGTCCATCGGGCAGCCGGGTGCGGCCGAAGACCTCGATGGCGGTGGACAGGTCGAACGGGATCACATGGTTGAGCGCGAGGACGGCGACCGTGTGCATGGCGGGAATCTAGCGGGGCGTGGGTGGTGGTGATGAGGGCAGGGGCCGACTCGCGGTTCCTGGTTCTTCAGTAGGCGGGGCGCCTGGCGGGCCTGGCGGTATTCCGTTGAAGACCGGCATCAATGCCACTGGGGAGTGCGGTTGCGCCCGTCTAGCGTCGGGAGCGATCCGGCCCGCACCCGGCGCTCGCCTGAAGGCCGCCGGCTGCCCAGGGCCATCTTCCGCTCCAAGGAAAGGCACTTCGGATGCAGTACCTCATGCCGATCGGTATCGGCGTCCTCTACGCGCTGCTGATGACCCTGGTCCGCGAACCGCACCGTCGGCGCGTCAACGCGGTCATGGTCGCCGGCGCCGGCGCCGCGTACCTCAGCGGCGGCGGCATGGGCGGCTGGGAGTTCGCCTTCACCGCCCTCAGCACCTACGTCGCCTACCGGGGCCTGGACTCGTGGACGTTCATCGGCATCGGCTGGCTGCTGCACACCGCGTGGGACGTCGTCCACCACCTCAAGGGCAGCCCGTTGATCCCGTTCGTCCATGACTCGTCACTGGGTTGCGCGATCTGCGATCCGGTCATCGCGCTGTGGTGCCTGCGGGGTGGTCCGTCGCTGCGCCAGTGGATGCGGGGTGGGAGGGGAGGTGCGGACTCAGACGCGGACGCGGACGCGGACGCAGACGCAGACACGGATGCGGATGGGGGCGCAGTCAAGGGCTCGGGTGCGGGATCAGGGTCGGGGGCGCGTCGCCTGGCCTGACCTGCCGATTCGTCGTCCGGTGCGGCGGCTCGACTCCGTGGTGGCCTCGGGGCGCGGGGACCGGCGTACGGGGCGGGCGGTCCGCCCCCTCTTCGGTTTCGCGCCCCATGGAGCACCGTCGGTGCGTGTCCGGTCGGGCAGCTCATCGTTCTCATCACACAAGCACATCTCCCTCTCTCTAGGAGTCCTTGATGCGACGAGTTCTTACGGCAGTGGGTATGGCCGCCGCCGCGATGACGCTGGGGTCGGCTGCCGGAGCGCAGGCCGCGGACTTGCCGAAGGTCCCTGACATGGGCGGGCTGACCAATGTCGACGCCGATGGCGTCGGCGGCGCGGTGGGCGGGGTCGGGCAGACGGCGACGAAGCTCGCGGGAGATACCGGGGACAAGACCGTCCACAAGGCGGTTCCCGCGGCGAGCAAGGCGTCGGGTGCGGCCGTGGAGAAGGTGACGCCGGCGGCGACCCAGACCGCCGGCAGCGTGGCGAGCTCGGCCTCCGAGCTGGTGGGCGAGACCGCGAAGATGGCCGGGGAGGGCGGCCTGATCGGCGGGCTGCCCGCCAAGGGTCTGCCCACCACCGAGGCGCTGCCCACCGCCAAGGGCCTGCCCACCACCGGCGCGCTGCCCACCGCCAAGGGTCTGCCCACCACTGAGGTGCTGTCCACTGCCAAGGGCCTGCCCACCACTGAGGCGCTGCCCACCGCCAAGGGTCTGCCCACCACCGGCGCGCTGCCCACCGCCAAGGGCCTGCCCACGCAGGGGCTGCCGTCCACGGACCAGCTTCCGCTGAAGGGCCTGTCCGGGCTGAGCTGACGCCCGGCGCGACGCGTGCGCGTTCCGGCCCCGCTCCGCTCCCGTTCTCCGGGGGGTCGGCGCGGGGCCGTTGCCGTGTGCGGCGTGGCATGTCGGTTCCGTCACAAGGGGCCGGCGCCCCGCATCCCGGCGCCCCGCACCCCGGCGGCCCGGACCCCGGTGACCAGGCCCCCGGTGACCGGGGTGCTGGTGAGCAGGGCACGGCCGCTGCGTGATGAAATGCGGTTGTTCGAGGTGATTCGAGAGGAACTGTCGTTGTTCGGGGCGGAGTTGCGGGGAAAGGTGAGAAGGGGGAGGAAACGGGGAATCCGGCGCGGTTCGTGGACATATTGGATTCGTTGCTGGGTAACCCCGGAGTGAGGGCCCGGTCGGCGACCGTCGTAGCCCACGTTGCCCGCACACGGGGGCTGTGCCGGCCGGGGACCAGTACCCTCGTGCCTTTCCTGAGTTGTCGCACGAGGGGGCACCGCGGTGCTGAAGCTCTATTACCGGTTGGTGTATTGGAAGAGGCGGTTGGGGCGCGCGCTGGGAGTGCGGCGCACGGGGACGGTCCCGGGGCCCCGGGGGGCGTACGGGGCGGGGCCGCGGCGGTCCGGGCGGATGCGGCAACTGGCCCGGCGGGCGCGGCCGTTGCTGGTGTTCGCGGTGATGGTGCTGATCGTGGTGATGGCCTCGGCGCTGCTGGGGTGGCGGGACGACACCTTCGGGGCGGGGCCGCGGGAGGGCGGGGCGACCGTCGTGCAGCCGTCCGGTGAGCTGGGGCGCGGTGGGCCGTCGGCCTGTGACCGGCCGGACACGGAGTGCGCGGTGGCGGTGAAGGAGTGAGCGGACGGCGAGCGGGCCGCGGGGGTGCGGCTCGCTCGCCGTCCGTCCGTCAGGCCTTCTGGGCCTTGGTGTAGAGGTTCTTGGCGTCGGCGCCGAAGTACGGACCGAACATGGTGTTGGGCAGGAACTGGTAGCCGAAGCTGTTGACCGAGGACTGGAGGCCGGTCCCGGTGCGCTCGTTGAACGAGGTGAACCAGGGGCCGCCGCTGGAGCCGCCTGTCATGTTGCAGGGCAGTCCGTGGTCCTCGGACAGCAGCGGGTCCTTGAGTGTGGCGCCGGAGCAGTAGATGAGCCTGCTGCCGTCGTAAGGGGCCGCGGCCGGATAGCCGAAGGCGTACATCTGCCGGTGGTAGCCGGAGTTGAAGGACAGTCCCTGGCCGCCGACGACATCGGTGAGCTTCCTGCCGCCCAGCGGGGCGACGACCGCGGCTCCGACGTCGTAGTCGATGTCCTCCTTCGCCGTCCACTGGGGAGTGGAGAGCGTTCTGGCGGCGGCCCACTTGCCGTACGGGGCCTTGCCGTCGTGGTAGCCGGGGACGAAGACCCAGTGGGTGTGCCAGGCGCCGCCCAGCTTCACGCAGTGCCCGGCGGTGAGCACGGTGCTCTTGTTGGCGCCGGTCACCGCGTCGCCGGAGCAGGAGGCCAGGCGGCCCTGGTACGTGAAGAACACCCGCCCGGTGGTCCTGGTGACCGCGCCGCGGCCGTTCCAGGGGCCGCCGGTCTCGACCCCGGGGAGGAGTGAGGGGAGCGGTGGGAGCGAGGGCACCTTCGGGAGCTGGAGTTGCGGGAGGGTGGGGAGCACCGTCAGCGGGCCGCTGCGGGGGACCGCGGCGGAACTGCCCTCCTCCGGCGCCGAGATGGCGAGGTCGAGCGGGGTGGCGGCACGCATCCGGTCCGCGGTCCAGAAGGCGTCCGGTGTGCGGAGCGGGGAGGCTGCGGTGGCGGCGCGCGGGGTGTGCTGCGGGGTGACCGCACCGGCCTGGCCGGTGGGGAGCAGCAGGGCCAGCAGCGCACCGGCGGCAACGGCCGGTATGCCTTGGCGGGGTCGTGTCACGCGTAACTCCGATCGGGTAGCGGCGGATCGGAGGTGCAAGGCTGCCACCGGCCGCGGTGGGGCGGCAGGGGGCGGGTTGTGGAATTGGCGTGAGGGATCGACGACCGGGCGGGGATCCTGGCCGGCTTTGGCCGCACGGGATGCGCGGCGGGTGTCTTGGGCGGTGTGTCCCGCGATGGTCCGCCTCGCGGGGTTTTGGTGCGGCGGGCCGGGCGAACGACGCTTCCGGCGGAGGGACTTGAGGGTGTGTGCGCCGGGCGGTGGCGCGTGCGGGAGTCCGCTCGCGGCAGGTGGGCGGGGATGCGGTCGTCCGGGAGGTGCGCACCCGCCGCGAGCGGGAAGGGGCGGGCGGGGCGGTCAGCCTCCGTGGGCGGTGAGGGCGTAGCCCTCGGGGCCGGTGAAGGTGAAGGTGCGGCCGAAGGGGCTGTCCCGGGGCGGGCTGACGATGGGCACTCCGGCGGCGGCGAGCCGGTCGTGCAGCTCCTGGGCGTCGGCGGTGCGGAACCACAGGGCCACCCCGAGCCCGGGCCGCGCGGAGCCGTCGAGATCCACCCCCGGCAGCGGTTCGCGGACGGCGAACGGGATCGGCTCGGTGGCGAACACCACCGCGCCGGGGGGCGAGGCCGGGGCCCGCCGCAGACCGAGGTGGTCTTCGCAGAAGGCGGCTGCCGCCTGGACGTCGCGTACTTGGAGAGCGATGAAGTCAGGGCCGTCGAGGGTCGCGGGCACGGGTCCTCCTCGGATGCGTGATGTCAGGACTTTGACATGCCTGACGGTACGCGGGGCGGCTTCCTGTGTCAAAATCCTGACATGGAAGAGCGCAAGCACGTGGACTCGCCGCACGCCGCCCGGGACGTCACCGAGCACGTGGGGTACCGACTCAAACGCGCCGCCGCGGCGCTGCGCGGCGCCATGGACAGGGCGCTGCGCGAACACGGCCTGACGGTGCCGCAGTACGCCTGCCTCGAACTCCTCGACGAGCGGCCCGGCCTGTCCAACGCCGAGCTGGCCCGCGGCGCGTTCGTCACCCGGCAGTCCATGAACGTCGTCCTCCGCGGCCTCCAGGACGCCGGGCTGATCTCCCGGCCGGCCACCACCGACCACGGCCGGGCCCTGCCGGCGCACCTCACCGCGGAGGGCCGCAGCCGTCTCGACGCGGCCCGGTCCGCGGTCTACGCCATCGAGCGGCGGATGGTCGAGGCGGTCCCGCAGCGGCGGCTGGCCGTGCTCCTCGCCGACCTCGACAGCATGGCGGGGGCCCTGGGCGGGTGACCTGCCCAGGGCCCCGGTGCCTCAGGCGTCCGTCGCCGGGATCGCCGTCGCCGTCCCGCTGACGTGCGACCGCGGGTCGCCGGCCCGCAGCTCGACGGTCAGCAGGCCGGGGCGGCCGAGGTCGTGCCCCTGATGGAGGGTCAGCGTCGCCGGGGCGGTGACCAGGCCCAGGGCGCGGGTGTACGCGCCGAAGGCCGCCGCCGCGGCGCCGGTGGCCGGGTCCTCCACGACACCGCCGACCGGGAACGGGGCGCGGACGTGGAAGACCGTGTCGCTCTCCCGCCAGACCAGTTGGAGGGTGGTGAGGTCCAGGCGGCGCATCAGGGCCGCCAGCCGGTCGAAGTCGTAGTCGAGCGCGGCGAGCCGGTCGCGGGTGGCGGCGCCGAGGACCAGATGGCGGGCCCCGGCGTAGGCGATGCGGGGCGGCAGCGCCGGGTCCAGGTCGGCGGCGGGCCAGTCCAGGGCGGCCAGGGCCTCGTCGAGGTCGGCCGGGGCGACCGGGTCGATGTGCGGTTCGACGCTGGTGAGGGTGGCCTGGAGGGCGTCGCCGTGCCGGGCCACGGTCACCGGGACCGGGCCCGCCTGCGTGGCGAAGACGAAGTCGCCGGGGCCGGTGCGCTCGGCGAGGGCGACCGCGGTGGCGACCGTCGCATGGCCGCAGAACGCGACCTCGGCGAGCGGGCTGAAGTACCGGATGGTGAAGGCCCGTCCGGGCTCGCCCAGCCCCTCGGGCGGGGCGGTCAGGAACGCGGTCTCCGAATAGCCGAGGCCGGCGGCGACGGCGAGCTGTGCGGCGTCGTCCAGCCCGGTGGCGTCCAGGACCACGCCGGCCGGGTTGCCGCCCTGGGGGTCGGTGGAGAACGCGGTGTAGCGGAGGATCTCGGGGGCGGTGTCCCCGGCGGGGGCGTCGTGTGTCATGGCCGGGGAACCTCCCGCCGCCGCCCGGCTATTCCCGGGCGGCCCGGAGTGCGTCAACCCCGCCCGATGTACGGCATGTTCGTCGCCATCACCGTCGCGAACTGCACATTGGCCTCCAGCGGCAGTGCCGCCATGTGCACGACCGTCCGGGCCACATCGGCCGCGTCCATCACCGGCTCGACCTCCGTGCGGCCGTTCGCCTGGAGGATGCCGGTCTGCATCCGGCCGGTCATCTCGGTGGCCGCGTTGCCGATGTCGATCTGGCCGCAGGCGATCCGGTACGGACGGCCGTCCAGGGACAGCGACTTGGTCAGCCCGGTCATCGCGTGCTTGGTGGCGGTGTACGCGATGGAGTGCGGCCGGGGCGTGTGCGCGGAGACCGAGCCGTTGTTGATGATCCGGCCGCCCTGCGGTTCCTGCGCCTTCATCGCGCGGAACGCGGCCTGGGCGCAGAGGAACGCGCCGTTGAGGTTGACGTCGACGACCGACCGCCAGTCCTCGTAGGAGAGTTCGTCCAGCGGGGCGGGCGGGCCGAAGGTGCCCGCGTTGTTGAAGAGCAGGTCCAGCCGGCCGAAGCGGTCCCGTACGGTCGCGAAGAGGGTCTCGACCTCGTCGGGCCGGGTGATGTCGGTGGGCACCGGCAGGACCGCGGGGCCGCCGATGCCCGCGTACCCGACCTGGCGGGCGGTCTCCTCCAGGGCCGCCGCGCGCCGGCCGGCCAGCACCACGGTCCAGTTGGCGGCGATCAGTGCCAGGGCGACCGCCCGCCCGATGCCGGAGCCGGCGCCGGTGACCACGGCCACCTTGCGGGCCGCCGCCGCGCCCTCCCGCGCCTCCTGGGGCGCCGGTGCCGTCAGCGGTGTCCCGGCCCGCGAGGACGGCGACGGGAGCGTCGGCCGGGCCGCGGTCGCCGTCCCGCCCACCTGCCCGGCCCGTGCCATCGGGGGCGCCTGTGCGGCCGGTGACCGCTCTGTGTTCTGTGCCATGGCGGCAGCGTAACGGCGTACGGGGAGCGAACCCGGCGACGCCCCACAGGGCCGCGACCCGGCCGCCGTTGGTCCGGTCGCCGGCCGTCCGTACGCCGCGGGGTGTGCCCCGGCGCACCCGGTCGCAGGCCCCGGCGCATGCCGGAGTGTGCCCCGGCGCGGGCCGGACGTGGGTCGAAAGGACTGCATTCCTCCGCACCGGGCGCCGCCTGCCGCGTGCCACGATGGGGCGGCCATCACCGACCCATGGAGACACTCATGACGGAGCCCGGCGCCGGAACCGCCGCGAGCACGGACGAACCGAGCGGCGAACCCACCGACCAGCCGGCCATAGCCGGGCGGGGCCCGGCACCGGACGCACCGGCCGCGCGCACCGCACCGGCCGCACCGCCTGGGTCCCGCCGCACCAGCCTCCTCGTCACCCTCGTCCTCGGCGGTCTCACGGCCGTTCCGCCGCTCTCCATGGACATGTATCTGCCGGCGCTGCCGCAGGTCACCGCGGCCCTGGACAGCCCGGCCGCCACCGTCCAGCTCACCCTCACCACCTGCCTGGCGGGCATGGCCCTGGGCCAGATGATCGTCGGCCCGATGAGCGACAAGTGGGGACGCCGCCGCCCGCTGCTCGCCGGCATGGTGGTCTACGTCCTGGCCACCGCCCTGTGCGCGGTCGCCACCGACGCCGAACTCCTCATCGCCTTCCGCCTGTTGCAGGGGCTGGCGGGCGCCGCCGGCATCGTCATCGCCCGGGCGGTGGTGCGCGATCTCTACGACGGTGTGGCGATGGCCCGCTTCTTCGCCACCCTCATGCTGATCTCCGGGGTGGCGCCGGTCGTCGCCCCGCTCATCGGCGGCCAGATCCTGCGGATCACCGACTGGCGCGGGGTCTTCGTCGTGCTGACCGCCGTCGGGCTGGCGCTCACCCTCCTCGTCTGGCGCCGGCTGCACGAGACCCTGCCGCCCGGGCGCCGGCACCCGGGCGGCCTGGGACAGGCCCTGCGCACCATGCGCGAGCTGCTCGCCGACCGGGTCTTCTCCGGCTACCTCCTCGTCGGCGCCTTCGCCTTCGCGGCGCTCTTCGCGTACATCTCCGCCTCGCCGTTCGTCGTCCAGGAGATCTACGGCGCCTCCCCGCAGACCTTCAGCCTGCTCTTCGGCGTCAACTCCGTCGGGCTGGTGGCGGCCGGCCAGATCAACGGCAAGCTGCTGGTCGGCCGGGTCTCCCTGGACAAGGTGCTGGGCACCGGCCTGGCGCTGGTCGCGCTCGCCGGGGCCGGCCTGCTGCTGATGTCCTCTGGGGTCTTCGGCCGGGTCGGCCTGGTGCCGATGGCCGCCGGGCTGTTCGTGCTGATGTCCGCGATGGGCCTGGTCATGCCGAGCACCAACACCCTGGCGCTGCTGCGCACCCCGCACGCGGCCGGCTCCGCCTCCGCGCTGCTGGGCACCTCCACGTTCCTGCTCGGCTCGGTGGCCTCCCCCCTGGTGGGCATCGCGGGCGAGCGGACGGCCGTACCGATGGCCGTCGTACAGCTGTCGTGCGCCGTTCTCGCGCTCGTGAGCTTCCTGGGAATGTGCCGACCGTGGCAGCGTAGGGGGGACGGCCCCGCGCACCTCGGCGGCGAGAGGACCCGGCTCTGAACGCACTCAGGCTCCGACACGGCACACCGGCCCAGGCGGGACTGGACCCCGCCTGGATGGAACGGCTGGTCAGCGGCGTGCGGGCACTGCCCGACGGCCGTCCGCCGTGGTGCGCCGGAGCCGTGGTGCTGGCCGGCCGCGGACCGGTGGTCGCCGCCGAGGCGGCGGCCGGCTGGGCGGTGCGCTACGGCAGCTACGACCCCGAGCGGGACCGCGGCGTCGAGCTGCCGCGCGACCTGTGGGAGCCGATGCGGGTCGGCACCGTCTTCGACCTCGCCTCGCTCAGCAAGCTCTTCACCGCCATCGCCGTGGTCCAGCAGGTCGAGCGCGGCCGGCTGGCCCTCGACGAGCCGGCCGCCGCCCACCTCCCGGCCTTCGCCCCCGGCATCACCGTCCGCCGGCTGCTCGGGCACACCTCGGGGCTCGCCCCCGAGCTCCCCTTCCACGACCACCGGGAGCGCACCGCCCAACTGGCGCTGCTGTGGGCCGAGGCCGCCGCCCCGTCCGGCGGCCCGCACCCCGGATACGGCTACTCCGACCTCAACCTCATCGCCCTCCAGCTGATCCTGGAACGGCTCACAGGCCACCGCCTGGACGCCCTGATCCGCGCGGGCATCACCGGTCCGCTGGGCATGGCCAGCACCTCGTACGGCCCGCTGGGGCCGCAGGGCGTGGCCGCGACCGAGGACCAGCGGCGGCCCTGGGCCAAGGCGAACCGCGGCATGGTGCGCGGCGAGGTGCACGACGAGAACGCCTGGGCGCTGGGCGGGGTCGCCGGGCACGCGGGGCTCTTCTCCACCGCCCAGGACCTGGCCGTCCTGTGCCGCGCGCTGCTCAACGGCGGCGCGTACGGCACCGCCCGGATCCTCGGCCCGGACGCGGTCGCCGCGCTGCTCGACCCGCCCGGTCTCGGCTTCGGCGTCGACCAGCCGCACTTCATGGGCGAACTGGCCGGCCGGGGCGCCGCCGGGCACACCGGCTTCACCGGCACCAGCCTGGTCCTGGACCGGGCCACCGACACCTTCCTCGTCCTGCTGGCCAACACCGTGCACCCGCGCCGCCGCGACGGCGGCAGCGCCCCCCGCGCGCTGGCCGCGACCCGGCTGGCCCGCGCGGTGGCGCACGCCGGCTGAGCGGCCGGACCGAGCACGCCGCCGGCCCCGTAAAATCTGCGGAATGCACGACGAACTGCGCGCCGCCCTGGCCGGCCTGCTCGACGGCCTGCCGCCCAAGCAGGCCGCGCAGGCCGTGGACCGGCTGATCGCCAACTACCGTGGCCGTACCCCCACCGACGCCCCGGTGCTCCGGGACCGCAGCGACGTCGCCGCGTACGCCGCCTACCGCATGCCCGCGACCTTCGAGGCCGCACGGGCCGCGCTGGCCGCCTTCGCCGCCCGGGTCCCCGGCTGGTCCCCGGCCGCCCATGTCGACATCGGCGGCGGTACCGGCGCCGCCACCTGGGCCACCGCGGCCACCTGGGACGGCGTCCGCAGCACGGTCCTGGACTGGGCCCAGCCCGCCCTCGACCTCGGCCGCGAACTGGCCGCCGGAATGCTGCCGGACACCACGTGGCAGCGGCAGATCATCGGCGACGGCCTCACCGTCCCGGACGGCACCGACCTGGTGACCGTCTCCTACGTCCTCGGCGAGCTGCGCCCCGAGGCCCGCCGCGCGGTGGTCGCCGCCGCGGCCACCGCCGGGTCCGTCGTGCTGGTCGAACCGGGCACCCCGGAGGGCTACCTCCGCATCCGCGAGGCGCGCGAGCAGCTGGTCGCCGCCGGTCTGCGCATCGTCGCGCCGTGCCCGCACAGCGCCGCCTGCCCGATCGTCCCGAGGGTGGGGGCACCCCCAGCGGTAGCTGGGGGAGACTGGTGCCACTTCTCCGTCCGGGTCAGCCGCTCCTCCCTCCACCGCCAGGTCAAGGGCGGCTCCCTCGCGTACGAGGACGAGAAGTTCAGCTATGTCGCCGCCACCCGCAGCGACGCCGCGCCGGCCGCCGCCCGGATCGTCCGCAAGCCCCAACTCCGCAAGGGCCAGGTCCTGTTGGACCTGTGCACCGCGGACGACGGCCTCCGGCGGAGCACGGTCACCAAGCGCCAGGGCACGGCCTACCGCGCGGCCCGCGACGCCGCCTGGGGCGACGACTGGCCCCCGGCCTGACCCTCCGCCGGGGGGCGCGGCGCCGGGGGGCAACTTCAGCCTTTCTGTGTCCGCTCCTGCATTTTCCGTAGCAGCTCGCGGCGGTGTGCCTGGCTCTCGTGGCCTCCCTGGCCGTTCCGCCCGCCGCCCGTGCCGCCGCGCAGCGCGCCGCGCGAGAGCTTGCTGCGCGTGCCGCCGACACCGAGCATGCCGCCTGCATTTCCCTTGCTCATGAGGCGAGTTCCCTTCTCCGGACCGTCTGCGAGACGGTTCGTCTCGCTTGCGCTCCATCTTCAAGCGAGACGATCCGTCTTGTCAAGACGATACGTCTCGCCTCTCCCTCGCCTACACTCCGCCCATGGCCAACAAAGCAGCTCCCGACGCCTCCCGCCGCAGCGAACGCTCCCGCCGCGCGATCTTCGACGCCGCCCTCGCCCTTGTCGGCGAGGTCGGCTACGACAAGCTCACGATCGAGGGCATCGCCGCCCGCGCCGGCGTCGGGAAGCAGACGATCTACCGCTGGTGGCCCTCCAAGGCCGCCGTCCTCCTGGACGCCTTCAGTGCGGGCGTCGAGGAATACGACCGGCAGGGGCTCCCGGACACCGGCGACCTGGCCGCCGACCTGAAGTTCGTCCTCCGCGCCACCGCCGACGAGTTCAACGACGCGGCCTGGCAGGCCCCGTACCGCGCCCTCGCGGCGGCCGGCGCCAACGACGAGGAGCTCTCCCGCACCTTCGTCGGCCGTCTCATGGAGCCCGGCATCCGCGTCTACGTCGAGCGGCTGCGCGCCGCCCAGGAGGCCGGCGAGGTGGCCCCCGATATCGATGTCCGGATCGCCGCGGAGATGCTGCTGAGTCCCTTCTCACAACGGTGGCTGATGCGCACCGGCGAGCTGACCCACGACTACGTCGACACCCTGGTCGACCAGGTATTGCGTGGTCTGCGCCCGCGCGACTGACCGCACCGGGCGGTCGGTCGGTGATGGCGTGAATTGCCCCTGTTCGCCCGTCCCGCGTTCACTCCGGATCCGCACACCGGTCACCTGGCGCCCCGGATGGTGGCAGCATTGATCCCAGACCACCGCTCGAAGTGAGGGGATAGATGGAACGCAAGAGCAGGTTCTCCCAGTGGCTGCGCCGGCCGAAGAGCGGAACGGACGGCGGCGATACGGACACGGGATCAGCGGCTGCGCGCGGCCGTGCGGACCTGCTGCTGGCGGCGGCCGACGCGGGCTTCCCGGTCGCCCCCGCCGCCCACCCCTCCGGCTACGGCTGTTCCTGCGAGCGCATCGGCTGTCCCACCCCGGGACGGCACCCCATCTCCTTCGGCTGGCAGACCGTCGCCACCACCGACCGCGACAAGGTCGCCGCCTGGGTCCGCACCCTCCCCGAGGCCAACTTCGTCACCGCCACCGGCATCGCCCACGACGTCCTCGACGTCCCCGTCGAAGCGGGCCGCAGCGCCCTCGGCCGGCTGGACGCGGCGGGCGTCGACGTCGGACCGGTCAGCCTCAGCGGCGCCGGCTTCGGGGACGGCCGGATGCTGTTCTTCACCGCCACCCGCGGCACCCCCGACGACGAGGACGAGTGGTGGCCGTGCGAACTGGACTGCCACCCCGAGACCCTCGACGAGCATCCGGGCCTGCGCTGGCACTGCCGCGGCAGCTATGTCCTCCTGCCGCCCTCGACCCTCACCGGCGAGCAGCCCGCCGTGACCTGGCTGCGCGGCCCCGAACTCCCGCTGCCCGACCCGCTGACGCTGCTGGAAACGCTCACCGACGCCTGCGCCGAGTTCATCGACCGCGAGCCCGACCACGAGACCGCGGCCTGGCCGATCGGCCGCTGACCGCTCCGGTACGGACCTGCTCCGGTACGGACCTGCTCCCGTACGGACCTGCTCCCGTACGGGCCCGCGCCCGACGGCGAAGGGGCCGCCGGCTCCCGCCGACAGCCCCTGGCGGCATCTCCGCCGCGACCGCTGCGGCTACAGCGCCTTCGCCGAGGTCTTCGCCTCGATCCGGTTGAGCACCGTGACCTTGCCGCCGGCGCTCTTCGCCGGGACCGTGACCGCCTGGCCCGAGACCGTGGTGAAGGCCATCCGCGTGGTCTTCTTGTCCGGGCCCTCCACGATGCCGCGCAGGCTCGGCGGCACGGTGATCATCAGGCCCGGGGAGACCGTCTTCTGCTGGTGGTAGACGGTCGAGAAGAACACCAGCGCACCGCCGTCCGTGGTCCGCAGCGCCACCGGCGGGTAGTCCGACGCCTGGTCCTCCCACTGGATACGGGCGCCGGGCTGGTTGGCGTCCCGGGCGCGCTGGGCCCGCCACTGGTCGGTGTTCGGCCCCGGCGCGAAGTCGCCGCCCTTGCCGGTGTTGAGGTAGTCGGCGTACGACTGGCCCAGCTTGCCCGGATCGACCGTCAGCCCCGACGAGCCGTCGGTGGGCACCGCCTCCGCGTAGCCGTCCGTGATCTTCAGCTCCGGGGCCGTGTTGCTGTCGAACGTCGCGAGGTAGACCGCCCGCCACTTCGCGCCGATGGCGTCCCGGCTGAACACCAGGAACCAGCGGGTGCTCTCGCCGCTGCGGTTCCTGCGGTTGCTGAGCGCGTCCCCGATGAAGAACTTCGGCCAGCCCGTCTGCTTGGGCACGGTGAAGTGGGCGTCCGTGAAGCGGAGCGGGGCGAACCCCGGGTTGCCGTTCGGCTTGACGCCGTGCGCCGCCTTTATCCCGGCCTGGTCGATGGCGAGCAGCGCACCCGCCTCGAACGAGGTGTTCAGCTGCGGATCGAGCGTGCGGTTGGCCTTGTTGAAGCCGTCGGTGAAGTGCTTGAGCGCCTGCGCGGCGTCCGCCTTCGACACCGCCGGCAGGATCTCCCGCTCGCCGTGCACCGTCATGCACCCGCTCAGTATCACCAGCGCCGCCGCTGCCGACGTCAGTGTTGCGGGCACCCGGAACGGCGACCTGCGTGTCATGGGGCTCGGGCTCCTTCGGGGCGACCGGGGCGGACTGGGTGGCCGCCGGGGTGGCACGATTCGGCGCAACCCTACCCGGGGTGCGGGAGAACAAGTCCGTGGGGATCGGATACGGAGCCCACAACGTGATCTGACGGGCGCTCGGCCCGGGGGCCGCCGACGCCGGGCCCTTGGCACGCGGAGATCTAGTTAGGTTAGGCTTACCTAAGTAACTTCTCTTGCGTTTCCTCGGGAAGGGGTCCCATGCGCCGTCACCGCCACCTCCGGCTCCGCGCCCACGCCCGTACCCGCGCCGGCGTCCGCATCCGTGTGCTCTGCGCGGGGCTGCGGCGGGGGCTGGTCCGGGTGGTCGCCCCGGAGTTCGGCGCGGCCCCCCGCCGCACCGCCGCCGCACCCGGGCGCCCCCGCCCGGATTCCCGTGCCCCGGCGTGCTGTTGAATGCGGGGATGACCGACGCGAATGACCTGGATGCCGTCAACGACGCAGCCGCGGCAGTGGCAGCGGTGGCGTCGTTGGACGTGGACGTGGATGTGCTGCGGGTGTTCTGCGGACCGGAGGGCGCCGGCGGCAACCTGCTGGGCGTCGTGCGCGACGGTGCCGCTCTCCCCGGCCGGGCCGCACGGGCCGCCCTCGCCGCCGAACTCGGCTTCAGCGAGACCGTGTTCCTCGACGACGCCGCCCTCGGCACCGCCGACATCCACACCCCCAGTGTCCGGCTCCCCTTCGCCGGCCACCCCCTCGTCGGGCTGGCCTGGCTGCTGCGGAGCCTCGGCCGGCCGCCGGCCGTGCTGCGCCCGCCGGCCGGCGAGGTCGCGGTCCGCCACGACGGGGACACCACCTGGGTGCGCGGGCGCGCCGAGTGGGTCACCCACCGCACCACCGAGCAGTACCCCTCCGTCGCGGCGGTCGACGCGCTGCCCGCCCCGCCACCGGGGGAGGGCTGGCTCTACGCCTGGGCCTGGCAGGACGAGTCCGCGGGCGTGGTCCGTGCACGTGCCTTCCCGCGGCGCGGCGACCGCATCGTCGAGGACGAGGCCACCGGCGCCGCCGCCCTGCTCCTGACGCATCAGCTCGGACGCCCGCTGGACATCCGCCAGGGCGCCGGCTCGCAGATCCGTACCCGGACGTATCCGGACGGCACGATCGAGGTCGGTGGACGGGTGCGCGCCGAGACCGCCTAGGGCCGCGGGGCGGAAGGCCGCGCGGGGGGACGGCCGACCCGCCGCGCCCCGTCCGCGGGCCGCTACGCGCTCATCGGGAACTGCTCGCCCAGCTCCCGGAACACCGCGCTGTTCAGCGCGAACGCGCGCTTGCACTCGTCGACCACCCGCTGCTTCTCCAGGTCGTCCACCGGCAGCGCGTCCAGCAGTTCGCGGTATTCGCGCTTGAAGGCGGCGGGGTTGGCTATCTCCTCGAAGACGTAGAAGCGGACGCCGTCGCCCTTGCGCGCGAAGCCCCAGGTCTTCTCGGCGGTGCCGCGGATGATCTGGCCGCCGGAGAGGTCGCCGAGATAGCGGGTGTAGTGGTGGGCGACGTAGCCGGCCGGCCAGTCGCGGGCGCAGACCGCGATCCGGTCGGCGTAGGCGGCGGTGGCCGGCAGCGGCACCAGGCCGGCCCGCCAGGAGGGGCCGCCGAGATGGGCGAGGTCGCGCTCCAGCTCGGCGGTGCGGGCGAGCTCCGGGCGGATGAAGGGGCCCGCGACCGGGTCGCCGGCGAGGGCTCCGGAGGCGTCCTCCAGCGTGCGGTAGACGAACCAGAGCTGCTCCGTGTAGCGCCGGTAGGCGTCGACGCCGAGCTTGCCGCCGAGGAGGTCGCCCATGAACGAGGAGTTCTCGGCCTCGGTGTGCTGTGCGTGGGACGCCGTGCGGATCACCGTCGAGAACGGTGTGAACGGCGCGGACGGGGTCGGGCTGGACGCTTCCAAGGCGGACCTCCGGGGACCGGGGGAGCGGACGGGAACAGGCCGGCGCCACGGGGACGCCGCGCCCCGGGAGCCCGGGGCGCCGCAGCCTGATAACTCGGCGTTACCCAACTACGGGGGACCGCCCCGGTCAACCTGTTCCCGACAAGCTGTCGGTAAAAACCCTACTCCTGTCCGCATCGGGGCGGCATCAGGCCAGCGTGAGGATCTCCGCCCCGGTCTCGGTCACCACCAGCGTGTGCTCGAACTGCGCGGTCCGCTTGCGGTCCTTGGTGACCACGGTCCAGCCGTCCTCCCACATGTCGTACTCGTACGTGCCCAGCGTCAGCATCGGCTCGATGGTGAAGGTCATCCCGGGCTTGATGTCGGTGGTGTGGTGCGGGCTGTCGTAGTGCGGAACGATCAGGCCGGAGTGGAAGGACGAGTTGATGCCGTGCCCGGTGAAGTCGCGGACCACGCCGTAGCCGAAGCGCTTGGCGTACGACTCGATGACCCGGCCGATGATGTTGATCTGGCGGCCCGGCCTGACGGCCTTGATCGCGCGGTTGAGCGCTTCACGGGTGCGCTCCACCAGCAGCCGGGACTCCTCGTCCACGTCGCCGCACAGGTAGGTGGCGTTGTTGTCGCCGTGCACACCGTGGATGTACGCGGTCACGTCGAGGTTCACGATGTCGCCGTCCTGGAGGACGGTCGAGTCCGGGATGCCGTGGCAGATGACCTCGTTGAGCGAGGAGCACAGGGACTTGGGGAAGCCGCGGTAGCCGAGCGTGGACGGGTAGGCGCCGTGGTCGCACATGAACTCGTGGGCGACCCGGTCCAGTTCATCGGTCGTCACGCCCGGCGCGATCAGCTTGGCGGCCTCCTCCATCGCCTGCGCGGCGATCCGGCCGGCGATCCGCATCCGCTCGATCGTTTCGGAGTCCTGCACCTCGGGGCCCGTGTACGGGGTGGGTGCGTCCTTTCCGACGTACTCGGGGCGCGGGATCGCGGCGGGGACGGGGCGGGTGGGGGAGATCTTCCCCGGGACAAGAAGCGACTGGCCAGACATGCCAGCGAGTGTATCCGCGGGCCGTCGGGCAGGATGGTGGCACAGGAGCCACGTGGCAGGAGGCGGCAATGGCGCTGTTCAAGCGGCGGACGGTGGGCAAGCCGGGCGAGTGGTACTACTGCCTCCGGCACCAGACCGTGGAGGAGGGCCCCGAGTGCCGGGCGGCCGACCGGTTCGGTCCCTACGGCACCCGCGAGGAGGCGTCCCACGCCATGGAGACCGCACGCGAGCGGAACCTGGAGTGGGAGACCGACCCCAAGTGGCACGACATGGGGAAGGGACAGGGACAGGGGCAGGGGCAGGAGGGCGACGGGGGCGATCCCCGGGCTTCGTAGGACGTCACCCGCCCTCGTGGGATGACCCCCGGCCCTCGTGGGCGGCATCCGTTGGGCGTCCGTCAGGCGTCCGTGGGGCGGTGGCCGGGTCCGTACCGGGATCCGGGCGGCTACCAGCGGGGCGGGGGCGGGGCCGAGAGACCGTCGGCGAGGCGGGAGAGGCGGTCGCGGAAGCGGCGGTGACGGCGGGGCGCGGGCCCGCCGTTCTCTCCGGCGGCGGCGCTGACCAGGTGCTGGACGAGGTCGAGGTCGAGGTCCTGGCCCTGCGCGGTGCCCTCGGGCGCGGGCGGGGGAGCGGCCAGCGCGTCATGCGCCAGCGTGTGCAGATCGCGGTCGCCGCCGTCCAGGGCGAGCACCGTGGCGCCGTTGCGGCGGGCGTCGTGCACCCGCTCCAGCAGCCCGGCGCCCGGCTGCCCCGGCGTCACGACCAGCAGCGTCGCACCGCGCCCGGCCGCCGCCAGCCGCCCCAGCCCGACCGCGAGATGCGCGGGCGCCCCGCCCGGGACCCGGTGGCGCACCAGGGTCGGCGACAGCTCCGGCAGGCCCGACCAGGCGGCCTCGTCGTCCAGGTGGGCGGCCAGGTGCCAGGGCTCGTACGTGGCGCTGCCGACCAGCAGCAGCCCGCCGCCGTGCGGGGTGACGGCGGCCCGCAGCGAACCGGCGAAGCGGCGGCTGGCCTGCACCCACTCGGTTCCGGCGAGGACCTCGCGCAGCAGGGCGACTCGTACGGCATCCATGGCGCGGCATACTGCCGCAGCGCCGGGCCTCCGGGGGGCCGCTCGGGGCGGCGTCACCCGTATGGAGGCCGGGCGGGGATACGGGAGGGGAGCGCCGGGGGCGGGTGCGGCGGCGCGGCGCCCGGTCACGGGGCCGGTCGCCCGGCGGCGAGGCTCGCGTCCTTCAGCCGACGTCCTACCTCCGCCACCGCCTCCTCGCTCAGCGGGACCTGCGGCAGCGCCGTGGCGCGCCCTTCGATCACGCCGAGGAGCTGGAGCGCCGCCTTGAAGGCGCCGAGGGCCGAGGAGCTGCGGCCCATCTCGCTCTCCGGGCCGGCGTCGGTCATCGCGAACAGGGCGACCAGGCGCTCCTGTTCGGCGGCGGCCCGGGGCCAGTCGCCGGCCCGCGCGGCGTCGTAGAGGCGGACATAGCCCGCCGGGTCGACGTTGCCCAGGCCCGGGACGACGCCGTCCGCGCCCGCCAACAGGGCGGCGTCCGCAGTGAGTTCGGAGCCGGTCAGGACGGCGAAGCCGGGCGCGGGGCCGGATGGGCGGGCGGTTCGGCCGCCGAGGGAGACCAGCAGCCGGCGCAGCGAGCCGTCGTCGCCGCTGCTGTCCTTCAGCCCGGCGAGCGTGCCGTCCGCGGCCAGTTCGCGGACCAGGGCCGGGGTCAGCTTGTTGTGGACGGCGGCGGGGATGTCGTACGCGACGAGGGGCAGGCCGGTGGCGGTGCGGAGGTGGCGGAAGTGGGCGGCGATCTCGCGGGGGTGGGTGCGGGTGTAGAAGGGGGCCGTGGCGACGAGCGCGTCGGCGCCCAGCCGGGCGGCGGCCTTGGCGTGGTCGAGCACGCGGGCGGTGGTGGTGTCGATGACTCCGGCGAGCACCGGGACCCGGCCGCGTGCGGCCGTGACGACGGTCTCCAGGGCGACCGCACGTTGACGATCGGTCAGATAGGCCGCCTCGCTGGTGGAACCGAGCGCGAACAGGCCGTGGACGCCCCCGTCGAGGAGGTGGTCGACCAGGCGGGCGAGGGAGCCGGTGTCGACCTCGCCGCACGCGTCGAGCGGGGTGCAGACCGGGGGGATGACGCCGTGCAGCGGGGCGGGGAGTGCCATGGGGCCTCCAAAGGCGGCTCTGAGCTGGGACAAAGGACATAGGAGGTCCGATGTCGCGGTCACAATAGGCATGCGCGCGGGCGCACGGTCAAGGATTCCCGGACCCGGCGTGGGCCGAAAGGGCCGAACGGACCGGCGGCGCACGGCAGGTGAGGGTGCGGCAGAGGAAGAGGGCGATAGGGATGGCGCGAGGGACGATGGCCGAGGACGTCCAGGCGCGGATCAAGCAGCTGATCCTGCGGCGCAGGCTGACCCCGGGCGACCCGCTGCCCACCGAGACGGAACTGGTCGCCATGCTCGACGTCAGCCGCAACTCGGTCCGCGAGGCACTCAAGGCTCTCCAGGCGATGCGGATCGTGGAGATCCGGCACGGCTTCGGCACCTACGTCGGGGCGCTCACCCTGGAGCCGTTCGTCGAGGGCGTCGCCTTCCGTGCCGCGGTCCGCCACCTCCAGGGGGAGCCGAGCCTGTACGAGCTGATGGAGGTCCGGGAGGCCCTGGAAGCGGGGCTGATCGGCACCGTCGCGCGCGATCTGCCCGCCGCGGACCTCACCGTCCTCAAGGGGCTGGTGCAGCGGATGGCCGAGGAGGCGCGCGGCGGGCAGGTGCAGAGCGCCACCGACCGCGCCTTCCACCTGGCCCTGTACCGCTCGCTGGGCAACCACCTGCTGAGCGAGGTGCTGGACGCGTTCTGGGCGGCGCTGCGCCGGGTCCGCGAGGACCTGGCCGACGACCGGCAGGACCCCCAGGTGACCTACCGCCGGCACCAGGAGATCGTCGACGCGCTGGAGGCGGGCGACGGCCACCGCGCGGTGGCCGCGATGCACCGCCACTTCGACGGCATCCGCCGGCGGCTCACCGGGAAGTAGCGGAGCGCGCCGCCGCAGGGGCGGGGCCAGGGGCGCGGGCGGGACGGCCGCGGGCGCCCCTCGGTGAACGGCCGGCGTCCGGAATGCCGCCATTCATCCCGTTCACCGGGATTTCACCCGACGTCGACGGGACCGTTGCCGACACGAAAAAGCACCATGTGCGGTGCCTTGACGGTCAGTTGGGCGCTGCCTATGGTCCGCAGGACAAGGGACATCCTACGTCCGGCCCGTTGGGGGTGACCCGTGGCGTACGAGACCTCGGAACCGCATGCGACCTCCGCACCGCACGAGACCTGGGAGCCGCACGAGGGCGCACCGCGGTCCGCCTACCCGGAGCCGTCCGCGACCCCACCGCCCCACGAGAGCGCACAGCAGTACGGGAGTTCGGTGCCGTTCCGGGCCGGGACCGAGGGGTACACGAGCTTCCGGATCCCGGCCGTGGTGCGGGCGCGCTCCGGCGCCGTGCTCGCGTTCGCCGAGGGCCGGGTCTCCTCGGCCGACGACTCCGGCGAGATCCACCTCGTCCTCAAGCGCTCCCCGGACGGCGGGCGCACCTGGGGCCCGCTGCAATGCGTCGCCCGCAACGGCACCGGAACGGCCGGCAACCCCGCCCCGGTCGTCCTCGCCGGCGGCCGGGTGCTGCTCGTCCAGGTCCACAACGCCGCCGACGCCACCGAGGACCGCATCCGCCGCGGCCAGGTCGGACCCGCCGACGGCCGCCGCGTCTGGCTCCAGCACAGCGACGACGACGGCGCGACCTGGAGCACCCCCCGCGAGATCACCGACGCGACCAAGCCGCCCCATTGGCGGTGGTACGCCACCGGCCCCGGCCATGCGCTGCGGCTGCGCCACGGCCCGTACGCCGGCCGGCTGGTCGTCCCCGCCAACCACTCCCTCCCGCCCACCGACCCCCGGGACACCGGCACCGAAGCCCGTTACGAGGGCGGGCACGCGCTGCTCAGCGACGACGGCGGCGCCACCTGGCGCATCGGCTACACCGACCACGACCCCGCAACCGGCCGGATCGCCGCGCCCAACGAGACCACCGCCGCCGAACTCCCCGACGGCACCGTCTATCTGAACGCCCGTAACGCGGCGAGCGCCGCCTGGCGCCGTCTCGACGCGGTCTCCGCGGACGGCGGCGAGCGCCTGGTCCGCCCCTTCCGGCCGCAGGCGGCGCTGGCCGGGCCGCAGGTCCAGGGCAGCACCCTGTGCCTCGACGACCGCGGCGAACTGCTCTTCTCCGGGCCCGCGCACCCCGCGGCCCGGGCCCTGATGACCCTGCGGGCCAGCCGCGACGGCGGGCGGACCTGGCACACCGCGCACACCGTCAGCGGGCTCCCGGCCGGCTACTCCGACCTCGTACGCCTCGACCGGGGCAGCGTCGGACTGCTCTACGAGACGGGCGACTTCAGCGCCTACGACACCCTCACCTTCCGCCGCATCCCCCTCAAGGAGCCGGCATGACCAGCAGCGATGCGACCAGCGGCGGCACGGGAGGCGGTGGCACGGCCGGCGGCGCCCCGCGGCGGAGAACGGTGCTGGGCGGGGCGGCCGGGGCCGCCGCCGGGCTCGCGCTCGCCGGCTGCGGGGCAGGGCCGGACGGCGGCGCCCCCAAGGAGCGCAAGAAGGGGCAGCGGATCAGCCTCACGTTCTGGTCCTGGGTGCCGGGCATCGACAAGCCCGTCGACCTCTGGAACCGCCGCAACCCCGAGGTGCAGGTCAGGGTCGAGAAGGTCTCCGCCGTCAACGGCCAGCAGTACGCGAAGATGCACGCCGCCATCAAGGCCGGCAACCCGCCCGACCTGGGTCAGATCGAGTTCCCGGTGATCCCCGGCTTCCTGCTGGACAACGGCCTGCGCGACCTCGCCCCGCTCGGCGCCGCCCGGCACCGCGACAAGTTCGTCGGCTGGCAGTGGCAGCAGTCCGTCTTCGGCAAGGGCGTCTACGCGATTCCGCAGGCGTCCGGGCCGATGGGACTGTTCGTCCGCAAGGACCTCTTCGACCGGTGGGAAGTACAGGTCCCGGGGACATGGGACGAGTACGAGGCCGCCGCCAAGGCGATCCGCCGGCACGGCGCCTGGATCGACACCTTCGCCCCCACCAACGGCAACCGCTTCGCGGGACTGGCCTGGCAGGCCGGCGCCGCGTGGTACGCCACCCGGGGCGACACCTGGATCGTGCACCTCGACGACGGGCCCACCCGCAAGGTCGCCGACTACTGGGAATCCCTCGTCCGGCAGCGGCTCGTGAAGACCATCCCGGACCGCCAGAACGCCTGGTACAAGGACATCCAGACCGGCGCCATCCCCGCCTGGGTGGGCGCCAGTTGGGGCGATGCGCTGCTGGCCGGCAACGCGCCCGGCACCAAGGGGAAGTGGCGGGCCGCGGCGCTGCCGCAGTGGCGGCCCGGCGGCCGGGCGTACGCCAACTGGGGCGGCTCGACCACCGCCGTCTTCGCGCAGGCCGCCTACCCCCGGGACGCCCTGGACTTCGCCGTCTGGCTCAACACCGACCCGCAGTCCCTCGCGCTGCTGATCGCCGGCGGCTACGGCTTCCCCGCCGCCAGAACGGGCTATGCCCCCGCCGCCCTCGACGCCGACAAGGACTTCTTCGGCGGCCAGGCGTACAGCAGGGTGTTCGCGGACGCCGGGGCGCATGTCGACACCCGCTGGCGGTGGGGGCCCGGCGTCGACACCCTCTACCAGCGGCTCGGCGACGCCTTCACCGAAGCGCTCGCCGACGGGAGTTCGTTCCGCTCCGTACTGCGCAAGGTGCAGGGCCAGACCGTCGCCGACCTCAAGGGCAAGGGCCTGAAGGTGGAGAGCGGCGGGTGAGCCGGGACACGCCGGTCCGCCCACCGACCCCGGCGGCGGCCCCTCCGGAGCCGGGCGCACGGCGAGCCGCCGCGGGCCGTCGGCGCCGGGCCTCCCGTACGGAGGCCCGCAACGCCCGCGCCGCGGCCGGGTTCCTGCTGCCCTTCCTCGCCCTCTTCGGCCTCTGCTTCCTGGCCCCGATCGGCTACGCCCTCCGGACGAGCCTCCAGCGGACCGAACGCACCGGCCCGCTCGGCCTCGGCGGCCAGGAACACGAGGTCTTCGCGGGCCTCGCCAACTACGCCCAGGCGCTCGCCGACGACCGGTTCCTGGCCGGCTTCGGCCGGGTGCTGCTCTTCGGCGCCGTCCAGATCCCGCTGATGACCCTCCTTGCCACCGGCCTCGCGCTCCTCCTGGAGAGCGCCGCCGCCCGCGGGATCACCTTCTTCCGCAGCGCCTTCTTCCTCCCGTACGGAGTGCCCGGGGTGATCGCCTCGATCCTCTGGGGCTTCCTCTACGTACCGGGCATCAGCCCGCTGGTGAAGATCGCCCAATCCGTGGGCTGGAACGTCGACTTCCTCTCCCGCGGCAGCGTCCTGTGGTCCCTCGCCAACATCGTCACCTGGCAGTTCACCGGCTACACCATGCTGGTGCTGATCGCCCAGCTCAAGGCCGTACCCGGCGAGCTCTACGAGGCGGCGCGGATCGACGGCGCGAACGCCTGGCAGGTCGCCCGGCACATCAAACTCCCGATGATCCGGCCCGCGCTCGTACTGACCTGCGTGTTCAGCATCATCGGCACCCTCCAGCTGTTCGCCGAGCCGATGGTGCTGCGCCCGCTCTCCTCCGCCATCGACTCCGGCTACACCCCCAACCTGCACGCCTACAGCGAGGCGTTCGTCGGCAACAACCAGCAGCTGGCGGCGGCCGAGGCGGTGCTGCTGGCGCTGGTGGCGTGCGCCGCGTCGTTCGGCTTCCTCCGCCTCGTCGGCGGGCACGGGAAGGAACGCGGATGACCCGGCCCCCGCTCCGCCACCGGATCATCACCAACGCGCTGCTGGCCGTCGCCGCGCTCTACTTCCTCGTGCCCGTCTACTGGCTGATCGTCTCCGCCACCAAGAACAGCGCCGACCTCTTCGGCACCTTCGGCTTCTGGTTCTCCCGCCATCCGCACCCCCTCCGCTACCTCACCGAGGTCCTCACCTACGACCACGGCGTCTACGCCCGCTGGTTCGCCAACTCCCTGCTCTACGCCGGGATCGGCGCGGTCTGCGCCACCCTGATGTCCGCCGCGGCGGGGTACGCCCTGGCCAAGTTCCCGTTCCGCGGGCGCGAGACGATCTTCAACGTGGTGCTGGCGGGGGTGCTGATCCCCGGTACGGCACTCGCCCTGCCGCTGTACTTCCTTTTCAGCGCGATGGGCCTGGCGAACACCTACTGGGCGGTGCTCATCCCCAGCACGGTCAGCCCCTTTGGCGTCTACCTCTGCCGGATCTACGCGGCTGCCGCGGTCCCCGACTCGCTCCTGGAGGCGGCCCGGATCGACGGCGCGGGCGAGGCCAGGATCTTCGGCGGGCTGGGGCTGCGGCTGATGACCCCCGCGCTGGTGACCGTCTTCCTGTTCCAGTTCGTCCATATCTGGAACAACTACTTCCTGCCGCTGGTCATGCTCTCCGACTCCGACCTCTACCCGGTCCAGCTGGGTCTGACGAGCTGGACCGGCTACGCGGACCGGCAGCCGGTGCTCTACCAGTACACGGTGGGCGGCGCGTTGCTGTCCGTACTTCCGCTGATGGTGCTGATGACGGTCCTCCAGCGCTACTGGCGCACGGGGCTGACGGAGGGGAGCGTGAAGTCGTGAGGGCGGGGGCGGACGGCAGGGCGTTCCACCGTGGTCGCGGGGGTGGGGCGACCGGTGGGAGGAGCGCGTCAGGACCGCGCCTCGGCACGCCCGTCCGGGCGTGACAGTATCGCTGTCATGACTACTTCCGACGCTGCCGCGACCCCGCCTGCCTCGTCCGCTTCGCCCGCTTCGTCCGTCCCGGCCGGTGCCAAGCCGGCGCCCCGCGACCCCTGGGATCTCCCGGACGTCTCCGGCCTGGTGGTCGGTGTCCTCGGCGGCACCGGTGACCAGGGCCGCGGCCTGGCCTACCGGCTCGCCAAGGCCGGGCAGAAAGTGATCATCGGTTCCCGGGCCGCCGAGCGGGCGCAGACCGCCGCCGCCGAACTGGGCTTGGGTATCGAGGGCCTCGCCAACGCCGACTGCGCCCGGCGCAGCGACGTGGTGATCGTCGCGGTGCCCTGGGACGGCCACGGCAAGACCCTGGAGTCGCTGCGCGAGGAACTGGCCGGCAAGCTCGTCATCGACTGCGTCAACCCGCTCGGCTTCGACAAGAAGGGCGCCTACGCGCTGAAGCCGGAGGAGGGCAGCGCCGCCGAGCAGGCCGCCGCCCTGCTGCCGGACTCCCGGGTCACCGCCGCTTTCCACCACCTCTCCGCCGTACTGCTCCAGGACCCGGAGATCGCGGAGATCGACACCGATGTGATGGTGCTGGGCGAGAGCCGCGCCGACACCGACCTGGTCCAGGCGCTCGCCGCCCGCATCCCCGGTATGCGCGGTGTCTTCGCCGGCCGGCTGCGCAACGCCCACCAGGTCGAGTCCCTGGTCGCCAACCTGATCTCGGTCAACCGCCGCTACAAGGCCCACGCAGGGCTCCGGGTCACGGACGTCTGACGAACCCGCCCCTCTCCCTCCCCGAAGGGGGAGAGGGGGCGGAGGGCGATCGCCCGCCTGGCATGGGGGACACTGGAACAGACCGTCCCATCCCCGACAGGAGCTCGCCCCATGCCCTCCCTGCCCCCGTCCGGCCCGGACCGGCGCCTTGCCGTCCTCGCCCTCGTCGTGTGCGTCCTCGCCGTCGCGGCGGCGGTCGTCTCCTTCGTCGAGGGCAGCTTCATCGGCATCGTCTGGGTTCTGCTGGCGGGCGTCTCCAGCAACATGGCGTGGTTCTACGTACGCAAGGCGAAGCTGGAGCAGGCGCGCCGCGCCGAGGCGTCGGGCTGACGCGCTACAGCGCGCCGGTCTGCGGAATCTGCGGTTCCCCCTGCCAGAAGCGGAAGAACTCCTGGCCCCAGTAGCTGTCCCAGGCGGAGACGCCCAGGGCGCGCAGGATCGTGTGGACCAGGTCGAAGAAGACCTGGTTGATCTCCGGCACCCACAGCAGCCCGAAGACCGCCAGCAGGCCGAACGGCGCGAACGGCTCGACCTGCCGCCGTACGTCGGGGGACAGCCAGGGCTCGATCACGCCGTAGCCGTCCAGTCCGGGTACCGGCACGAAGTTCAGGATCGCCGCGGTCACCTGGAGCAGCGCGAGGAACGCCAGCGCGTAGCGGAACGGGTCCGGTACGCCGTCGAGGCCGTGCAGCCAGAACGGCGCGCTGACCACGACCGCGAAGAGGATGTTGGTCAGCGGCCCCGCCGCCGAGATCAGGCTGTGCCGCCAACGGCCCTGGATCCGGCCGCGTTCGATGAACACCGCGCCGCCCGGCAGCCCGATCCCGCCCATGATGACGAAGATCACCGGCAGCACGATGCTCAGCAGCGCATGGGTGTATTTGAGCGGGTTCAGTGTGAGATAGCCCTTGGCGCCCACGGAGATGTCGCCGCTGTGCAGGGCGGTGCGGGCGTGCGCGTACTCGTGCAGGCACAGCGACACCACCCAGCCGGACACCACGAACAAGAAGACCGCGAAGCCGGTGCCGGACGCCGACGTCCCGCTCCAGACGGCCCAGCCGGACACCGCCATGACGGCGACGAGCGCGAGAAAGACCGGGCTGACGCGGCGGTCGGCGCGCCGGATTGCTGTGGTCATCGGTAGCGGGCTCCCAGTGGTCTCGGTGCGGGGCAGCCACGACCGTATCCGCGGTTCGGCGGACGGTGCACGGATTCACGGCGACGGACGCGGGCCCGGGTGTGGACCCGGACCCCGGCGCGGGCGCGGACCCGGGCGCGGGTGTGGACCCGGGCGCGGGTGTGGCCCCGGCCGCCGACCCGAACCGGAACCGTTCGTACCGCCTGCTCGGTACGCGCGCAGGTCCGGCATTGCACGACAATGGGCCGGTGCGTTACGGAATCCTCGGCACCACGCAGGCAGACCAGGGCGACGGCAGCCCCGTCGCCCTCGGCGGCCCCCGGCTGCGCGCCCTGCTCGCCGCGCTCGCGCTGCGACCCGGCCGGGCGCTGACCGTGGACGCCCTGATCGCCGACGTCTGGGGCATGGACCCGCCCGCCGACGCGCCCGGTGCCCTCCAGGCGCTGGTCGGCCGGCTGCGCCGGGCCCTGGGCCGTAGCGCCGTCGCCTCCGTCGACGGCGGCTATCTGCTGTGCGCGGAGCCGGACGCCGTCGATCTGCACCGCTTCGAACGGCTGGCGGCGGAGGGCGGCCGGGCGCTCGGCGACGCCGATCCGGCCCGCGCCGCCGCCCTGCTCGACGAGGCGCTGGAACTCTGGCGCGGTCCGGCGCTCGCCGATCTGCCCGACGCGGCCGTCGAGGCGGCCCGCGCCGAGCGCCGCCGGCTGGACGCCCGGCGTACCCGCCTCGCCGCCGAGCTGGCGCTGGGCCGGGCCGCGCAGGCGCTGCCCACCCTCGTCGCGCTCTGCCAGGACAACCCGCTCGACGAACCCCTCCAGGCGCTGCGGCTGCGCGCCCTGCGGGACGCCGGCCGTACCGCCGAGGCGCTGGCCGCCTACGAGGAGATACGCACCGTGCTCGCCGACCGCCTGGGCGCCGACCCCGGCCCGGAACTGCGCGCCCTGCACGGCGCGTTGCTGCGGCCCGCGCCGGAGCCCGGGGCGGGGACGGTGCCGGGTGGCGCCGTGGCGGACGCCCGCGTGACCCCCGTGACCCCGGTGACCCCCGCGGCTCCCGTGCCCTACGGCATCCCCGCGGTGAACGGCACCTCCGCAGCCGGCGTCCCCGCCGCCTCTCCGCCGGCCCCGGCCGTCCGCCCCGGCAACCTCCGGGCGCGTCTGACCTCCTTCGTGGGGCGGGACCGCGATCTGGCCGCGCTGCGGGGTGATCTGGCCGCGCACCGGCTGGTGACGCTGCTGGGGCCGGGCGGCGCCGGCAAGACCCGGCTGTCGCAGGAGGGCGCCGAGGCCGCCGCGGCGGCGCTGCCGGACGCCTGGCCGCACGGCGTCTGGCTCGTGGAGCTGGCGCCGGTGGACGATCCGCGGACCGTGCCGGAGGCGGTGCTCACCGCGCTCGGGGCGCGCGAGACGGTCGTCCGCGGTACCACCGCCGAGGGGCTGCGGGCCGCCTCCGACCCGACCGCCCGGGATCCGCACGCCCGGCTCGCCGAGCACTGCGCGGGCCGCCGGATGCTGCTGCTCCTGGACAACTGCGAGCATGTGATCGGCGCCGCCGCCGAGTTGGCCGAGCGGCTGCTGGCCGCCTGCCCCGGGGTGACGGTGCTGGCGACGAGCCGGGAGCCGCTGGCCGTACCGGGCGAGGCGCTGCGGCCGGTCGAGCCGCTGCCGGACCCGGTGGCGCTGCGGCTGCTCGCCGAGCGCGGGGCCGCCGCCTCCCCCGGTTTCCGGGTGGCCGACGATCCGGCGGCCTGCGCCGAGATCTGCCGCCGGCTGGACGGGCTGCCGCTGGCCATCGAACTCGCCGCGGCCCGGCTGCGGTTGCTGACGCCGCGGCAGCTCGCGGACCGGCTGGACGACCGCTTCCGGCTGCTGACCAGCGGCAGCCGGACCGTGCTGCCGCGCCAGCAGACGCTGCGCGCGGTGGTGGACTGGTCCTGGGACCTGACCGACGAGCCCGAACGGGCGGTGCTGCGGCGGCTGTCGGTGTTCGCCGGCGGCTGCGACCTGGCCGCCGCCGAGGAGGTGTGCGCGGGTGACGGCGTCGACGCGTACGAGGTGGCCGGGCTGCTGGGCTCGCTGATCGACAAGTCGCTGGTGGTGGCGGCTCCGGGCGGCAAGGAGGGCGGCTCCGGCGGGATGCGCTACCGGCTGCTGGAGACGGTGGGGGAGTACGCCGGGGAGCGGCTGGACGAGGCCGGGGAGCGGGCCGCGGCCGAGCGCCGCCATCTGGTCGCGTACCGCGAACTGGCGCGTACCACCGATCCGTTGCTGCGCGGCCCCGGGCAGCGGGCCGCCATCGACCGGCTGGAGCTGGAGCACGACAATCTGCGCACCGCGCTGCGCCGGGCGCTGGCCGCGGGAGACGAGCACGAGGCGCTGTGCCTGGTGCTGTCCCTCCAGTGGTTCTGGTCGCTGCGCGACCACCGCAGCGACGGCCACACCTGGGCGGCGGCGGCCGGCGCGCTCGGCCCCAACCCCTTCCTGCCGCCCGTCGAACCCGCCCCCGACCTCCACGAACGGCCCATCGACAGCCCGCCGCCGATGGCCCCCGAGCAGCTGCTGGAGGCCCGCCGCGAGGTGCGGCTGGTGGCGCTCTCCAGCGAGAACGACATGGAGGCGCTGCGCAGCCCGGAGATGAAGCAGGAGCTGGCGGGGATGCTGACCGCGTACCGCAGCGGGATGCCGCAGACCTGCAAGGTGCCCGGGGTCCTCTGGTATTTCGCGGTGCTGATCAGCGGTCAGTGGGACGAGCTGGTGCGGCTGGTCGACGGCGCGGTGCGCGCCTGCCGCGACCTCGGCTACGACTGGGAGCTGGCGTATGTCCTCCAGCTGCGTTCCAAAATGCTCAACGACCGCCCCGGCGGGCTGGCGCAGGCCACCGAGGACGCCGACGAGTCGCTGCGGATCTTCCAGCGGCTGGGCGACGCCTGGGGCGCGGCCGAGGCGCTGGCGCTGCGGGGTGAGTCCGAGGAGAAGCGCGGTGAGTATGCGCTCGCGGCGCGCGAGTACCGGGCGGCGATGGTGCACGCCGAGGCGCTGGGCGCGCACGGCCAGACCCTGGTGCTGCGCACCCGGCTCGGCGCGCTGATGATCGAGGACGGCCGGCCGGAGGAGGGGGAGCGGATGCTGCGCGAGGTGCTGGACGACGCGCAGGACCGCAACAGCGGCCGGGACGCGGTGCCGTTCGCCCGGATGACGCTGGCCATGATGCTGACGATGGCGGAGCGCTTCCAGGAGGCCCGCGAGCAACTCGACGCGGTGCGGGAGGCGTTCGCCTCGCGCGCCCCGGACGTTTTCCTGGGGCTGCTGGAGGCGTCGCTGGTCTCGATCGACGTGGCGGAGGGGAAGCACGGCGAAGACCTCCTGCTGCGGATGCGGGCGGCGCTGGCGCTGACCCAGGACGACATGGCGCAGATGATCGCGCCGGATCTGCCGGTGATCCAACTCCTGGCCGGCGCACGGGTGCTGATGGCGGTGCGCGGCGCGGCCGGGGCCCGGGACGCGGCCCGGCTGGTCGGTGCCTACGACGCGCTGCGGGCCGTCTCGCACGTGCCACCGCTGATCCTCCGCGACGATCGGGCCCGTACGGAGCGGATCGCCCGCGCCCTGCTGGGCGATCCGGCGTACGAAGCCGCCCACGCCGAAGGCGGTGGCCTCTCGCTCGAAGAGGCCACCGCCCTCGTCTGACGCGAGCCGGGCGGATGGCCGTCCTCCGGGCGTCCCGGGAACGGGATTCCCGGAAGACACGCGTCAGGTCTTGTTGCGGAACTTCGCCACCGCGAGCGGCATCGTCACGGCCGTGATGGCCACCGCCCAGCCGAGGGTGATCAGCGCCGGATGGGCCACCGCGCCATGGCCGTTGATCAGCGCACGGGCCGCGTCCGCCAGATTGGACAGCGGGTTGACCTTGGTGAAGCCCTCCAGCCAGCCGGGCATCGACTGCGTCGGCGCGAAGATCGACGAGCCGAACTGAAGCGGCATCAGCACCAGCATCGCCATGCCCTGCACCGCCTGCGGGGTCTTCACGCTCAGTCCGAGCAGGATGAAGATCCACATGAGGGCGGCGCCGAAGACCGTGGACAGCACGATCGAGGCCAGGAACTCCAGGATGCCGCCCCGGATTTCGAGGCCCAGCAGGAAGCCCATGCCGAGCAGGATCGCGGTGGCGATCAGCATCCGGCCGATCTCGACGACGATCTTGGCTATCAGGACCGAGGACCGGGCGATGGGCATCGTCCGGAAGCGGTCCATCACGCCCTTGCGGAAGTCCTCGTTGACGCCGGTGCCCACCGCCATGGCGATGTTCATGCCCATCATCGCCATCATGCCCGGCACCAGATACTGCACGTACTCCTGCTGGTTGCCCTTGCCGGCGATGGCGCCGCCGAAGACGTAGACGAACAGCAGGATGAAGATCACCGGCATCAGCAGGGCGTCGAACATCGACTCCGGGTCCTGCTTGATCTGGAGGGCGTTGCGGCGCACCAGCGCGCCGATGTGCCGCAGGTTGGCGCGGATACCGATCCTGCCCTCGTCGGCGCCGGGCTTGGCCAGGGGCGCCGTCATCGTCGCGGCACTCATGCCGACACCTCCGCGTACTGCTCGTCGGACTCGCTCTCCGGGCCGTCCGCCTCGGAGGACTTCTGGCCCGTGATGGCCAGGAACACCTCGTCCAGGCTGGGCAGATGGGTGCTGATCCCGGCGAGCGCGAAGCCCTGCCGGCCGAGCACCGCGACGACCGCGGTCAGCTGCTCGTCGCTGATGATCGGGACGTTGACCACACCCCCGTCGTGGTCAGCGGTGGCACCGGCGATGCCGTCCAGACCGGCCTCGGCGATCACGCCGGTCATCCGGTCCAGTTCGCCCGGGTCGGTCGGCCGTATCTGGAGGGTGCGCCCGCCGACCTTGGCCTTCAGCTCGTCGACCCGGCCCTCGGCGATCACCCGGCCGCGGTCGATGACCGTCAGCTCGTCGGCCAACTGCTCGGCCTCTTCCATGTACTGGGTGGTCAGCAGGACCGTGGCGCCCTCGCGGACCATCCGCTGGACCTCCTCCCACACCTCGTTGCGGGTGCGGGGGTCGAGGCCGGTGGTCGGCTCGTCGAGATACAGGACCGCCGGCCGGCCGATCATCGAGGCGGCCAGGTCGAGCCGGCGGCGCATCCCGCCGGAGTACTTGGCGGCCGGCCGCTTGGCGGCCTCGGTGAGCGAGAACCGCTCCAGCATCTCGTCGGCGCGCTTGCGGGCGTCCTTGCGGGACAGATCGAGCAGCCGCCCGATCATGTAGAGGTTCTCCCAGCCGGAGAGCTTCTCGTCGACCGAGGCGTACTGCCCGGTCAGGCCGATGGTCCGGCGCAGCGCCCGGGGCTGGCGCACCACGTCGAATCCGGCCACCACCGCGCGTCCGGCGTCCGGCACCAGGAGGGTGGACAGGCAGCGTACGAGGGTGGTCTTGCCGGCGCCGTTGGGGCCGAGCACACCGAGCACGGTGCCTTCCCGCACGTCCAGATCCACACCGTCGACGGCTTTCACCTCGCCGAAGTGCTTGACCAGACCGCGCACCTCCACGGCGTTGCCGCCCTTGGTGGTTATCGTCTGTCGCGTCATGCCCTCCAAGGTGCCAGCCGCCACCGACAACGCGCCGACAGGCCGCCGACAGCCCCTGAGGACCGGCTGTCGGCGGCCCGTCGGCCGGGCATCAGTGGAAGGTGTGCTCCTCGGCGGGGAACGCGCCGCCGACCACGTCCTCGGCGAATGCCCTGGCCGCGCCGCCCAGCAGCTCCCGCATCTGGAGGTACTGCTTGACGAACCGCGGCACCCGGCCGGCGGTCAGGCCCGCCATGTCGGTCCACACCAGCACCTGGGCGTCGCAGTCCAGGCCCGCGCCGATGCCGACGGTCGGGATGTGCAGCGAGCGGGTCACCTCGGCGGCCAGCTCGGCCGGTACGGCCTCCAGGACGACCGAGAACGCCCCGGCGTCCTGCACCGCCTTGGCGTCCCGCAGCAGCTGCTGGGCGGCCTCCTCGCCGCGGCCCTGGACCGGGTAGCCTCCGTAGGCGTGCACCGACTGCGGGGTCAGCCCGACGTGCGCCATCACCGGGATGCCGGACGAGACCAGCAGCTCCACCTGGTGCGCGGAGCGCTCGCCGCCCTCCAGCTTGACGGCGCCGACCCCGGCGTCCTTGACCAGCCGGGTGGCGTTGCGCAGCGCCTGGACCGGGCCTTCCTGGTACGCGCCGAACGGCAGGTCGGCGACGACCAGGGCGCGCTTGGTGCCGCGTACGACCGCGGCGGACAGGATCGTGATCTCGTCCATCGTGACCGGCACGGTGGACTCGTAGCCGAGGTGGCAGTTGCCCATCGAGTCGCCGACGAGCAGGACCGGGATCCCGGACTCGTCGAAGACCGAGGCGGTCATCGCGTCGTAGGCGGTGAGCATCGGCCACTTCTCGCCGCGCTCCTTGGCGGCGGCGATGTCGCGGACCGTGATGCGGCGGGAGCTGGTGCCCCCGTACAGCGACTTGGTGCTCTCCTTGTTGGCGGGCTTGGCGGCGGGCTCGGCGGTGGCCCCCGCGGCCGGCTTCCGGGCAGGCGAAAGCTGCGTCATGGTGACGGCTCCTGTATCTCCATCTCGAAGCACCCTGACGGTGTCTCCGGACTCCCGACCATGCTGGCACGGCGTGCCGCAAAGGAAAAGAGGAGGGGGCCGCTGGTCCGCCCGGCCCAGTCCGGGCCGCCGTTTCATCGATACGGAACGGTTCCGTATCGGTATCGTCGTATGGTGGCGCCATGGCCACCTCACCGCCCCCACCGGGCGCACCCGCCGCTCCACGGATCCCCGACCACATCCACCGCCGGCGCTGGGCGATCCTCTCCGTCCTGATGCTCAGCCTGCTGATCGTGGTGCTGGACAACTCCATCCTCAACGTCGCCATGAAGACCATCGCGACCCGGGCCCCCGCCGGCCTCGGCGCCACCCAGAGCGAGCTGGAGTGGGCGATCAACGCCTACACGCTGGTCTTCGCCGGGCTGCTGTTCACCTCCGGCCTGCTCGGCGACCGGATCGGCCGGAAGAAGGTCCTCCTCTTCGGCCTGGCCGTCTTCGGCACCGGATCGGTGCTCGCCGCGGTCTCCGCCTCGCCCGCCGAACTGATCGCCTTCCGCGCGCTGATGGGGCTGGGCGGCGCCTTCGTGATGCCGGCCACGCTTGCCATCCTGATGAACGTCTTCGAGCGCGAGGAGCAGCCCCGGGCCATCGGCGTCTGGGCCGGCGGCGTGGGCCTGGCCATCGCCATCGGCCCGATCGCCGGCGGGCTGCTGCTGGACCACTACTGGTGGGGCTCGGTCTTCCTGATCAACGTCCCGATCGTGCTGCTCGCGCTGGCCGCGATGATCGTCCTGGTGCCCGACTCCAAGGACCCCGACCCCGGCAGGCTGGACCCGGTCGGGGTGCTGCTCTCCGTCGTCGGCCTCGTCCTGCTGGTCTACGGGATCATCAAGGGCGGCCAGCTCGCCGACTTCGCCGACCCCGAGGTGCTGGTCACCGCCCTCGGCGGCCTGGCGGTCCTGGCCGTGTTCGTGATCCACCAGAAGCGCAGCGACCACCCGTCCATCGACATCGGCTACTTCCGCAAGCCCGCCTTCTCGGCCGCCGCCGCCGCCATCGCGCTGGTCTTCTTCGCGCTGATGGGCGTCACGTTCTTCATCGTCTTCTACGTGCAGAGCGTGCGCGGCTACAGTCCGCTCCAGTCCGGGCTGCTGATCCTGCCGCTGGCCGCCGCCCAGCTGATCTTCGCGCCGCGGGCCCGGCTCGTGGTGGACCGCTTCGGGGCCCGCGCGGTGTGCACCGCCGGCATGCTGGTGGTGGCCGTCACGATGGCCGGGATGCTGCTGCTGCGCACCGGCACCCCCGTCTGGGTCCTGGAGGCACTGTTCTTCCTCCAGGGCACCGGCATGGCGCACATCATGCCGCCGGTCACCGTCGCGATCATGCAGGCGCTGCCGCGCGAGAAGGCCGGCTCCGCCTCGGCGCTCAACAACACCTTCCGCCAGGTCGGCGGCACCCTCGGCGTCGCCGTCCTCGGCTCGCTGCTCTCGACGACCTACCGCGACGGCATCCAGGGCACCCTCGACGCCCTGCCCGGCGTGCCGGGACCGGTACGGGCCGCGGCCGGCGAATCCATCGAGGCCACGCTCGGCCTCGCCGACCGACTGGGCCCGGCCGGCCGCCCGCTGATCGACTCCGCCCGCGACGCCTTCCTCCACGCCATGCACGTCACCGCGCTCGGCTCGGCCGTCGTATCGGTGCTCGGGGCCGTGGTCGTCGCGGCCTTCCTGCCGGGCAAAATGGCTCCGGTTCCGCGCGCGGCGGAGCCGCGGGACGAGTGGAAGGCGGGCGCAGCACGATGAGCCGGGTGGCGGGAGACGCTGGGGCGGCGGCCGGGGCGCGCGCGGGTGCGGTGGCCCCCGAGCGCCGGGGCCGGCCGCGCAGCGCCGCGGCCGACTCCGCCATCATCGAGGCCGTGCTCCGGCTGATCGAGGACGGCTGCTCCATAGGTGAGCTGTCCATGGAGCGCATCGCCCGCGAGGCGGGTGTGGGCAAGGCCACCGTCTACCGCCGCTGGCCCGGCAAGAGCGCGCTGATGCTCGACGTGATGCGGTCGCTGGACGCACCGACCCCTCCCCTGGACGGCATCTCGGTACGCGACGACCTGGTCTCCCTGCTGGAGTTCCTGCGACGCCGCGGTCTGGCCAAGCGCAGCTCCGCCCTGCTGCGCACCGTCGTCAGCCACGTCCAGGCGCAGCCCGAGCTGTGGGCGGAGTACCACGAGACGGTCGTCCGGGCCCGCCACGAAGCCCTGCTCGGCGTCCTCCGGCGCGGGGTGGCCGGCGGCGAGATCCGCGCCGACCGCGATCTGGACGCCCTCGCCGACCTTTTCATCGGCCCGATGCTGGCCCGCGCCATCCTCCACGAGTGGAAGGAGCTCCCCGAGGGGTTCTCGGAGGACATCGTCGACATGGTCCTGGAGGGCGTACGGCCCCGCCCCGAAGCGGGGCCGCCGCGTACGGTGTGACCTGGAGCGGGCTCCGTATGACCGGACGATGCCCGTTGTGTCACAGCCGTTGTCACGAAGCCCCGGGAGCGGAACCCGGGCGGGCCGGCGGGCCGTCCTCCCCGTCGAGAAAACACGCTTTCGGCCGAGCACGCCGCGGGTCCGCGCACGGACCGGGGCGGTGCGGATCTAAGAACGTGTTTTACGGGCGTCGCCTAGGGTCGATGATCACAGGCGGGGCGGACCGGAGCAGGGCGGCAAGGGGCAGTGAGGACAGCGGCATGGCGCAGGCGTACGTGACGGAGCCGGGGCAGGGCGAGGGGCCCGAGGGGGCCGGTTCCCGGGCCGCCCGCCTGCGGAACTGGTGGCGCCCCGAGGGGATGTGGCGGCGCGGCATCATCCTCGCGGTGCTCGCGGTCGCCCTCGGACTGGCGATGGTGCTGCACGCCCGGATCCCCAACACCGTGGGAAATCTGGGCAGTTTGGTGGAGACCTTCCTGCCGTGGCTGGGGCTGGGCATCCCGCTGCTGCTGCTCTGCGCCGTGCTGCGCCGGTCGGCGACGGCACTGGTGGCGCTGGTGCTGCCGGCCGTCGCCTGGGTCGGCCTCTTCGGCGGGCAGATCACCGACAAGGCGGGCACCGGCGGCAATCTGACGGTGCTGACCCACAACGTCGACGCGGGCAACCCCGATCCGGCGGGCACCGCCCGGGACATCGTGGCGTCCGGCGCCGATGTCGTGGCCCTGGAGGAGCTGACCGGCGCCGCGCTGCCCACGTACAAGAAGGGCCTGGCGCAGGCGTATCCGTACCACACGGTCCAGGGCACCGTGGGCCTGTGGAGCAAGCGCCCGCTGTCCGACGCCCGGCCGGTGGACATCAAGATCGGCTGGGTCCGGGCGCTGCGTGCCACCGTCACCGCCGCCGACGGCGAGCAACTCGCCGTCTACGTCGCCCACATGCCCTCCGTGCGGGTCCACGTCGACAAGGGCTTCACCGCCAACCAGCGCGACGGCAGCGCCAAGGCGCTCGGTGACGCGATCGTCCAGGACCCGGTCAGGAAGGTCATGCTCCTCGGTGACCTCAACGGCACCATGAACGACCGCTCGCTGGCCCCGCTGACCTCCCAGATGCGCTCCGCGCAGGGCGCCGCGGGCGACGGCTTCGGCTTCAGCTGGCCGGTCGGCTTCCCGATGGCCCGGATCGACCAGATCATGGTGAAGGGGATCGACCCGGTCAAGGCATGGGTGCTGCCGGCCACCGGCAGCGACCACCTCCCGGTCGCGGCGACGGTCAAGATCTGACAGCTGCCGCCGACCCGCCCCGCCGCTGTGTGCCACAGCGTGACGGCCCGCTGTGGACGCCGGTCCGCAGCGGGCTTTTCACCTGCCGTTTTCACGCCGGAACACTGCGGCTGAGAGACTTTGTTCCGTAAGCGAACTTAGGTCTCGGTGCGCCCGCACGCGCCCACCCCACCCCGAAAGGCACTCCATGCCCTTGGCTCTGCTCGCACTCGCGATCTCGGCCTTCGGTATCGGCACCACAGAATTCGTGATGATGGGCCTGCTGCCCGATGTCGCGGACGATCTGGGCACCTCCGTGCCCACCGCCGGCTACCTCGTCTCCGCCTACGCCCTCGGCGTCGTCATCGGCGCACCCCTCCTGACCGCCCTCGGCTCCCGCGTCCCTCGCAAGCGGATGCTGGTGGCGCTGATGGCGGTCTTCACCGTCGGCAACCTCGCCTCCGCCTTCGCCCCCGACTTCGGCCTGCTGGTCGCCGGCCGGCTGCTGGCCGGGCTGCCGCACGGCGCGTTCTTCGGCGTCGGCGCGGTGGTCGCCGCCCGGCTGGTGCACGAGGGCCGCCAGGCCCGCGCGGTCGCCACCATGTTCCTCGGCCTGACCGTCGCCAACATCGTCGGCGTCCCCGCCGCGACACTGCTCGGCCAGCACCTCGGCTGGCGCGCCACCTTCCTCGTCGTGGCCGCCATCGGCCTCGTCGCGATGGCGGCCCTGGCCCGGCTGATCCCGCCGCTGCCGGCCGAGCAACCCGCCGGGCCGGGCGGCGAGTTGCGCGCCCTGGCGCACCCCCAGGTGCTGCTCGGCCTGCTCACCACGGTCTTCGGCTTCGCCGGCATCTTCGCCGTCTACAGCTACCTCGCCTCGATGATGACCGAGGTCACCGGATTCGCGGCCGGCTCGGTCCCGGTCGTCCTCGCCCTCTTCGGCATCGGGATGACCCTCGGCGCACTCGCCGCCGGACCGCTCACCGACCGGGCGCTGCGCCCCACCCTCTACGGGTCCCTGGGCGCGCTGGCGCTGGTGCTGGCGGCCTTCCACTTCACCGCCCCGGTGAAGTGGGCGGCCCTGGCGAGCGTGGTGGTCATCGGCGCCGTGGGCTTCCTGACCACCACCCCGCTCCAGATGCTGGTGATGAACAAGGCCCAGCAGGCACCGACCCTGGCCGCCGCGTCCAACCAGTCGGCGTTCAACCTCGCCAACGCGGGTGGCGCCTGGGCCGGCGGGCTGGCCCTGTCGGCGGGCTGGGGCTGGACCTCGCCCACCCTGGTCGGCGCCGTCCTGGCCGCGGTCGGCCTGGCCGTCGCCGTCGTCGCCGGTCTGCTGGACCGCGGCGGGCACGACACTCCCACCCGCGTCGTGGCGCGCGGCGCCGGGAACGCAGGGAACGCCGGGAGCGCCGAGGGCGCCGGGCCGGGCGGGGCGGTGACGGCTGCCGGGGCGGATGCGGCAGCCGGCGGGGCCGTCAGGCCCCCTCTCTCCAGTGGTTCGTGATCGGCAGCCGACGGTCCTTCCCGAAGCCCTTCGCGGAGATCTTGGTGCCCGGCGGGTACTGGCGCCGCTTGTACTCGGCGTGATCCACCATCCGTAGCACCCGGGTCACCAGGGCCTCGTCGAAGCCCTGCGCCACGATCTCCGCGCGGCCCCGGTCGCGGTCGACATACAGCTCCAGGATCCGGTCCAGCACGTCGTAGTCGGGCAGCGAGTCGGTGTCGACCTGGCCGGGGCGCAGCTCGGCGCTCGGCGGTTTGCTGATCGAGTTCTCCGGGATCGGCGGGGTCTGGCCGCGGTCGGCGGCGGCCTGGTTGCGCCAGCGCGCCAGCTCGTAGACGACGGTCTTGTAGACGTCCTTGATCGGGCCGTACGCGCCGACCGAGTCGCCGTAGAGCGTCGAATACCCGCACGCCAGCTCGGACTTGTTGCCCGGTGCGAGCACCAGGTGCCCCTCCTGGTTGGAGATCGCCATCAGCGTCGTGCCGCGCAGCCGCGACTGGAGGTTCTCCTCGGCGAGCCCGGTCAGCCCCAGCGCCTCCATGTACGCGTCGAACATCGGGCCGATCGGCACCGTACGGAAGGCCAGTCCCGTACGGTGCGCCAGCTCGGCGGCGTCGGTGAGCGAGTGCTGCGACGAATAGCGGGAGGGCATCGCGACGGCGTGCACCTGCCCGGCGCCCAGCGCGTCGCAGGCGATCGCCGCGACCAGCGCCGAGTCGATCCCGCCGGACAGCCCCAGCACCACGCTCCGGAAGCCGTTCTTGGCGACATAGGCGCGCAGCCCGACGACCAGCGCGGTGTAGATCTCCTCGATGTCCCCCAGCCGCTCCGCCTGCCCGCCCAGGGTCTCCGGCTCGTAGGGCGGCAGAGGGTCGGGGGAGAGCACGACGTGGTCCACCCGCAGCCCGTCGTCCAGCACCCCGGCGGGCGGCTCGGCCGCGGCGGCGGGCAGTTCCAGGTCGACCAGCACACACCCCTCCGCGAACTGCGGCGCGCGGGCGATCACCCCGCCGTCCTTGTCGACGACGATCGAGTCCCCGTCGAAGACCAGCTCGTCCTGCCCGCCGATCATCGCCAGGTACGCGGTGGTGCAGCCGGCCTCCTGGGCCCGCTTGCGCACCAGCTCCAGCCGGGTGTCGTCCTTGTCCCGCTCGTACGGCGAGGCGTTGACGGACACCAGCAGCCCGGCCCCCGCGCTGCGGGCCGCCGGCACCCGGCCGCCCTCCTGCCACAGGTCCTCGCAGATGGCGAGCGCCACGTCCACCCCGTGGATCCGCACCACCGGCAGGGTGTCGCCGGGGACGAAGTAGCGGAACTCGTCGAAGACGCCGTAGTTGGGCAGGTGGTGCTTGGCGAAGGTGAGCGCGACCCGGCCGCGGTGCAGGATGGCCGCCGCGTTCTGTGGGGCGCCCGCCGGACGGCCGTAACGGGGCCGGGCCTGCTCGCAGCGGTCGAGGTAGCCGACGAGGACGGGGGTGTCGCCCAGGCCCTCCGCGGCGAGCCGGGCGGCCAGCGCGGGCAGCGCGGCGCGGCTGGCCTCGACGAACGACGGGCGCAGCGCGAGGTCCTCGACGGGGTAGCCGGTCAGCGCCATCTCGGGGAACGCGACGAGGTGCGCGCCCTGGGCGGCGGCGTGCCGGGTCCAGTGCACGATCGTCTCGGCGTTCTGGGCGATGTCGCCGACGCAGGAATCGATCTGATTGAGGGCGAGGCGAAGTTGAGGCACCCCGCCAGTGTAATCGTCTTTCTGACGCAATGGGGGTGTGCGACGGCGCGGGAAGACGGCGCGTACGGCGCTGCCGGCGGCCCGGCCGGCCCGGTGGAGCGCACCGGGCCGGCCGGACCGGGCGGTCACTTCCGGCGGTAGCCGAGGACCGTCATCATCCCGGACTCCGAGTGGTAGATGTTGTGGCAGTGCAGCATCCACAGCCCCGGGTTGTCGGCGTCGAACTCGACGGCGGTGTTCTCGCCGGGCCGCATGATCATGGTGTCCTTGAGCGGCCCGCCGTCCGGGAGCGTGAAGCTGTGCCCGTGCAGGTGGACCGGGTGCCACATCTTGGTGCCGTTGCGGAACACCAGGCGCACCCGCTCGCCCTCGTACAGCGGATAGCGCTGGGACGGGGTGTACGGCCGGCCGTTGAACGCCCAGTTGAAGCGCGTCATGTTGCCGGTGAGCCGCATGGTGAGGACGCGGTCCGGCCGCCGGGACCGGGCCCGTACGCTCGCGGGCGCCCGCAGCTTGTCGGCGGTCATCACATGCCCGTCCAGCGCCTTGGGCCGGTCCCTGTCGTCCGGTGCCTCGCCGCTCGCGGTGCGCAGTACGGCGAGCGCGGAGCGGCCCTTGCCCTCGGCGAGCGCGACCAGCGGGAAGACACCGGACCTGGCCGTGACCACCACGTCGTAGCGCTCGGCCATGCCGATCAGCAGCGCACCGGCCCGGGCGTGCTGCACGGGGTTGCCGTCGGTGTGCGTCACGGTCATGTCGTGGCCGCCCAGCGCCACCCGGTAGGCGGTGTCGCCGCCCGCGTTGATGAAGCGGATGCGGATGCGGTCGCCGGGCTTGGCGTGGAAGGTCTCCGGATGCCGGTTCGTCCGGCCGTTGATGAGGTGGTACGGGTAGTTGATGTTGCCCGGCATGGCGCCCAGCAGGCTGCTGCGGGCGTCGTCGCGCAGGAGGCGGTTGGGGCCGTCGTTGCCGGGCATGGGCCCCTGCGCGCGAAACGCCCCGCGGCTCGCCCGGTCCATGAGCCGGTCGTCGTCGGGGAAGCCGCCCATGGCCCTGAAGCCCAGGTCCAGGCCGTCCCGGATGAAGTCCAAGCCGCGGCGGAAGTCCTCGGTCAGCTCGTCGATGTCCATCGGGGACGTGAGCGGCATCCCGTAGCGCGGGTAGTCGTGGTCGCCACGACCGCTGTGGTC
This sequence comes from Streptomyces albospinus, assembly GCF_014648695.1. GTDB lineage: Bacteria > Actinomycetota > Actinomycetes > Streptomycetales > Streptomycetaceae > Streptomyces > Streptomyces albospinus. The sequence continues at coordinate 199,477 of NZ_BMRP01000004.1, forward strand.
GCCGTGGCGCCCGTGTTCCCCGTGGCCGTGCCCGGAACCGTGGCCGTCGTGCCGGTGGCCGTGACCCGGGCCGTGGCCGTGGTCGCGCCCGTGGCCGGAGTCGTGTCCGGACCCGTCGTGGCCCGAGCCGTGCCCGTGGCCGCCGCCGTGCGAGCCGCCGCCCCCGTCACCGTCGTCGTCCATGGCCATGGGGTCCCGGCCGTGGTTCAGATCCTTCAGCACGGTGTCCGGGTTGCTGCCGTCCACCCCGTCGAGCCAGTCGTCCAGCACGACGACCCACTCCTTGTCGTACGACATCGGCTCCTTGGGATCGTCGACGATCAGCGGGGCGTACAGCCCGTGGTCCTGCTGGACGCCGACGTGCGGATGCATCCAGAACGTGCCGGGCTGGGTGACCCGGAAGCTGTAGAGGTAGGAGCCGCCGGGCTTGACCGCGCGCTGGGTGACGTCGGGGACGCCGTCCATGTCGTTGCGCAGGTGCATCCCGTGCCAGTGCAGCGTGGTCGACTGCGGAAGGTGGTTGACCAGCGTCACCGCGAGGGTGTCGCCGGCCGTGATCCGGACCTCCTTGCCGGGCAGGCGGTCGCCGTACGTCCAGGTGTCGACGGTACGGCTGCCGATGTCGATCCGGGACTTCCGGGCGTCGACGTACAGCTTGCGCACCGGGCCGGAGCCGCGCCGGCGCTCGGCGTCGGAGACCTCCGGGCCGTTCGGTTCGACGTATCCGGCCCGGCTGGAGCCGTGGTCGCCGTGCCCGTCGCGCCCGTCGTGCCCGTCGTGTCGGCCGTCCGGCCCGGTATCGGAGCTGGCGGCGGCGCTGGAGGCGGCCAGGAGGCCACTGCCGGCGACCGCGATGCCCGCGCCCAGCAGGGCGCGGCGGGAGTGCGTGGGAAGGGAATCCATGGGGTGAGCACCTCGTGGCGATGTCGGGGGAGGGGGAGCGGCGGCGGGCCGCGGACTCCGACCGGCGTCGGGGCCCCTGGACCGATGGGTGTTCCCTCAGCCGAACGACGTCGGGACCGGGGAGTGCCGGAGGCCCTTGGGAGAGGCCGGGCGCGCTCCTGCGCACGCAGTCGGCAGTGGCGCGAGGCGTCGTCGGCGCGGCCCCGGGGATATCGGCCGGAGTCCGCGCAGCGGGTGACCGCGCCGGGTGGCGGCCTTGCGGTGTTCACCCATCGCGGACCTCTCGACAGCCGGGGACCAACGGACGCACCCTTGCTCCCGGGCCGGCCGGCCCTGGAGGTGGCCCATCGCGCCGTGCTCGCCGCGTCCGGTGGACCATCCGCCTATTCTTGGCCTTCCCGCTCCTCTGGCATATCCGGCATTCCGGACGCGCCGTCGGGACCACCCGAACACCAGGATGCCCGTGAACCGCACCCGCCCCGCAGCCCGCCGCACCGCCGCCGCGCTCCTGCTGCTCGGCGCGGTCGCCTACACGGCCTGGGTCCTGGAGCTGGTGATCGTCACGGGCCTGGACCCGGTGCGGGCGTACGTCAGCGAACTGGCCGCCGCCGACCAGCCGCTCGGCGGCCTGTTCCGCGCCACCGACCTGGTCGCCGGGCTGCTGGTGCTCGCCGGTGCGCTGACCGCGCTGACGGGGCCGGCGGGACAGGCGGAGCCGACCGGGCCGGCAGCCGCGGAGCGGCGGCCCTGGGCGGTGGCCGGCTGGGCCGCGCTGGTGCTGTTCGGCGCCGCCACCGCGCTGGACTCCCGGCTGCCGCTGAGCTGCGCGCCGACCGGCGACCCGGAGTGCGCGGCCCGGGAGACCGCCGGGCTGGTCCCGGCCACCCACACCGCGCACGCCGTCAGCAGCTCCCTCGCCATGGTCGGTGCGCTCGCCGCGCTGGTCCTGCTCACGGTGGCCGCCCGCCGCTACGACCGCTGGCCGGCGCTGGCCCGCTTCGGCCCGCCGCTGGTGCTGGCGGAACTCGCCGCCACGCTCTGGACCCTGGCCGCGGTCGCCGCCTTCACCGCGGACCGCGGCACCTGGGCGCTCGGCGTCGGCCAGCGCGTCCAGGTCCTGCTGGTCGCCCTCTACATCGCGCTGCTCGCCGGGTGCCTCGCGCGGCCGGGCACCGCCGCGGCCCGCACGGCGCCCGCGGCGCACCCGCCCCCGGCCGCCCCCGGTGCCGCGCCCGCGCGCCCGTCGCCGTAGCGGCTGACGCCGCGCCCACCGGACCCGCCGTGAGGAGAACCGTGAACCAGCCCGTACGGACCCGCCCCGCCCCCGGCCGCATGGTGCGTGTGGGCGGTCTGCCGCTGCACGTGCTGCGCGAGGGCCGCGGACCGCTGTGCGTCCTCAGCGGCGGACTAGGCATGGCCTGGTTCGACTGGGACGCGGTCGCCGCGCTGCTCGCCTCGTACCGCACCGTCGTCCGGTTCGACCGGCCCGGACTCGGCCTCAGCGCCGCCGCCCGCCGGCCGCCCGGCCTCGCCGCCGAGGCCGACCGGATCGCCCAACTCCTCGACGCGCTGGGCCACGTGGGGCCGGCGACGGTCGTCGGGCACTCGCTCGCCGGGTTCCATGCCGAGGCGTTCGCCCGGCTGCACCCCGCCCGCTGCGCCGGTCTGGTCCTCGTCGACGGCAGCATCGAGGAGGACCCCCGGCCCCGCCTGCCGCGCGCGGTCCGTACGGCCTGGGCGGGCGGCCTCGCGGGCGCACTGTCCGCCGCCGGGCTGCCGCAGCTGCTCGGACCCGCCGCCCGCCGTCTGATAACCCGCGCCTCGACCGTCGGCCGGCACCCCCGGCACGGGTGGGAGCACGCCGGCTACCGCACCAGCCGGGTCCTGCGGGCCTGCGTCCTGGAGAACGCCACCTACCCCTACCAGGCCGCCGAACTCGCCGCGCTGCGCCGCCACCGCCCGCTGCCCGCCCTCCCGGTCGCCGTCCTGGCGGCCTACGACGGCAGCGAGTCGCCCCGCGGACTGCGCTGGCTGGAGCGCCAGCGGGCTCTCGCGGCGGAACTGGGCGGCCACTTCGCGGTCGCCGCGCCCTCCGGCCACCTGGTGATGGCGGACGCGCCGGGGGCGGTGGTCAGGGCCGTCCTGGACCTCCCGTGAGGGGCGGGCGGAGCGGCCATCCGCCCGCCGCGGCGGGCGTTCGTGCGGCCCGGGGGAACGCAGGAACGCCATGGCACGGAGCGCTCAACAGCCGGTCAACAGGGCTTCTGGGGCCGTCCAAGACTGCGCCAAGCCGGCCGATTGTCGCGTCCCGTTGCGCTGAGGGGGGCCACTGCGGGAAAGATGCGCGATGGGGGTCACGGGTCAGCGGTTCTGATTCAGGCCAAGGGTGCGTAATGTGACGGTAACCCCCTGACGTGATACTGGTGTGCCGGACCGCGGTGTTCCACGCGCGTGGACAGGCCGAATGACCTGCAAGGATTGGTGACCCATGGACAAGCAGCAGGAGTTTGTGCTCCGGACGCTGGAAGAGCGCGACATTCGCTTCGTCCGGCTGTGGTTCACCGACGTTCTCGGGTTCCTCAAGTCCGTGGCGGTGGCGCCGGCCGAGCTGGAGCAGGCGTTCGACGAGGGCATCGGCTTCGACGGCTCGGCCATCGAGGGGTTTGCCCGGGTGTACGAGTCCGACATGATCGCCAAGCCGGATCCGGGCACGTTCCAGATCCTGCCGTGGCGTGCCGAGGCCCCGGGCACCGCCCGGATGTTCTGCGACATCCTGATGCCGGACGGCTCGCCCTCGTACGCCGATCCGCGCTACGTGCTCAAGCGCATCCTCGCCAAGACCTCCGACCTCGGCTTCACCTTCTACACCCACCCCGAGATCGAGTTCTTCCTGCTCAAGGACAAGCCGGTCGACGGCTCCCGGCCGATCCCCGGCGACTCCTCGGGCTACTTCGACCACACCCCGCAGAACGTCGGCATGGACTTCCGCCGCCAGGCGATCACGATGCTGGAGTCGATGGGGATCTCGGTGGAGTTCAGCCACCACGAGGGCGCCCCGGGCCAGCAGGAGATCGATCTGCGGTACGCCGACGCGCTCTCCACCGCGGACAACATCATGACCTTCCGGCTGGTGATGAAGCAGGTCGCGCTGGAGCAGGGCGTGCAGGCCACCTTCATGCCCAAGCCGTTCTCCGAGTACCCGGGCTCGGGCATGCACACCCACCTCTCCCTCTTCGAGGGCGACCGCAACGCCTTCCACGAGTCGGGCTCGGAGTACCAGCTCTCCAAGGTGGGACGTTCCTTCATCGCCGGCCTGCTCAAGCACGCCGGCGAGATCTCCGCCGTCACCAACCAGTGGGTCAACTCCTACAAGCGCATCTGGGGCGGCGCCAACCGCACCGCGGGCGCCGGCGGCGAGGCCCCCTCGTACATCTGCTGGGGCCACAACAACCGCTCCGCGCTGATCCGCGTACCGATGTACAAGCCCGGCAAGATGGGCTCGACCCGGGTCGAGGTCCGCTCGATCGACTCCGGCGCCAACCCGTACCTGACGTACGCGGTGCTGCTCGCGGCCGGCCTCAAGGGCATCGAGGAGGGCTACGAGCTCCCGGCCGGCGCCGACGACGACGTCTGGGCGCTGTCCGACTCCGAGCGCCGCGCGATGGGCATCGAGCCGCTGCCGCAGAACCTCGGCGAGGCCATCGAGCTGATGGAGCGCAGCGAACTGGTCGCCGAGACGCTGGGCGAGCACGTCTTCGACTTCTTCCTGCGCAACAAGAAGCAGGAGTGGGAGGAGTACCGCTCCGAGGTCACCGCCTTCGAGCTGCGGAAGATGCTGCCGGTGCTGTAACCGCAGGTCAGAGCGCTTCTCCAGCGGGCAACGGTGTGGGGGTCCACGGCATGTGACGTGGACCCCCACGCCCGTCCCGCCCTCCCCGGGCCGTCTCCCGGTGGAATTCACGGCGATATCCGGCATCGTGCCTGGCGTCTGCACTTCCTTGTTGCGGTGTCCTCGAAGGATTGAACGCCGCGCCGCGCATTCTTGGCGGAATACGCGGGCGGAAAGTGCAGACGGAATGCCTCGGCGGAATGCCGTAAGGGGAAACGGCGGTGATTCGGGCGAGGGAATCGCATTCCGACCCGCCGGTGAGCGGGATTTCCGTGTTCGCGAATTCCTCGCCGAGGTGCCGACTTCAGGCACTGGGTGAGGCCGAGGGGGAACGGCGCGGGAGCATTGCCCTCCTCCTCAGCCTCGCCCGAGCACGTGCGGGAGACCCGTCACGCGCAGAGGAGGACGATGAGGCCCTTGCAGTCCCCCTCGTCGCCTTCGCCCCCGCCGTGGTGGCGGCCGTGGCCGTCGGCTGCGCGCGCCTGGGCGGCCGGGGCCTTCACGGCGACGTGGGAGGCGAGCGGTGTCGCGGCGATGGCGGAGGTGGCCGTCGCCGACCCTGCCGCGAGAGCGATGCCCAGGGCGGCGCTGACCGTGAATATTCGCGAAACAGTCTTCTTCGAGTGATTCATGTCGAAGTGCTCCTTTCTTCGGGCGATTCATCTGGCAGAGCGTTCACTCAATCACCATGCATGCTCCCGGGGCGGGTTTCGCCCGGAGTGCGGCTGATCGGGTGAATCGTGGGGAATCTGGTGAACTGGCTTTTCGAGGTGCCTACTTCACCGGCCTTTCGCGACCATAAGGGTCGGCCTCGGCCCGATAATCGCAAAGTGGTGCGGTGTGCCGCCGCCGTGCTTTCCGAATCTTCCCGAACCCTTTCGGCGCTCTCCGAATCCGTCCGGGGCGATCCGAATGCTCCCGCACCCTTCCGCGTGTCGTCCGCCCTTTCGCCGATGCCTCCGGGCGGGCGGGGCAAGGAGGCGGTCGGGGAGAACTCCTGTGGGCGGGGCGGGGAGGCGGTCGGGGAGAACTCCTGGCGCCGGCCCCGGCGAACATCTGCCGACCCGGCCGCCAACTGCTGACACCGACCGGGCCACGAACCGCTGACACAGTGATCAGCGCCCTACGAGGGCGCCGGCGGAGCCGCTAACGTTAGCGGCCGGCCCCCGTAGGCAGGGGCGGCACCGTGCCGGTCCGTCCGCGGTCCGTCCGTGGGCGTCCGACGACGACCGACGACGACCGCTCCGCCGCAGGTCAGAGGGCCCGCCGGTAGAGTCGTTTCGGGTGAGGAGCACCATGCGTCGATCCCTCCGCAACAAGAAGCAGGAGTGGGAGGAGTACCCCTCCGAGGCCACCGCCTCCGAGCTGCGGACGATGCCGCCGGTGCGCTGACCCCGGACCAGCCCCCGTGTCCGAGCCGACCCGTCACCGAGAGGCCGCCCGATGGCACTACCCGCCCCGCAGGGACGGCGGAGCAGCACCTTCACCCGGCTGCTGAGGCACGGTTTCACCGACCCCTCGGCCGCCGGGAAGCTGCTCGACGCCCCCGAACTCGCCTCCGTACGCGAGGACTCGGTGCTCCTCGAAGCGCTCGGGGCCACCGCCGACCCCGACCTGGCGCTGCTCGGCCTGGTGCGCCTGGTGGAGGCGCAGGAGCCGGACGAGCGGCAGGAGCTGCTGGCCACCGTGGCCGCCGCCAAGCCGCTGCGCGACCGGCTGCTGGGGGTCATGGGCGCCTCCGAGGCGCTCGCCGACCACCTGGCCCGGCACCCGCAGGACTGGCGGTCGCTGGTCACCTACGAGTCGGTCGACCTGCACCCCACCACGCCCGAGTTCGAGCAGGCGCTCGCCGAGGGCGTGTGGGGCGAGCGGGGTGCCGACCGGCCGCGCGCGGACGCGCTGCGCGCCGCCTACCGCCGCAGCCTGCTGGGCATCGCGGCCCGCGACGTGTGCGGCACCACCGATCTCGCCGAGGCCGCCGCCGAGCTCGCGGACCTGGCCACCGCCACCGTCCGCGCCGCCCTGGAGATCGCCTACGAGGAGCAGCCCGGCGACGCCGCGCTGTGCCGGCTGTCGGTCATCGGCATGGGCAAGTGCGGCGGCCGGGAGCTGAATTACGTCTCGGACGTCGATGTCATCTTCGTCGCCGAGCCCCGGGAGGGCGCCGAGGAGGCCAAGGCGCTCCAGGCCGCGACCCGGCTCGCCGCCCGGATGATGCGGCTGTGCTCGGACAGCACGGTCGAGGGCACCATCTGGCCGGTGGACGCCAACCTGCGCCCCGAGGGCCGCAACGGCCCGCTGGTGCGCACCCTCAGCAGCCACCTCGCCTACTACCAGCGCTGGGCCAAGACCTGGGAGTTCCAGGCGCTGCTCAAGGCCCGCCCGATGGCCGGGGACGTGGCGCTGGGCCAGGAGTACGTCGACGCGCTGTCGCCGATGGTCTGGGACGTCGCCGAGCGGGAGAACTTCGTCGCCGACGTCCGCCAGATGCGCCGCCGGGTCGTCGAGAACATCCCCGCCGCCCAGGTCGACCGGGAGCTCAAGCTCGGCCCCGGCGGGCTGCGCGACGTCGAATTCGCCGTCCAGCTCCTCCAGTTGGTGCACGGCCGCAGCGACGCCACACTGCGCAGCGCCACCACCCTGGACGCACTGGCGGCGCTCGCGGCCGGCGGCTACGTGGGGCGCCAGGACGCCGCGGCCCTCGACGCCGCCTACCGCTTCCTGCGCACCCTGGAGCACCGCATCCAGCTCTTCCGGCTCCGCCGTACCCACCTGATGCCGGAGGAAGACACCGAACTGCGGCGGCTGGCGCGCTCGCTGGGGCTGCGGACCGAACCGGCCGAGACGCTGCGCCGGGAGTGGAAGTGGCACGCGCGCGAGGTGCGCCGGCTGCACGAGAAGCTGTTCTACCGGCCACTGCTGGACGCCGTGGCCCATCTGGAGCCCGGGGAGACCCGGCTGTCCGCCAGGGCCGCCGGCCACCGCCTGGAGGCGCTGGGCTACGCCGACCCGGCGGGCGCGCTGCGGCATCTGGAGGCGCTGGCGTCCGGGGTGACCCGCAAGGCGGCGATCCAGCGGACGCTGCTGCCGGTGCTGCTCGCCTGGTTCGCGGACTCCGCCGACCCGGACGCCGGACTGCTCAACTTCCGCAAGGTGTCGGACGCGTTGGGCAAGACCCCCTGGTACCTGCGGCTGCTGCGCGACGAGGGCGCCGCCGCCGAGAACCTCGCCCGGGTGCTGTCCGCCGGCCGGCTCGCCCCCGATCTGCTGCTGCGCGCCCCCGAGGCGGTCGCCCTGCTCGGCGCCGCCGACGGGCTCCAGCCGCGCGCCCGGGCCGCCCTGGAGCAGGAGGTGCTGGCCGCGGTGGGTCGCGCGGACGGTGCCGAGTCGGCGGTGGCGGTGGCCCGCGGGGTGCGCCGCCGGGAGCTGTTCCGTACCGCCGCGGCGGATGTGATCGGCGCGTACGGCACGGAGTTCAGCCCGGTCGAGACCGACCACGGCCATGCCGTCGACGCGGTCGGCTCGGCGGTGTCCGACGTCAACGCGGCCACTCTCGCGGGCGCCCTGCGGGCCGCGGTCCGCGAGCGGTGGGGCGACACCCTGCCCACCCGCTTCACGGTGATCGGCATGGGCCGCTTCGGCGGCCACGAGCTGAGCTACGGCTCGGACGCCGATGTGCTCTTCGTGCACGAACCGCGCGAGGGCGCCGACGAGCACGAGGCCGCCAAGGCCGCCCACGCCGTCGCCAACGAGATGCGCCGGCTCCTCCAGATCCCGTCCTCCGACCCGCCGTTGCTCATCGACGCGGATCTGCGCCCGGAGGGCAGGTCGGGCCCGCTGGTGCGCAGCCTCAACTCGTACGCGGCGTACTACCGGCGCTGGTCGCTGGTGTGGGAGGCGCAGGCGCTGCTGCGCGCCGAACCGGTCGCCGGGGACGCGGACCTGGGGGAGCGGTTCGTCGAGCTGATCGACCCGCTGCGCTATCCGGCCGAGGGGCTGGGCGACGAAGCGGTCCGCGAGATCCGCCGGCTCAAGGCCCGGATGGAGTCCGAGCGGCTGCCCCGCGGCGCGGACCCGACCACCCACGCCAAGCTGGGGCGCGGCGGGCTGAGCGACGTCGAGTGGACGATCCAGCTGATGCAGATGCGGCACGGCTGGGAGATCCCCGGGCTGCGCACGACCCGGACCCGCGACGCGCTGGCCGCCGCGCACGCCGCCGGGCTGATCGGCACCGAGGACGCCCAGACGCTGGACGAGGCATGGGTGCTGGCGGCGCGGGTGCGCAACGCCGTGATGCTGGTGCGCGGCCGTCCCGGCGACACCTTCCCGGCGGACGGCCGGGAGCTGGCGGCGGTGGGCCGCTACCTCGGCTACGAGGAAGGCCACGTCGGGGACATGGTCGACGACTACCGGCGGATCACCCGGCGGGCCCGGGGCGTCATGGAGGAGCTGTTCTACGAGGGCTGAGCCCTGCGACGACCGGCGGCGCCCGGACCGTATGGTCCGGACGCGGGCCGTCTGCGGCCCGCCTCAGACCCTCGGACGTCCACGCCCTCACGCCCGGAGTGGCTCCAGCTCCAACTCCGGCTGCGGCGCCACGTGCCGGGCCAGCCGGTGCGGCAGCGTCCCGTACCAGGCGAAGGCCAGTGCACAGCCGAAGGCCAGGCACAGCGCCCCGCCCAGCGCGTCCAGCCAGAAGTGGTTGGCGGTCGAGACGATGACCGTCAGCGTCGTGGCCGGGTAGAGCAGCCCCAGCACCTTGCCCCACACGGGCTTCGCCAGCAGCGCGATGGTGAGCCCGCACCACAGCGACCAGCCGATGTGCATCGAGGGCATCGCGGCGTACTGGTTGGACATCGAGGCGAGGTTGCCGGACGCCATCGAGCCCCAGGTGCCGTGCTCGATGACGGTGTCGACGAAACCGCCGTCCGGCATCAGCCGGGGCGGCGCCAGCGGGTAGAAGTAGTAGCCGACCAGCGCGATACCGGTGGTGGCGAACAGCGCCAGCCGGGCCGCCGCATAGCGCCCGGGGTGCCAGTGGTAGAGCCAGATCAGCACGCCGATCGTCACGATGAAGTGCAGCGTCGCGTAGTAGTAGTTCATCGACACGATCAGCCAGGTCACCGAATTCACCGCGTGGTTGACGGTGTGCTCGACGGCGATGCCCAGCGAGTGCTCCGTCCGCCAGATCCAGTCGGCGTTCTTCAGTGCCTGGGCCTTTTGCTCGGGCACCGCGTTGCGGATGAGCGAGTACGTCCAGTAGCTGACCGCGATCAGCAGGACCTCGAACCAGAGACGGGGTGTGCGAGGGGACCTCAGCTGGGCCAGTCGCCCCCTGCCGTCCGGGCGGTCCGCGCGCTCCCCGTTGGGCGGCGGGGTGGCTGGCAGGTCTTCCAGAGTCCTCACATTCGCTTCACCCATAGGTAGACAGTCTGCCAGAAAGGGGTGTGTCGCCGATCATCCGCGGGTCGGGTATGCGACTCCCCGGATCCCCCACGGGGAGGAGAGGGGTTCCCCCTAAGGGTCACCCCTGTACACCTCGCGGATGCCCGCCGGACACCGCCCGGTTGCCCCGGGAGTGCGCCGTCCGTCCGCTAACTGCCCCGCGACGGCCGGGGAATCTTTGCCGCTTTGGACTGCTTTGCCGGTTTTGGGACCTTTGTCGGCTTCGCTGGTGTTGTCGAGGTCGCCGATGCCGTCGGCGGCGCCGCTTTCGGGGCGGATGCCGTCGAACCGCGCACCACCAGCTCGGGATGGAAGACGAACTCGCTGTGCGGCGCCGGGGTGCCGCCGATCTCCTCCAGCAGGGCCCGTACCGCGGCCTGGCCCATGGCGGGCACCGGCTGGCGGATGGTGGTCAGCGGCGGATCGGTGAAGGCGATCAGCGGCGAGTCGTCGAAGCCGACCACGGAGATCTCCCGCGGGACGTCCAGCCCGCGCTGCCGGGCCGCCCGGATCGCGCCGAGCGCCATCATGTCGCTGGCGCAGACGATGGCCGTGGCGCCCCGCTCGATCAGCGCGCCCGCCGCGGCCTGGCCGCCCTCCAGGGTGTAGAGCGAGTGCTGGATGAACGGCTCCGCCGCGGCCGGCTCGATGCCCAGTTGCTCCTGCATGCAGCGGACGAACCCCTCGATCTTCCGCCGGACCGGAACGAACCGCTTGGGGCCGAGCGCCAGCCCGATCCGCCGGTGCCCCAGCGCGGTGAGATGGGTGACCGCAAGATGCACCGCGGCGCGGTCGTCGGGGGAGACGAACGGCGCCTGCACCTTGTCGGAGAAGCCGTTGATGAGGACGAACGGCACGCCCTGGCCGCGCAGCTGGTCGTAGCGCGTCATGTCGGCGGAGGTGTCCGCGTGCAGCCCGGAGACGAAGATGATGCCGGCCACCCCGCGGTCCACCAGCATCTCGGTCAGCTCGTCCTCGGTGGAGCCGCCGGGCGTCTGGGTGGCCAGTACGGGTGTGTAGCCCTGGCGGGTCAGCGCCTGCCCGATGACCTGGGCGAAGGCGGGGAAGATGGGGTTCTCCAGCTCCGGGGTGATCAGCCCGACCAGGCCGGCGCTGCGCTGCCGCAGCCGCACCGGGCGCTCGTAGCCCAGCACGTCGAGGGCGGCCAGCACGGACTGGCGGGTGGTGGCGGAGACACCGGGCTTCCCGTTGAGAACCCGGCTGACGGTGGCCTCGCTGACACCCGCCTGCGCTGCGATATCGGCCAGCCGGGCGGTCATGGAACGGGACTGTACCGGTCGCATGTCAGATTGCCCACCAGGTGCAGCTGTCCCCCGGGACCGTCGCCGAGCCGCCGTCCACGGCCACCGGCGCGCTGGACAGCAACGGCTCGCCGGGCAGCGGGAGTTCGGTGTCCCGGCCCAGGGTGTTGACCGTGCACAGCATCCCGGGGCGGGCGAAGGCCAGCACTCCCTCGGGGGCCGGCCGCCAGCTCATCTCCCCGTCGCCCAGCCCCGGCAGACGGCGGCGCAGCTCCAGAGCGGTGCGGTAGAGCTCCAGGGTGGAGGACGGGTCGCCGGTCTGCGCCGCGACGCTCAACCGGTGCCAGCCCGCGGGCTGCGGCAGCCAGCTGCCCCCGTGCCCGAAGCCGTACGGCGGCGCTTCACCGGACCAGGGGAGCGGCACCCGGCAGCCGTCCCGGAAGCCGTCCTGCCCGCTGGCCCCGGAGCAGCCGTCGGCCCCCTGCCCGTCTCCCGCGAAACGGCCGCCGCGGAAGAACGCCGGGTCCTGGCGGACGTCGTCGGGCAGGTCGGTGACCTCCGGCAGGCCCAGTTCCTCGCCCTGGTAGAGGTACGCGGAACCGGGCAGCGCCAGCATCAGGAGCGTGGCGGCGCGGGCACGGTCGAGGCCGCCGCCGAGGCGGGTGGTGTGGCGGACGACGTCGTGGTTGGAGAGCACCCAGGTGGTGGGTGCGCCGACCGAGGCGGTTGCGGTGAGCGAGGCGTCGATGACCTGGCGCAGCGCCCCGGCGTCCCAACCGGTGTTCAGGAACTGGAAGTTGAACGCCTGGTGGAGCTCGTCGGGCCGGACGTAGAGGGCGAGGCGCTCGATGCTGGGGGCCCAGGCTTCGGCGACGCCGATCCGCTCGCCGGGATAGCCGTCCAGCAGCCGGCGCCAGGTGCGGTGGATGGCGTGCACCCCGTCCTGGTCGAAGAACGGCAGCACCTGGCTGCCGATCAGCCGGGCCTGCTCGCCGTGTCCGATGTCGGGGAGGCCGGCCGCCTTGACCATGCCGTGGGCGACGTCGATCCGGAAGCCGTCGACGCCCAGGTCCAGCCAGAAGCGCATGATGGCGGCGAACTCCTCGTGCACCTCCGGGCGCTCCCAGTCGAGATCGGGCTGCTCGGGGGCGAAGAGGTGCAGATACCAGTCGCCGCGGTCGGTACGGGTCCAGGCCGGGCCGCCGAAGACCGACTCCCAGTCGTTGGGCGGAAGTTCGCCCTGCCCGCCCTTGCCGGGGCGGAAGACGTAGCGCTGCCGGGCGAGTTCGGGGTCCTGGAACCACGGGTGCCGGTCGGAGGTGTGGTTGGGGACGATGTCGACGATGACCCGCAGGCCCAGCTCATGCGCGGCGCCGATGAGGTCGCCGGCGTCCTGGAGGCTGCCGAAGAGCGGGTCGACGGCGCGGTAGTCGGCGACGTCGTAGCCGCCGTCGGCCTGGGGGGAGGCGTAGAAGGGGGTGAGCCAGACGGCGTCCACGCCCAGGTCCCGCAGATACGGCAGCCGTTCGCGCACCCCGCGCAGATCGCCGATGCCGTCGCCGTCGCTGTCGGCGAAGGAGCGGACGTAGACCTGGTAGATGACGGCATCGCGCCACCATTGAGGACCTCGGTCCGGTCCGGCGGCCTGGGGGGCGGGGCTGGGGGAAGTGAGCTCCTGGGTCATCTGCCGTCCCTGTCAGGTCAAGAGGCGAAGGTGCTTCCACGGAGTCAACGCTCGGGCGGGCGGCGGGTGACGGTGGGTGACGGCGGGTAGGGGTGGCAGAGGGTCCCGTTCCGGCCATCACACTGCAAAGTCTTCCAATCATCTTGCAGAAAATTCCCGCAACATCTTTCGGTTTGTTTTCGGCGCTGTTACGTTCCAGACCGCCAACTGAGGCTTTTCCTAAGGAGTTCACATGCGGCGTGGCATACGTGGCGCTCTCGCCACCGCGCTGGTAGCGGGCCTGGCACTGGCGGCGACGGCGTGCGGAGGCGGGGGTGGCGACGGCAGCGGCGCGGGCGGTGAACTGTCCGGAACCGTTACCTTCTGGGACACCTCCAACGACGCCGAGAAGGCCACCTACCAGAAGCTGGCCGAGGGTTTCCAGAAGGAGCACCCCAAGGTCCACGTCACCTATGTGAACGTCCCCTTCGGCGACGCCAACGCCAAGTTCAAGAACGCCGCCGGCGGCGGTGCGGGCGCCCCCGACGTGATGCGCACCGAGGTCGCCTGGGTCGCCGACTTCGCCAACCTCGGCTATCTCGCCCCGTTGGACGGCACCCCCGCCCTCGACAAGACCGCCGACTACCTCCCGCAGGCCGTCGGCTCGACCAAGTTCAACGGCAAGACCTACGCCGCGCCCCAGGTCATCGACACCCTCGGCCTCTTCTACAACAAGAAGCTCCTCAAGGACGCCGGCGTCCCCGTCCCCAAGACCTTCGCCGAACTGGCCGCCGCCGCCCAGAAGATCAAGGACAAGACCGGCGCCACCGCCCTCTACCTGCGCGGCGACGACCCCTACTGGTTCCTGCCCTACCTCTACGGCGAGGGCGGCGACATGGTCGACGCGCACAGCAAGACCATCAAGATCGACAACGCCGCCGGGGTCAGGGCGTTCCGCACCATCAAGAACCTCGTCGACTCCAAGGCCGCCGTCACCGACGCCACCGACGGCCAGGAGAACCAGCTCAAGGCCCTCAAGGACGGCACCGTCGCGATGGCGATCGACGGCCCCTGGGACATCGAGGGCGCCCGCGCCGGCAAGGCCTTCCAGGACAAGAGCAACCTCGGCGTCGCGCCCGTACCCGGCGGCAGCACCGCACAGGGCTCCCCGCAGGGCGGCTGGGACCTCTCCGTCTACGCCGGCAGCAAGAACTTGCAGGCCGCTTACGCCTTCGTGCAGTACATGAGCTCCGCGAAGGTCCAGCAGGAGACCACCGACAAGCTCAGCCTGCTGCCCACCCGCACGTCCGTCTACCACGTCCCGGCCGTCCAGCAGAACGAGATGGTGAAGTTCTTCAAGCCCGCCGTCGACGGCGCCGTCCAGCGCCCCTGGATCGCCCAGGGCAACTCCCTCTTCGAGCCGGTCAAGGTCCAGATGAACAAGGTGCTCACCGGCGCCGCCACGCCCGAAGCCGCCGCCAAGGCCACCGGTGACGCCTACCGCAAGCTGCTCAAGGACTACAAGTGACGCTCGCCGTACGGGCCCGCCGCGCGCTCGGCACGCACTGGTACGCCTGGGCGATGGTCGCCCCGGTCGTCCTCGTCATCGGCGTCATCATCGGCTACCCCCTCGTACGCGGCGGCTACCTCTCCCTGACCGACGCCAACGAGGCCAATGTCGAGCGCTCGATCGGCATGAACCACATCCCCGCCACCTACCACTTCGTCGGCCTGGACAACTACCGGGCCGTCCTGACCGACAGCGTCTTCTGGGACCGCCTCGGCTGGACCGTGGCGTGGACCGTCGCCTGCGTCTGTGTCACCTTCCTGATCGGGCTCACGCTCGCCACGATGCTCAACCGGACGCTGCGCGGCCGTACCTTCTACCGCCTCGCGCTGATCCTCCCCTGGGCCATCCCCGCCTTCATCTCCGTCTTCACCTGGCGGATGCTCTACAACGAGAAGAACGGCATCCTCAACAAGCTGCTGGCCGGCGGCGGCATCGACGCCGTCCCCTGGCTCAACGACCCGACCTGGGCAAAGCTCTCCGTCATCGCCGTCAACGTCTGGCTGGGCGTGCCCTTCATGCTCGTCGCACTGCTCGGCGGACTCCAGTCCATCCCCGGCGAGCTCTACGAGGCCGCCGAGATGGACGGCGCCGGGCCCTGGCAGCGCTTCCGCAACATCACCGTGCCCGGGCTGCGCGCGGTGAGCGGCACCGTGATCCTGCTCTCCACCATCTGGACCTTCAACATGTTCCCGGTGATCTACCTGCTCACCAGGGGCGGCCCCGGCGATGCCACCGAAATCCTGGTGACCTACGCCTACCGCCTCTCCTTCGTCGACAGCCCCCGCGACTTCTCCGGCTCCGCCGCCTGGGGCGTACTGATCCTGGCACTGCTCTCGGTCGTCGCGATCGTCTACCGCCGGGCGCTGCGCAAGCAGGGAGAGGTGTGGTGACCGTGGCTCGTCGGCGCAACGAACGGCACTGGCTGGCCTCCGCCGGGCTGCACACCGCCCTGGCGCTCGCCGCCGTCATCGCGGTCTTCCCGCCCCTCTGGCTGCTGATCACCTCCTTCAAACCCAGGAACGACGCCTTCTCCACCAGCCTGGTCAGCCACTTCACGCTCGCCAACTACACACATGTGGTGGCGGACACGGAATTCCTGACCTGGTTCAAGAACTCCGTGATCATCGTCGGACTGACCACCGTCCTCGGCGTCTTCATCGCCGCCACCACCGGCTATGCCGTCAGCCGCTTCCGCTTCCCCGGGATGCGCCCGCTGATGTGGCTGCTGCTGATCACCCAGATGTTCCCGGTCGCGGTACTGATCGTGCCGCTCTACAACCTCCTCGCCTCCCTCGGCCTGCTCAACCAGCCCGCCGGACTGGTCATCACCTACCTGACCATCGCCGTGCCGTTCTGCGCCTGGATGATGAAGGGCTTCTTCGACACCATCCCGGTGGAGATCGACGAGGCGGGCCGCGTCGACGGCCTCAACCCCTTCGGCACCTTCTGGCGCCTGGTCCTCCCGCTCGCCCGCCCCGGCCTCGCCGTCACCGGCTTCTACACCTTCGTCACGGCCTGGGCCGAGGTCGCCTACGCCTCCGCCTTCATGACCGGCGAGGAGAACCTGACGCTCGCCGGGGGCCTCCAGACCTTCGTCAACCAGTACACCAACGACTGGGGTTCGATGACCGCCGCCGCCGTGATCATCGCCGTACCGGCCGCGCTCGTCTTCGCCTTCGCCCAGCGCCACCTCGTATCCGGACTGACCGCCGGTACCACCAAGGGATGACATGACCCGACAGCACAACGTCACTCCTGCGCACGCCACCAGGGGGAACAGCACTCCCGGCAACGCCGCCGCCGACTGGTGGCGGGACGCCGTGATCTACCAGGTCTATCCGCGCAGCTTCGCCGACGGAAACGGCGACGGCATGGGCGACCTCCAGGGCATCCGCAGCCGGCTGCCCCACCTCCGCGACCTGGGCGTGGACGCGGTCTGGCTCAGCCCGTTCTACGCCTCCCCGCAGGCCGACGCCGGCTACGACGTCGCCGACTACCGCGCCACCGACCCGATGTTCGGCACCCTCAAGGACGCCGAGTCGGTCATCCGCGAAGCACATCACCTGGGCCTCCGCATCATCACCGACATCGTCCCCAACCACTGCTCCGACCAGCACGAATGGTTCCGCCGCGCGCTCGCCGAGGGCCCCGGATCGGTGCTGCGCGAGCGCTTCCACTTCCGCAAGGGCCGCGGCGCCAACGGCGAACTGCCGCCCAACGACTGGGAGTCCATCTTCGGCGGCCCCGCCTGGACCCGCCTCCCCGACGGCGAGTGGTACCTCCATCTCTTCGCCCCCGAACAGCCCGACTTCAACTGGGAACACCCCGCAGTCCAGGACGAGTTCCGCTCCATCCTCCGCTTCTGGCTGGACCTGGGCGTGGACGGCTTCCGGATCGACGTCGCCCACGGCATGGTCAAGGCCCCCGGCCTCCCCGACATCGGCCGCGGCGAACAGGCCCGGCTGATCGGCTCACAGGTCCTCCCCTTCTTCGACCAGGACGGCGTCCACGACATCTACCGCTCCTGGCGCACGGTCCTGGACGAGTACGCCGGGGAGCGGATCGGCGTCGCCGAGGCATGGGCCCCCAGCGTCGAACGCCTCGCCCTCTACGTCCGCCCCGACGAACTCCACCAGGGCTTCAACTTCCACTACCTGAACACCCGTTGGGACGCGGAGGCGCTCCGCGACGCCATCGACTCCTCCCTCGCCGCCATGCGCCCCGTGGGCGCACCCACCACCTGGGTCCTCTCCAACCACGACGTCGTCCGCCACCGCACCCGCCTCGGCGGCGGCCTGGCCCGCGCCCGCGCCGCCACCCTCCTGATGCTGGCGCTGCCCGGCTCCGCGTACCTCTACCAGGGCGAGGAACTGGGCCTGCCGGAGGTCACCGACCTGCCCGACGACGTCCGCCAGGACCCGTCCTTCTTCCGCGCCAGCGGCCAGGACGGCCTCCGTGACGGCTGCCGCGTGCCGATCCCCTGGAGCGGCACGGCGCCCCCGTACGGCTTCGGCGACGGCGGCAGCTGGCTGCCCCAGCCCGCCGACTGGGCCGCCCTCACCGCCGCGTCCCAGACCGGTGACCCGGACTCCACCCTGGAGCTCTACCGCAGCGCGCTGGCGATACGCCGCAGCCACCCCGGCCTCGGCGCCGGCGACTCGGTCGAGTGGCTGGACGCCCCCGCCGGCGTCCTGGCCTTCCGGCGCCCCGGCGGCCTCATCTGCACGGTGAACACCACCGGTGAGGCGGTACGGCTGACGCTGCCCCCCGTCCGGCTCCTCCTCTCCTCCCGCACTCCGTTCGTCCCCGCGGCCTCTGTCGCCTCCACTCCGTCCGCCCTCGCGGCCCTCTCCTCCTCCCGTCAACCGTCCAACGCCCACGGCGCATTGAGCGTTCCCGAAAATCTCGAAGTTTCCGAAATTCGTGAAATCCCCGCCGAGGCCACGATCTGGTGGGCGGAGTGACCCCGCGCCTCTCGGACATCGCCGCCCAGGCACAGGTCAGCGAGGCCACCGCCAGCCGCGTCCTGAACGGCAAGGCGGGCGTGGCGGCGGGCACCCGGCAGCGGGTGCTCGCCGCGCTCGACGTCCTCGGCTACGAACGCCCCGTACGGCTGAAACGGCGGAGCGCCGGGCTCGTCGGCCTGGTCATCCCGGAGCTGACCAACCCGATCTTCCCCGCCTTCGCCCAGATCATCGAGCAGTCCCTGGCCGGCCATGGCTACACGCCGGTGCTCTGCACCCAGATGCCCGGCGGCGCCACCGAGGACGAACTCGTCGAGCAGTTGGAAGAGCGCGGCGTCACCGGCATCGTCTTCCTGTCCGGTCTGCACGCCGACACCGCCGCCGACCCGTCCCGCTACGCCCGCCTCACCTCCCGGGGCGTGCCGTACGTCCTGATCAACGGCTACAACGACCGCATCGACGCGCCCTTCGTCTCACCGGACGACGGGGCCGCGGCCCGTATGGCCGTACGCCATCTCGCCGAACTGGGCCATGAGCGCATCGGCCTGGCGGTCGGCCCGGCCCGCTACGTGCCCTCCCGCCGCAAGGCGGAGGGCTTCACCGCCGCGCTGAGGGAGTCGTTCGGCCTGTCGAGGGGGCAGGCCGAACGACTCGTCCGCCACACCCTGTTCAGCGTCGAGGGCGGCCACGCGGCAGCCGCCGCACTGCTCGACGAGGGCTGCACCGGCATCGTCTGCGGCAGCGACCTGATGGCGCTGGGCGCGGTACGCGCCGCCCGCCAAAGGGGACTTGAGGTTCCCGGGCACCTCTCCGTCGTCGGCTTCGACGACTCCCAGCTGATCGCCTTCACCGACCCACCGCTGACCACGGTGCGGCAGCCAGTGCAGGCCATGGCGACCGCCGCGGTGGGCGCGCTCATCGAGGAGATCCAGGGAAACCCCGTCCAGCGCACCGAGTTCGTCTTCCAGCCGGAACTGGTCGTACGGGGGTCGACCGGCCCGCGGCCGGGATGACCTCGGGTCAGGCGTCCTGGGCGGCGTACGAGACGAACGCTGCCCAGGATTCGGCCGCCACTGCGAGCTGCGGGCCGTCTTGGTCCTTGGAGTCCCTGACGTGGACGGTGGTGGGGCAGGCGGCGATTTCTATGCAGTCGCCGGAATCGTCGCCGCTGTAGCTGGACTTGTGCCAGGAGAGGGCGACTTCTACGCAGTCGTCGCCGTCGCCACCGCTGTAGCTGCTTTTGAACCAGGTCAGTTCGGGGGTGCTGCTCATAGCGCTCCTCGGATCTGCATCAGCAGGCTCCGCGAGTCGTCAGGTGTCAGAGCCTGCGAAAGCAGTCTCGCATACCGCATTTGAAGGACACTCAGCTCTTTCGCGTCGGAGATGAACAGGCCGCCGCGCTGACCCTCGCAGTAGCCGAACCATTCGTTATCGGGGGTCTCCAGCAGCCGCATCGGTCCGTCCAACCCGGCATGTTTTTCTTGCACCAGCGGCATGAGCTGGGTTTCTACGTTCCGGATCTCGGAGATTTCGAGGACGTGGTCGATGAGTTGCCTGGTGACCTCCGCGCCACCCATGCGACGCAGGAATAGATGCTCTTCGAGGATGAAGCTGAACGCGGTGTTCGGGCGTTCGCGCAGCAGCCGCTGGCGCTCGGACCGTGCTGCCCACTGGGCCTCGATCTTGTCGTCGTCCAGGTGCGGGACCTGCTGCGTGAACAACGTTCGGCCGTATGCCTCCGTCTGTAACAAGCCGGGAACCAGCCGGCATTCGTACGTGAAGAGGCTGATCGCCTGCTTCTCCAGCACCGCCCATTCACGGAACCAGCGAGCCAGTCCCGGCTGCTTCGACAGCCGCTTGGCCGCCTTCCGCAGCACTCCGTTCGCGTGGAGCGTGTCCTCCGAGCGGTCGATGAACTTCTTCGACGGGAGGCGTCGGCCCTGTTCGACGGAGCCGATGTAGTGCGCCGAATACCGGATCTCCGGTGCCAGGGACTCCTGCGTGAATCCCGCGTTCTCGCGGAACCCTTGATAGACGGCGCCGAAGGTGCGCAGACTGCCGGACGGCTCGGGCGGTTCGCCGCCGTCGTAGTGGTGGTCGGTGCTGCTGTCTTCCATGGTCGGGTGCTCCCGATGTCACTGGTACTGACTGCCCCGCAAGTCACCCATCGTTACGGCTGGTTACTCGTCCCGTCCACGTACTGAACTCGTACAGTTTCCGGAGTACGAGCTGAGTACCTGGCGTACGAGCCTGCTGACCAGCAGCGTTGGCCCCATGCCAGTACAGCCGACCGTCGCCGTACGGATGTTCACGCAGCGTTTCAGCGCCACCCCGCGCGGGGCCCGTCTCGCGCGCCATCTCGCCGTCCAGCAACTCGATGTCTGGGGCTTCCCGTACGGCGGCGAAGTCTCGGACACCGCCGCCGCCATCGTCGGGGAACTCGCCGCCAACGCGGTCACCCATGGCCGGGTGTCCGGCCGGGACTTCGAGCTGCGGCTCGTGAAGCTGCCGGGCTCGGCCCGGCCGGGCACCCTGCGGATCGAGGTCGCCGACACGCGGACGGAGCGGCGCCCACCCGACCCCTGGACGCTCACTCCGCCCGCGCCCGACTCCGAGACCGGCCGCGGGATGATCCTCGTCGCCGCGCTCGCCACCTGCTGGACCGTCCTCGACCGGTCCCCGGTTGGCAAGATCGTCCGAGCCGATCTGGACCTCCCGGAGAGCAGGGGATGAGGAACGGTACGGCTCAGGCAGCCGGCCGCCGGGCGTGGAAGATGCCCCAGCGCAGCAGGCCGCGACGGGTGATGTCGGTCCAGAGGGGAAGGTTGGTCAGCAGCTCGTCGACGTAGGCGGGGCTGATGACGTCGCGCAGTTCGGCCGCGCGCCGGTGGACCTCCTCGTCGAGGCGTGCGTAGTGGGTGGTGATGTCCGCTGTGCGGTCCTCGAAATCGACGTCCTTGAGGCCGAGGCCGGAGAGCAGGTCCAGGTAGAAGGACGGTGTCGCCAGGGTCGGCATGGAGAGCCGGGAGATCGCGGGCCGTACGGCCTCCGCCGGGGTCGCCTCGGCCATCATGATGTCCGAGAAGACCACGGCGCCGCCCGGCTTGAGTACGCGTACGGCCTCGGCCAGTGCGCTCTCCTTGTCCGGCACGTGGCTGAGGACCTCCAGGGACCATACGACGTCGAACCGCTCCGCTTCGTAGGGCAGTTCGTTGAGGGAGCCGGTGACGACCTCGATCAGGCCGTCCAGTCCACGCCGGGCGTTGGCCGCACGGTGGCGCCGGTTGTGCTCCTCGCTGAGGTCGAGGGCCACGACCCGGCAGCCGAAGCGTTCGGCGAGCGCGCGGGCCGATCCGCCGTATCCGGAGCCGAGGTCGAGCACGGTCGCGTGCGGGCCGAGCAGGTCCGCGGCGTTGTTCGCCGCGTGCTCGACGGTACGGTGCGAGGCGTCCGCGATCGCCTCGTGCGCATGGGCGTAGACGCCGACGTGGATGTCCTCGCCGCCCCATACGGCGTCGTAGAAGGCGTCGACGTCGCCGGTCTCGTAGTAGCTGCGGATCGCGGTGTCGTGGTGCGGAGTGGCGCCGGTGGTGTCCTCGGGATTGTCGATCATGGTGGGTGGATTCCCCGCTCTCGTCCGGGTAACTCACCTCGTCCGCACGTCCGGGTGACTATGCGCCAACTTGCCGCATCGCCGGCGAACGCGTTCTCCCCAGACACTTGGCACCGGTCCGACCGGCCGGGCGCGTTGGGACCACCCTGCGGTGGACCTCCGGCCGGCCGGACCGGCTACTACGGGAACGTAACACCGTTGCAATCTCTTGCGAAAGGTCTTGCAGTAATGGGGTGGCACGGATAGAACCAAGGGTCATGTCCCCCACCCCGCACCGCGTCCGCCGTCGCACGGCCGCCCTCCTCGCGCTGCTCGCCGGCGTGGCGGCCGTGGTCCTACCGCCGCAGCCGGGCGCCCGGGCCGCCTCCGCCAACGGCCCGGTCCCGGCCGCGGCGCAGTGGATCGACCGCACCACGGTGGTCTGGAAAGACGCCCGACACGCCGACGCCCAGCTGGAGTTCGGCGACCCCGCACAGCGGCCGGAAGCCGGCCAGGGGAGGGCATCGGGCCGTATCCGGCTCACGCCCGGCACCCTCACCCCGGCCGAACGGGCCACCTACCCGCACCTCTCCGGCTACCCGGCGTTCACCGTCGACCCGCGCGACCGCGCGCTGGCCCCCGCCGCCCTGCGCGGACGGCTGGTCGCCACCCAGCGCACCGCGGACGGGCGGCAGACCGCGACCACCGGCGTGCAGATCCCCGGCGTACTGGACGACCTCTACGGCACTCGAGCCCAACACGCCTCCCTGGGACCGGTGTTCCACGCCGGTCGCCCCACGCTCTCCGTCTGGGCGCCGACCGCCCGCACCGTGGCGCTCGAACTCGACGGCCGCCCGGTCCCCATGCGCCGGGACGACGCGACCGGGGTGTGGAGCGTACGGGGCGAGCGCACCTGGACCGGGAAGCCGTACCGCTACCTCGTCACCGTCTGGGCGCCCGCCGCCGGCAGGACCGTCACCAACAAGGTGACCGACCCCTACTCCACCGCGCTCACCACCGACTCCGCCCGCAGCCTGGTCGTCGACCTCGCCGATCCGCACCTCGCCCCCGCGGGATGGGCGACGCTCCGCAAGCCCGCGCCGGTGCCGCTGCGCCGGGCCCGTATCCAGGAGCTGCACATCCGCGACTTCTCCGTCGAGGACCGCACCTCCCGCCACCCCGGCCAGTACCTGGCCTTCACCGACACCCGCTCGGCGGGCATGCAGCACCTGAAATCCCTTGCCGCGGCCGGAACGTCCCACGTCCACCTGCTGCCGGCCTTCGACTTCTCGTCCGTCCCCGAGCGCCGCGCCGACCAGCAGCGGCCGGACTGCGACCTGCCCGCCCTGCCCGCCGACTCCGAACGCCAGCAGGAGTGCGTGGCGAAGGTGGCCGCCCACGACGCCTACAACTGGGGCTACGACCCCCTCCACTACAGCGTCCCCGAAGGGTCGTACGCCTCCGACCCCTCCGGCACGGCCCGGACCGTCGAATTCCGCCGCATGGTGCAGGGGCTGAACGGCATCGGCCTGCGCACCGTCATGGACGTCGTCTACAACCACACCGCCGCGAGCGGCCAGGACGACCCGCACTCCATCCTGGACCGCATCGTCCCCGGCTACTACCACCGGCTGCTCGACGACGGCGCCGTCGCCACCTCCACCTGCTGCTCGGGCACCGCACCCGAACACACCATGATGGGCAAGCTCGTCGTCGACTCCGTCGTCACCTGGGCCAGGCAGTACAAGGTCGACGGCTTCCGCTTCGACCTCATGGGGCACCACCCCAAGGCCGACATCCTCGCCGTCCGCAAGGCCCTCGACGCGCTGACCCCGGCCCGCGACGGCGTGGACGGCCGGTCCGTCATCCTCTACGGCGAGGGCTGGAACTTCGGCGAGGCCGCCAACGACGCCCGCTTCGTCCAGGCCACCCAGCGCAACATGGCCGGGACCGGCATCGCCACCTTCAACGACCGCGCCCGCGACGCGATCCGCGGCGGCACCCCCTTCGACGCCGACCCCCGCGTCCAGGGCTTCGCCTCCGGTCTCTACACCGACCCCAACTCCTCACCTGCCAACGGCGATCCGGCCGCCCAGCGGTCCCGTCTCCTCCACTACCAGGACCTCATCAAGGTCGGGCTCACCGGCAACCTCGCCGACTACACCTTCACCGACACCACCGACCGCCGGGTCAAGGGCTCCCAGGTCGACTACAACGGCGCCCCCGCCGGCTACGCCGCCGCGCCCGGCGACGCCCTCGCCTACGCCGACGCACACGACAACGAAACCCTCTACGACGCCCTGGCCTACAAACTCCCGCCCGGCACCTCCGCCGCCGACCGCGCCCGTATGCAGGTCGTCGCCCTGGCCACCGCCGCGCTCTCCCAGGGCCCGGCGCTCTCCCAGGCCGGCTCCGACCTCCTCCGCTCCAAGTCCCTGGACCGCAACTCCTTCAACAGCGGCGACTGGTTCAACGCCGTCCACTGGACCTGCACCGGCGAGCGCCGTGACGGCGCGGCGGCCAACGGCTTCGGCCGCGGCCTGCCCCCGGCAGCCGACAACAAGGAGAGGTGGCCCTACGCCAAACCCCTGTTGACCAACCCTTCGCTACGTCCCGACTGTGCCACCATCGCCGCGACCTCCGCCGCCTATCGCGACCTGCTCCGCATCCACGCCACCGAACCCGCCTTCGACCTCGCGACCACCGCCCGCGTCCAATCCGCCCTCTCCTTCCCCCTCTCCGGCAAGGACGAGACGCCCGGAGTCATCACCATGCGCCTCGCCGACCTCGTGATCGTCTTCAACGCCACCCCCCAACGCCAGACCCAGACCCTCCCCGGTCTCAAGGGCCGGCCCTACGCCCTGCACCCCCTCCAGGCCCACGGCGCCGACCCCACCGCCGCCGCCGCGACCTGCACCCCCGCCTCGGGCACCTTCACCGTCCCGGCCCGCACGGTCGCCGTCTTCCGCCAGGGCTGACCGGGCGTTGGTGAAAGGCCCGGCAGCCCGGCAGTCCGGTGGCCCGTGGGAACCGGCAGGGGGCGGTACGCCACCCCCTGCCCCCCGCCTCACAAATGCTTCTCCAGCAGCGTCACGGCGTACTTGCTCCCCCCGTTCCCCTCCTTGAACGGCTGCTCACCTACGACCTCATAACCCGCCCCCTCGTAATACGTCCGCAGCCGCGGATTGCTCGACACGCAGTCCAGCCGCGACCGCGTACGCCCCGCCTCCGCGATCCGCCGCTCGGCCCACACCAGCAACTCCCGCCCGGCCCCCGCCGGTGCGTGGGCGCGGTCCACCATCAGCCGGTGCACATACCCCGCCACCGGCGGCTGCGCGCCCCACGCGGGCTCGTCCCGCCACCACAGTTCGAAGCCGCCGACGACCCGCCCGGCCGCCTCCGCCAGCCAGACCTCCCCCTCCTTTATTCGCTCTCGGAAGTGCGCCTCGTCCTTGTCACCCGGCTTCCACTGGTCGATGCCGTTCTCCACCATCCAGCGCGCGGCCCCGTCGTAAAGGGCGACCAGCACGGAAAGGTCCTGCTCCGCCTCGGCCGCCCGGTAAGTGATCTCATCCATGGCCGGATTGTGCCGCACCCGCCCCGAAGCCGATCGCCCTCTCCGCAGGCACAGCAGCGCACGCGACGGGGGGCCGTCCCGGGACCTCCCGGACGCAACGGAAACAGATGAATTCGCCGTCATGCCATCGACGTTACGGCGAGGGTCCGACAATCGCCCTCCGTCGACCCTGCGCCCCCGCTCCACCGCAGGTCAGACCGGCTGCGGCAGCTCCATCAGCCGTCCCACCAGCTCCGCGAACATCCCGTCCGGCGGCTCGTCCGCCAGCATCCGGCGCACCACCTGCGCCATCCGCTCGTCGTACGCCGCGCTCACCGCCGCCAGCGCGGCGAAGTCGTGCACCAGCTGCCGCTCCAGTTCGGCGCGCGGAACGCGCCGCCCGTCCAGCCACAGCAGTGCGGTGGTCTCGGCCAGCGAGACCCAGGAACGGATCACCAACTCCAGCCGCGGGGGCGCGTTCCGGACGTCGAGATGGGCGAGGATCTGCTCGTAGGCGGCCTGGCGCACGCCGTCGATCAGCGCGCTCGTACCGGTCGAGCCGATTGCCGGGCCGCCGCGCATCAGCGCCGAGAAACCGGGGCCGTGCTCGTCCACGAAGTCGAAGAACCGCTCCATGACGCGCAACAGCCGGGCGCCGAGGGGCCCTTCGTGCGGCTCGACGAACCGGGCCGACAGCTCCTCCGCGGCGCGCCGCAGCGCGGCCTCGTAGAGCTGCTGTTTGCCCGGGAAGTAGTGATAGACCAGCGGCCGGGATATCCCGGCCGCCTCGGCGATCTCGTCGATCGACACATCTTCGGGGGAGCGGTGGCTGAACAGGTCGAGTGCGACGGCGATGAGCTGCTCCCGCCGCTCCTCGACCCCCATCCTGCGGCGTGCCCCGGTCGTCATGCGCCCACCCTAACGACCCGCCCCCGAGCCGCACCAGCACGCCGACCCGGCCCTACAGGTCCAGCACCAGCCCCTCCCCCCGGGCCGACCGTGAGACGCAGATCAGCAGCGAGTCCTCGCGTTCCGCATCCGTCAGGAGTTCATCGCGGTGGTCCACCTCCCCGGCCAGTACCCGCTGCCGGCAGGTGCCGCAGAAGCCCTGCTCGCAGGAGTACGGCAGGTCCGGCAGGGCCTGTTCGCGGAGGGCACGCAGCACGCTGGTGTCCGCCGGGACCGTGACCGTACGGCCGGTCCGGCGCAACTCCACCTCGAACGCGACGTCTTCGCCCTCACCTTCACCCGAGCCGTCCCCGGACCCCGGACCGGACCCCGGGCCCGTCCGCGGTGCGAAGCGTTCGATGTGGAGGGTCAGCCCCTCGGGGCCGTTGGGGAGCAGGTCGGCCACCGCGTCCATCAGGGGCTCGGGGCCGCAGCAGTACACGGCGGCGTGCGGGGGTGCGTCGGCGAGTGCCGCGGCCAGGTCCGGCCGCCCCGCCTCGTCCTCCGCGACCACCGTCAGCCGCCCGCCACCGGCCCCGCGCGCCGCGCCGGCCCCGGCCGCGCCCCCGTTCTCGCCCGCGCCCCGGGCCCCGTCGCCGGCCAACCCCCCTGCCCCCGCCAGTTTTTCGAGCTCTTCCAGGAAGGGCATCGACGCCCGCGACCGGCCCGCGTACACCAGGCGCCACGGAATCCCCGCCGCCTCCGCCTGCCGCACCATCGGGAGGATCGGGGTGATGCCGATACCGCCGGCGATGAAGAGGTAGGCGTGGCAGCCGTCCAGGGGGAAGCGGTTGCGGGGTCCGCGCACCTCGACCGTCGTGCCCTCGTGGAGCGCCTCGTGCACCTCGCGCGAACCGCCCCGGCCGTCCTCGATCAGCCGGGTCGCGATGGTGTACGTACCGCCGTCCGCCCGTACGGCGTCGGCCGGTTCGCCGCACAGCGAGTACTGGCGCACGGTGCCGGACGGCAGTACGAGGTCGAGGTGCGCGCCCGGTTCCCAGCCGGGCAGCCGCTCGCCCTCCAGGCGGAGGACCACCACCCCCTCGGCCGCCTCGGTCCGTTCGGCCACCCGCAGCCGCAGCGGTGCCGCCCGGCCCCGCTCCCGGCCCCGGCCCGATATCGGCTGCTCCAGCGCGGGCAGCGGCCATAGCGGCGACTGCCGGATCCGCCGCCGCAGCGCCCGACGGACGACCACCGCGGCCCCGGCGACCAGCAGCACTGTGCGCAGTCGGGGGAGCGTGCGCGCAGGCGCAGGCGAGGACGTACGAATCGGTGCGGATATCGACGTGAGGGGACGGGCGGGCATCTCAGGCTCCTCCGGGGGCAGCGGCGGCGGTCGCGGCGGGTGAGCGGTCGAGATAGGCGATCGCCTGGTCGGTGTTGCCGTGCTGCGAGGGGTGGTACGTCCGGCTCAGGTACTGGGGGATGGAGCGGAGCATCGCCCCCGTGGTCGGCAGTACGCCCTGCCGTCCGCCGCGGAGGAAGTCCTTCACGGCGGCCTTGCCGTCGAGCAGCGTGGGGTCGTTCTCCATGAAGAACCGGGTGCCGCGCTGCCAGAGGAACACCAGGGCGCTGAAGGCCGTTGCCCAGGTACGCACCCGCCGCCGGTAGCCGCCGTCCAGGTGCATGAAGAGGTCGAAGGCCACCGAGCGGTGCTCGACCTCCTCCGCGCCGTGCCAGCGCAGCAGGTCGAGCATCGTCGGGTCGGCTCCCCCGGCGTCCAGCGCCTCGGCGTTGAGTACCCAGTCGCCCAGGAAGGCGGTGTAGTGCTCGATGGCGGCGATCATCGCGACCCGCTCCATCAGCCACCACCGACGGGCCCTGCCGGGCGGCAGCGTCCGGTCGCCGAGCAGCTTCTCGAAGAGCCAGTCGACCTGCGCGGTGTACGGGGCCGGGTCCAGGCCGAGCGCCTTGAGGTGCGGCAGGACGTCGTCGTGCGCCTGCGAGTGCATCGCCTCCTGGCCGATGAACCCGATGACGTCCGCCCGGAGTTGCTCGTCCCGTATGGAGGGCAGCACCTGCTTGTAGACGTGCACGAACCAGCGCTCGCCGGCCGGCAGCAGCAGGTGCAGGACGTTGATGGTGTGGGTGCTGGACGGATCGCCGGGGATCCAGTGCAGAGGGGTGTCCGCCCAGTCGAAGGCCACGTTCCGGGCCTTCAGCGGGGTGTGCTCGGACGCGACCGGCTGGGGCCGCAGCGAGGCCGTATTAGACATGGCGTCAATGTACTGGTGGGTAAGGAATGCCGATACCCCCTGGACGCGGAAAGCTCGGGGCGTGCTCCGTGCCCCGCCGCGGCTCGTCTCACCGCAACGTCTCCACCTGGCCGCCGCCCGCCAGCCCGCCCTTCAGGTCCGCCCGGGCGTCCGGCTTCGCCGGGACGGCCAGCAGCCGTCCTGCCGTGTGCCCGTGCACCCCGCCGCTCGCGGTGATCGACGTGATCTGCTCGCTGCCCGCCGCCAGCAGCCACCACGCGCCCCCCGCGGTCTTCCACAGCACCGTGGCCAGCGCCCGCGGCGCCCGCGGCCCGCAGGCCGTACCGCCCTCGGCCCGCGCCGTCACCGCCCCCGGCGCGTATCGCCGGCCGCTCGGCGCGGGCGGCTGGAACTGCGTCATCGTCCGGCCGCCCGCCCCGCGCCAGGTCTCCGCCCGGGTGCACAGCCAGGCCGCCTCGTCCGCACCCCCGGGGAGCGACTGCCGCGCGAACTGCCAGGTGTTCACGGCCTGTACGCCCCGCGACCGCACCCCGGGCAGCTGGCAGGCGGTACGCGCCCAGGCCGTACGGGCCTGCGGGCCGGAGACGTCGTCCGGCGAAGTGGGCCGCCCGTACGTGAGGCGGGCCGGCGTCAGCTCGCCGAGGTCGGTGAGCAGCTCCCCGGCCGCCCCGCCGCCCGACGGCCCGTCCGTCCTGCCGACCGCCCGCAGCGCCGGCCACGTGGTGCACGCGGACTCGTCCCGCGGCGCCGGCACGGGGGCGGTCAGACCGTCCGCGCCGATCGGGATCGGCTGGCCCGCCGCATCCGGCTTCAGCAGGTCGACGAGCCGTACGGACCACACCCAAGGGGCGGTCAGATAGCGGACGTTGCCCTGCGTGCGGCCCGCCACCAGGGCGAGGGCCGACTCCGCCGCCGCGCCGTCCGTCCGGGCGAAGTCCAGCGCCGCACCGGAGCCCTCGCCCTGCCCCTGGCCGTCCGCCGCCTCGGTGTACCGCACCGCCCGCAGGCCGTCGTGGAAGAGCACCACCACGGCGTGGTCCACCACGCCCGCGAACAGCAGCTGCGGCGGCCCGGCCACGGGCCCCGTCGGGGTGCCGGGCGTCGCCGTGACCGGTACGCCGGCCCCGGGCCGCGCCCAGACCGCCAGCGCCCGCCGGAGCAGCGCCCGGTCGCCGGTCCGGTCGCCGCGGGCCGGCCAGGCGGCGAAGTCCTGGCGCGCCGCGGTCTTCCAGGCGTCCGCCGGGGTGAGCGCCAACCTGCCCGGCTCCAGGGCGGCTTCGGACGCGGGATTGCCCGCGTACGGCGGGGCCGCGGCGCCGTCCGGGCCCCAGCCGCTGCCCGGCATCCCCAGCAGCGATCCGCACACCAGCACCGCCGCGCCCGCGGCCAGTGCCGCCCGGCCGTGCTGCCGGCGCCGGATCAGATCGGTGGGCCGGGCCTGGAGGGAGCACGGGTCGAACTCCACCGACTCCAGCAGCGCCCGGTCCCGGCTCCCGGCCGGCACCGCCGCCCCGGCGGCCTCCGCCAGTGCCGC
>NZ_BMRP01000004.1:229533-267509 GCF_014648695.1 Streptomyces albospinus
GGCCTCCAGCACCCGGCGCGCCTCCTGCGCCGTCAGCCGCTCCAGGTCGCGCAGCACGAACGCCGCCCGGCCCGGCGCCGACAGCGCCGACAGGGCCTGGTCCAGGGCGAGTTCGTCGGCGCCGCCGGAGCGGGGGAAGAGCCGCAGGCCCCAGACCTGGGGGAGCGGTGCCGGCAGCCGGAACCGCCGCCCGGCCGCGAGGGCGGTGCGCAGCACCCGCAGCCGCATGAGCGCGTAACCCGGGTCGACGGCCTCCGCCGAGCCGTGGCGCTGGGCGGGCAGACCGGGACCGGTCCCCGGGCCGGGCCGCCGCGGCAGCGCCCGCTGCACCACCGCGTGCGCGGCCAGCACCCGCCGGCCGCGGCTCGGGCCCGGCGGCAGCACGAGATACGCCAGCCGGGCCAGCCGGGGGTAGTGCTCGACCAGCGCCGCCTCGGCCTGCTCGACGTCGATGGCCTCACCGGCCTCCGCCGGGCTGCCGGGGGAGGTGCGGTCCGGACGCGGGGTTGCCGCCTGCTGCTGCTCCACATTCCGTGGAACGAGTGAATCCTGTGATGGTCACCGAAGCACCGGGCCGCCCCGGACGGGTGATCGCGGCGCCGGCCCGGCCACCGGGGCCGGGCCGTACCCCGCTCCGGGGCGCCGCCTCATACCTCCGGCGTCACCGCGAGAGGTCGAACTCCCCGTCCCGGGCGCCCAGGACGAACGCCTGCCACTCCGCCTCGGTGAAGCGCAGCACCACCTCGGGGTCCGTGGAATTGCGCATCGCGACCGCGCCGCGCTCCAGGAAGGCGATCTCCACCGCCTCCGCGTCGGGGGCCTCGCCGGGCGGGCGCTGCCAGGTGGCGTCGGAGATGTCGAGGCCGTAGAGCCATTCCTTGTCGGCTGCGGTGCCCATGTCGTTGCTCCCCTTGCTCGTGAACGTGCCGGTCAGCGTACGCGGCGGCCGGACGACCTTCCAGCCGGGGAATCGGTCCGTACCGCGTTCCCCGCTACGGGAGTTGGCGGCGCGGAGGCGGTCGGGCGGACCAGGTCGCAGCCGCCTCCACGGCTGCCGCCCCCCGCCCTCGACCCACCGGACAGCCCCCGAGCCCCCCCGTGCCGCGGCGACCAGTGTTCTGCGGAGCCTCATCCGTACGCTCCCTGGGCTTCACGCGCCCGGCCGCCGCACACGGGGACAGTCTGCCGTGTAGGAGAACGCCAGGTCATTGGGTATGTGCACCCCGACGGGGTGTAACCAGCAGCACCTACGGAGGCTCTGATGAGCATGGCACCCACCGCGTCCGCCGGCAGCCCCGGACTCACCTCTCCCACCGCGGACGCCGCGGCCACGGACGCCGCCCCCGCCCCCGACTACACCGCCGAGATCGCCGACACCCCCGAACAGATCCGCGCCGCCCAGCGCCTCCGCCACCAGGTCTTCGGCGAGGAGATGGGCGCCGCCCTCGACACCCCCCTCCCCGGCCACGACATCGACGCCGTCGACGACCTCGCCGACCACCTCGTCGTCACCCACACCGCCACCGGCGCCGTCGTCGGCACCTACCGGCTGCTGCCCCCGGGACGCAGCCAACGCCTCTACTCCGACGGTGAGTTCGACCTTTCCGCCCTCGGCGCGCTGCGCCCCTCCCTCATCGAGGCCGGCCGCTCCTGCGTCCACCCCGACCACCGCAGCGGCGCCGTCATCAACCAGATGTGGACGGCCCTCGCCCGCTACACCCTGCTCTCCGGCCACCGCTACCTCGCCGGCTGCGCCTCCGTCCCGCTCGCCGACGGGGGCACCGCCGCCGGCCACGCCTGGGCGCTGGCCCTCACCCGCTACCCCGCCCCGGCCGGGCTCCGGGTCGCCCCGCACCGCCCCTGGCGCCCCACCGGCCCGCTGCCCGAGCGCCCCACCCTCGCCCAGCTCCCGCCGCTGCTGCGCGGCTACCTCCGGATCGGCGCATGGATCGGCGGCCCCCCGGCCCACGACCCGGCGTTCGGCACCGCCGACTTCTTCGTCGTCCTCGACATGGAGCGCCTCGGCGAACGCTACCGCCGCTTCTTCCTGGGGGACCGGTGAACGGCCCCTGGGACGTCCGGTCCGTCTGCACCCCGCACTGCGCCGGCCACACCGCCCCGCGCGTCCCGGCCCGCGAAACCGCCCGCCGCGCCGCCGCGTTCGCCGCCGCGGCGCGCCGTGCCCTGACCGACGGCGACCGCCTGGCGGATCCGGTACGGCTGCGGGCACACGCGCGGGCCCTGCTGGCGGCGCTGGGA
This sequence comes from Streptomyces albospinus, assembly GCF_014648695.1. Classification (GTDB taxonomy): domain Bacteria; phylum Actinomycetota; class Actinomycetes; order Streptomycetales; family Streptomycetaceae; genus Streptomyces; species Streptomyces albospinus. The sequence goes on from NZ_BMRP01000004.1 coordinate 231,793, forward strand.
ATCCAGGCGGAAGGGATCCAGGCGGAGGGGGCCGGCGCGCTGCCGGACGCCGGGACGGAAGCCGGCGGCCCCGGCACCCTCACCGTCCTCAACCACATCTCCTGGCTCGACATCGTCGCGCTGCTCGCCGCCGAACCGATGACCCTGCTCGCCAAGCGCGAGGTGGCCCGCTGGCCGGTCGTCGGCGGCCTGGCACGCCGGGCCGGCACGCACTTCATCGACCGCACCAGCCCCCGCAAACTCCCCTGCACTGTCCGGGAGTTGTCCGACCTGCTGGCCTCCGGGCGCTCGGTGGCGGTCTTCCCGCAGGCCACCACCTGGTGCACCGCCGACCGGGGCGCCTTCCGCCGCGCCACCTTCCAGGCCGCCCTGGACGCCGGCGCACCGGTCCGCCCGCTGACGGTCAGCTACGCCCAGCAGGGCCGGCCCAGCACCGTGGCCGCGTTCTGCGGCGACGACACCTTCGCGGCCTCCCTGCGTCGCGTCCTGACCGCCCGCGCGCTGACCGTGCGCCTCACCGCCCACCCGGCACTGCCGACCGCGGGCACCACCCTGGACCGCAGGGAACTGGCGGCCCGCGCCGAGCACGCCGTCCTCGGCAACGGCCCCGTATGGCTCGCTCCGCCGGCGATCCGGCCGCCGTGGACCGCACCGCAGGCCCCGCCACCGACCACCGGCCCGCCGGTCCGCCAGCATGCCTGACCAGCTCGTTCCCGTCCCTGCGACCCCGCTCGCCTTCAGCCTCTTCGACCAACTGGACCGTCTCACCGACCCGTTGCACGCCCTGCTGGGAACCCCCTGGCTCTGGCTCGCCGTCCTGCTGATCGCCGGGCTGGACGCACTGCTCCCGTTCATGCCGAGCGAGAGCACCGTCGTCCTGGTCGCCGTGCTCATCGGCCCCGACCTGCCACCGCTCGCCCTGCTCGCGGGCGTCGCGGCGGTCGGGGCGCTGGCCGGCGACTGCCTCGGCTACGCCGTGGGCCGCTACGCGGGCCCGCGCGCGATCGCCCGGCTGCTGCGCGGCGAACGCGGCCGGGCCCGCCATCTGCGCGCCCGCGCGATGGTCGAACGGCACGCCGCCGTGCTGATCGTCGCCGGCCGCTTCCTCCCCGGCGGACGGGTGGTCGCCACCCTCTCCACCGGCAGCGTCCGCTTCCCGCTGCGCCGCTTCATCGCCCTGGACGCGGTGGGCGCGGCCATCTGGGCGCTGTTCAGCTCGGCGCTCGGCGGCCTCGGCGGCGCGGCGCTCACCCACTCCCCGGTCAAGGGCCTGCTGCTCGCCTCCGGCGCCGGACTGCTGGTGGCGGCCGGGGCGACCACGCTGCACCGCCGCTGCCCGCTCCTGCGGGAGGACGGGAAGGGGGCCTGAGCTCCCTCGCCCGCCCCCGGGCTCACGTGCTCGGCACGTACTTGTACCCGACCCGCCGCACGGTCACGATCGACGAGCGGTGCTCGACGCCCAGCTTCCGCCGCAGCCGGGCGACATGGACATCGACGGTCCGCCCGTCGCCGACATGCCCGTACCCCCACACCGTGGTCACCAGCTGGTCGCGGGTGTGCACCCGGTGCGGATGCGCGACCAGATGGGCCAGCAGCTCGAATTCCAGGTATGTCAGGTCCAGTTGCCGGCCCCGGACCTGCACGGTCCGCTGCTCGGGGTCGATCCGTACGGTCTCGTCGCCGGTCCATCCCGGCGGCGCGGGATCGGCGGACGGCTGCGGGGCGGCAGCCGCTTCGGCCGGGACGAGGACGAGATAGCCGACCATCGGCGGCTGGCCGGGCAGCGCGGGCAGGCTGTGCTGCGGCGCCGGGAGCCAGGTGGCGCCGGAGTTCAGCAGCTCGGCGACCTGCTGCGCACTGTGGCGTGGCGCCTCGCCGCCCGGGGCGGTGGCGGGGGACGGGAGGGCTTCGTCGGAGGGCACCGCGCGCAGCCGGTGGCGCTGGTGCGGCGGGTGCGGAACGGCGGAACCGGCGGGAACGGTACGGAGATTCGTCATCGGGAGTCAGCTCTTTCGCGCAGGGGGATCGTCGGGGGACGTCGTGCGCGCGGGCAGGGCTGGAGACACCGGTCAGCGGTGTCGGGAAGGGAAGGTGCGGGCCCGCGCTCAGTGCGCGCGGCAACACAGACGGTCGAAAGCGTGCGCCTGCCGGGACGGCCAGAACGGCTCAAGGTCGCTGCGACCCGTCGCGGTGTCGGTAAGGCTGGCCATGGCCCTATTGAACCAGACAGCCCCTGATCTGTCCTTCACACCACCTCCGCCATGACACGATCCCGCCGCGCGCCGGCCGCCCCACCCGCGGGACCGGCGAGGGAGCGTCCCCGACTGCCCTTCCCCGCAACGGAGTTGCCCGGCGGAACCGCCCCCGGGCGCCTCGCGCGGTGGCCGAAATCCGCTCCTGTGATCCCTGTGGCGCCCATCACCATCCCGAGCGCCAGCGCCGTCAGATGCCCCGCGTCCGTGAACGTCCGGCCGCGGCGGACCACCGGCACGGCGACCGGCACCAGCAGCCCGCCGGTCGCCGCCAGCCGTGCGCCCCGGTGCGGGACCGTCGCGGCGAGGGCGCCGAGCGTGGCGTAGAAGCCGTAGCTCGCCCCGACGTCGACGGCCCGCGCGGTGGCATCGGCGCGGGTGGCCTTCCGGGCGCGCAGGCCCGCGTACACCAGCAGGCTGGCGCCGACGTGCCCGGCCGCGAACACCCCCGCGGCCCGCCCGGCGCCCCAACGGGCCTCGGCCGTACCGAGGGTGGCCAGCAGCGCCGTGCCGTACGCCACCGGCAGCGGCTCCTCCACGAACGCCGCGCTGGTGGCGAGAGTGCCCCACCGGCCGGCCCGCAGATTGGCGACATTGGTGGAGTGCGTGCGCAGCAGCTCCGTGCGCCGCCGCCCCGGCAGCCGGCCGGTGGCATACGCCCCGAGCTGCAACGCCCCCACATACAGCGGTGCCGCCCACGGCAGCGCCCCGCGCCGCACCGCTCGCCCCCGTGTCCCCACGCCGGCCCCCTCCGCTCCGCTCAATTCCCCGTCGGCAGCCGCTTGCGCCAGTCCAGCGGGGTGACGTCGATGACCGTGTCCGGATCGCCGTTCCACTCCACCGTCAGGCCGGCGCCGGTCAGCGCGCCCGCCACCGTCCGCCCGACCTCGGCGCGGTCCGCCCCGGAATCCTCGTACGCGCCGTACCGCACCGAGAGACCGTGTCCGCCGGCCGCCGCGGCGGTGTCCTGGTAGTGGAAGAAGACGAAGCCGCGGTCGGCCCCGGCGCGCTCGGCGCCGATCTCGCCGAGCGCGCAGTTGCTGCAACAGGTGAAGTGCATACGGGCGGTGAGCCCCTGCGCATCCAGCGCGGTGAATGCCCGCTCGACCCGGTCGGCGTCCGTCACCTCGGGCCACTCCGCCTGCTCGGCCAGCCGCTGCTCCCACAGGCCCGCGACGATCCGCCGCGCCTCGTCCCGCGTGACCGGCGTCTCCTCGGGATCGAAGGCGTCGCACACGCCCTGCACGACGTCCTCGTACGTCCAGAAGCCGGACCGGATGTCCTCAAGGGCCTGCTCCTCGGCCCGCTCGCGGGTCTCCGGCTCCAGACCGGGCGTGGAATACAGGTCCGCCGGCCGCCAGTCGAGCGCCGTACGCCAGGACTCCGCACCGCGCGCCCAGGCCAGCATGACCGCTATGACCTCGTCGGCGTCGGCGGTCTCGGCCGTGAAGTGCCGGTCCGGCCCGCCGTCGCGGTACTCCACGGCGAACGGCCCGTCGCCCTCCCGCCAGGTCTGCACGAAGGCCTGGTCCTCGTCGGGGAGCCGCTCGACGACGACGAAGTGGTCGCCCTCGGCGCCGATCCGCCGCAGCAGGGCGGTCAGTTGGTCCGCGGTCGGCCGCCCGACGGCCGGCCCGCTCTCGGTCTTGGCGGTGATCGCAAGCATGGTCCCAGCGTGCCACCCGCCACTGACAACGGGCCCCCGCGCGCCCGCGAGCGGCGACCGTCCGGCGCCGGCCGGGCACGCGAAAGGGCCGGACCCGCCGGTCCGGCCCCAACTCGCGCCCGTGCTCGCGCAGTCCGGGCGTCGGCGTCACACCTGTTCGCGGCGCTCCAGTTCCGTGCAGCAGGTGTCCACGATCAGCCGCGTCACCACGTAGGGGTCCACGTTGGCGTTCGGCCGCCGGTCCTCGATGTAGCCCTTCTTCTCGACCTCGACCTGCCACGGGATGCGCACCGAGGCACCGCGGTCGGAGGCACCGTAGGAGTACTGGTCCCAGGGGGCGGTCTCGTGGGCGCCGGTCAGCCGCTCCTCGATACCGGTGCCGTACTGGCGGACGTGCTCCAGCGGCTTGCCCTCCGCGCCCAGCGCCTCGCAGGCCGCGATGATCGCGTCGTAGCCCTCGCGCATGGCGCGGGTGGAGAAGTTGGTGTGCGCGCCCGCGCCGTTCCAGTCGCCCCGGGCCGGCTTGGCGTCCAGCGACGCGGTGACGCCGAACTCCTCGGCCGTACGGTGCAGCAGCCAGCGCGCCACCCACATGTGGTCCGCGACCTCCAGCGGCGGCAGGGCGCCCACCTGGAACTCCCACTGGCCGGGCATGACCTCGGCGTTGATGCCGGACAGGCCGAGGCCGGCGGCCAGGCACAGGTCGAGGTGCTTCTCGACGATCTCCCGGCCGAAGATCTCGCCGGCGCCCACACCGCAGTAGTAGCCGCCCTGCGGGGCCGGGAAGCCGCCGCCCTCGGGGAAGCCCAGTGGGCGCTCGCCCTTGAGGAAGGTGTACTCCTGCTCGATGCCGAAGATCGGCTCCTGTGCGGCGAACCGCTCCGCCACCGGGCGCAGCAGGGCCCGGGTGTTGGAGGGGTGCGGCGTGAGGTCGGTGTTCAGCACCTCGCACAGCACCAGCAGGTGGTCACCGCCGCGGATCGGGTCCGGGCAGCTGAACACCGGCTCCAGGACGAGGTCCGAGGAGTGGCCTTCGGCCTGGTTGGTGCTGGAACCGTCGAACCCCCACCGCGGAAGCGTGCTGCTGTCCGCCAGGATCTTGGTCTTGGAGCGGAGCTTGGCGGTCGGCTGGGTGCCGTCGATCCAGATGTACTCGGCCTTGATGGTCACGGGGTCCTCTTATACGGGTCGGTGCGGGTACGCGTGCGGGCGTACCGCTGCACTCTCGCAACAGGCCGTTTCCCATCCGTTGCCCGTATGTGAACCGCAGGTTACCCACTCGGACATCCTCTGATTCTGCAACTATTCACCGCATACCACCTCGCTTTCCTTAGCGGGCGACGCTGCCGCGCTCCCGTGGCGACCCTCCGAACTCCGGACGTCGACCCCGTACGCCGACCCCGTACGCGTCACCGGGGTCCTCGCCGCGGCCGAGGGGCCCCGAGGCTGCCTCATGTCACTCCGGTCATGACCACATGGCGATATTGGTCATGGAAGGCATGAACGAACCGCCCTACCGTCGGAGGTGCCGCAGGCCGGCCGCACCCGGCCCGGCCCGTTCACTTCCGTCCTTTCATCCGTTTCCATCCTGTTTCTTCCTGTCGAAGGAGCTCCGCCATGGCAGCCGGCCCGGCACCCGCCCCCGCCTTCACCAGCTACGTCGACACCGTCCTGGCCGTCCTGGCCCGCGACCCCGCCCGCTCCGTCCTCACCCCCGCCGACGACCGCCCCGACATCACCGCCGGCGCCTTACACGCCACCGTGCACCGCATGGCCGCCGTCCTCGCCGACCACGGCATCGCCCGCGGCGACACCGTCTCCCTCCTCAGCGGCAACCTCCCGGAAGTGCTCGCCGCCCGGTACGCCGCCAACCTCATAGGCGCGCGGGTGGTGTTCCTCTACGACGGCATGGCCGCCGAGACCCTGGCCCGTATCGCCGAGAGCGTGGAGACCGCCCTGCTGCTCGTCGACCCGGCGCTGCGCGACACCGCGTACGCCCTGCTCGGCCATCTCACCGGCCCCCGCCCCCAGGTCATGACCCTCGGCCCGGTACCCGGCCCCGCAGGGGAGCCGGCCCCGGGCACGGCTGCCGGCACGCCCGGCGACCGGGCGCCCCTCGGCCCCGACCTCGTGGCCGCCTGCGCCGCGCTCCCCGTCACCCCCACCGTGGCCGGCGCCGCCCGCCCCGAGGACGACTGGTGCATCCGCCACACCGGCGGAACGACCGGTATCCCCAAGGGAGTCCGGATGGCGCACGCCCCGTTCGCCGGGATGCTCGGCGGCCTGCGCCTGGCGGGCGCCGGCGACCCGCCCCGCCTCCTGGCCTGCACCTCGCTCGCCCACCTGGCGGGCATCATGGCCGACCTCACCCTCGCGGACGGCGGCAGCGTCGTACTCCACCACCGCTTCGACCCCACCGCCGTGCTGGCCGCCATCGCCCGCGAGCGCATCACCCACCTCTGGCTGCTGCCCCCGCTCCTCTACCGCCTCCTCGACGACCCCACCCTCCCCACCACCGACCTGAGTTCCCTCGCCCGCATCACCTACGGGGGCTGCGTCGCCTCCCCCTCCCGGATGCGCCGTGCGGCGGAGGTCTTCGGCCCGGTCCTGTACGGGTGGTACGGCCAGTCCGAGGCGATGTCGATCACCGAGGCGGGCCCCGGGGACCACACCGCCCTCGCCACCGACGGCCCGATGAGCGTCGGCCGCCCGCTGCCCGGCGTCACCCTCGCCATCCGCGACGCGGACAGCCGGGACCTGCCGCCAGGGGAGCCGGGCGAGATCCACGTACGCTCCGGCGGCGTGATGTCCGGCTACTGGAAGCAGCCCGAACTGACCGCGCAGGTCCTGCGCGACGGCTGGGTGCGCACCGGCGACGTCGGCCTCCTGGACGCCGACGGCCGCCTCTACCTCGTCGACCGCCTCAAGGACGTCGTCATCGTCGTGGGCGGCCATGTCCACCCCACGGAGATCGAGGACCTCCTCCACACCCACCCGGCCGTCGCCCACGCCGCCGTCTACGGAGTCCGCACCCCCGACGACGCGGAAGAGGTGCACGCCGCGATCGTCCCCGCCCCCGGGCACTCCGCCGAAGAGGTCTCGCTGTCCGCCCTCCGCGCCTACGTCACCGCGCACAAGGGCGCCCTCTACGCTCCCGTCGCCGTCCACGTCCTGGACACCATCCCCCTCACCCCGGTCGGCAAGCCCGACAAGAAGCGCCTGCGCGAGACGGCCGCGACGGCCCCCTGAAACCCACTCGCGCGGGCCGCCTCCCACCACCCCCAAATCCCCGCTGGCCAGCGGCTTTTGTCAGTGCCCGGCGGTAGAATGGGAACCAGTCAGTGAGGGTTCTCAACGCTCCAGGAGGTCCGCCGGATGGCCGCAGCCACACTCATGACGAAGCCTCTCCCGACCCACCCGCTGCCCAAGAAACCGCTCCCCGCCGGATGGCCCCGCGAGCGGTACGAATCCCACAACCGCCGCCTGAAGGCCATGCGGTTGGCGATAGCCCTGCTCGACACCGGCGTCTACCGCCCCGAGCACGCCACCAACGGCAAGATCCGCACCACCGCCCTCGCCATCGGCGTCCACCGCCCCTCCGACACCACCTGCCGCCTGGTCCGCGCCCTGATCTACGACAACTGCTGACCCTGCCCGCCCGGTTGCCCCGACGCCCGGCCCGGATCGCCACACGCCCCGGGCCGGACGCGTCGGTACCGGCCCCACGGCCGCTCTCGGGCAGCGGCGCGGCCGTCCAGCGGTCCAACGCCGCCGCGGCGCGGCGATGCGGCGATGCAGTGATGCAGTGATGCAGTGATGCAGTGATCTGGAATTCTGGAGTTCTGGAGTTCTGGAGTTCTGGAGTCCACGGTAGGAAGGATGACGAGGAAGCGCGGAATCCGGTGCCGCGGCCCGTGCCGTGGATTACCTTTCCACCGTGGACCAGTTGATCTCCTCAGACCCGACGCGTATAGGCCCGTACCGCTTGATCGCCCGCCTGGGCGCCGGCGGTATGGGCCTGGTCTATCTGGGCCGTTCCGAGGCCGGTCGGACCGTCGCGGTGAAGGTCGTCCAGGCCGAGCACGCGCAGCACCCGGAGTTCCGCAGGCGCTTCGCCCGTGAGGTGGCCGCCGCCCGGAAGGTGGGGGGCTCCTGGACGGCAGCCGTGCTCGACGCCGACACCGAGGCAACGGTGCCCTGGGTGGCGACCCAGTACATCCCGGGGCCCGACCTGACCACCGTGGTGGCGAACGACTTCGGGCCGCTGCCCGAGAACTCCGTGCGGGTGCTGGCCAACCGCCTCGCCCTCGCCCTCCAGGCGGTGCACGACGCGGGCCTGATCCACCGGGACCTCAAGCCGTCCAACGTGCTGGTGACGGTGGACGGGCCGCGGGTGATCGACTTCGGTATCGCGCGGGCCATGGACAGCCTCGCCGGAGACAGCCTGCACACCCGCACCGGCATGCTGATCGGTTCCCCCGGCTTCATGTCGCCCGAGCAGGTACGCGGTCTCGAACTCACCCCCGCCAGCGACGTGTTCTGCCTGGGCGCCGTCCTCGTCTACGCCGCCACCGGACGCCTGCTCTTCGGCGCCACGGAGACCGGGCTGAACGCCCACCTCTTCCGGATCGCCGAGGAGGAGCCGGACCTGACCGGCGTACCGGAGTCGCTGCTCGATCTCGTACGCCGGTGTCTCGACAAGAACCCGGCCGGGCGGCCCACCCTCCAGCAGGTCGCGGCCCGTACCGCGTCGGACGCGGACACCGACACGGACACGGGCACGGGCACGGACGGGGAGTGGCTGCCGGGCGCGGTGCTGGCCCAACTCGGCCGTCACGCCGCGAAGTTGCTGGACTTCGCCCCCGAGACGACCGCCGGCGCGCCCGGTGCCGCGCCCGCCGGCGCGCCGGTGCCCCTCGCGGACCCGCGCATCCCGTCCGGGCAGCCGCAGCCGTCGGCACCCCCGCCGCCCGCGTACGCGCCCACGGCCCCGGCGTACGCCGTCCCCCCGCAGGGATTCGGACCACCCCCGGGCATGGCCTCCCACACCTGGCCCGCACCTCCGTCCCCGCCGCTCGCCCCGGACCCGTCGGCCCCGCACCCCTGGCGCTGGTGGGGCCTGGCGGTGGTCGCGTTCGTGCAGTTGTTCGTGTTGCTCGACGCGGCGTCCCTGCGCATGGCGGTGCCGTCGGTCATGGTCGATCTGCACCTCCGCGCCGACGACGTGAACTGGCTGTTCGCCGGGTATGAACTGGCCTTCGGCGGGCTGCTGCTGCTCGGTGGGCATCTCGCGGACCTGGTGGGCCGCAAACGGATGCTGATCACCGGCCTGGTCGGCTTCGCGGTGGCTGCCGCGGTCGGCGGCCTGGCCAGCACCTCCGGCATGCTGGTCGCGGCCCGCGCCGTCCAGGGCGTCTTCGCCGCGCTGCTGTCGCCGGCCGCACTCGCCCTGGTGGCGTCCAACTTCCCCGAGCCGAAGGCCCGAGGCAGGGCGTTCGGGGTCTACGCCGCGATCGCCGCCGGTGGCTCGACGGTGGGCCTGTTCACCGGCGGCCAGTTGCTGGAATCCCTGGGCTGGCGCTGGTGCCTGTTCGTCGACGTCCCCCTCGCCCTGATCGCCGTGATCGGCGCGGCCACCCTGGTCCACGACCGCCCGGTCCGCACCGGCCCCCGCTTCGACGCGCCGGGCCTGCTGTTCGGCTCCGGCGGGATCGCCGCCCTCATCTACGGCTTCGAGCAGACGGGCTCGCGCGGCTGGACCGACCTCCTGGTGCCGGCCCTGCTCGTGCTCGGCGTCGTCCTGCTGATCGCCTTCGCCTGGTGGCAGACCAGCGCGCCCACCGCGCTCCTCCCCCCGTACGCCACCAGGGACCGCGATCGCGTCGGCTCTTTCGTCACCTTGTTCCTGGCCGGCGCCGGCACGTTCGCCCTCTTCCCGACCCTGACGGGGTACCTGGAGAACATCCGCGGCTACTCCCCGATCGGCACCGCCCTGGAGATCCTGCCCACGGCCGTCGCGATCGTCATCGGCTCCACCCAGATCTCCGCCCGCCTGCTGCACCGCATCGCACCGCGCAACCTGATCGCTCCTGGCCTGCTGCTCACCGCGCTCGGCCTGGTGCTGCTGGCCCTCCTCACGCCCGACAGCCCGTACGGCGCCGTGATCCTGCCCGGCACGCTCCTCGCCGGCCTCGGCCTCGGCATGGCCCTGATGCCGCTCCTCTCCCTCGCCACGGCCGGCCTCGCCGCGCCGGACTCCGGCGGGGGCTCGGCAGTGACCAGCACGGCCAACCAGGTGGGCGGGGCGCTCGGCGCGGCACTGTTCAGCAGCGTCCTGTCCTCGGCCATCGCCGCCCGCATGGAACGGGTACCCGGTCTCGGGCAGAACTTCGCCGATGCGGCCCGGAACGGCCGGATCCTGAACCCACGAGGGGTTCCGCCGCAGCTGGCCGACTACATCACCAGGGCAACGCTGGCCGGCTACACCTCCGCCCTGTGGTGGTCGGTCGGCATCACACTCCTCGCCGGCCTGGCCGCCGCCCTCCTGATCAGGTCCACCGCCCCGACGCTCCCCCAACTCACCGAACCGCCCCTCCCGCCCTACGCCCAGCAGCCCACCCACTGACCCGCCACCCTCCCTGCGGCAGCAGGCAACGACTCGGGAGCCGCGCCCCACAAAGCCCCGAAGCAGCGCGGAGCAAAGCCCCGTAGCCGTGCGGAGCTTCAGGACTCCGCACAGCTCGACGGCCTCTCGCCGACCCGCGTGACGCCCAACCACGAAAACGGCCGCCGCCCGCGCCTCCCCGGAAAGGGAGCACACGGCCGACGGCCGGAAACGACCCAGGGCGGGACGGAGATCCGTCCCGCCCTGCGGCGTTCTTAGATGTCGAAGTAGAGGTGGGAAACGGGTCTGACCTGCTTCGATGCGGAGTCCGCGGCAGGGCCGGTGCACGAGCGGTGCACACTGCAGAAGACTGACTGACCGACGGGGCGTTTCAGGAGGACACGCGGCGCGAAGGCTGCCTGTCATGACTGACTCTTCCCAGGTACACCTCGACGGTCTGGTAGAGGCTGTCGCCAACTTCTATGCAGCCACCGATCAGGTGGATGCCCGTGCCGCCTCGGAAGCGGCTGCGAACCTCTGCTCCGGGAGCGGGTACGTCTACGCACCTACGGAGTTAGTAGAGGCTTTCACCCGAGCCATCGAGGTCGGCTACGCGGCGGCCCTCAGCGCCGTTCGGGACGGTGAGTTCGACGAGGATATCCGTGGGTGGCGCCCGCAACTGTTCGAAACCTGAGCGGATCAAGCCAGGTGAAGGCGCCCGTTGGGCGGTTGCCCCCTTGTCGGCCCCCTGTGTCAGTGCTCTGTGTGACAGTCAATGCATGGAAGAGGATCGGTTATCCGGCGAAGCCGAACTCGCGCGGACCCTGGCGGAGATGAAGCGGTTTGCGCCCGATGGCGACTACTACGCACTCACGCTTGGAGCCAACCGGCGCGGGTTGCCCTTCTGGGCGGCCCAAACTCACTGGGCGGGCTGGTCTGAACGGCACCCTGGTTGGGAGATCCGTGCCGCGAGCCTGATGGACCCTGAACGTGTGAGCAGAGCATGGACCGCGATGGGACAGGGCTGGGTGTCGGTGCACGATGACATCAGTTTGTCCCTCTACGTCAGACTTGGCGGCAACGCGCTTGTCGAGAAGGAAGTCGCTGAGGCTCGCCTGCCTCACGTCATCGCCCCGTCTGAGTGCATGCGCGACGGCGCGATCGAGGTTGGCGGGTTCGGCTTTGTCGACACGCAGCATCTGCCTGACGATGCTGTGGGACGCCGTGCGCCTTCTCGGAAGCTCCGAATGCAGGTGCTCAAGCGGGACAACTATCGTTGCGTGGTGTGCGGACGTAAGGCAACTGACCACATCGACTTGGAACTCCATGTGCACCATCTCGTCCCGTGGAGGATGCACGGCCCCACAGCGGAGGAGAATCTGGTCACGCTCTGCGGCACGTGTCACAAGGGCCTTGAGCCGGACTTCGAACCGACTCTCCGTGAACTCGCAGGGTTGCCGGGCCGGTCGAAGATGTTGGATGTAGACAACTCCGAGTTCAATGCGGAAGTAGAGCGCTACCAGGAGTTCATTTCTGACGTTCTTTCCGATGATCCGGAGACCGTTGACGGTCTGCCGTAGGCGGTACGTCGTCCAGGCTGTCAGGAAGGGCGGCCTGAGGGGAACCCAGGCCGCCCTTCGTCACATTCGCCACTTACCGGTTCATGCTGCCAACCGGTAGCGCTGGCCGATCGCCTTGCGGGCCTTCTCGACCGCGCCCGTCACGCGGTGGACGTACCGGCGCAGTGTGAATGCCGGATCCTCGTGACCGAGGAGGTCGGCGAGGGTGTAGACGTCGACACCTTCGTTGATCGCCTCGGAAGCGAAGAGGTGCCGCAGGGCGTGCATCATCTTGTCCCGGCACTCTTCCCACTTGCGGCCCTTGCCAACGGGCTTGCCGTTGACGGCCTTTATCGCGCCGATCGCCTCCAGGGCATCCTTCCAGAGGTAGTTGAAGTAGTTCTTGTTCAGCGGCTTGCGCTCCCGCGTGGTGAACACCAGGCGTACGGTGACCGGCTCACCGTCCTTGGTCATCCACGGCAGGGTGACCTCGACCGGCGGGTGCTTGCGCATGTGCTCGGCGAGCCGCACGGCCAACTCGTCGCCGACCGGTACGAAGCGGTCCTTGGGGTCGTCGTCTGTGCCACCCTTCGGCGGGGCGAAGACGAGCGTGCCGCGGTCGTGGGTGATCTGGCGGCGTATGTGAACGACCTTGTCCTTCTGTAGCCAGTTGACGTCCTCGGGGCTGAGCCCGAAGATCTCGCCCTGTCGCATGCCGAGTCCTCGGCCGCAGTCGACGGTGGCCTGGTAGCGGTCGGGCAGGTGCTCGCGCACGGCGTCCGTCTGCTCCCAGGACAACGGCACGTCCTTCGCCGCTTTCTTCGACCGCCTCGGCTTGACGCGTTTCACCGACCCTGTCTCACAAGGGTTCTTGGCGATCAGGTCGTCGTCCACGGCCATGGCCAGGATCGACGACAGGTGTGTGAAGACCAGCCCGACGGTCGTCTCGTCCAGCACCTGCAGCCGGCGCTTGATCCAGGTCTGCACGGTGGACGACTTGATCTGGCGCAGTTTGAGTGAGCCCAGTGGCCCGATGATGTGGTTGCGGACGCGGGACTCGTACTGGGCGTAGGTCCGGGGATTGTCGAAAGTCTGGTTCTCCAGCCACTGCTCGGCCACCGCCTTGAGCTGGGCCTCGCCCTTCCTGGGGTCGACATACGTGCCGTCGTCGACGCTGCCCTGCATTTTGGTGAGATGTTGCCGGGCGTCCTCGTACCGGTCGAAGCTCTCGCTCTGCTGCTCGCCGTCAGGGTCGCGCCACCGGGCCAACCACCTCTTGCCGCGACCGTGTTCGCGAGAGGGGACCTTGTTGTGGGCCGTGCACTTCTCCTCGTCGGCCTGCGGCCGCTTCTTGTGCCAGCGGTCGTACGGCTCAGCCACGCGGCGCCACCAGGGAGACCGGGAGCAGGAAGGCAGGAGCAACGCCGAGGGCGGTGGCGATGACGACGAGGTCGTCGACGTCGCAGCGGCGACGGGCGCGCTCGGTGCGGCTGAGGGCGGTGTTGGTCATGGGGCGCCCGAGGGCGGTGCAGCGCTCGGCGAGCTGCTGCTGGGAGAGGCCGCGCGCGAGGCGCAGGCGCTCGATATTGCGCGCGGTTCGGATTCCGGCAGGGCCTATTTCGATTGGTCGGGTAGCCATGACGGATAGCTGTAACTCGAAAATGCCGGCCATGGCAAGGGGTTACTCAAGAACCCTAGAAAACTTGCTGGCGCCGGTTATTTAGGCGGCTCGGCAAAGCCGGATTTCCATGGTATGGTCCCGCGCCGCGAAAGCGGAGAGGCGTCTGATGGCCTCTGGTCTGGGGGCTCGTGGTGGTTCTGGCCTGGTGCTTTGGTGCCGGCTGGCGTGCCCGGTGGGGTGGAGGCGATCTGGGAAGAGACCGGACAGGGCCTCTCGCTTTCCGGCGTGATTTCGGCAACCGGGGATTCGGGTCTACGGTTTTGGTCCCACTCGGTGAAGTGCCGTTTGGTGCGGCCGTGGAATTTCCGCACAATGCCGCTGGACGCCGCAGTCAACCTGTGGCTGTCTTGTCCATCCCGCCATTCCCGTGAAGGAGCCCCATGCCCCGAAACCCCCGCCCCGCAGCCGATGCCGGTGGTGCGGGCCGTGCGCCGCTGGCCACGCCGGAGGAGGTCGCGGTCTACCTCGGCGTGCCGGTGAAGACCCTTTACCAGTGGCGCCACCGCCGGATCGGCCCCAACGTCCTGAAGGTCGGCCGGCACCTGCGCTACCGCTGGCAGGAGGTGGATGCGTGGCTGAACGCCCAGACCTCGTACGACCTCACGGCCTGACCCCGCAGCTGACGCGGGCAGAGAAGCGGCCCCCGGCGATTCATCGCCGAGGGCCTCAGATTCCCCAACTGATCGCCCATCCCTGAACGAACGAGCTGGTGAGGGACGGGACCTTGCCCGTCCTGCCCCTCACCGGAGAGGAACGTCTATGGAGGACTCTACGTCCACCACCACTACGGACACATCCCCCACGATCTGGCCCATCGCCGCCGTCCCCGGCCAGGGCATCCCCTGGCGCCGCGAGAACCAGGCGGACACACCGCCGCCCGCAGCGAGGACCCCTGAGCCTTCGGCGGACGGGGCCGCGCTCGGGGACCAGCGTGCCGTCGATACGGCAGCTGGGGACCGTCCCCGCGATGTGCCCGCTTCCAGGTCCCCGCAAGCTATGGCCCCGATCTCTCCGTCTGCTGGAAACGCTCAGGCCAGCGGCGTGGCAACGGGGACCGGTCCCCAAGATGCGCACGTTGCACCAGGGGACCGCAACGGGGACCGTGCTGCCTACACGCCGTTGGGGACCGACGGTCCCGTGCATCCCAAGGTCACGGTCCCCGATGACGGATCGGGCACTGGGGACCGTGACGGTGCCGAAGCCGTGGCAGCCGGTGACGGTGCCGTGCTGCTGGATGAGTTGCGGGCGGCGATCGGCAAGTACGTGGTGCTTCCCAGCCAGGAGGCGCTGACCGCGGTCACTCTGTGGGTGGCGGCCACGCACATCCAGACCGCTCTGCAGCACGCTCCCCGCCTGGCGGTGATGAGTGCGACCAAGGGGTGCGGCAAGTCCCGGGTGCTGGACGTGCTCTACGAGACGGTCCACGACCCGATGATGACGGTGAACACCTCTCCGGCGGTCGTCTTCCGCACGATCGGCAAGATCCCGCCCACCTTGTTGGTGGACGAGGCGGACACCATCTTCGGCCCCAAGGCGAGTGGCGACAGCGAGATCCTGCGCGGTCTGCTCAACGCGGGCCATCAGCGCAACCGGCCCGCCTGGCGGATCTCCGGTCCGGAACACAAGCCCACCCCGTTCCCCACCTTTGCGATGGCCGCGATCGCGGGGATCGGTGACCTGCCCGACACCATCACAGATCGGTCGGTCGTGCTGCGGATACAAAAGCGCAAGCCCGGCGAGAAGGTCGCCCCGTTCCGCTCGCGGTACGCAGCGCCTGAACTCAACGCGCTGCGTGGCCGGCTGGCTGCCTGGCTGGGGCCGCTGCGGAGCACGGCGGCCCGTAGGGTGCCGCAGATGCCGGTGGAAGACCGGGCGGCGGATACCTGGGAGCCGCTGGTCATCATCGCCGACCTGGCCGGCGGTCACTGGCCTGCCCAGGCCCGTGCCGCGTGCGTGGCCATGACCCGATTCGAGGCGGTCCAGGACGAGCAGACCAACGTGAAGGTGCGGCTGCTGCGCGACATCCACCGCATCTTCGAGCGGGCGAACAATCCCGAGGTCCTGTCCAGCCAGGACCTGGTCGCCGCGCTGATCCAGGACGCCGATGCCCCGTGGGCGGAGCACGGCAATAAGGGACTGAACGCCCACCACCTGGGCTTCCTGCTGCGGGACTTCGACATCCGCCCGGCAAACTACCGCTTCGCGGGCGGCAGGCAGGCCAAGGCGTACACACGCAACCGGTTCCTGGACGCCTGGGCCCGCCACTGCCCCCACCTCACCGAGGCGACACCCGAGCCCGCATACGGCGGTGCGCCTGCCCGTCCGGCCCAGGGCAAGGCGCCTGCCGCCCCGGCGGGTTCGTTGCCCGTCGGCCCGCCAGGCGGTCCCGCGGGGCCGAAGCGCACTCTCTGATCCCACCAGGGGCGTAGTCCGTAGCAGTGCGTCGCAACCGTCCCCGCGCAGGTCAGCGCGGGGACGGACTTTCTCGCCGGGACGCTCTTCTCCGTACCTGGGCTCGTGTCCGTACCTGTGCTGACCAGGCATGCGACGCATGCAACGGATGTGACACAGCCCCACCCCCCATTGCCACTGGAGCACCACCATGCACACTGACAACGACACCGACCCCGCGTCCTCCCGCCGCTGGGGATGGTTCGGCCTGGGCCGACGAACAGCAGCAAGCTGGAGCGAACGAGCCTCTAACGAGGCTTCGTCCGCGCTTGCCCCCGCCCCAGGGGTGGCGGAGGAAGAGGGGGCCGGGCGCCAGCGGGCACCCGAGCCGGGGGAGGGGAAGGTCGAGCCCAACGCCGCGCCCCACGTCGACAGCGCCGAGCACCCCGCCGTCCCGCATGTCGATGTGCCTGCCGATGAACGGCCGCCTGTCGAGCAGCCCTCGTGGCGTGAGCCTGACGCCCCGGTGCTGCCCGCGCGGATGAACCGCAAGCGCACCACCGAGAAGCGCGACCGAGACAAGACCATCCGCTTCACTGCGACCGCCGTACAGACCATCGATGACGAAGCCAAGCGGCGCGGCCAGACGTTCGCCGGGTTCGTCGGCGACGCCGCCCTGGCGGTTGCGCTCGGCAAGGCGAACAGGGTTGGCAGCCCAGAGGACGACCCCATCCGCCCGCTGGTGGAGGCCGTCGAGGCACACACCAAGGCGCTGAACCGGATCGGCACCAACCTCAACCAGATCACCATGGTCGTCCACTCCGGCGCGATACCCGAGCGCACCGAGGCCGTACTCGACCACATCGAGCAAGCCGCCGAGGCCAGTTACCGGCTGATGGACCAGCTCATAGAGGAAGGCGCCGCGCATGGTGCCTGACATCTCCACCGGCGCCGACACCCGCGGCCTGATCAATTACCTCTTCGGGCCCGGCCGGCGCGACGAGCACACCGACCCGCACATCGTGGCCGCCTGGGACCTCACCGGTGCCCCCGACCCCGGCCGCGACCCCGAGGCCACCTACACCCAACTCGCCAACCGCCTCGACCACCACGTCGACCTGCGCACCCGAGAACTCGGCAAGAAGCCACCGCAGCACGTGTGGCACTGCCCGGTACGCACCGCGCCCGGTGACCGCTACCTGACCGACGTCGAATGGGCCGACGTCGCCCGCCGCGTCGTCGCCGCCACCGGCATCACACCCGAAGGCGACGAGAAAGCCTGCCGATGGATCGCTGTCCGCCACGCCGACGACCACATCCACATCCTGGCCACCACCGTCCGCGCCGACGGCCGCCGACCCCGTACGAACCGCGACGGCTGGCGGGCCCAGAAGGAATGCCGCAAGATCGAGGCCGAGTTCGGGCTGCGCCGCCTCAAGTCCGGCGACCTCACCGCTCCTCGCACGCCGACCGGGGCCGAGCGGGCCAAGGCCGAGCGCCAGGGGCAGGACGTGACCGCCCGGGAGTGGCTGCGCGAGCAGGCATACGGGGTCGCCGCCTCCGTGCACAGCATCGACGAGTACTTCACCGTGCTGGGCTCGCTCGGGATCCAGGTCAAGCCGCGCATCAGCGCCAAGACCGGCGAAGTGGACGGCTACAGCCTGGCCGCACCCGGCGACACCATCTGGTACGGCGGCTCCAAACTCGCCCCCGACCTGTCCTACAACCGCCTGACCGAACGCCTCCCCACCCAGGAGGTGGCCGACCGACCCCAGCAGGTGGTGGACCCGGCCGACTCGTGGCGCCGTACCGAATCCGCCGTGCGCACGGCTTGGACGGTTCTCGATGCGGGAGACGATGCCGTGGCCCAAGGGCACCTGGAAGCCTTCGGTGACACCCTGCACAACCTCGCCCGCGCCACACCCGGCCCGCACCAGGAGCAACTGCAAGCGGCAGCCCAGGCGTTCAACCGCGCCCGCCGCTCGGCGATCCGGGCCGATCACGACGCTGCCACCGGGCTGCGCCAAGCAGCCAAGGAACTCGCCTACGCCCCCAACCTTCCCGGCGGCCTCGCCATCGCTCTCGTCTTCGCCGCCCTGCACCTGGCCCGCGCCGCCGCCAAGTGGCACGAGCAACGCGGCCACGAGCAGCAGGCCGCCGCAGCCGAACAAGCCGTCCGCCACCTGCATGCCAGCTACCAGCAGGCCGCCGAGCCCGTCCTGGCGGACCTCGCCCGACGCGCCCCACGCCCCCAGACCGTCCAGCGCTTCGAGGCCGCCGTGCGCCAGGCCGTTCCCGACCACGCCGACCGCATCCTCACCGACCCTGCCTGGCCCGCCCTTGCCACGACCCTGGCACGCGCCGAATCCGCCGGCCACAACCCCCGCCACCTGCTGGCCGAAGTCAGCGCCCGCCGAGAACTCGACTCCGCCGAACGCCCGGCCGAGGTCCTCAACTGGCGCATCACCGCCCAGCCGAACAAGCGCGCACAGGCAGCACGCACGCCAAGCACTCTCAACACCACACGCACTACGCAGGCACCGCAGCCCGTGGCCACACCGGTGAACATCAGGCCCGAGGAACGAGGACGACGCCGATAGCGCCCCAGACTCGTCGACGCCGCTGATCCAGCCTGGTGCCCTCACCGCTCCTCGCGGCGAGGGCACCATCAGCACCCTGCCCTGTGATCACGTCAGGCTGCTTCGGTTCCGTGCGAAGCACCGGACCCGCAAGCTGGCGTTACAGCCAAGTGCCCGGCCCATTCCAGAGCCTCGACCAGGTGCTCAGCCTGCAGCGCGACACGAGGATCGGGCTGTAGAAGAAGGGTTGCCGCGCCGTGGGCAGTGCGTTCCGCGGCCCAGGCGTGGTCGAGGCTGGTGAAGTCGTCGTCGATCCACACGGCCGGTGCGTCGCCCAGCCAGGCATCGACGTGGTCACGTTTCCAGAGGTAGCCGTTGGGGTGGCTGGTGGTGATCTGCGGCCGGGGAAGATCGACGTGCGGCAGGGGCGGGAGGCCGAGGAGCGGCCCGATCAGGGTGGTGGCGTCCTGGCGCCAGCTCGTGCACCAGACCGGAGAGACCAGCCCGCTGCGGATCACGTCCATGAGCATGAGGCCGTCGGCAGCGTTGAGCCAGACCGTGACCGGATCGTCGGCGTTGCGGCCGGTGGGGACGACGTCGTGGCGGGCGTGGGTCGTTGGGGTGTTCCCGTGGTCGTCGGGGAACGGTATGAGGACGCCGTCGATGTCGAGGAGCAAGAAGGGCAGGCGCATCGGTTCCTCCAGAGGAAGCCGGGCGAGATCAGAGCTTGCGTGCGGTGATCAGCAGGGTGGTGGGCCAGCCGCCCGCGCGGGCGTCGTGGAACTCCCGGGCTGAGGTGAGCCAGAGGCCCGCGCGGTCGAGGTGCTTTTCCCAGCGGCCGGTGTCGAAGTCCCAGCGGGCGATCGGGAGCCGGGTGCGGTCGGGCAGGGTGACGTAGTCGTGGCAGGGCTGGTCACCAGTGGTTGGCCGCCTGCCGCCGCGCTGGGGGTGGGGAGTGGAGAAGGCCAGGGTGCGGCCCGGTTTGAGGTGCTGGGCGACGGCGGGTAGCAGGAGTTCGGGGGCGACGAGGCCGACCGCGCCGAAGACGGAGTAGATCGCGTCGAACCGCTCGTCGGATGCCTGTAGGTAGTGCAAGGCGTGGCCGGCTACGAACGTCAGGTTGCTCAGCCGTCCGTAATGCGAGCGGGCTCGACGGACCTGAAGGCCGACCAGGTCGACGCCGGTGACTCGGGCTCCGTGGCGGGTGGCGAGGTAGGCAGCGTTGTGGCCGGGGCCGCAGCCGAGTTCCAGCACCCGCTTGCCGCCCAGGTCCACGCCGAATATCTCGGCGCCTGGGCCTCGGCCGAGCCGCGTGGTCCACTCCATCCGCGCTGGCACGGACAGCGGCTCGGCGGGGCGGGCCTCGGTGCGCTGGAGAGCGTGGACATACCACGGGGAAGCCTGGGCGAGCATCTAGACCTCCAGGAGCTGGAGGACGTCGGTCAGGTGGCGCCGGACGGTCTTGATGTATGCGGGGTCGGTGGACGGGTCGTTGATCCAGCGGATGGCCTGCTCCATGAACCACTCGACGGCCCACATGCGGTGCCAGCCCAGCGCCCACTTCTCGGCGGCGAGCCCACCACGCTCGGCGAGGGCATCGGGAGTGCCGCCTTCGGTGACGTACACCTCCAGGAAAACGCGCAGGCGTACGGGGTCTGGGGTGTCGAGGGTGCCGTGCCAGCTGGCGAGGTCGAGCAGTCCGGGGCCGGTGAAGGCGCGGGCGAAGTCGAGCAGTTTCCAGCCGCTCTGGCTGATGTGGAGGCTGGTGGGGTGGAACTCCGAGTGGACCCAGCCGAACGGTGCCACCGTCGCCCCGGCCGAACGGGCCTCAGCGGCGCGGACGATCCGATCGAGGGCGTCCTCGATATCGTCTGCTGCCTGCCACCGTTCCTCCTTCCGCAGCTGATCGAGGTGGTCCAGAGCCCGGCTCGGCAGTGAACGCAGCCGTGCCCGGCCGAGGACGGGCAGCCCGGCAGCCGTGGGGGTGCGGTGGAGCACCACGGCCGCGGCGGCGCCGTCGAGGTCGTCGGCCTCGCGGATGGCAGGGCCGAGGTCTTCCAGAAGCATCCCGAGCCAGCCG
Source organism: Streptomyces albospinus (assembly GCF_014648695.1). Classification (GTDB taxonomy): domain Bacteria; phylum Actinomycetota; class Actinomycetes; order Streptomycetales; family Streptomycetaceae; genus Streptomyces; species Streptomyces albospinus. The sequence goes on from NZ_BMRP01000004.1 coordinate 252,605, forward strand.
CCCAAGACGGCGGAGGCATGGACTTTCGGGACCGGGACGCCGTGAGTGTGGGCCAGACGGAGGGCCCGGTCCTCGTTGTCGAACGGCTTCTTGGCGTACTTGAAGATGGCGGTGGCGCCGTCAGGGAAGGACAGCCGCTCGACGCCGGACATGGACCACACACGCACCCTCTTGCGCGTTGGGGCGGGTCGGCCAGCGATGGTGAGCAGGTTGTCCAGGAGTTCGGCGTTGAGGTTTGCGTCCATGTAGGGGCTCCGGTGTGGGGTTGGAGGCGTCCGGGGCGGGCGAGTGGTGCCGACCCGCCCCGGAGCCTGGTCGAAGGGGACTACGCGGCAGGGCTCACGCGGTGGGCGTAGACCTGCTCGATCCAGCGGGCCTTGAAGGCCGCAAGGTCGTCGCGGAAGGTGGCCATCGACGCACCGTAGGGCGCCACGACGCCGCCGGACTGGTCCGGCACGGACTGGCAGCCGTGCACCAGCCGTCCGCCGAGGGCCGCGTGGGCCTTGATGGACTCGATGCGGCGGTGCTCGTTGAACCAGCCGCCGTGGTAGACCTCGTCGAGCCGGCCACCCATCTCGTCGTCCAGGTCGAAGACGACGGAGGTGGCAGCGGGGAAGAACCAGCACGGGCCGACGTTGGAGATGTGTCCGTCCAGCTCCACCTTGTTCAGCGCCATGAGCGTGGCTGCTTCGCGCAGCATCCGGAGGTGCTCGGCGGTGATCTGCGGAAGGCCCAGCCCGGCGAGGTGCTCGTCGCGGAACAGATACGCGTATACCTCGTACGCGGTGGCCAGGACGTAGGCGGCATCCGCCGTGGACCGTCCGTGGGCCTTGATGAAGTCGAGGGCAAGCTGCTCGACCGCGCTCTCGGTCGTCTCGTCCACCTCCAGAAGCTGGGACTTGACCAGCTCCCAGTCGGCGACGAGCCAGGAGTGGGACTCGAAGCGGAAGAAGTACTCGGCCGGGTCGATGGTGATGCGCCGGCCCTCGACCTGGATGCCGGGCAGGCGGCTCCAACGGTCGTCGAACGCCTCGGGCAGCTCGACCGTGATGGCCGTCGTGTCGATGGTGGTCACCGTGTCTCCGTCTCTGATCGGCCGGTTTCAGGCACAGGAGTGCCCGAAGCCGGTGTAGGTGTACGGAACTTCGGAAAGCCGCCCAGCCCAAGGGGGAGCCTGGATCACGGTCGCGCCGTTCCGGGCGGCTGATGTTTAGTGAACCCTCCCTCACGCACAGTCGGTACGGTGAGAGGGAGTTGAAGCGGTATACGCGGTTTACAGCTCCGGATCGGAGGCGATCGTGGCAGCGCAGAGAGCACCCAACTCACGCCTGCGCGAGACCATCGACGCGATCGGCTGCACCTACGAGGCCCTGGCCAAGGACGTGCGGCGCGTCGCTGCGGAGAACGGCGAGATCGTCCAGACCAACAAGTCGGCCGTCTCCCACTGGGTGAACGGCACCCGCCAGCCCACCGGCCGCACCGGGCAATACCTCGCCGAGGCCCTGTCCCGCCGAGCAGGCCGCACCATCACCCGAACCGAGATCGGCCTGCGCCCAGCCGACGCCGAAGCGCCAACGGAATCGGATCCAGTCCTCGCCGCCACCGACCTTGGCCGCGCCGACGTCGAACGCCGCCGCTTCCTCGCGGTAGCCGCCTTCACCACTGCCGGCGTCGCCATGCCACTCGCCTACGACCACGAGGCCACCGCCCGCATGCTCCGCGCACGCACTGCCACGGCCCTGGTCGGCGCGGAGGACGTGGACGTCGTACGCCAGATCACCACCGCCTTCAGCGCCGCCGACGAACGCCTCGGCGGAGGCCACGGCCTGACCACCGTCACCGCCTACCTCGCCGACACCGCAGCTCCCATGCTCCACGGACGCTTCCCCAACGAAGCCTTACGTCGAGCCGCCTTCAGCGCGGTTGCCGAACTCGCCTACCTGGCCGGCTGGAAGCACCACGACCTCGGCCAGGAAGGCGCCGCCCAGCGCTACTACCAGGTCGGCTACCAACTCGCCTGCGAAGCCGACCCACACGGCCACGCAGCCTGGATGATGCGCGCCCTCGCCCACCAGGCCCTCAGCCTCAAACAGCCCCACCACTGCGTCGACCTCGCCGCTGCCGCGCTCACCCGCGGCAGCGGCCGCATTGACGGCCAGACCGAAGCCCTCCTCCACATCACCCACGCCCGCGCCTACGCCGCCATTGGCGAAAGACCCGCCGCGGCCCGCGTCCTCCTCGCTGCCGAAGACGCCCTCCTACGCGACGACGAGCCTCAGCCCAGCTACTCCCGCGTCAGTGGCCCGGCCGCCGGCACCGTGGCCAGCCACACCGCACGCACCCTGACCGACCTCGCCGACCACATCGGCACCGAACAACAGCACCGCGACGCTCTCATCCGCTGGGACCCTCAGAAGTACAAGCGGGTCCATGCCCTCACCTATGCCGACCTCGGCGACAGCCTCGCCGCCCAGGCCCGCGCCGACGAGGCCGTCGCCGCCTGGACCCAAGCCCTGACCCTCATGGAAGGCATGACCTCCGACCGCACCCGCAAGGCCATCACCTCACTCCGCTCCACCCTTGCCGTCTACCAGCGGCGCAAAGTACCGGGCGCCGCCGAACTCGCCCGCCGCGTACGCGAAGCGCTGGCTTAAGCTGCCCACCAACCGGCCGACGAAGGGATCCACCGTGGCTCAGCCGACCACCGACGACCAGCCCAAAGCACTCAAGCCCGCCCTCGACTCCATGACCCTGCTGGTCGCCGCCGTCATCGTCCACGACAAGGCCGCCAACCGCGTCGTCCTCCTTCAGCGCAGCGATCAGGCCAAGTTCGCCCAAGGCATGTGGGACCTTCCCGTCGGCAAGAGCGAACACGGCGAACCGATCACCGAGACCGCTGTCCGCGAGCTCTACGAGGAAACGGGGCTGACGGTTAAGCCGGAGTCCCTGAAGGTCGCCCACATCATCCACGGCGCCTGGGGCGTCGAAGCCCCCAACGGCTTCCTCACCGTGGTCTTCACTGCTCACGAGTGGACTGGCGAGCTCGAAAACCGAGAACCTCGCAAGCACGCCCAGGTCTGCTGGGTCGACGCCGACGCCATCCCTGAGGAATTTGTGGATACAACAGCCAGCGCCCTCCGCTGTTACCTCAAGCAGGGCCGCGATGTCTCCTTGGACGGCTGGCGCTGAGCACAGTTCGTCAAGGAGGGATGCTGCTGCCTGCGCTGCACGGCAGGCCGAGGTCTCGGTCCGGCCGGGATCCGCCCTTGCTCGATCGCGTACCGGCCAGCCGGAAGCAATCCCTTTGCTCCTGGACGGGGGTCTGACGGCGTTACGGAAGCTGTGCGTTGGCTGTACGGAGAGATTGGTCGAGATGCGCCACTGAGATGCCCCTTCATCGTTCGTTGCCTTCTTGATGTCGGGAGCAAGATCGGGACGTAGGCTTGGTGAGTGTCCAAGGATCCTCCTGTTCGGCCCCAAGTCAGGCGTGCAAGCCCGTATTCGACGGGCGGCGGAGGCACGGTCCTCGAGCACCGGTACGGTGCACTGCTGCTGAGTCATCTGCTCACTGGCGACCCGTTGACCGAGCTTGGCGACGACGTCACCCCGCAGGTGATTGACTTTCAGGCGAGTGCTTACAGCGCCGTTGACGATCTCGTTGTCACCGGTCATTCGGAGGATGGCAATCCACGTCGGGTTTCGGTCGGTGTTCGTAGGGATCCCTCTTTTGTGCCCAGCGATCGGGCTTCCGTCGAACTGCTCGGCTCGTACCTTCGGGTAGTCCACGATCATCCGTCTGCAGTTGCCGAAGGGCGGTGGCGACTTGCCCTTGTTGTGGCTAGTCCCAATGCCCATGTACGTCAGCTCCGGGAACTGGCCGCTCTTGCCAGAGACACCGACAGTGAGAGCCGATTCCGCGCGGAGGCCACACGTGCAGGGCGCACGAATCGAGAAGTTAGGGAGCGGCTGCGCCAGTTTGACACGGTTGTCGCACTGGCTGCAGCAAGATCTGGCGTTGACACGGGCAGAGTGCCCGCTAGCGAACTGACCTGGCTAGTTCTCGGAGCCCTGAGGCTGAGAGAAGTACGGCTCGAAGGGGTCGATGAGACGGATCGATCGATTGCAGTTGGCCGGCTCAGAGGTGTTGTCGGGGCTGGTACCACAGAGGCTGCGGATCGTCTGTTTAGTCGGCTCTGCGAGCTCGTCGGCCGCTACGCGCCGGTGGCTGCTTCAAAGTCGATAAATTCTCTGCGTCGCGATCTGATCGGGCATTCCCTCACGGGGCAGTCCTCGCAGGCGAGTGACGCTGAAAATGTAGATGGATCGACGACAAAGGGTCCGGTGGTGAGATCTGCCTACCTGTCTCAGGTGCGGCGAATAGCCCCGGAGGCTTTGCTCTCGCGGGAAAATGAGCTGGCTGATCTTGCGCGTTTCGCCACCGAACCCGATTCGGAACCGTATCTGTGGCTCCGAGCGCAAGCGTGGGCCGGGAAGTCGGCGCTGCTGTCGAGCTTCGTACTGGCTCCTCCTCCCGGAGTGAGGGTCGTGTCCTTCTTCGTCACCGCCCGCTGGGCAGGACAGGCTGACCGCACAGCGTTCATTGAGGTCGCCCTCGAGCAAGTTCTGGAGATCCTCGGCGAGCCCATGCCGATGCTATTGACCGATGCAACACGAGAAGCCCATCTACTAGCGGCCTTTGAGCGGGCGGCTGATCTGTGCCGCCGCAAGGGTGAGCGCTTGCTTCTCGTTGTGGACGGCCTGGATGAAGACTCCGGCGTGACTACGGCTGTAGACACACACAGTATTGCTGCTGTTTTGCCTATAAATCCTCCCACCGGCATGCGCGTAGTAGTTGCTGGGCGGCCTAATCCGCCAATCCCGTCGGACGTACCAGACAGCCATCCACTACGTTGGCCGGGCATCGTTCGGCCATTGCTTGTCTCCCCCCATGCCGAAGTGGTCCGTCAGGACGCAGAGCGTGAGCTGAAACGACTCCTGCGGGGTAGCGTGATTGAAAGGGACCTGCTCGGTCTGCTTGTGGCAGCTGGTGGCGGTCTCTCCCAAGCCGACTTGGCGCAGCTCACGGGTGTTTCTGCATGGGAGATTGAAGATCACCTCAGGTCGGTGTCCGCTCGCACCTTCACTTCTCGCTCCGGCCGCTTTGAACCACGGGTGACCGTCTATGTTCTTGGTCACGAGGAGATTCACCAGCAGGCGATGCGGTTCCTTGGTGAAGATCGGTTGTTTGAATATCGAGAAAGGATCCATGAGTGGGCTGACCTCTATCGCTCGGCGAAGTGGCCTTCAGGTACGCCAGAATATCTGCTCCGCGGCTATTTTAAGTTGCTCCATTCCACACGGGATACCCGGCGGATGCTGAATATCGTTACGGACCCTGACCGGCACTTTCGTATGCTCGATACGATCGGTGGCGATAGTGTCGCGATCAGTGAGATTTCAGCTACACAAGAGACTATATCCAGTGCCCCTGCCCCTGACCTAGTGGCGTTGAGTCGACTTGCCGTCCATCGGATCAAGCTAATCGAGCGCAACGATAACCTCCCCACCCACCTTCCTGTGGTTTGGGCGCAATTGGATAGACATAGCCGTGCGGAAGCCCTGGCTCGGTCGATCACCACGCCAGCTCGACAAGTTCGGGCTCTCGCTTCTGTGGCACGACACGTCGCGTCCGTCGGCGACCTGCAGCGAGCCCGGATGATTGCGGAAGAAGCAGAGCGAAGCATTCTCGCCTTCGCGGCCACCGATGCGGAGGCCCACTCGTACGCGCTGGTTGCCCGAACCTACGCCTCTGCCGGTGATATGGGTCGTGCTCAGTTGATCGCGAGTCACGCGGCCGCGGTTGCTCGTTCGATGCCTGACCGTCCGCAGGCAGCTCACGTGCTCTGTTCGGTCGCTCGTGCCACCGCAGCGGCCGGAGACGTTGAACAGGCCCTCGCCACGGCGAGGGGCATCAAGCGGTGGTCCGAGCGGGCCCAGGCGCTATGCAACATAGCGGTGGAAGTGGCGGAATCCGGTGACTGGAAGCGGGCGCATTCCATCGCCAGATCAATCCGGCCTCGAGCCGAGCGGGCCCAGGCACTCGCCGTCGTCGCACGGGCAGCGAAGGCGGCGGGTGCGTGTCGCCGTGCTGAGGGCATCGTGGCACAGGCTGAAGCTCTTGCTCTGTCCATTCGAAACCCGGGGCGTCGAGCGTGGATCCTTGCAGTAGTTGCCCGTGAGTTGGTGGACATCGAGGGAGAGGAGAGAGCGAGGGAGGTTCTCCGCGAGGCCGAAAGAACTGCAGCCCTTGCGGAGGTGCGACCGGCTGAGCGACGTGATGCCCTCACTTCAATCGCAGGTGTACTGGCCCGCGCGGGTGCTACTGACAGGGCAGAGGGACTCGCACGTAGATTTTCCAGCCTCCGCCGGCGTGCAAGGGCGCTGGCCGTCGTTGCGTCAAGCCTAGCCGCGAATGGTGAATTCCAGCGCGCTGAGGCAATCGCGAGCGAGGCGGAGAATATGGCGCGGGCGCTTGATGGCGGAGAGAGTATCGCGCGGAATCAGGCCGTGCTGGCCCAAGTCATCGCGTCGACTGGTGATATAACTCAGGCCCTCGAGATAGCCCGTGCTATCACCGACGTACCCCGCAGGGAACGTGCGCTGACAATGGTGGCAGAGGCCACTGCGTTGGCTGGTGATCTCGCTCGGGCTGAGGAGGTAGTCGCCTCAATTGCAGATATGGATCAGAAGTCAAAGGCATTGCTGATTCTTGTCAGGGCGGGAGCCGGGCAGGATCTCATGGAAGAGGCTACGCGAATTGCGTGCTCGATTGTAGATGAGGAATGCAGAGATAGAGCGCTGGCCCTCCTGTCGCGCAAGGAGCAACAGGCCCGTGGTGCATCTGAAGAGGAATACCCTGAAGTAGTTGTCCCTAGGAATGATTCTCAGCCAGCCGAACGCACCAAGCCATCCCGAGCTGTACTCACTATACCGCGCTCCTCTTCAAACCATTTTAAACAGGCGCAGGAAGTGATCAGTCGTGCGCAGGATGCCTTGCGCGGTGGGGACGTGGATCAAGCCAGACAGATAGTAGAGTCGATTGAAGTACCTGCTCTGCGGGTAAAAGGTCTGATGTCCCTGTCGATTGCACTGGCGGGGACTTCGGACGAATGCAGCGCTGGAGCTTTTCGTAACCAGGCTCTAGCTGTGATCGATTCGCTTCCTAACCCCGAGCATCAAGCGAAATTGATTAACGGAATTGCGCAACAATTGGCCGTATCGGGCGATGTGAAAAGGGCGGAGCGGCTTGCGAATTCGATTGCTATCCCACCGCTTCGTCAGAAGGCTTTGGGGGCTGTGGCGTCGGCGGCGGCGCAATCGGGTGGTGTTGCGCTTTCCGAACGAATCGCCCGTACGATTTCAGATTCCGTCGTAAAAGCGAAAGCGCTAGCATCTATCGCGCAGAATGCCGCTGGTGTCGGTGCCCTTGACGAGGCGGAGCGCATTGCTCGATCGATCGCTAACCCAATTCCGCGGTCCCGCGCTCTTGGTGTGGTCGCGCGTGCATGGGCGGCAAGTGGCGAACCCCGGCACGCTGAGGCCGTCGCTTCCGAGATCAGCGACCTCGTGGAACGCTCCATGACCCTGACATCCTTGGCGGCTGACTTTAAGGCCGAAAGCCCGGCGCAATTGCTCGCGCAGGCGCTGGTGATTGGGCATTGGAGCGTCTCCTTGCGTGCGCTTATGTGCTCCGAACCGGAGGTGGTATCTGCTATTGGCACAGAGTTCCTGCGTGCTAATAGCCAGGAAATTGGGACAGTGCAAGGTCCGTGGGCCACAGAGCGGGAGGATATGAGCGGTGCGTGAGCGGACGAGGTGGCACAGGGCGGATTGGCGGACACCTTGGCGAGGGCATGGGCCGCTGATCTGGGGAAACGGGATTCCACACCCTGCCCAGCGCCATGCGGGATGATCTTGCGGGCCGTCATAAAGCGTAGGTCTCGAGTTCAAATCCCGCGGGCTCAGCACATAGGCGTTCACGGCCCGGGTCCGGACGGTCCGGTGCTGACCCGCAACGCCCTGTGGGGCGAGACTCTCGGTAAAACAGTGAGGGTCGCCGCCCCGCATCCGGAGCAGCGACCCTCACTGCAATATCTGACGTCAAGTCAGGCAAATCGCCAGCCGGTGCACACCCGGTGCACAAGACCCTGGAAACCCAGCGACACTAACGAGAAACGCTGAGACGCGTTTTCGCAGGTCAAACCGGGCTTCCAAGCCTCCAGCCGAGGTCACCCAACCCCGCCCTTTAGATGTCGAAGTACAGCTCGAACTCGTGCGGGTGCGGGCGGAGCTGGATCGGGGCGATTTCGCTGGTGCGCTTGTAGTCGATCCAGGTCTCGATCAGGTCGGAGGTGAAGACGCCGCCCTGCTGGAGGTACTCGTTGTCGGCCTCAAGGGCGTCGAGGACCGCGGGGAGGGAGGTCGGGACCTGGGGGACGCTCGCGTGCTCCTCGGGGGCGAGCTCGTAGAGGTCCTTGTCGATGGGCTCGGCCGGCTCGATCTTGTTCTTGACGCCGTCGAGGCCGGCAAGGAGGAGGGCCGAGAACGCGAGGTACGGGTTCGAGGACGGGTCCGGGGCGCGGAACTCGACGCGCTTGGCCTTCGGGTTGGAGCCCGTGATCGGGATGCGCATGGCGGCGGAGCGGTTGCGCTGCGAGTAGACCAGGTTGACCGGGGCCTCGAAGCCGGGGACCAGGCGGTGGTAGGAGTTCACCGTCGGGTTGGTGAACGCCAGGAGCGAGGGGGCGTGCTTGAGGATGCCGCCGATGTAGTAGCGGGCGGTGTCCGAGAGGCCCGCGTAGCCCTGCTCGTCGTAGAAGAGGGGCGCGCCGCCCTGCCACAGGGACTGGTGGACGTGCATGCCGGAGCCGTTGTCACCGAAGATCGGCTTGGGCATGAAGGTGGCGGTCTTGCCGTTGCGCCAGGCGACGTTCTTGACGATGTACTTGAACAGCATCAGGTCGTCGGCGGCGGCGAGCAGCGTGTTGAACTTGTAGTTGATCTCGGCCTGGCCGGCGGTGCCGACCTCGTGGTGCTGGCGCTCGACCTGGAGGCCGGACTTCTCCAGCTCCAGGGAGATCTCGGCACGCAGGTCGGCGAAGTGGTCGACCGGCGGGGCCGGGAAGTAGCCGCCCTTGTAGCGGACCTTGTAGCCGCGGTTGTCCTCGACGGCGCCGGTGTTCCAGGCGCCGGCCTCGGAGTCGATGTGGTAGAAGCCCTGGTTCGCGGAGGTCTCGAAGCGGACCGAGTCGAAGACGTAGAACTCCGCCTCGGGGCCGAAGTACGCGGTGTCCGCGACGCCGGTGGAGGCGAGGTACGCCTCGGCCTTCTTGGCGATGTTGCGCGGGTCACGGCTGTACTGCTCGCCCGTGATCGGGTCGTGGATGAAGAAGTTGATGTTGAGGTGCTTCTCCTGGCGGAACGGGTCCAGGCGGGCCGTCGACAGGTCCGGGCGCAGCGCCATGTCCGACTCGTGGATCGCCTGGAAGCCGCGGATCGACGAACCGTCGAACGCCAGCTCCTCGTCCGGGTCGAACGCCGCAGCGGGGATCGTGAAGTGCTGCATCACGCCCGGCAGGTCGCAGAAACGGACGTCGACGAACTTCACGTCCTCATCCGCGATGAACTTCTTCGCGTCGTCGGCGTTCTGGAACATCCAACTCCTCCTAGCCCGGTCAGCCGGCCGGCGACCCGGGGTTGCTACTCGGAGCGCGTCCATGTGCGGTGGCGCGCTTGCCCGACCATAGGCAGGCGGGATTTCCCAAGCATGACCCATTTGTTTCGCCGAGGTTAACCGGCACGCTGTCGCCCCCGCTTCCCAGTGTGCGCCCTCGGAGCCCTTGCGAGCCGGTGCGTCCGGCCCGTGACGGCCCTCCGCGAGGGGAACGTATGCGGTCGCAGTACCGTGGTCGGGTGGACAACAGGCAAGCAATCGGATCGTGGATCTCCGGGCCCCGCGCGGCAGCCGAGGACATGGGCGTCGATTTCGGCTACCGCGGACAGCGGCTCGGGCTGCCCGAGGAGGGGCCGGGCTCGATCGCACGGGTCGGCCGCCGCTTCGGCGCGCTCTTCATCGACTGGGCGCTGTGCCTGCTCATCGCGTACGGGCTGCTGAGCGGCGGCAAGGCGCAGTCGGCGAGCAACTGGGCGCTGCTGGTGTTCGCCGTGCTGAGCGTGCTGACCGTCGGCACGGTGGGCTTCACACCGGGCAAGCGGCTGCTGGGCCTGCGGGTGGTCGCCGAGGGCGGTGGCCGGATCTCGCTGCCGCGGGTGCTGCTGCGCACCCTGCTGCTGGTCGTGATCATCCCGGCCGTGGTCTGGGATCGGGACGGCCGGGGGCTGCACGACCGGCTGAGCCGTTCCGTGCAGGTGCGGATCTGACCCGCAGGCCGTACGCGGATCCGGCCCGCGGGTCGTATGCGGTTCCCGTCCGTGGGCCGGAGCACGCGAGGAGCTGGGGGCCGGAGGCAGGGGGATCGGCGGGTTGCTCTTCCGGTGCTCTCCCTCTCGCGCTGTCACGCGCCGGACCGCCTCGTACGACTCCCTCATGAGACCCCCTCGTACGCCTCCTTGTACGCCTCCTTCATGCGGTTCGCCCGTATCGCCGTGGGCTGTATTGCCGCGGAGGTGGCGCGGATACGGCGGTTGTCGCGGATATGGCGAAGCCCCGGAGCTCGGGCTCCGGGGCTTCGCCATGTCTCCGGCGTCGTGCGCGGTCAGCGCGCCTTGCCGCCGCCCTTGGGCATCCGCATGCCCTTCGGCATCGGGCCCTTCGGCACCGGCATGTTGCTCATCAGGTCGCCCAGCGCGCGCAGCCGGTCGTTGACCGCCGTTACCTGGGCGCCGGGCAGGACGCGCGGCAGCTTCAGCAGGTGGGTCCGCAGTTTCTTGAGCGGGACCTGGCCCTCGCCGTCGCCGACGATGACGTCGTGCACCGGGGCGTCGGCGACGGTGCGCGCCATCCGCTTCTTCTCGGCGGCCAGCAGGCCGCGCAGCCGGTTGGGGTTGCCCTCGCCGACCAGCACGATGCCGGCCTTGCCGACGGCCCGGTGGACCACGTCCTGGCTGCGGTTCATCGCCACCGCCGGGGTGATCGTCCAGCCGCGGCCGACGTTCTCCAGGACCGCCGCCGCCGCACCGGGCTGGCCTTCCATCTGCCCGAAGGCCGCCCGCTCGGCGCGCCGTCCGAAGACGATCGCCATCGCGAGGAAGGCCAGGACGAAGCCCAGGACACCCGCGTAGATGGGGTGGCCGATCACGAAGCCGATGGCGAGGAGAACGCCGAATACGACGATGCCCACGCCAGCGACGACTAGACCGACCTTGGAGTCGACCCGACGGGTCATCTTGTAGGTCAGGGCGATCTGCTTCAGCCGCCCGGAGTTCTCAGCGCCGGCAGCGCCGTCTGAGTTTGCCTTCCTCGCCATACAGCGAAGTTTACGTGGCGTGCGGGCGACGGGTCGCCGCGGCCTCCAGTACGTACTGGGCGTCGCTCCGGTCCTTGGCGCGGCGTCGGTCCTCCAGGACCGACGTCCAGGCGTTGCGCCGGGCGGTGCGCTGGCCGCCGCCCAACAGCACGGCCTCGACGGCGCGCAGTGCACCGGTGACGGAGGGGATGGGGCGGGCGGTGGCGCGGAGCTGCGCGGCCTCCATGGTGATGGTCTCCCTCGGACGATCGGACAAGGAGCAGTACGTGTGGGAGGTGTCTTGCGGTGCGTGCATCCATCGTCACCGAAGGGTGTTACCAACGGATGACCTGCCGGTCAAACACCTATGAAACGTTGACGCGGCCCCCACGCCCTCCAGCCGGGGGAGTGCGGGCCGCGTCCTCACAGCATGTGCCACGATTCACAAGATGGCGCGCCGGGCGCCTCAAACCGCCTGACTGGACGCCTCGACCTCGCGCCGTTCGACGGCCTGCTGGTAGAGGCGGCCGGCACGGTACGAGGAGCGGACCAGCGGGCCGGACATGACGCCGGCGTAGCCGATCTCCTCGGCCTCCTCCTTGAGCTCCACGAACTCGGCGGGCTTGACCCAGCGCTCGATGGGGTGGTGGCGCACCGACGGGCGGAGGTACTGGGTGATCGTGATCAGCTCGCAGCCCGCGTCGTGGAGGTCCTGGAGCGCCTGGCTGATCTCCTCGCGGGTCTCGCCCATGCCCAGGATCAGGTTGGACTTGGTGACCAGGCCGGCCTCGCGGGACTTGGTGATGACCTCCAGCGACCGCTCGTAGCGGAAGCCGGGGCGGATCCGCTTGAAGATCCGCGGGACCGTCTCGACGTTGTGGGCCAGCACCTCCGGGCGGGAGGAGAAGACCTCGGCGAGCTGCTCGGGGACCGCGTTGAAGTCGGGGATCAGCAGCTCGACGCCGGTGTCGGGCATCGCGGCGTGGATCTGCCGGACGGTCTCGGCGTAGAGCCAGGCGCCGCCGTCCTCCAGGTCGTCGCGGGCGACGCCGGTGATCGTGGCGTACTTCAGGCCCATGGTCTGCACGGACTCGGCGACCCGGCGCGGCTCGTCGCGGTCCAGCTCCTGCGGCTTGCCGGTGTCGATCTGGCAGAAGTCGCAGCGGCGGGTGCACTGGTCGCCGCCGATGAGGAAGGTCGCCTCGCGGTCCTCCCAGCATTCGAAGATGTTGGGACAGCCCGCCTCCTGGCAGACCGTGTGCAGACCCTCGCTCTTGACCAGGCCCTGGAGGTGGTTGTACTCGGGACCCATTTTGGCCCGGGTCTTGATCCACTCGGGCTTGCGCTCGATGGGGGTCTGGCTGTTGCGGACCTCAAGGCGCAGCAATCGCCGGCCGTCGGGCTTCGGCATTGACTGACCGTCGGGTGCGACTGCGGACACGTCGGCTCCCTAACAACTTCGATTCTTCGGCGTACACCAGGGTACGCCCGTCAATTCGCACGCAAATCCACGTGCGGGTGGTGCAGTGCCAACCTCGGACGGGAGGGTGGCATTCCCGCGGCGGTGGCCGCGGGGGTAGGGGTTCAGACCGCGCGGGGGAGGAGCTCGGCGCTCTCCAGGACGTCCCGCAGGTGCTTCTCGACGACCGGCAGGACCTCGGCGATGGTGATCTCACGGCCCAGCTCGCCGGCGAGCGAGGCGACGCCGGCGTCCCGGATGCCGCACGGCACGATCTTGTCGAACGAGGTGTTGTCCGGGTTCACGTTCAGCGCGAAGCCGTGCATGGTGACGCCCTTGGCGACGCGGATGCCGATCGCGGCGAGCTTGCGGTCCTCGCGGCGCTGGCCTGCGTTGGACGGCGCGTACTCGGGGCCGTTGAGCCGCGGGTCGAAGAGCTCGTCGGTGGCCCGCGGGTCGAAGTCCAGCTGGAGACCGCCCAGGGCGGCCCGCTCCTCGGCCGCTCCGATGGCGTCGCCCAGGATCCATACGCCGCTGCGGCCCTCGACCCGGGTGGCCTCGACGCCGAACTCGGCGCAGACCCGGATCAGCGCCTCCTCCAGGCGGCGGACGTGCGCGACGACGTCGACCGGGCGCGGCAGCTTCTGGATCGGGTAGCCCACCAGCTGGCCGGGGCCGTGCCAGGTGATCTTCCCGCCGCGGTCCACGTCGACGACCGGGGTGCCGTCCAGCGGGCGCTCGTCGTCGGAGGTGCGCCGCCCGGCCGTGTAGACGGCCTGGTGCTCCAGGAGGAGACAGGTGTCGGGGACCTCGTCGGCGAACCGGGCGGCGTGGATCCGCCGCTGCTCCTGCCACGCCGATTCGTACTCGACGGCGTCCGCCCCGAAGCCAAGATGCACAAAGCGCAGCCCCTCGGGTACGGGGGTCTCCCCCCGAGAGATCGCAGTCACGGCAGCTCCTCTTCGAACCTCTGTCGCGGTTCGGCGCGACGTTTGATGCCACTTCTGATGCACTTCCGGTGCCTCCCGCGCCCCTGCAACTGTACGGCCGCCGCGCGCGCCCCCCGCAGGCGGCCGGTGCGCCGCCCGTCCGCCGCCGCGCCCGTGCCTGCTCACACGATCGGATGAACGCGGGGCGCAGGCCGCGAGAACGGCGCCGAAGGCCGTTACATTCACGCCGTTCCACAAGGGCGAAGAGCATGCCGGACAGGGTCAGTCGAGCCCGGCGGCCCGGCCCGGAAGGCAGGAGACCGGTAAAGCTGATGACGGAACGACCCCCGCACCACACGCCCAACCGCCAGCTCGCCGCGCTCATCGCCGAGGCGGGCTTCTCCAACGCAGGGCTGGCCAGACGGGTTGATCAGCTCGGTATCGAGCACGGCCTCGACCTGCGCTACGACAAGACCTCGGTGACCCGCTGGCTGCGCGGCCAGCAGCCCAGAGGCACCACACCCGCACTGATCGCGGAGGTGTTCACCCGCCGGCTGGGGCGCCGACTGTCCGCGCAGGACCTCGGCCTGGACGCCTGCGCGCCGGTGTACGCCGGGCTCGAATTCGCCTCGACCCCCAGCGAGGCGGTGGACATCGTCAGCGGGCTGTGGCGCAAGGACTCCGGCAGCCACGCCGAGCTCCGCAAGATCGCCTTCACCCCGGCCGGGCTGGTGGTGCCCAGCCGGGACTGGCTGATCGGCCGCCCCGACGAGCGCGTCGCGCACGGGGAGCCGGCCCCCGACGCCGTGGAGCGGGTGCCCTTGCAGGGTGGCCGGATCTCGGTGCCCCGGCAGCGGGGGACGGACCGCGTCGACCGCACCCAGGGCGGCCGGGTCTCGTCCGGCGACATCGCGGCGCTGCGCTCGGTCGGCGAGCTGTTCCGCGCGCTCGACCACGCCTACGGCGGCGGCCACGCCCGGCAGGCCCTGGTGCGGTATCTGGAGCACGAGGCCGAGCCGATGCTCCGCGGCACGTACGGGGAGGCCACCGGC
>NZ_BMRP01000004.1:267527-306571 GCF_014648695.1 Streptomyces albospinus
CCCCCCGCCGATCTGACCCGACTGGCCGGCTGGACCTCTTACGACATCGCCGCGCACGGCCTGGCGCAGCGGTACTTCGTCCAGGCCCTGCGGCTGTCCCAGGCCGCCGGCGACCGGGCGTACGGCTCCTACGTCCTGGTGACGATGAGCCGGCAGGCCGTTTATCTGGGCCACGGCAGGGAGGCCGTCCAGCTGGCGCGGGTCGCCCAGCAGGGCATCGGCAGCAGCGCCCCGCCCACCGTCCAGGCGCTGCTGCACGCCGCCGAGGCGCGCGGCCACGGCATCCTGAACGAGGTCCGGGCCTGCACCGCCGCGCTGGCCCGCGCCGAACGCGCCCTGGAGAGCGCCCGCCCCGGCGACGACACCCCGTACTGGGCGCGGTTCTTCGACGAGTCCCAGCTCGCCGACGAGCTGGCGCACTGCCACCGCGATCTCCAGCAGTACCGCGCCGCCTCCCAGCACGCCGAGCGCTCCCTCCAGCTGCGCGCCGCCGGCTTCGCCCGCAGCCGGCTCTTCTGCCGGGTGGTGCTGGCGACCGCGCGGCTGGGCCTGGGCGAGCTGGAGCAGGCGTGCACCCTGGGTGCCGAAGCGGCCCTCCAGGCGTCCGAGATGCGCTCGGTGCGGGCCCATGAGTACGTCCGGGACTTCGAGCGCCGCCTGGAGCCGTACCGGGACGCGGCGGCGGTGCGCGGGTACCGGGACCGGGTGGCGGCACTGGGCTGACGGCCGGGGCGGGGACCAGGGGCTGGGCCCTGTCGTCACTCTCCCGTCTGCCGGACGGCGCCCGGCACGCACTCTCGCCGCTCCGGACGACGACCCCGGTACTCCAACGGGGGCCGTCGCCCGGCACGCCGAGAGCATGCACCGGACGGCGTCCGGCCCGCCCTTCGGGCGGACGTCGGGAGTGTGATGACAGGGCCTAGGCCGCCGCCCGGACGGGGTCCGGTGCAGGGTGGGCCGGGAGGCCGAAGTCCTGGAGCAGCGCGCGGGCGGCGCGGCGGCCGGAGCGGAGGGCGCCCTGGAGGGTGCTGGTGTCGCGGTGGTCGCCGCAGACGTAGAGACCGGCCAGTACCCGCACGGTGCGCTGCGGATCGTGCGGGGCGGGCATCGCCGGTACCGCGTACGGGTTGTGATGGGCCGCCAGCAGCTGCCAGTCGTCGGTCCGCGCGCCGTGGATCCGGTCGAGCTGCGGCCGTACGGTCTTGTCGAGGACGGAGACCGGCAGCGCCGCGGCGGGGCCCAGCACGGCGGTGGTGATCAGCGTCCGGCCCGGGGGCGTACGGGACGGGTCGATCGCGCCGGCGAGGTAGCTGAAGCCGATGGGGCCGTCCGCCGGCAGGATCAGCGCGGTGTCGCGACAGGGCGCGCCGCGGGTCCCGGCGGGGACGCCCGCGGTGTGGTGCAGCACGGTCACCGGGTGGAAGTCGGGCAGCCGCAGCCCCGGCAGCAGCTCGGCGGCGTCGCGCGCGCCGGTCGCCACCAGCACCGCCCGGCAGGGTATCCGGCCGTGCTCGCGGGTGCTGACGCCGTTGGTGGCGACGGCGGTGACCTGGACGGACGTCCGGACCGTACCGGGCGGCAGGCCGGCCGCCAGCAGTTCCGGGATCGCCGAGGCACCGCCGGCCGGCAGCGCGAGCCGCCCCTCCGCGAAGGCGCGCAGCACCTGCGCGGCGCCCCGGCTGGAGACCCGCAGCCGCGGATCGCAGAGCAGCGCGCCCAGCAGCGGTCGCAGGAACGTGTCGTGGGTGCGCGGCGGGAAGGCCGGGCGGCCGGCCAGCGCATCGCAGACGGAGCGGTCGGCGGACGGGGAAGCGGCGGCGGCCCGGTCCGTACGGCGGTCGGCGCGCGAGAGGGCGCGCGCTGCGGACAGTGCGCCCCTCGTGCACCGCAGCGGGCTGATCCGCTGTGACCGCTGGCCGTTGTGGAGGGTCAGTCCGGACGCGAACGGGCGCAGCGCCAGCTCGCCCAGCCCCGGCGTACGGCGCAGCGCCGCCGGGGAGACCGCCAGCGGACGGCCGCAGCGGTCCAGCCGGAAGCCGTCGAGCTCGTCGGTGGTGGACCGGCCGCCGATCCGTGGCCCGGCCTCCAGGACGGTGACCGAGACCCCGGCCCCGGTCAGATGGCGGGCGGCGGCGAGACCGGCCGGGCCGGCTCCCACGATGACGACGTCCACGGCCGATGCGGTGCGCAGCACATGCCCCTCCCGAGGTCGGTCCCAGCGGCGGCGCACCCGTTCTCATGCCCGGTGCTGCCGCCGGGGATGCCGAACGGTCTGTCCGAGGACCGTAGGGAGGCGGCGGCGCCGCCGACAGGGGCGCCACGGGGGCGCACCGGCGCGCCCTGCGCCATGAGGTCCGTACAGACGCTCCTACGACTGCTGTGCGGCCCGCACGGCGTCGATGATCCGCGGGTGCGCGAAGCCGAAACCGGAGTCCAGCAGCCGCCGCGGGACGATCCGCTGACTGCCCAGCACGTCCTCCGCGAACTCGCCCAGCACGAGCCGCAGCGCCGGCGCCGGGACGGTGAAGAGCGTGGGGCGGTGCAGGACATGGCCCATCACCGCCGTCACCTCGCGGTTGGTGACCGGCTCCGGCGCGGTGAGGTTGACCGGGCCGGAGAGCTCCTCGGTGGTGACGAGGTGGCGCAGCGCCGCGATGTGGTCCTGGAGGGAGATGAAGCTCCAGTACTGACTGCCGTCGCCGAGCCGGCCGCCCAGCCCCAGCCGGAAGATCGGGAACAGCCGCCCCCAGGCGCCGCCCGAGCGCGCCACGACGAGTCCGGTACGGGCGAAGACGGTCCGGATGCCGGCGTCCAGGGCGGGCCGGGCGGCGTCCTCCCAGTCCACGCAGACCTCCGGCAGGAAGCCGTGGCCGGCCGGTCCGCTCTCGTCCGTGCGCCGGTCGCCGGTGTCGCCGTAGTAGCCGATCGCGCTGCCGGAGACGAGGACCCGGGGCGGGGCGTCCATCGAGGCCAGCGCGGTGGCCAGGGTCCGGGTGCCGTGCACCCGGCTGTCGCGGATCCGCTGCTTGTACGCGGCGGTCCAGCGGTGCTCGGCGACGCCCGCGCCGGCGAGATGGACCACCGCCTCGCAGCCGGCCAGCCCGGCGGTGTCGACCTGCTGCCCCTCGGGGTCCCAGCGCACCTCGCCGGCCGCCTGCGGCGCCCGGCGGACGAGCCGGACGACGTCGTGGCCGTCCGCGCGCAGGGACCGTACGAGGGCCGTGCCGATGAGCCCGGTCGAGCCGGTGATCGCGATGCGCATGGGGCCATACTGCCCGCAGTCGGCGACCGGCGCGCGCAGTGAGACGGCCTACTGGCCCCGGAAGCGCTCCCAGAGGCGGGGGAAGCGCTCGGCCAGCGCCGCGTCGTCCTCGAAGTCCACGTACGTGCCGAGGGGTTCGGCCGGTGCCGGGGGCAGCCCCAGTTCGGGCATCACGGTGCCGGTCAGCTGCTCGTACGCCTCGTCGGCCGCATAACCCAGCTCCTCGGCGTCGCCGTCCACCTCCTCGTCGAAGTCGTCCAGCAGAACGGCGAGGTGGTCCGGGTGGTGCAGCGCGCCCTCGAAGACCTCCCGGCCCTGGCCGATCAGCCAGCAGCGGAAGTAGTCGAAGGCGTCGTCGCTCGCGCCGTCCAGCAGCAGCGTGGCGGCGGCCCACAGGTTCCAGGCGTACGCGCGGTTGTAGCGGGACTCGAAGTGGCGGGCGAAATCCACGACGTCGTCCGGGTCGAGTCCGAGCAGCCGCTCGACCAGCGCGTCGGCCTGCTCCTCGGGGTCGCCCCCGGCGGCCTCGCGGGAACCGTCGACCAGTTCCCAGAACTCCGTCTCGTCCATCACCGCTCCATGATCCGCCTTGCCGACGCGGCCCGCACGCGGAGTCCCCCGGATGCTGCGGGGCGCTGCCCGGTCCGGTGAACCGTGGTGTCGGGAGCGGGGATCCGCCGGGTGACCGTGCCAAGCTTCCCTCGTTGTGCGGCTTGCAACGACGGCAGATCCTTCAGTTCCCCACAGCACTCCCCATTTCGTGAAGGGCGCTTTCCAGCCATGCCCATGGACGAACGAACCCGGGCCGACGTCGAACGCGCCGAGGCGGCCATCGTCGAGCACTACCCACGGCTCGTCCGCCTCGCCTATCTCGTACTGCCCCCGTCGATGGGCCGCCACCGCAAGGTGCTGACCGCACACGGCCTGGTGCAGCGGGCGCTGCCGCGGCCCGGACTGCGCCGCCCGGCCGGTGCGCTGCCCGCCCAGCGCGGCGCCGACGCCGGGTCCGGCTACGACCTGGTGCGCCGGCGGACCCTGGAGCTGGCGCTGGCCTACGAGAACCGCCAGGGGCTCGCCGTGCTGCTGCCGCCGGTGCCGTTCGTCTGGGGGCTGCGGCTCTTCCCGCGCGCCGGCGGCGCCGACGAACTCGCCCTGGACCAGGCGCTGTCGGCCGTCCCGGCACCCGTACGGGCCGCCCTGGGGCTGTGGCACCTGGAGGGGCTGGACGCGGAGGTGGCGCGCGCCGTACTGGAGCGGGCCGGGGTCGCGGACCCGGACGCGGCGCAGCGGGCGGCCGGGCAACTGGACCGGCAGACCGGGGCGCGGGCCGGGGCGCTGCTGAACTCCGGGGAGTTCGACCCCTGCACGGTGCAGGCCCGGCCGACGGATCTGCTGCGCCGCCGCCAGCGGGTGCGTGCGGTGGCCGTGATGGCGGTGGTGCTGGCGGCGGGCGCCGTGGCGCTGGCGCTCCCCGGCGGCGCCAAGGGAGACCGGGCCGCGACCGCCGCCCAGCAGGCCCAGGACCCCGGCCGGCTGCTGCGCACCCCCAACGAGCAGTGGGCGAAGACCTCGCGGGTGGACTTCACGGCCTGGCCGCCGCGGGGCCGCGAGGCGGGCAACAAGGAACTGCTGGCGCGGGCGCTGCGGGTGTGGGCCGCGCCGCCCGCCGACGCCCGGATCACCACGACCCCGGGCACCTCCACCCGGCCGCCCGCCGAGCCGCCGCGGCTGCTCTACGCGGGGCTGATCGACAACGTCATGGTGGTCGTCTTCCACGACGGCGAGCGGCTGGTGCGCTACGCCGAACCCGAAGGCGCCACGCCCACCCTGCACTTCGCCCGGGTCGACAACGCGGATCTCACCTCCGGCGCCGGGCTGGTGATCGGCCGCGGCAACGGCTGGATGCGCTATCTGATCGCCCCGTGGGTCTCCGACGTCGCCACACGGGACCTGCTCGCCCCGGACACCCCGCCGCACGGGCTGCACCTCGCCCCGGACGGGGTCACCGACCGCATCGCTACCCCGCCCGAGATGGGCGGGACGTGCGGGCACTGGCCGGTGGCCGAGTTCCGCTCCTCGCCGCGGATCGACGACGACCGCTCCTTCCTGGTGACCGACCTCGGCGAGCTCGCGCCGGTCCATCTGACGTACCTGCCGCCGCCGTCCGCGGGCGGTGCGGGCTCGGGCGAGGCCACCGGTCCCGCCGCGCTGCACAGCTGGGCCCGGACCGCCTGCACCCTGCGGTCGCTGCGCGGCACCGGCGTACGGTCCGTCAACAGCTGGGCGTACGCCCAGCAGACCCTCCCGGAGAACGCCGGCACCGCGACCTGGGTCTGCAACCGCGCGGACACCTGGCGCGGTCCCGGCCGGGCCATGGTCCAGTTCCAGCCGCCCGCCGGCGGCCCGGGGGACCCGGGGCGGATCACCGGCCGGGCGGTCGACACGGCGGTGTGCAGCCGCTTCGGCCGGCACGTCCTGAGCGATGTCCACTGGCAGGCGAAATCCGGGAAGTGGTACCTGCTCGCGGCGGGCAGCAGCCAGGTCGGCGGCATCGACGTCACCGGCGGCGTCCGGGCCACCGCCGAGGCGCCGACGCTCGCCGTACCGGCCCCCAAGGAGGCCCCGGCGCAGGTCGCCGGCCGGCTGCGGGACGGCGGGAGTCTGCACGCCCTCCGGCCGTGAGCGGCGGCGGGCCGGCCGGGGCGCGGGACACCGGCCGGTCAGCAGTCCGGTGTCCTCTCCGGTCGGAAGTCCGGAGCGGGAACCAGGGGCAACCGGAGAGAAAGCCGCAGGGAAATCCGGACGGAAGGTGTCGGGATTCGCTGTCAGGGTCGCGGCGTACGGATGCAGGACACCTGACAGCGAGGAGTGGCCAACGTGGCGCACAAGGAACCGGCGGCCCATGAGGAAGCGGCGGAGCGTACGGGAGCGGCGGGGCGAACGGACGCGGCACGACGTAGGGACGCGGCGGACCCCGGCGGGCTGCTGCCGGCCGCCGATCTGACCGGGCGGGTGGCGCTGGTCGCCGGGGCCACCCGGGGCGCGGGCCGGGCGATGGCCGTGGAGCTGGGCCGGGCCGGCGCCCTGGTGTACGTGACGGGGCGGACGACCCGGGAGCGGGTCAGCGAGGTCGGCCGGGCCGGCGAGACGATCGAGCAGACCGCGGAGCTGGTGACGGCGGCCGGAGGCACCGGCGTCGCCGTACCGACCGACCATCTGGAGCCGGAGCAGGTCAAGGCGCTGGTCGAGCGCATCGACCGCGAGCAGGGCCGGCTGGACATCCTGGTCAACAGCCTCTGGGGCGGCGACCGCCTGATCGAGTTCGACACCAAGCTCTGGGACCTCGATCTTGCGGGTGGGTTGCGGATGTTCCGCCTCGGCGTCGACTCGCACCTGATCACCAGCCACTACGCGCTGCCGCTGCTGATCCGGCGCCCCGGCGGACTGGTCGTCGAGATCACCGACGGCACCGCCTCCTTCAACCGCGTCTACCGCGACAGCCTCTGCTTCGACATCACCAAGAACGTCCCGCACCGGATCGCCTTCGGGCTCGCCGCCGAGCTGAAGGAGTACGGCGGCACCGCCGTCTCGCTCACCCCCGGCTTTCTGCGCTCCGAGGAGATGCTGGACCACTTCGGTGTGACGGAGGAGACCTGGCGCGACGCGGTCGCCGAGGAGCCGCACTTCGCCATCGCCGAATCCCCGGCCCTGATCGGCCGCGCGGTGCGGGCGCTGGCCGGCGACCCGGACAAGGCGCGCTGGAGCGGCCGGTCGCTCTCCAGCGGCCAACTGGCGAAGGAGTACGGCTTCACCGATGCCGACGGCACCCGGCCCGACTGCTTCGGTTACTTCGAGGACGTCGTGCTGGGCGGCAGGGACGCGGGACCGGAGGACTACCGCACACCGGCCGGGGCACCCTCCTCTGCCGGAGCGGCGTAGAGCGCGGCCGTCCGCCGGGCAGCCGCGGCGAACCGCTCCCGCAGCCCGGAGGGCGCGAGCACCTCGCCCTCCGGGCCGAGCGCCAGCAGCTGGGAGTAGGCGACCTCCGCGGACTCCACGGCGAGGGCGACCGTCAGCCGCCCCTGCTCGTCGGGCCGGCCGGCCGCCAGTGCGGTCGCTATCGCCTCCCGGGCCGCGGACCGCTCGGTGACGTACGGGAGTTGGCGCACGCCCTGCGGGGAGAGCCGGAGAACCACCTCCTCGCGCAGCAGCGACCGGGCGAACTCCTGGGCGCGCTCGGCCCAGAACGCCGGCAGGTCGAACTCCTCGTCGCGCCGGAAGAGCCCGCCGGTGCGCACCGGCGGCGGGGCCGCCCCCGCGCTGCCGCCGGCCCCCTCGGGCGGCTCCGCGGGCTCGTCCGCCCCGTCCGCCCCGGCCGCCTCGACCGAGGTGAACCGGTCGACCCGATAGACCCGGAAGCCCGCCGTCCGTCGGCTCTCGCCGGGTGGGGGTGCGCCCTGCGGCGCCCCCGGCCCGGACGGCGCCGCGGGCCGGCCGCCGCTCGCACGGGCCGCCAGATACCAGACGCCCGCCTTCAGCACGAGCCCGTACGGCTCCAACTCCCGTACGACTTCACGGTCCTTGCGGAGATAGCGGACCGTCAGCCGGCGGTCGTCCCACACCGCGTCGGCGACGGCGGGCAGCAGCGCGGGCGTCTCCGGCTCCTGATACCAGGCCGGCGCGTCCAGATGGAACCGCTGGGCGGCGCCCGAGGCGGCGTCGCGCAGCTCGGGCAGCAGGGCGGCGGACACCTTCAGCCGGGCCACGGACGCGGCGTCCGCCAGGCCCATCTCCCGCAGGGCCGAGGGCACTCCGGACAGGAAGAGCGCCTCCGCCTCGCTGCGGCCGAGGCCGGTGAGCCGCGTGCGGTACCCGCCTATCAGGCGGTAGCCCCCGGCCCGGCCGCGGTCCGCGTACACGGGCACCCCGGCCTCCGAGAGCGACAGGACGTCCCGGGCGACCGTGCGCTCCGAGACCTCCAGCTCCCGCGCCAGCTCACCGGCCGTCATCGACGGCCGGGACTGGAGCAGCAACACCATCCTGATCAGCCGTGCAGCACGCATGCATCCATCATGCCGGGCACCACTGACAACGCCCCGCGGGCGAGGAGGCGGGCGAGCCCCGTGCGAAGACCCCGGGCGCGGGAGGTGGTCTTCGCACGGGAGTTGAGGGGCGGGCGGGGCCCGGTGTCGGCCGGGGCCGCCCGCGTCCGGTGGGCGCGGTCACCGGACGGGACCGCGCCCGGTGTCACAGCCCGTAGCGCTCGCGGGCCTCCTTGACCGCCTCCGGCTTGACGTCGCCCCGGCGGGCCAGCGCCGCGAGCGCCTGGACGACCACCGACTGCGGGTCCACGCCGAAGTGCCGGCGGGCCGCCTCCCGGGTGTCGGAGAGGCCGAAGCCGTCCGTCCCGACGGAGGTCCAGTCCTGCTCGACCCACTGGGCGATCTGGTCCGGGACCGCCCGCATCCAGTCGCTGACCGCGACGACCGGGCCGGGGGCGCCGGCCAGCGCACGGGTGACGTACGGGACGCGGTCCTCGCCCTCCAGGCGGGCCGCGTCGCACTCCAGGGCGTCGCGGCGCAGCTCCGTCCAGGACGGGGCCGACCAGACGTCCGCGGCCACGCCCCAGTCGGCGGCCAGCAGCTGCTGCGCCTCCAGGGCCCAGTGGATGGCGGTGCCCGACGCCAGCAGCTGGAGCCGCGGGACGTCGGCGCCCTCTATGGAGACGGCTTCCTTGTACCGGTACAGGCCCTTGAGGATGCCCTCTTCGACACCCTCGGGCATGGCCGGCTGCACCTTGGTCTCGTTGTAGACCGTCAGGTAGTAGAAGACGTCCTCCGCGTCCGGACCGTACATCCGGCGCAGACCCTCCTTGACGATCACCGCCACCTCGTAGGCGAACGCCGGGTCGTAGGAGAGCGCCGCCGGGTTGGTCGAGGCGATCAGGTGGGAGTGGCCGTCGGCGTGCTGGAGGCCCTCACCGGTCATCGTGGTGCGGCCGGCGGTGGCGCCGATGACGAAGCCGCGGCCCAACTGGTCGGCCAGCGCCCAGAACTGGTCGGCGGTGCGCTGCCAGCCGAACATCGAATAGAAGATGTAGAAGGGGATCATCGGCTCGCCGTGCGTCGCGTACGACGTCGCGGCGGCGGTGAAGTCGGCGAGCGAACCGGCCTCGGTGATGCCCTCGTTGAGGATCTGGCCGTCCTTGGCTTCCTTGTACCAGAGGAGCTGGTCGCGGTCGACCGGGTCGTACGTGGAGCCCTTGGGGGAGTAGAGGCCGGCCGTCGGGAAGAGGGACTCCATACCGAAGGTACGGGCCTCGTCCGGGACGATCGGGACCCAGCGCCGGCCGGTCTCCTTGTCCCGCATCAGGTCCTTGACCAGCCGGACGAACGCCATGGTGGTGGCGATCTCCTGGCTGCCGGAGCCCTTCTTCAGCGCGTCGAAGGTCTTGTCGGCGGGCATCGGCAGCGGCTTCGCCACGACCTTGCGGGCCGGGGCCGGGCCGTCCAGGGCGGTGCGCCGGGAACGCAGGTACCGCATCTCGGGCGAGTCCTCGGCCGGGCGCCAGTACGGCACCAGGTCGCCCTCCAGCGCGCTGTCCGGGATGGGGAGTTCGAGCAGATCGCGCATCGCGCGGAACTCCGCCATGGTCAGCTTCTTCATCTGGTGGTTGGCGTTGCGGGACTCGAAGCCCGTGCCGAGGGTGTAGCCCTTGACGGTCTGCGCCAGGATGACCGTCGGCGCGCCCTTGTGCTCGACGGCGGCCTTGTAGGCGGCGTACACCTTGCGCGGCTCGTGGCCGGCGCGGGAGGTCTGGAACAGCTCCAGCAGCTTGGCGTCGGAGAGCTGCGCGGCGATCGCCTTGAGGGTGTCGCTCGCGCCGAAGAAGTGCTCGCGCAGGTAGGCGGCGTCGCGGGTGGCGTACGTCTGGAACTGCGCGTCGGGGGTCTCGCGGAGGCGCTGGAGCAGCGCGCCGTCGGTGTCGAGCGCGAAGACCTCGTCCCACGCCCGGCCCCAGAGGGCCTTGACGACGTTCCAGCCGGCGGCGCGGAACTGGGCCTCCAGCTCCTGCACGATCTTGAAGTTGGGGCGGACCGGGCCGTCCAGGCGCTGGAGGTTGCAGTTGATGACGAAGGTCAGGTTGTCCAGGCCCTCGCGTCCGGCCAGCGCCAGTGCGGCGGTCGACTCCGGCTCGTCCATCTCGCCGTCGCCCAGGAAGGCCCAGACGTGGGAGTTGCTGGTGTCCTTGATGCCGCGGTGCTCCAGGTAGCGGTTGAAGCGCGCCTGGTAGATCGCGGAGAGCGGGCCGAGGCCCATGGAGACGGTGGGGAACTCCCACAGCCAGGGGAGGCGGCGCGGGTGCGGGTACGAGGGCAGGCCCTCGCCGCCGGCCTCCTGGCGGAAGTGGTCGAGCTGGTCCTCGGTGAGCCGGCCTTCGAGGAACGCGCGGGCGTAGACGCCGGGGGAGGCGTGGCCCTGGATGTAGAGCTGGTCGCCGCTGCCGTCGCCCTCCTTGCCGCGGAAGAAGTGCTGGAAGCCGGTCTCGTAGAGCCAGGCCGCCGAGGCGAAGGTGGCGATGTGGCCGCCCAGGCCGAGCTTGGAGCCGCGGGTGACCATGGCGGCGGCGTTCCAGCGGTTCCAGGCGGTGATCCGGGCCTCCAGCGCCTCGTCACCCGGGAACGCGGGCTCGGCGGAGGTCGGGATGGTGTTGACGTAGTCCGTCTCCACCAGCGACGGCAGGTCGGAGCCTTCGGTGTGCGCGGTGTGCTCCAGGGCACGGCGCATCAGGTACGCGGCGCGATGCGGGCCCGCTGCCCTGGTGACGGCGTCCAGCGACTCGCGCCATTCGGCCGTCTCCTCGGGATCGCGGTCCGGGAGCTGGTCGAGCTGGCTGTACGGCAGGCGCACGGGATCGGGCATGGGTGGCCCCTTTCCGGACGGGTGGGAATGCGAGTTCGGCAGGCATTCGGCAGGCAGGGGTGTCGCGCCCCAGCAGTCGACGATACGCCTCTGATCGATGATCGATCAACGCTCGCCGGACGAATAACCGCAGGTCGGCACGGGGTGCCGCGTTCCGGGGCACCCCGTGCCAGCTCCGGAGAGCCCCTCCGCTACGCCCCGGAGCCCCGCCGGTACGCCGTGGAACCGGCGGCCCCGCCACCCGCCGCGAGGGCCGCCGTCCGGGACCTCACACGCGCGGTGCGCAGCTCAGCACATGCGCCTTCAGCAGCGTCCCGATCTTCGGGTCGCGCCGCCGGAAGGCGTCCACGATCTCCTGGTGGTCCTGGGCGTGCGACCGCGGCTCCGGGCTGAACCAGCGGATGGAGAGCGTCGTCCATACCTCGACGCCCAGCGACTCCCAGGTGTGCAGCAGCACGGCGTTCCCGGCCGCCCGCACGATCTCCCGGTGGAAGGCCACCGTGTGCCGCACCTGCGCCTCGCCGTCGCCCGTCGCGTCCGCCTCCCGCAGCGAGGCCACCTCGCGCTCCAGCGCCGCGGTGTTCTCCGCCAGCCGCCCGGCCGCCAGCTCCGCGGCCACCTGCTCCAGGCCGGCCCGCACCGGGTAGCTCTCCTTGAGGTCGTCCGCGGTCAGATTCCGTACCCGGACGCCCTTGTTCGGCGCCGACTCGATGAGCTGGAGCGACTCCAGCTCCCGCAGCGCCTCGCGCACCGGCGTCTGGCTGACCTCCAGCTCGACCGCGATCCGCCGCTCCACGATCCGCTCGCCCGGCTGCCAGCGGCCACTGACGATCCCCTCAAGGATGTGCTCGCGGATCTGCTCGCGCAGCGAATGGACGACGGGCGGGGTCATTGCGTGCTCCTTCAGAGCGGGTGGGGCCCCGGTGGCAAAAGGGCCGGTGGGAGCCATTATCGGGGACGCGGACATGCGCAAGGGCCGGCCCCGGCTCGTCAGGAACGAACCGGGGCCGGCCCCTTTGCACGGCTACGGCTTACCGCAGGACTCAGAGACCGATCTCGGTCTCGAACTCCGCGGCCTCCAGGATCTGCTTGACCGTGGTCAGGTAGCGGGCGGCGTCGGCGCCGTCCACCAGACGGTGGTCGTAGGAGAGCGCGAGGTAGGTCATGTCGCGCACCGCGATGGTCTCGCCGAGGTCCGGGTGGTTGATGACCACCGGGCGCTTGACGGTGGCACCGATGCCCAGGATGCCGACCTGGTTCGGGGGCACGATCACGGTGTCGAACAGGGCGCCGCGCGAACCGGTGTTGCTGATGGTGAAGGTCGCGCCGGACAGCTCGTCCGGGGTGATCTTGTTGGCCCGGACCTTGCCCGCCAGCTCCGCCGTCTTACGGGCGATGCCGGCGATGTTCAGGTCGCCCGCGCCCTTGATGACCGGAGTCATCAGGCCCTTCTCCGCATCCACCGCGATACCGACGTTCTCGGTGTCGAAGTAGGTGATGGTGCCCTCGTCCTCGTTGATCCGGGCGTTGACGACCGGGTGGGCCTTCAGCGCCTGGACGGCGGCCTTGACGAAGAACGGCATCGGGGAGAGCTTGACGCCCTCACGCTGCGCGAAGGCGTCCTTGGCCTTGTTGCGCATCCGCATGATCGCGGTGATGTCCACCTCGACCACGGAGGTCAGCTGCGCCTGGCCGTGCAGCGCCTTCATCATGTTGTCGCCGATGACCTTGCGCATCCGCGGCATCTTGACGGTCTGACCGCGCAGCGGCGACACCTCGATGACCGGGGCGCCCGCCTTGGCTGCGGCAGCCGGCGCGGCCGGGGCCGGGACGGCGGCCTTGAGGGCCTCGGCGGCGGCGATGACGTCCTGCTTGCGGACCCGGCCACCGACACCGGTGCCCTTGACCGTGGCGAGGTTGACGCCGCTCTCCGCCGCGAGCTTGCGGACCAGGGGAGTGACGTACGCGCCCTCGCCCTCACCGGCCGCCGGGGCGGGGGTGACGGGGGCGGGCGCGACCGGGGCCGCGACCGGAGCCGGCGCGGGGGCCGGAGCCGGAGCCGGGGCAGCCGGCGCGACCGGAGCGGGCGCAGCCGGGGCGGGCGCCGGGGCCGGAGCGGGGGCGGGCGCCGGAGCGGCGGCCGGGGCCGGGACGGCCGGAGCCGGGGCAGCGGCCGGAGCCGCACCCTTGGCGCCGATCACCGCGAGCTTGGCGCCGACCTCGGCGGTCTCGTCCTCGCCGACCACGATCTCCAGCAGCACGCCGGAGGCCGGCGCGGGGATCTCGGTGTCGACCTTGTCGGTGGAGACCTCCAGCAGCGGCTCGTCGGCCTGGACCTCCTCGCCGACCTCCTTCAGCCAGCGGGTGACGGTGCCCTCGGTCACGCTCTCGCCGAGCGCGGGGAGGACGACGTCGGTGCCCTCGGCAGCGCCGGCGGGCGCGGCGACGGGGGCGGGGGCGGGGGCCGGCGCCGGAGCCGCGGCGGGCTCGGGCTGGGCGGCCGGGGCGGGCGCCGCGGCGGCGGCCGGGGCCGGAGCGGCAGCCGGCGCACCGGTGCCGTCGTCGATGATGGCCAGCTCGGCGCCGACCTCCACGGTCTCGTCCTCGGCCACCTTGATGGAGGCCAGCACGCCGGAGGCCGGGGCCGGGATCTCGGTGTCGACCTTGTCGGTCGACACCTCGAGCAGCGGCTCGTCGGCCTCTACGCGCTCACCCTCGGCCTTCAGCCAGCGGGTGACGGTGCCCTCGGTGACGCTCTCGCCGAGCGCCGGCAGGGTTACGGAAACCGCCATGGTTTCTGTTGCTCCTTACGGAAGTGCGGATGTGGTCGCGCCCGGGACTGGGGTCAGTCGTGGGAGTGGAGAGGCTTGCCGGCCAGTGCCAGGTGGGCCTCGCCGAGAGCCTCGTTCTGCGTCGGGTGCGCGTGCACGAGCTGCGCAACCTCGGCCGGCAGGGCCTCCCAGTTGTAAACCAGCTGGGCCTCACCGACCTGCTCGCCCATACGGTCACCGACCATGTGGACGCCGACCACGGCACCGTCCTTGACCTGGACGAGCTTGATCTCGCCCGAGGTCTTGAGGATCTTGCTCTTGCCGTTGCCCGCGAGGTTGTACTTCAGAGCGACGACCTTGTCGGCGCCGTACAGCTCCTTGGCCTTGGCCTCGGTGATACCCACCGAAGCGACCTCGGGGTGGCAGTACGTCACGCGCGGGACGCCGTCGTAGTCGATCGGCACGGTCTTGAGACCGGCCAGCCGCTCCGCCACCAGCATGCCCTCGGCGAAGCCGACGTGCGCGAGCTGGAGGGTGGGGACGAGGTCGCCGACGGCCGAGATGGTCGGCACGTTGGTCTGCATGTACTCGTCGACCAGGACGTAGCCGCGGTCCATCGCGACGCCCTGCTCCTCGTAGCCGAGACCGGCGGAGACCGGCCCGCGGCCGATCGCGACCAGCAGCACCTCGGCCTCGAAGGTCTTGCCGTCGGCGAGGGTGACCCGGACGCCGTCGGCGGTGTACTCGGCCTTGTCGAAGAAGGTGCCGAGGTTGAACTTGATGCCGCGCTTGCGGAAGGCCCGCTCCAGCAGCTTGGAGCTGTTCTCGTCCTCGACCGGGACGAGGTGCTTGAGGCCCTCGATGACGGTGACGTCGGTGCCGAAGGACTTCCACGCCGAGGCGAACTCGACGCCGATCACGCCGCCGCCCAGGATGATCGCGGACTGCGGGACGCGGTCGAGCTTGAGCGCGTGGTCCGAGGAGATGATGCGGTTGCCGTCGATCTCCAGGCCCGGCAGCGACTTCGGCACGGAGCCGGTCGCGAGCAGCACGTGGCGGCCCTGGACCTGCTGACCGTTGACGGCGACGGAGGTCGGGGAGGACAGCCGGCCCTCGCCCTCGATGTAGGTCACCTTGCGGGAGGCGATCAGACCCTGAAGGCCCTTGTACAGGCCCGAGATGACCTCGTCCTTGTACTTGTGGACGGCCTCGATGTCGATGCCCTCGAAAGTGGCCTTGACGCCGAACTGCTCGCTCTCGCGAGCCTGGTCGGCGATCTCACCGGCGTGCAGCAGAGCCTTCGTGGGGATGCAGCCGTTGTGCAGGCAGGTGCCGCCGACCTTGCCCTTCTCGATCAGGGCGACGTCGAGACCCAGCTGCGCGCCGCGCAGTGCGGCGGCGTAACCGCCGCTGCCGCCGCCGAGGATCACTAGGTCGAAAACGGTGCTGGCGTCGTTCGCCACGTCACGTCCTCCATGCATGCGTGCGCCGGAGCCGGTCTTCGATGACCGGTCCGCGGCTGTTGTTCGGCCGCTTTAACTCGGCCCTGGGTAAGGGGGGCCCTGTCCTGCCGAGAACCCATCTTCGCACTTGTTCAACGAAGCCGGGACGCCGGGCCGGAGTCCGGACGGCCGATCCGCGGCCCTGACGGGGTTGCCGAGCCATACGGACGTGCGGATTTCGTTGAGGGCGAACGTGGCCGGGCTGCCGGGCCGCTGTGGTACGCGACGATACGGGACCGCGCGACGGCCCCGGGCGGCAGGCCCGGGGCCGTACGGACAAAACCGGCGGAACGGCCGGGAACCGGCCGGCGTCAGCCGAGATCGCCGGCGGCGGTGCGCTCGGCCAGCCGCACCAGGGTGCGCACCGAGGAGCCGGTGCCGCCCTTGGGGGTGTAGCCCCAGGGCGCGCCCTCGTGGAAGGCGGGGCCGGCGATGTCCAGGTGCGCCCAGGTGATGCCCTCGCCGACGA
This sequence comes from Streptomyces albospinus, assembly GCF_014648695.1. Lineage (GTDB taxonomy): Bacteria > Actinomycetota > Actinomycetes > Streptomycetales > Streptomycetaceae > Streptomyces > Streptomyces albospinus. The sequence goes on from NZ_BMRP01000004.1 coordinate 283,455, forward strand.
ACTCCTTCAGGAAGAGCCCGGCGACCAGGCCGCCGCCCATCCGGTCACCCATGTTGGCGATGTCGGCGACCGGGGAGTCCATCCCCTTGCGCAGCTCGGCCGGCATCGGCATCGGCCAGGACTGCTCGCCGACCTCCTCCGCGATCTCGTGGATCGCGGTGCGGAAGGCTTCGTCGTTGGCCATGATCCCGAAGGTGCGGTGGCCCAGCGCCAGCACCATCGCGCCGGTCAGCGTCGCCACGTCCACGATCGCGTCCGGCGACTCCTCCGAGGCCCGGGTCAGCGCGTCGGCCAGGACGAGCCGGCCCTCGGCGTCGGTGTTGAGCACCTCGACGGTCTTGCCGCTGTACATCGTCAGCACGTCGCCGGGGCGGGTGGCGGAGCCGGACGGCATGTTCTCGGCGAGCGCCAGCCAGCCGGTGACGTTCACCGGGAGGTCCAGCCGGGCGGCCGTCACCACCGCGGCGAACACCGCGGCGGCACCGCTCATGTCGCACTTCATGGTCTCGTTGTGACCGGCGGGCTTGAGCGAGATGCCGCCCGAGTCGTAGGTGATGCCCTTGCCGACCAGCGCCAGCGTCTTCTCCGCGTCGGCGTGCGTGTGCGCGATCCGCACCAGCCGCGGCGGCGCCTCGGAGCCCTGGCCGACGCCCATCAGACCGCCGTAGCCGCCCTTCTTGAGCGCCTTCTCGTCCAGCACCTCGACCTGGAGGCCGAACTCCTTCGCGGCGGCCTGCGCCTCGGCCGCGAACTGCTTCGGGTCCAGGGCGTTGGAGGGCGTGTTGATCAGGTCGCGGGCGCGGTTGATCTCCGCGGCCAGCGCCTGGGCACGCTCGGCGGCGGCCTTGAACTCCTTGTCGCGCGGCTTGGCGCCGAGGATCGCGGCCTCGCCCAGCGGTGCCGACTTCGCCTCGTTCTTCCTGCCCTTGGCGGCCTTGCCGTTCTGGCCGTTGCTGCGGAACGCGGTGAAGGAGTACGCGCCGAGGAGGGCGCCCTCGCCCACCGCGGCGGCGGCCTCGGCGTCCTCGACCGGCAGCGCGAAGCCGGCCTTCTTGGTGCCGGCCAGCGCCCGGGCCGCGCTGCCCGCCGCGCGCCGCAGCGCCTCGTTTCCGTACGCCTCGCCCTTGGCCGGCGCGTCGCCGAGGCCGACCGCCAGCACGACCGGCGCCTTGACGCCGTCGGCGCTGGGCAGCTTGGTCACCTCGCCCTCGGCACCGGTCGCGCCGAGGGTCTCCAGCACGGCGGCGAGCTTGCCGCCGAACGCCTTGTCCACGGCCTCGGCGCCGGGGGCCACCACGACGCTCTTGGCGCCCTTGGCCACGCCGATGACGACGGCATCCGCACGCACCGTTGCGGCGGAAGAAGTACTGAGGGTCAGTGCAGTCACGGTGATGAAGGTCCTGTTCCGTCCGGGGATTCCGTTTCGCGCGTAGCGCGCTGCTCTGCCCGAGCCTACGCTCGGCGGCGCCGCCAGGCCCCGCCGGTCGCGGCACCGGGCCGGGACCGGGCGCCCGGAAGGCGCACTCCGGACGCGGAACTGGCCCCGTCCCCGGGGCGGTTGACCGCCCCACGGGCCGTCAGCCCAGGGCCAGCACCACCAGCACCGCGAGTCCCGCACTCTCCGCGAGGGCGCCGAAGACATCGCCGGTCACCCCGCCGAACCGTCGCCGGCAGTGCCGCAGCAGCAGCTCCCCGGCCGCCAGGCCGCACACCACCGCGAGCCCCGCGTGCAGCGCACCGTACGGCCCGAACACCCCACCCGCCGCCGCGCATCCGGCCGTCACCAGCGCCGCGCACCCCAGCGCGGCCCGCACCGGAACGGTCTGTGCGACCGCCGCGCCGAGCCCCTCGGGGCGGGCCGCCGGTACGCCGGTACGCGACGCCAGGGTCAGCGCGCAGCGCGCGGCGACCGCCGCCACCGCCACCCCGGTCGCGCCGTACGCCCAGCCCGCCGCGTACAGCCGGGACACCGCCGCCACCTGGGCGAACAGGCCGAACAGCAGCGTGACGACCCCGAACGGGCCGATGTCGGACCGCTTCATGATGCGCAGCGCCTCGTCCGCCGGCTTGCCGCTGCCCAGCCCGTCGGCGGTGTCCGCGAGCCCGTCCAGATGGAGTCCGCGGGTGAGTACGGCGGGCACCGCAGCGCTGCCGACCGCGGCCAGCAGCGGGCCGCCGCCGAGCACCAGCAGCGCCCCGCCGAGCGCCGCCGCGCACAGCCCGACGACCAGCCCGGCCAGCGGCGCGCACAGCATCCCGCCGCGGGCCGCCGCCCGGTCCCAGCGGGCGACCCGGACCGGCAGCACGGTCAGCGTGCCGAACGCGAACCGCAGGGCGTCGGCGGGCGACGGCGGTGCGGGCGGCGGGGGAGTGGAGGGCGCGGCGTCGTTCACCGCGGCAGGCTATCGGGGCACGGCGGCGCGCCTACCAGGGGTGCTCCCGGCCGCTGGCGTACTGGGTGTCCAGCGGCTTGCGCGGTCGCCACCAGTCCCAGACCACACACAGCACCAGCACCACCAGCACCGCCGCCACATGCTCCTTGCCCGCCAGGTTGTTCTTGATGAACGCCACCTCGACGAGCATCGCGACGACCACCGCCACACACGTGAAGCGGGCCCGGTAGCGCCAGCAGACGAAGACCGCGAGGCCCACCACCGCCGCCGACGGGCCGGTGTCCACCACGAACTTGTCCGAGTCCGGCAGCCCGATCGGACTGCCCTGACCGATCCACAGGCCGATCCGCGCGTACATCGTCCCGGCGAGCGTGGCGACGTACGCGACCAGCAGCGTCTGCCGCCAGCCGATGCAGATCTCCGCGATGCCGAAGACCACCAGGACCTGCGCCAGCGCGCCCCACACCGGGAGGTCCAGCGCCGGGACGAACAGCGACAGCGGGGTCCGCAGCAGCGCCAGCCACAGGTGCTCGTACGCCTGGACGGAGCCGATGTTCTGGACCGGGTGGTAGCCCCACGACTGGTTCTGCACGAACTGGAGGACCAGCGTCAGCGCCGCCGCGCCCAGCGTCATGGGGATCGCCCGCAGTTTCGCCGTCGCCAGCGCCGACCACGCGGTGCTCAGGAGCGGGCCCCACTCGGCGCCGGCGGCGCGACGCAGAGCGGATACCTCCCGTCGGCCCGCCCCGGCCTTGCTCATCTCACGTTCTCCAGGTGCTTGCGGTTCAGCCACTTCGGCAGGCCGGGCGCTTCGAGGAAGCCCTCGGCGCGGGCCGCGGCAATGCCGATCCGCAGCAAATCCGTGCTCTTTTCGAAGAGCATGTACCGGGGCTCCCAGATCGGCCGGTATTTCGCATTGGCGCGATACAGCGATTCGATCTGCCACCACCGGGAGAAGAAACTGAGCAGTGAGCGCCACAGGCGCAGCACCGGACCCGCGCCGAGCCGCGACCCACGTTCGAAGACGGACCGGAACATCGCGAAGTTGAGTGAAATCTGAGTGATCTCCACCTCTTTCGCCCGCTGGATCAGCTCCAGCACCATGAACTCCATCAGCCCGTTCTCGGACTCCCGGTCACGCCGCATCAGATCCAGCGACAGCCCCTTCGCACCCCACGGCACAAAACTCAGCAGCGCCCGCAACTCGCCGTCCGCGTCGCTGCATTCGAGCATCACGCAGCGCCCGTCACCAGGATCCCCGAGCCGCCCCAGCGCCATCGAGAAGCCCCGCTCGGTCTCCCCGTCCCGCCAGTCGTCCGCCAGCCGCAGCAACTGCGCCAGCTCCTTCGGCGGGATGTCCTCGTGCCGCCGGATGCGGACCGTGTAGCCGGCCCGCTCGATGCGGTGGTACGCCTGCCGCACGGTCCGCATCGCCCGGCCGCCGAGGGTGAACTCCGCGGTCTCCACGATCGCTTCGTCGCCGAGCTCCAGTGCATCCAGCCCGTGCCGGGCGTAGACGGTGCCGCCCTCCTCGCTCGCACCCATCACCGCGGGCGCCCAGCCGTGCTCCCGGGCCTCGGCCAGCCACCGCTCGATCGCGCCCGGCCACGCCTCGGGGTCGCCCAGCGGATCCGCGGAGGCCAGCGACACCCCGCCGACCACCCGGTACGTCACCGCCGCCTTGCCGCTGGGGGAGAACAGCACGCTCTTGTCGCGGCGCAGCGCGAAGTACCCCAGCGAGTCCCGGTCGCCGTGCCGCGCCAGCAGGGCCCGTAGCCGCTCCTCGTCGTCCGCGGTGATCGGGTCGGTGCTGCGCACGGACCGGAACGCCGCCCACAGGACGGCCACCAGCAGCGCCGTACTGAGCACATTGATCGCGACATCGACCCAGTTCGGGGTGGAGATCCCGGGGAACCTGCTGTCGTCGGCGGCCAGCGACACCAGCCGCATCAGCCCGTACCGCCAGCGGTCGACGAACGTGGACGACCCGGCGGCGGCGCCGTTGGTGACCGTCACCAGCAGCGCCGCCAGCAGCGAGGCGGCCAGCAGTCCGCCGGCCGCGGTCAGCGCCGCCAGCTTCGGATTCGCCCGGTCGCCCTTGGCGTAGAACTCCCGCCGCCCGGCGACCAGCGACGCCGTGAACAGCAGGGTCAGCAACAGCGACACCCAGTTCTGGGCATGCGCCCGGAATTCCGGGGCGACCACCATCAGGAAAAGGAGCAGCAGCAGGAAAAGCCCGGACAGCAACAGATTAAGGATCCAGGACGCCCGCTTGCGCCGCCGCAGCGTCACGGCCAGAAACAGCGAAAAGGCACCGGAGGCGAAACCGGCGGTGAGCAGATACGGGGTGAAGAACTCCTCGACGTTGTGCCGCCGGATGTCATTGCCGAACGACACCCACACCGCACTGAGAAAATTGACGAAAGTGACGGCGCGCAGATACCAGATGCCGAACGCGGCGCCGCGCTGTGACCAACGGCCGCGAGGGCGGTCTTCCTGCGGACTCAAGCGATGTCTCCCGATAAAAGCGTGTAAAGCGCGATCTTATGGGGAGTCACCGCCGGTCCGGCGGCGGTCAGCGGCGCACCGCCCGACGGTTCAGTCGCGTACCGGCAGTTCCGCAGCCAGGGCCGCCGCGGCCCGCACCAGCGGCAGAGCGAGCAGCGCCCCCGTCCCCTCTCCCGCTGTGACGCCGTGATCGAGAAGAGGGTTGAGCGCGATCCGGTCCAGTGCCTTGGCCTGCGCCGGCTCGCCGCTCGCCTGCCCGGCCACCCACCAGTCCGGCGCCCGGAACGCCACCCGCTGCGCCACCAGCGCACAGGCCGCGGACACCACCCCGTCCAGGATCACCGGCGTCCTGCGCACCGCGCTCTGGAGCAGGAAGCCGGTGATCGCGGTCAGGTCCGCGCCGCCGACCGTGGCCAGCAGCTCCAGCTGGTCGCCGAGCACCGGCCGGGCCCGGCGCAGCGCGTCGCGGATCGCCGCGCACTTGCGCATCCACGCCAGGTCGTCGATCGGCCACCCGCCGCGCCCGGTCACCACCGAGGCGTCCGTGCCGCACAGCGCGGCGATCAGGGTGCCGGCCGCGGTCGTGCCGCCGACGCTCAGATCGCCCAGGACGACCAGGTCGCAGCCGGCGTCCGCCTCCTCGTCGGCGATCGCCATACCGGCCCGGAACGCCGCCTCGGCCTCCTCGGCCGTCAGCGCGTCCTCGACGTCGATCCGGCCCGAACCCCGCCGCACCCGGTGCCGGGTGACCTCCTCCGGCAGCTCCGCCGGATCGCAGTCCACCGCCATGTCCACCACCCGGACCGGCACCCCGGCGCCGCGCGCCAGCACCGCCGCCGGGCTCGCCCCGTCCAGCACGGCCCGCACCAGGTCCCCGGTCCCGCCGGCCGGCCGCGCCGACACGCCCAGCTGCGCCACCCCGTGGTCCCCGGCGAACAGCAGCACCCGCGGCTGCTCGACCGGCCGCACCGGCACCCGCCCCTGTACGGCGGCCAGCCACCCGCCCAGCTCGTCCAGCCGTCCCAGCGCCCCCGGCGGCACGGCCATCAGGGCCCGCCGCTCCTCGGCGTCACGGCGTACACCGGCGTCGGGGCGCTCGATCAGTTGGGCGAAGTCATCGAGGTTCAGGGCGCTCATTGGGCGCAGATTACCGGCAACGGGGCGGGGAGGGGGCCCGCGGCCGGGAAGCTGCGCCGACGGATCGTCAGCCGGGCCGCTCCGACGGGCCGTCGGACCGCCGGGCACCGCATCCCGCCGGCCGCGTACGGGCCGTCGCCGGCCCTGGGGGAGAGTGCCGCCGTCAGCCGCGCAGCGTGAGCGCCTGGCCCGCGACGACCAGCAGCACCTGCTCGCACTCGGCGCCGAACGCGGCGTTCAGCCGCCCCAGTTCATCGCGGAAGCGGCGGCCCGCCGAGGTCGCCGGCACCACTCCCGAGCCGACCTCGTTGCTGACCGCCACCACCCGCCGGCGGGTCGCCCGGACGGCCGCGACCAGCGCGTCGCAGCGCTCCCGCAGGGCCCGCCGGCCGCCGGCCTCCCAGGCCGCGTCGTCCCAGGCAGCCACCTCGTCCATGGCATGCGTCAGCCACAGCGCCAGGCAGTCGATGAGCAGCGGCGGGGCGGTGGGCCGCCCGTTGCCGGGGTCCGCGCCCGGCCCGGGATCGTCGGCGAGCAGCGGCACCAGGTCGCAGGTCTCCGCGGTGCGCCAGCTGCCGGGGCGCCGCTCGCGGTGCAGCGTCACCCGCTGCGCCCACTCCTCGTCGCCGTCCCGGGTGCCGCCGGTGGCCACGTAGAGCACCTCGGGGAACCCCGTCAGCCGCCGCTCCGCCTCCACCGACTTCCCGCTGCGCGCCCCGCCCAGCACCAGCGTGCGGCGTGGCAGATCGGGCACCGCGTGGTACTCGCCGACCACCAGCGAGCCGCCGTCCGGCACCGTGCGGGCGCCCAACGCCGCCAGTCTGCGGTGCAGTTCGGGACCGGGCGGCACGGTGTGGTCGATGTGCACCGCGACCACGTCCGTCGCCGCGTCCACCGCCCCGCCCGCCCGCAGCCGGGCCAGCGCGTCCGGCCGTTCCAGCACGTCGAGCAGCACCAGGTCGTACGGTCCGGTGCCCCCCGACGCGTCGTGGCCGCCGTTCCCGGCGATCTCCCCGGCGGGCGCGGCCCCCGGCGGCAGGTACAGCAGCCGCTCGCCGTCCCCGCCGGTGACCTCGTAGCCCGTCCCCGGCACATCCACCGCGATCGCCCGCACCCGGTGCCCGCCCAGCAGGGCCAGCGCCAGCCCGTCCGCGACCCGGACCGGCTGCGGCAGCCCGGCCGGCACCTCCAGCGCCGGGCCGTTGTGCGGATGCGAGAGCAGCACCTGCCGCACCGCGGCCAGCGACCGGCCGGCGCGGGCGGCGGCGAAGGCCGGTCCCGGCGTCAGGTCGATGAGCAGCGCGCCGTCGATGAGCAGCGCGGTCGCCGCCCGTGCCTCGCCGCCGACGGCGGTCGCACAGGCGGCACACGGGCAACCGGGGCGCGGCAGCCCCTGCGGGGCCCCGGTGCCGAGGAGAGTCAGGTCCACCCGCCGAGTTTCTCGCGTCCCGCCCCGGTCAGCGCGCGGGGGCACCCCTCGACACGGCCGATAGGCTTTCGATCAAGCACGGAAGCTCAACCCGGAAGCACGACGTACGACGTACTCGGTGGGATCCAGGAGGCGCACATGGCGTGGACGTGGCGGTTCGAGAAGGCGGACGGTACGGAGGCGGTGCCCTCGGTGGAGCCGGAGGAGTTCACCACCCAAGGGGATGCCGAATCCTGGATCGGCGAGGAGTGGCGGGCCCTGCTGAACGGCGGCGTCGAGCAGGTCCGGCTCTTCGAGGACGGCACGGAGATCTATCCGGCGCCGATGAGCCTGCACGCGGAGACGGACGCCGACTGACGCGGTCCGGTCCGGACCGACGCAGCCCGGCGCGGTCTGCGCCGGGCCACGGTGCCCTGAGCCTTCGGGCTCAGGGCCGCTGGCCGCGCTTGACCTGCGGCTTGGGCAGCCGCAGCCGCCGCATCTGGAGCGTCCGCATGATGGCGTACGCCTTGGCGCCCTTGAGGTTCTCCTTGGGGAACTTCTCCTTGAGCCGCGCGCCCAGCCGGAACCAGATGAGCACCGAGTCGATCGCGATCAGCACGATGATCGCGAGCCACAGCAGCAGCGCGATGCTCTGGATCGACGGCACCCGGACCATGGTGAGCACCAGGATCACCACGGCCATCGGCAGGAAGAACTCCGCCACGCACCAGCGCGAGTCGATGTAGTCACGCGCGAACCGGCGCACCGGTCCCTTGTCGCGCACCGGGAGATAGCGCTCGTCGCCGTTGGCCAGGGCCTCGCGCTGGCGGGCCATGTCGGCACGGCGCGCCTCCCGCTGGGCCTTGGCGGCGTCCTTGCGGTTGGTCGGCGTCTGCGCACGCGAACGGCGCTGCGACTGGGAGTCGCTGCGCTTGGGCGTCGGGCGGCCCTTGGGGGCCTGCGGGTCGCGGGGCTGCTGGGGCTGGTCCGCGGTCACCTTGGAGGTCGCGGCCTGCTCATCCTTGGAACGGCTTCGGAACACAACACCCAAGAGTACGTGGTCGTGGTGAATGAGCCACGGGCCGACGGGGAACGATCCGGCAACGGCATCGGCCGCAGCGCGGTGACGTAACGGGACGGACCGGGCGTCATGCGGATTCCCCGGGGTCGTCCTACTCCCTGGGCGGGAGAAGTCGGCCGGCCTGATCGTCCTGGAGGAGGAGCGCATCCGGGCCCGAACAGTGCGGTAATGGAACCAAGGCCCGTACTGTGGGGTCTGTAGATGTGCTGGAGCCTAAGCCCGATGTGAGTCGGTCAGAAGGGGGCGCGCGAGGCCCATGAGCGATGGTGTCATGAAGCGGATGGGGATGATCTTCCGCGCGAAGGCCAACAAGGCCCTTGACCGGGCCGAAGACCCGCGCGAGACCCTCGACTACTCGTACCAGAAGCAGCTGGAACTGCTGCAGAAGGTACGCCGCGGCGTCGCCGACGTGGCGACCTCCCGCAAGCGCCTGGAGTTGCAGCTCAACCAGCTCCAGGGCCAGTCCGCCAAGCTGGAGGACCAGGGCCGCAAGGCGCTGGCGCTCGGCCGCGAGGACCTGGCCCGCGAGGCGCTGACCCGGCGCAGCGCGCTGCAACAGCAGGTCACCGACCTGGAGACGCAGCACCAGACGCTCCAGGGCGAGGAGGAGAAGCTCACGCTGGCCGCGCAGCGGCTCCAGGCCAAGGTCGACGCCTTCCGTACGAAGAAGGAGACGATCAAGGCCACGTACACGGCGGCCCAGGCGCAGACCCGGATCGGCGAGGCGTTCTCCGGCATCTCCGAGGAGATGGGCGACGTCGGCCTGGCGATCCAGCGCGCCGAGGACCGGACCGCGCAGCTCCAGGCCAGGGCCGGTGCCATCGACGAGCTGATGGCCTCCGGCGCGCTGGACGACCCGTCCGGCATGGCCAAGGACGACATCACCGCCGAACTGGACCGGCTGTCCGGCGGCAGCGATGTCGAGCTGGAGCTCCAGCGGATGAAGGCCGAGCTGGCGGGCGGCCCGTCCGCCCAGCAGCAGGCCATCGAGGGCGGCCAGGGCGGCGCCGCGCAGCCCGCCCCGCAGCAGGAGCACCCGCGTCTCGACAAGCAGTGAGGGACGGCGGCGGACAGCCTCCCGGTGATCACGTTGCTGATCGTGGCAGCGCCGATCACCGCAGCGACCGCCGCCGGTACCGCCGGACCGCACCGAGGGAGACCGTCGTGATCGTACGGATCATGGGGGAGGGCCAGGTGAAGTTGGACGACTCCCACTTCATCGAGCTCAACAAACTGGACGACGAACTGCTCGCCGAGATGGAGAGCGGCGACGAGACCGGGTTCCGGCGCACCCTCGATGCGCTGCTGGACGCGGTGCGCCGCCTGGGCACCCCGCTTCCGGACGACGCCCTGGAGCCCTCCGAACTGATCCTGCCGGCTCCGGACGCCACGCTCGGCGAGGTCCGCGAGATGCTCGGCGACGACGGCCTGATCCCGGGCTGACCGGCCGCCCGGCAGCTCCACCCCAGCGCACTACGGACAGCGCCCCGGCCCCTCAGGGGGACCGGGGCGCTACCGTTTCCTCTTGTGACCCGCCCGTCGCCCGCCACCACCCCGGCACGAAGCGCTGCGCGCTACCGCTTCCCGTCGCTGTCGCCCGCCACCGCCCCGCGCGCGAGCTCGGCGCGCTCCGGTGCGGCGACCGAAACCCCGGACGCCACCCGGGTCGCGCGCCTGCGCCAGTGGCACCGGACGCATGCGCTCGCCGTCGACGCCGCCGTGGCGGTGGTGGCGTTCGCGGTGATCCTGTGCGGTGCGGTGGCCGCGCCGCACGGCGGGCACGGCCCGCACGTCCCGCGCTTCGGATTGCGTCATCTGACGGCCACCACGGTGGTGCTGGCCGCCCTCGCCTCCGGCGCGCTGGTGCTGCGCCGCCGGATGCCCCGTACGGTGCTGGCCGCGACCTGCGGGCTGACCGTCGTCGAAATCCTCGTGCAGTCCGACGATCCGCGCGTGCCGGTGGCCGGTTCCGCGGTGATCGCGCTGTTCACCCTGGCGTCCCGGACCGACCGACCCACCACCTGGCGGGTCGGCGCGCTGACCGTCGTCGTGCTGACCGCCGCCGCGATGTTCTTCGGGCACCGGGCCTGGTACGCCCAGGAGAACCTCGCGATCTTCGCCTGGACGGGCATGGCGGCGGCGGCCGGCGACGCGGTCCGCAGCCGCCGGGCGTACGTGGACGCCATCCGCGAGCGCGCCGAACGCGCCGAGCGCACCCGCGAGGAGGAGGCCCGCCGCCGGGTCGCCGAGGAGCGGCTGCGCATCGCCCGGGAGCTGCACGACGTCGTCGCCCACCACATCGCCCTGGTCAACGTCCAGGCTGGGGTCGCCTCGCACGTCATGGACAACCGCCCCGACCAGGCCAAGCAGGCACTGGCCCATGTCCGCGAGGCGTCCCGCTCGGCACTGGAGGAGCTCCGCGCCACCGTCGGCCTGCTGCGCCAGTCCGACGACCCCAAGGCGCCGACCGAGCCCGCGCCGGGCCTCGGCGTCCTGGACCAGCTGATCGACGGCTTCGTCCGCGCCGGGCTCCCCGTGGACCTGGAGCTGCCCACCCTCCCCCAGCTACCGCTGGGAGGTACCCCCAGCCCGCCACCGCCCCGAGCGGAAGCGCTTCGCGCTGTGGTGACATCGCCCCAGGCCCTCCCCGCCTCCGTCGACCTCACCGCCTACCGCGTAGTCCAGGAGGCGCTGACCAACGTCCGCAAGCACGCCGGCGAGGGCGCCCGCGCCGCGGTGCGGATCGTCCGCTCGGAGACCGCGCTGACCGTGACCGTCCGCGACGACGGCACCGGCGGCCCGGCGGACGGGGAGGGGGAGCCGCACGGCAGCGGTGGCGGGCATGGTCTGATCGGGATGCGCGAGCGGGTCTTCGCACTGCGCGGCACGGTCGCCACCGGGCCGCGCCCGACCGGCGGCTTCCAGGTGCGGGTCACCCTGCCACTGAACGGCGCCCGCGCGGACGAGACGACATGACCACGAGGGCGACGCGATGACGATCAAGGTGCTGCTGGCCGACGACCAGACGCTGCTGCGCAGCGCGTTCCGCATCCTCGTCGACTCCGAGCCCGACATGACGGTGGTGGGGGAGGCGTCCGACGGGGCGCAGGCGTACGAGCTGACGCGCGCGGCCCGCCCCGACGTCGTCCTCATGGACATCCGGATGCCCGGCACCGACGGCCTGGCCGCCACCCGCATGATCAGCCAGGACCCGGAGCTCACCGGTGTCCGGGTGGTCATCCTGACCACCTTCGAGGTCGACGACTACGTCATCCAGTCGCTGCGGGCCGGGGCCAGCGGCTTCCTCGGCAAGGGCGCCGAACCGGACGAGATGCTGGGCGCGATCCGTGTCGCGGCGGCCGGGGAGGCGCTGCTGTCGCCCGCGGCGACCAAGGGCCTGATCGCCAAGTTCCTTGCGCAGGGCGACAGTTCGGGCGAACAGGGCCCCTCCGGGCCGGGCGCCGAGCGGCTGGCCACGCTCACCGGACGGGAGCGCGAGGTGCTGGGCCTGGTGGCCGGCGGGCTGTCCAACGACGAGATCGCCGAGCAGCTGGAAGTCAGCCCGCTCACCGTCAAGACGCACGTCAACCGCGCGATGGCCAAGCTCGGCGCCCGCGACCGCGCCCAGCTGGTGGTCATCGCCTACGAATCGGGACTCGTACGCCCACGGGTGCAGTGAGGGTGGAGCGGTCCGTACTCCCAACGCGGTACGGCCGCTGACCGGAAACCGACCTGCGAGCGAGGAAAACCGGCCTGGCCATGGCGGAGGGTGTAGGTGGGCCGGTGCCGGCCCTTCCCGCCGGGTCCGCAAGGGCCGCCGACGTCGTCCGACCTCCCCGGACTTCTCTGAACAGAAGAGAGACCCCACCCATGTCCTGGCTGTCCCGAATCAGCCTCGTACAACGGGGCCTGATAGCGCTGATGTCGATCGTCGCGATCGCCTTCGGCGCCATCGCGATCCCGCAGCTCAAACAGCAGCTCCTGCCGTCCATCGACCTGCCGATGGTGTCCGTGATCACGCCCTACCAGGGTGCGTCGCCCGATGTCGTCGAGAAGCAGGTGATCGAGCCGCTGGAGAACGGCATCCAGGCGGTCAGCGGCATCAAGAGCGTCACCTCGACGTCGAGCGAGGGCTCCGGCGTCATCATGGCGCAGTTCGACTACGGCAACGACTCCAAGACCCTCGTCGCCGATGTCCAGCAGGCCGTCAACCGGGCCCGTGCGAAGCTGCCCAAGGACGTCGACCCGCAGGTGGTCTCGGGCGGCACGGACGACCTGCCCACCGTCGTCCTGGCGGTCTCGTCCTCGTCGAAGGACCAGCAGACCCTCGCCGACCAGCTCAACCGCAGCGTCGTCCCGGACCTGAAGAACATCGACGGGGTCGGCCAGGTCAACGTCAGCGGCGTCCAGGACCGGATCGTCGCGGTCACCCCCGACAACCAGAAGCTCGCCGCCGCCGGGCTGAACCCCGCGGCGCTCGGCCAGGCACTCCAGGCCGGCGGTACGTCGGTGCCGGCCGGCGCGTTCGCCGAGAACGGGCAGAGCAGGACCGTCCAGGTCGGCGCCGGGTTCACCTCCGTCCGGCAGATCGAGGACCTGATGGTCGCCCCGTCCGCGGGGCCGGGCGGTGCGGCCGGCGGCCAGGGCGGCAAGGCGGTCCGGCTCGGGGACGTCGCCACCGTCAAGGAGACGTCGGCCACCCCGACCTCCATCACCCGCACCGACGGCAAGCCCAGCCTCTCCGTCACCGTGACGATGAACCAGGACGGCAGCGCCGTCGCCATCTCCGACGCGGTCAAGGGCAAGCTGGGCAAGATCCGCCAGGACCTCGGCACCGGCACCAGCGTCACCATCGCCTCCGACCAGGGCCCGCAGGTCTCCAAGTCCATCGAGTCGCTGACCACCGAGGGCCTGCTCGGCCTGGCCATGGCCGTGATCGTGATCCTGGTCTTCCTGCTCAGCCTGCGCTCGACCCTGGTCACCGCGGTCTCCATCCCGCTGTCCGTGGTCATCACGCTGATCGTGCTGTGGACCGGGAACCTCTCCCTCAACATGCTCACCCTCGGCGCGCTGACCATCGCCATCGGCCGCGTCGTCGACGACTCGATCGTCGTCCTGGAGAACATCAAGCGGCACCTGGGCTACGGCGAGGAGCGCCGCGAGGCCATCCTCACGGCCGTCAAGGAGGTCTCCGGCGCGATCACCTCCTCCACCCTCACCACCGTCGCGGTCTTCCTCCCGATCGGTGTGGTCGGCGGGATGGTCGGCGCCCTCTTCGGCTCCTTCTCCATCACCGTGACCGTCGCGCTGCTCTCCTCGCTGCTGGTCTCCCTGACGGTGGTGCCGGTCCTGTCGTACTGGTTCCTGCGCGCCCCGGAAATCCCCGAGGGCACCGACCCCGAGGCGCTGCGCCGCGCGGCCGAGGAGAAGGAGACCCGCAGCCCGCTCCAGCGCCTCTACGTCCCGGTCCTGCGCTTCGCCACCCGCCGCCGCTTCACCAGCCTGCTGATCGCCGTGGTGATCCTCGTCGGCACGTTCGCCATGGGCCCGCTGCTGAAGACCAACTTCTTCGACCAGGGCAAGCAGGACACCCTCAGCATCAAGCAGGAGCTGAAGCCCGGTACGAGCCTCGGCGCGGCCGACACCCAGGCCAAGAAGATCGAGCAGCTGCTCGCCGACACCAAGGACGTCAAGGACTACCAGGTCACCGTCGGCTCCTCCGGCATGATGGCGGCCTTCGGCGGCGGCACCGGCGCCAACCAGGCCGGCTACCAGGTCAAGTTGAAGGACGCCGCGGACTCCGCCAGGGTCACCGACGACCTGCGGGCCGGCCTCGCCAAGCTCGGCCCGTCCATCGGCGACACCACCGTCACCGCGGGCGGCGCCGGCTTCGGCAACCAGAACCTGAGCGTGGTCGTCAAGGCCGGCGACCCCGCCGTCCTCAAGCAGGCCAGCGAGCAGGTCCGCAAGGCCGTCGCCGGGCTCGACCACGTCACCGACGTCCAGAGCGACCTCGCGCAGAGCGTGCCGCGGATCTCCGTCACGCCCAACGACAAGGCCGCCGCGGCCGGTTACAACCAGACCACCCTCGGTGCGGCCGTCGCCCAGGCGGTCGGCGGTACGCCCAGCGGCAAGGCCGTCCTGGACGACACCGAGCGCGACGTGGTGATCAAGTCGGCCCACCCGGCCACCACCGAGGCCCAGTTGGAGGACCTGCCGATCCCGACCCCGGGCGGGATGGCGAAGCTGGGCGACCTCGCCACCGTCAAGACCGTCCCCGGTCCCGTCCGGATGACCCGCATCGACGGTGCCCGCTCGGCGACCGTCACCGCCAAGCCCACCGGCGACAACACCGGCGCGGTCTCCACCCAGCTCCAGAGCAGGATCAAGAGCCTGAAGCTGCCGTCCGGCGCCACCGCGACCATCGGCGGCGTCTCGCAGGACCAGGGCGACGCCTTCTCCTCGCTCGGCCTGGCCATGCTCGCGGCCATCGCGATCGTCTTCCTGCTGCTGGTGGGCACCTTCAAGTCCATCGTCCAGCCGCTGATCCTGCTGATCTCGATCCCGTTCGCGGCCACCGGCGCGATCGGACTGCTGGTCGCCACCGGCACCCCGCTCGGCGTCCCGGCGATGATCGGCATGCTGATGCTCATCGGCATCGTGGTCACCAACGCCATCGTGCTGATCGACCTGATCAACCAGTACCGCGCGCAGGGTCACGGCGTCGTCGAGGCCGTCGTCGAGGGCGGCCGGCACCGCCTCCGCCCCATCCTGATGACGGCGCTCGCGACGATCATGGCGCTGCTCCCGATGGCGATGTCCATCACCGGCGACGGCGGCTTCATATCCCAGCCGCTGGCGGTCGTGGTCATCGGCGGCCTGATCACCTCCACGCTCCTCACCCTCCTCCTCGTCCCCACGCTCTACGCGATGATCGAGCTCCGCAAGGAGCGCCGGGCGAAGAAGAAGGCGGCGAAGCGGGCGAAGAAGGACGGCGCCCCGCCGGCGTCCGCCGACACCGACCGGCAGCCGGAGCCGGCCGGGGTGTGACGCCCCCGGCCCGCTGACGACCGGTACGCACCGAGCCCCCGCCGCCTCCTCGCGAGGCCGCGGGGGCTCGGCTGTGCCAGGATGCGGCTGCCGGGTAACCGGTGAACCCGCGGGGCAGTTGACACCACATGACCTCTGGCCAGGAATCTCCGCCGCCCCGCGGCCCCGTGGTTAGCGATCCCGGTCCCCGGGTACCGCCGTCGCGGGAGGCATCCGCATCCCGGAAGGGGGACTTCATGGGTAAGCACGGAGACGGCAGGGACGGCCAGGACGGCGACAAGCGGCAGAGTCCGAAAGAGTCCGACGGCCAGTGGAACAAGCCGGTGAGCGACCCGCCCAAGAAGAAGTAGCCGGGCGGCCCGCCATGTCCTCGCCGAGCCGGCTCCTGGAGATCCTGCGCAACAAGGGCGCCCTGGCGCCGGATTGGGCGCCGACCGTCGCCGCCGTCGACCGCGCCCACTTCGTTCCCGACACCTTCGAAGTGGCCGACCGCACCGTCTCCCGTTCCCGCGACGAGGACGAGTGGCGGCGCATGGTCTACGCGGACCTGCCGCTGATCACCCAGTACAACGACGGTGAGAAGGCGGACGACGGGCAGGTCGGCTTCCCCACCTGCTCGACCTCCATGCCCTCCCTGATGCTCACCATGGACGACATCGTCCAGGACGGGGACGCGGTACTGGAGATCGGGACCGGCACCGGCTACCACGCCGCATGGCTCGCCCACCGCCTCGGCGAGGACCGCACGACCACCATCGAGACCGACCAGGCCCTCCACGCCATCGCCCGCCGCAACCTCGAACGGGCCGGTCTGCGCCCGTACATGGTCTGCGGCGACGGCCTCGCCGGCGTCCCCGAACGGGCCCGCTACGACCGCGTCATCGCCACCTGCACGGTCCGCGACATCCCCTACGCCTGGGTGGCCCAGACCGCCGACGAGGGAACGATCCTCACCCCGTGGGGCTCCTCGTTCCACTCCTATTCCTTCGCCACCCTGACCGTCCACGACGGCGAGGCGACCGGCGGCTTCTCCGGCCGCCCGTCCTTCATGTGGGCCCGTCAGCAACGCCGTTCGTACGGCCGCATCGAGGACTGGTACCACGGCGAAGCGGGCGACACCGCCCGCACCGCCATCGACCCCCGCGTCCTGGAGGACGACCTCGACGCCCGCTTCGCCGTCGGCCTGCGCGTACGGGACGCCTGGCCGCTCCTGTACCCCGCCGACGACGGCAGCGACGAGGCCACGTACTGGCTCTTCGACGACGCCCGCACGTCCTGGGCCACCGTCGAATACGTCCCCGGCCACGAGACGTACGAGACCGAGCAGTTCGGCCCGCGCCGGCTGTGGGACGAGGTCTCGGCGGCCTACCGCGACTGGCTCGCGGACGGCAGCCCACCGCGGGACGCCCACCGCATCACGATCAGTCCGTCCCGGCAGTGGGTCGGGACGGACTGAACGGTCGGCCCTTGCGCGCGGCGCCTACGGCAGCGCCAGCATCCGCTCCAGGGCCAGCTTGGCGAAGCTCTCGGTCTCCTTGTCGACCTGGATGCGGTTGACCACCTTGCCGTCCGCCAGCGACTCCAGCGTCCAGACCAGGTGCGGCAGGTCGATGCGGTTCATGGTCGAGCAGAAGCAGACCGTCTTGTCGAGGAAGACGATCTCCTTGTCCTCCGCGGCGAAGCGGTTGGCCAGCCGGCGGACGAGGTTCAGCTCGGTGCCGATCGCCCACTTCGAACCGGCGGGCGCGGCCTCCAGGGCCTTGATGATGTACTCCGTCGAGCCGACCTGGTCCGCCGCCGCGACGACCTCGTGCTTGCACTCGGGGTGGACGAGGACGTTCACGCCCGGTATCCGCTCGCGGACGTCGTTCACCGAGTCCAGCGAGAAGCGGCCGTGCACCGAGCAGTGGCCGCGCCACAGGATCATCTTCGCGGCCCGCAGCTCGTCGGCGGTCAGCCCGCCGTTCGGCTTGTGCGGGTTGTAGACCACGCAGTCGTCCAGGGACATGCCCATGTCCCGTACGGCGGTGTTGCGGCCCAGGTGCTGATCCGGCAGGAAGAGGACCTTCGACCCCTGCTCGAAGGCCCAGTCCAGCGCCCGCTTCGCGTTCGAGGAGGTGCAGATCGTGCCGCCGTGCTTGCCGGTGAACGCCTTGATGTCCGCCGAGGAGTTCATGTACGAGACGGGCACGACCTGCTCGGCGATGCCCGCCTCGGTCAGCACGTCCCAGCACTCGGCGACCTGCTCGGCGGTGGCCATGTCGGCCATCGAGCAGCCGGCGGCCAGGTCGGGGAGGATCACCTGCTGGCCGTCGCCGGTGAGGATGTCCGCGGACTCGGCCATGAAGTGCACACCGCAGAAGACGATGTACTCGGCGTCCGGCCGAGCCGCGGCGTCCCGCGCGAGCTTGAACGAGTCGCCGGTCACGTCCGCGAACTCGATGACCTCGTCGCGCTGGTAGTGGTGCCCGAGGACGAAGACCCTGTCCCCGAGCTTCGCCTTGGCCGCGCGGGCGCGCTCGACGAGGTCGGGGTCGGAGGGGGCCGGCAGATCGCCGGGACACTCCACGCCGCGCTCGCTCTTCGGGTCGGCCTCGCGGCCGAGGAGGAGCAGCGCCAGCGGGGTCGGCTGGACGTCCAGGGGCTGGGCGGCGGTCACGACACGCACCCTCTCTTCTCTGCTGGCAGCTCTTTGGCACATGCCTTTTCGTCTATTTGACGCTATCTATCATAGCTGCTTCACGTCACTTTGACGATGGCCATCGTGTCGATGTGACGCATCAGCCCTCCGGCCCAGGAGCCGCGGGCGGCCACCTGCGTATGCGCGCCGGTGTGCGAGCATGAAGAAAGAGCAGAACACGTCACGCGCAGCCGGAATTAATCCGGGAAGCCGCCGGTTGGACCTGTAGGCAACCGCTGGCAAGCCGTCCGTACAACCCGGGAGAGATGTAGATGAGCGTTCAGGACGAGACCACCGTCACCGACGGCATCATCCTGTCCGACGCGGCGGCGTCGAAGGTGAAGAGCCTGCTGGAGCAGGAAGGTCGGGACGACCTCGCGCTGCGGGTGGCGGTCCAGCCCGGCGGCTGCTCCGGCCTGCGTTACCAGCTCTTCTTCGACGAGCGCTCGCTCGACGGCGATGTCGTCAAGGACTTCGACGGCGTCAAGGTCGTCACCGACCGGATGAGCGCTCCCTACCTGGGCGGCGCCTCCATCGACTTCGTCGACACCATCGAGAAGCAGGGCTTCACGATCGACAACCCGAACGCCACCGGCTCCTGCGCCTGCGGCGACTCCTTCAGCTGAGGGGCCCGGGTCCACGACGCACGGAGGCGGCGCTCCCCTGGGGGCGCCGCCTCCGTCGTTCCGTACCCGCCGCCGGCCCGGCCTGCTTCTACGGCTTCTCCGGCACCGCGGCGCCCGAGGTCACATCGACGACCTTCCGGCCGTCCAGCGGCTGCCGCAACGTCACGGTCTTGGTGAAGTCCTTGGCGATCTTCACGCACATCTGGCCGGGGTGCGTGTCCTTCCCGGTGACCTTGATCCGTACCGCCGTGGCCGACTCCTGGGCGCTCGCGTCGTAGGTGCTGCACACCCCGCCCCAGAAGTGCACGGTCAGCGTGGTGCCGTCACCGCTGACGGCGTAGCGTTCCAGCCGCATCGTCATCCCGCCGGGCTTCCCGGACGGCTGCGGGCCGCCGTCCGGCTGCCGGAGGTACTTCGGGTCCACCGCGACCCGGGCCATGGTCGAGGTCGCGTCCTGGCCCTTCCCGGCGTCCGCCCGGCGCACCGTGTACAGCCACGACGGGACCAGCATCTGGCCGCCGTCCGCGTACTGCGCCGAGAGCCCGAAGACCGCGCCGGTCACCTCGGCCGGCGTCCGGCCGCCGCCCGCGTTCGTCCGGTCCAGCGTCTTCTGCGCGCTCAGCACGGGGTAGTCCGCGCCCTTGACCGGCTGCGCCAACTGCCCACTGCCGCCCACGAGTTTGCCGTCCGCGCCGACCTGGAACGCGCTCTGCCAGCCGAGCGTCGGCAGCCCGCCGACCACCGGATCGGCCCGCACCGTGCGCACCGCGCCGATCAGCCCACGGGCGTCCAGCCGGGCGTTCTGCTGGCCGAGCGCCGCCAGCACCGGCCGCGCCGCCGCCTCGGCCTTCTCCTCCGAGACCGCGCCCTTGCCACCGTCGCCCGGGGATGCCCCGGCGTCCGCGCCACCGCGGTACGAGGGGCAGCCAGGGGTGCCGGCCGCGCCGCCCGAGGCGGGCAGCGGACACATCATCCGGCCCGGGGTGACCCGGTACGTCCAGGCACCGGAGCCGGACTTGTTCACCTCAAGGCTGGGGCCGCGGGCGTCCTGGGTCTGTCCGCCGACCTTCCAGGTGGTGCCGTCCGAACGGACGTTTCCAGCCACATCCAGTGCCTTCGCCAGCCGTTCCACGGCCTGCTTGCCGACCTCGCCCTGGGGGCGGTACACGGGCGCGGAACCCGGCCCCCCGGGCAGCGTGCCCACCACCTTGTAGTGCGACCCGTTCGGGCCGGGCTCCCCGACGGCTATCGAGCCCCCCGCGCCGCCCGTCCGGTCGTCCAGCGTCAGCGGCGGCGGGCTGCCGTGCGCGGGGGCGCCCGCCGGGCCGGCCGCGCCGCCGGCCGCGGAGGCGGCCCAGTACGCCGCGCCGCCGCCGGCCAGCAGGACCGCGGCGGCCATCGAGGCGACCACCAGAGGGGTCCGCCGCCGTCCGGCGGGTTTCGGGGTATCCGGCGTGTCCGGGCTATCCGTACTGTCCTCGGTGTTCACCGCTTCGCTCCTTCGGCTCCGCTGAACATCTGACGTGCCACCCCGGGGCGGGGTGCACGCCGATGGGACGGAGCGGGGGCGCGAGCGGTTCCGTCCGCCTCAGTCGCCGTACTCGGACATCCCGTCGACGAGTGCGGCAGACTTCGCGGGGACCCGGACCCCGTGCAGGTCGGAGGGCCGGCCCGGCACGGGCGCGGACCGCCGCCCGCCCGTCCAGTGCCCGGCCATCCGCGCGCAGTCCCCGCGCAGCTGGTCCAGCGACTCCGGCTCCTGCGCCGAGGCGGCCTTCGCGGCAGCGGAGGGGGCGGGGGATGTGACAGCTTTCACAGGCTTGGTCATACGAGGAACCGTACGCACCCCACGCGCGACGAGAAAGACCTACTATTGGGTAGTTTCGGCGGATCCGAGTGTCCTGGAATGGGCAGATGCAGACCGACCCGCCGGGTAGCGTTGCCCTCCGTCCGCCAACCTCACGCCATCCGCAGGAGCAGACCCGCCGTGCGTATCGCAGTCTCCGGCTCCATCGCCACCGATCACCTGATGACCTTCCCCGGCCGCTTCGCCGACCAGTTGGTCGCCGATCAGCTGCATACCGTCTCCCTCTCCTTCCTGGTCGACCAACTCGACGTCCGCCGCGGCGGGGTCGCCCCCAACATCTGCTTCGGCATGGGCCAGCTCGGCATCCAGCCGGTCCTGGTCGGCTCCGCCGGCACCGACTTCGAGGAGTACCGCGCCTGGCTCGACCGGCACGGCGTCGACACCCGCTCGGTGCGCATCTCCGAGGTCCTGCACACGGCCCGCTTCGTCTGCACGACCGACGCGGACCACAACCAGATCGGCTCCTTCTACGCCGGTGCCATGAGCGAGGCCCGGCTGATCGAGCTCCAGACCGTGGCCGAGCGGGTCGGCGGCCTGGACCTGGTGCTGATCGGCGCGGACGACCCGGAGGCGATGATCCGGCACACCGAGGAGTGCCGCACCCGCGGGATCCCGTTCGCCGCCGACTTCTCGCAGCAGATCGCCCGCATGGACGGCGAGAACATCCGCCTCCTCATGGAGGGCGCCACCTACCTCTTCAACAACGAGTACGAGGCGGGGCTGATCGAGTCCAAGACCGGCTGGACCGCCGAGGAGATCCTCACCAAGGTCGGCACCCGCGTCACCACCCTCGGCTCCAACGGCGTCCGCATCGAGCGGGCGGGCCGGCCCGACATCGAGGTCGGCGTCCCGGAGGAGAAGACCAAGGCCGACCCGACCGGCGTCGGCGACGCCTTCCGGGCCGGCTTCCTGGCCGGTCTGGCCTGGGGCGTCGACCTGGAGCGCGCCGCCCAGATCGGCTGCATGCTGGCGACGCTGGTCATCGAGACCGTCGGCACCCAGGAGTACGAGCTGCACCGCAGCCACTTCATGGACCGCTTCACCAAGGCGTACGGCCACGAAGCCGCCGCCGAGGTCCAGCAGTACCTGGCCTGAGCCGCCGGATCAGCCGCGGCGCCGCACCACGTATGCGGCGCCGCGTTCCGCGGGCTGCTCGCCCACGTACTCCTGGTCGCGCATCGCGCACCAGGCGGGGATGTCCTGCCGCGCCGCCTCGTCGTCCGACAGTACCGTCACGGTCCCGCCCACCGGCACGCCGCCGATCGCCTTCGCCAGCTCGATGACCGGAATCGGGCAGCGCTTGCCGAGCGAGTCGACCACCACCCCGGCCGGCTCCTCTTCTGTTTCCGCTGCCTCTTCCCCCCTCGCGGGCGCTTCCCGCACCGGCACCCCGAACCGCTCCCGGACCGACCGCACCGCCTCCGGCAGCACCTCCAGGAACCGCTCCACATCCGCCTCGCCGGTGCCGTACGGCAGCGAGACCCGGACGTTCCCCTCCGACAGCACGCCCATCGCGCGCAGCACATGGCTGGGCGTCAGCGTGCTGGACGTACACGACGAACCGGACGATACGGAGAATCCCGAGCGGTCCAGCTCCTGCAACAGGGTCTCCCCGTCGACATAGAGACAGGAGAAGGTGACGAGGTGGGGGAGCCGGCGCACCGGATCGCCGACCACCTCGACATCGGGGACCAGTTCCGGCACCCGCGCCCGGATCCGCTCCACCAGCCCCCGCAGCCGGGCCGCTTCGTCCGGCCCGGTCTCCGCAGCCGCCCGCAGCGCGCGCAGGGACGCCGCCGCGGCCACCACCGCCGGGAGGTTCCCGAACCCCGGGCTGCGGCCCGACTCCCGCTCGTCCAGCGGTCCCTGGGGCGAGAAGCGGGTTCCCTTGCGGACCGCCAGCAGCCCCACCCCGGGCGGCCCGCCCCACTTGTGGGCGCTCGCCGCCAGCACGGACCAGGCACCCGGCGCCGGGCCCCAGGGCAGCGACTGCGCGGCGTCCACCAGCAGCGGCACGCCGGCCTCGCGGCAGAGCGCGGCCACCTCCTCCACCGGCTGCTCGGTCCCCACCTCATGGTTGGCCGACTGGAGGCAGACCAGCGCGGTGTCCGTACCGAGCGCCGCGGCGACGTCCCCGGCCGCCACCCGGCCCGTACGGTCCACCGCGACCTCGGTCAGCGTCCCGCCGGCCGCCTCGTGCACCTCGGCGGCGTGCAGGACGGAGGAGTGCTCGACGGCGGAGTGCACCAGCCGGCGGCCGGCGCGCCGGCGGGCCGCCAGCGTGCCGAAGATGCCCGAATGCACCGCGTGCGTCCCCGAAGGGGTGAACGTCAACTCGTCGGGCCGGCAGCCCACCGCCTCGGC
>NZ_BMRP01000004.1:306615-326532 GCF_014648695.1 Streptomyces albospinus
CGGGCCCGCCGCCCCTCGCGGTAGAGGCGGACCGGGTCGGCCCACCCCTCATCGAGCGAGGCGAGCAGCGCCTCCCGGGCGACGGGATGCAGGGGAGCGGCGGAGGCCGCGTCGAAGTAGGGCACGTACGAGACGGTAGAACACCGGGCGCCGCGCTGCCGGGCAGGCCGTCAGATGCCTGGTGGCGGCGGCTGATCGGGGGCCCGGCGGGCGGCCCGCGGACCACTCGGCCACCCCATAGGGGTGCCGCGCGGCGCGTTGGGCACCCTCCCCGCGCGACCCCAAATAGCGTCCAGTAGGGTTTGGTCCGCATAAACATCCAAACCCCTGCCCGACGCAGGGCGGCGACCGACCAGCGAGTAAGGCCGCAGCCGACCGCGCGGGCGAGACTCTCGGGAAGGCGCTACGTGAGTCCCAACGGCTCCGACCGCTCGTCGCGGCGCCCGATGCGGCGGAAGCTGCCGCAGGTGCTTGCTGCGGGCCTGGTCCTGGCGACCGCGACTGGTTGCACATACAAGGACTTCCCCCGCCTCGGCATGCCGACGCCCGTCACCGACGAGGCGCCGCGGATCCTCTCTCTTTGGCAGGGCTCCTGGGCCGCCGCCCTCGCAACGGGCGTGCTGGTGTGGGGCCTGATCATCTGGAGCGTGATCTTCCACCGCCGCAGCAGGACCAAGGTGGAGGTCCCTGCGCAGACGCGGTACAACATGCCGATCGAGGCGCTGTACACCATCGTCCCGTTCATCATCATCGCGGTGCTCTTCTACTTCACCGCGCGCGATGAGAGCGCACTCCTCAAGACTTCCAAGAAGCCGGACCACGTCGTCAACGTCGTGGGCTTCCAGTGGAGCTGGGCGTTCAACTACCTGGAGAACGTGGACGGCAACAAGGCGACCACGAACATCAACTCTCCGGAGCTCGCGGCTATTCCGGACAAGTGGAAGAAGAGCGCCCCGGAGGGCGCCGAGGGCGTCTACGACACGGGCACCCCGGCCACGCGCAACCCGCAGACCGGAAACCCCGGCCCCACGCTGTGGCTGCCGAAGGGCGAGAGCGTCCAGTTCATCCTGACCTCTCGTGACGTCATCCACGACTTCTGGGTGGTGCCGTTCCTGATGAAGATGGACGTCGTCCCCGGGCACACCAACGTCTTCGAGGTGACCCCCAACAAGGAGGGCACGTTCAAGGGCAAGTGCGCCGAACTCTGCGGTGTCGACCACTCCCGGATGCTCTTCAACGTCAAGGTCGTTTCGCCTGCCCAGTACCGGCAGCACCTGAAGGACCTGGCGGCGAAGGGTCAGACCGGGTATCTGCCGGCGGGTATCAAGCAGACTGATCACGCCAGGAATGCGGAGACCAAGAACCAGTGAGCATCCTCAACGAACCTCAGGGTGCCGCCGCCGACACGGCTCCGGCAGCACCGCCCGTACGCAAGAAGCAACCCGGTATCGCTGCCGTCAAGTGGCTCACCACCACTGACCACAAGACCATCGGCACGATGTACCTGGCCACCTCGTTCGCGTTCTTCTGCATCGGCGGCGTGATGGCGCTCCTGATGCGCGCCGAACTCGCCCGTCCCGGCTTGCAGATCATGTCGAACGAGCAGTTCAACCAGGCGTTCACGATGCACGGCACGATCATGCTGCTGATGTTCGCCACGCCGCTGTTCGCCGGGTTCGCGAACTGGATCATGCCGCTCCAGATCGGTGCGCCCGATGTGGCGTTCCCGCGGCTGAACATGTTCGCCTACTGGCTCTACCTCTTCGGCTCGCTCATCGCGGTCGGTGGCTTCCTCACCCCGCAGGGTGCGGCGGACTTCGGCTGGTTCGCGTACTCGCCGCTCTCGGACGCGGTGCGTTCGCCGGGCGTCGGCGCCGACATGTGGATCATGGGTCTGGCCTTCTCCGGCTTCGGCACGATCCTCGGTTCGGTCAACTTCATCACCACCATCATCTGCATGCGCGCTCCCGGCATGACGATGTTCCGGATGCCGATCTTCGTGTGGAACGTGCTGCTGACCGGTGTGCTGGTCCTGCTCGCCTTCCCGGTGCTGGCCGCCGCGCTGTTCGCCCTGGAGGCGGACCGTAAATTCGGTGCCCATGTATTCGACGCGTCAAATGGCGGGGCATTGCTCTGGCAACACCTCTTCTGGTTCTTCGGCCATCCAGAGGTGTACATCATTGCGCTACCATTCTTCGGCATTATTTCCGAGGTCATTCCGGTCTTCTCCCGGAAGCCGATGTTCGGTTACATCGGTCTGATCGCCGCGACGATTTCCATCGCCGGTCTTTCGGTCACGGTGTGGGCGCACCACATGTATGTGACAGGCGGCGTGCTACTGCCGTTCTTCTCCTTCATGACGTTCCTCATCGCGGTCCCGACCGGTGTGAAGTTCTTCAACTGGATCGGCACGATGTGGAAGGGCTCACTGTCCTTCGAGACGCCGATGCTCTGGGCGATCGGCTTCCTGATCACCTTCACCTTCGGTGGTCTGACCGGTGTCATCCTGGCCTCGCCGCCGATGGACTTCCACATCTCCGACTCGTACTTCGTCGTGGCGCACTTCCACTACGTGGTCTTCGGTACGGTCGTCTTCGCGATGTTCGCCGGATTCCACTTCTGGTGGCCGAAGTTCACCGGCAAGATGCTCGACGAGCGGCTCGGCAAGATCACGTTCTGGACGCTGTTCGTCGGCTTCCACGGCACGTTCCTCGTCCAGCACTGGCTGGGCGCGGAGGGTATGCCCCGGCGTTACGCGGACTACCTCGCGGCCGACGGCTTCACCACGCTGAACACCATCTCGTCGATCAGCTCGTTCCTGCTGGGCCTGTCGATCCTGCCGTTCCTCTACAACGTCTGGAAGACCGCCAAGTACGGCAAGAAGGTCGAGGTCGACGACCCCTGGGGCTACGGCCGTTCGCTGGAGTGGGCGACGTCCTGCCCGCCGCCGCGGCACAACTTCCTCACCCTGCCGCGTATTCGGTCCGAATCCCCGGCGTTCGACCTGCACCACCCGGAGATCGCGGCGCTGGACGCGCTGCACAACGGCCACGAGGGTGACAAGGCGCTGGCCGGCGGCAAGGAGGCGGGCAAGTGAAGATCCAGGGCAAGATGTTCATCTGGCTCTCCGTCTTCGTCCTGGCCATGGCGATCGTCTATGGCGTCTGGTCGAAGGAGCCGGCGGGCACCACCGCGCTGTTCCTCGCCTTCGGCCTGTGCATCATGGTCGGCTACTACCTGGCCTTCACGGCCCGGCGGGTCGATGCGGGTGCACAGGACAACGAGAATGCCGAGGTCGCGGACGACGCAGGTGAGCTGGGCTTCTTCAGCCCGCACAGCTGGCAGCCGCTCTTCCTGGGCATCGGCGGCGCGCTCGCCTTCATGGGCGTCGTCTTCGGATTCTGGCTGCTGTACTTCTCCCTGCCGGTGATCCTCGTGTCCCTCTGGGGCTGGGTGTTCGAGTACTACCGCGGCGAGAACCGCACCCAGTAAGGCATCCGCCGCGCTGCGCGCGGCAGACACGCCGCAAGGCCGGGCCCGGACACCCCATCAGGTGTCCGGGCCCGCTCCGTTCGGCCCCCTCGGGACAGACCCGTTTGCAGTCCTCCAGCGCGCCGGTACGGGCGCTTCTTCGTACATTTGGGGCATGAACCACAGACCTCGAACCCGGACGGTGCTGAGCTGCGGCCTCCTGCTCGTACCCCTAGCGGTGAGCACTGCCGCGTGCGGGGGCTCGGCGTCGGAAACTCTCTCGACCAATCCCTACGACGCGAGCGACCAGATATCGGCCAACACCCCGGCCGACGGTCGCACGAAGGCGGACCCCGACAAGCCCCTCGAACTCGCCGTCAAGGGGGACGAGGCGCGCATCACGGATGTGACCGCCACCGATGCCACCGGCCGCTACATCCGCGGTGAACTGAGCGCCGACGGCAAGCACTGGCGCACCACCGTGCCGCTGGCCGCCGGTACGCACTACACGGTGCAGGTCAGCACCGAAGGGGAGGACGGCACTCCGGGCCGCAAGACCCTGGTGGTCAGCACCAAGGACGCGGACGACCGGCTGACCGTCAAGTTCGGCCCGGAGAGCGGCGAGTACGGCGTGGGGCAGCCGGTCACCGCCGAACTCAGCAAGCCGGTCACCGACCCGAAGGCCCGGGCCGTCGTCGAGAGCGCCCTGAAGGTCGACTCCATGCCGCGCGTGGAGGGCGCCTGGCACTGGGTGGACGGCAAGAAGCTGCACTTCCGCCCGAAGGAGTACTGGCCCGCCCACGCCACCATCGCCGTCCACAGCAACCTCGACGGCCTGAAGATCTCCGGCGGGCTCTACGGCGGCCCCGCCAAGCCCGTACGGCTCACCACCGGCGACCGGGTCGAGGCCGTCACCGACGCCGGCGCGCACCAGATGACCGTGCTGCGCAACGGCAAGTCGATCAACACCATCCCGGTCACCACCGGCAAGCCCGGGTTCTCCACCCGCAACGGCGTCAAGGTCGTGCTCGGCAAGGAGAGCTTCGTACGGATGCGCAGTGCCACCGTGGGCATCGCCGCCGGGAGTTCGGACGCCTACGACCTGCCGGTGTACTGGGCCACCCGGGTGACGTGGAGCGGGGAGTACGTGCACGCCGCCCCCTGGTCGGTCGGCTCCCAGGGCGCGGCCAACGTCAGCCACGGCTGCACCGGCATGTCCACCGGCAACGCCCAGTGGTTCTTCAACACCGTCCGGGTCGGCGACATCGTCAAGGTCGTCAACAGCGGCGGCGCCACCATGACGCCGTTCGACAACGGCTTCGGCGACTGGAACATGCCGTGGAAGGAATGGCGCGCCGGCAGCGCTCTCAAGAACAACGCCTCCACCACCACAGGCGCGGCCGAGCGGGAGCAGAACCCCGCCGCTGTCGCTCGGCTGCGCCCGCAGTTCTGAGGGCCGCTCAGCGGCCTCCCAGGGCCCTGCTCAGACCGGCGCCACGGCCTGCGCGAGACTGCGGCGGCGCAGCAGCCCGGCCAGTGCCCCGGCGAACGCCACCGGGTCGATCGGATGGGTCACCGCGGCGTCCGCGCGGCTCCAGGTGGCCAGCCAGGCGTCCTGCGGGCGGCCGATGAGCAGCAGCACCGGAGGGCACTGGAAAATCTCGTCCTTGATCTGCCGGCAGACGCCCATACCGCCGGCCGGCGCGGTCTCGCCGTCCAGGACGCAGACGTCGATACCGCCCTGCTCCAGGGCCTCCAGGACGGCCGGTGCGGTGGCGCACTCCAGGATCTCGATCTCCGGGGCATCGGGGGCCGGCCGCCGTCCGGCCGCCAGCCGGACCTGCTCGCGGGTGTTGGCGTTGTCGCTGTAGACCAGCACCGTGGCAGTCGCCTGCATCGTTCCTCCACTTTCGTAGCGGTACGGCTTGGTCAAACCGTTGCGCGATGCTACTCCCGGACAGGGCTCCCGCAGGAGATGCCGGACGCATCCGGGATCTGGCCGACGGCCCGTCAGGACCGGGGTTTCCAGGGCCGGCGGGCGGTGTCGCAGGGTGGGCTTCCCCCCTTCGGGCGACCGCCGCGGAGGTCCGTACGAGCAGGGCATACGGCCTTGACACACCGAACGGCACCCCCCGGAGTGAGGGCGGGATAAGCGACCGACATAATGTCGGTCGTGGCGACAGCAACGACAGTAGAAACCGGGCACGCGCACCCGTCGGTCAATCGGCCGAACCTCACCAGCGTCGGAACCATCATCTGGCTGAGTTCCGAGCTGATGTTCTTCGCGGCCCTCTTCGCGATGTACTTCACCCTTCGATCGGTGACGGGCGAGGCGTATTGGAAGGAATCCGCCCATGCGCTGAATCTTCCGTTCTCCGCGACCAACACCACGATCCTGGTGCTCAGCTCCCTGACGTGTCAGCTCGGCGTTTTCGCGGCCGAGCGCGGCGACGTCAAGAAGCTGCGGACCTGGTTCGTGATCACCTTCATCATGGGTGCCATCTTCATCGGCGGTCAGGTCTTCGAGTACACCGAGCTGGTCAAGCACGAGGGCCTTTCGCTCTCGTCCGGCCCGTACGGCTCGGTGTTCTACCTGACCACCGGTTTCCACGGACTGCATGTGACGGGCGGTCTGATCGCCTTCCTGCTGGTCCTGGGCAGGACGTACGCGGCCAAGAGGTTCACCCACACGCAGGCCACCGCGGCCATCGTCGTGTCCTACTACTGGCACTTCGTCGATGTCGTCTGGATCGGCCTCTTCGCCACGATCTACCTGATCCGGTAACCGGTACCGGGCCTGTTGCCGGGCCCGCATTTCAGACAGACATAGCCAAAGCATCGACGCAGAAGATCCTGACACCGGGGTAATCCGTGAAAAAGCTCTCCGCACGACGGCGCCATCCGCTGGCGGCGCTCGTCGTCCTACTCTTCGCGCTGGCGGTCACTGGGGGGCTGTACGCCGCGTTCGCGCCGGCGGACAAGGCTCAGGCCGATGACACCGCCCAGTCTCTTGCCATCAAGGAGGGCAAGAAGCTCTTCGCCGTGGGCTGTGCAAGCTGCCATGGCACCGGCGGTCAGGGCAGCTCCGACGGCCCGAGCCTGGTCGGCGTGGGCGCCGCCGCCGTCGACTTCCAGGTGGGCACCGGCCGTATGCCGGCCCAGCAGCCCGGCGCCCAGGTGCCGCGGAAGCGGAACATCTACACCAACGCCCAGATCGACCAGCTCGCGGCCTACGTCGCGTCGCTGGGCCCCGGTCCGGCCGTCCCCGACAAGGCGCAGTACAGCGCTGACGGGGCCGACATCGGCAAGGGTGGCGAGCTGTTCCGCACCAACTGTGCGCAGTGCCACAACTTCACCGGTAAGGGCGGTGCCCTCACCAACGGCAAGTACGCACCGACGCTCGAGGGCGTGAACCCGAAGCACATCTACGAGGCCATGGAGACCGGCCCGCAGAACATGCCCAGCTTCGGTGACGGCACGCTGAGCAAGCAGAACAAGAAGGACATTGTCGCGTACCTCGGCGCCGTCGACAGCGATAAGTCCGCGAGCCCGGGCGGTATGGAACTCGGTGGTCTGGGCCCGGTGACCGAAGGACTCTTCGGCTACATCTTCGGCCTGGGTGCGTGTGTCGCGGTCGCCATCTGGGTCGCAGCCCGGACTACGAAGGCCAAGAAGTCATGAGTGAGACAGAAGAAAACCTTCCCAGTGAGCGGGAGACGGCTCACGAAGGCGCGGTGGTGAAGGCGGAGAACCCCTTCGCCGACCCGGGGCTGCCGCCCCACGAGCACCGCGTCCAGGACACCGACGAGCGGGCCGCCAAGCGCTCCGAGCGCGCCGTGGCGTTCCTCTTCCTGGTGTCCATGCTCGCCACCGTCGCCTTCATCGCGTCGTACGTGGCGATCCCGATCGACAAGATCGTCTACATCTTCCCGCTCGGCCACATCAGCGCGCTGAACTTCGCGCTCGGTCTGACCCTGGGTGTGGCGCTCTTCTGCATCGGCGCCGGCGCGGTCCACTGGGCCCGCACGCTGATGTCCGACGAGGAGGTCGCCGACGAGCGGCACCCGATCGCAGCCGCGCCCGAGGTCAAGGCCAAGGTTCTGGCGGACTTCGCGGACGGTGCCCGGGAGTCGCAGTTCGGCCGTCGCAAGCTGATCCGCAACACGATGTTCGGTGCGCTGGCCCTGGTGCCGCTCTCCGGCGTCGTCCTGCTGCGCGACCTGGGCCCGCTGCCCGAGAAGAAGCTGCGCACCACGGGCTGGAAGAAGGGCATCCGCCTGGTCAACCAGTCCACCAACCTCCCGCTGCGTCCCGAGGACATCGCGGTGGGCTCCCTCACCTTCGCCAAGCCCGAGGGCTTGGAGGAGAGCGACGAGGAGTTCAACGAGAAGATCGCCAAGGACGCCCTGATGCTCGTGCGGATCCAGCCGCAGAACATCAAGGACAAGCAGGAGCTGGCCTGGTCGCACGAGGGCATCGTCGCGTACTCGAAGATCTGCACCCACGTCGGTTGCCCGATCAGCCTGTACGAGCAGCAGACGCACCACGTGCTCTGCCCCTGCCACCAGTCGACCTTCGACCTCTCCGACGGTGGTCGGGTGATCTTCGGTCCGGCCGGGCATGCCCTGCCGCAGCTGCACATCACGGTGAAGGACGGCTTCCTTGAGGCCGCGAGCGGCTTCGCGGAGCCCGTCGGCCCGAGCTTCTGGGAGCGCGGATGAGTAACGAGACAACCGCGACCACTGCGCGCCGTGGGCAGGCACCACGGGGCGAGCGGATCGCCGACTGGGCGGACGGCCGGCTGGGCATCTACAGCCTCGCCAAGGCCAACATGCGCAAGATCTTCCCGGACCACTGGTCCTTCATGCTGGGTGAGGTCGCGCTCTACAGCTTCATCATCATCATCCTGACCGGTGTCTACCTGACGCTGTTCTTCCACCCGAGCATGGCCGAGGTCACCTACCACGGGTCCTACGTGCCGATGCACGGGATCAAGATGACCCAGGCGTTCGAGTCGACGCTGCACATCAGCTTCGACGTCCGCGGTGGTCTGCTCATCCGGCAGATCCACCACTGGGCCGCGCTGGTCTTCCTGGCCGCGATGATGGTCCACATGATGCGGGTGTTCTTCACCGGCGCGTTCCGCAAGCCGCGTGAGGTCAACTGGCTCTTCGGCTTCCTGCTGTTCGTGCTGGGCATGTTCACCGGCTTCACCGGATACTCGCTCCCCGACGACCTGCTCTCCGGCACCGGTGTGCGGTTCATCGAGGGCGTCATCCTGGCGATGCCGCTGATCGGCTCGTACCTCCAGATGTTCATCTTCGGCGGCGAGTTCCCCGGGCACGACATCATCCCGAGGTTCTTCACGATCCACGTGCTGCTGCTGCCGGGCATCATGCTGGGCCTGCTGGTGGCCCACCTGATCCTCGTCATCTACCACAAGCACACGCAGTTCCCGGGCGCCGGCAAGACCAACAACAACGTCGTCGGCATGCCGCTGCTGCCGGTCTACATGGCCAAGGCCGGAGGCTTCTTCTTCCTGGTCTTCGGTGTCATCGCGGTCATCGCCGCGGTCGCCAGCATCAACCCCGTGTGGGCCATAGGGCCGTACCGGCCGGACCAGGTCTCCACTGGTGCGCAGCCGGACTGGTACATGGGCTTCGCCGAGGGCCTGGTGCGTGTCATGCCGGGCTGGGAGTGGAACTTCTGGGGTCACACCATCAACTTCGGTGTCCTCATCCCGATCCTGGTCTTCCCGCTGGTCCTGGTCGCGATCGCGGTCTACCCGTTCGTCGAGTCCTGGGTCCGCGGCGACAAGCGCGAGCACCACATCCTGGACCGCCCGCGCAACGTGCCCACCCGCACCGCGTTCGGTGTGGCCTGGCTGGTCGCGTACTTCGTGATGCTGATCGGCGGCGGCAACGACCTGTGGGCCACCCACTTCCACCTGTCGATCAACTCGATCACCTGGTTCGTCCGGATCGCGTTCTTCGTCGGGCCGGTGCTGGCCTTCATCGCCACCAAGCGGATCTGCCTGGGCCTCCAGCGCCGGGACAAGGACAAGGTGCTGCACGGACGCGAGTCCGGCATCATCAAGCGCCTGCCGCACGGTGAGTTCATCGAGGTCCACGAGCCGCTCAACCAGGAGCAGCTGCACTTCCTGACGCAGCACGAGCAGCCCGAGCCGGTCGAACTCGGCCCCGAGGTCGACGAGAACGGCGTCCGGCGCAAGCTCAAGCGGTCGCAGAAGCTGCGCGCCAAGCTCTCCAAGGGCTACTACGGCGAGGACAACGTCATCCCGAAGCCCACCGTCGAGGAGTACAAGGAGATCACCAGCGGCCACGGCCACCACTGATCCCTGCGGGCGCCACCGCGCGCACCGCTGGTAGTACGCCACCCAGAGGGCCCCGTCCGTTCCCCAAGCTCTCGACTTCGCTCGAGCAGGGGAGACCCCAACCGGACGGGGCCCTTCGGCATGCCCGGGGCTCGATAGGGTGACGGCATACGCAGGAGACGAACCAGGAGCGTGGACCATGAACGTTGTGACCCCGGCAGGCGGCGGCAGCGTGGCGGACCGCTCCTGGCCGGCCGTACTGAACGCCCTCCTGGACGGCCGCGACCTCGGCGCCGACGACACCGCCTGGGTCATGGACAAGATCATGCGCGGCCAGGCCACCGACGCGCAGATCGCCGGCTTCGCGGTCGCGCTGCGCGCCAAGGGCGAGACCGTCGCGGAGATCACCGGGCTGGTGCGGGCGATGTACGCGCACGCCAGCCTGATCGAGGTGCCCGGTCCCAGCGTGGACATCGTCGGCACCGGCGGTGACGGTGCCAAGACGGTCAACATCTCCACCATGTCGTCGATCGTGGTGGCCGGCACCGGCGCCAAGGTCGTCAAGCACGGCAGCCGGGCCGCCTCGTCCGCCAGCGGCGCCTCCGACGTCCTGGAGAAGCTGGGCGTCAATCTGGACCTGAGCCCGCGGCGGGTGGTGGAGGTCGCCGAGGAGGCCGGGATCACCTTCTGCTTCGCGGCCAAGTTCCACCCCGCGCTGCGCCATGTGGCCGCCGCTCGCGGGCAGTTGGGGATCCGCACCACGTTCAACGTGCTGGGCCCGCTGACCAATCCGGCCCGGGTCCGCGCCCAGGCGACCGGCGTCGCGGACGCCCGGATGGCGCCGATCATGGCCGGGGTGCTCGCCGAGCGCGGCTCCTCGGCGCTGGTCTTCCGCGGCGACGACGGGCTGGACGAGCTGACCACGACCGCCACCTCCCGGGTGTGGATCGTGCGCGACGGCACGGTCCGCGAGGAGGCCTTCGACCCGCGGGACGTCGGCATCGAGCTGGTGCCGGTCGAGGCGCTGCGCGGCGCCGACGCGTCGTACAACGCGGATGTGGCCCGCCGGCTGCTGGACGGGGAGACCGGGCCGGTCCGCGACGCCGTCCTGCTGAACGCCGCGGCGGCGCTGGCGGCGCTGGAGCCGTCGGACGCCCCGTTGGCCGAGCAGATCCGGGCCGGTATCGGGAAGGCCGCCGAGGCGGTCGACTCGGGCGCCGCCAAGCGGGCGCTGGAGCGCTGGGTGGCGGCCAGCAACGCCTGACGCGGCCGGATGCGGCACAGGTCCCGGTCCGGGATGCGGACCGGGACTTGCGCCGCGTTGATCGTGTGGCATGATTCAGCCCAGGTCACGAGTGACAGCGACACAGGCCCCGGCCCGCTGTCCGGCAACCCTCCTTCCGTGGCGGGGTGCCCCGGGTGATGACCAGGTCGCAGGCAGCGAGGTCTGCGGCAAGCGCGGATCCCTCGCCAGGGATCCTGGTCCCCGAGGGAGTCCTTCCGTGATGCAGCGAATGCGATAGGGCCCGCCGGCCCCTTTTCCGCAACCCTTCCCTCCTTTCTCCGCCGAGGGTTTTTCTTCACGTTGCGGTGCCGCCGTGCGCTCCGGCGTTCCTCGATACGCCTGCCGATGCGCCCGCCCGCAGCGAATTCGCTTGTCTCTCACGGGAGTTCGCCATGCCTGTTTCCGCCGTTGCCGCCGACCGCTCGGTCTGTGCCCCGCTGCCCGTTCTGGGGCGCGATGTCCTCGTCCCGCTGGTGACCGGCGGCGAGGTCGACTACGCCGCGCTGGACTACGCCGCCAGCGCGCCGGCGCTCCAGCGGGTCTGGGACGACGTGGCCGCCTACGCCCCGTACTACGGCAGCGTCCACCGCGGTGCCGGGTACCTCTCCCAGCTCTCCACCGACCTCTTCGAGAACGCCCGCAGGACGGTCGCCGACTTCCTCGGCTGCCGCGCCGACGACCAGGTCGTCTTCACCCGCTCCACCACCGACTCGCTGAACCTGCTCGCCGCCGCGCTCCCGCCGGGTACCCGGGTGTTCGTCTTCGAGACCGAGCACCATGCCTCGCTGCTGCCCTGGGAGCGCCGCGCGGACCTCGCGGTGACCTATCTGAACGCGCCGCGCACCCCGCGGCAGGCGGTGGACACCCTGGAGCGGGCGCTGGCCGCCCGCGAGCCCTACGGCGCGGCACTGGTCTGCGTCACCGGCGCCTCGAACGTCACCGGTGAACTGTGGCCGGTGCGGGAACTGGCCGCCGCCGCGCACGCCCACGGCGCGCGGATCGTGCTCGACGCGGCCCAGCTCGCGCCGCACCACCCCGTCGACATCGCGGAACTGGACGTCGACTGGGTCGCGTTCTCCGGCCACAAGCTGTACGCGCCGTTCGGCGCCGGGGTACTGGCCGGCCGCGCCGACTGGCTCCAGCAGGCCGGGCCGTACCTGGCCGGCGGCGGTGCCAGCCGGAAGGTCGCGCGGCGCACCGACGGCGGCGTGGACGTCGAGTGGCACACCACCGCGGCCCGGCACGAGGCCGGCTCGCCCAACGTCATCGGCGCCTACGCCATCGCCTCCGCCTGCCAGGCGCTGACCGAGGCGGGATTCGAGGGTCTGGTCGCCCGCGAGCAGGAGCTGATCGCCGCAGTCCGCGCGGGCCTCGCCGAGGTCCCCGAGGTCCGTGTCCTCTCCCTCTTCGGGGAGGACGCGCCGAGGGTCGGCGTGCTGTCCTTCGTGGTCGAGGGCTGGAACAGCTCGCACTTCGCGGCGGCGCTGTCCGCGGAGTACGGCATCGGCGTCCGCGACGGCCTGTTCTGCGCGCACCCGCTCGTCCGCACCCTGCTGGGCAGCGAGCCGCAGGAGCCGGGGGAGTGCGGCTCCCCGGAAGCGGCGCCGGGGGAGCGAAGCGAGGTGGGGGTCCCCCCGGCCGAAGGCTGGGGGAGGTCGCTGAACGCGATCCGGGTCAGCTTCGGCGCCGGAACGCCCGACGAGCACGTCGAGCGGTTCGTCCGGGCGGTCAAGGAACTGGTGACGGACGGCGCACGGTGGAACTACCGCACGGAGGACGGCCGTTGCGTTCCCGCGCGAAGCGCGGTCTAAATCCCACGTTGTCGGCTTTCCCGCCGTTCCGCTGCGCTTTGCCCGCTTCCCACGTTGTCGGCTGTCCCGCCGCTGCGCCTGCGGCGGGCGGGGTCCGCTGCGCGGGGCTTTCGGGTGCGGTGACGGTCCTGCGGGGTCGGTGTGCAGGACTGCTTCGCTTTACGTCCTGCACACCGCCCCCTCCGGCCCGCCCCCTCCCGTGGGTGGGAGGGAAGACCGGTGGGTGAGGGCTGGGCAGAGTGGTCCGGTGACGGTCTCCATCGACCCCTGAACCCGCACGGTCCCACCCACGCGCACCCCACCCGCTTTTTCCCACCCACAACGGGAGGGGACGGGCCGGAGGGGCAGGGTGTCCGGACGTAAAGCGAAGCAGTCCGGACACCCTGCCCCGCAGGACCGTCACCGCACCCCGACAGCCCCGCGCAGCGGCCCCGCCCGCCGCAGGCGCAACGGCGGCAAACCCCCACGGCGGGAAAGCCGAAAACGTAGGGCGACGCAAAGCGCAGCGGACAGGCCGACAACGTGGGAAGCAAGCCAAGCGCAGCGGCTACGCCTCCAGGCCGATGGAGAAGGCCGCTTCGAGATCGTGCTGGGAGTACGTGCGGAAGGCGATGTGCGTCTCGGTGGAGGCGACGCCGGGGACCTTGCTGATGCGGCCGGGGATGACGTCTGCGAGCTGGTCGTGCTCGGCGACCCGCACCATCGCGATGAGGTCGTGCGCGCCGGTGACCGAGTAGACCTCGCTGACGCCCTCCAGTGCGGCGATCTTCTCGGCGATCTCCGGGATCTGGTCCACGCTGGTCTTGATGAGCACGATCGACGTGATCACGGCTGGCTCTCTCCCTCGGTCGCAGGCCCGTTGTCCCTGGTGGCCCCCACAGTATCCCTCCCGTAACGGGCCCAGGCGTAGAGGAAGCCGAGCGCGAAGCCCACGACATGGGCGAGGTAGGCGACGCCGGGTCCCGAGGGGTCGTGCCGGGCCGCCTGCCACTGGAGGAAGAACCAGAAGAGCAGCACGATCCAGGCGGGGAAGCGCAGCGGCAGGAAGAACAGGAACGGGAAGACGCTGGTGACCCGGGCCCGGGGGAAGAGGAAGAGGAAGGCGCCCAGGACGCCGGAGATGGAGCCGGAGGCGCCGACCAGCGTCTGGTCCGAGGAGGCGTGCGCGGCGGCGTAGCCCAGCAGCGCGAAATAGCCGACGGCCAGGTAGAAGAAGGTGAACGGGATCCGGCCCATCCGGGTCTCGGTCATCCCGCCGAAAACATACAGAAACAGTATGTTGCCGAGCAGATGCAGCCAGCTTCCGTGCACGAACAGTGCGGTGAGCGGGGTGATCAGGGCCTTCGCCGAGCCGCTCCACACATCGAGCGGAATCACGCCCCAGCGCTCGAAGTACCTGGTCTGCGCGCGCAGCAGGGCGTCGCCGGTGCCGTATATCCGCAGCAGTCCGGAGGCCGGGCCGAGCACGAAGACCGCGCAGCACAGCCCGATCAGCACGTTCGTCATCCGCGAGAACACCGCTCTCATCGAGCGGGCGGGGTGAGCCGGCGCCGTCATGAAGTGATCATGACGCAATGCGGTGAATCGGGACAGAGTGCCTCGCCGCGTCCCGCCTCCCGGGCGGGCCCGCGCCGGCCCCCTATCAGGCCGTAGGGTTACAGGCAGTACGTTGCGTAGTTCCGCAGTCCGACGGCGTACCGCGTGAACCGACCCCAGTACGAGCACGACGAGCACGAAAGAGGACGACACCATGGCTGTTCCCCTGCCGACGGCCGAGACGCGGTGGCGCTGCACGCTGTGCGGCAATCTCACGCGTTTCGATGTGACCCGCCGGTCCAAGGTCGTCGAGTACGTCCATCTGGACCTGGCAGGAGAGCCGACGGTGGAGGAGCGCGAGGTCCTCAGCGAGAGCGTCGAGTCCGTGCGCTGCCGCTGGTGCAACGCGGTCGACCAGATCGAACTGGTGGACCGTCCGGGCGCGAGCGCCTGAGATCGGAGCGATGCAGCAGTGGTGGAACGTCCAGAAGGGGAGCCGGGAGCGGAGCGTGACGACGCCCCCGAGGGGATGGCCGACGACCTGCTCGACCAGCCGCTGCCCGAGGGCGTACGGCGCCGCGTCGTGGCGCTCACCGCGGAGTCGTTCGGCGCGCTGACGGTCGCCGAACTTCCGCCTCCGCTGCGGCAGTACGCCCGTTTCACCCCGACTCGCCGGGCCAAGTTCGCCGGCAACGCGATGGCCGCGGCGCTGGAGAGCGACCCGGTCTTCCGGCAGCGGATCGCCGGGAAGCTGCGCGAGTCCCAGCCCGAGCTCGCCGAGGCCCTGGAGCACGGCACCCCGCCCGCCGCCGCCGATCCGCTCGATGTCGCCGCGGCGGCGTATGTGCTGCGCCCCGAGGGCTGGGTCAAGCTGGTCGCGTCGGCCGGCGAGGAGGCGCAGCGGGCGCGCGCCGAACGGGCCGGCGAGGAGGCCGAGCGGGAGCTGGCCCGGCTGCGCGAGGAGCTGGCGCAGGCGCGCGGCGAGGCCCGTACGGAGGCGGACCGGGTCCGGGCGGACCTGGAGGCGGCCCGCAAGGAGAACGAGTCGTTGCAGCGCAAGCTGCGCAGCGCGCTCAGCGACATCAAGCGCGGTGAGGCGGCGGTCCGCAAGGCCGAGGCCGCGGTGGCCGAGGCGCGGGAGAAGGCGGTGGCCGAGCGGACCGCGGCGGACAGCGAGGTGCGCCGGCTCAGGGCCCGGATCGCGGAGGCCGAGTCGGCGCTGGAGACCAGCCGGCGCTCGGCCCGCGAGGGGCGCAGCGTCGAGGACATGCGGCTGCGGCTGCTGCTGGACACCGTGCTGGACGCGGCCCAGGGGCTGCGCCGCGAGCTGGCCCTGCCGCCCGCCACCGCCCGCCCGGCGGACACCGTCGACGCTGTCGCGCCGGGCCGGATGACGCCGAAGGACATCGCGACCCGGGCGCTCTCGGAGACCGACCCGGCGCTGCTGGACCAGCTACTGGCCCTGCCGCAGGCGCATTTGGTGGTGGATGGCTACAACGTCACCAAAACCGGCTATCCGACCATGCCGCTGGAAAAGCAGCGGTTGCGGCTGCTGGGCGGCCTCGCGGTGCTGGCCGCGCAGACCGGTGCGGAGATGACCTGCGTCTTCGACGGGGCGGAGCTGGCCGCGCCGGTGCTGCTGGCGCCGCCGCGCGGGGTGCGGGTGCTGTTCAGCAAACCCGGCGTGACGGCCGACGAGTTGATCCGCCAGCTGGTGCGGGCCGAGCCGCCCGGCCGGCCGGTCGTGGTGGTCTCCACGGACCGGGAGGTGGCCGACGGCGTCGCCAAGGCGGGTGCCCGGCCGGTCGCATCGGCCCTGCTGCTCAAGCGACTTGCACGAACCTGACATTTCACACGCCACTTGTGATCGGGCTGTGGAAAATCGCTTGCGATCCGTACCGGAGCGTCAATTGGCGCTTACGCGCCGTGTGATGTTGGTAAAAGTTGGGGCCGGTGGCGCAGATTTTTCCCGTGAGGATTTGAAGCGATCACAGCTCGGTTACTAAGGTCAGCCTCGAACCTTCATATAGATGATCATCCACCCGGGATGGTCAGTGAAGGTACCGCCGAGTCCGTGGCGTTCGCGCGGAGCCGGGGTCTCACCCCCCACTTCCCGGTAGGCGGCTGGAGGAAGAAGGAGCTCGCCCCCGTGGCGTCCCACCGTCGACCCAAGCAGCCGAGCCGTACTCGCGTGACCGTGCTCACCGCCACCGCCGCCGCGGCAGTCGCCCTCTCGTCCCAGGCGGCACACGCCGACCCCGGCCAGTCGAAGCAGGACGTCAAGTCCGAGGTCGACAAGCTCTACAGCGATGCGGAGGCGGCCACCGAGAAGTACGACGGCGTCAAGGAGCAGCAGGACAAGCTCCAGAAGGAGGTCGACGACCTCCAGGACAAGGTCGCCCGCGGCCAGGGCGAGCTGAACCAGCTGCGCAAGGGCCTGGGCGCGGTCGCCTCCGGTCAGTACCGCAGCGGCAGCATCGACCCCTCGGTCCAGCTGTTCCTCTCCGGCGACCCGGACACCTTCCTCGAAAAGGCCGCCACCCTCGACCAGTTGAGCGGCAAGCAGGCCGAGCAGCTGAAGACCATCGCGGACAAGCAGCGCCGGCTCGCCCAGGAGCGCGCGGAGGCCGCGAGCAAGATCAAGGACCTCTCCGAGACCCGCAAGGCGCTCGGTGACAAGAAGGACGAGATCAAGGGCAAGCTCGCCAAGGCGCAGGAGCTGCTCAACACGATGACCGCCAAGGAGCGGGCGGCCATGCAGGCCGCGGACGCCCGGGCGAACCGCAGCAACGACCGGGTCGACCTCGGTAACGACGTGCCGGCCTCGCAGCGCGGTGCCGCCGCGCTGTCCGCAGCCCAGTCCAAGATAGGTTCGCCGTACGTCTGGGGGGCCACCGGCCCGTCCTCGTTCGACTGCTCGGGCCTGACGTCGTGGGCGTACGCGCAGGCCGGCGCGTCGATTCCGCGTACCTCGCAGGAGCAGGCCAACGCCGGCACCCGGATCGGCTCCGAGAGCGCCCTCAAGCCCGGCGACCTGGTGCTCTTCTACGGCGACCTGCACCACATCGGCCTCTACGCCGGCAACGGCACCGTGCTGCACGCCCCGAAGCCGGGCGCCGCGGTGCGCTACGAGTCGATCAACAACATGCCGTTCCAGTTCGGC
This sequence comes from Streptomyces albospinus, assembly GCF_014648695.1. GTDB lineage: Bacteria > Actinomycetota > Actinomycetes > Streptomycetales > Streptomycetaceae > Streptomyces > Streptomyces albospinus. Next base: position 324,216 of record NZ_BMRP01000004.1, read on the forward strand.
GTGCGGGTCTGAAAAGCCTCACAACCGTCGCAACCTGCCGCCCGATCGGGCGAATTGCGGCCTTCACGGCTGACCTTCCGCTCCGCCGGTGACCTGCGAAGTCACCGGCGGAGCAGCTTTTCGGGCACGGAAACCCCTCTTTGGCCGGTGCACCGCGGCGCGGTTACTGTCTGCCCTCGCAGCTGCCGGATCACCGACCGTCCCGCCCGGACGGCAGGGGCTGCACACGGAAGGAGTGCGGCCCTCGTGGTGTCCCATCGCCGTACCTCGCAGCGCGGCCAGACCACCTTCGCGTCGGTCACCGTCCTGTCCGCCGCCCTGGCGACCGCAGCCGCCGCGCTGTCGGCGCAGCCCGCGAGCGCCGACCCCGCCGAGCACCCGTCCGCCGGCCGGGAGAGCGCCGCCGCACGGGTCGACAAGCTCTACGAGGAGGCGGAGCGGGCCACCGAGAAGTTCAACGCCGCGGACGCCCGGACCAAGGAGTTGCGGGACGAGGCGGCGGCCCTCCAGGACCGCACCGCCCGCGCCCAGGAACGGGTCAACCGGATGCGCGGCCGGCTCGGCGCGCTGGCCGCCGCCCAGTACCGGGCCGGCGGCATCGACCCCGCTCTCCGGCTGCTGCTGTCCGAACGGCCCGACAGCTACCTGGAGAAGGCGTCCGCGCTCGACCGGCTGAACGGGTCCCAGGCCGGCGAACTGCGCCAACTCCGGTCGGTGACACGGGTGTTGGAGCAGCAGCGCCGGGAGACGGCAGGGAAGTTGGCGCTGCTGGAGGCCAGCCGCGAGGAGGTCGCGCGCAACAAGAAGGACGTCCAGCGCAAGCTGGCCACCGCACAGCGACTGCTGAACGCCCTCCCCCGGGACGCCAGGGCGGCCTACGACCGGGCCTCCCGGAGCGACGGCCGCGACGAGTTCATCCCGGACCTCACCGGGATCGTGCCGGGCTCCGGCCGGGCCGCGGCGGCGGTCGCCGCGGTGCGCGCCGCCATCGGCTCCCCGTACGCCTGGGGCAGCACCGGCCCCTCGGCCTTCGACTGCTCCGGACTCACCCAATGGGCCTATGCCCAGGCCGGCGTCTCCCTGCCGCGTACCTCGCAGGGCCAGCGCGGTGCCGGACGGCAGGTCCCGCTGTCCCAGGCGCAGCCCGGCGACCTCGTCATCTACCGCTCGGACGCCAGCCATGTCGGGATGTACGTGGGCAACGGGCAGGTCGTGCACGCGCCCTACCCCGGCGCCAAGGTCCGCTACGACCCCGTCGGCATGATGCCGGTCCAGTCCGTCACCCGGCCCTGAGCCGCCCGCCCAGCGTTTTTGCCCCGGCCGGGCCGCCCTTACGATCGGGCGCATGCCGGAGCAAAGGGCGCGACGCGCGCGGCCGTGGTGGGCCGCAACGGCGGCAGGGTGCGCCGTACTGCTGATCGCCCAGCTCACCGGCTGCGCCCCCTCGACCCGGCCGACCGACGAGTACCCCGGTGCCCAGGAGATGCTGGACGCCCGGGCGGCGGCCGTCCGGCGGCACGACGCCGCGGCCTTCCTGGCCACCGTCGATCCCCGGGCCGCGGCCTTCCGCGGCCGGCAGCGGCAGGTCATCGGCAACCTCGCGGCGGTGCCGGTCGCCGACTGGCGCTACGACCTGGTCTCCGCCGGTGCCTTCACGCTCCCGGTGGGCGGCACCGGCCGGCGGCTCGCCGCGCAGGTGCGGCTCAGCTACCGCCTCAAGGGCTTCGACACCGCCCCGGTCACCACCCTCCAGTACCTGACCCTGACCGAGCGCTCCGGCCGCTGGCTGGTCTCCTCCGACACCGACGGCGCCGCGGACGGCCGGAGCGCCACCGGCCAGCTGTGGGACCAGGGCCCGGTGCGCGTGGTGCGGGGCCGGTACAGCCTGGTCCTGGGCGGTACCGGCAATCCGGCGCGGCTACGGGACCTGGCGGACCGGGTGGACGCGGCGGTGCCCGCGGTCTCCGCCGTCTGGAAGGGGAAGTGGGCGCGGAAGGTGGTGGTGGAGGCGCCGGACACCATCGCGCGGATGGCGCAGCTGATGGGCGGCGACGACCCGTCCGGGTACACCGGGATCGCGGCCGTCACCACCGGTGAGGCGGGCGCCTCGTCGGCGGCGCCCGCGGACCGGGTGATCGTCAACCCGGACGTGTACGAGGAGCTCAACGACCTCGGCCGCACGGTCGTCCTCACCCACGAGACCACCCATGTCGCCACCCGCACGCTCACCTCGCCCGCCACCCCGCTGTGGCTCTCCGAGGGCTTCGCGGACTGGGTCGCCTACCGGGGCGTGCACCGCCGGCCGACGGCGACCGCG
>NZ_BMRP01000004.1:326568-357314 GCF_014648695.1 Streptomyces albospinus
CCGACCGACGGCGACTTCGGCTTCCGGGCGGGCGCGGAGCGGCTGGCCACGGCGTACGAGGGCGGCTGGCTGGCCTGCCGGATGATCGCCGAGAAGTGGGGCGAGGCCCGGCTGATCGCCTTCTACCGGGACACCGGGCGCCGCGGGATCCGTACGGCGGCGGGGACCGCGAAGGCGCCGATGGAGGCGAAGACGTCCGGCCCCACCACCGCCCCGGCGGCGTCCGCGGCGCCCGCGGTGGGCGGCGGCAGCCGGCAGTCCGCCCGCACCGCGGCGGTGGACCGCGCGCTGCGGGACCAACTCGGCGTCGGACTGGCCGAGTTCACCGCGATGTGGCGCGTGTATGTGCAGCGCCAGCTGGGGTGACCGCGGGGCGGGCGCCCGGTACCCCGGCCCGCGCCGCGGTGTCCGGGCCACCCCGGGTGGCGGCCCACAGACGGCGGCAGGCGCTCAGCGACGCGGCCACCAGCAGGCCGTTGCGGAGCAGCAGCAGGGTGATGCCCTGGGTGGTGCTCCCCACCACGTCCGAGAAGCAGATCGGAAATTCCAGCAGGGTGACGCCGGTCGCCAGCAGGACGAGGGCCGCCGGCCACCCCTGCCGGCTGCCCCGTACGGTCCGGCACACCGCGGCCAGCCCGACCAGCCACAGCAGGTACTGCGGGCTGATCACCCTGCTGGTGGTGGTGAACAGGAGGGCGGCGGTGAACGCGGCGTCGGGGAGCACCGCGGCGGTCAGCTCCCGGGCGCGCAGCCGCCACAGCACCAGCCAGGCCAGGGCGGCGCCGGTCAGCGCCAGCGCCAGGGTGCTGACCAACGGGACGCCGGGGCCGAGGAATTCCACCGAGCCGTAGTTGAGCAGTACGTCGCCGCTCCAGCCGAAGTGCCGGGCGATGTGGAAGACCAGCGCGCCCAGCGACTCGATCTCCGTACCCCGGTCGCGCTGGAAGGTGACGAACGCCAGCGCGCCCGGCGCCAGCGCCACGGCGCACAGCGTCAGCCCGGCGGCCCAGCCCGCCGCGTGGCCCCACAGGGCGCGCGCCCGGCGCCCGCGCAGCGGCGCCCCGGCCAGCAGCAGCGCCGGCCAGACCTTCAGCAGCGCGCCGAAGGCGATCAGGGCGCCCGCCACCCGGGGCCGCCGGACCGCCGCGCACAGTGCGGCGACGGCCACCGCGGTCACCATCAGGTCGTACCGGGCGTACGCGGTCGGGCCGAGCAGCGCGACGCCGATGATCCACACCCAGGCGCCGGCGGTGCGGTGCCCGGCCCGGCGCCCGGCGCGCAGCAGAAGCGCCAGCACCGCCGCGTCGGCGGCCAGGACCAGCACGGCGAACGCGGTGGCGTAGGGGAGGAACGGCAGCAGGCCGGGGGCGAGGACCGGCAGCGCGGCGGCCGGCGGGTACTGCCAGGTCACGTCGTCGAGGGGGAAGCTGCCGGTCTTCAGGACCTCGGACCAGCCCTGGTAGATCGTCGAGACATCGGTGGTGACGTCCGGGCCGGGCAGCACCAGCACCCCCAGCACGCACAGCAGTAACAGTGCCCGGGTCGCGGCCCAGGCCGCCACCGGGAGCCCCGCCGCGCATGCCCTGCTGCCGGTGCTGCTCATGCTCTCCCCGTCGGTCGTCGGCCGCCCTGCCTGCATGATCATGATGACGCCGGTGGCCGGTCACGCGATCGCGGACCCCCGGGTGGGCGTGGCGGGAGCGGTACAGCCGGGCGGGCCGGGGCGCGCGCCCGCGGCGGGCCGCCTACCCGGTACTGTCGGGCCCAACCGCCCGTACCGCCGGGATCCGGACCGCCCGCCGGCGCTGCCCACCGACCCCGTCCGCCGAGAGACCACCGTGCACAAGACCCTGATCGTCACCAACGACTTCCCGCCGCGGCCCGGCGGCATCCAGGCATTCCTGCACAGCATGGCGCTGCGGCTGGACCCCTCGCAGGTCGTGGTCTACGCCTCGACCTGGAAGCGGAGCGAGGAGGGCCGCGCGGCCACCGCCGCCTTCGACGCGGAGCAGCCGTTCCCCGTGGTGCGGGACCGTACGACGATGCTGCTGCCCACGCCCCGGGTGACCCGGCGGGCGGTGTCCCTGCTGCGCGAACACGGCTGCTCCTCGGTGTGGTTCGGGGCCGCCGCGCCGCTGGGGCTGATGGCACCGGCGCTGCGCGCGGCCGGCGCCCGCCGCATCGTGGCGACCACCCACGGCCACGAGGCGGGCTGGGCGCAGCTGCCCGCCGCCCGGCAGCTGCTGCGCCGGATCGGCGAGGGCACCGACACCCTCACCTACCTCGGCGAGTACACCCGCTCGCGGATCGCCGCCGCGCTCACCCCGGAAGCCGCCGCCCGGATGGTCCAACTCCCGCCCGGCGTCGACGAGAAGACCTTCCACCCCGGTTCGGGCGGCCACGCGGTGCGCGCCCGCCTCGGCCTCGCCGGCCGCCCGGTCGTGGTCTGCGTCTCCCGGCTCGTCCCGCGCAAGGGCCAGGACACCCTCATCGAGGCGATGCCGGCGATCGTCGCGGAGGTGCCGGACGCGGTGCTGCTGATCGTGGGCGGCGGCCCGTACGAGGAGCACCTGCACGCCCTGGCACTGGAGAAGGGCGTCGCCGACGCGGTCCGCTTCACCGGCGCGGTCCCCTGGGAGGAGCTGCCGGCCCACTACGGCGCGGGCGACGTCTTCGCGATGCCCTGCCGCACCCGCCGCGGCGGGCTCGACGTGGAGGGGCTGGGCATCGTCTACCTGGAGGCGTCCGCCACCGGTCTGCCGGTCGTCGCGGGCGACTCGGGCGGCGCCCCCGACGCGGTCCTGGACGGCGAGACCGGCTGGGTGGTCCCCGGCGGCTCCCCGGCCACCGCCGCCGAACGCCTGGTCACGCTCCTCAAGGACCCGGCCCTGCGCCGCACCATGGGCGAGCGGGGCCGTGCCTGGGTGGAGGAGAAGTGGCGCTGGGACCTGCTGGCGGAGCGGCTGAAGGAACTGCTCTAGGGCCCGTCGTCCCCCTGCGGGGTGCGGCGGATACCGCACCACCGGGGCGCACACAGGAATCCGCCGCCGCGGCGAGCAGCCACGACGGCGGATGACGAGCGGTGCCGAGCACTCGGCGAACCCCGCGCGGGGGACAGGCCCTACCCCCGGTAGATCGCCTCGATCTCCTCGGCGAAGTCCTTGGCCACCACGTTCCGCTTCAGCTTCAGCGACGGGGTGACATGGCCCGACTCCTCGGTGAACTGGGCCGGCAGGATACGGAACTTGCGCACCGACTCGGCCTTGGAGACCGCCGCGTTGCCGTCGTCGACCGCGCGCTGGACGGCGGCCAGGAGGTCGGGGTCGTCGGCGATGTCGGCGGGCTTCACGTCGGCCGGGTGGCCGTGCTCCTCGGCCCAGCGGGGCAGGAACTCCTCGTCGAGGGTGACCAGGGCGCCGATGAAGGGGCGGCCGTCGCCGACGACCATGCACTCCGCGATCAGGGCGTGGGCGCGGATGCGGTCCTCGATGACGGCGGGGGCGACGTTCTTGCCGCCCGCGGTGACCAGTATTTCCTTCTTGCGGCCGGTGATGGCGAGATAGCCGTCCTCGTCGAGGGTGCCGATGTCGCCGGTGTGGAACCAGCCGTCGGACAGCGCCTCCTGGGTGGCCGTCGGGTTGTTCCAGTACTCGGAGAAGAGGTGCTCGCCGTGCAGCAGCACCTCGCCGTCGTCGGCGATCCGGACGACGGAGCCGGGCAGCGGCTGGCCGACCGTGCCGATCTTCTGCCGGTCCCAGGGGTTGAAGGCGGTGGCCGCACAGGACTCCGTGAGGCCGTAGCCCTCCAGGACGGTGAAGCCGATGCCGCGGTAGAAGTGGCCCAGCCGCTCGCCGAGCGGGGCGCCGCCGGAGATGGCGTGGGCGGCCCGGCCGCCGAGGACGGCCCGCAGCTTGCCGTAGACCAGCCGGTCGAAGACCTTGTACGTGAACTTCAGCCCGAAGGACGGCCCGGCGGGGGTGTCCAGCGCGCGGCTGTAGGCGATCGCGGTCTCCGCCGCCTTGTCGAAGATCTTGCCCTTGCCTTCGGCCTGGGCCTTGGCGCGCGCCGAGTTGTAGACCTTCTCGAAGACCCGGGGGACGCCCAGGATCATCGTCGGCCGGAAGGAGGCGAGGTCGTCGGTGAGGTTCTTGATGTCCGGCGCGTGGCCCAGCTTGATGGGCGCCATGACCGAGGCGACCTGGACCAGCCGGCCGAAGACGTGCGCGATGGGGAGGAAGAGCAGGACCGAGGAGTCGCCGGTGCGGAAGAGCGGGCGCAGCCGCTCGACGATGTTGCCGCACTCCGCGAAGAAGCTGCGGTGGCTGAGCACGCAGCCCTTGGGCCGGCCGGTGGTGCCGGAGGTGTAGACGATCGTGGCGGGCGAGTCCGCGTCGGCCAGCGCGCTGCGGGCGTCGACCTCGGCATCGGAGATGTCGTCGCCGGCGGCCCGGAGGCGGGCGATGGCGTCCCGCTCGATCTGCCAGATGTTCGCCAGGTCGGGCAGCCGGTCGCGGACCGACTCGACGGTGGCCTCGTGGCCGGGCGTCTCCACCAGGCAGGCCACCGCGCCGGAGTCGCCGAGGATCCACTGGATCTGCTCGGCGGAACTGGTCTCGTATACGGGGACGGTGATGGCGCCGGCGCTCCAGATGGCGAAGTCCAGCAGCGTCCACTCGTAGCGGGTGCGCGACATCAGGCCGACCCGGTCGCCGGGCTGGATGCCGGCGGCCATCAGGCCCTTGGCGGCGGCGCGGACCTCGGCGAGGAAGGTGGCGGCGGTGACGTCCTGCCACGACCCGTTCACCTTCCGTCCCAGAACCGCAACATCCGGGTGCTGCGCGGCATTTCTACGGATAAGATCCGTCAGATTGCCGTCCGCGGGGACCTCGTACAGGGCCGGAAGGCTGAACTCGCGCAAGACTGCTGCTCCTCGAAAGCGCCGGCGCCACGACGCTGTGTGCGCACCGGCTTGCGGTCCATGATCATGCGGGGGGATTGGACTGCCCGGACGTTACCCACCGGTATTGCTTTTGGGATAGGGGGTTACGGCCAGATGTTCGATGCGTCACATGCTGGGGACAGGTCATAAGACTGCACCGTGCAGACTAAACCAGGCCAATGGTGACCCGAAAGTAACCGCGGGCACCGGACCGGCCTCCCGCCGCCGCGCGGAGGGATCTAGGGTGACGCCATGCGCGTGCATGTGGTCAGTGACGTCCATGGCAACAGCCGGGACCTCGCCGCGGCGGGGGACGGTGCCGACGCCCTGGTGTGCCTCGGTGACCTGGTCCTCTTCCTTGATTACGCCGACCACTCGCGCGGCATCTTCCCCGACCTCTTCGGGGTCGCCAACGCCGACGCCCTGGTCGAACTCCGCACCGCCCGCCGCTTCGACGAGGCCCGTGAGCTGGGGCGCCGGCTGTGGGGTGAGCTGGACCGGTCGGGCGCGAGCCGCGAGGCGGTCATCGAGAGCGCGGTCCGCCGGCAGTACGCCGACCTCTTCGCCGCGTTCCCCACCCCCACGTACGCCACCTACGGCAATGTCGACATGCCGCGCCTGTGGCCGGAATACGCCGGGCCCGGTACCACCGTCCTGGACGGCCAGCGGGTGGAGATCGGCGGCCGGGTCTTCGGCTTCGTCGGCGGCGGCCTGGCCACGCCGATGAAGACGCCGTACGAGATCGGCGACGAGGAGTACGCCGCCAAGGTCGAGGCGCTCGGCGAGGTGGACGTGCTGTGCACCCACATCCCGCCGGACGTCCCCGAGCTCTGCTACGACACCGTCGCCCGCCGCTTCGAGCGCGGCAGCGCGGCCCTGCTGCACGCGATCCGCACCACCAGGCCGCGCTACTCCCTGTTCGGGCACGTCCACCAGCCGCTCGCCCGCAGGGCCCGGATCGGCAGTACGGAATGCGTCAATGTCGGGCACTTCAATGCGACCGGGACGCCCTATGTCCTGGAGTGGTGAGCCCGGTGCCGGCGGCTGTCCGGCCCGTCGTTCCGGGCCCGCTGGTGTCGGTGCGGGTTCCGCCGCGCGGTAGCCTTCAGCAGCAGAGACACCGTGTTTCAGCGGTCCGGGGACCGGCATGAATCGGCATGGAGGAGTCACGGCGATGGCCGAACACACCAGCTCGAACATCACGATCGAGGCGGCACCGGCCGAGGTGATGGGAGTGATCGCCGACTTTGACCGCTATCCGGAGTGGACCGGAGAGGTCAAGGAGGCGGAGGTGCTCGCCACGGACGACCGGGGCCGCGCGGAGAAGGTGCGCCTGGTGCTGGACGCCGGCGCCATCAAGGACGACCACACCCTCGCCTACACCTGGACCGGTGAGAACGAGGTCAGCTGGTCGCTGGTCAAGTCGCAGATGCTGCGCGTCCTCGACGGCTCGTACCGCCTCGCCGGACTGGAGGGCGGCACCCGCACCGAGGTCACCTACCAGCTCACCGTCGACGTCAAGATCCCGATGCTCGGGATGATCAAGCGCAAGGCCGAGAAGGTCATCATCGACCGGGCGCTGGCCGGGCTGAAGAAGCGCGTCGAGAGCGGCCCCGCGGCCCCCGAGGCATCCGCCGACGAGGCCGAGAAGCACTGAGCGTGCGGACCGTCCTCGTCACCGGCCCCGGCGGCGCGGGCCGCACCACGCTCGCCGCCGCGACCGCCTTGGCCGGTGCCCGGCAGGGCGCGCGGACCCTGCTGCTCACCACCCAGAGCAGCGCCCCGGAGGCGGTGCTGGGCGCCCGCCCCGGCGTCGACGCACCCGCCCCGATAGCCGCCGCCCCCGGCCTGCACGCCCGCCGGATCGACCCCGCCGACCGCTTCCGCCAGGAGTTCCTCTCCTTCCAGGAGCGCGCCGGCGCGGCCCTCGACCTGCTCGGCGCGGCCCCCCTCGACGAGGACGAACTCACCGAACTCCCGGGCTCCGAAGCCTTCGCGCTGCTGCACGCGCTGCGCACCGCGCACGCCTCGGGCGACTGGGAGCTGCTGGTCGTCGACGCGCCGCCGGCCGCTGAAACGATCCGGCTGCTCGCCCTGCCCGCCCAGGTCCGCCGCTACCTCCGCCGCCTGCTGCCGCCCGAGCGCCAGGCGGCCCGCGCGCTGCGCCCGGTGCTCGCCCAGCTCGCCGGCGTCCCCATGCCGGCCCAGAAGCTGTACGAGGCCGCCGAGCGCTGGGAGCGCGAACTCGCCGCCGTCCAGCGGGTGGTGGACGCCCCCGGCACCTCCGTACGCCTGGTCACCGAGGCCGGCCCGGTCGCCGCCGCCACGCTGCGCACGCTGCGCGCCGGACTCGCGCTGCACGGCCGCCGCACCGACGGCGTCCTGGTCAACCGGCTGCTGCCCACCGGCTCCGCGGACCCCTTCCTCGCCGGGCTCTCCGGCAGCCAGCAGAGCGCCCTCAAGGCGCTGCGCGACGAGTTCCCCGACGTCCCCGTGCGCGAGGTGCGGCACCTGGGCCGCGACCCCCAGGGCATCGACGAACTCGGCGAGCTGCTCGACGGGCCGGCCACGGCCGACCTCCCCGCCGACCACCCCGACCCCTGGACCGTCGAGGACCGGCTGGCCGCCGACGGCATCCTGGTCTGGCGGGTGCCGCTGCCCGGCGCCCGGCGGGAGGGCCTCGGCCTGGTGCGCCGCGGCGACGAGATCGTGGTCAGCGTCGGTCGCTTCCGGCGGATCCGCACGCTCCCCTCCGCCCTGCGCCGTTGCACCGTCTCCGGCGCCGGACTGCGCGACGGCGTCCTGGAGATCCGCTTCACCCCGGATCCGGACCTGTGGCCGCGGAGCGGCACAAGCGACTGAACCGCCCGCCTCCCTTCGGGTACCGTCGGAGGTGTACCCGCCGTGCACAGCCCGTCCCGCAGTGCCTGCGGCACCGTCAGGCCGTACCGCGTCGCAGCACCGCCCCGCCGCAGGAGTCCACGGAGTTCGTCATGAGTGATGCCACCGAGCGCCCCGCCGACCGCAGGGCCGAGCCCGACGCCGACGCCTGGTCGACGGCCTGCGCCGAGGACCTCGCATCGGAGCAGGCCCGCCGCCGGGACACCTACGGCCCCCCGCCGGGGAGCGCCGCCGAGGAACTGCGCAAGCTCGCGGAGGCGGTGACCGACAAGCTCGCCGGGATCCAGCTGCCCGGCGCGCTCGGCGGGATGGCCGCGCAGAGCGCCGTCAACCAGCTGTTCCGGCAGGCCAGGGCCGCCGTGGAGCCGGTCATCGAGCGCAACCCCGATGTCTTCGACCACCTCGCGGCGGCCGGCTCCGAGCTGCTCGCCGCCTACCGCTCGGTCGTGGAGAGCAGCGAGCGCCGCTGGACCCGCGGGACGGACACCGGCGATCGGCCCGACGGCCCGGCCGCCGGACGGGACGGCGATCCGCGCGACGACGGTCCGGCGGGCACGGAGCGGATCGATCTCGACTGACTCCCCCAAGGTCGTAAGGACCGGGGAGGGACCCCCACCTCCGGTACGGTTGGTCCCGGCGGGGTTCGAGCGAAAAACTGAGGGACACATGGGACTCACCATCGGCGTCGACATCGGCGGCACGAAGATCGCGGCCGGCGTGGTCGACGAAGAGGGTTCGATCCTTGAGACGTGCAAGGTACCGACCCCGCAAGCCACCGACGAGCTGACCGAGGCCATCGCGGACGCCGTCCGCACGGTCGGAGCCGATCATCATGTCGAGGCCGTCGGCATCGGCGCCGCCGGCTATGTCGACGAGAAGCGCGCCACGGTCCTGTTCGCGCCGAACATCGACTGGCGCCACGAACCGCTCAAGGACAAGGTCGAGCAGCGCGTCGGCCTCCCCGTCGTCGTCGAGAACGACGCCAACGCCGCGGCCTGGGGTGAGTACAGGTTCGGCGCCGGCCAGGGCCACAGCGACGTCATCTGCATCACGCTCGGCACCGGCCTGGGTGGCGGCATCATCATCGGCAACAAGCTCCGCCGCGGCCGGTTCGGCGTCGCCGCCGAGTTCGGCCACATCCGGGTCGTCCCCGACGGCCTGCTCTGCGGCTGCGGCAGCCAGGGCTGCTGGGAGCAGTACGCCTCCGGCCGCGCCCTGCTGCGGTACGCCCGGCAGCGCGCCTTCGCCACCCCGGAGAACGCCACCGTCCTGCTCTCGCTGGGCGACGGCACCCCCGAGGGCATCGAGGGCCGGCACATCAGCCAGGCCGCCCGCCAGGGCGACCCGGTCGCCATCGACTCGTTCCGCGAACTGGCACGTTGGGCCGGCGCCGGCCTGGCCGACCTGGCGTCGCTGTTCGACCCGTCCGCCTTCATCGTCGGCGGCGGCGTCTCGGACGAGGGCGAGCTGGTCCTGGACCCGATCCGCAAGTCCTTCCGCCGCTGGCTGGTCGGCAACCAGTACCGGCCCCACGCCCAGGTGCTCGCCGCGCAGCTCGGCGGCAAGGCCGGACTGGTCGGCGCGGCCGACCTGGCGCGCCAGGGCTGACACGGATGGCGGCCGAGCGCTCCGGACGCCCGGCGGCCGGTACCGGACTTCCCGGCGCCGGCGGCTCACTTCCCGGGCCCGGCACGGGACTTCCGGAGTCCGGCACCGAGGAGGACGGCTCCGCGGTCGTCAGGGTGCTCAGCTACAACATCCGCTCCCTGCGTGACGATCGGGCGGCGCTGGCCCGGGTCATCCGGGCCTGCGCCCCCGATCTCGTCCTCGTCCAGGAGGCCCCGCGCTTCTTCCGCTGGCGCAAGGCCGCCGAGCGGCTGGCCCACGCGAGCGGCCTGGTGTACGTCACCGGCGGCGCGACGACCGCGGGCCCGATGATCCTCGCCGCGCTCCGCGCCCAAGTGGAGCGCACCGAGGACGTCCTGCTGCCCCGCACCCCGGGACTGCACCAGCGCGGCTTCGCCACCGCCGTGCTCCGCTTCGGCCGCGCCCGGCTCGGCGTCCTCAGCTGCCACCTCAGCCTCGACGCCCGTGAGCGCTACGGCCAGGCCGGGCTGCTGCTGGACCGGCTGGCCGCGCTGGACGTGCCGTACGCGGTGGCCGGGGGCGACCTCAACGACCGTCCGGACGGCCGGAGTTTCCGCCGGGTGGCGGGGGCGCTGCGGGACGGCTGGGCCGCCGAGCCGTGGGGCGGCGAGTTCACCTCCACACCCCGTGAGCCGCGGCAGCGGATCGACGCGGTGTTCGCCACGGACGGGGTGCAGATCCTCGGGTGCGGGGTGCCGCGGGGGCTGCGCGGGGTGCACGAGGCCGACCTCGTCCGCGCCTCGGACCATCTGCCGGTCCTGGCGGCCGTGCGGGTGCCCGCCGCCGGCTAGCCGCACCCGGCCGCCGGACGCGGGTCCCCACCAGCCGGACGGGGCGCAACGGCCGCCGGACGGGCCGGAATCCGGGGGCGGTTCAGACCACCGCCCCGCCGCCCGGCAGGTCGTCGTCGTCCTCGCGGTCGTTCTTCATGCGGGCGACGAGCGTGGCGAAGCCGCCCAGGAAGCCGCCGATGCCGAGGACGGTGATCCACCACGTCACCGGCTGCTGGAGGAGCATCATGACGACCAGCAGGAGCGGGCCGCCGAGGACCGCGATCCAGGCGAACTTGGTGGTGACGTCGGGGCTCGGCAGCGGGGGCGGCTCGGGCGGGGTGAAGTGGCCCTCGTCGGTCGCGTCGAAGTCGTCGTCGGACGGTTCGGCGGCGGACCAGTCGCGCGGTCCCACGCCGGGTGCGAAGACCACGAAGCTGCCGGGCCGGGAAGGGCCACCGGGGCTGCCCGGGGTGCCGGGACTGCCGGGGGCGTCGTCCGCGGGCGAGCCTTCGGCGGACGGGCCGTCGGGCTCCCGGTCGGCGGCCTTGCCGGGGTCCTGGCCGACGGCCTTGTCCGTGCCCTGGCCGGCCGCGTCCGGTGCCCGGCCGGCGTCGCGCGGGCCGTCCGGATCCGGGAACTCCGGCTGCTCCCCGTAGCCCGCGACGATCTCGGCCCAGGCGGCCTCTTCGTCCAGCGGGTCCCGGGGGTCGCGGGGGCTACGCTCCGCCACTGGCCGCCGTCCCCTCCTGGACCGCACCCGGCCCCGCCTCCGGGGCGAGCCGGGTGATGAAGGCGTGGCTGTCCCGGAAGATCCGCTCCGCGTCGTGGTCGAGCGTGGCGACGTGGTAGCTGCGCTCCAGGAGCGTGTGCCGGACGTCCGTGGAGGACACCCGGCTCAGGATGCGGTCGGAGTCGGCGGGCGGTACGACATGGTCCTGCGGGCTGGTCATCACCAGCAACGGCTGGGTGACGCGCGGGAGTTCGGAGTCGACCTGCTGGAAGAACCGGCGCAGCGAGTGCGCGGCGTGCAGCGGCACCCGGTCGTAGCCGACCTCCTCGGCGCCGGGCTTGGCGATGTCGCTGGCGATCCCCTTGGTCGAGCGGACGACATGGCGCAGCACCGGCAGCAGCGGCGCCGCCGCGTCGTGCACCTTGTTGCCCGGATTGACCACCGCCACCCCGCTGACGACGTCTCCGTGCTTGGCGGCCAGCCGCAGCGCCAGCGCGCCGCCCATGGAGAGGCCGCAGACGAAGACCTTGGTGCACCGCTCGGCCAGCGCGCGCAGCTCCCGGTCCACCTCGGCGTACCAGTCCTGCCAGGTGGTGAGCTGCATGTCCTGCCACCGCGTGCCGTGGCCGGGCAGCAGCGGGACGGTGACGCTCAGCCCCTGGTCGGCGAGGTATTCGGCCCAGGGGCGCACGGACTGCGGGGAACCGGTGAAGCCGTGACATACGAGGACGCCGACCTCTCCGCCGTCACGGCGGAACGGCTCGGCTCCGGGAAGGAGCGGCACCGGGGAACTCCGATCGATGAGGGGGGCTGGCGGGTTACCTCAGGGTACGCGGAGTGACCGCGGCGGGGTAGGGCCTGCGCCCGCCGGAGGGGCAGGTCGGGGGACCGGTGAGCGGTGCGTCCGGTACGCCCGCGCGGCCTCCGGCGGGCCCGTATGCCGTCTCGTGGACCGGTCGCGGCGATCGGCGCGCCACGAGGGGGTTAAGGTCTTTGCGTCACACACAGGAGGCAGTCGGTTGATCTACGGCGCAATGAAGTTTTCCATCGGCGGACCGCTGAGGCTTGCGTTCCGTCCCTGGGTGGAAGGCATCGAGAACATTCCCGCCGAGGGTCCGGCGATCCTCGCGAGCAACCACCTGTCCTTCTCGGACTCCTTCTTCCTGCCCGCGGTGCTGGACCGCAAGGTCACCTTCATCGCGAAGGCCGAGTACTTCACCTCCCCGGGGGTCAAGGGCAAGCTGACGGCCGCGTTCTTCAAGGGCGTGGGCCAGCTCCCGGTCGACCGCTCGGGCGCCCGCGGCGCGGGCGAGGCGGCGATCAAGAGCGGCATCGAGGTGCTGGAGCGCGGTGAGCTCTTCGGCATCTACCCGGAAGGCACCCGCTCCCCGGACGGCCGGCTCTACCGCGGCAAGCCGGGCGGCCTGGCGCGGGTGGCGCTGGCCACCGGGGCGCCGGTCATCCCCGTGGCGATGATCGACACCGAGAAGGTGCAGCCTCCCGGGAAGATCCTGCCCAAGATGGTCCGGCCGGGCATCCGCATCGGCAAGCCGCTGGACTTCAGCCGCTACCAGGGCATGGAGAACGACCGCTTCATCCTGCGCTCGGTCACCGACGAGGTGATGTACGAGATCATGAAGCTGTCCGGCCAGGAGTACGTCGACATCTACGCGACGGCGGCCAAGCGGCAGATCGCCGAGGCGGCCAAGGCCGCGGAGGCGAAGAAGAAGGCCGAGGCGGAGCAGGCCGCACAGGCCGGCGCCGAATAGACGGGACAGACGGGACAGACGGGCAAGCCGGGACCGGGGGCAGCGCTGCCCCCGGCGAGGGGTGGGGGCCGGAATGACGGATGCCGACATACGGACGGCCGACGGCGGCGTGGACGGCGCCGGTACGGCGGCAGGTGGCCGGGAGGCCAGGGGCGGCGGCAGGCCCCCGAAGGTGCTGCGGATGTCCGTCGAGCTCCCGCTGTGGCGGGCGATCACCGGCTACCGCATCCTGACCCTCGGCTACGCCCTGTGCCTGTTCGCGCTGTCGTACAACCAGTACGCCCACCCGCTGGGCGCCGCCGCCTACATGGGTGCGATCACCCTGTGGACGGCGTTGACCTGGCGCCGTACGACCTCCCCGGAGCGCTGCACCCGGCGCTTCCTGGTCGCCGATCTCGGCTTCGCGGTCGGCGGCATCCTGCTGACCTCGGTGGTCGACACCCACGCCCGCATCATGGGCGGCGCGGCGACGCTGCCCTCCATCTGGACGGCGGGCGCGGTGCTGGGCTTCGCGATCAGGGGCGGCTGGCGGTGGGCCGCGGTGGCCTCCACCATCGTCGCGGTGGTCAACCTCGTCGAGCGCGAGGAGCTGGCCCGGGACACCGTCCACAACGTGGTGCTGGTGTGGGTGGCCAGCGTCGCCATCGGCTATGTCGTCGAGGTGGCCCGCGCCAGTGAGCGGACCCTCGCCCACGCGCTCCAGATCGACGCCGCCACCCGGGAGCGGGAGCGGCTGGCCCGCGACATCCACGACAGCGTGCTCCAGGTACTGGCCATGGTGCAGCGGCGCGGTGCCGCGATCGGCGGCGAGGCGGCCGAGCTGGGGCGGATGGCCGGCGAGCAGGAGGTGGCGCTGCGCACCCTGGTCTCCACCGGGCTGGTGCCGCCGCAGCGAACGGTCCCGCCGGCCGGGTCCGCGGCCACCGTCGCGGACCCGGCCGGCGCGCGGCGGGAGGCCCCGGCCGCGGTGCCCGACGCCGGCGGCCCCTGCGACCTCCAGGTGCTGCTCGCCCCGTACGCCGGTGCCGGGGTGACGCTCTCCGGGCCCGGTACGCCGGTCGAGCTGCCGGCCGTCGCGGCGGCGGAGCTGGCCGCCGCTGTCAGTGCCGCACTGGACAATGTGCGGGTGCACGCGGGGGCCGGCGCCCGCGCGTGGATCCTGGTGGAGGACGAACCGGACGCGGTGATCGTGACGGTTCGGGACGACGGCCCCGGCATTCCCGAGGGGCGGCTCGCGGACGCCGAGCGCGAGGGCCGCCTCGGCGCGGCGCTGTCGATCCGCGGCCGGCTGCGGGACCTCGGCGGCAGCGCGGAGTGGATCTCGGTCCCCGGCCAGGGCACCGAAGTGGAGCTGAAGGTTCCCAAGGGCGCGGCGCCCGAGGGAGGACGACGGGGGAAGGCAGGAGCGTGACGGACGAGACGGCCCTGCGGGTCATGGTGGTCGACGACCACCCGATGTGGCGGGACGCGGTCGCCCGGGATCTGGCGGAGGCCGGGTGCGACGTGGTGGCGACGGCCGGTGACGGCCTACAGGCGGTGCGCCGCGCCCAGGCGGTGGCGCCCGATGTGCTGGTCCTGGACCTGAATCTCCCGGGGCTGCCCGGCGTCCAGGTGTGCAAGCAGCTGGTCGGCGCGGTTCCGTCGCTGCGGGTGCTGGTGCTCTCCGCGAGCGGTGAGCACGCCGATGTCCTGGAGGCGGTGAAGTCCGGCGCGACCGGCTATCTGCTGAAGTCGGCGAGCACCGAGGAACTGCTGGACGCGGTGCGGCGCACGGCCGCCGGCGACCCGGTGTTCACCCCGGGGCTGGCCGGCCTGGTGCTCGGCGAGTACCGCCGGCTGGCCACCGAGCCGGCCCCGGCGACCGCGGACGAGCCGGGCGCCCCGCAGCTGACGGACCGGGAGACCGAGGTGCTGCGCCTGGTCGCCAAGGGCCTCTCGTACAAGCAGATCGCCGAGCGGCTGGTGATCTCGCACCGCACGGTGCAGAACCACGTCCAGAACACCTTGGGCAAGCTCCAGTTGCACAACCGCGTGGAGCTGGTGCGGTACGCGATCGAGCGCGGCCTCGACGGGGTGTGAGGCGACCGCCCCGGGCGCCCGTCCCTCCCCGATGGTGACCGCTTCCGCTCGTACGGGTGAACGCCTCGCGTCGACTCCCTTGGGATCAGGCGGAATCCGCGACTCACCCATCCCGGAGTGACCCAGCTCACCATTAGCGTGACGAGGGTTGGCTCATTGACGGCCGTGCGCGGCCATGGACGGGACGTAGGTGAAGCGATGCGGGTCGGAGTACTGACCGGTGGCGGCGACTGCCCGGGTCTGAACGCAGTGATCAGGGGCATCGTCCGCAAGGGCACCCAGGAGTACGGATATGACTTCGTCGGCTTCCGGGACGGCTGGCGCGGACCGCTGGAGGGCAACACGCTCCCGCTGGGCATCCCGGCGGTGCGCGGCATCCTGCCCCGGGGCGGCACGATCCTCGGTTCGTCGCGGACCAACCCCTTCAAGGAGGAGGACGGTGTCCGACGGATCAAGGAGACGCTGGCAAAGCAGGAGGTCGAGGCGCTGATCACGATCGGCGGCGAGGACACCCTCGGCGTCGCCGCCCGGCTCTACGAGGAGCACGGCGTCCCCTGCGTCGGCGTGCCCAAGACCATCGACAACGACCTCTCGGCCACGGACTACACCTTCGGCTTCGACACCGCCGTCGGCGTCGCCACCGAGGCCATCGACCGGCTGCACACCACGGCCGAGTCCCATATGCGGGTCCTGGTCGTCGAGGTGATGGGCCGGCACGCCGGCTGGATCGCCCTGCACTCCGGCCTGGCCGGCGGCGCCAACGTCATCCTCATCCCGGAGCAGCGCTTCGACGTCGGCCAGGTCTGCGCCTGGATCGACTCCCGCTTCAAGGCCAGCTACGCCCCCATCGTGGTGGTCGCCGAGGGCGCGATGCCGAAGGACGGCGAGATGGTCCTCAAGGACGGCAGCACCGACTCCTTCGGGCACGTC
Source organism: Streptomyces albospinus (assembly GCF_014648695.1). GTDB lineage: Bacteria > Actinomycetota > Actinomycetes > Streptomycetales > Streptomycetaceae > Streptomyces > Streptomyces albospinus. Next base: position 342,337 of record NZ_BMRP01000004.1, read on the forward strand.
CGGCTGTCCGGTGTGGGGGAGTGGCTGGCCAAGGAGATCGAGGCGCGCACGGGCAAGGAGGCGCGGACCACCGTCCTCGGGCACACCCAGCGCGGCGGCACCCCGAGCGCCTTCGACCGCTGGCTGGCCACCCGCTTCGGGCTGCACGCCATCGACGCGGTGCGGGACGCCGACTACGGGAAGATGGTCGCGCTGCGCGGCACCGACATCGTCCGGGTGCCGCTCTCCGACGCCACCGCCAAGCTGAAGACGGTCGACCCGGCGCTGTATGCCGAGGTCGGGGTGTTCTTCGGCTGAGAGCCGGGCCGTTCTCCCTCCGGGCGGCACCGTCGGGCGAGGGGCCGTATATTCGCCATACGCGACATATTCGCCATGCGCGACATATCCGGCCCATTGCTTCGGCGGGGTCCGGCCTCAGAACACCACGCACCGGCGGGAGGGAACGTGGAGATCGTCGCATTCGGCGTGCAGGCGGACGAGCGGCCACTGCTGGAGGAGGCGTTCGACGGCCACCACCAGGTCCGCTGCCTGGACGTCTTCCTCAACCGCGACACCGCCCCCATCGCGCACGGCTACGAGGTCGTCAGCACCAACGTGAACGCCGATCTGAGCGCCGAGGTGCTACAGACCCTCGCGGCCGGCGGGACCAAGATGGTCGCCCAGCGCTCCACGGGCTTCAACAACATCGATCTGGAGGCCGCGGCCGACCTGGGACTGACCATCGGCCGGGTCTCCTCGTATTCGCCGTACGCGGTCGCCGAATTCGCCTGGGCGCTGGCGCTGGCCGTGAACCGGCGGCTCGTACGGGCCGCCGAGCGCACCCGGAACTTCGACTTCCGGCTGGACGGCCTGATGGGGCGCGATCTGCACGGCCGTACCGCGGGCGTGGTCGGCACCGGCAGGATCGGCGAGGCGTTCACCCGGATCGCGCACGGCTTCGGGATGAAGCTGCTCGGCTGGGACCTCGCCGAGAACCCGGAGTGCGTGGCGCTCGGCATGCGCTACGTCCCCCGGGAGCGGCTGTTCGCCGAGGCGGACCTGATCACCCTGCACGTGCCGCTGGTCGACGACACCCGGCACCTCGTCGACGCGGCGGCGCTGGCCGCCATGAAGGACGACGCGATCCTGATCAACTCCAGCCGGGGCGGGCTGGTCGACACCGCGGCCCTGGTCGAGACGCTGAAGGCCGGCCGGCTCACCGGTGTCGGCCTCGACGTCTACGAGGAGGAGGCCGGGCTCTTCTTCTTCGACCGGTCCCTCGACGTCATCAACGACGACACCCTCGCCCGCCTGATGACCTTCGCGAACGTGCTGGTCACCTCGCACCAGGCGTACTTCACCGAAGAGGCGGTCGGCCAGATCATCGCGACCACGGTGGCCAACGTCGAGGACCATCTGGCCGGCCGCACCAGCGAGCACATGCTGGTCACACGAGGACAGCTGCCAGCAGCTGCGCGGTGACCGAGGCGCCGTCCAGGGTCAGCACCGACTCGGGGTGGAACTGCACCCCGGCGAACCCCGGACCGCGCAGCGCGTGCACCTCGCCGGTCGTCTCGTCGCGGCTCAACTCGACTCGATGCATGGCGAGTTCGGCTGCCGTGCGGTCGTCGCAGCGGGCCGTGAAGGTGTTGTAGAAGCCCACCGTCTCCGGCCGCCCGAAGAAGTCGATCCGCTCCTGCGCGCCCTGGAACGGGACGTCCTTGCGGACGATCTCCAACCCCAGCTCGGCGGCGATGAGTTCATGGCCGAGGCAGACGCCGAGGAGACCCTGACGGTGTTCGGCGAGCAGCTCGGCGGCCAGCGTGCGCAGGAAGCGCATCTTCGGGTCGGCGGCGTCGGACGGGTCGCCCGGCCCCGGGCCCAGCACGACCGGGCCCCGGTGGGCGAGGGCGGCCTCGCGCAGCCCCGGCTCGTCGTAGCGGCGCACCGTCACCGTCAGCCCCGAGGTGCGCAGCAGATGCGCCAGCATCGCGGTGAAGGTGTCCTCGGCGTCGACGACCAGGGCGTGGCCGCGCAGCTCGGCGGTCGGCACGGCGGACTGCATCCGCAGCCAGAAGGGCGCCAGGCCGGCGCGCCGGGCGTCCAGCGCGGCCCGGACCCGCGGGTCGTCGGCCAGCCGCGGCGGCCGGCCCCCGTCCGCCGGGCGCGCCGGCGCCTGCCGCACCCCCAGCGCGGTGAGCACGCCCGCCGCCTTCGCATGCGTCTCGGCGACCTCCGCGTGCGGGTCCGAGGCGCGCACCAGGGTGGCGCCGACCGGCACCCGCAGCCGGCCGGCCGCCGTGACGTCGGCGGTACGGATCAGGATCGGCGAGTCCAGCGTCCGGCTCCCCGTGCCGTCGTCCCCGGGGGCGCGTCCGATGAGCGCCAGCGCGCCCGCGTAGTAGCCGCGGCCGTGCCCGTCGGGGCCCACCGGCTCGTACCGCTCGATGACCCGGCAGGCGTTCTGCACCGGCGACCCGGTGACCGTCGCCGCGAACATCGTCTCCTTGAGGACCTCGCGCACGTCCAGGGTGGAGCACCCGCGCAGCTCGTACTCGGTGTGGGCGAGATGCGCCATCTCCTTGAGCCGGGGCCCGATCACCACCCCGCCCCGGTCGCCGACGGTGCACATCATCTTCAGTTCCTCGTCCACCACCATCGACAGCTCCTCGGCCTCCTTGCGGTCGCCGAGGAACGCCAGCAGGCTCTCCGGAGTCGGCCCCTGCGCCGGGTAGCGGTAGGTCCCGCTGATCGGATTCATCACGACCGTCGAGCCGGTCATCCGGACGTGCACCTCGGGGCTGGCCCCGACCAGTGTGCGCACCCCCGGCCGGTGCACCACGAACGTCCAGTACGCCCCGCGCTCACCGGCCAGCAGCCGCCGGAACAGCGCCAGCGCGTCCGCCGCCGAGAAGTCCGCGATCTCGCCCTCGAAGGTCCGGCGGATGACGAAGTTCGCGCCCTCGCCGGTGCCGATCTCGTCCCGCACCACCCGCTCGACGATCTCCGCGTACGCCGCGTCGGCCACGTCGAACGCCCCGCCCTCGACCCGTACGGCATGCGCCGGGAGCGCCGCCAGCACCTCGTCCAGCGGCAGCTCGTGGCTCTCGGCGGGGCGCAGTACGGCCAGCGGGGCGCCGTCGTCGTGCGCCCGGAAGCCGCGCTCGCGGATCTGCCGGAACGGGACCAGCGCCAGTGCGTCGGTCACCGGCGCGTCCGGCACCCCCTCGCCCAGCGGGATGTCGGCCAGCCGCTCGACCTCGGTCACCTCGCCGATCAGCACCTCGACGACGCTGCCGTCCCGCCCTGGGGCGCGGCGGCGCAGCAGGGCGAACGGCGGGCAGGCGGGATCGAGCAGCCGCTGGACCAGCGCGGCGGCATCGGGCCGGATCTGGGGCTCGGGGTGCATGGCGGTTCCTTCCGGGAGTGCTTGCGGTGCGGAGGGAACGGCCGTGGGAACACCGAAGGCCGCCCCTCGGGCGGCCTTCGCGAAATCGTGGGATGTGCGCGCGAATCAGTGGGCCGCCGGATGAGCGGTCCACCACCAGTTCCTGTTCATGTCCGGTCGCGTGCACATGCCCGGCACCCTACCGAACTTCCCGGACACGGGTGTCTCACAGTCCGGATGCCGGACGGACACCCCTGCGTGACCCCGTAATGTGGGGGATGTGACCGTGAACGCTGAAACCCACGCCGGTGGCAACACCTGGCGAGACCTGCCCGCGGCGCAGCAGCCCGACTGGCCGGACCAAGAGGCTCTGCGCGATGTGATCGCGGAGCTCGAGTCCTATCCGCCGCTCGTCTTCGCGGGCGAGTGCGACCAGCTGCGCGAGCGCCTGGGAGCGGTCGCCCGGGGTGAGGCGTTCCTCCTCCAGGGCGGCGACTGCGCGGAGGCATTCGACGCCGTCTCCGCCGAGCACATCCGCAACAAGCTCAAGACGCTCCTCCAGATGGGCGCCGTGCTGACCTACGCCGGGTCCGTCCCGGTGGTCAAGGTCGGCCGGATCGCCGGCCAGTACAGCAAGCCGCGCTCCAAGCCGACCGAGACCCGCGACGGCGTGACCCTGCCGACCTACCGTGGCGACTCCGTCAACGGCTTCGAGTTCACCTCCGAGGCCCGTATCCCGGACCCGCAGCGGCTCAAGCGGATGTACCACGCCTCCGCGGCGACCCTGAACCTCGTCCGGGCCTTCACCACCGGCGGCTACGCCGACCTGCGCCAGGTGCACGCCTGGAACCAGGACTTCGTGAAGTCCTCGCCCTCCGGACAGCGCTACGAGGCGCTGGCCCGCGAGATCGACCGGGCGATGAACTTCATGAACGCCTGCGGGGTGGACCCGGAGGAGTTCCGGACCGTCGAGTTCTACTCGTCGCACGAGGCGCTGATCCTGGACTACGAGTCGTCGCTGACCCGCGTCGACTCGCGGACCGGCAACCTCTACGACGTCTCCGGCCACATGGTCTGGATCGGCGAGCGCACCCGCCAACTGGACGGCGCGCACATCGAGTTCGCGTCCCGGATCCGCAACCCGATCGGCGTGAAGCTCGGCCCGACGACGACGCCGCAGGACGCGCTGACCCTCATCGACCGGCTCGACCCGCACCGCGAGCCCGGCCGGCTCACCTTCATCACGCGGATGGGCGCGGACAAGATCCGCGACAAGCTGCCCGACCTCGTGGAGAAGGTCACCGCGTCCGGTGCGCAGGTCGTGTGGATCTGCGACCCGATGCACGGCAACACCTTCGAGGCGGCCTCGGGCCACAAGACCCGCCGCTTCGACGATGTGCTGGACGAGGTCAAGGGCTTCTTCGAGGTCCACAAGAGCCTCGGCACGCACCCGGGCGGCATCCACGTCGAGCTCACCGGTGACGACGTCACCGAGTGCGTGGGCGGCGGCGACGAGATCTTCGTCGACGACCTGCACCAGCGCTACGAGACGGCCTGCGACCCGCGGCTCAACCGCAGCCAGTCGCTGGACCTGGCGTTCCTGGTGGCGGAGATGTACCGCGACCAGTAAGGCGTGACGTACGGAAGTGGGGCGCGGATCCTGTGATCCGCGCCCCACTGCGTTGCGCCGCATTGTTCAGCCCGCGCGGTCGCGGGTAAGGTAAGGGTTACCTCACTCAAGATCGGCCGGATCGGGTGAGCCGTCCTTACGGAGGTGAAACCGCGTGTACGTCTGCTCATGCTTCGGCATCACCGAGCAGCAGGTCCGCGAACACGCGGACCGGGGCGCCTGCACGCCCCGCCAGGTCGCCTCCGCCTCCAAGGCCGGCACCGACTGCGGCAGCTGCGTGCGCCGCATCCAGTCGCTGCTGGGCCGCGGTGCGTGCCCCCGGCGAGAGCTGATCGACAGCGGCGCCCCGGATGCGCTGGGAGCGGAACCGGAGCCGTTGGGTTCGGTGCCCGACGCGCTGCGCGCGGAGCCCGAGCCGTCGAGTCGGGCGTCCGACGCGCTGCTCGTGGCGAGTGGGCCGCCGGCCGTGGCGGCGGGCGCACCGGTGCCCGGGGACCTCCGGGCGGTCGCGTAGCCATCAGGGCCGGCCGGCGGGTGCGCATGGCGCCGGGGCCTCAGCTCGGCTGCTCGATCAGCTGGGAGATGTAGAGCGCTTCCCCGAGCTTCTCGACCAGCTCCAGCTGGGTGTCGAGGTAGTCGATGTGGTGCTCCTCGTCGGCGAGGATGTCCTCGAAGATGTTCGCCGAGGTGATGTCGCCCTTGGCGCGCATGATCTCGATCCCGCGCTTGAGCCGGTCGATGGCCTCGACCTCGATCTGCCGGTCCGCCTGGAACATCTCGGTGACGGTCTGGCCGACGCGTACGTGGAACAGCCGCTGGTAGTTGGGCAGCGCTTCGAGGAAGAGGATCCGGTCGGTCAGGATCTCCGCGTGCTTCATCTCGTCGAAGGACTCGGAGCGGGTGTACTTCGCGAGCTTGGGCCAGCCGAAGTTCTCCTGCATCTTGGAGTGCAGGAAGTACTGGTTGATCGCGGTCAGCTCGGCGGTCAGCTGCTCGTTGAGGAATTCGATGACCTCGGGGTCGCCCTGCATGGCTGCGGGCCCCTTTCGCGCGGGAACTGGGAAGGTGCCGCGCATCCTCGCACCGCGCGGAGTCGGGCGTCCAGTAAGTTCACGCTTAGTACGAGTTGCCCGAATCTGTCCCTCCTGGTCATCGGCACCCTTCCGGGTCTGACACCATGGGGGCATGGGTCAGCCGGAACGCCGCGAAGAGGAGCCTGTGCTACCTCCGGGGCAGCGGTTGCAGCGGGGGTGGCCGGTGACGCATTACGGGCCGGTCCCGAAGTTCCGCCCCGAACGCTGGGAGTTCCGGGCCTTCGGTGCCACCGCGGACGGTGCCAAGCACTGCTGGACCCACGAGGAGTTCACGGCGCTGCCGTATGCCACCGTCGTCGCCGATATGCACTGCGTGACGAAGTTCAGCATGCTCGGCGCCGAGTGGGGCGGGGTGCTGACCCGCACGATCCTGGAGCTGGCGCCGCCCGCGCCCGACGTCACCCATGTGATGGTGTGGGCCGAGTACGGCTTCAGCTCGAATCTGCGGCTGGCGGACTTCGCCGCGGACGACTGCATCTTCGCCACCCACCGCTCCGGGGAGCTGCTCACCGCCGAACACGGCTTCCCGGTCCGGCTGATCGTGCCGCACCTGTACGCCTGGAAGGGCCCCAAGTGGGTCCGCGGCATCGAGTACATGACGGCGGACCGCCGCGGCTTCTGGGAGGAGCGCGGCTACCACAACCTGGGCGACCCGTGGCGCGAGCAGCGCTACTCGTACCAGGAGGAGCCGGGCGAGGGCCCGGAGCTCTGAGCCCCGGGCCCCGGCCGTCCCACGCCCAGCCGGCGGCGGCGCGGGCCGGGCGCGGAATCAGTGCCCGCGCAGCTCCTTGAGACGGGCCACGTCCGCCGCATGGCCCTCCGGACCGCCCGGGGTCTCGATCACCAGGGGGACGCCGCTGGTCGCGGGGTGGGTGAACAGCTCGGCGAACGGCTCCGCGCCGATGTGGCCGGCGCCGATGTTGGCGTGCCGGTCCTTGTGGGCGCCGGCCACGTCCTTGGAGTCGTTGGCGTGGATCAGCTTGAGCCGGCCCTCGCCGGTGACCTGCACCAGCTCGTCCAGCAGCGCCTTCATCCCGCCCGGGGCCGCCATGTCGTGCCCGGCCGCGAAGGCGTGGCAGGTGTCCAGGCAGACGCCGAGCCGCGGATGCCGGTCCAGCGCGTCGAAGTACGGGCCGAGGTCCTCGGCCAGTGCGCACAGCGAGGCGCCCTGACCGGCCGTCGGCTCCAGCAGCAGCCAGGGGTCGTCGTCGTGCGTCAGCTCGTCCAGCAGGGGCCGCATCCGCTCCCGTACCTGCGCCAGCGCCACCTCGCGCGGCCGGCCGCCGGTCGCCGACCCGGTGTGCACGACCACGCCGAGCGCACCGATCTCCCGGCCGCGGCGCAGCGAATGCCGCAGCGACGCCACGGACTTGTCGACCGTCGCCTCGGTGTGCGAGCCGAAGTTGATCAGATACGGCGCATGGACGTACGCCGGAATCCCCTCCCGGTCGCAGCCGGCGCGGAACGCCTCGTCCTGCTCGGGGCTGCCGGGCGGCGTCGCCCAGCCGCGCGGGTTGGCGACGAAGACCTGGACGGTCTCGCCGCCCATCTCGCGGGCGTACGGAAGGCCGACCTTGGCCAGGCCGCCGGCCACCGGCACATGGCCGCCGACCGGATTGCGGGCACGGGCGCGCCGGGCGGCGCCCTCGGGGGACAGGGGAGTACTCACCCTCCCAGGGTGCCAGGTACCCCGCGGGCGTCCGCGGGGCACCTGATCCGGCGGCCGGCCGCTACAGCGCGCCCTTGAGCTTGATCGTGATCGTGCTGCCCTTGGGTGCCTTGTCCCCGGGGGCGACCGACTGCGAGTCGACGCTGTCCTGCGGGAACAGCAGCGGCTTGTGCACCTCGACCTTGAAGCCGAGGGCGGTCAGCTGCTGGGTGGCGTCCGCGGTGTTCTTGCCGCTGACGTCCGGGACGGCGATCATCTCCGGCCCCTTTGAGAGGGTGAGGGTGACCGTGTCGCCCTTCCCCAGGGTGGCGCCCGCGCCGGGCGACTGCTGGGCGACGGTGCCCTGGTCCTGCGGCGAGAAGACCGGCTGATCGGCGATCTTCACGCGGAAGCCGGCCTGCTGGAGCGCCGCCTCGGCGTCCGCCTGCGCGCTGCCGATCACCTTGGGCACGTCCATCGGCGCGCCCCGGCTGATCGTGATCCCCACGGCCGTGTCGGGGCGCCGCTTGCTGCCCGCCGCCGGATCCGTGCTGATCACCGATCCCTTGGCGACCTCGTCGCTGAACTCCCGGGTCTCCGTGCCCGGCACCAGCCCGAGGTCGCGCAGCTTGCGCTTGGCATCGGCGACCGGGGTGCCGGCCAGATCGGGGACCGCGACGCTGTCGGGGCCCCGGGAGACGGTGAGGGTGACCGTGCCCGTACCGCGGATCCGCTGCCCGGTCGCCGGGTCCGTGGCCATCACATGGCCGCGCTGCACGTTCGGGCTGAAGCCGCGCACCACCTTCACCCGCAGGCCCTCGTCGCGGAGCGTCTGCTCGGCCTTGGCCTGCGGCATGTCCAGCACCGCCGGAACGGTCGTGAACTGGCCGGAGTTGATGTACCAGACGCCCGTGCCCACGCCGAGGGCCAGCAGCACGGCCGCGATGACCGTGAGGAGCCGCCGCCGCTGGAGCCGGTCCGTGCGCGGGGCCGGCGCGGGCGCCGGGCGCAGCCGCGTGGTCCGCTCGGCGGGCGGCGCCGCGTCCGGCGGCGGCATCTCCAGCCGGCTGGTGCGGTTCAGCTCCGCCTCCCCCTCGGCGGGCAGCGACAGCTGCACACCCGCGGGGCGCGGTATCACGTCCGTGGCCTCGAAGTCGCTGCCGCCCGCGGGCACGTCCTTGGCCTGCGGCGGTACGAGATCCAGCTGCTCGCCGGTCAGTCGGGCGCGGGCCGACTGCGACCGGGACAGCAGCGCCACCGCGTCCTGCGGGCGGTCCTGCGGCTCGCGGGCGGTGGCCAGCGCGACCAGCTCGTCCAGCTCGGGTGCCAGACCGGGCACCAGCTCGGAGGGCGGAGTGATGTCGTCGTGCAGATGGCTGTAGAGGATCTGCGCCGCGGAGCCGCCCGTATGGGGCTTGCTGCCGGTGAGCATTTCGTAGAGCACCACACCGCAGGCGTAGACATCCACCCGGGCGTCCGCGGTGCCGTGCTCCATCTGCTCGGGGGCGAGATACGAGACCGTCCCCAGGACCGAGCCCGTGGAGGCGGTGGTGTGCGTGTCGACCGCGCGGACCAGGCCGAAGTCGGCGACCTTGACCCGGCCGTCGTCGCCGATGAGCACGTTCTCCGGCTTCATGTCGCGGTGCACCAGGCCGGCGCGGTGCGCGGCCCCCAGAGCGGCGAGGATCGGCTCCAGGATGTCCAGGGCGGCCCGCGGCTGGAGGGCGCCGCGCCCGCGCAGCACGTCGCGCAGGGTGCAGCCGGCGACGTACTCCATCGCCAGATAGACATACGTCCCGTCCGTGCCCTGGTCGAAGACGCCCACCACGTTCGGGTGCGACAGCCGGGCGACGGACTTGGCCTCCCGGATGAAGCGGTCGACGAACGCCTCGTCCACGGCCAGGCTCGGGTGCATCACCTTCAGCGCCAGCACACGGTCGAGCCGGGTGTCCACGGCCCGGTAGACCGTGGCCATCCCCCCGGCGGCGATGCGCGCCTGGACGCGATAGCGGCCGTCGAGCAGCTGGCCCACCACGGGGTCTCCCCGGCCGAATGCCGGGGAAGGGTCCTGAAGCGTCGTATCCACGGCAGACGAGTCTACGAGCAAGCGCCGACACCGCGAACGCCACGGCCACCGCCCCGGCGCACCGGAACGGAACGGTGACACGGCCGGCGGCGGGGGCAGGCCCGGCCGGACCGGCCGGGACGACCGGAATAATCAGCCGCGGGCCGCCGTCTGCCTCAAGGAGCGCGGCGGCAACGTGCCACGAGAAGAAGCGCTCGAACGCGTTCATACGCGACGGAACCGGACGAAGGGGAGCGGTGGATGGCGACGCTGCGGATCGGCGAGCTGGCCCGGCGGACGGCTACCCCGGAGCGGCTGCTGCGCTACTACGAGGAGCAGGGGCTGCTCCGCCCCGACCGGCTGCCCAGTGGCTACCGCGTCTACCGGGAGTCCGATGTGGCGCAGGTCCGCCGCATCCGCACGCTGCTCACCTCGGGGCTGAACACCGCGACCATCGCGCAGGTGCTGCCCTGCCTGCGCGACGAGGGCGACGGGCGGCTGGTGCCGACCTGCCCCGACCTCGTCGGCGAACTCCACCGGGAGCGCGACCGGATCACCGGGTCCATCGAGGCGCTGATGGCCTCCCGGGACCTGCTCGACCAGGTGATCACGGCCGCCCCGCGGGAATTCGCGGACCGGGTGGGGGCGGCCCACCCCGCTCCCTGAACGGCGCCGCCGCTCCCGCAGCCGCGCCCTAGAACGCCGGCCGCTCCGGATCCAGCTCCGCCACGCCGTCCGTGGGCGAGGAGGCATGGGCGAAGTGGCGGCGCGGGATCCGGCCCGCCCGGTGCGCCAGCCGGCCGGCGTCGACCGCGTGCCGCATCGCCGCCGCCATCAGCTCCGGCTCCTGCGCGCGGGTCACCGCGGACGCCAGCATCACCGCCGCGCAGCCCAGCTCCATGGCGAGCGCGGCGTCCGAGGCGGTGCCCGCGCCGGCGTCCAGGATGACCGGGACGCCGGCCCGTTCGGTGATCAGCTGGAAGTTGTGCGGATTGCGGATGCCGAGCCCGGAGCCGATCGGTGATCCGAGCGGCATGATCGCCGCGCAGCCGACGTCCTCCAGTTTGCGGGCCAGCACCGGGTCGTCGTTCGTATAGGGCAGCACGGTGAAACCGTCGTCCACGAGGATCTCGGCGGCGTCCAGCAGCTCGATCGGATCGGGCAGCAACGTCCGCTCGTCCGCGACGACTTCGAGCTTGACCCAGTCGGTGCCCAGCGCCTCCCGGGCCAGCCGCGCGGTGAGCACCGCCTCTCCCGCGGTGAAGCAGCCCGCGGTGTTCGGCAGCACCCGGATGCGGTGCTGCTCCAGTACCGACAGCACCGAGCCCTGCACGGTGGGGTCCAGCCGCCGCATGGCGACCGTGGTCAGCTCCGTACCGGAGGCGAGCAGCGCGCGCTCCAGGACGTCGAGGCTGGGCGCGCCGCCGGTGCCCATGATCAGGCGCGACCGGAAGTCGGTGCCGGCGATGCTGAGAGTGTCGTCCGCCATGGTCAGCCTCCCTGGACGGCGGTGAGGACTTCGACGCGGTCGCCGTCGCCGAGCGCGGTGCCGGCCCACCGGTCGCGCGGCACCACGGTCTCGTTGACCGCGGCGGCCACTCCGCCGGGCGCCCGGGTCAGCGTCGCGACCAGCCGGTCGAGGGTCAGCCCACCGGGAATCCGGCGGGCCTCCCCGTTGACGGACACGGAGACGGTGGCGGCACCGGGGGCGCCGGCGATGTCGGGGGTTTCGGGCGTTTCGGGGGTGTCAGGGGTGTTACGGGCACCGGTGGCAGTCATACGGGCTGCTCCTCAAGGGCGCGGGCGCGCTCGGACCCCGGGGCGGTGGGGCGGAAGCGTGCGGGGGAGAAGGGGCGGGCCACTTCCGGCAGGTTCCCGGTGGCCAGGACCTCGGCCATCGCGTCTCCGGTGACCGGCGTCAGCAGCACGCCGTTGCGGAAGTGGCCGGTGGCCAGGTGGAGGCCGGGCAGCTCGGTCGGCCCGAGCAGCGGCGCGTTGTCGGGGGAGGTGGGGCGCAACCCGGCGCAGCTCTCGACAAGCGGCAATTCGGTGATTCCGGGCACCAGTTCATGGGCGTCCCGCAGCAGCTCGTAGACCCCGCCCGCGGTGACGGTGGTGTCCCAGCCGAGCTCCTCGCTGGTGGCGCCGAGGACCAGCTCCCCGCTCTCCCGCGGCACCAGGTAGACGGGGTTGCCCCGTACGACGGCCCGTACGGTGCGCGCCAGGAACGCGGCGCCACCTGGGAGCGCGTCCGGCATCCGCAGCCGCAGCACCTGCCCCTTGACCGGCCGCACGGGCGGCACGACGGACTCGGGGACCCCGGCGAGCCGGCCGCTGTGGCTGCCCCCGGCCAGTACGACCTGGCCGGCCGACAGCCGTGTCCCGTCGGCGAGTTCGGCGCCCGAGGCCCGTCCGCCGGCGGTCGTCAGCCGCGCCGCGCGGTCGCGGTGGAAGACCACCCCGGCGCGTTCGCAGGCGGCCAGCAGGGCGCTCGTCAACCGCCGCGGATCGACCTGGTGGTCGCCGTCCACCCGGAGGCCGCCGCGCACCCCGGGGGCGAGCATCGGCTCCAGGCGACGGCACTCGCGCCCCGTCAGCCACTGCGAGTCCAGTCCCGAACGGGTCTGGAGGGCGTGCAGTTCGCGCAGGTGGGCGCGGTCGTCGGCGTCCAGTGCGACGACCAGGGTGCCGCACCGCCGGTAGCCGATCCGCTGCCCGGCGGCCTCCTCCAGCTCCTCCGTGAAGCGCGGATAGCGGCGTGCCGAGGCGAGGTTGAGGCCCAGCAGGGTCTCCTCGCCGTAGTGCAGCTCGGTCACCGCGGCGAGCATGCCGCCCGCGACGCGGGCCGTGCCGCCTCCGGGCGCGGGGTCGGCCACCGCGACGCGCAGACCGCGGCCGGCCGCCCGCCAGGCGGTGACCAGCCCGATGATGCCGCCCCCGATGACCAGCACATCGGGGTGCCCGGCGGATGTCCCGGGCGGTTTCGGTGGTGTGGCAGATGGATGCATGGGCGTCCAGCCCCTCCCTTCGCCGGCATGACCCGGATCAGGTTCGTACGGTCGGAGGCCGGCCAGCCTCCCTCTCAGCCCGGTCCGTCCGGGCTCCCGCGAGTGCGTGCAGCCGCCACCCTAGTACGGGGCCGCGACGCCCCGTAAGGGAGCGCCCCGGGGTGTCCCCGGCCGGCGCCGGGCGGCGCCACCGGGGGAGCGCCCGGGCGTGACCGTCCGTGACGCTGTGTCAGAGATCTCCTTGCGCGCTGCTGCGAGCCGCGTCATCCGCCGTCCTAGAGTGATCGGGTGAGCGAGCAGAGCAAGTCTTCCCAGGCCCCTGACCGCACGCCGCGCGTGGTGATCGCCGGCGCGGGAATCGCGGGTGTGCAGACCGCCGTAGCCCTGCGCGAACAAGGCTGGCGCGGCGCGATCACGCTCCTCGGCGACGAGCCCCACCGGCCCTACGACCGCCCTCCGCTGTCCAAGGCGGTGCTCCTCGGCAAGGCCGACGGCTCCGCCTTCGACGTCGACTTCGCCGCCCTCGGCATCGACCTCCATCTCAGCCGCCCGGTCCGCGCCCTGCGCCCGGACGCCCACGAGGTCGACACCGCCGAGGGACCGGTCCCGTACGACTACGCGGTGATCGCGACCGGCGCCGAACCGATCACGCTGCCCGGCAGCGAGGGGCTGCCCGGCGTCCACCTGCTGCGCACCCTGGACGACGCCGAGCGGCTGCGGCCGGTGCTCGCCGCCCAGCACCGGATCGTGGTCGTCGGGGCGGGCTGGATCGGCGCCGAGTTCGCCACCGCGGCCCGTGAGGCGGGCTGCGAGGTCACCGTCGTCGAGGCCGCCGACCGCCCGCTGGCGGGCGCGCTGCCCGCCGAGATCGCCGTGTACATGACCGACTGGTACGCGGACGCCGGGGCCGAGCTGCGCACCGGCGCGCGGGTCGCGTCCGTCGCCCCCGGCGAGGTGACCCTTGAGGACGGCACGGTGCTGCCCGCCGACGCCGTCGTCATCGGGATCGGTGCCCGCCCCACCACCGCCTGGCTGGCCGGTTCCGGCGTCGCCCTCTCGCCCGCGGACGGCTCCGTACTCGCCGACGAGCAACTGCGCACCTCCGTCCCCGATGTGTACGCGGTCGGCGACTGCGCCTCCTTCCCGTCGGCCCGCTACGGCACCCGGCTGCTGGTCCACCACTGGGACAACGCCCTCCAGGGGCCCCGTACGGTCGCCGAGAACATCGCCCGGGGCGAGGCGCAGGGCGTGGTCTACGACCCGGTCCCGTACTTCTGGTCCGAGCAGTTCGGGCGGTTCGTGCAGTACGCGGGCCACCACGGGGACGCCGACGAGCTGGTGTGGCGCGGCGATCCGGCCGGCGCCGCCTGGTCGGTGATCTGGCTGCGGGGAGGGCGGCTGGTGGCGCTGCTGGCGGTCGGGCGCCCGCGGGACCTGGCCCAGGGGCGCAAGCTCATCGAGCGGGGCGCGGTGCTCGACCGGGCGCGCGCGGCGGACGCCTCCGTGCCCCTCAAGTCCGCGGAGCGGTAGGGCCGGTCCGAAGGGCCGGGGCTGGATGGATCGGACACGGCGGACAGGTCGGACAGGTTGCGGCGTCCGGTGCGGTGCCCGGGAGCGCCTCCCGGCGGTGGCCGGGGGAGCTTCGCGGGCCCGGCCACGACCCGTCGGCCCGGCCCCGGGCGGGCCGGGCCGGTCACCCGCCGGTGTGCCGGAAGCCCCTGATGGCGATGCCTGGCTACCGGCTGTCAGTGGGAGGTGGCACGCTTGTCCTGTGACCGAGATTGACGCAAACATCGATGGACTCGTCCCCGCCTGGCTCACCCTCCCCGACATCGCCGAAGAGCTCGGCGTCGAGGTGACCCGCGTCCGGCAGCTGGTCAAGGAGGGCCAGCTGATCGCGGTGCGCCGTGGCGAGAACAGTGTGCTTCAGGTGCCCGCCGAATTCATCAAGGACGGCAAGGTCGTCAAGGGGCTCGTCGGGACGCTGACGCTGCTCCGGGACGACGGCTTCGCCGACGACGAGATGCTGGAGTGGCTCTTCACCGCCGATGACACCCTGCCCGGGACCCCTGCGCAGGCACTGCGCGAGAATCGCGGCACGGAGGTGAAGCGCCGGGCTCAGGCGCTCGCCGTCTGACGCGCACCGCGCTCCTCAGCCGAACCGCA
>NZ_BMRP01000004.1:357354-408467 GCF_014648695.1 Streptomyces albospinus
ACGCCGCCGACCAGGGGGGAAGCCGCCCGATGACCACCGCACGACAGGCCCTGTCCGACGCCCGGCTGTATCTGTGCACGGACGCGCGCACCCGCCAGGGCGACCTCCCGCAGTTCCTGGACGCGGTGCTGGCCTCGGGCGTGGACATCGTCCAGCTGCGCGACAAGGGCATGGAGGCCGGCGAGGAGCTGCGCCACCTGGAGGTCTTCGCGGACGCCTGCCGGCGGCACGGCAAGCTGCTGGCGGTCAACGACCGAGCGGACGTCGCCCATGCCGCGGGCGCCGATGTGCTCCACCTGGGGCAGGGCGACCTCCCGGTCCCGGCCGCCCGCGCGATCCTCGGCCAGGACGTCCTCATAGGCCGCTCCACGCACGCCGAGGCCGAGGTGGACGCCGCGCTCGCGGAGCCCGGCGTGGACTACTTCTGCACCGGCCCCTGCTGGCCGACGCCGACCAAGCCGGGACGGCACGCCCCCGGCCTGGACCTCGTCCGGTACGCCGCCGCCCGCGCCCCCGAGCGCCCGTGGTTCGCGATCGGCGGGATCGACGCCGGCAATCTCGACGAGGTGCTGGCGGCCGGCGCCCGCCGGGTGGTCGTGGTCCGCGCCCTCACGGAGGCGGACGATCCGGGCGCCGCTGCGGCGAGCCTGGCGAAGCGGATCCGCACCTGGGGCTGACCCGCCGGAGAGGCGCCGGTGATCCGCGCCACCGAGCGGGCCGCCGGATGGCCGCGAGATGTCCACGTAGTGGACAGCAACCGGACCAACCTGGCATTACGTCGATGCCGGTTGGTGTGCGTGCGAGGTGTGGTTAACCTGCCCGTATGGCCCTAGGTACAGCTTCCACCAGGACTGATCGCGCCCGGACCGTGCGCGAACTGCTCGCCTCCGGCAAGCGGTCCTATTCGTTCGAGTTCGCCGCGCCGAAGACCGAGAAGGGCGAGCGGACCCTGTGGAACGCCATTCGCCGGATCGAGGCCGTCGCCCCGACCTTTGTCTCCGTGACGTACGGTGCCGGCGGCACCTCCCGTGACGGCACGGTGCGCGCCACCGAGCGCATCGCCACCGACACCACCCTCACCCCGGTCGCCCATCTGACCGCGGTGAACCACTCCCTGGCCGACCTGCGCAACATCATCGGCCAGTACGCCGACGCCGGGATCCGCAACATGCTCGCGCTCCGCGGCGACCCGCCCGGCGACCCCATGGGCGAGTGGATCAAACACCCCGAGGGCGTCTCCTACGCCGCCGAACTGGTCCGGCTGATCAAGGAGTCCGGCGACTTCTGCGTCGGCGTGGCGGCCTTCCCCGAGATGCACCCGCGCTCGACGGACTGGGACACGGACGTGGCGCACTTCATCGCCAAGTGCCGCGCGGGCGCCGACTTCGCGATCACCCAGATGTTCTTCTACCCGGAGGACTACCTCCGGCTGCGCGACCGCGTCTCCGCCGCGGGTTGCTCGACGCCGATCATTCCGGAGATCATGCCGGTCACGAACGTGCGGCAGATCGAGCGGTTCGCGCAGCTCAGCAACGCCGCGTTCCCGCCCGAGCTCGCGGCGCGCATCCTCGCCGTCAAGGACGACCCGGCGGCGGTACGCTCCATTGGCATCGAGTACGCGACGGAACTGTGTGCGCGCTTGATGGCCGAGGACGTTCCGGGGTTGCACTTCATTACCCTGAACCACTCCACGGCGACCCTGGAAATCTACGAGAATCTGGGGCTGCACCAGCGGCCCTGACCACGGTGGCCGGAATCCGGCGGAAGAGGGGCGCATATGGGCTGGACGATCCTCTACATCGCGTTCGCCCTGGTCGCCCTGTGGCTGCTCGGTGAGGTCCTCTTCCAGCACAAGGCCCGGCTGCGCTGGCGGCTGCTGGCCCTGACCGGATTCCTCGGGGTGGTGGCCGGCGTCCTCATCCCCTCGGTGATCGTGATCGGGGTGGGCGCCGTCGCCTTCGCGGTCGGGCAGACCTTTGTGACGCTCTCCTTCCGCCGCGGCTTCACCGCCGGCTGGGCCATCGGCGGCAAGCCCAAGGAGAACCGCCGGCGGCGGGCCCGCCCGTCCGGCGGGCGTGCCGCCCAACCGGCCCTCCAGGTCTCCGACGTCGAGGCGGTCCCGCCGGCCGACACCGAGCCCGCCGACGCCCCCGCCCAGGGCGCCGCCGAGGACCCGTACGCGGCCGGGAGCGGCTACGGCACCGGCGGCTTCGAGGGCCAGGACCCCTACGGGGCGGCCCCGGACCCGGCCGGCTACGCCCCGCAGTCCGCCCCCGGCCAGGACGGCTCCGCGTACGCCGAGCCTTACGGCGAGCAGTACGGCCGGCAGTACGCCGAGCCGTACCCGCAGCCGGACGCCGCCACCGTCTACGCCCAGGCCGACGCCACCGTCTACGCGCCGCAGCCGCTGCCCGACGAGACCGGCGCGTACGGCGTCTACAGCCCCGACGCCCGCGCCACCCAGGCGTCCGCGCCGGCACCCTCGCCGTCGTATGACCTCTTCGGCAACGCCGGCGCCGACAGCGACGGCAACGGCTATGCCTACGGCGGCGGTTACGGCTCGCCCGCCCCCGGCCAGGACGCCTACACGGACCCCTACCCGGCCTACGACGACGGTCTGCACCAGGGGCAGCAGGCGCCCTACTCGGACCCGTACATCGGTACCCAGCAGTACGCCACGCACTACGACGCCTACGAGGAGCCCAGCCCCTTCGGTGAGGCGCCCTACGCCGCCCAGCAGTACGACGCCCTGGGGCAGCCGCTGGGCGCCACGGGCCAGGGCTACGGCGAGACACCGGCCGGCGGGGTCTGGATGCCGCAGCAGCGCGACCCCGAACACCCCGGCGAGCAGCCGCCCTACCCGCCCCCGCAGCAGGGGTACGGCGAGCAGCACTACCGCTACTGAGCCGCCGGCCCCCGGGACCGCGGCGGCGTCACGTCGAGCCGTGCCAGTCGTCGCCGTTCACGATCAGGCCCGCGACGATCGCGCCGGACATCCCGGAGTGCGCCGGCCCGCCGCCCGGATGAGACCAGCCGCCGACCGCGTAGAGCCCCGGTATCGCGGTGCGGTTGCCGGGGCGCAGAAAGCGTCCCTCCTGCCCCGCCAGCGCCGGGCCCGGCACCGGGCCGCTCTCCGTGGGAGGCACGATCTCGCGCCACAGCACCCGCTCCCGCAGGTCCGGTATCGCGGCCTCGGCGACCTCGGTCATGCGGTCCGCGTCCCGCGCCAGCGCCTCCGGGTCGTGCCAGTCGACGGGGCCGTGCGGGGCGACCGTGGCGGTCAGGGTGACCGCCTCGTGGCCGTCGCCGGGCCGGGTGGTGGGGTCGTCGGGGCGCAGCACCGTCACCGTCGGCCGGGCGCAGGGCTCCCGGAGGCCGTGGCCGTCACCGAAGACGCCTGCCAGCTCCGCCGCGCGGTCCGGTGCGTGGACCACGGTCCGGTGGACGGCCCCCTGCGGGCGGGCCCCGCGCAGCGCCAGACAGACCGTCAGCCGCGCGGTGGTCCGGTCTCCCGGCCCCGGGTCGGGACGGACCGCGTCCGCGCCCCACGGATCCCGCCCGGCACACAGCCCGGGGAGCTGCACGGGGTCGATGCCGGCGACCACGAACTCCGCCTCGGCGAGCCGCCCGTCGGCCAGTTCGACGCCCGCCGCCCGGCCGTCCTTCTCGACGATCCGGGTCACCTGGGCGCCGAAGGAGAACTCCACCTTGCGCGCCCGGCAGCGCTCGTACAGCGCGCCGGCCAGCGCCCGCATCCCGCCGCGGACGTACCAGCTGCCGAAGGTCTGCTCCATGTACGGCAGCACGGCCGCGCTCGCCGGGGCGCTGCGCGGGTCGAAGCCGTAGGCCAGCGCATGGCTCTCCAGCAGGGCGATCAGCCGCGGGTCGGCCAGCTCGCGCCGGGCGATCTCCGCGAGGGTGGCGGTGGTGGGGCCCTTGCCGCGCCCGAACAGGCCGCGCCGGCGCACCGCCGGATACGGGTCGCGCCCCAGGACCCGCCAGTCCGCCCGCAGCGGCTCCTCCAGGAGCGGCCGGCGGGTGGCGTCCCACGCCTCGCGGGCGCGGCCCACCAGATCGCTCCAGCGCTCACCGGCGCCGGTGCCGAGCGCCTCGTCCAGGGCCGCCAGGACCCCGGCCCGCGAGGCGTTCGGCAGCGCGACGGAGGTGCCGTCGGCGAAGGCATGCCGGCTCGCCGGATCGACCTGGGTCAGCTCGACGCAGCTCTCCAGCGGCTCCCGGCCGGTCTTGAGGAACAGGTCGCGGTAGACCGCCGGGAGGTGCAGCAGGCCGGGCCCGGTGTCGAAGGCGAAGCCGTCCCGCTCGTACCGGCGCAGCGCGCCGCCGTACGTCGCACCGCGCTCGAAAACCGCCACCCGGTGGCCCGCGACGGCCAGCCGGGCGGCGGCTGCCATCGCGCCCATCCCGGCGCCGATCACCGCAATCCCTGCCATGCCTGCGACTTTATCCGGCGGCACTGACAACGCCCGCGACGGCCGGTCGCGCGGGCCGGAGGCGGCGGTTCAGCCCGCGGGCGGTACCGCGCCGCCGGCCGTGGACAGCCGCTTCTCCGACCGCCGCTGCCGCCTGCGCCGCAGGTAGCGGCGGATCCGCGACCACAGGAGGACCACCACCGTGACGCCCGCGGCCAGCAGCACGGCCGCGATCACCGCCGCGATCACCGGATGGAAGACGGCGAACACGACGATCCCCGCGGCGCCCAGGTCCTCCACCAGGCTCAGGACGATGTTGCTGGCCGGCTCCGGCGAGGTGTTGACCGCGATCCGGGTGCCCGCCTTGACCAGGTGGCTGAGCAGCGCCGTGGAGCCGCCCACGGCGCCCGCCGCGAGCTCGGGCAGCGAGCCGTTGTGCCCGGCGAGCAGCGCCGCCACCACACCGCCCGCGATCGGCCGGATCACCGTGTGCACGGCGTCCCAGACCGAGTCCACGTACGGGATCTTGTCGGCGACCGCCTCGCACACGAAGAGCACCGCCGCGACGATCAGCACATCGGGGCGCTGGAGCGCGGCGGGCACCTCGTCGGTGACGCCGGTCGCGCCGAGCAGGCCGAAGAGCAGGACGACGGCGTAGGCGTTGATCCCGCTCGCCCAGCCGCTGGTGAAGACCAAGGGAAGTACGGACACGCCGGAGATCGTAGGCGGTCGCCGGACCGGGCGCCCGGCTGCTGAGGCCTGGTGCTCAGCTTTGAGTATCCGTACTCAGACGCCGAGATGAGTAGGTACGCGGATGGGCCGACACCCCCCTGGACGGAAGAGTGGGGGCCACGGACGGGAAGCGGCGCCGCACCGCCGACACGGGGCGGCGGAGCGGCGCGGCTCCCGGACGTGACGGGGGATGTACGGGGGAAACACGGGGGAAGCGCTGCCCTGGTCGGATCGGTGGGGGAACGATCCGTGCCAGGGCAGCGCACTTGTGCGTACGGGCCGGCGCCCGCCTCTCAGGCGGGGCGGCCGGTGACCCGCCCCTGGAGGAGCCGCGACAGCGCCGCGTGCACCTCGTCGATCGAGCGGTCCGGCTGGTAGGACTGCCAGTCCAGGGCGGCGACCAGCACCATCCCGAACAGCGCCGATGCGGTCAGCGGGATGTCGATCTCCTCGCTCAGCTCCTCTCCGGCCACGGCCTCCCGCAGGACGTCCTCCACCACCGTGATGGCCCGCTGGCGCACCACCATCAGCGTGGACTGCCAGGCGCGGTTGGTGCGCCACAGCTCGGCGACGTAGAGCTGGGTGAGCGCCGGGTAGCGGGAGATGAAGTCCAGACCCGCCCAGATCATGGCGTCCAGCGCGTCGATCCGGCTGCCGCCCCGGTCGGTGACCTCATCGGCGGCGGCCTGGAGAGAGGTCGCCAGCAGCTCGATGCCGTGCCGCAGCAGCTCTTCGAAGAGAACGTTCTTGCTCGCGAAGTTGTAGTAGACGGTGCCCTTCGCGACGCCCGCCCGCTCGGCGATCTCGTCCACCGTGGTGGAGGAGAAGCCCTGTTCGGCGATGAGCGTGACCGCGGCTTCGAAGAGTTTGCGCCGGGTGGCGTCGCGGCGTGTGTTGGAGCTGTCCATGGAGGCGATTGTGCCGTTCCTCGCTGTGTGCTCGTTCACAGGCTCAGCTCCGGGTGCAGGTCCTTCATGCGCACGACCTGGCGGCCACGCGCCGCCAGAGAGGTCAGCGCGAGCGCGCCGAGAGTGAACGCCAGCAGCACCGCACTGCCCTGCCATACGGGCGCGAGGTCGCCGCCCGTGATGAGCCGCCGCAGCCCCGCCACGATGTAACTCATCGGCAGATAGGGGTGGATGGCCCCGAAGACGCCCGGACTGGTCTGCACCGGATACGTGCCGCCCGCCGACGTCAGCTGGAGCATCAGCAGCGCCAGGACGAGGATCCGGCCGGCCGGTCCGAACTTCGCGTTCAGCCACTGCACGATCGCCGAGAAGCACGCCGTGACCAGGACCAGGAAGCCGATCGTGCCGGCCGCCCTGACCATCTCCAGGCCGAGCGCGAAGTGCAGGACGGACATCAGCGCCGCGGTCTGGAGCACCCCGATGCCGAACACCGGCAGCCATCCGGAGAGCGTCACCCGCCACGATGACGCGCCCATCGCCAGCGCCCTCCGGTTGAGCGGCGCGATCAGCATGTACGCCACCATCGCGCCGACCCACAGGGACAGCGGGATGAAGTACGGGGCGAAGCCCGTGCCGTAGTTGGGCGCCTTGTGGGCGGCATCGGACGCCAGCTGGACCGGGTCGGACATCACCAGGGTGCGCGCGTCGCGGTCCTTCTTGCCGTAGTCGGGGATCTGCTTCGCCCCGTCGTGCAGCCCGCCGGCCAGTTTGGCCGAGCCGTCCGACAGCTTGAACATCCCGCCGTCCAGCGTCCGCGCGCCGTCCTTGAGCTTGCCGACGCCGGAGTCCAGGTCGCCCATACCGGAAGCGGCGCGCCCGGTTCCGTCGTGCAGCTGCTGCGCGCCGTCGTTGAGCCGGCCCGCACCGGTGGCCAACTGGGCGTTGCCCGCGGCCAGTTTGCGGGCGCCCGCGGAGACCTTGTGGGCGCCGTCGTTGAGGTCGTTGATCTTCTGGACCGCGGCGTCCATGTCGGCGCCGAGGGTCGGGCCGTGCTGCGCCAGTTCGGCCGCCAGGGAGTGCAGCGTGTCCAGGTCGCGGCCCAGCTGGTCGAGGTTCTGCTGGTCGTGGGCGTAGCCGCTGACCTCCTCGGCCGTGTCCGCCGCGGTGGCCGCCTGGTCCCTGATCTGCTTCAGCTCGGCGCAGGAGGTGTCCAGGGTGATGACGCTGTCGCAGTGCAGCCGGTAGTACGTGTCCAGGTGGTCGGCGATCCCCCGGGAGAGCTTCGCCCCCGTGGCGGCTGCGGCGGGCAGCTTGTCCAGATGGTCGCGGACCGCCTGCGAGCCGTCGGCCACCAGCTGCGCCGCCTCGCCGATCTCCTTGCCGTGCGCCCGGATGAACGGCCCGACCTTGCCGGCGAACCCGTTGACCGTGTCGGCAAGCTGCTGGGTCCCGTCGGCCACCTGCCTGGATCCGTCGGCCAGTTGGCGCGATCCGTCGGCGGCCGTACCGGCCCCCTTGGCGAGGTCGGCGCTGCCCTGGGTGAGCTGCCCGGCGCCGGAGTCCAGATCTCCCAGGCCGTTGACCAGTTTGCCGCTGCCGTTCTTCGCGGTGCCCAGGCCGTCGGCCAGTCTGCCGGCGCCGTCCTTGGCCTGCCCGATGCCGTTCCTGAGCCGGTCGGCGCCGTCGGCGGCCTGTTCGGTCTTGCCGTGCAGGGTCGAGAACGAGACAAAGATCTTGTCCAGGAAGGTGCGCGAGGACTTCTCCGAGGCCGCCGAGCGGACCTCGGAGAACACCGTCCGGGAGATCTGCCCCACGATGTAGTTGTTCGCGTCGTTGGTGCGGACCTTGAGCAGGCCGGTCTCCGGGTGGCTCCCCGAACTGGAGGCGATCTTCCGGCTGAAGTCCTGCGGGATGGACAGCGAGAGGTAGTACGAGCCGTCCTCCACACCCCTGGCGGCCTCCTTGGCGTCCACGTGGCGCCAGTCGAAGGTGTGGCTGTCGCGCAGCCCGGCGACGATGCCGTCGCCCGCCGAGATCCGCTTCCCGTCGACCTCGGCGCCCTTGTCCTCGTTGACCAGCGCGACCGGGATCTTGTCCAGCCGGCCGTACGGGTCCCAGAAGGACCACAGGTACAGCGCGCCATACAGGAGCGGCAGGAGCAGGAGAGCGGCCAGCGCGGCGCGCGGCAGCTTCCCCCTCCCGAACCGCTTCAGCTCAAGCGCGGCCAGCTTCGGCGAGCGCATCGGCCGCCCCCTCCTCGTCGTCGTGCCCGCCGTCCACGGGGGCGTCGGCAGCGTCCTGCTCCGGGCGGCCGGTGCGCACCAGCACCACGTCCGGGGCGTCCTGCGGCGGCTCGCTGCACACCGCGAGCACGGTGGTGCCGGCCGCCGCGAGGGAGCGCAGCATCGCCCAGGCCGCGGCGCGCTCCTCGTCGGACAGCTTCAGATCGGTGTCGTCCACGGCCAGCAGCCGGGGGCCGCCGATCAGCGCCAGCGCCACGGACAGTCGCAGCGCCTCCAGCCGCTCCAGATCGCGTACGGAGGTGCGGATCCCCTTGGGCAGCGCGTCGAGGTCCAGCCCGGCGGCGGTGAGCGCGTCGTCCACGAGGGCGCGGGCCGCGGCCCGGCGCTCCTGCCGAGGCCGCAGCAGGGTGGCGAGCGAACCGCCGAACCGGCCCTGCAACAGGGCACGTTCGCGCAGATGCTCGCCCACGGTCAGCGCCGGGTCGAGCTCGGCGATCCCGGGCACATGGGCGAGCGCGGTGACGGACCGGACCGCGGCCATCTTCTTGGGCAGCGGCAGCCCGCCGACCTCGGCGGTGCCTTCGGCGGTCTTCATCCGGCCGGTGAGCGCGAGCAGCAGACATGTACGGCCGGAGCCCGACGGTCCCTGTACGGCGATCAGCGCGCCGGGCTCCGCGGTGATGTCGATGCCTCGGAACGCCCATCCGCGGGGGCCCTTGACCCCGTATCCCGCGGCCGTGACCGCCGCCCCGTGCGGGGTGCTGTCCACGATCCCTCCTTGAACTGACTGGTCAGTTCAAAAAGTATGGGGATTCCGCGACTCTTTCCGCAAGGGGTTCGCGACGATCCGTGCGGGACGCACCCCCCACCCGTGCCGCGGCGGTGACCCGCACCCCCGGCAATCCCCCTCGATTCGGACGAAAGTGCAGGTCAGGGCCGGTTGTCAGTGGTGTACCTCACGATGGGGTCAGCGGTCCGAATCGGCATTCGGTCCTGAACCGGCATGCGACGACAGGAGGTTCGTCATGGCAGCTCGTCCCACCGCGGGCAGCTCCGCTGCGTACGGTCCCCCGAGCGATGTCCACCCCGTCCTGCGGCGGACGGCAGCGCCATCCGCCGCCCTCGACCTGCTCGCCCAGGCTCAGCACGGCCTCGACGAGGCCCAGACCCTGGAAAGCCCCAACGAGCGGTTCGCCACGGCCCATCTGGCCGCGCTGCGCACCGCAGCCGCCGTCCTCGCCGTCCGCGGCCGACCGGAGACCACTGTGCGTCGGAGGCAGCGTATCCGGAGCGCGTGGGACGTGCTGCCGGAGGTCGCTCCCGAACTGGCCGAGTGGAGCGCCCTGTTCGCGGCCGGCGCCGGCCGGCGGGCCAGGGCGGAGGCCGGCATAGCCGGCGCGGCCGGCCACCGTGACGCCGACGACCTGCTGCGCGATGCGGAGATGTTCCTGCACCTCGTGGAGCGGCTGCTGCGGATCCAGCCGGCACTCCCGCCGCAGCGCGCGGAGCGGACGGAACGGGCGGGCTGAGCGCGGCAGCGCGGGCAGGAACGGCGCGGCAGCGCGGGCGGGAGCAGCGCGGCAGCGCGGACGGGAACAGCGCGGCGGCGCGGGCTGCACGGCGCGGGGATGCGGGCAGCGCCGCGGGGGATGGGCAGCGCACTGCACCGCGCGGGCTGCGCGGGCCGGCCGAGCGCGGCGGCGCGGGCTGGGCACGGCGCCGGACGGAATACGGAATAGGGTGGTGAGCGACTGGATGTTCATGCCCCCGCCGAGGAGCCACCCGCCGTGTCTGACCTGCTGCGCCCGCGCGCATCCCTTCGTACCGCCGTGGTCTGGGAGGTCCTCAAAGACGCCCTGGAGCGCCGGGTCAAGGCCGCCGGGCGCGACGCCCTGGACGTCCTCGACACCGGCGGCGGCAGCGGTAACTTCGCCGTGCCGGTGGCCCGTCTCGGCCACCGCGTCACGGTCGTCGACCCCAGCCCGAACGCCCTCTTCGCCCTGGAGCGCCGGGCCGCGGAGGCCGGGGTGGCCGACCGGATCAGCGGGGTCCAGGGCGACGCCCACGGCCTGTTCCAGGTCGTCGAGCGCAGCGGCTACGACGCCGTGCTGTGCCACGGCGTGCTGGAGTACGTCGACGACCCCGCCGAGGGCCTGCGCAACGTCGCCGACGCGCTGCGCCCGGCCGGCACCCTCAGCCTGCTCGCCGCCGGCCTGGGCGGGGCGGTCCTCGCCCGCGCCCTGGCGGGCCACTTCACCGAGGCCCGCCACGCCCTCACCGACCCCTCGGGTCGCTGGGGCCAGGGCGACCCGGTCCCGCGCCGGTTCACCGCCGACCAGCTCATCGAACTGGTCACCGCCACCGGCCTCAAGGTCGGCGCGGTGCACGGAGTACGGGTCTTCGCCGACCTGGTCCCCGGCGTGCTGGTCGACACCGAGCCCGGCGCCATGGACGCGCTGCTGAAGCTGGAGGCCGCCGCTGCCGAGCAGCCCGCCTTCCACTCCGTGGCCACCCAGCTGCACGTCCTCGCCGAGCGCGACTGACCGAGGACGGCTGGCCCCGCGGCGGCCCCGACCACCGCGTGCGGTCGGCCACAGGCCACCCGAACAGCCCCTTCGCCCCGTATGATCGGTGTACGACGTTCCGGCATGACGGACTGGCGGGTGGGGAATGCAGCCAGCATCACCACCGGCCGCCGCGGCGGCTTGGCCAGTGAATTGGCGTAGAGGGGCGGGTTTCACGGGGGCGATTCCCTGCCTATCCTGAAAGGGTCGCACCCCGGTCGCCCCCCGCGACCGACGAGTAGGAGGACTCCGTGCCGCTCTCGGAGCACGAGCAGCGCATGCTCGAGCAAATGGAGCGAGCGCTGTACGCCGAAGATCCCAAGTTCGCGACAGCGCTTGAGGGAAGCGGGCTGCGTACGTACACCCGGCGACGGGTCTACCAAGCGGTCGCGGGCTTCCTGGTGGGTATCGCCCTGCTCATGGCCGGAATGGTCGCGCAGCAGATCTGGATCAGCGTGGTCGGCTTCCTCGTCATGCTCGGCTGTGCCGTACTGGCCGTCACCGGGTGGCGCAAGGCCCCGAAGACGGGCGAGCGGCGGGCGGGCGGGGCCCCCGGAGGCGTCGGCGGGCCGGCGCGACGGCAGGCCAGGCAGCGCCGCTCGATGATGGACCGTATCGAGGACCGCTGGCAGCGCCGGCGCGACGAACAGGGCCACTGACCGGCTTCTGGCCAGCCGCTGAGGGGCGCTCCGCGTCTGTACGCTCCGAAGCCCCGCAGCGATGCCCAGCGGAGATGTCCCGCAGCGTGGAACGGCCTGATCGTCTCCGCACGAGAGCCCCCGCTCGATCTCTTCGCCGAGTTTCACCCGCTTTGGCTGGGATGCACCAGGGCGAGCCGTGACCGGTCGAGGAACGGTTCTTCTCGGTGCAATGGTGAGTGGTGTCGCCGCCGTGGCGGGCTGAGCCGAGCTGCGCCGCGTGCGCACGGGCCGTGGTGCTTCCATACGATGTCGTGGTGCGGCCCCCGATCCTGTCGGGGGCCGCACCACGTTGCCCTGACGCGTGACCTGGCCGGGGGCCGGGGCTGCCCCACCCGTAGGGCCTGCCCGACCTGTCTTGGCTTCTGACCGGGCCGGACGGCGGAAGCCAGGACAGGTCCGCAGGCCTCCACCCGGCGCGCGGCGCTTGCCGCGGAAGGTGCACGCCCGTCTCCGTCCTGTACTCACCCGGGCCCGGTCGCCGACACGCCGGAGCCCGAGCCGCCGCATCACACCGGGCGCCGCGCGTCCGCACCCCACGCGTCCGACCTGCCGGTGACCGGCACCGGTGACCGGCGGCTCGGCGCGCGGGCGGAGCGTCGCGGACGCGCCCTACGCCCGCGAGCCGGGCCGTCGGCGTGACCGGAGAGCGGCCGTGGCGCGCCGTGCCGCGGCCACCGGGCGGCTGCCGCGGCAGCGCAGCAGCACGGCCGACCACCGGTCCGCGCAGGCCCACCGGAGGCGGGCCGCGGAGCGCGGGGCGATGCCGGCGCGCAGCCGCAGGCCGCGGGTCGCCCCGTCCCGCAGGCCGGACCGCACCAGCCGGACGTCCGCGGTGAGCCCGGTCGCCGGCAGCGGCTGCGGGGAGTACAGAACCTGTTCCACCGCCGCCGCGACGCGCCGGGCGGCACCGGCGGCGTCCGGTTGCAGATCCCCGACACGAATGATTCGCGCCGCCGCCTTGCGCGGGGTCAGCGACTCGTCCGGCAGGATGCCGAAGTCCCAGCCGGTGTCCAGCAGCTCCCGCCAGGCGGCGAGGGTGGCCTCCGCGCCGTCGCCGGCCGGTCCGCCGCCCGCCAGCCGCCGGGCGCGCGTACGGACCCGCCACAGCAGCGGGACCGCGAGCAGCAGCACGACGAGCAGCACCGCCGCCACCAGACCCACCAGCGGCCACGGCGAGGGGCCGCCGCCCGGCGGGCCGGATCCGGGCAGGGCAGGCGCCGACAGGCACGCCGCGCCGGACCCGGCCCGGTGCTCACCGGGGCCGCAGGACGGGCCCGCGGACGGTTCGGACGAGGGGGCCGCGGACTGTGCGGGCTCGGGAGCGGGGCTGCCGGGACCGGTCGGGTGCGAGGTGTCCGGGGAGGCGTAGTCCGGGACGCTGCCACGACTCGGGGTCGGCTCGAAGCGGGTCCAGCCGACGCCCTGGAAGTACAGCTCCGGCCAGGCGTGTGCGTCCTTGAGGCCGACCGAGGTCGTGCCGTCGGGCTGCTTGGTGCCCGGTGTGAAGCCGACCGCGACCCGGGCCGGGATGCCCAGGGTGCGTGCCATCGCCGCCATCGAGAACGAGAAGTGGACGCAGAAGCCCTGTTTGTCCTCCAGGAAGCGGGCTATCGCCTCGGAGCCGCTGCCCGCCCGGACCTCGGTGTTGTAGCTGAAGCCGCCGTAGAGCGCGAACCAGTCCTGGAGCTTGACGGCCTTGGCGTACGCGGTCGTGGCGCCCCGGGTCACCTGGCGGGCGGTGGTGCGGACGACCGAGGGGAGGGTGTCCGGCACCTTGGTGTACTCGTGCAGCAGCGCGGCCGGCGGCGCCGGGGCATCGGCCAGCTGCTGGGCGGTGGGCCGCAGCTGGAGGCTCTCGACCTGGTATTGCAGGCCGTGGGTGTTCTGTCCGCGGTCGCCGACCAGGGTGCGGCCCTCGGGCTCGAAGCGCCAGCGGCCGGGGATGTCCACCTTGGACGCCGGGTACGGGAGCGGCAGCCAGTTCTGGGCGTACCACGGGGCGGTCGAGATGGAGGTGTTGATCCGGGTGTTCGCCACCGTGGAGCTCAGGCCGGCCGGGCTCGGCAATTCGCCGGGGACGTCGGTGACCGTCCGCTCGGACGGCTTCCAGGTCGTGCCGTCGAACTGGTCCAGGGCGACGATCCGCAGATACATCTCCCGGGTGTCGGCCGCGGTCGTGCGGTAGTTGAGGACCTCGCGGTCCTCCGGTTGGTTCAGGCTGTCCTGGAGCGAGACCAGCGGGTTGATCGCGGAGATGGTGCCGCCCCCGCCGCCCGGGCCGGCGGCACCGGCGGCCGGGCCGAGCAGCCCGCCGCCCATGGACGGCAGCACGGCGGGCACCGCCAGCGCGATCCCCAGCGCCAGCGCGCCGATCCGGCGGCCCGTACGGACCGGTACCGGCGCCGGCCCGTCGGCGAACCCCGGCCGGCCCGTGCCCGCACCGCGGAAGACCCGGCCCCACTGGGAGAGCCGGTCGCGGCCCTCGGCGAGCAGAAGCAGCAGATAGCCGGCGGCGGCCACCAGGAACCACAGCCAGCCGGAGCCGCCCTGGGAGAGCCCGGCCGCCACCGAATAGAGCGCGAGCAGCGGCAGCCCGGCCGGCGCGGCGCTGCGGTAGGTGACCGCCAGCGCGTCCACGACCACGCCGATCAGCAGCACCCCGGCGACCAGCAGCAGCCGGATTCCGGGGGTGACGGGGGCCGGGATGGCGTACCGGCCGACATCGTGCACGCCCTCCTGCACCAGGCTGCCGAGGGCGGCGATGGCGTCCGGGCCCGGCAGCAGCCCGGCCAGCGCCTGGTCGCGCGCGAACAGCACGGTCAGCAGCAGTACGACCGCCAGCACCTGCGTGCCGATGGTCAGGGGCCTGGCCAGCGGGACCCGCCGGGCCAGCGCCCCCACGCCGGTCACCAGCGCCAGCAGGACGGCGGCCTGGAACATCCAGCTGATCGGATCCACCAGCGGCAGCAGCGTGCATGCGGCACACAGCGTCGCCACCATCGCGCACAGCGCCAGCCGCGCCCGGCCGCTCATGCTCCTGCCTCACTTCGCTCGGGAGCGCCGTTCACGCCCCACCTCCCGACGCCCTGCCGACCGGATCCGCCCCGGCCGCCGGCTCCGGACCCGCTCCGGCCCCGTCCGCGGTCTGCCACAGCTCGGCCAGTGAGGCGCCCGGCTCCACCGGCAGCGCCGCCCAGCCCGCCTCGCGCAGCATCCGCAGCCGCTCGGCGACCGGTGTCTGCCCGCGGGAGACGCGGATCCTGCCGGGGCCGCGGGTCCAGGCGTCGCCGTCCAGGACGAACGCGAGCGCGGTGCTGCCGTGCCGGCGTATCCGGCCGGCGACCGCCGCCTGCCGCTCGTCCAGGTCGCCGAAGAAGCCGATCAGCAGTCCTTCCGTGCCGCCGCGCAGCGCCTCGTACGCCGCGGAGAGGCCCTCCTCGTCGGAGTGCTCCACGATCGCGAGGGTGTCCAGCAGCAGCCCGGCCGCGTCGGCGGACTCGCTGCCGCCGCCGCTGTCCGGGCCGGGAACCGAGCTGCCGGTGTCGGTCAGCAGCCGCACCGAGAACCGCCGCTCCAGCAGATGGAGCGCGACCGAGGCGGCGCCGGCGACCGCCCACTCGAAGGCCGAGTCGGGCCCGGAGCCCTCATGGGCGGTGGCGCGGGTGTCGAGCAGGATCGTGCAGCGGGCTTTTTGCGGCTGCTCCTCGCGGCGCACCATCAGCTCGCCGTAGCGCGCGGTGGAGCGCCAGTGGACCCGGCGCAGATCGTCGCCGTGCCGGTAGCCGCGCGGGATGACGTCGTCCTCCCCGGCCAGCGCGAGCGAGCGGTGGCCGCCGTCGCCGTACCCGGCGGCCTCGCCGGTCAGCCGGACCGCGGGCAGCGGCTCGACCCGGGGCACCACCGTCAGGGTGTCGGAGGCGCTGAAGGAGCGGGTCAGCTCGCACATGCCGAACGGGTCGGAGAGCCGCAGTTGCAGCGGGCCCAGCGGATACCGGCCGCGCAGGTCGGAGCGGACGCGGTAGGACACCTCCCGCCGGCCGCCGGCCTCTACCCGGTCCAGGACGAAGCGGGGCCGCGGCCCGAGTACATACGGCACCCGGTCCTGGAGCATCAGCACCCCCGTGGGCAGCCGGGAGACGTTCTCCATCCGCAGCCGGACCCGGGCCTCGGCGGCGGCGGAGACTCGGGCGGGGGAGAGGGTCCGGCTGCCCGCGACGCGGTAGCGGGTGCGGTGCAGGACCAGGACGCACACCAGCGGCAGCACCGCCAGCAGCAGGCCGACCCGCAGCAGATCCGCCTGCCCGAGGAGATACGAGCACGCCGCGGCGGCCAGCCCGGCCGCCAGGAACGACCGGCCGCGCGTCGTCAGCCCCCCGAGGGCCGCGCGCAGCCCGCCGGGCTCCGGGGTGCCCTCGCTCCCCCCGACGGACATCACAGCTCCCGTGCGCCGGGCGGCTGCCGGCCGTGGACCTGCCGCCACTGCGGCGCGGACGGGTCCGGAACCGGGACGCGCTGCACGATCTCCAGCACGACCTGCTCGGCCGTACGGCGGTTCAACTGGGCCTGGGCGGTGGGCAGCAGACGGTGCGCGAGGACGGCCGCCGCCAGTGACTGGACATCGTCCGGCAGCGCGAACTCCCGCCCGGCCATGGCCGCCGCGGCCTTCGCCGCGCGCAGCAGATGCAGCGTCGCCCGCGGCGAGGCGCCCAGCCGCAGATCCGGGTGGCTGCGGGTGGCCGCCACCAGATCCACGGCGTATCTGCGCACCGGCTCCGCGACATGGACCGTGCGCACCGCCTCGGTCAGCTTCACGATGTCGTGGGCGTGCGCCACCGGCTGGAGGTCGTCCAAGGGGGAGGCGCCGCCGTGCACATCGAGCATCCGGAGCTCGGCCGCCGGGCTGGGGTAGCCGATCGACACCCGCGCCATGAAGCGGTCGCGCTGCGCCTCGGGCAGCGGGTAGGTGCCCTCCATCTCCACCGGGTTCTGGGTGGCGACCACCATGAAGGGGCTGGGCAGTTCGTACGTCTGCCCGTCGGTGGTGACCTGGCGCTCCTCCATGGACTCCAGGAGCGCCGACTGGGTCTTGGGGGAGGCGCGGTTGATCTCGTCACCGATCACGATCTGGGCGAAGATCGCGCCCGGCTTGAACTCGAAGTCCTGCCGCTGCTGGTCGTAGACGCTGACGCCGGTGATGTCCGACGGCAGCAGGTCAGGGGTGAACTGGATGCGGCGCACCGAGCAGTCGATGGACCGGGCGAGCGCCTTGGCGAGCATCGTCTTGCCGACACCCGGCACGTCCTCGATGAGCAGATGCCCCTCGGCGAGCAGGACGGTCAGCGCGAGCCGTACGACCTCCGGCTTGCCCTCGATCACACCCTCCACCGACCGGTGAACCCGCTCGGCGGTGCTGGTCAGATCGCTGAGGCTCGCTCGTTCGTCATACGTCGTCACTCGGCCCTCCTCGGCCCGTACACGGGTGGCCGACGCCCCCTTGACGGACCCGGCCCTCCCCGATCGTGCATCGCGCCCGGCCACGGCCGGGGCGATGTCACCCAGGCATTCTTGCCGCCCGCGCGGCTTCGCGTCATGGCCTGTGGATAACTCACACCGTTGTGCCGGTCGCATCAGGGCAAGCCGGGCAATACGAGCCTGGGGCGGGAGTGGGCAGGCGGGATCGCCGCACGCCACGGCGGTCCCGCCCCACGTCAGCTCCGCGGATCGATCTCCCGCAGAAGCCCCGTCGTCACGTCGAACACGAACCCGCGGACGTCGTCGGTGTGCGGCAGGAAGGGGGAGGTGCGCACCCGCTGCATGGACTGCCGGACGTCCTCGTCGAGGTCCTTGAACGCCTCGACCGCCCAGGTGGGCCGCTGCCCGACCTCGGCCGCCAGCTCGTGCCGGAAGTCCTCGGTCAGGCCCAGCAGGCCGCAGCCGGTGTGGTGGATGAGGACGACCGAGCGGGTGCCGAGTGCGCGCTGGCTGATCGTCAGGGAGCGGATGATGTCGTCGGTCACCACGCCGCCGGCGTTGCGGATGGTGTGGCAGTCGCCGAGCTCCAGGCCCAGCGCGGCGTGCAGGTCGATCCGGGCGTCCATACAGGCCACCACGGCGACCTTGAGGACCGGCCGGGCGTCCATTCCGGGGTCGGTGAAGGCAGCGGCATAGCGCTGGTTCGCCTCGACGAGGCGGTCGGTGACCGTGCCGCCGGCACGGTCGGCGGCGCTCTCAGGGGACGGGGGCAACGGCTGCGACGCAGGTATGGGCATGGAATCAAGGTAATCGCCGATGGCTTGTTCAGCCGCATGTGAGGGCGGGCATAGGGGGCAACCTCGCAGCTTGTGAGGTAGTCCACAGACGCGTTCACGCCGGCGCGGGACGGGTGACGGCGCCGCGCGCGGCGCCGTCCGCACGCCCCCGGGAAGCCGCCGCGGGACGCGCGGAACCGGTTGATTGACCGGGGCAGCAGGTGGACTAAAGTGGCGCGAAGTGGGAGGCGTGACGCTCTCCTTAAGGATCCCGGATCCCTCGCGTGCGTGAAATCCGTACGTACGGTTCGGCCTCCTCCCGCTCCACGGTCATCCGGCGTCTCTTCCCCGTCGCCGGAGGGCCACTTCCCCTTCAGAGCGGGCGGGGACCAAGCGGTACGTGCGGCAACCCCCCAGCCAACGGCCGGGGACCCACCTGCCGCCCACCATCGGAAGGCATATGAGCGAGCGCAGCGAGCGAATCAGAAAGTGGTGCGCGCTCTGCGCATGCAGGCCCGCCGAGCGCAGTGGGGCCGCCGCATGAGCAGCAACACCCGCCACGTACCCGTCATGCTCCGGCGGTGCCTGGACATGCTCGCTCCGGCGCTCGCCGGGCCCGGCGCGGTCGTCGTCGACTGCACCCTCGGCCTCGGGGGGCACAGCGAGGCGCTGCTCTCCGCCTTCCCCGAGGCCCGCCTCGTCGCCCTCGACCGCGACCCGGAAGCGCTGCGGCTCGCCGGGGAGCGGCTGGCCCCCTACGGTGACCGCGCCACCCTCGTGCACGCCGTCTACGACGAGCTCCCCCAGGTCCTCGACCGGCTGGGGCTGCCGCGCGTCCAGGCCGTGCTGTTCGACCTCGGGGTCTCCTCGATGCAGCTCGACGAGGCCGAGCGCGGCTTCGCGTACGCCCAGGACGCCCCGCTGGACATGCGGATGGACCAGACGACCGGCATCAGCGCCGCCGACGTCCTTAACACCTACCCGCCCGGGGAGCTGGTCCGGATCCTGCGCTCCTACGGGGAGGAGAAGCAGGCCAAGCGGATCGTCTCGGCGGTGGTCCGCGAGCGGGCCAAGGAGCCGTTCGACAACAGCGCGCGGCTGGTCGAGCTGATCCGCGAGGCGCTGCCGCAGGCCGCCAAGCGCACCGGCGGCAACCCGGCCAAGCGCACCTTCCAGGCGCTGCGCATCGAGGTCAACGGCGAGCTGGCCTGCGTCGAGCGCGCCATCCCGGCCGCCGTCAAGGCGCTCGCCGTGGGCGGCCGGATCGCCGTGCTCTCGTACCACTCGCTGGAGGACCGGCTGGTCAAGCAGGTCTTCGCGGCCGGTGCGACCAACACCGCGCCCCCCGGGCTGCCGGTCGTCCCCGAGCGCTACCAGCCCCGGCTGAAGCTGCTGACCCGCGGCGCCGAACTGCCCACGGAGGAGGAGGTCGCCGAGAACCGGCGCGCGGCCCCCGCCCGGCTGCGCGGCGCCGAGCGCATCCGCGAGGACATCGCGTGACACGCCAGGGGGGCCGGCCGCGCGGGAAGCAGCGCCTCGCCGCGCTGCTGCCCTCCGCTCCTCGGGGCGGTACGGCCGCGCGAACGCCCTTCGTGCTGCTCGTCGTGGTGCTCCTGGGGTCCGGGCTGATCACCCTGCTGCTGCTCAACTCGGCGCTCAACCAAGGGTCGTTCGAGCTCAGCAAGCTGGAGCGGAAGACCAGCGAGCTGACGGACGAGCAGCAGGCGCTCCAGCAGGAGGTGGACGGCTACTCCGCGCCGGGCGAGCTGGCGCGGCGGGCCCGGAAGCTGGGCATGGTGCCCGGCGGCATCCCGGTCTTCCTGCTGCCGGACGGTACGGTCCGCGGCAAGCCGGGCGTGGCCTCGTCCGAGGAGGCACCGCTGAGCGCGTCCGCCGGACCGTCGCCGCTGGGCCCGTCCGGCGAGCCCCCCGCGCCCAGCCCGCAGGCCGCGGCGATGCCGGAGGCCGCCCGGTGGCCGCTGGGCCCGCTCGCGCCCAGCACGCCGGGCGCCACCGCCTTCCCGGGCCCGATGGCCACCCCGGTGGTACCGGCCGCCGTGCTCACCGACTCGCCGTCCCCGTCGGTGCCCGCCGTCCCGGCGTCCGGCCGCTCCGCCGCCCACTCCCCGACGACCTCCGGCAGGTGACCCCGTGATGCCCGAGGCCGCAGTCCCGTACGCCGCACCGGCCCCGCGGCCGTATGGCGCCCCGCTCCCCACCACCCCCGCGCACGCCCCGGAGACCGCGGTATGACCGAGCCCAGGGACCCCCGCCGCGTCCCGCGTCCCGCCCGGCCCGGCAGCCAAGCCGGCGCCCGCGGCGGCCGGCCGGCCGCAGGCCGGCGCCCCGCGCCCCGGCAGGGCACCTCCCGGTCCGGGGGCGCCCGGCCGCCGGCAGGCCGCCCCCGGCCGGCCATCAACGCGCTCCGCCTGGGCAGCCCGCGCCCCCGGCTGCGGCTGGTTTCCCTGGCGTTGACGCTGGTGATGCTGGCCTTCGTCGTACGGCTCGTGCAGGTACAGGCCGTGGACGCCGGGGCGTACGCCGCCAAGGCCAACGAGAACCGCTATGTCCCGGTCAAGCTGGCCGCCGCGCGCGGTGCGATCACCGACCGGGAGGGGGTGGACCTGGCCACCACCGTCGACGCCTACGACATCACCGCCGACCCGAGCCTGCTCGCCCCCGACAAGATCAAGATCAAGGACGCGCCACAGCAGGCCGCCGCGCTGCTCGCGCCGATCCTCGGCGAGCCGCAGGACACCCTCGCCGCCCAGCTCGCCCGGCCCAAGTCCCGTTACGTGCTCCTCGCCCGGCAGCGGACCCCCCAGGTCTGGAAGCGGATCAAGGACCTGCGCAAATCCCTCGACGCCAAGGCCGCCGCCGCTCCCAAGAGCGCGCCCCGGCCGGACGTCCTGGTCGGGGTCTTCGCCGACAAGCACAGCAAGCGCGTCTATCCGGGCCACGACCTCGCCGCCGGCGTCCTCGGCTTCGTCGGCGGCAACGGCAAGGGCGCCGGCGGCCTGGAGGCCCAGCTCGACAAGGCACTGGCCGGCAAGGACGGCAAGCTCGTCTACGCCCAGTCCGGCGGCCGGCGGGTGCCCACCGCCGACACCCAGGAGCGCCCCGCCGTCCCCGGCACCGCCGTCCAGCTGACCCTCGACCGCGACATCCAGTGGGCGGCCCAGCAGGCCATCGCCGACCAGGTCAAAAGGTCCCAGGCGGACCGCGGATACGTCGTCGTCCAGGACACCCGCACCGGCGAGATCCTGGCCCTGGCCAACGCGCCCGGTTTCGACCCCAACAACGTCGCGAAGGCCAACCCGGAGGCGCTGGGCAACGCCGCGCTCACCGACGCCTTCGAGCCGGGTTCCACCAGCAAGCTGATGTCGATGGCCGCCGTCCTGGAAGAGGGCGTCGCGACCCCGTACACCCGCGTCACCGTGCCCAACCGGCTGCACCGCGGCGACCGGCTGTTCTCCGACGACGTCGACCACGCCACCTGGAACCTGACGCTCAACGGCGTCCTCGCCAAGTCCAGCAACATCGGCACGATCATGGCGGCCGGCCAGCTCGGCAAGACCCAGCCCCAGGCCAACCAGGTCCTCTACTCCTACCTGCGCAAGTTCGGCATCGGCCGCCCGACCGGCCTCGGCTTCCCCGGCGAGACGGACGGCATCCTGGCCAAGCCGCAGAACTGGAACACCTCCCAGCAGTACACGATCCCGTTCGGACAGGGCCTGTCCCTCAACGCCGTCCAGGCCGCCTCCGTCTACTCCACCATCGCCAACGGGGGCGAGCGGATCGCCCCGACGCTCGTCCGCGGCACCACCGGACCCGACGGCCGGTACGTATCGGCCCCCAAGCCCGCCAGGGACCGCGTGGTCAGCCGGAAGACCGCCGAGACGCTCGCCACCATGCTGGAGTCGGTGGTGGACGACGAGGAGGGCACCGGAGCGAAGGCGAAGATCGACGGGTACCGCGTCGGCGGCAAGACCGGCACGTCCAACCGGGTGGACCCGAAGACCGGCCGCTACCACGGCTACACCGCCTCGTTCGCCGGCTTCGCGCCCGCCGACAAGCCCCGTATCACCGTCTACTGCGCCGTACAGAACCCCACCAAGGGCAGCTACTTCGGAGGCCAGGTCTGCGGCCCGGTCTTCCAGCAGGTCATGGCGTTCGCGCTGAAAACCCTCCAGGTCCCGCCGACCGGCGCCGCCGCTCCGCGGCTGCCGGTCACGTTCAAGCCAGGCGAATGAAATCGAGGCAACACCGCCGTGACGACGATCACTCCCGACGGGCCGCACGAGCCCGGAAACAGAGCCCCGGCGATGCCCTCTTTTCGCCCCGGGCCCGTTGCGCCCGGTACGCTCACCGCCGTGTCACAAGCTGATCAGTCCCCGAAAACCCAGCACGCGAAGAAGGCGGAGAAGGGCGGCCCCGGCAGATATCCGGGTGCGCCCCGACCCGAGCAGGTCCGCCCCACCCCCCTGGCGGACCTCGCCGAGCAGCTGGCGATCCCGGTACCGCCCGGCGCCTCCGGCGTCCAGGTCACCGGCATCACGCACGACTCCCGTGCGGTCCGCCCCGGCGACATCTACGCCGCGCTGCCCGGCGCCCGCCTGCACGGTGCCGACTTCGTCGCCCAGGCCGCCGACCTCGGCGCCGCCGCGATCCTGACCGACCCGTCGGGCGCCGAGCGGGCCGCCGCCACCGGCCTGCCGGTCCTGGCCGTCGACAACCCGCGCGGCCGGATGGGCGCCCTGGCCGTCTCGATCTACGGCGCACCGGGCGAGGACCTCCTCCAGATCGGCATCACCGGAACCTCCGGCAAGACCACCACCGCGTACCTCATCGAGGGCGGGCTGCGCGCCGCCGCGGCCCGGCGCCCCGAAGAGGGGGGCCTCCGCGCAGCGCAGCCGGCCGAGGACGGCGGTGGGCGACGGGCGGGCGCGCCGACCGGCCTGATCGGCACTGTGGAGACCCGGATCGGCGGCGAGCGGATCAAGTCCGAGCGCACCACCCCCGAGGCCACCGACCTCCAGGCGCTGTTCGCCGTGATGCGCGAGCGCGGGGTCCGCGCGGTGGCGATGGAGGTCTCCAGCCATGCGCTGGTCCTCGGCCGGGTCGACGGCTGCGTCTTCGACGTCGCGATCTTCAACAACCTCAGCCCGGAGCACATGGAGTTCCACTCCGGCATGGAGGACTACTTCCAGGCCAAGGCCCAGCTGTTCACTCGGGCCCGCAGCCGGGCCGGCGTGGTCAACATCGACGACGAGTACGGCAAGCGGCTGGCCGCCGGCGAAGCCGAGGTCCCGGTGACGACGTTCTCCGCGGAGGGCCACCCGGACGCGGACTGGCGCGCCTCCGACGTCGAGGTCGGCGCGCTCGGCTCGACCTTCATCGTGCACGGCCCCGGGGGCCAGAAGGTGCGCGCCGCCTCCCCGATCGCCGGCCCGTTCAACGTCGCCAACGCGCTCGCCGCGATCGTCTCGCTGGTCGTCGCCGGCATCGACCCGCAGACCGCCGCCGACGGTGTCGCCGCGGTCCCCGGCGTCCCCGGCCGGCTGGAGCGGGTGGACGCCGGCCAGCCGTATCTGGCGGTCGTCGACTACGCCCACAAGACCGACGCCGTCGAATCGGTTCTGCGTGCCCTGCGCAAGGTCACCACCGGCAAGCTGCACGCCGTCCTCGGCTGCGGCGGCGACCGCGACCCGCACAAGCGCGCCCCCATGGGCGCCGCGGTGGCCCGCCTCGCCGACACCGCCATCCTGACCTCCGACAACCCGCGCAACGAGGACCCGCTCGCGATCCTGGCCACCATGCTGGCGGGCGCCGCCGAGGTGCCGGTCCACGAACGCGGCACGGTGCTGGTCGAGGAGGAGCGGGCCGCCGCCATCGCCGCCGCCGTCGCCCGCGCCGAGCCCGGCGACACCGTGATCGTCGCGGGCAAGGGCCACGAGCAGGGCCAGGACATCGCCGGAGTGGTCCGGCCCTTCGACGACCGCCAGGTGCTGCGCGCTGCGATCGAATCCACGATGGCAGCGCAGAAGTCGCAGCAGTCACAGCAGCCGAACCACCAGGGATGACACACCGCCATGCGCGCACAATCCTCTTGTTGGCACTTCCTGCACGGCTCCGGGGGTGACCTGTGATCTCCCTGTCGCTCGCCGAGATCGCGAGCATCGTCGGCGGACAGCAGCACGACATACCGGACCCGGGCCGCGAGGTCACCGGGCCGGTCGTGACGGACTCCCGTGAGGTCCGCCCCGGTGGCCTGTTCGTGGCCTTCGCCGGTGAGCGCGCCGACGGGCACGACTTCGCCGTCGGCGCGGTGGAAGCGGGCGCGGTGGCGGTGCTCGCCGCCCGCCCCGTCGGCGTCCCGGCGATCGTCGTCGACGACGTCGTCGCAGCTCTCGGCGCCCTGGCCCGCGCCGTCGTCGAGCGGCTGGGCACCACCGTCGTCGCCCTCACCGGTTCCGCAGGCAAGACCAGCACCAAGGACCTGATCGCCCAGCTCCTCCAGCGGCACGGCCCCACCGTGTGGCCGGAAGGCAACCTCAACAACGAGATCGGGCTGCCCCTCACCGCCCTCCGTGCCGACGCCACCACCCGCCATCTCGTCCTGGAGATGGGCGCCCGCGGCGTCGGCCACATCCGCTACCTCACCGAGCTGACCCCGCCCCGGGTCGGGCTGGTCCTCAACGTCGGCACCGCGCACATCGGCGAGTTCGGGGGCCGCGAGCAGATCGCCGAGGCCAAGGGCGAACTCGTCGAGGCGCTGCCGGCGGCTGAGGACGGCGGGGTGGCGGTGCTCAACGCCGACGATCCGTACGTCCGTGCCATGGCCTCCCGTACGAAGGCCCGTACGGTCCTCTTCGGCGAGGCCGAGGACGCCGCCGTACGTGCCGTGAATGTCCGGCTCAACGACCTCGGACAGCCGTCCTTCACGCTTCACACACCCTCCGGGTGCAGCGATGTGACGATGCGGCTGTACGGTGAGCACCACGTGTCGAACGCGCTCGCCGCGGCCGCCGTCGCCCATGAGTCGGGCATGCCCGTAGACGAGATCGCCACCGCGCTCTCCGAAGCCGGCACGCTCTCCCGCTGGCGGATGGAGGTCACCGAGCGCGCGGACGGCGTGACGGTCGTCAACGACGCCTACAACGCGAACCCCGAGTCCATGCGAGCTGCGCTGCGTGCGCTGGTCGCCATGGGCGCCGCCGGCAAGGCGCGGGGCGCTCGTACGTGGGCGGTGCTCGGTGAGATGGCCGAGCTGGGCGGGGAGTCACTCGCCGAACACGACGCGGTCGGGCGGCTGGTCGTCCGGCTCAACGTCAGCAAGCTCGTGGCGGTCGGCGGCAGGGAAGCGGCCTGGCTCGACATGGGCGCCAAGAACGAGGGTTCGTGGGGTGAGGAGTCGGTGCACGTGTCCGACACGCGGGCGGCGGTCGACCTGTTGCGCAGGGAGCTGCGACCGGGAGACGTCGTACTGGTGAAGGCGTCCAGGTCGGTGGGTCTGGAGCGGGTGGCCGCGGCATTGCTGGACGACGAGGGCGTGTCCGGCGCTGAGGGCGGAGCCGCGTCCCGATGAACTCCATGAAGCAGATCCTCTTCTCCGGAATGATCGGGCTCTTCCTGACCCTGATCGGCACCCCCCTGCTGATCAAGCTGCTGGCCAAGAAGGGGTACGGGCAGTTCATCCGCGATGACGGCCCCCGCACCCACGGCAGCAAGAAGGGCACGCCCACCATGGGCGGTATCTCCTTCATCCTGGCCACGATCATCGCCTACGCCCTGACGAAGGTGATCACCTCCAGCGATCCGACGTTCTCGGGTGTGCTGGTGCTCTTCCTCTTCGCGGGCATGGGCCTGGTCGGCTTCCTCGATGACTACATCAAGATCGTCAAGCAGCGGTCGCTGGGCCTGCGGGCCAAGGCGAAGATGGCCGGCCAGCTGATCGTCGGCATCGCCTTCGCGGTGCTCTCGCTCCAGTTCGCCGACCTGCGCGGCGCGACCCCGGCCTCCGACCGGCTCTCCTTCACCCAGGACTTCGGCTGGCAGATCGGCCCGGTGCTCTTCGTCCTCTGGGCGCTGTTCATGATCCTGGCGATGTCCAACGGCGTGAACCTCACCGACGGCCTCGACGGCCTGGCCACCGGCGCCTCGGTGATGGTGTTCGGCGCGTACACCTTCATCGGCATCTGGCAGCACCAGGAGTCCTGCGCCAACCTGATCACCGCGGGACCCGGCTGCTACGAAGTACGAGATCCCCTCGACCTCGCGGTCGTCGCCTCCGCCCTGATGGGAGCCTGCTTCGGCTTCCTGTGGTGGAACACCTCACCCGCCAAGATCTTCATGGGCGACACCGGCTCGCTGGCCCTGGGCGGCGCGCTCGCCGGTCTGGCGATCTGCTCCCGCACGGAGATGCTGCTGGCCGTCCTCGGCGGCCTGTTCGTCCTGATCACCATGTCCGTGGTCATCCAGGTCGGTTCCTTCCGGCTCACCGGCAAGCGGGTGTTCCGCATGGCGCCACTCCAGCACCACTTCGAATTGAAGGGGTGGTCCGAAGTCCTTGTGGTGGTCCGGTTCTGGATCATCCAGGGCATGTGCGTGATCGTCGGTCTGGGCATCTTCTACGGCGGCTGGCAGGCCTCGAAGTGACCGGGAACGAGCCGCAGGACTCCCACGACTTCGCGGGAATGCACATCACCGTGGCCGGTCTCGGCGTGAGCGGCGTCCCCGCCGCCCGCGCCCTGGCCGGCCTCGGCGCCCGCGTCACCGTCGTCAACAGCACCGACGGCGACCGCGAACGGGCCCAGGCGGCCGAGCTGGAGCAATGGGCTGCGGCGCGGTGGGGGTCCCCCCGGACGAAGTCTGGGGGAGCCTCCACGGAGGGTGGTGGTGGGCGACGGGCGGGCGTGACCGTCCGGCTGGGCGACGGCGACACCCTCCCCGAGGGCACCGAGCTGATCGTCACCACCCCCGGGTGGAAGCCGGCCAGCCCGCTCTTCCTGGCGGCCGAGAAGGCCGGCGTCCCCGTATGGGGCGATGTCGAGCTGGCCTGGCGGCTGCGCGGACGGGACGGCAGAAAAGCGGCGCCCTGGCTGGCGGTCACCGGCACCAACGGCAAGACCACCACCGTCCAGATGCTGGCCTCGATCCTGAAGGCGGCCGGTCTGCGGACCGCCGCCGTCGGCAACATCGGCGTCCCGCTCGTCGACGTGGTGCTCGGCGAGGGCCAAGAGGACGGCACGTCCTACGACGTCCTCGCCGTCGAGCTCTCCAGCTACCAGCTGCACTGGGCGCCCTCCGTACGGGCGCACTCCGCGGCCGTCCTCAACCTCGCCCCGGACCACCTGGACTGGCACGGCTCCATGGAGGCGTACGCCGCCGCCAAGGGCCGGATCTACGAGGGCAACACCGTCGCCTGCGTCTACAACGCCGCCGACCCGGTGACCGAGGACCTGGTCCGGGACGCCGACGTCGAGGAGGGCTGCCGCGCGATCGGCTTCACCCTCGGCACCCCGGGCCCCTCCCAACTGGGCGTCGTCGACGGCATCCTCGTCGACCGCGCCTTCGTCGAGAACCGGCACCGCCAGGCGCAGGAGCTCGCCGAGGTCTCGGACATCACGCCCGCGGCCCCGCACAACATCGCCAACGCCCTGGCCGCCGCGGCCCTGGCCCGCGCCTTCGGCGTCCCGGCCACCGCGGTACGCGACGGACTGCGTGCCTTCCACCCGGACGCACACCGCATCCAGCACATCGCGGACATCGCGGGCGTCAGCTACATCGACGACTCCAAGGCCACCAACACCCACGCCGCCGAGGCGTCGTTGGCGGCGTACGAGCACATCGTGTGGATCGCCGGCGGACTGGCCAAGGGCGCGACCTTCGACGAGCTGGTGCGCAAGTCCGCCGAGCGGCTGCGCGGAGTGGTCCTCATCGGCGCCGACCGGGCGCTCATTCGCGAAGCCCTGCTGCGACACGCCCCTGATGTCCCGGTGGTCGACCTCGACCGGACCGACACTGGGGCGATGTCCGAGGCCGTACGGGAAGCGACCCGGCTGGCCGAGACCGGCGACACGGTACTGCTGGCGCCGGCCTGCGCCTCGATGGACATGTTCGTCAATTACAACAAGCGGGGCGACGCCTTCGCCGACGCGGTGGGCGAACTGGCCGCCAACGGTCACTAGACGTTTCTCCCCGCTGCCGTCGCTGCCGGCGGCGAGCGCACCCGTGGAGGGGACGAGGATGACCGCCCGATCGGCGAGACCGGCGCAGCCGCGCCCGGTACGCCGGACCCCCGCCACGGTGCGCCCGCCGCGCGGCAGCCGGACCCCCGGCGGCCCGCGCGGGCTCTACGCCCGCGCACGGCGGGCCTGGGACCGCCCGCTGACCGCCTACTACCTCATCCTCGGCGGCAGCCTGCTGATCACCGTCCTCGGACTGGTGATGGTCTACTCGGCGTCCCAGATCAAGGCCCTCCAGTCCGGTCTGGCGCCGTCGTATTTCTTCCGCAAACAGCTGCTGGCGGCCGTCCTCGGCGGCGGGCTGATGCTGCTCGGCGCCCGTATGCCGGTCCGGCGGCACCGCGCGCTGGCCTACCCACTGCTCGTCGGCTCGGTGTTCCTGCTGGGCATGGTGCAGATTCCCGGCATCGGGGTCTCGGTCAACGGCAACCAGAACTGGATCAGCCTGGGCGGGCCTTTCCAGATGCAACCGAGCGAGTTCGCCAAGATCGCGCTGGTCCTGTGGGCCGCGGACCTGCTGGCCCGCAAACAGGAGAAGAAGCTTCTGACGCAGTGGAAGCACCTGCTGGTTCCGCTGACGCCGGTGACCTTTCTCCTGCTCGGGCTGATCATGCTCGGCGGCGACATGGGCACCACGATCATCCTCACCGCCATCCTCTTCGGACTGCTGTGGCTGGCCGGTGCCCCCACGCGGCTGTTCTCCGGGGTGCTGGGCGCCGCGACCGTGCTCGGCGCGCTGCTGATCAAGACCAGCGCCCACCGGATGTCCCGGCTGGCCTGCATCGCCGCCACCGATCCGGGCCCCGGCGACCAGTGCTGGCAGGCCGTCCACGGCATCTACGCGCTGGCCTCCGGCGGACTCTTCGGTTCCGGGCTCGGGGCGAGTATGGAAAAATGGGGAGAACTCCCTGAACCGCACACCGACTTCATCTTCGCCATCACCGGGGAGGAACTGGGTCTGGCGGGGACGCTGTCGGTGCTCGCCCTCTTCGCGGCTCTAGGCTATGCGGGTATCCGCGTGGCCGGACGCACGGAGGACCCCTTCGTACGGTACGCAGCGGGAGGCGTGACCACCTGGATCATGGCCCAGGCCGTGATCAACATGGGTGCGGTGCTCGGGCTGTTGCCGATCGCCGGTGTTCCGCTCCCGCTGTTCTCCTACGGAGGCTCCGCCCTGCTGCCGACGATGTTCGCCGTCGGGCTGCTGATCGCCTTCGCGCGTGACGAGCCCGCCGCGCGGGCGACCCTGGCCGCGCTGGCGAAGCGGAAGCCGGTTTTCGGCAGAAGACCGGCCGGGCTGAGATGGAAGACGATGAGACGGCGCCTCAAGAGGCGGCCGTCCGGAGAGCGGTGAATTTCGGTGCATGTCGTACTCGCCGGTGGGGGGACCGCCGGCCACATCGAGCCCGCGCTCGCCCTCGCGGACGCCCTGCGGAGGCAGGACCCGACCGTGGGGATCACGGCACTCGGCACGGAGAAGGGCCTGGAGACCCGCCTCGTCCCCGAGCG
Source organism: Streptomyces albospinus (assembly GCF_014648695.1). Lineage (GTDB taxonomy): Bacteria > Actinomycetota > Actinomycetes > Streptomycetales > Streptomycetaceae > Streptomyces > Streptomyces albospinus. The sequence continues at coordinate 386,937 of NZ_BMRP01000004.1, forward strand.
CGGCTACGAGCTCGGCCTGATCCCGGCCGTACCGCTGCCCCGTAAGCCCACCCCCGAACTGATCACCGTCCCCGGGCGGCTGCGCGGCACGATCAAGGCCGCCGAGCAGATCCTGGAGCGCACCAAGGCGGACTGCGTCGTCGGCTTCGGCGGCTATGTGGCGCTGCCCGGCTATCTGGCCGCCAAGCGGCTCGGGGTGCCGATCGTCGTGCACGAGGCCAACGCCCGCCCCGGCCTGGCCAACAAGATCGGCTCGCGGTACGCCACCTTCGTCGCCGTCAGCACCCCGGACAGCAAGCTGCGCGGAGCCCGCTACGTGGGGATCCCGCTGCGCCGCACCATCGCGACCCTGGACCGCGCCGCGGTCCGCCCCGAGGCGCGCGCCGCCTTCGGCCTCGACCCCAACCTCCCGACCCTGCTGGTCTCCGGCGGTTCCCAGGGCGCCCGCCGGCTCAACGAGGTCATTCAGGCCGCGGTCCCGGCGCTCCAGCGCTCCGGCATCCAGGTGCTGCACGCGGTCGGCCCGAAGAACGAACTGCCGCATGTGGACAACATGCCCGGGATGCCCCCCTATGTCCCGGTACCGTACGTGGACCGGATGGATCTCGCGTACGCCGCAGCCGACATGATGCTCTGCCGCGCGGGCGCGATGACCGTCGCCGAGTTGTCCGCCGTCGGGCTCCCGGCCGCCTTCGTCCCGCTGCCCATCGGCAACGGCGAGCAGCGGCTCAACGCCCAGCCGCTGGTCAACGCCGGCGGGGGCCTGCTGGTCGACGACGCCCAGCTGACCCCGGAGTGGGTGCAGGGCAACGTGCTCCCGGTCCTGGCCGATCCGCACCGGCTGTACGAGATGTCCCGCGCAGCCTCCGAGTTCGGCCGCCGGGACGCCGACGAACTGCTGGTCGGCATGGTGTACGAGGCGATCGAGCGGCGTAACAAGTAGCGAACGAGAGAAGGCGGAGAGCGTGGCCGGACCGACCACTGCCAGGCGCGGCGAGAAGAAGTCAGCGTCCGGCCCGCCCGCTTCTCCGCCGTCCCGTTTCGGGCGCTTCCGGTTCCCGCGCCTCGGGCTGCGTCGGCCGGGCCGGCGCGGTGTGATCATCATCGCGGTACTCGCCGTGCTGCTGGGCGGGTTCGGCGCCTGGGCCCTCTACGGCTCGGACTGGATCCGGCTGGAGCGCGTCGAGGCCACCGGCACCGACGTTCTGACGCCGGATGAGGTCGTCGCCGCGGCAGCCGCCCCGATGAATTCGCCGCTCGTCTCCGTGGACACCGGCGCGCTGGAGCGCCGGCTGCGCGCGAAGCTGCCGCGCATCAAAACCGTTGATGTCAGCCGTTCCTGGCCACACACCCTCGGTCTGAAAGTGACCGAAAGGACCCCGGAACTGCTGCTGCAAACGGACGGAAAGTTTGTGGAAGTGGACGGCGAGGGCGTCCGTTTCGCCACCGTGAGCGCCGCGCTCAAGGGTGTTCCGCTTCTGGAAATGACCGCTTCCGACTCCCCGAGCCTGCACCGGTTCGGAACGGACCGATTGCTGCGTGCCGCGGTCGGCGTTGCCCGGGAGCTCCCGGCGGCCGTTCGCAAGGACGTCCGCAAGCTTCGCGTCAGGTCTTACGATTCCGTGACCGTCGAACTCGCGGGTGGCCGCACGGTGATGTGGGGCAGTCCCGAAGAGGGTGCCGAGAAGGCGAAGGTGCTGGCCGCGCTGCTGAAAGCGGCACGTGACGCGCGCCACTTCGACATCTCGGTTCCCAGCGCCCCTGCGGTGTCGGGGAGTTGACGTACGTAGTCGCAGGCCAGCACCCTGGATGGCTACGACTATGGGTGATCACATAGGGTGAAAAGAAAAACGGGAGGTTCGGCGTGTTCGTTGAACGCGCGCGCCTTGTCGACTTAGTGTCTCGTTCCAAAGGGACCAGGGAACCAGGAACGCAGGCACAGTAACCCTAAACTTCAGGGTTAGGGTTCGGCTCGGCGAAACGGACCGTCCCTTCGGCATCAGTCGGCGTCCACACGCAATGTGCGGCGACGACACGTAAATCGAGGCGAGAGGCCTTCGACGTGGCAGCACCGCAGAACTACCTCGCAGTCATCAAGGTCGTCGGCATCGGCGGCGGTGGCGTGAACGCCATCAACCGGATGATCGAGGTCGGGCTCAAGGGCGTCGAGTTCATCGCGATCAACACCGATGCGCAGGCGTTGCTGATGAGCGACGCCGACGTCAAGCTCGACGTCGGCCGCGAAATGACGCGCGGACTCGGCGCCGGCGCCAATCCGGATGTGGGCCGCAAGGCGGCCGAGGACCACCGCGAGGAGATCGAGGAGGTCCTCAAGGGGGCCGACATGGTCTTCGTGACCGCGGGCGAGGGCGGCGGCACCGGCACCGGCGGTGCCCCGGTCGTCGCCAACATCGCCCGCTCGCTGGGGGCCCTGACGATCGGTGTGGTCACCCGGCCGTTCACCTTCGAGGGCCGCCGTCGCGCCAACCAGGCCGAGGACGGCATCGCCAGCCTTCGCGAAGAGGTCGACACCCTCATCGTGATCCCCAACGACCGGCTGCTGTCCATCTCGGACCGCCAGGTGAGCGTGCTCGACGCGTTCAAGTCCGCGGACCAGGTGCTGCTGTCGGGTGTCCAGGGCATCACCGACCTGATCACGACCCCGGGCCTGATCAACCTCGACTTCGCCGACGTCAAGTCCGTGATGTCGGAGGCCGGATCGGCGCTCATGGGCATCGGCTCGGCGCGCGGCGACGACCGCGCGGTGGCCGCCGCGGAGATGGCGATCTCCTCGCCGCTCCTGGAGGCGTCGATCGACGGCGCCCGCGGTGTGCTGCTCTCCATCTCCGGCGGCTCCGACCTCGGGCTCTTCGAGATCAACGAGGCGGCGCAACTGGTCAGCGAGGCCGCGCACCCGGAAGCCAACATCATCTTCGGCGCGGTCATCGACGACGCGTTGGGCGACGAGGTCCGGGTCACCGTCATCGCCGCGGGCTTCGACGGCGGTCAGCCGCCGGCCCGCCGCGACGCGCAGCAGTCCGCGATGCCGGCTCCGAAGCGTGACGAGCCCACCCCCGCCCCCAGCCGTCCGGCCGCGCCCCCGGTCGAGCCGCGCCCCGCGGCCTTCGGCGGTCTCGGCGCGGTCCCGCCCGTACGGGACGAGGCCCCGGCCACGTCCGAGCCCTCGTCGCTGGGCGAGGTTCCGGCCTCGCCGACCGGCGGCCCTTCGGTTCCCCCGGCCCGTCCGTCGTACTCGGACGCAGCGGCCGAGGAGCTGGACGTCCCCGACTTCCTGAAGTGACCGAAGCACCGAAGTGATAGGGCAACAGCACCACGAGAGCGGCGCGCACTTCGCCTTCACCGACAGGTGGGGCGGGGTGAGCGCCGCTCCGTATGAGCAGCTCAATCTGGGCGGCGCGGTCGGCGACGACCCCGCGTCGGTACGCGCCAACCGCGAACTCGCCGCCAGGCAACTCGGCCTCGACCCGGCCGCGGTGGTCTGGATGAACCAGGTCCACGGCCGGGACGTGGCGGTGGTCGACGGACCCTGGCGGGATGCCGACATCCCGTGCGTGGACGCGGTGGTGACCGCGCGCCGGGGTCTGGCGCTGGCCGTGCTGACCGCGGACTGCACGCCGGTCCTGCTCGCCGACCCGGTCGCCGGGATCGCGGGCGCCGCGCACGCCGGGCGGCCGGGCCTGGTCGCCGGGGTCGTCCCGGCGGCCGTCGCGGCGATGACCGAGCTGGGGGCCGAGCCGTCCCGGATCCTCGCGTACACCGGGCCCGCGGTCTGCGGGCGCTGCTACGAGGTGCCGGAGGCGATGCGCGCGGAGGTCGCCGGGGTCGTCCCGGAGGCGTGGTCGACGACCAGCTGGAGCACCCCGTCGGTGGACGTCACCGCGGGTGTACGGGCCCAACTCGCCGCCGCCGGCGTGCGGTTGCGTGAGGATTCCCACATCTGCACCCGGGAGTCGGCGGACCACTTCTCTTATCGGCGTGACCGTACGACGGGGCGGCTCGCGAGCTACGTATGGCTCGGGGACGCCCCCGGTCCGAGGCCGGGAGGGGCTGTGCTGTGACGGACGACCGGAGAACGCAACTGTCCGACAACCTGGCGCGGGTGGAGGATCGTATCTCCACAGCCTGCGCCAAGGCCGGCCGGCCGCGTGACGAGGTGACGCTGATCGTCGTCACCAAGACCTATCCCGCGAGCGACGTCCGGCTGCTCGCCGAGCTCGGGGTGCGTCAGGTTGCGGAAAACCGCGATCAGGAGGCGGCAGGTAAAGCGGCCGAATGCGCTGATTTGCCGCTGACTTGGCACTTTGTTGGTCAATTGCAGACCAACAAGGTGCGGTCAGTTGCCCGTTACGCCGGGATTGTCCAGTCGGTCGACCGGCTCCGGCTCGTCACCGCGCTCTCCCGGGAAGCGGTACGCGCCGAGCGGGAGCTGGGCTGCCTGATCCAGGTGGCACTTGACGCCGAGTCGGATCGCACCGGACGGGACACCGCTGATCGCGGCGGGGTGGCGCCGGAGGGTGTGGCGGAACTGGGCGACGCGATCGCGGCTGCCGAAGGGCTGCGGCTGGACGGTGTGATGACGGTCGCACCGCTGGCCGGCCCGTATGCGGGACGCCAACTCGCCGCTTTCGAGCGGCTCATGGAAATCTCATCCGACCTGCGCGCAACCCATCCTGCTGCCAACATGGTGTCAGCAGGTATGAGCGCGGACCTTGAGGACGCCGTGGCGGCCGGAGCGACACATGTACGCGTCGGCACTGCGGTACTCGGAGTCCGACCACGGCTCGGGTAACGTCGCCAAGCAAGTCGGACCACAGCACAAAATATGGTCATTCCCGCAAAAAGCGGGCAGGCCGAGTGGATCCAAGGCCCCCGGTGACGGAGCCGATCCACCACAGAGCGGAGGACGCAGAGAATGGCCGGCGCGATGCGCAAGATGGCGGTCTACCTCGGCCTCGTGGAGGACGATGGGTACGACGGCCGGGGGTTCGACCCCGACGACGAGTTCGAGCCCGAGCTTGACCCGGAGCCCGATCGGGGACGGCGGCAGCAGCATCAAGTACCCGCCGAAACGCGCCCGGAACGGGAGGAACCGGTCCGTGCTGTCACGCCTCCTGCGCAGCGTGAACCCGCCCCGCTCGCCGCGGAAAGCGGACGACCCGCGCGTATCGCCCCCGTGGCATCCATCACACCCGACCGTCCGAATCTGGAGAAGAACGCACCGGTGATCATGCCCAAGGTTGTGTCCGAGCGGGAGCCGTACCGCATCACCACACTTCACCCCCGGACCTACAACGAAGCCCGTACCATCGGGGAACACTTCCGTGAGGGCACTCCGGTGATCATGAATCTCACGGAGATGGACGACACCGACGCGAAGCGACTTGTCGACTTTGCGGCCGGTCTGGTCTTCGGACTGCATGGCAGCATTGAGCGGGTGACGCAGAAGGTGTTCCTGTTGTCGCCTGCTAACGTCGATGTCACGGCGGAGGACAAGGCCCGTATCGCAGAGGGCGGGTTCTTCAACCAGAGCTGAGACGCAACACCGGGCACACCAAGGCCATAAGGTCAGCACAGGAGCAAGGGGAGAGGGACGCGCGAGATGAGTGTCGCTGGTCAGGTGATCTATATCGCGCTGTACTGCTTCCTGATCGTGCTGATCTTCCGGCTGGTGATGGACTATGTCTTCCAGTTCGCCCGTTCATGGCAACCCGGCAAGGCGATGGTGGTGATTCTTGAGGCCACCTACACTGTCACCGATCCGCCACTCAAGCTTCTGCGGCGGGTCATTCCGCCGCTGCGTCTCGGGGGCGTGGCGCTCGACCTGTCCTTCTTCGTATTGATGATCATCGTCTACATCCTGATCACCGTCGTGAGGTCGGTGTTGTTGGTGTGAACGATACGGTCTTGCCGATTGCCGACGACTACGTTGAGGTGAAGTAGAGATGCCGTTGACCCCCGAGGACGTGCGGAACAAGCAGTTCACGACCGTCCGCCTCCGAGAAGGCTATGACGAGGACGAGGTCGATGCCTTCCTCGACGAGGTCGAAGCCGAACTGACCCGCCTGCTCCGGGAGAACGAGGACCTGCGGGCCAAGCTGGCCGCCGCCACTCGTGCCGCCGCGCAGAACCAGCAGCAGGGTCTGCGCAAGGGTCCTGACCAGCAGGAGCAGCAGCAGCGGCCGGGGGCACCTGTGCCCGCCGCCATATCCGGTCCGCAGCCGGTCCCGCCGCAGCAGCAGGGGATGGGCGGCCCGCCCCAACTGCCCGGTGGTGCACCTCAGCTGCCGCCCGGTCCCGGTGGCCACGGCCCGCAGGGCCCGCTCGGTCCTGGTCCGATGGGCCCCAACGGTCCGATGGGTGGCCCGCTGGGCGGCCCCGGCGGACCGCAGCAGATGCCGCAGCCGGCCCAGCAGCCGGGCGGCCCCGGCGGTGACAGCGCGGCGCGCGTGCTCTCGCTGGCACAGCAGACCGCCGACCAGGCGATCGCGGAGGCTCGTTCCGAGGCCAACAAGATCGTCGGCGAGGCGCGCAGCCGTGCCGAGGGCCTGGAGCGGGACGCCCGCGCCAAGGCCGACGCGCTGGAGCGGGACGCGCAGGAGAAGCACCGCGTGGCGATGGGGTCGCTGGAGTCGGCCCGCGCGACGCTGGAGCGCAAGGTCGAGGACCTGCGCGGCTTCGAGCGCGAGTACCGCACCCGCCTGAAGTCGTACCTGGAGAGCCAGCTGCGCCAGCTGGAGAACCAGGCCGACGACTCGCTGGCCCCGCCGCGGACCCCGGCCGCCGCGTCGCTGCCGCCGTCCCCGTCGATGGCGTCGGCCGGTGCGGGCACCATGGGCGGCAACCACACCATGGGTGGCGGCCAGTCCCTGGGCGCCAACCACTCGATGAGCGGCCCGTCCAGCGGCGGTCCGTCCTACGGCGGGCAGCAGCAGATGTCGCCGGCGATGACCCAGCCGATGGCACCGGTGCGGCCCCAGGGCCCGTCGCCGATGCAGCAGACGCCGTCGCCGATGCGCGGCTTCCTCATCGACGAGGACGACAACTGACGCCCCAACGGCGCGGATAGTCGGCAATCAGGGCCGGGCCCCGAGGAACTCTCCTCGGGGCCCGGCCCTTTTTCGTGCTGCCGGGCGGTGCGGGTCCGGTGTGGTGCGGTCGCGCGTGTGGGGGGCGCGGCGGTGGTGCGCGGGGGGCGGACAAGAGTGAATGCCCCGGCGCGGAGTGCGCCGGGGCATTCGGTGCGGGCCGGGGCCCGGGTGTGCTGCCTACGCCTTGCGGAGGTGGAACGTCAGGGACAGCGACTCGTCGGTGAAGGCGGGGCCGTAGGACGCGTCCGGCTCGCCGGCGGCGAAGTCGGTGGCCAGCACCTCGTCGGCGATCAGGGCGGCGTGGTCGGACAGCGCCGTCCGCACGTCGTCGTCGGCGGTCCGCCAGCGCAGGGCGATCCGGTCGGCGACGTCGAGGCCGCTGTTCTTACGGGCCTCCTGGATCAGCCGGATCGCGTCCCGGGCCAGGCCCGCACGGCGCAGCTCCGGGGTGATCTCCAGGTCGAGGGCGACCGTCGCGCCCGAGTCGGAGGCCACCGACCAGCCCTCGCGCGGGGTCTCGGTGATGATGACCTCGTCGGGGGCGAGGCTGACGGTCTCGCCGTCGACCTCGACGCTCGCCGTGCCCTCGCGCAGCGCGAGCGACAGGGCCGCGGCGTCCGCCCCGGCGATGGCCTTGGCGACCGCCTGGACGCCCTTGCCGAACCGCTTGCCCAGCGCCCGGAAGTTGGCCTTGGCGGTGGTGTCCACCAGGGAGCCGCCCACCTCGGAGAGCGAGGCCAGCGAGCTGACGTTCAACTCCTCGGCGATCTGGGCGCGCAGGTCCTCGGAGAGGTCCGCGAAGCCGTGGGCGCCGACCAGCGCGCGGGAGAGCGGCTGGCGGGTCTTCACCCCGGACTCGGCGCGGGTGGCGCGGCCCAGTTCGACCAGCCGGCGCACCAGCTGCATCCGGGCGGACAGCGTCGGGTCGACGGCGGCCTTGTCGGCGACCGGCCAGGAGGTGAGGTGGACCGAGTCCGGGGCGTCCGGGGTGACCGGGACGACCAGGTCCTGCCAGACCCGCTCGGTGATGAACGGGGTGAGCGGGGCCATCAGGCGCGTCACCGTCTCGATGACCTCATGGAGGGTGCGCAGCGCGGCCGGGTCGCCCTGCCAGAAGCGGCGGCGGGAGCGGCGCACGTACCAGTTGGAGAGGTCGTCGACGAAGGCGGAGAGCAGCTTGCCGGCGCGCTGGGTGTCGAAGCCCTCCAGGGCGTCGGTGACCCCTTCGACCAGGGTGTTGAGCTCGCCGAGCAGCCAGCGGTCCAGCAGCGGGCGGTCGGCGGGGGCCGGGTCGGCCGCGGACGGCGCCCACTCGGAGGTGCGGGCGTACAGCGCCTGGAAGGCGACGGTGTTCCAGTACGTCAGCAGCGTCTTGCGGACGACTTCCTGGATGGTGTTGTGGCCCACCCGGCGGGCCGACCACGGCGAGCCGCCGGCGGCCATGAACCAGCGGACCGCGTCGGCGCCGTGCTGGTCCATGAGCGGGATCGGCTGGAGGATGTTGCCCAGGTGCTTGGACATCTTCCGGCCGTCCTCGGCGAGGATGTGGCCGAGACAGACCACGTTCTCGTAGCTGGACTTGTCGAAGACCAGGGTGCCGACGGCCATGAGGGTGTAGAACCAGCCGCGGGTCTGGTCGATGGCCTCGGAGATGAACTGCGCCGGGTACCGCTTCTCGAAGAGCTCCTTGTTGCGGTACGGGTAGCCCCACTGCGCGAACGGCATCGAGCCCGAGTCGTACCAGGCGTCGATCACCTCGGGGACGCGGGTGGCGGTGAGCGCGCAGCCCTCGTGGGTGCAGTCGAAGGTGACCTCGTCGATGAACGGGCGGTGCGGGTCCAGGCCGGACTGGTCGGTGCCGGTCAGCTCGGACAGCTCGGTGAGCGAGCCGACGCAGGTGAGGTGGCCCTCCTCGCAGCGCCAGATGGGCAGTGGGGTGCCCCAGTAGCGGTTGCGGGACAGCGCCCAGTCGATGTTGTTGTTGAGCCAGTCGCCGAACCGGCCGTGCTTGACGGACTCCGGGAACCAGTTGGTGTTCTCGTTCTCCCGCAGGAGGGCGTCCTTGACCGCGGTGGTGCGGATGTACCAGGACGGCTGGGCGTAGTAGAGCAGCGCGGTGTGGCAGCGCCAGCAGTGCGGGTAGCTGTGCTCGTAGGCGAGGTGGCGGAAGAGCAGGCCGCGGGCGTCCAGGTCGGCGACCAGCGCCTCGTCGGCCTTCTTGAAGAACTGGCCCCCGACGAGGGGGAGTTGCTCCTCGAAGGCGCCGTCCGGGCGGACCGGGTTGACCACCGGGAGGCCGTACGCGCGGCAGGTCCGCAGGTCGTCCTCACCGAAGGCGGGGGCCTGGTGGACGAGGCCGGTGCCGTCGTCGGTGGTGACGTACTCGGCGTTGACGACGAAGTTGGCGCCGTCGAGGTCGACGAGCCGGAAGGGGCGCTCGTAGGACCAGCGCTCCATCTCGCGGCCGGTGAAGGACTCGCCGGTGGCCGTCCAGCCCTCGCCCAGCGCCTTCTCCAGCAGCGGCTCGGCGACGACCAGCTGCTCGGTGCCGTCGGTGGCGACCACGTACGTGACGTCGGGGTGGGCGGCGACGGCGGTGTTCGAGACCAGGGTCCAGGGGGTGGTCGTCCAGACCAGGAGGGCGGCCCGGCCGGCCAGCGGGCCGGAGGTCAGCGGGAGGCGGACGAAGACCGAGGGGTCGACGACCGTCTCGTAGCCCTGCGCCAGCTCGTGGTCCGACAGGCCGGTGCCGCAGCGGGGGCACCAGGGGGCGACGCGGTGGTCCTGGACCAGCAGGCCCTTGGTGAAGATCTCCTTCAGCGACCACCACACCGACTCGATGTAGTCGGGGTCCATGGTGCGGTACGGGTCGTCCAGGTCGGTCCAGTAGCCCATCCGCGTCGTCAGCTCGGCGAAGGCGTCGGTGTGCCGGGTCACCGACTCGCGGCACTTGGCGTTGAACTCGGCGATGCCGTACGCCTCGATGTCCTTCTTGCCGTTGAAGCCCAGCTCCTTCTCCACGGCCAGCTCGACCGGGAGGCCGTGGCAGTCCCAGCCGGCCTTGCGGTCGACGTGGTAGCCCTGCATCGTGCGGAACCGGGGGAAGACGTCCTTGAAGACGCGGGCCTCGATGTGGTGGGCGCCGGGCATGCCGTTGGCGGTCGGGGGGCCCTCGTAGAAGACCCACTCGGGGCGGCCCTCGGACTGCTGGAGGGTACGGGCGAAGACCTTCTGCTCCCGCCAGAAGTCGAGCACCGCGTGCTCAAGGGCGGGCAGGTCTACCTGGGCGGGTACCTGGCGGTACAGGGGCTGCGGACTCATCGGGCTTCCTCCGGCGGACAGCTGCTGCGTTCTCCGTCCGGAGGGACGAGAGCCCTGGCTCCCGCGGTACCACCCTCCTTGGCGGCGCGGCTGCACCGCCCCCTCATTGGGGTCGCGCTGCCGGGTCTACTCGCCCGGGACGATCCGTGGCCCGTGTGCGGAGCCCACTGTCCCAAGCTTTCTTCCGGCGACTCCGGGGTGATCTTCACGTCATGCACGCCCCCGGGCTCACACCGTCCCCGGGTCGCTGTCGGCTGCGTATGACGCTACTCGTCCCATCAATGCCTTTCGCTTCGCCCAGTGTAAGGGGCCGCGCCGACAGCGGCCGACCGGATTTCTCCGGACCGCCCCCTTTGCCGCCCGCCGCCGGGTGGGTGACCCGAATGGCGATACGCCGGGCGCCGGGCCTGCCGGGCGGATTACGGGGCGGGGAGCGGGGCACAACCGAGGCAGACCGGACTTTCCGGTTCCGGTGGCGGGGCGGCCGGGCGGTGCGTCCCGTTGCCGCGTGCCGTGCGGCGATTTATCGTTCCCGTCACGATTCGCGAACAAGATCACGTATGTGAAGGGGTCGCGGCCATGGTGGCGAAAAAGACCGCCGCGGAGCAGAGCACGACGCCTGGCGAACCTGCCGACGAGGACGTCGTGCAGCAGCCCGCCCACAAGAAGGCGGCCCGGCACCCGGCGGCTCCCAAGAAGGCCGCCCCGAAGAAGGCGGCGGCGAAGAAGACGGCGCCCGCCAAGTCCGCGGCCAAGAAGACCACGGCGAAGAAGACGGCCGCCGGGAAGACGGCCGTGGACCACGCTCCGGCCAAGAAGGCCGCGGCGGTGGCGAGGAAGACGGGAGCCAAGACGGTGGTGGCGAAGAAGACGGCGGCGTCGTCCGCCGAGGAGCACGGCGCGGAATCCGCGGTGCCGCCGGCGCGTACCTCCGCGGCACCCGGCGAGCTCGCCGTACGGCCCGGCGAGGACCCCTGGACGCCCGCGGAGGTCGCCGAGGCGCGGTCCGGGCTGATGGACGAGGCGGTCCGGCTGCGGTCCGAGATCGTCGCCGCCGAGGACGCCATCGCGGGGCTGATGCGGGACTCCGGCGACGGCGCGGGCGACGACGAGGCCGACACCGGCAGCAAGAACATCACCCGCGAGCACGAGCTGGCGCTGGCCTCCAACGCCCGCGAGATGCTGCTCCAGACCGAGCGCGCCCTCGGCCGGCTGGACGCGGGCACGTACGGGCTGTGCGAGAACTGCGGCAAGCCGATCGGCAAGGCCCGGATGCAGGCGTTCCCGCGGGCGACGCTGTGCGTGGAGTGCAAGCAGAAGCAGGAGCGCCGCTGACCCGGCCCGGGACCGGCTCGTGGCGGGCGGGTACCCATCCCGCCCGCTGCCGGATGCGTGTGCCGTACTCTCGTGGTCAGCCGGGTACGGCCCGGTGGTTGACTCGACGGGCTGAGGGACTCACACGTGGCAGAGGCGGAACGCATCACCGGTACGCCGGAATCCGAGCCGGGTTCCGGGGCGGAACCCGAGGCGGGATCCGAAGGGGGACGGCCGGCGGAGGGCGAGCGGGGCACCGGACGCGGCAGGCGGCGGATCGCCGCGCTGCTCCTGGTGGCCGCGATCGTCTACCTGCTCGATCTGGGCAGCAAGCTGGCGGTGGTCGCCAAGCTGGAGCACCACGCGCCGGTCGAGGTCGTCGGGACGCTGCTCCAGTTCGAGGTGATCCGCAACCGCGGTGCCGCGTTCTCCATCGGCGAGGCGCTGACGATCTTCCTCACCATCATCGCGACGGTGGTGATCGTGGTGATCTTCCGGATCGCCCGCAAGCTCTACAGCCTCCCCTGGGCCATCGCGCTCGGGCTGCTGCTGGGCGGTGCGTTCGGCAATCTCACCGACCGGATCTTCCGCTCGCCGGGCGTCTTCCAGGGCGCCGTCGTGGACTTCATCGCCCCGGCGCACTTCGCGGTCTTCAACCTCGCCGACTCCGCGATCGTCTGCGGCGGCGTGCTGATCGTGCTGCTCTCCTTCAAGGGGCTGGACCCCGACGGGACCGTGCACAAGGACTGAGCGGCGGGGGAGCGGGCCGGGGGAGCCCGGGGGTCCGGGGCCCGGTCCGGGTGCCCGCCGCCGGGCAGGGCACCGCCGCGGGGCTGACATACTCGTGGGGTGAGCACCCTTCCCGAGATCCGCACCCTGCCCGTACCGGACGGCCTGGAGGGCGAGCGCGTGGACGCCGCGCTGGCCCGCATGTTCGGCTTCTCCCGTACGAAGGCGGCCGAGCTGGCCGCGGCCGGCAAGGTGCGGGTGGACGGCTCCGAGGTGATGAAGTCGGAGCGGGTCCGCGGGGGCGCCTGGCTGGAGGTCGAGATGCCGCAGGCCGCGCCGCCGGTGGAGATCGTCGCGGAGCCCGTCGAGGGCATGGAGATCGTGCACGACGACGACGACATCGTCGTGATCGTCAAGCCCGTGGGGGTCGCCGCGCACCCCAGCCCCGGCTGGACCGGCACCACCGTCATCGGCGGGCTGGCCGCGGCCGGTTACCGCATCTCCACCTCGGGGGCGGCCGAGCGGCAGGGCATCGTGCACCGCCTCGACGTCGGGACGTCGGGCCTGATGGTGGTCGCGAAGTCGGAGCGTGCGTACACCCTGCTCAAGCAGCAGTTCCGGGAGCGCACGGTCGACAAGCGCTACCACGCTCTCGTCCAGGGGCACCCGGACCCGATGAGCGGCACCATCGACGCCCCCATCGGGCGGCATCCGCAGCACGACTACAAGTGGGCGGTCACCGCCGACGGCAAGCCGTCGGTGACGCACTACGACCTCATCGAGGCGTTCCGGGCGGCCAGCCTGCTGGACATCAAGCTGGAGACCGGGCGGACGCACCAGATCCGCGTGCACATGGCCGCGCACCGGCACCCCTGCGTCGGCGATCTGACCTACGGCGCGGACCCCACGCTCGCCAAACGGCTGGGCGTCGGGCGGCAGTGGCTGCACGCCGTCCGGCTGGGGTTCGAGCACCCCTCGGACGGGCGCCGGGTCGAGTTCGCGAGCGCGTATCCGGACGATCTCCAGCATGCGCTGGACACGGTCCGGGACGAGAGCTACTGAGGGAAGTTCCGCCGGAAAAGCGGGCATTGGTCCGCTTCGTGGCAGGCTTGGGTCGGAAATGATCGAAAACGACCCCGGAGCGTCGCCGCCGTGGACCAGCTGGCTCTGATCTTCCTCCTGCTGCTCGGAGCCGTGGTCATGGTGCCGGTGGGCGACCGGCTGGGGCTCCCGTCGCCGGTGCTGATGACGCTCGCCGGTGCGGTGCTGGCGCTGCTGCCGTTCGTGCCCAACGTCCAGGTGCCGCCGGAGTACATCCTGCCCATCGTGCTGCCGCCGCTGCTCTACGCGGCCGTCCAGCGCACCTCCTGGCGGCAGTTCACCGCCAACCTCCGGCCGATCTTCCTGCTCGCCGTGCTGCTGGTGTTCGCCACCACGGCGGCGGTGGCGGCGGTCGCGCAGGCGGTGGTGCCCGGGATGCCGCTGGCCGCCGCGGTGGTGCTCGGCGCGCTGGTCGCCCCGCCGGACCCGGTCGCCGCGACCGCGGTCGCCGGCAAGCTCGGGCTGCCCCGCCGGATGGTCTCCATCCTGGAGGGCGAGGGGCTGTTCAACGACGTCACCGCCATCGTGCTCTACCACGTCGCGCTCGCCGCGGTGCTCAGCGGCACCTTCTCGGTGCCCGGGGCACTGGGCTCGCTGGTGCTGTCCGCGGTCGTCGCGATAGCGGTCGGGCTGGTGCTCGGCTGGGTGGCCAACAAGCTGATGGGGCTGCTGGACGATCCGACGTTGCAGATCGGGCTGACGCTGCTGGTGCCGTTCGTGGCGTACGTGCTGGCCGAGGAGTTCAAGGGGTCGGGTGTGCTGGCGGTGCTGACCTGCGCGCTCTTCCTGGCGGAGTACGCCGTCGACGCCGACGACGTGCTGGGCCGGCTCGCCGGCTACACCTTCTGGGAGGTCGTCGACACCCTCGTCACCGGGGTCGCCTTCGGGCTGATCGGTCTGGAGCTGCACAACATCTTCGGGGCGGCGTCCGGCCGCTGGGGCCAGATGCTCGGCGCGGGGGCGGCGGTCGTCGGGGTGGTGGTGGCGGTGCGCCTGGTGTGGCTGCTGCCCGCCGCCTGGCTGGCCAAGCGGATGCACCGGCGCCGCGACATCGACGAGGACATCCCGATGAGCTGGCGCGAGACGGTCATCATGTGGTGGTCCGGGATGCGCGGGGTGGCCTCGGTGGCGCTGGCGCTGGCCATTCCGTTCGGGGTGGACGGCGGCCCCTTCCCGGCCCGCGACGAGATCCTCTTCATCGCCTTCGCGGTGGTGCTCTCCACGCTGCTCGTCCAGGGGCTGACGCTGCCCTGGCTGGTGCGCCGGCTGCGGGTGCGGGCCGACACCGATGCCGTGGACGCGCTGGAGCGGGAGCTGGCGCTGCGGGTGATCAAGGCGTCGAAGCGGCGGCTGCGGGAGGTCCTGGAGGTCGAGGAGGTGTCCGAGGAGGTCGCCGACCAGCTGTCCCGCAGGGCGTACGACATCGGGGCCCGGATCGCGCCGGACATCGTCGACGACGAGCGGCGCGAGCTCTTCGAGAAGCGCATCTCGCGGATGAAGAAGGTGCAGCGCATCCAGGGCGAGATGCTGTCGGCGGCGCGGCACGAGGTGCTGGCGGCGCGCAGCGAGCCGGGCGCCGACCCGGAGATCGTCGACCGGGTGCTGCGCCACCTGGACGTGCGGAGCCTGCGGGGCACGCCGTAGGACGGGCGCCGGGAGCCGGCGTCAGCGGTCCGGGTCGTCGGCCCGCGGGTCGGGCCGCACCACGTGCAGCGTCTCGTGGGCGGACGGCGCGGGCGCGGTGGCGATCCGCGGCAGCGCGTAGGCGTGCTCGGTGCGCAGCCACTCGATCATCCGCTCGCGGACCTGGCAGCGCACCGTCCAGATGTGGTCCGCGTCCCGGGCGGTGACCAGGGCGCGCACCACGATGGTGGACGGGGTGGTGTCGGTGACCACCAGGCTCCAGGACCGGCCGTCCCACTCCGGGCTCTCCTGGAGGATCTCGTGCAGCCGCTGGCGCATCTTCTCGACGGGCGCGGAGTGGTCGAGGTGGAAGAAGACCGCGCCGGTCATCTGGGAGCCGCCGCGCGACCAGTTCTCGAACGGCTTGCTGGTGAAGTACGAGACCGGCATGGTGATCCGGCGCTCGTCCCAGGTCCGGACGCTCAGGAACGTCAGGGTGATCTCCTCGACCGTGCCCCACTGGCCGTTCACGACCACGGTGTCCCCTATGCGCACCATGTCGCCGAACGCGATCTGGAGCCCGGCGAAGAGATTGCCGAGGGTGGACTGGGCGGCGACACCGGCGACGACGCCGATCAGCCCGGCCGACGCCAGCACCGACGTGCCGAGCGCCCGCATCTCCGGGAACGTCAGCAGCATCGAGGCCGCCGCGACGACGACCAGCACGGCGGTGACCACCCGCTGGATCACCGTCACCTGGGTCCGCACCCGCCGCACCCGCGCCGCGTCGTGCCCGCGGGTCGCATAGCGGGAGTACGAGGACTCCACGATCGCCGCCGCGGCCCGTATGGCCAGCCAGGCGGTGGCCGCGATCAGCACCAGGGTCAGCGTCCGGCCTATGCCGACCGCGTGGTCCTCGACGATCGCGAGCCGGGTCTGGTCGTACGCCCCGCGCAACAGGGCTGAGCACAGCACGACTTGGAGCGGTATCCGGCAGCGCCGCAGCAGCCCCCACAGCGGGGTCTCCGGGTGCCGGGTGTCGATCCGGTGCAGGGTGCGGTCGATCAGCCAGACCACGATGAGCGTGACCACGATCGAGCCGCCGATGACGACGATCGGGCGCAGCACGTCCTCCAGGGACACGGGACCCTCCTCGGTGCGGGTGCGCCGCGCGGAGTGCTCCGCGGGCCGGTGCGGTGTGCTCGTGCAGGTCCCCTCGACCGTAGCTGGCACGATGGGGGAAGAGCGATCCAACCCCAGGGAAGTGATGTCAGTGCCCGCCTCCACCGAGCCCGCGACCAGCGGTTCCTCCACCATCGTGTTGTTTCATTCGGTGTGCGGACTGCGCCCCGCGGTGCACGCCGGCGCGGACCGGTTGCGTGCCGCGGGCCATGAGGTGATCGTGCCCGACCTGTTCGACGGCCGGACCGCGGACTCGGTCCCGGACGGCATCCTGATCAAGGACGAGATCGGCAAGGAGGAGCTGCTCAAGCGCGCCATCACGGCCGTCGCCCCGTATTCCGACCGGGGGCTGGTCTACGCCGGGTTCTCCTTCGGCGGCGCGGTCGCGCAGAACCTGGCCCTGGGCGACGAGAAGGCCCGCGGGCTGCTCCTGCTGCACGGCACCTCCGACATCGCCGAGGGCACGGTGGCCGACGACCTGCCGGTGCAGCTGCACGTCGCCGACCCGGACCCGTACGAGCCGCACGACTGGCTGAACGCCTGGTACCTCCAGATGCGCCGGGCCGGCGCGGACGTCGAGGTGTTCCGCTACGCCGGCGCCGGCCACCTCTTCACCGACCCCGAGCTGCCGGACTACGACGCGGAGG
Source organism: Streptomyces albospinus (assembly GCF_014648695.1). Classification (GTDB taxonomy): domain Bacteria; phylum Actinomycetota; class Actinomycetes; order Streptomycetales; family Streptomycetaceae; genus Streptomyces; species Streptomyces albospinus. The sequence continues at coordinate 403,963 of NZ_BMRP01000004.1, forward strand.
CGGCCCGGAGCGCCTGGAAGGTGGCGCTGGGATTCCTGGCCGGGCTCTGAGACCGGTCCGGGCGGGCGGTCCGGTGCGCCCGGGACCGCCCGCCCGTGTCCTCTTCCGCTACCGTCCCGGCACGGCGCTCACTTGCCGGCCGTCGGGTCCTTCTCACCCGGGGCGATGCCCTTGCCGCCGCCCGGCCCGCCGTTCTTCGCCGGGCCGAACTCCTTGTCGATCATCTTGCGGAAGTTGGCCTGCGCGAGCTGGTCGTACTGCTCCTGCGTGATCTGCTGCTGCGGGATCTCGGGCAGCACCAGCTTCTTGTCGCCGTGCATGAAGGTGGGGGTGCCCCGGACGCCCTTGCGGCCGAAGAGCGCCGTCATCTCCATCGCCCAGCGGTTGTAGGTGCCGCTCTTGACGGCCGTCTCGAACGCCTTGTTGCCCTTCAGTTCCGGTACGTCCGCGGCGACCTTGAGCAGCTCGGAGTCCTTGGCGTAGAGGTCCTCGCGCTCATCGGGGTGGTACTTGGTCGAGTACAGCGCGGACTTGTACTTCAGGAACGCGTCCGGGCCGACGTTCAGCGCCGCGCCCAGCGCGCTGAGCGCCTTCTTGGAGCCCTCGCCGCCCGACATGCCGTCGATGAACGTGTACATGGTGTAGCGGACCTTGAACCGGCCCTGGCCGAGGTCCTTGAGCAGCTCCTTGCCCGCGCTCTGCTCGAAGGCCGCGCACGCCGGGCAGCGGACGTCCTCGAAGACCTCCAGGGTCTCCTTGGCGTTCTTGTCGCCGAGGAGGATCTCGGTGCCGTTCTTGCCCTGGGTGTGCGCCGGGGTGACCAGCTTGGCCTCCTTGGCGGCCTCCCAGCCGGTCGGCTCGTTCGCCTTCACCACGGCGAAGCCGATCCCGCCGGCGACCGCCAGGACGCCGACGACCGAGACGGCCACGACGAGCTGGCGGCGCAGCCGGTCCTTCTTCTTCTGGCGTTCGCGTTCGGCGCGGATCCGTTCGCGGGCCGCCTGCTTGCCGTCCTGGTCTTTGCGGTTGCTCATGGGGGGTGTCCGTTTCCTTCGGTTCCTGCGTGCTGCGCTGGCTGATGGCGGTACGGATGCTCAGACGGCGGCCGGGACCGGGGGGCCGCGGCGCGCCACGCAGTGCACGAGCAGGGGAAGCGGGCGGGCCGGCGGCAGCGGGTACAGCGGACGGACCCGGCGGCGGAGCGGGGCGGTCACGGCACGGGCCGCCGCCGCGGTCAGCAGCGGCCGGCAGGCGCCCGCGGCGGCGGCGCGCAGCAGCGTGTCCAGCGCGGCCTCGCCGCGGTGCAGCCAGCCGGCGGCGAGCAGGCCGACCGCGAGATGCGCGGCGAGCAGCAGCCAGGGGGCGGCCCACGGGGTGGCCGGCGGCAGCGAGCCGGCGGGGCGGGCGGCCAGCCGCGCCAGCGGGGTGCCCAACTCGCCGCCCCGGCACAGCAGATCGACGCCGACCGAGTGCAGCGGGCCGGCGACCGGCCCGCCGGCCCGGCCGTAGCAGGTGTGCTGCCCGGTGGTGAAGACGGTGTCGGCGGCCAGCTCCAGGGAGAGCAGCAGGGCGGCGGTCCGCCGGTAGCCGCGGGTGCGGCCGGCGTGCGCGTACGCGGCGGTGAAGACCCCGGCGCAGACCGCGGCGAGTGGCGCGGGCGGCAACGGGGCGTGCGAGAGCAGGACTTGGGCGGTCGCGGACAGGGTGACGCACAGCGCGGTGAACAGCGCCGCGCTCCCCCATAGCCTCAAGGGCATGGGTGGGGGTGCCCCCAGCGGTAGCTGGGGGAGTGCCCCCACCACCCTGAGCCGGTCCCCGGACGAGGCCCCGGGCCGGGCCGCCGGACGGACTCCCGTCGCCTGCACGGTCGGGAGTCTGCCACGAGCGCGGCGGAACGCCGGGTCAAGATTTGGCATCGGGCGGTGTGCGCGGGGCACACCGGCCGGGGTGCCGGGGCGGTGCCCCGGCCGTCGCTCCGGGCTCACAACTCCCGGATCGGCATGCCGGATTCAGGACTTCAGGTTCTTGTCGACCATCGAGTTGAAGTCGGCGACCGTGGACGGCGCGACCTTGCCCTGCGGGCTGTCCGTGCCCAGCGTCGTGCCGTTCATCTTCAGCGTCGGGGTGCTGGTGACGTCCTTGTGGGAGTTGAAGGCGTTGGACATCGCCATCGCCCACGCGTTGAACTTGCCGGACTTGACGTCCTTTTGGAACGCGGCGTTGCCCTTGAGCGCCGGGATGGTGTCGGCGACCTTGAGCAGGTAGCTGTCGTCGGCGAACTTGTCCGGGCCGGTCTCGTCCGGGTGGAACTCCTTCGAGTACAGCGCGAACTTGTACTTCAGGAAGGCGTCCGAGGAGACGTTCAGCGCGGCGCCCAGGGCGCTCAGCGCGTTCTTGGAGCCGGTGCCCTGGAGGTTGCCGTCCAGGAACGTCCCGATGTGGTACGACGCCTTGTACTTGCCGTCGCTGATGTCCTTCTCGACGGTCGCGCCCACGTTCTGCTCGAAGGCGGCACAGCCGGGGCAGCGCGGGTCCTCGTAGAGGTCGAGGGTGTTCTTGGCGTCGGCCTTGCCGATGACGATGGTGGTGCCGTCGGGGCCGCTGGTGTGGGCGGGCGGGACCGCCTTCGCCTTGGCGGCCTTCGCCCAGACGTCGGCGGCCGAGCTGCCGGAGCCGCTGCCGCCGCCGGAGTTGGCGACGGCGAAGCCGATGCCGCCGGCCACCGCCAGCACCGCGACGACCGCGCCGCCGACGATCAGCTGCCGGCGGGTCTTGTCCTTCTTGGCCTGCCGCTCGCGCTCGGCGCGCAGCCGCTCGCGGGCTGCCTGCTTGTTGGCCTGGTTGTTGCGGTTGCTCATGACTGTTCCTGCTCCGTGAGGTCCGTGGTCCATGGGGACGGGGGATGCGTGCTGTCGGAGGCGGATGCGCTTCGGGGGCGCCGCTCCGCGCGCTGCCGGGCCGGGCGGCCTCAGGCAGCGAGCGCGCAGGGCGGACCGCGGCGCACCACGGAGTGCACGAGCAGGGGAGCGGTACGGGCCGGGCGGGAGGTCCGTACGGGGGCGGGCACCGCGCGGCGCGGGGCGGCGGCCCGGCCGATGACCGCGACCGCGATCAGCAGCGGGCGGAAGGCGAAGCCGGCCACCGCGCCCAGCAGCTGCGCCAGCGCGGCCTCGCCGCGGCGCAGCCAGCCGGCCGCCAGCAGCCCGACGGCCAGATGGACCGCGAGCAGCAGCAGCCAGACGGGGGCCGGGACGGCGCCGTCCCTGGCGAGCCGCGGCAGCGGGCCGCCGACCGGGTCGCCGCCGCACAGCAGCCCCATGCCCAGGGAGAACCGGCCGCCCATCGGGTTGCCGTCCTGTCCGTAGCAGGTGTGCTGGCCGAGGCTGAAGACGACGTCGGCGGCCAGCTCCAGGGGGAGCAGCAGCGCGGCGATCCGCCAGTAGCCGCGCTCGCGGCCGGCCAGTGCGTAGGCGAGCGCGAACACGGCGGCGGAGAGCCCGGCGACGGTGGCCGGGGGCAGCGGCATACGGGACAGCAGCACATGGGACGCCGAGGACAGCGTCACGCACAGCGCTGTGAAGAGCGCCGCGCGCAGAGCCCGCAGATGTGCCGCCGAGATGTCCATTGGTAGCGAGTGTGCCATGCGCCGGGACGAGTGGCTGCCAAGAGGGGATGAAGTGGTGTGTAAGGGAAAAACGGGATGAACGGACGGTGACCGCTCGTGCGCCAGTCCGGACGTCCCGCCGACCCCGGGGGACGAGCCCGGCGGGACGGCGCCGCGGGGGTCTCCGGGGGCGTCCCCCGGGGGTGCGGGAGCGCTCGGAGCGCGGTCGGCTGTCGGTGCGGAGTCGTAGACTTCAACACCGCCCCATCCATCCCCCAGCGCACTGTTTTCCCGGAGGTTCAGCGCCCGTGGCCCCCTCGTCCAGGCCCCCTTTCACGCACCTGCACGTCCACACTCAGTACTCGCTGCTGGACGGTGCGGCGCGGCTGAAGGACATGTTCAACGCGTGCAACGAGATGGGCATGACGCACATCGCCATGTCCGACCACGGCAATCTCCACGGTGCCTACGACTTCTTCCACAGTGCGCAGAAGGCCGGGGTGACGCCGATCATCGGGATCGAGGCGTATGTGGCCCCGGAGTCCCGGCGCAACAAGCGCAAGATCCAGTGGGGCCAGCCGCACCAGAAGCGCGATGACGTCTCCGGTTCGGGTGGTTACACCCACAAGACGATCTGGGCGGCGAACAAGACCGGTCTGCACAACCTCTTCCGGCTGTCCTCGGACGCGTACGCCGAGGGCTGGCTCCAGAAGTGGCCGCGGATGGACAAGGAGACCCTCTCCCAGTGGTCGGAGGGGCTGATCGCCTCCACCGGCTGCCCCTCGGGCGAGCTCCAGACCCGGCTGCGGCTGGGCCAGCACGACGAGGCGCTGAAGGCCGCCGCCGAGTACCAGGACATCTTCGGCAAGGACCGGTATTTCCTGGAGCTGATGGACCACGG
>NZ_BMRP01000005.1:0-5661 GCF_014648695.1 Streptomyces albospinus
CCCAACGCCCCACCCCCGCCCCAACGCCCCACCCCCGCCCGCTGTCACACCCCGGCGGTACCGTCGAGTCATGGTCAACGCAGCCGTGGTGGAAGGGGTCCTGGAGCGGATCACCTATGCCAATGAGGAGAGCGGCTATACGGTCGCGCGCGTCGATACGGGCCGCGGCTCGGGCGATCTGCTGACGGTCGTCGGCGCCCTGCTGGGCGCGCAGCCGGGGGAGTCGCTCCGTATGGAGGGCCGTTGGGGCTCCCACCCCCAGTACGGCAAGCAGTTCACGGTGGAGAACTACACCACGGTCCTGCCCGCCACGATCCAGGGCATCCGCCGCTATCTGGGCTCCGGCCTGATCAAGGGCATCGGCCCGCGGATCGCCGACCGCATCACCGAGCACTTCGGCACGGACACCCTGGACGTGATCGAGACCGACCCCGGTCGCCTCATCGAGGTGCCGGGCCTGGGCCCCAAGCGTACGAAACTGATCGGCGCGGCCTGGGAGGAGCAGAAGGCCATCAAGGAGGTCATGGTCTTCCTCCAGGGCGTCGGGGTGTCCACGTCCATCGCGGTGCGGATCTACAAGAAGTACGGCGACGCCTCCATCTCCGTGGTGCGGAACCAGCCCTACCGCCTCGCCGCCGACGTCTGGGGCATCGGCTTCCTCACCGCCGACCGGATCGCCCAGGCTGTCGGCATTCCGCACGACAGCCCGGACCGGGTCAAGGCGGGCCTCCAGTACGCCCTGTCGCAGTCGACGGACCAGGGCCACTGCTTCCTGCCCGAGGAGCAACTGATCGCGGACGCGGTGAAGTTGCTCCAGGTGGACACCGGCCTGGTCATCGACTGCCTCGCCGAACTGGCCGCGGACCCGGAGGGCGTGGTCCGCGAGAAGGTGCCGGGCGCGGAGGACGGCAGTCCGGTCACCGCGGTCTATCTGGTGCCGTTCCACCGCGCCGAGATCTCCCTGGCCGGCCGGCTCACCCGGCTGCTGCGCACGGACGAGGACCGGATGCCGGCGTTCCGGGACGTGGTCTGGGACAAGGCGCTGGCCTGGCTGGCGCGGCGTACGGGCGCGGAGCTGGCGCCCGAGCAGCAGGCGGCGGTCCGGCTGGCGCTGACCTGTAAGGTCGCGGTCCTCACGGGTGGGCCCGGCTGCGGCAAGTCGTTCACGGTCCGCTCGGTGGTCGAGCTGGCCCGTGCCAAGCAGGCCAAGGTGGTGCTGGCGGCGCCCACGGGCCGGGCGGCCAAGCGGCTCGCGGAGCTGACCGGAGCGGACGCCTCCACCGTCCACCGCCTCCTGGAGCTCAAGCCGGGCGGGGACGCCGCCTATGACGCGGACCGGCCGCTGGACGCCGATCTGGTGGTGGTCGACGAGGCGTCGATGCTCGATCTGCTGCTGGCGAACAAGCTCGTCAAGGCGGTGCCGCCGGGCGCCCATCTGCTGCTGGTGGGGGACGTCGACCAGCTGCCGTCGGTCGGCGCCGGCGAGGTGCTGCGGGATCTGCTGGCCGAGGGTGATGGGGCCGCGCGCAGCGCGTCGGGCAGGGGTGGTGGTCGGGTGGCGGGCGGGACGGTGCCGGCGGTCCGGCTGACCAGGATCTTCCGCCAGGCCCAGCAGTCCGGGGTGGTCACCAACGCGCACCGCATCAACTCCGGAGTGCCGCCGCTGACCACCGGCCTGAAGGACTTCTTCCTGTTCGCCGAGGAGGACGCGGAGGCGGCGGCCCGGCTGACGGTCGACGTGGTGGCGCGCCGGATCCCGGCGAAGTTCGGCCTGGATCCGCGCCGGGACGTCCAGGTGCTGGCCCCGATGCACCGCGGCCCGGCGGGTGCGGGGGCGCTCAACGGCCTCCTCCAGCAGGCGGTGACCCCGGCCCGCCCGGATCTTCCCGAGCGCCGCTTCGGCGGCCGGGTCTTCCGCGTCGGGGACAAGGTCACCCAGATCCGGAACAACTACGAGAAGGGCCGCAACGGCGTCTTCAACGGCACGGTGGGGGTGGTCACCGCCCTCGACGCCGACGAGCAGCGGCTGACGGTCCTCACGGACGAGGACGAGGAGGTTCCGTACGACTTCGACGAACTCGACGAACTCGCCCATGCCTATGCCGTGACGATCCATCGCTCCCAGGGAAGCGAGTATCCGGCCGTGGTGATTCCGGTCACCACCAGCGCCTGGATGATGCTCCAGCGCAATCTGCTCTATACGGCCGTGACACGGGCGAAACGCCTCGTGGTGCTGGTCGGCTCCCGGAGGGCCCTCGGGCAGGCCGTACGGACCGTATCTGCCGGTCGGCGGCATACGGCGCTCGATCACCGGCTCGTCGGAGCGATGTGATGTCGCCCCTCTTTCCCAATCGGGGCGAAGGGGAGCAGGATGGACACCAACGCGGCACTGAGTGCCGTAATGAGGCCCTATGGCCGACCCCGAGTGCACATCCAACGTCCAAATGGGGGAAGGTATAGGCAGTCAGGGCACCTCGAAGAAGAGGCACAACGTCGGTGAGGGATGACGTGAGCGACAACTCTGTAGTACTGCGTTACGGGGACGGCGAATACAGCTACCCGGTCGTCGACAGCAGTGTCGGCGACAAGGGCTTCGACATCTCGAAGCTGCGCGCCCAGACCGGTCTGGTGACCCTGGATTCCGGTTATGGCAACACCGCGGCGTATAAATCCGCGATCACCTATCTAGACGGTGAACAGGGCATCCTTCGCTACCGCGGTTACCCGATCGAACAGCTCGCGGAGCGCAGCACGTTCGTCGAGACCGCCTACCTCCTCATCAACGGTGAGCTGCCCACCGTCGATGAGCTGGCGAACTTCAAGCAGGACATCACTTACCACACGCTGCTCCACGAGGACGTCAAGCGTTTCTTCGACGGCTTCCCGCGGGACGCCCACCCCATGGCCATGCTGTCGTCGGTGGTCAGCGCACTGTCGACGTTTTACCAGGACAGCCACAACCCGTTCGACGAGCGGCAGCGGCACATCTCCACGATCCGGCTGCTGGCCAAGCTGCCGACCATCGCGGCGTACGCGTACAAGAAGTCGGTCGGCCACCCGGTCGTCTACCCGAGCAACGACCTCGGGTACGTGGAGAACTTCCTGCGGATGACCTTCTCGGTCCCCGCCGCCGAGTACGAGCTGGACCCGGTCGTGGTCAGCGCGCTCGACAAGCTGCTGATCCTGCACGCGGACCACGAGCAGAACTGTTCGACCTCCACCGTGCGCCTGGTGGGCTCCTCGCAGGCGAACCTCTTCGCCTCGATCTCCGCGGGCATCAACGCCCTGTGGGGCCCCCTGCACGGCGGTGCCAACCAGTCGGTGCTGGAGATGCTGGAAGGCATCCAGGCCACCGGCGGCGACGTCGACTCCTTCATCCGCAAGGTGAAGAACAAGGAAGACGGCGTGAAGCTGATGGGCTTCGGGCACCGCGTCTACAAGAACTTCGACCCCCGGGCGAAGATCATCAAGGCGGCGGCGCACGATGTCCTCTCGGCGCTCGGCAAGTCCGACGAACTGCTGGACATCGCCCTCAAGCTGGAGGAGCACGCGCTCTCCGACGACTACTTCGTCGAGCGCAAGCTCTACCCGAACGTCGACTTCTACACGGGTCTGATCTACCGGGCGATGGGCTTCCCGACCGAGATGTTCACGGTGCTCTTCGCGCTCGGCCGGCTGCCCGGCTGGATCGCCCAGTGGCACGAGATGATCAAGGAGCCGGGCTCCCGGATCGGCCGCCCGCGGCAGATCTACACCGGCATCGTCGAGCGCGACTTCGTGCCCGTTCAGGAGCGCTGAGCCGGACCAACGGGTATCGGCCGGCGCGGTCCCGGCCGATACGCGCTGGTGATCGATAATCGCGCAAACGGGACGTGGTGGACGGGTGCCCGGCCGGTGAACGTGCCCGCCGGCGGGCACGCCGGTGCCCGCGGCCGGGCGCAGGAACGCCCGGCCGGTGAACGTGCTGTTGATGGCCGTCGGTGCACAGACGAAAGCGCCCCGCCTCCGGATCCCCCCACGGGTCCAGAGTGCGGGGCGCTTCCCATGTCCCGGTGCGGATTCCCCCCACGGGATCCGGCCGGGCGTTCCGGGTTGCACCGCGCTCTGCCGGGACGCGCACATACGGGAGGGCCGCTCAAAGCTCCCCGCGCGCGTCGCCCCGGCCACGCGTAGCCGGGCGCGATCCCCCAAGACCGGCACGGCTGTTGCAGTGCAAGCCCCGCCGGGGTGCTTGCACCGCCCGGTTAGACTCGCGACCCCCCTCAATGGTTACGTTCCGATGAGTGTGATCTGGGTCTCTTGCCATATGGGGGCGAATCTGGTCAAGGGTTGCGATCTGGAGATCAAGGCCCGTAGGTATGGGTGTTGTGCCAGTTGTAAGAGCAATGTGAATATTCAAGGTTTCGCGGGGCGGCGGCGGTGCCGAAGTCCGGTGAACGGCGCGAAGTCCGGTGAACGGCGCGAAGTTTGGCGAGCGGCGCGAAGTTTGGCCGGCGGCGCGAAACCCCTGAATCGGTCGTCGCCGCCCTGGTCGGCCGCCGGATCGGGCGGCCCGGCTCCTGAGACGCGCGAGGCGCAGGCCGTCTTGCCGATGGCGGGTCCGGCCTGCGCCTGGGTGGTGGAGGGGGTGCCGGGTCAGGCCTGGCCGGCGAGTTCGTAGCCCGCCTCGTCGACGGCGGAGCGCACGGCCTCCAGGTCCAGCGGGGCCTTGGAGGTGACGGTCACCAGGCCGGTGGCGGCGACCGCCTGCACCGAGCTGACCCCGGCGAGCTCGCCGATCTCGGCCGACACCGCGCCCTCGCAGTGGCCGCAGGTCATGCCGGTGACCTTGTACGTGGCGGTCACCTCGCCGACCTGGACGGCGGTGTCGCCGGAGTGGCAGGAGCCTTCAGGGGTGCAGCAGGAGCTGTTCTCAGCCATGGGTTTCTCCTCGTGATGCCGATGCGTCGGCGTCGGTCCGTGTGCGTGGAGGCGCCGGCGCCGCTGTGGTGCGAGATGTCCAGTGTGGGGCCCATGTGCCGCAAGGGGCGCCGGTGACGCCCGGTGGCCCTCCCGACGGCGTAACTTTATACCCCATGGGGGTATCAGTCCAACCTCTGAGTGCCCGCGTTGCCGCGCGCCCCGCCACGCGTCAGCCTTGGGGTACGAACTCGGGGGACGGAACCGAGGAGGCGGCCGGATGGACGTACCCGCCCTCTACGGCCTGCTGGCGCTCACCACCCTGCCGCCACTGGTCCCCAACTCCGCGCTGCTCGTCTCCGCCGGAGTCCTCGCCTCCGAAGGCCACGCCTTCCTGCCCCTGATCCTCGCGATCGTCGCCGGCAGCGCCCTCCTCGGCGACGTCCTGATGTACCTCGCCGCCCGCCGCTTCGGCGGCCCCGTACGCTCCTGGATGCTGCGCCGGCCCCGCCGCCGGGCCGCACTGGAATGGACCTCGCGGCGCATCCAGCGCTACGGACTGCCCTTCTTGATCGCCGTACGGTTCCTGCCCAGCGGCCGGATCGCCGGCGCCCTGGCCTCCGGAGTACTGCGCTACCCGCGGCGCAAATACGTCATCGGCGCCGGCACCGCCGAGGCGATGTGGGCGACCTACTCCGTCGGCCTCGGTTACCTGGGCAGCGCCGCCGCCGGCAACCCCCTCTACGCCGCCGGCATCGGCCT
>NZ_BMRP01000005.1:5697-235225 GCF_014648695.1 Streptomyces albospinus
GTCCAATGGACCTTGCGCCGCCGCGCACTGCGCGCCGAGCCCGGCGCGGGCGGCGACGGCGAAACCCGGCACGGCGACGGCGAAGAGGGCAGTGACCAGGCGTCTTCCACCGCCCCGGCGTCATTGTCAGTGGTGGCTCCTACCGTGGGGTCATGGCGTATGAGACTGCGGGACCCGACGTACGGATCGAGCCGTGGACGGCGGCCGACCTCACCCTCCTCCACGAGGCCAACACCCCCGCGATGACGCAGCACTTGGGCGGCCCGGAAGCCGACGAGCAGATAGCGAGACGCCACCGCAGATACCTCGAAGGCGAGGGTGCGGGGCAGATGTTCCGGGTGGTGCTGCTGCCCGAAGGAGCGGCGGTCGGCACGACCGGCTTCTGGGAGACCACCTGGCGCGGCGAGCCGGTCTTCGAGGCGGGCTGGAGCGTGCTCCCCGCATACCAGGGCCGCGGTGTCGCGACGGCCGCGGCGCGCGCAGTCGTCGCGGCGGCCCGCGCCGAAGGCTGCCACCTCGCGCTCCACGCCTTCCCCTCGGTGGCCAACGCCGCCTCCAACTCCGTGTGCCGCAGCGCCGGGTTCGCCCTGGTCGGGGAGTGCGAGGTCGAGTATCCGAAAGGGCATCTCATACGGGCCCACGAGTGGCGGGTGGCGCCGCCGCCGGCCCCGCCCGCCGCCGGCCCGCTCAGCGCAGCAGATCGAGGCTGGAGAGCGCCGTGAAGACCAGCACCAGGCGCTCGAAGAGCGCCTGATCGACCCGGTGCACAAGAGCCCGCCCCAGGAGCGCACCGGCGACCACGACCGGCGCCAGCAGCCCGTCCAGGGCGAGCGCACCGGGCGTGACCAGCCCCAGCCCGATGCTGAACGGCAATTTGAAGAGATTGACGATCAGGAAGAACCACGCACCGGTGCCCAGGAAACCGAGCACCCCGAAACCGGCCGAGAGGAGGTACAGCGACATCGCCGGACCACCGGCATTGGCGACCATCGTGGCGAAACCGGCGATCAGCCCGAAGAGCAGCGCCCGCAACTGGCGTTGAGGGTCTGCCAGGACCGTCCGGACCGTCCGAGCGGTCCGAGCCGCCCTGGCTGTCCGGACCGCCGACGCCGGCTCCGCGCCGGCCGTCGGGGCCGGATCCCGGCCGGCCCGTGCGCGCGGTTCCCCGCCGCCGGCCCGCGCCTGCGGACCCCGCCCGCCGGCCGCCGCCGGCTCGGCGCCGCGCCGACGCGCCCGCCGCCACAGACGGTGCAGCACGATCGTCAGCAGCAGCACGCCGATCGTGCGCCGCATGACGGCGTCATCGGTCCGGGCGACGAAGACGACACCGAGCAGGATCCCGACCGCGACGGACGGCAACAGCCGCAGCAGCGCGGGCCAGTCGGTGTGCCGGCGATAGGCACGGACGGCCAGCACATCTCCCACGAGCAGCAGAGGAAGGAGGGCGCCGGTGGACTCCCTCGCGGGGACCACGGCCGCGAACAGCGCGACGCTCAGCGCGCCGACGCCGCTGACGGCGGTCTTGGAGACCCCCACCAGCAGTGCGGCCGACACCAGCGCGGCCAGCGGCAGCACGCCGAGCTGCGCCATGGCGCCGGGAACGGTCACGCGCCGGGCACCGTACCGCCGTTGTCCGCGCCGGCACGGACGTCCGCGACCGCGACCGGCTCCCCGGTCAGGCGGGAGCGCTCGCACGCCTCCGCGACGTACAGCGCCTCCAGCGCCTCGGCCGGCGAACAGGGGCTGGGCGTACGGCCCGCGGCCACCTCGACGAAGCCCCTGAGCTCGGTGACGTACGCGTCGTGGAACCGCTCCATGAACGTGGCGTACGGGGCATCCGCCCGCCGCCAGGACAGCTTCGGCTCGGCGGACGGCAGCGGCGCGCGGTCGTCCAGCCCGACGAAGCGGGCGCCCTCGGAGCCGCACACCTCCAGCCGCACGTCGTGGCCCGCGCCGTTGTAGCGGGTCGCGGTGACCGTGGCCAGCGAGTCGTCGTCGAAGCGCAGCAGCGCCGCGCAGGTGTCGACGTCACCCCCCTCGGTGAAGAAGTCCGCACCGCGGTTGGCGCCCTGGGCGTAGACCGAGACCACCTCGCGGCCGGTGAGCCAGCGCAGGATGTCGAAGTCATGGATGCTGCAATCCCGGAACAGCCCGCCGGAAGTGGGGATGAACGCCGCCGGCGGAGGCGTCCGGTCGCTGGTGCAGGCGCGCAGGGTGTGCACCCAGCCCAGCTCACCGGAGCGCAGCGCCTCCCGCGCGGCGCGGTACCCGGCGTCGAACCGCCGCTGGAAACCGATCTGCACGGGGACGCTGCCGGCCTCGGCCCGCTCGACGACCTCGACGGTGCCCGGTACGTCCAGCGCCACCGGCTTCTCGCAGAACACCGGCACGCCCGCGTCCAGCGCCTGATGGATCAGCGCGGCATGCGCACTGGTCGCCGCGGTGATCACCACCGCGTCCAGGCCCGCCGCGTACATCTCCTCGATGCTGCCGGCGGCTCGTACGCCGAGGCTGTCCGCCAGCGCGGCGGCGCGTGCGGCGTCCGCGTCGGCGACCACGAGGCCGGTGACGCCCGGGACGTTCTGAAGGGTCGCGGCGTGGAACGCGCCGATGCGCCCGGTGCCGATGAGGCCGATCTTCATGCGGTGTTCCCTTCCGGGGGAGAGGCGGGTGGTGTGCGGTGGGGTGCCGAGCGGGCCGCCGGGGCGGCCGGTCCGCGACCGGTACGGCCGGGCCGTGGCTCCAGTAGCCGTCAACAGCGCGCGGACTCGCCGGCCGTGGACGCAACAGCCGTCAATAGCCGTCAACGGCCGTGGACCTGCCAGCCGTGGACCCGCCAGCCGTGGGTTCGCCAGCCGTGGGTTCGAGATTGGAACGGTCCAAAGAATCCGTCCCGGGAACCCTGCATGTCCGTATGTCAGCATGTCAAGGCTTGTGCACGGGTGTTGGGCGGAGGAGTACGGTCCGGTGCGGCGCTGTGCGGGTGCGCCGTGGTGTGGCGCGGTAGCGGGATGCCCGGGGTCCCGGGCGGCGAACGGCCGGACGTGGAGGCGCAGGGGCGCGTTGACGCCGACCTGGCCCGATGGAAGGATCCCTCCATGGAACGGTCCAACAGACGCTCGGCCGAGCGCACGACCGAGAGAACGGATGCGAGGACGGCTGAGAGAGCGGTCGAGGGGGCGACCCCGCACGGGCCCGGCCCCCGGGAGAGGACCGGCCCGGACCGGCCCCCGACCATCCGCGGCGTCGCCGAACGCGCCGGCGTGTCCAAATCCCTGGTCTCGCTCGTCCTCCAGGACTCGCCGCGCGTCAGCGACGCCAAGCGACAGGCCGTACTGGACGCCATCGAGGAGCTGGGCTACCGGCCCAACGCCGCCGCCCGCAGCCTGGTCGCGCGCCGTACGCACACCGTCGGCGTGCTGCTGAACGACATGCGCAACCCCTGGTTCGCCGACGTCCTCGACGGCCTCAACTCCCTTCTGCACGCGCACGGTCTGCGGATGCTGATGGCCGACGGCCGACTGGACCGGCGGACCGGCCAGGAGTTCGCCCGCACCTTCCAGGAACTACGGGTCGACGGCCTCGTCGTCGTCGGCACCCTCCCGGACACCACCGGCCTCGCCGAGATCGCCGAGCGGCTGCCGACCGTCATCGCGGGAAACCACGAACCCCGGCTGCCGCGGGTCGACATCGTCGCCAACGACGACGAGCGCGGCGCCCGCCTCGCGACCGAACACCTCATCCGCCTCGGCCACCGCCGCATCGCCCACATCGCCGGACAGGGCCTGGTGGGCGAACTGCGCCGGCGCGGATTCGAGGCCGCGACGGCCGCTCACGGGCTCGCCGGCAGCGCTGTTGTGGAGAGCGGCGACGGCACCGAGGAGGGCGGCTACCGCGCCGCCGTACGGCTCCTCGGCCCGGCCCGCGGCCGGCACCGCCCCACCGCCGTCTTCGCCTACAACGACCTCTCCGGCATCGGCGCACTGTCCGCCGCCGGGGAACTGGGCCTGGCCGTCCCCGCCGACCTCTCCCTCGTCGGCTACGACAACACCTACCTCGCCCGCATCCGGCACCTCTGGCTGAACTCGGTCAACAACGCCAGCCACGAGGTCGGCCGCCTGGCCGCCCGCTGCCTCCTGGACCGGATGGCACACCCCGACGCCCCCGCCGACCGGCAACTCGTCGCCCCGGAACTGGAGATCAGGGGCTCGACGGCGCCACCGGCGGAGGCGCCGGGAGACGCGTCCGGGGGCCGGCCCGGGGGCGCGGCCTAGGAGTCCGGCGGTGGCCAACCGCCGGCCGGGGGCGACCACCGGAGCGAGGGAGGGCGCAACCCACGGCCGGGCGTGGCACGTTGGCCGCGGCCCGGCGCCCGTAGGACACCGGGCCCGGGCCTTCGGTCGGTGGCTCACCCGCCCGCTCAGCGCCGTCCGCGCTGTCCGGGCCGCTGAGCCACCCACGCTCTGATGGTGTCCGCGTACCAGTAGGGTCTCCCGCCCTCCACCAGGTCCGGGTCGGGGAGCAAACCGTGCTTGCGGTACGAGCGCACGGTGTCCGGCTGCACCTGGATATGGGCGGCGATCTCCTTGTACGACCAGAGCCTTCGTTCGGTCATCTCTGCGCACCTCCTAGGCGCCGCACGCAGGGTCGGCCCGGGGGAGCCGGCGGGGGGCTGCGCACGGCGGGGCGATCACTCACCCTGTGCCCGGACAACGACTGTGCGTGAGCGCCGGCGAGGGGCTGTGGAGCGGCTGTGACGCAGGGACCGCACAACAGTGACGGCCGTGACGAACGAAGGACGGCTGTGACGGGGACGGGACAGACCGCACGGAGGTGGGACAGAAGCCATCGTGGAGGTGGGACAGAAGCCACCGTGGAGGTGGGACGGGGCGATGACGGAGGCGTAGCGGGTGTAACGGGCGTAACGGGGCAGCGGGCGGGGAGTGCCGGCGCAACAGGGGCGGGACGGGTGTGACGGCGGCGGGGCGGAGGCGGCATGGGGGCGTCGGTTCCTCGGCCGCCAGGGGTGCCCGGTGCCGTCGGGGCGCCGCCGGGTCTCAGCCCCGCCCGGCCCGCTCGGGCTCGCCGGCCCCCTCGGCCGCCTTCCGCAGTTCCTGCTCCAGGTCCTCCAGGGCCAGGCCCTTCGTCTCCGGTGCGTACCGCTTGCAGAAGATCAGCGAGAGGATGCACATCACGCCGAAGAGCCAGAAGGTGACGCCCGCGCCGACCGCGTCGAGCAGTACCGGGAAGGCCAGCGCCACAACGAAGTTGACCATCCACATCACGAACACCGCGGCTCCCATGGCCAGTCCGCGGACCTTCAGCGGGAACATCTCGGCCAGCAGCAGCCAGACACCGGTGTTCAACGTGGCCTGCATGAACCCCATGTAGAGGACCATCAGCCCGAGGACGAGACAGCTGACGGCGGTGGAGTGCGGAAGGTGGAAGGCCGCGCCGAGCAGCCCCAGGGAGACCGCCATACCGGACAGGCCGGTCAGCAGCATGGGGCGCCGCCCGACCCGGTCGATCAGCGACATGCCGATCGCGGTGGCGACGACCGAGATGGCGCCGACCGCGATGGTGGCGGTGATCGCGGCATTGGTGCCCAGACCGGTCGTCGCGAGGATCTTGGGGGCGAAGTAGATCACCGCATTGACGCCGGTGATCTGCTGGACGATCGCCAGCCCGACGCCGACCAGCAGCAGCCGCCGCACCCACGGCGTACGCAGCTCCTGCCAGGCGCCGCGCTGCGCATCGGCCTCCAGGCTCCGGGCCCGGTCGATACGGCCCAGCTCGCCGGGAACGTCCTCGGCGGGCAGCGTACGGCGCAGCACCGTGGCAGCCTCGTCCTGCCGTCCCTGGCTGATGTACCAGCGGGGCGTGTCGGGCAGGAAGAGGACGCCGAGGAAGAGCGCCACGGCCGGCAGCGCGGCCAGTCCCAGCATCCAGCGCCACGCTTCCCAGTGGGCCAGTACGGCGTTGATGAGGTACGCGAGCAGCTGGCCGCTGACGATCATCAGGGAGTTGAAGGAGACCAGTCGGCCGCGGATGTGCGGGGGCGCGATCTCGGAGAGGTAGAGCGGCGTGATGACCGAGGCGCTGCCCACGGCGAGACCCAGCACGAACCGGGCCACGGCCATGAACGGCACGGTCGGCGCCAGCGCGACGGCCACCGCCCCGCCGATGAACACCGCGCCCGCCCACAGCAGGGAGTTGCGCCGTCCCAGCGCGTCGGACATTCGGCCGCCGGCCAGCGAGCCGAAGGCCGCGCCGATCAGCAGCGCGCTGGTGATGACGCCCTCGCCCAGCGAGCTGAGGCCGAAGTGGCGCTCCATGAAAGGGAGGGCGCCGGAGACCACTCCGGTGTCGTAGCCGAACAGGGCGCCGCCGAGGGCGGCGATGGCAGCGATGCCGACGATGAAGCGCTTGGCACTGCCGGCCCCGGAGGCGTCGCGGGAGTCGCCGTCCGGACCGCTGCGGGGGCCGGCGTCGGTCCTGGTGGGTGCGGTCTTGCTGGTCGGAGCCGCCATGTCAGCTCCAGTGGGACGCGAGGGCTGGTGGTGGCGCTATACGGGACGCATGCAGGGATGGGGCGGTACACATGGTGCGGCCTTTCGCCGGGCGGGTGGGGAAGGGCGGGCGGATGGGGACGGGGACGGGGACGGGGACGGGGGGATGGCGAGGCGGGGGAAAGGGGCGGGTAGAGGGGGAGTGGCCTCAGCAGTAGAGCGCCGGACGCTCGATCAGCTCGACGGCGACCCGCTCGCCGGTGGCCTGCGCGAGCACCCCCGCCTCGCACACCGCAGCCGCCGCATAACCGTCCCAGCAACTGGGGCCCTCGACCTCGCCGCGGCGGGTGGCATCCACCCAGCGCTGCACCTGCCGGTCGTACGCGTCCTCGAAGCGCTCCACGAAGCCGGGGGTGATGGAGCCGCCCCACCGGCCCGCGGAGTTGACGAAGACGCCGTGGTCGTCGCCGATCCGGGCGGAGCCGCTCTCGCAGACCGCCTCGCAGCTGACCTGGTAGCCGAAGCCGCAGTTGACGAAGAGCTCGGTGTCCACGACCTGCCCGCCGGCCGTCTCGAAGAGGATCAGCTGCGGGTCGCCGAGCCCGTCGGGAGCGTTGCCGCTGGGGGCCGGACGCAGGACGCGTACGGCGGTGATCTCGTCGTCCAGCAGCCAGCGCGTCACATCGATCTCGTGCACCACCGAGTCGTTGATCATCATCGCGTTGGTGAAGCCGGGCGGGGTGTCGGCGTTCCGGTGCTTGTTGTGGAGCATCAGCGGACGGCCGTAAGTCCCCTGGTCCAGAAGGGCCTTGAGCGTGCGGTAACCGGCGTCGTAACGCCGCATGAAGCCCACCTGGACGCGCCGGTGGCCCAGCTTCTGCTCCGCCTCCAGGACCCGCAGCGCGGAAGCCGCGTCGGGGGTGAGCGGCTTCTCGCACAGGACCGGCAGATCCCGCGCGAACGCATCGAGCAGCGCCGCCTCGTGCGCCGGCCCGGGTGAGGCGATCAGCACGGCGTCCACCGCGGGGTCGTCCATGGCGGCGGCCGGGTCGGTGTACGCGGTGGCCCCGTCGATCCCGTCGGCGAGGTGCTTGGCCCGGTCGGCGTCGATATCCGCCACCGCCGCCACCCGGGCGCCACTGATCACCTCGTCGATCCGGCGCACATGGTCGGCCCCCATCCGCCCGGTCCCCACAACCGCCACACCCAACATCCCGTACGAACTCATCTCGTCCCGAACCCTTCGTCTCATCTCGTTCAGCGCCTGCGCACAGGTGTCTCTGAACGCGCCTGTGTAACTGTCTACGTGTGTGTCCGCGCCTGCGCGTCCTGTGTCCGCGCCTGCGCGCCCTGTGTCCGCGCCTGCGCGTGATGTGTCTGCGTCTGCGCACGCCCGCGTCTGGTCTGCCCGGCCCGTCTGACCTGTCTGGTCTATCTCGGCTGTCGCGGCTGTCTCGGCCATCCCGTATGTCTGGGCGCTCTGGTGCCGTCTCGCCTTGCCTCCGCCTCTCCACCCTTTCGCTTCTCACGGACTGTGACATACTCCAGGAACTGATTACTCTCTGTAGTCGTTGCCGGGGTATGAGGAGGCGGCGCAAGGCACTCACGCGAGGCTTGCGCACGAGGTGGGAGGGCGACGCGGGCCGCATGACGCACGCGAGGGAGGGGTGCCCATCTGGAGAACGTGCAGCGTGCGGCGGGAGCATCTGCATTGCGCTTACGCACTCGCGTTGCTTTCGCGCTCGTGCTGTTTGAGCGCCGATGCCGCACCGATGCCGCACCCATGCCGTGCACGTGCTCGCGCCGTGCATGCGTTGCGCAGCGTGCCCGTGCCGCTGACGCGCTCGTGCGCCGCGCTCAGGTGCTGCCCGCGGCCTGCGCTCCTGCGCTCACGCGCCGCAGGAGCGCAGGAAGCGCCGCGTCCGCTCGGCGATCGGGAAGGGCTGGTCGGGCGGGCAGGGGTACATGTCCTGCTCGACGATGGCGAAGAGGTCGACGTTCAACTCCTGGGCGGCTTCCAGGACGGGCGGTAGTGCCGGTACGCCCAGCGGCGGCTCGCACATCACGCCCTGCTGGACGGCCGGGCCGAAGGGCGTGCCCTTCGCGACGACGTCGCTGAGGATGTCCGGGTCTACCTGCTTGAGGTGGAGGTAGCCGATCCGCTCGCCGTAGGTGCGGATCAGTTTGACGCTGTCGCCGCCGCAGTATGCGTAGTGGCCGGTGTCCAGGCAGAGGTTGACGAGGTCGGAGTCGGTGACGTCGAGGAAGCGCTCGACGTGCTCCTCGGTGTCGATGTGGGTGTCGGCGTGCGGGTGCACGACGATGTCCAGTCCGAACTCGTCGCGCACTCGCTTGCCGAGGCGTTCCATGCCGGTGGTGAGGTGCTTCCACTGCTCGACGGTCAGCTCGGGCGGCTCGATGATCTCGGCGGTCTTGTCGTCCCGCCAGAAGGAGGGGATGACGACCAGGTGCTTGGCACCCATCGCCTGGGTGAGGGTGGCGACTTCGGAGACATGGGCCCAGGTCTTGTCCCAGACGGGCGGGCCGTGGTGGAGCGAGGTGAAGATGGTGCCGGCCGAGACCTTGAGGCTGCGGCGGGCGATCTCCTCGTGGAGTACGGCCGGGTCGGTGGGTAGGTAGCCGTAGGGGCCGAGTTCGATCCACTCGTAGCCGGCCTCGGCGACCTCGTCCAGGAAGCGCTGCCAGGGGACCTGCTGGTCGTCGTCGGGGAACCAGACGCCCCATGAATCGGGGGCGGAACCGACGCGGATGCGGTCCAGAACGGGCGCGGCGGCACGGGGTGCGGACATGCTGCGGCTCTCCTCTCGCCGGTCGGCGGTGACCGGGAGGCGCTGGGGCAAGTTGTGGGGCACAGCCTCTCTGCCGCCTTGGGGAGTGTCAAGACTTCGTCCTGACATAAGGACTTAAGGACTTTGTGCAGTGGCGGTTGTCGGGGTGTGGGTGGGATGCGGGGTGCAGGAGTGTCTCGGGGGCGCGGTAGGGGGTGTGTGGTGCCGGGCTTGCGTGGGGCGGCGTGGTGCCGGGCTTGCGTGGGGTGTTGGGGTGCGACTGTCGGGGTACCGGGGTGCGGCGCGTTGGGTCGGGTTTGGGTGTGGTGCAGGGCGGGGGCTCGGGGGTCGTTCCGTGTGTGGGGGCTCGGAGGTCGGTTCGGTTTGTGCAGGCTCGTGGCTGGTTGGAATGCATGTGGGATTGGTGGCTTGAGTGACGGTTTGGGGTATTTGGCGCGGGAGAGGGGCGAGGGTAATGGGGGTGGACGTCAGAATGTAAGGACAAAGTGTTGACAGGGGTTGAGGATGACGGTTAGACCTTTGGGCGGAGCTGAAGCCGGCTGAGAGGGCCGGTGCCGATCGACCCGCCGCGCCGGGCGACCCGAAGGGGCGTATATGACCGAGCCGTACGACCTGATCACCATGGGGCGCATCGGGGTGGACATCTACCCGTTGCAGACCGGTGTGCCGCTCGCCCAGGTGGAGACGTTCGGGAAGTTCCTCGGCGGGTCAGCCACCAACGTCGCGGTGGCCGCTGCCCGGCTCGGGCGGCGGAGCGCCGTCATCAGCCGTACCGGGCGGGATCCGTTCGGGGACTACATCCATCAGGCGCTGCGTGACTTCGGTGTGGACGACCGCTGGGTGAGCGCGGTGGATGCGTACCCGACCCCGGTGACCTTCTGCGAGATCTTCCCGCCGGATGACTTCCCGCTCTACTTCTACCGCCGGCCCAAGGCCCCTGACCTGGTGATTCATCCGGGCGAGCTGGACATGGAGGCCATCGCGGCAGCCCGGATCTTCTGGATCACGGGTACCGGGCTCTGCGAGGAGCCGAGCCGCGGCGCCACGTTGGCCGCGCTGGAGGCGCGGGACCGGCGGGGCATCACCGTCTTCGACCTCGACTGGCGCCCGATGTTCTGGGGCGGGGAGGGCGGTGCCTCCGGGGACGGCGGGGCGTCCGGCGCCGCGGCGATGGCCTCCGCCCGGCCGTACTACGAGGCCGCGCTGAAGCACGTGACGGTCGCGGTCGGCAATGTCGACGAGGCCGAGGTCGCCACCGGACTGCGTGACCCGAAAGCGTGTGCCCAGGCGTTGCTCGACATGGGCGTGGAGCTGGCCGTCATCAAGCAGGGGCCGAAGGGGGTGCTGGCCGTCCATCGGGACGGGCGTACCGCCGAGGTTCCGCCGACCCCCGTCGAGGTCGTCAACGGGCTCGGCGCCGGGGACTCGTTCGGCGGGTCGTTGTGCCACGGGCTGCTCTCCGGCTGGGAGTTGGAGCCGATGATGCGCTACGCCAATGCCGCCGGGGCCCTTGTCGCCTCGCGGCTGGCCTGTTCTTCCGCGATGCCGACGGCCGACGAGGTGGAGGCGTTTCTCGCGGATCGGTGAGGGGGCGGTGCGGAGGCCCCCGGTCCGGCTCGGTGCGAGGCTCCGCTCCTTCCGCCGCCCCGGCCGGGTACGAGGCCCCGTTCTTCCCACCGCCTCGCCCCGCCCGTCCGAGGCCCCGGGTTCGCGTCGCCCCGCCCGGCCGCCCCCTTCCCCGCCGCCGTGCGCCCTTCGCTCCACCCCGCTCCGCCCCGGCCCGGTCCGTCCCGCCGCACCACCCCCACCCTCAAGAAGGTGAGTTGAGCCTTGACCCCTCGGATCAGTGACCTCGCGACGCTGCGGGCCCGGCATCCCGAAGCCGTTGCGGAGGCCGCCGCCCGCCGCACGCGCCGCCCGTTGCTGGGCGAGCGCGGCCGGCTGATGATCGTCGCCGCCGACCATCCGGCCCGGGGCGCGCTCGCCGTCGGCGACCGCCAACTGGCCATGGCCAACCGCCTCGACCTGCTCGAACGGCTGGTCCTGGCGCTGTCCCGGCCCGGGGTGGACGGGGTGCTGGCCACCGCCGACATCCTGGAGGACCTGCTGCTGCTCGGCGCCCTCGAAGGCAAGGTCGTGATGGGCTCCATGAACCGCGGCGGTATCGCGGGCGCCGCCTTCGAGATGGACGACCGGTTCACCGGGCACCGTCCCCAGGACATCGCCCGGCTGCGCTTCGACGCCGGCAAGCTGCTGCTGCGTATCGATTACGACGATCCCGGATCGCTGACCACTCTGGAGAGCACCGCTCGCGCCATCGACGCGATGGCCGAGCGCGAACTGCCGGTATTCGTGGAGCCGTTCCTGTCCCGGCGGATAGACGGCCGGGTGCGCAACGACCTGAGCCCCGAAGCCGTCACCCGCTCCGTGGCCATCGCCTCCGGCCTCGGCGGCACCTCCGCCTACACCTGGCTGAAGCTCCCGGTCACCGACGACCCCGACGCGATGGCCCGGGTCTGCGAGACCTCCACCCTGCCCACCGTCCTCCTCGGCGGGGACATCGGCAGGACCGTGCAGGACCAGGAAGCCGCGTACGAGAAGTGGCGCAAGGCGCTGCGGCTGCCGACCGTGCACGGGCTGGTCGTCGGCCGTTCGCTCCTCTATCCGGCGGACGGCGATGTGGCGGCGGCGGTCGATACGGCGGTGGGGCTGCTCTAGAGGGTCCGGCCGGGGCCGGGCCGAGCCGGCGCGGGCCGGGCTCCGGCGGCTGGCTCCAGGGCCCCTGTTCGGTGCCGCGGCGTCGCGCCCCGCCCGCCCCGCCACACGGCCTCCCCGCGCCGCCCCCTCCGCGTGGCTCGACGCGCCGCCGCCCGCCCCGCGCCGCCGAAGCCGTCACTGTCAGTGGTGAGTAGGAGACTTGTTGTCATGAGTGCTGAGATCACAGATTCCCGTACCGCCGGCGGGTCCGGCGAGCCGCGCCGGCCCGGTGCGCCCGCCGGGCTCCCGGCGTCCGGCCCCGCCCGCGCCGCCTCCGGGTTCCACATCCCGGCGGGCCGCGGCGCCGACGGTCCGTACGCCCTCGACATCAGCCCCGGGAAGGCCGGTTGGGGGTATTCCTCGCTGCGGATCCTCGATCTGCCGCCCGGCGGGCACCACTCCTTCGCCACCGGGGACAGCGAGTGGATCGTGCTGCCGCTCTCCGGTGGCTGCACGGTCCGGACGGATGGCCCCGACGCCGGGAGTTTCGAACTGGCCGGCCGGGAGAGCGTGTTCAGCGGGGTGACGGATTTCGCCTACGTGCCGAGAGATGCGCAGGTGCAGATCGCCAGCGGCGCCGGGGGGCGGTTCGCGCTCACGGGGGCGCGCTGCGAGCGCCGGCTGCCGGCCCGCTACGGTGCCGCGTCCGACGTCCCGGTGGAGCTGCGGGGCACCGGCAGCTGCTCGCGGCAGGTCAACAACTTCGGCGCGGCCGACGCGTTCGCGTGCGACCGGCTGATCGTCGTGGAAGTGCTCACCCCCGGGGGCAACTGGTCGTCGTATCCGCCGCACAAGCACGACGAGTGCCGCCCAGGGGAGGAGGCCGAGCTGGAGGAGATCTACTACTTCGAGATCGCCGCCGCCCACGGGACGCCGGGGCTCGGCTACCAGCGCGTGACGCCCTCCGGGCACGGTCGCGGCACGGACGTCCTCGCCGAGGTCCGCGGCGGGGACGCGGTGCTGATTCCCGACGGGTGGCACGGCCCGTCCATCGCCGCCCCCGGGCACGACATGTATTACCTCAACGTCATGGCGGGGCCCGGGGAGACCCGCGAGTGGCTGATCTGCGATCACCCGGATCACGGCTGGATCCGCGGCACGTGGCCCGACCAGCCCGTCGACCCCCGCCTCCCCCTCTACCAAGCACCCGCAGGAGACCCCCGATGAGCGACCGGACGACGACCGGCCCGGACACCACCCCGGACACCACCCCGGACACCGCCGCGGCGGGCACCCGTCATCTGACGGTCGCCCAGGCCCTGGTCGAGTTCCTGGCCCACCAGTACACCGAGCGGGACGGACGCCGGCACCGCCTGATCAGCGCCTGCTGGGGCATCTTCGGGCACGGCAACGTCGCCGGCATCGGGCAGGCGCTGCTGGAGTCCGGCAGCGCGGCACCCCAGGGGGCGGGCGGCGGGTCCCCGAAGCTGCCGTATTTCCAGGGGCGCAACGAACAGGCCATGGTGCACGCGGCCGTCGGCTACGCCCGGCAGTGCGACCGGCTCTCCGCGCAGGCCGTGACCACCTCCATCGGGCCCGGGGCCACCAACCTCGTCACGGGCGCCGCCCTCGCGACCGTGAACCGCCTCCCCGTGCTCCTGCTGCCCGGCGACGTGTTCGCCACCCGGCCCGCCGATCCGGTCCTCCAGCAGCTCGAAGTGCCGTCCGCGGGCGATGTGTCGGTCAACGACGCGCTGCGCCCCGTCTCCCGCTATTTCGACCGGGTCACCCGGCCCGAGGCGCTGATCCCAGCCGCCCTCCAGGCGATGCGGGTGCTCGCCGACCCCGTGGAGACCGGCGCGGTCACCCTGGCGCTGCCGCAGGACGTGCAGGCCGAGGCGTACGACTGGCCGGAGGAGTTCTTCGCCGACCGGGTGTGGCGGGTCCCGCGGCCCGCGCCGGACGCCGCCGCGCTCGCCGACGCGGTGCGCGCCGTCCGGGAGGCGCGCCGGCCGCTGGTCGTCGCGGGCGGCGGGGTGCACCACAGCGAGGCGGAGGAGGCGCTCCGGGCGTTCGCCGACGCGACCGGCATCCCGGTGGCGTCCACCCAGGCCGGCAAGGGCTCGCTGCGCCACGACCATCCGGCCGACGTCGGCGGGATCGGGCACACGGGCACCGCGACCGCCGACGCGCTGGCCCGCCGGGCCGACCTGGTCATCGGGGTCGGCACGCGGTACACGGACTTCACCACCGCCTCCGTCACGCTCTTCGCGGAGCCCGGCGTCCGCTTCGTCAACCTCAACATCGCCGCCTTCGACTCCCACAAGCTCGGCGCGCTCGCCCTGGTCGCCGACGCCCGTGCCGGACTCGAAGCGCTCACCGGGGCGCTGTCCGGCCACCGGGTCGACGCGGCGTACGTGGCGGAGTACGGGGCGGCGAAGGCGGACTGGGAGCGCCGGGTGGACGCCGCGTTCGGAGCCGGGGACCCGTCCGCGCGGCCGTCCCAGACGCAGGTCCTGGGGGCGCTGGACGCGGTCGTCGACGACTCCGACATCGTGATCAACGCGGCCGGTTCGCTCCCCGGTGACCTGCACAAACTCTGGCGCGCCCGGTCCCGCAGGCAGTACCACCTCGAATACGGCTACTCCTGCATGGGCTATGAGATCCCGGCCGCGATCGGGGTGCGGATGGCCGCTCCCGACCGCCCGGTGTGGGCGCTCGTCGGCGACGGTACATACCTGATGAACCCCACCGAAATCGTCACCGCGGTCCAGGAGGGAATCGCCATCACCGTCGTCCTCGTCCAGAATCACGGCTACGCCTCCATCGGCGGCCTCTCCCAGGAGACCGGCGGCGAACGCTTCGGCACCGACTACCGCTTCCGCGCCGCGGACGGCACGTATACGGGCGAGCCGCTGCCCGTCGACCTCGCCGCCAACGCCGCCTCGCTGGGCATGCGGGTGCTGCGCGCCTCGACGGTCGGCGAGCTGCGCGCCGCGCTCGCCGAGGCCCGTGGCGCGAAAGCACCCACATGTGTCTACGTCGAGACCGGAACGACTGACACTGTGCCGGGCGCGCCGCCCGCACAGGCCTGGTGGGATGTACCCGTTGCCGAGACCGCGACGCGTCCGGCGGCGGTCGCCGCCCGCCAGGCGTACGACCGGCAGGCCGCCGCCCGCCGTCGCCACCTCTGACATCCGCTCGCTGCCGCACCGCACGAAAGGCCCCTCGCATGAAGACCATCAACCACTGGATCGGCGGGAAGCCCGTCGAGGGCGTCTCCGGCAACTACGGCCCGGTCTACAACCCGGCGACCGGCGCCCAGGAGAAGCAGGTCGCCTTCGCGTCCGCCGACGAGGTCGACGCCGCGGTCCGCGCCGCCCGGGAGGCGTATCTGACCTGGGGCACCAGCTCCCTGGCCAGGCGCACCGCCGTGCTGTTCAAGTACCGCGAGCTGATCGACGCGCACCGCGACGAGATTGCCCGGCTGATCACCGCCGAGCACGGCAAGGTGCACGCGGACGCGCTCGGCGAGGTCGCCCGCGGCCTGGAGATCATCGAGCTGGCCTGCGGTATCCCCGAGAAGCTCAAGGGCGAGCTGTCCACCCAGGTCTCCACCCGGGTGGATGTGGCCGCGATCCGCCAGTCCCTCGGCGTCGTGGCCGGCATCACGCCGTTCAACTTCCCGGCCATGGTGCCGATGTGGATGTTCCCGATCGCCATCGCCTGCGGCAACACCTTCGTCCTCAAGCCGAGCGAGAAGGTGCCCAGCGCCGCCTTCAAGCTCGCCGAGCTGGCCGCCGAGGCGGGCCTGCCCGACGGTGTGCTGAACATCGTCAACGGCGACAAGGTGGCCGTCGACGCGATCCTGGAGCACCCCGGTATCGCCGCCGTCTCCTTCGTCGGCTCCACCCCGATCGCCCGCTACATCCACACCACCGGCACCGCCAACGGCAAGCGCGTCCAGGCGCTGGGCGGCGCCAAGAACCACATGCTGGTCCTCCCGGACGCCGACCTCGACCTGGCCGCCGACTCCGCGATCAACGCCGCGTACGGCTCGGCCGGCGAGCGCTGCATGGCGATCTCCGTCGTGGTCGCCGTCGGCGACACCGCCGACCCGCTGATCGGCAAGATCAAGGAACGCGCCGCCGAGCTGCGCATCGGCCCCGGCGACGACCCGGCCTCGGAGATGGGCCCGCTGATCACCAAGGCCCACCGCGACAAGGTCGCCTCGTACGTCACGGGTGCCGCGGCCCAGGGCGCCGATGTCGTCATCGACGGCACCGGCTACACCGTCGAGGGCTACGAGGACGGCCACTGGATCGGCGTCTCGCTGCTCGACAACGTCACCCCGGAGATGGACGCCTACCGCGACGAGATCTTCGGCCCGGTGCTCTCGGTCGTCCGCGTGGAGACGTACGAGGAGGCCATCGAGCTGATGAACTCCTCGCCGTGGGGCAACGGCACCGCGATCTTCACCCGGGACGGCGGTGCGGCCCGCCGCTTCCAGCTGGAGGTCGAGGCCGGCATGGTCGGGGTGAACGTGCCGATCCCGGTCCCGGTGGGCTACCACTCCTTCGGCGGCTGGAAGGACTCGCTCTTCGGCGACCACCACATCTACGGCAACGACGGGGTGCACTTCTACACCCGCGGCAAGGTCGTCACCACCCGCTGGCCCGACCCGTCCGACGGCGGTATCAACCTGGGCTTCCCGCGCAACCACTGACGGTCCGCCCGACCGCTCCCGCACCGGCGGCGCCCCCCTCACGGGCGCTTCCGTCCGGACTCCCCGCCCGGCCCGCCCGGCGGGGAGTCCGCCCGTCCACCTGCCCTGTCCGCCTGCCCCGTCCACCCCATCCGCCGTCCCCCGGGGCGGCCGGGCCGCACAGCGGATCCAGGGGGAACCCCCGGACCGGTGCGTTGCTACCGTGCTCTCCGCGTCACGGCACCAACACAACCGGGGGATGACATGCCACGCAGTACGGCGCTCGCCAAGGGCGCGCGGATCACCGGCGGGCTCTTCTGCCTGCTGTTCTTCCTGTTCAGCGCGTACTGGCTCGCGGTCGACATCGGCCAGTTCGGCATCGCCGGCGTCTGGGACAGCTGGACCGGCGCCCGCGCCCCCGGCACCAACGAGGTCGGCAACCCCGTCCAACTGGGCGTCCTGCTGCTTCAGTTGACGGCCTTCATCGCGGCCTTCGCGGGCCGCCGGGCGGCCGGCGGGCTGCTGGCCGTCGCCACCACCCTCACCTTCGCCACCGCCCTCCAGGCCCTGGTGAGCGTCGGCAACCACACCGCCGACGACCGCTGGTTCCTGCACGCCGACACCGGCACCTCGACCTTCAAGGGCGTCTTCCTCAGCAGCCTGGCGCTGTTCCCGCTGTCCGTGGTCGCCGGCATCGTGCTGCTGGCCGGGATGCGCTCCTGGCCGCGTACGACGCCGAGCCAACCGCCGGTGCGGCCGGCCGCGGCGGCGGGGGTGATCGGCGGCCTGGTGCTCGGCGCGATGGCGCTGGGCTATGCGGTGTGGCAGGTCTACATGCTGGTGCAGGGCGGCAGCACCCCGTTCGCCGTGCTCTACCTGGGCAGGGGCATTCTCACCTCGCTGCTGTCCCTGGCCCCGGGCTGGTACGCGGTCGTCTTCTTCTTCCTGACCGCGATCGCCGGCCTCAACAGCCTGACCCGGGGCACCGCGGCCCGCGGCCTGTCCTTCGGGCTGGCGATCGCGCTGCTGCCCAACGCCGTGCTGACGGTCATCGCGTTCGCCCATCAGGGCATCCTCTTCAAGCTGGACGACACCCTGCCCGGCCTGAGCGTCATTCGCGACGCCCAGCTGCTGCTGGACCTGCTCGGCTCGCTGGCCCTGTGCGCCCTGATGGCGCGCGGAGTGCCGGTCGCCCCCGGCTGGCAGCCGCCGGCCCCGATGGGGTTCGCCGCCCCCGGTTACGTACCGCAGGGCCCCGCCGCGATGCCCCAGGCCGGCTGGCAGCAGCCCGGCCCGCCGCCGATGCCCCCGGTCGGCGGCCCGCCCATGCCGCCCGGCAACCCGCCGCCCCCGCAGGGCGGTTACGGCCCGCCGGCCTACTGACCGGCGGCGGCGCGCCCCGCGCGTGCCGGCGGGGACCGGCGCCGCCGCGGGGCCCGTACGACGGATGCGGTACGGGTCCGACCGGGGCTACTCCCCCGGTAGGGCAGCGGGTTCCGACCGGGGGACGGGGCCCGCGCCGCTGTCCCTCCCTAGGATTCAGGCATGGACCTCCGACTGCGCGGGCGCCGGCTGTACGCCGCCGTGGGCGCGCTGGCCGTACTCATAGGGGGCGGCACCTGGATGGCCGCCGCCTCGGACGCCGCGCCCGCCGTGCACCGCGAGGACCGCTTCCTGACGATGCCCGAGACGCCCGGCAGCAAGAAGGAGGTGCGGATCGACACCTCCTTCTTCACCGCGGGAAACACCAGCGGACGCCGGCCCGCGGTGCTCCTCGGCCACGGCTTCGGCGGCAGCAAGGCCGAGGTCCGCACGGAGGCCGAGCAACTGGCCCGGGACGGCTACGCGGTGCTGACCTGGTCCGCCCGCGGCTTCGGCAGGTCCACCGGCACGATCGGCCTCAACGACCCGAAGGCCGAGGTCGCCGACGTCAGCCGGCTGATCGACTGGCTGGCCCGGCGCCCCGAGGTGCAGCTCGACAAGCCGGGCGACCCCCGAGTGGGCGTCGCCGGAGCCTCGTACGGCGGCGCGGTCGCGCTGCTGGCCGCCGGATACGACCGGCGGGTCGACGCCATCGCCCCGCAGATCACGTACTGGAACCTCGCCGACGCGCTGTTCCCCAACGGGGTGTTCAAGAAGCTGTGGTCCGGGATCTTCTTCACCACGGGGACGGCGGGCTCACCCGCCGGATCCGCGGGCGCGCCCACCGGACCGCCCGCCCCCGCCGCGCCCTCCGGGGACTGCGGCAGGTTCGCGGCCGACCTCTGCGCCATGTACGAGCGGGTCGCGGTCAGCGGCACCCCGGACGCGGCGGCCCGCCGGCTCCTTGAGGCCCGCAGCCCCTCCGCGGTCGGCGACCGCATCAAGGTGCCGACCCTGATCATGCAGGGCCAGACCGACTCGCTGTTCCCGCTCGGCCAGGCCGACGCCATGGAGCAGGCGATCCGCCGGAACGGTGCGCCCGTCGACGTCGACTGGACCGCGGGCGGGCACGACGGCGGGGACCGGGAGACCGCCCGGCTCACGGCCCGTACGCAGGCGTGGTTCGACCGGTATCTGAAGGGCGACGAGGACGCCGCCACCGGGCCCGCCTTCCGGGTCAGCCGCAGTGGGGGAGTGGACTCCACCGACGGCACCGTCCGGCTGCGCGGCGCCGAGGCCGACCGCTACCCGGGCCTCGGCAACGCCCCGCGGCGCATCCCGCTGGCCGGCCGCGAGCAGCGGTTCGCCAACCCGGCCGGCGGCGGACCGCCCGCCATCTCCGCGGTCCCCGGCGTCGGCGCCCTCGGCGGCCTGTCCGCCCTCGGGGCCGGCGGCCTCTCCCTGGACTTCCCCGGCCAGTACGCCCACTTCGACTCGGCGCCGCTGCGCACCCCCGTCCACCTCACCGGCAGCGCCACCGCCACCGTGCGGGTGCGGTCCCATTCCCCGGACGCGGTGTTCTTCGCCAAGCTCTACGACGTCGCCCCGGACGGCCGCCGGCTGACCCTGCCGTCCCAGCTGGTCACCCCGTACCGCATCGAGGGCGCCCAAGAGGGCCGCACCGTGCGGCTCCAACTGCCCGCAGTGGACCATGACTTCCCGGCCGGCCACCGGCTGCGCCTGGTGCTCTCGGCCACCGACCTGGGCTATGCCACACCGGCCGAGCCCGCCACGTACACCGTCTCCCTGGCCGACGGGGCGCTCGGCGTCCCCACCGCGCCCGAGGTGCGCAGCGCCACCGCCCCGCTCCCCGCCTGGATCTGGGGCCTGCCGGCGACCGCCGCGGTGATCGCCGCGCTGCTGCTGCTCACCGCGCGCCGCCGCACCGCGGCGCCCGCCCCCGATCCGGCGCTCGCCGGCGTCCCGCTCCAGATCACCGGTCTGGGCAAGCGCTACGCCAAGTCCGCCGACCGGTATGCCGTACGGGACCTGACCTTCCGTGTGGAGCGCGGACAGGTGCTGGGGCTGCTCGGCCCCAACGGCGCGGGCAAGACCACCACGCTGCGGATGCTGATGGGCCTGATCCGGCCGGACGCCGGCGAGGTCCGGGTCTTCGGCCAGGCGGTCCGGCCGGGCGCGCCGGTGCTGTCGCGGGTCGGCGCGTTCGTCGAGGGCGCCGGCTTCCTGCCGCATCTGACCGGGCGCGCCAACCTCGACCTGTACTGGCAGGCGACCGGCCGCCCGGCCGCCGACGCGCACCTCGACGAGGCGCTGGAGATCGCCGGGCTGGGCGGCGCCCTGGACCGCGCGGTGCGCACCTACTCCCAGGGCATGCGGCAGCGCCTGGCCCTCGCGCAGGCCATGCTGGGCCTGCCGGACCTGCTGATCCTCGACGAGCCGACCAACGGCCTGGACCCGCCGCAGATCCGCGAGATGCGCGAGGTGATGATCCGCTACGCCGCCGCCGGACGCACCGTCATCGTCTCCAGCCATCTGCTGGCCGAGGTCGAGCAGAGCTGCACGCATCTGGTCGTCATGGACCGCGGGCAGCTGGTCCAGGCGGGCCCGGTCGCCGACATCGTCGGCTCCGGGGACACCCTGCTGGTCGGTGTCGCGGACGGTGTGCCGCTCTCCGACGCGCTGGTGGAGAAGGTGGGCGCGCTGCCCGGCGTGGCCTCGGCGGCCCGCGCCGAGGAGGGCCTGCTGGTCCGCCTCGCCGACCCGGCCGGCACCCCCGACCTGCTCGGCGAACTCCTCCGGCTGGACATCCCGGTGCACCGCGTCGGCCCGCACCGCCGCCTGGAGGACGCCTTCCTCACCCTGATCGGAGGTGACGGACGATGACCGCGACCCCTGTGGCGGCGGCGCCCGGCTACCGCGCGCGGCACACCCTCCCGCTGCGCGTGGAGGCGCGGCGCCAGCTCCGGCGGCGCCGCACCCTGGTGATCGCCGCGATCCTGGCGCTGCTGCCGTTCGTCCTGGTCACCGCGTTCGCGATCGGCGGCGAACCGGACAGCCGCAACAACGGGCGGATCAGCCTGATGGCCACCGCCACCGCCTCCGGCGGCAACTTCACGGCCACCGCGCTGTTCGTCTCCGCGGGCTTCCTGCTGGTCGTGCCGGTCGCGCTGTTCTGCGGGGACACCGTCGCCTCGGAGGCGAGCTGGTCCTCGCTGCGCTATCTGCTCGCCGCACCGGTCCCGCGGGCCCGGCTGCTGCTGAGCAAGCTGACGGTGGGGCTGGTCTTCAGCGCCGCCGCGATGGTGCTGCTGCCGCTGGTGGCGCTCGGGGTGGGCACCGCGGCGTACGGCTGGGGGCCGCTGCAACTGCCCACCGGCGGCGCGCTGTCCGCGGGGGACGCGGTGGCGCGGCTGGCGGTGGTGGTCGGCTACATCTTCGTCGGCCAACTGGTCACCGCTGCGCTGGCGTTCTGGCTGTCGACGGTGACCGATGCGCCGCTGGGCGCGGTCGGCGGCGCCGTCGGGCTGACCATCGTCGGCAATGTCCTCGACCAGGTCACCGCGCTGGGGAACTGGCGCGATGTGCTGCCCGCCCACTGGCAGTACTCCTGGGTGGACGCCCTCCAGCCGCAGCTGGAGTGGTCCGGGATGATCCGGGGCGCTTCGGTGTCGGTGGCGTACGCGCTGGTGCTGGTGGCGCTGGCGTTCCGGGGGTTCGCGCGCAAGGACGTGGTGTCGTAGCCGGGGCCCCGGATCGCGGCCGGGGCGGCGAACGGAGCACCGGGTCTCCGACCGCCTCAAGGACCGCGTCGCCCGCACCGAGGGCTACGCCCTGCTGCTCTGCGCCCAGAACACCCCGCGGGCGATCTCCGTGGGGAAACTCCGTGGGGGAAATGGCCACGGCGCAGTCCGCGGGCGTGGGCCGGGCAACCGTCACCACCCACTGGGGCGGCGGGCGCCGCGGCACCTTCACCGCCTACGTGGGCCTGACTCCCGCCCGATCACGCTCCAGGACGTCGACTGCGGGCCGTGAGCCCGCGGCGCACCGGGCGGGTGTGCGCCCGCCGCATGCGAAAGGGGCGGCTACCACGACCGGTCCGGTCGCCGTAGCCGCCCCTCGGCAGGCCGCTGTGCTAGGAGGTCGGCCCCTGCATGTGCGCGCTCACCCACTGCATCGTGCCCATGCCCAGGCCCTGGACGTAGGTCGCACCGCTGTGCGTGCCGTTCGGCACGATCTGGAAGCGCGTCTTCACCGGGCCGTGGCCGTACTGCGCGATGAATTTGCGGACCTTCGGCAGGATGGTGTTCTCCTTGGAGCCGTCCTGGAAGGCGAGGTAGACGTCGGGCCCGCCGCGGGCGATCAGCCGGTGGGCCAGCACCTCGGGGTTGTTCTCCCGCTCCGCGGCGGCGTGGCCGTTCCACAGCGGGGAGTCCGGGACGATGTCCGGGCCGTTGGGGATCGCGACCTTGAAGTCGTTGGGGTTCTGGAGCACGTTCTTCAGCGCCGAGAAGCCACCCGACGAGGAGCCCATGATGCACCAGGCGTTGCGCGTCTTGAGGGTGCGGAAGTTCTCCCGGACGAGCTCGGGCACGTCCTTGCTGAGCCAGGTGCCGATCTTCGGCTGGCCGGGGATGTCACTGCCGTCGTAGTACTGCTTGTCGTTCGGGTTGAGCACCGGCATCACGACGATGAACGGCAGGCTCTTGCCGGCCTTGGACCAGGAGGCGAGGCTCTCCTCAAGCTTGAGGTCGGAACCGATCCAGTAGTTCACCGGGTAGCCGTAGGCGCCGGGCAGGGCCTCCATGACCGGGAAACCCTTGTTGGCGTTCTTCTTGTCGTAGTACTCCGGCGGCGCCCAGACCCATACCTTTCCGGTGAAACCGGACTTCTTGCCGTGATAGGTGGTCACGGCTATTGGAGTGTTGTCGCCGGCCCCGCCGACCTTGCTCGTCTCCTGGAAGTTGATGGGGTGGGTCGGCTGCTGCACGATCCCCTTGCTCGACGGCTCGGTCTGCATGGCAGCGCCCGGCTTCGGCCCGCCAAACCGGACGGGCGTGTTCTGGGAGTCGTCGCTCGAGCCGCAGCCTGCCGTCGTTCCGAGTACGGTCAGGGCGATCAACGCGATCACCGGCTTGAAAAGGGATTTGCGCACGGGGCCTTCTCCTTGGCGGACGGGCCGGGAGATGTCCCGACCGGCCATCAAGAGGGAACGGGAAGGGAACTGGTTTCCCCTCCGGCGTGTCAGCTTGCTCGCACCGTCCCCACCGGAATCCCGGTACCCGCCTCTGACCTGTGGTGTTTACGCTCAGCGGAGATCGGGTTTACCGTGATTTTCCTGGCAGGGGCGCAACTCGGACCGCAGAATGCGTCCCCGCGCGCCCCTCGGGCCCACCCGGGGGACCCTCATGCACCGCCGGCTCACCTCCGTACGCACCCCCGGCCGGGTGGAAAAACCCCGACGCCGGAACACCCCGTCACCCCAGGTCCCGGACCGTATCCTCAACGCCATGACCTGGTCGCGTGCGCTGAAGGAGGCCGCCCGCTCCGGGCTGACCGTCGAGCGGGCCAAGCTCACCCCGCTGCTCGCCGTCCGCGGCACGGCCGGCGTCGCCGTCGTCATCGGCCTGTGCCTGTGGCGCGGCAGCCCGGAACTGGCGGTCTCCTCCGCCTTCGGTGCGTTCTCCTCCGGCATCGTCACCTTCCAACGCAGTATGAGGCCCCGACCGGTCCTTGCGCTCGCCGTCGCCGGAGCGCTGGCGGTCTCCACCTTCTTCGGGTATCTTGCCGCCTCCCACGTCGTCGCCTTCGTCCTGCTGCTCACCGGCTGGACGCTGTTGGCCGGCATGGCGTGGGCGATCGGCCCGGTCTCCGGACTGGCCGGCACCCAGACCGTGGCGATCATGCTGGTCACCGTCACCCTCCCGACCTCCGTCCCGGGCGCCCTCCAGCACGCCGCCCTGATCTTCTTCGGCGGCCTCGTCCAGGCCGCCCTCATCGTCGCCTTCCCGGTACGCCCCTGGGGCACCCAGCGCGACGCGCTCGCCGACGCGCTCGCCGCCGAGGCCGACTACGCCCGCCGGCTGCGGCACGACCCGGTGGCCCCCTTCGACCCCGCGCCCCTCATGGACGCCCGGCTCGCCTCCACCGTGACGCCCCGTCAGGCCAGGCGCCGCCCCGTACAGCTGCACGGCCCCCGCGGCCTTGCCGAACGCGTCCGCCCGGTCCTCGCCTCGCTCGCCGACCCGGTCGTCGGCGCCCCCCTGGAAGGACCCGAACGCGACCGCGCCCGCGACCTGTTGGGCGCCGCCGCGACCGTCCTGGACGCCGTCGCGCACGCGGTCCGGCACGCCCGGCCGGTCCGGCTGCCGCCCGAGGCGATGGCCGCCCTCGAAGTGCCGGCCACCGGCCCGATGCTCAACGGCCCCGCCCGCCGCGCCGCCTACCGCCTGATCTCCCTCCTGGCCGACGCCGTCGAACTCACCGACGAGCCCGTCCAGGCCACCCGCCCCACCACCGAAGCCGAACGCGGCCACCTGCTGCGCCCCAGCGTCCCCAGGCTCGTCCCCGTCGCCCTGCGGGCCCTGCACCGCGAGGCGCGCTGGTCCTCGCGCATCTTCCGGCACGCACTGCGGGTCGCCGCGGTCGCCGCCGCCGGCTATCTGCTGGGCACCGCCCTCCCGTTCGGCCACGGCTACTGGGCCCCGCTCACCTCCGTCATGGTGATGCGCCCCGACTTCGCCCAGACCTACTCCCGCGGCTTCGCCCGCTTCGGCGGCACCCTCGTCGGCGTCTCCGTCGGCGGCGCCCTGATGGCGCTCACCCACCCCGACGCCTACGTCAGCGCCGCCCTCGCCGTGTTCTGCGTGTTCCTGATGTACCTGCTGATGCGCACCGGCTTCTCGGTGACCTCGGCCTGCGTCGCCGCGTATGTCGTCTTCCTGCTCGGCATCATCGGCGAGGGCTGGCAGCAGACCGTCGAGGGACGCATCGTGCTCACCCTCATCGGCGGACTGCTCGCGATGCTCTCGTACGCCCTCTTCCCGGCCTGGGAGACCCCCAGGCTCCGCGACCGCCTCGCCGACTGGCTGGTCACCAACGGCCGTTACGCCCGCGCCGTCTTCGACGGCCACGCCCGGCCCGCCGAGCGCCGCCCCCGGCAGGTCCGCGAGGCTCTCCTGGACGCCCGCGCCGCCCGCGCCGCCTGGGAGGAGAGCGCGGCCCGCGCCGAGAAGGAGCCGGTACGCCACCGCGGCCTCTCGCTCCGCGCGGCGAACGCCGCCAGCGCCGCGCTCGCCACGATGGGCCGGGTCACGATGATCGGAGAGGCCCACCTCCCCGGCAAGGACGCCGAACCCTCGCCCGGCGCCGCCGCGTTCGCCGCCGCGCTGCCCCCCGCCCTGGAGAGCGCCGCCCGGGCGGTACGCGACGGCGCCCCGCTCGACTGGAGCGGACCGCACGCCGTCTGGGAGCGGTGGAACGCCGAGGGCGGCCACGAAGGCGTCGCCGTACGCGCCGCCGAACTGCTCCTGGACGCCCTCGACGACCTGGCCGAGGCGCTCTCCGGCGGTCCCGGCGGCGCGCACGGTGCGGCCCGCGCCGCCCCCGACGGCGACCTGAGCTGACCCGCCGCGACAGCTTCACCACGCCCCCGCAGGAACCATTCACCGTCCCCAGTAGTCTAGATAATTGCCCGTAATGAGCGTCTTTGTTAGGTCGGCGTCCTTGTCAGGCCGATGACGCTGTCTGCGGCGCAACGTCCTCCCGAGAGAGAGCAAGCGAACTCCCCATGGCGTCCAGCACTTCGTCCGGTACGTACGACATAGGCATCGACCTCGGCACCGCCAACACCCTCGTCTACGCCCGCGGCAAGGGCGTGGTGCTGAACGAACCGTCCGTGGTGGCCGTCAACGCCACCGGCGAGATCATCGCCGTCGGCTCCGAGGCCAAACGCACCATCGGCCGCACGCCCTCCGGGATCACCGCGATGCGCCCCCTGAGGGAAGGCGTCATAGCGGACTTCGACGCCGCCGAGCAGATGCTGCGTGCCCTGATGAAGAAGGCCCTGCCCAGCCGCCGCTTCTCCCGGCCCCGAGTCGTCATCTGCGTCCCCTCCGGCATCACGGGCGTCGAACGGCGCGCGGTCATCGACTCGGCGCGCGGCGCTGGCGCCCGCGAAGTCCACCTCATAGAGGAGCCGATGGCCGCCGCGATCGGCGCGGGCCTCCCCGTGGACGAACCCGTCGGCTGCATGGTGGTCGACATCGGCGGCGGCACCACGGAGGTCGCGGTCATCTCCATGGGCGGCCTGGTCACCGCCCAGTCCGTACGGGTCGCCGGGGACGCGATGGACGCCGCGATCTCCGGTCACATCAAGAAGCAGCACTCCCTCGCCATCGGCGAGCGCACCGCCGAGGACATCAAGATCGCCATCGGTTCGGCGGCCTGGGCGCCGACGGACGGCCACGCCGAGGCTGCCGCCGCGTATCCGGAAGACGCCGCGGACGCCGACGGGCCGGACGGCAATCCGGAGGCCGCACCGGCTCGCCCCACCTCCTACACGGTCCGCGGTCGCGACCACCTCAGCGGCCTGCCCCGCATCCAGGAGATCACCGCCGAGGAGATCCGCGACGCGCTGGCCGACCCGGTCGACGCCATCGTCCGTGCCGTCCACCGCACCCTCGACGAATGCCCGCCGGAACTCTCCGGCGACATCATCGAACGCGGCATCGCCCTCACCGGCGGCGGTGCGCTCCTCCGCGGCCTCGACCGCCGGCTCCGCCTGGAGACGGGTGTCCCGGTGGTGGTCGCCGACGCGCCCCTGGACTGCGTGGTCAACGGCACCGCCAAGTGCGTCGACGAATTCGCCACCCTGCACGGCCTCCTGACGGGCGCCATGGACCAGCCCCGGAAGACCGTGCGGCTGTAGTACGGCGGTTGACGGGGCTGCTACAGGGGAGCCGGTCGCCGGAAGCCGGAAGCCGGAAGCCGGAAGCCGGAAGCCGGAAGCCGGAAGGCGGCCGTAGTGGGACGGCCGTAGCGGGACGGCCGCCGCGAGCCAGCCGGTAGGGCCGGCGGCGCCTTCCCACCCGTTTCCGTGCGGTGGGGGCCGGGATCGTGCGGGCGCGGCGGCGGGCGCGCCCTACTCGGCCCCCGCCGCCCCGCCGCGCCGCGGCATGTACGCCGCCAGCCCGTCCAGGATCCGCTCCAGCCCGAACTCCCACGCCTGATCGCGGGACGCACCGGTCTCCGTGGACGCCATCGCCGCCGCCACCGCCGGGAACTGCTCGGACCGCCCGACGAGCAACTCGTTCAGCGCCGCGCTCATCACGGCCTCCGGCTCCTTCGCCCGGGCGCTGCCCAGGCCCATCGAGGCCGACACCTGGGCGATGTTCCGGATGTGCCCGCTGACCAGTACCACGGCATCCAGCTGCTCACCCCCGGTCAGCCCGGTCTCCGCAAGCGCGGCCAGCGCGCGCTCCGTCCAGCCCAGCTCGTTGGGCCCCATGACGCGCGGCCCGACAGCGGCGTTCAGCAGCCACGGGTGCCGGTGGAAGACCCTGGCAAGCGCCTCGGCCCACTCCCGCAGCGCCCCCCGCCAGTCGCCGGCCGCGGCAGCCGCCGGCCGCGGCGGTTCCCCCATCGCCATGTCGATCATGAGCGCGACCAGCTCCGTCTTGCCCGGGACGTACCGGTACAAGGACATCTTGGTGAAGTCCAGCTCCGCCGCGACCCGTTGCATGGACAGCGCACCGAGCCCCCCGGCATCGGCGAGCGCGATGGCCGCCCGCGTGATCCGCTCCAGGCTCAGCGCCGGTTTGGGGCCGCGGCTCGGCCGCTCCCGCCCGCCCCACAGCAGCTCGACGCTGCCTGCCTGCTCCCCGAACGCACTGCTCTTCTCGTCTCCAGCCACCCTCGAATCCTAAAACTGTGTCCACCTGTATACTTTTCTGTGTCCAGCGGATACAGTTTCTATGTCGCCATGACGGACCGACCCGACGGGGGAGCATGCAATGACGTACGAAGCAACGACCACGACCACGAGCGCGACCACGAGCGCGACCACGAGCGCCGCGACCGGCGCCGCGACCGGCGCCGCGACCGGCGGCGGGACCGCACCCACGGTGCTGATCTCCGGCGCCAGCGTCGCCGGCCCGGCCCTCGCCTACTGGCTCGCCCGGTACGGCTACCGCCCCACCGTGATCGAGCTGGCCCCCGCCCTCCGCGGCGGCGGCTTCGCGGTGGACTTCCGCGGCTCCGCCCATCTGACGGTGCTGGAGCGGATGGGTGTCCTCGACAAGATCAAGCAGCGCCGCACCGGCGGCAGCCCGATGACCTTCATCGATGACCAGGGGCGCCAACTGGCGGCCATGCCTGCGGAGTTCGCCGCCGGCGAGGTGGAAATCCTCCGCTCCGAACTCTCCCGCATCCTCTACGCCCACTCCCGCCCCACCCCCGAAGGCGCCACCGGGGATCCCGGAGCCCCCGAAGCAACCAGCAAGCCGGACACATCCGCCACATCCGGCACCACCGCATACCTCTTCGGCGACTCCATCCGCTCCCTCACCGAAACCGCCGACGGCGTCCACGTCACCTTCGAGCGCGGCGCGCCCCGCACCTTCGACCTCGTCATCGGTGCCGACGGCCTGCACTCCACCGTGCGCCGGCTCGCCTTCGGCCCCGAGGAGGAATTCGTCAGCCACCTCGGCTACTACGTCGCCGGCTGGGACCTGCCCCCCGGCGCCGCCCCGGACCTCGCCGCCCGCC
This sequence comes from Streptomyces albospinus, assembly GCF_014648695.1. Classification (GTDB taxonomy): domain Bacteria; phylum Actinomycetota; class Actinomycetes; order Streptomycetales; family Streptomycetaceae; genus Streptomyces; species Streptomyces albospinus. The sequence goes on from NZ_BMRP01000005.1 coordinate 34,566, forward strand.
CGGTGGGCTACGGCGAACCGGGCCGGCTGGCAACCGTGGGCCGAGTGCCCCGCCGCGCCGGCGAACCGGGGTACCGGGGCGAGACCTTCTGCGTCTTCGCTTCCGAGGGGCTGAGCTACGACCGACGCGACCCGCGGTCCCAGAAGGAGGCGATACTCCAGGCGTACAAGGGAGCGGGCTGGCGGACCCCGGAACTGATCGAGACCGTCCGGGATGCCGACGAGCTCTACTTCGACGCCATCAGCCGTGTCGATGTGCCGAGTTGGTCGACCGGCCGGATAGCCCTCCTCGGCGATGCGGCCTACGGCGCCACGGTCGGCGGCATGGGCACCGGATCGGCCATCGTCGGTGCCTATGTCCTCGCCGGCGAACTGGCCGCGGCCAACGGCGACCACCGGCAGGCCTTCACCCGCTACGAGCAGAAGCTGCGGCCCTATGTGACGCAGTGCCAGGAAGGCGGCCGGGGAACCGGCGAATTCCTGGCTCCGGCCACCCAGGAGGCGATGGACGCCCGCAACGCCGTGCTCAACGACCCGGCCGCCCTCACCGCCATGCTGGGACAGGCCCACGAGATATCCGCGAACATCACACTCGACGACTACGCCCACCCGTCCTCCACGTCCACGCACCCAACTGCTCCGGCCGGGGCGCGAACGGGTCGGAGCCAGGCCCGTCCGTAGCACCAGCCGGAACGGCCCGGCCGGAGTGCCCCGCCCCGCACTGCCCGGATCGAACTGCCCGTCCCGAACTGCCCGGTCGGACGGCCCGGCCGGGGCATTCGGCCCGTCGTGGCGGAACGCTGTCCCGTATGCGGAGCGACGGGTGCGGCGCTGCTGCCCGGTGCGCGCCCCGCGCCGGGGCCGTGAAATCCAACCGAGTACTTTCCGGGCGCCGTTGTGACCCGATTACCTCTGGTCGGGCCGTGCCGGCGGACGTTACGTTTCCTGGCCTGCGGGAAATCCCGCAGGAATCCGAGGCGGAAGGAGAACCGAACGGCCTGGCCCCCGTGTACCGGGCGCACATCTGCCGTCCCGGAAGGCGCAGTAAGGCAGCCCGACTCGCCTTTCGGCACCGTCTGTTCCTCTCGTTTCCTCTCGCTTCCTCTCGTTGCTTCCCGTGCTTCTGCTGGTGCACCCGTCGGCGAACAAAAGGACGTCCGGACATATGGCGACCATGCATGTCAGTTCAGCGGTGATGACGCATCCGCGGCGCAGGGAGCGTGCCGAGGGGCTGGCGCGCCGGCTCGGCCTCGACACCGTGGTGGTGGACCCCTCGCCGCATGAGGCGCCCTCGGCGCTGCGTACGGCCGTGTGTGCGTGGCAGGCGGTCGCCCCGGGAGCCACGCACCACCTGGTGGTCCAGGACGACGTGAGCGCGGCGGCGGGATTCCTGTCCCAGGTGGCCCGCGCGGTGGCGAGGCATCCCTCCGAGGCCCTCGCCTTCTACACGCACTGGAACTCGCGCAACGGAGCGGCGGTCCGGTTGGCCGCCCTGGCAGGGGCCGCCTGGGTCCGCGGGGTCCCGGAGGAGTTCACCCCTACACAGGCGGTCTGCCTGCCCGCCGCGCAGGCCGGGGCATTCCACCGGTACGCCGGCGGGAGCGGGGAAGTCCACGACGACGAGATCCTCTCCGAACTCCTGCGCAGGACGGGGCGGATGGGGCTGCTGGCGGTGCCCAACGTCGTGGAGCACCTCGACACCGACAGCATCTCCGGCCATGCCTGGCACGGTCTGCGGCGCTCGGCATGCCTCGTGAACGCCGCCGGGGTCGGTGACCTGCTCGGCTCAGGGCGCGTCCTCGAATCCGTGGACTGCCTGCCCTACATGCGGCGCGGCGCGGCACACCTGAGGGTGGAGGGGCCGGACGGAGCCCTCGGCACCCGCGGGCACGCCCTGTGGCGCGACGCCCTCCCCACCGCCGGTCTCGACCCGGACGAGGTGCTGGAGCTGGTCCGCGGCCACCGCCCGGCGGATGCCGCAGCGGCCGTGGCGCGGCACTTCGGCTCCCCGTACGCGGACGAACTGTGGATCCACTGCCTCCTTCTGGGGTGGCGTGCCGCGTCCCTCGCACCGCAGTTCGCCCCGCCCGCCGGGCAGGACCCGTTCGGCGGGCTCGGCGAACGCATCAGGGCGACCGCGGTGTCCACCATCGGCGTGGGCGGCCTGCCGCCGGCCGTCCGGCACCGCGTCTCGGCGGACCGGTTTCGGCTGATGGCGGAGTACGCCTGGACGGGGGTGCGGGCCGGCCGCACCCTGGCGGCGCCTGCGGAGGCCGGTCACTCCACCTCTCGGCCGTGATCCCGGCGGGCCGCCAGATCCTCCTCGATCATGGCGTCCGCCCCCGCCGCGGTCCGCCGGGCGTAGAGAGCGTCGTTCGCCTTCCACTCCGGCGATTCTCCGGACGGCTCACTGAACGGCAAGGGGTGCTCGAAGTGCAGGCAGGCGAGGGAGGGTTCGGCCCGCCACCCCCGTACGACCCGATCGCGTGCAGCGGCCTTCACGAGCAGATCGTCGTCCTCTCTTCCCCAGCCGAAATACCGCGGGCAGTAGCCCCCCACCTCCAGGAAGGTCCGGCGGGCCAGCAGCAGCGCGCCCCAGTGGTACGGCGCCCGCCACTGGTAGTCGTCGTGCGTGCCCGGAGCCAGCCCGGCGGCCGGCGGGAAGACCAGCGGGGTCGGGTACCGCTGTGTGCCGTAGGACCGCTCCTCCCAGAGGAGCCGTTCGTCGTCGCACTGCCGCAACGAGCCGTCGGAGCCGGCCCGTACGAAGCAGAACGGGTCGGTTCCCGTCGGCCGGCAGTCCACCGGTCCGTGCGGGCCCCCTTCCCGCAGACCGCCCAGCAGCCGGTGCATCCACGGCTGGGCGAAGGCCCGGCCTGCCGTGGCCAGCCGCAGGGCCCGGCGCAGATAGTCGCGGCCCAGCGGAGCGATATCGGCGTCGGAGAGGTAGAGCATGGGCGAACGCGCCTGTGCGGCACCGGCGTTGCGCAGCAGCCCCGGCGCTGCGAGGCGTGCGTCGGCGCGCACCACGCGTACTCTGCGGTGCGCGTCGCGATCCTCGGCGACCGTGACCGGGATGTCGCCCGCGGTGGCCACGACGACCTCGCACGGCACGTCCTGGGCCAGCCATGCCGCGGTGACCGCGAGGAGGCTGTCGCGGCCTTCGTGTGTCCCGTACAGCGGAATGACCACCGTCACGTCAGGCATGCGCGATCTCCCTGGAATCGGAGTCGTGACCAGGCATCGAGGATCTTCCGGTAGTGGTCCGACTGCCATTGGACGACGCTGTGCAGGTTCTCCCCCGGCCGCGCTCCGAGCAGCAGTTCGCGGAGCAGCCGGATCTCGGTCGCCAGCATGAAGAGGTAGACGGCCCGCTCGTTCACGGTGCGCCCGGCGCGGCGGCGGTAGCCGGCCACCGCGGACGCGAGCGCCGCGACGCCGTCGATACCGTCGTCCTCGTGTTGCGCGAACGCGGACAGGCCGAGGCATCCCAGGTCGTGTTCCACGGGCCCCACGGATGCCGCCTCCAGGTCCAGGACGGCGATCAGCTTCCGACTGGCCGGATCGACACGGAGGTTCGGCAGCCCCGGATCACCGTGCAGCAGCTGCCGCGGCGCCGACCTCAGGCACGCCAGGCCCTCTTCGACCGCCCGCAGGCCGAGGGTGAGGCGGTCCCGGTCCTCCGGCGCCAGGCCCGGCAGCTCCGCGGGCCCGGGGAGGCCGCGGGCCACCAGCGCGGCGGCGAGGTCGACCGGGCCCGGGGTCCGCACGGCGGCGTGCGGACCCATCCCGGCCAGGAGGACGTGCAGCGCGGCAAGGCCCTCGCCGGCCCGCGGGTAGTCGGCCTCGTGGAATCCGGCAGGGGTCTCACCGGCGAGCTCCTCCGTCAGCCGCCATACGTGGCCCCGCGCCTCGGCGCACAGTCCTCCCGCCGACGTGGGAACGGCGACCGGCGCCCGCACCCCGGACGTCCCGGCGCAGTGATTGAGCCGCCCGAACAACTCGGTCTCCCGCCGGAACGCGGCGCCTTCCGCCACCGGGCGGCAGGTGAGCCAGCAGCCGCCGACCCGCCACGTGTGGTTCCAGCCCGTGGTCGAGGCGACCGGCACGGCCCGCAGCCCCCACTCCCGGTGGAGGACCTCGGCCGCCGTCACCTCCCAGCGCCGCGCCTCGGCGGCACTCGGCACCAGCATCGCCCGCCTCCCTCGCTCGTTGTCCCCGCGCACACGCCCCCGCGCACAGCACCGCACGGTGCCGCACATGCCGTGCGTATCAGCAGCGCACGGCGGCGGCCACCGGCGAGACCCGGGTGGCCGCCGCCGAGGTGCCTCAGGCGCGCCGGACCACGTACGGCGGGATCGCCAGCAGGTCGATGTCCGCGCATCCGGCCATCAGGTCGAGGGCCTGGTCCGGGCCGAGGGCCATGGGTTCCCCCTTGGTGTTGAGCGAGGTGTTGATGACCGCGGGGAGCCCCGTCTCCTCGCCGACCGCGGCGAGCAGGGCGCCGAAGCCGTCGTCGGCGTCAGGGACGTACTGCGCCCGGGTCGTGTGGTCGACGTGGACGCCGGCCACCGCTCGGGCGACGCCCGCTTCGCCGACGCGGTGGGTGCAGAGCATGTAGTCGCTCAGGCCGCTCACCGGTGGCTCCATGCCCAGCTGCTCGAAGCCCTGCCCGGTGAGCGACAGCGCGGCCGGGCGCCAGGGCTGACGGCTCTTCACACGGTTCAGCCGGTCGAGCGTGGCCCGGTCGCGAGGCGACGCGAGCAGGCTGCGGGCCCCCAGCGCCCGCGGGCCGAACTCGTTGCGGCCGTCGAACCAGGCCACCACCTGCCCGCGGTCGACGGCCCCGGCGACCTCCGCCCGCAAGGCCCCCGGTTCCCGCGCCTGTGCCGTCATGCCGCTCCGGACCAGCGCCTCCTCGATCGCCTTCGTGGACACGTCCGGCCCGAAGAAGATCGGCGGCTCCTCGTCGGCGGACAGCGGCTCGGGAGCCTTCCCCAGCAGGGCCTCGGCCAGCATCGCCGCGCCGAAGACCGTCCCGCCGTCGTTGGGCGCGACGGTGCCCGAGACGCGCCCGTACCCGCTCTCGCGGGCCAGCCGGCGGTTCATGTGCGCGTTGAGCGCGACGCCACCGGACAGCAGGAGCGTTTCCTCACCGGACAGCCGGCGCAGCCTTCCGGCCAGGTCCAGGCCGAGTTCCTCGACCGTGAGCTGCACATCGGCGGCGAACGGCGCGTAGTCGAAGGCGTTACCCGAGGAGTCCGTGTGCGGGAAGCAGCTCGCCGCGAAGGTCTCCAGCCACTGGTCTCCCAGACGGCCCCAGTCACGCGCCGTCGCCAGCGAGCCCTTGAGCCGGCGGTCCAGGCGGAACGAGGCGTCCGCGGGGTCGAACGTCATGAAGCGCAGATCGCTGGTGCGCCCGTAGGAGCTGAGCCCCATCAGCTTGCCCGCGCCCCACCAGCCGAGGTTGGCGTAGGCGGATGCGGCCCCGTAGAACACGCCGAGCGACCAGCACCGGTCGTACCGCTCCAGCAGGCGGAACCGGCCGTCCTGCACGTGGAACAGCGAGGTCGACCCGTCCCCGCCCCACCCGTCGGCCACCAGGATGTCGGCCGACCGGTACGGGTTGAGGTAGTACGCCTGCGCCGCGTGGCACAGGTGGTGGTCGAAGAAGACGATGTCCCGCGTGCCGAGTTCACCGGCGAGCCCGGGCAGGATGGTCTCCGTCAGCCGGTCGCTGACGTGCACCCCGCAGGGGATGTCGGTCTCCGGCGTCAGCGCGCCCTCCGGCGCGTCGGCCCATGCGTAGCCGATGGCCTGGACCTCCGAGGGGTGGATGCCGTGGGCATCCAGCAGGGCCCTGACCGCACCCTCCGGACCCTCGCCCTCCGCATGCCGCCGGCGGCTGATCCGCTCCTGCTCCAGTGCCCCGACCACTTTGCCGTCGATGACCAGACATGCCGCGGCATCGTGGCACTGCGGTACGTCGGGGCGGCCCACCAAACCGAGAACTATCACGTACGCCTCCGGTCGCAATGAGGAAGACAGAGCGTGCTCACAACGGTTTTTCGAGTTCCCAGACGACGACTGACGGAATTCCGTCCCAGGCGGCCCGTGCCGCCTCGGCCACCTGCTCCTCGAAACCTGACGGCGGGAGCTGCCCGTTGAACAGCGGCTCGGTGCAGGATGTGACGACGAGCCCGGCGTCCGCGAATGCGGTGAGATATTGCCCGGTGAGGTGGACGTGATTCCGCACGAAGGCCAGCCGGCCGGGACCGGACACAAAAGGCGCCTGCCCCTGGAGAAGAACCATCATGGGGTGCAGATCGGAAATGATCAGCCGGCCGCCGGGGCGCAGCGTCCGCGCCAATTCCCGGACGCCGGGGCGGAGATCGGCCAGATGCGTGAGGGCGAGCGCGCAGAGCGCGAGGTCGACGGAGCCGTCATCGACCGGCAGCTTCTCCAGGTCGCCGGCGCGGAACTCGGCTGCGGGCACCTTGTCGCGCGCGACCGACAGCATCTCGGGCGACTGGTCCACGCCGATGGCCCGGTGCCCGCGGGCGACGAGGGCGCCGGTGTGCCGACCCGTCCCGCACGCGGCGTCCAGCGCGACACCTGCCGGACTCCGCTCGACGAGCCGGTGGACGACCGGCTGCTCGACCGCGATGAACGCATTGGGCAGCGAATCGTAGATCGAGGCCCACGTCGCGTATCCGGCGGCCGGATCGAGTTCGTCCAGTGGCTTCCCGCCCCCGGATGAAGGCTTGTTGACGAATTCCCGGATCTCGTCCACACGGGCCCGCAGGAATGCTTCATCACCGTCGGTCGCCTGGCGAAGGAGGGCCAGGCCCTCAATTCCCAGGACCAGTTCACGGAATCGCGCTTTCCGTTCCAATGGTCTCCTTATGCCGGTGATCCAGTCGAACGACGCCCCGCCAAGCTACCCTTGGCCTGGGGTCGTAGTCCACGGCGCATGACACTGGCCGAATCCTGTTCCGCGATGGCCGGATCCCCAATTCCGCGCACCCATCCCGGACCGGCCGGATGCGAACTCGCCGGATGCCCGCTCTGTTCCTGCCCTGCCCACGACGGACGTCTTCACGGATCCGACGCCGAGGTGAGCCATGGCTCCTCCGGGCACTCCCCACGTCTTCGACGCCGTCGAAGCCCGCATGGCTCAGTACAACGAGCGCGTTCGTCTTGTCCGCGGCGTGTGGGTGCGAGGTCGGCCGGCAAGGAGTCGAGGACGGTCTCCTTCTCGATGGGCACGCCGAGTTCGGTGAGCGCGGGGACAGGCTCGGGTCCCACGAGGCTTCGGCGGGTGTGCCGGTCAGGGGTGGGACAAAGGGAGTTCTCCCCGGCACGCCCCCGCCCGTCGCCACCGAAGCCGATACCGCATGCCCGGCCGCTGCGAGCGAGACGTGCGGACCGCCGCCGAATGCACCGACACCGCCGGCCCACCGACACCGCCCGCCGACCGGCTGGTGGAGGTCGAACGCCGCAGTGGAGGCGGGGGCCCCGCCCGGACCTATTACAGGCCCAGCGAAGCAGGCATGCAGATGCTCCGGTCGTGGAGCCGTGACTGGAGCGAATTCGCCACGAGCATCGGCTCTCTCATCACCCAGGCTGCGCGGGAAGAATCATGACACTGACGGTCGAGAACGGGATTCACCAGGCCATGGAGACGTGGCGCCGCCTCGGAGTCGAACAGGACGCGGCCGAGGAAATGGCTGAAGAGCCGGCAGCGGATCTGACCGCCGCCGCCGGCGACGGCCGGTCGGTCGCCGACTGCATCGGCGGTGACATCGAGGCGCTGGCCACCTCCTGGGCGGGCGAACGCGGTCTGCTGTCCTCGCACCGACGCCTGAAGGAGACCGCCTTCGCGGCGGCCACGGGCGCCGCGATTCCCGCCCTTGCCGCGCTCCTCTTCTGGTGGGTGTCCTGGTCCCACTTCCTCGACCCCAGCAGCGCATCGGTGACCACCACGCTCGGCGGGCATGTGCTGCGGGACGTGCGCAGGTTCCCCGATCCCGGCGTTCCGTTGATGTGGGTGGGCTGGGTCGCATGCCTGGTCACCGCGTTCTTCTTCGTCCGGCGTGCCGTGGCCGAGAGCCTGCGGCGCCCGCTCGACCCCGCCCGCGACGCGACCGTGCGGGCCACGACCAAGGCCCTCCCCGTCATCCTCGTCGCAGCGGCCCTGCTGGGCTGGGCGATCGGCATCCTCGGGGCATCCGAGGTGGGGTATTACCAGCTCCTCTTCACCTTCCCGATCGCGCTGGTCGCAATGATCGGCGCCGTCGCGGCCGGTGCCGCCTGGGTACGACACCGCACCTGCCCGCCCCTGAGCGCCATCAGCTGAACCTCGCACCTGCGGGCCTCCTGCCCACGTCCCCCGCAGTCGACGCGGCATGGTCACGCGACCACAGGATCCCGGCGGTCACCTCTCCGCCGGGATCCTCGGCCGTACAAGGTCCTGTTCGACCAAGGCGGGAAGGCGAGAAGGCGGGCCTGGGCACGGCCGACGTGCCCCGTGACCCGTCCGGCTCGCGCGAGTGCCTCCGAGGTCGTGCCGATGGCGGGCGATGGCAATCGCGGGTGAGGCCCTACCTGTTGTGCGTGGGCAGCCGGAGGGTGAAGCGGGCGCCGCCGAGGGGGCTGCCGGTCGCGATGAGCGTGCCGCCGTGGGCCTGGGCGACCCAGGAGGCGAGGGACAGGCCGAGGCCGGTGGAGCCGGAGCCGCTGTGGAAGCGGTCGAAGAGCGAGTCGGCCAGGTCGGGCGGTATTCCGGGGCCCGCGTCATCGATGGTGAGTACGCCGTCGGGGGTGACGTTCAGTGCGATCTCGGCGGGCCGGCCCGCCGCGTGCCCGTGCGTCAGGCGTTGGTGAACAGGTTGGTGACGGCACGGCGCAGCAGGTCCGGGTCGGCGTCGACCACGACCGGCTCGGCATCGACGGTGATCCGGTGTCCGTCGGTGGGGGTCTCGTCGACGACGGCCTCGACGAACTGGTCGAGGCGCAGTGGTTCGCGGGCAAGGGTGGCGACGCCGGCGGTGAGGCGGGCGCGGGTGAGCAGGCCGTCGATGAGGTCGCCCATGCGGGTGGCCAGGCGCACGGTGCGTTCCAGTGCGGTGGTGCGTGAGGTGTCGTCGCTCATGGCGGTTTCGGCGAGGAGGCGCAGCGACGCGACGGGGGTGCGCAGGTCGTGGGCGGCGTCGGCGAGGAAGGCTTCCTGCTGCTGCATCGCGTTCAGGGCGGGGCGGATGGCTCGGCCGGAGATCAGGTGGCCGGCGACGGCGGACAGGGAGAGCAGCACCGCGCAGCCGGTGGCGAGCAGGAGCGTCAGCTCGCGGTGGGACTTCTGGTCGTCGGCGGTGTCGGTCGCCGATGCGCCGCGTACCGCCCCGCTGTCGGTCACCCAGGCGGTCACCGTGGCGTGCGAAGTGCTCGACGCCCTGGACCACAGCCACCAACACGGCATCGTGCACCGGGACATCAAACCGTCGAACATCATGCTCACCGGCCCCACCACGGTGAAGGTGCTGGATTTCGGCATCGCCAAGGCCCTCGCCGAAGCCGCCACCCGTCTCACGGGCAGCGGGGTGGCCCCCGGCACTCCCGCCTACCTGTCCCCGGAGCAGATCAGCGGGGTGGAGATCGACCACCGGGCGGACCTGTACGCCATGGGGTGCCTGCTGTACGAACTGCTCACCGGGGCCCCGCCGTTCCAGGCCGATTCACCGTTCGCCGTGATGCACCACCATCTGTCCACCGAGCCGGTGCCCCTCACCCGGCTCCGCCCGCAGATACCCCCCCGCGGTGGCGGCGGTGGTCGCGCGGGCTCTGCGCTAGGACCCGGCGGAGCGCTTCGAGGACGCGGCGGCGATGCGTACCGCGCTGACCGACGCGCTCGGCGCCGCATCGGCTCCGACGATGCAGGCGGACGCGCCGCTCCCCCCGGCCGCGGCGCGCTCTCGCCGTGCTGCCGTCCTCCGCCGGCTCCGCACGGCGCTCCGTCCTTCCACCGCATCTGCGTTGGGACTGGCCGGAAGCCTTCTGCCGTTGCTGTGCGCCCATGGTGATCTGGTCGATACGGACCATTTCGGCGATGTTGCCGTCGTGGCAGGGCCGTTGGGCTTGGTCGCACCACCGTTCTCGCCCCGACTGTCCGGCGTCGTGGCCTGGGGGCCCGAAGACCTGGCCCGTGCCTGGCAGTAACAGGGAGACGGGTTTGGTCCGTCCCAGGGGCTCAGGGTACCCAGTGCCGGTATGCCTCCACCCACGTCCATCCTTGAGGCGTGGGTTCGGGCCGTGGCAGGTCGAGGACACCGATCACCTGGCGGTGCCGGCCGCGTTTGCAGAGAGCGACGATGCCGCTGCCGGGCCGCAGTTGGACGGCGGTGACGGTGACCGTGACGCCCAGGACGGTGGTGTCGAACGGGAGGGCCAGGTGCTCGTCGATGGCCGCGTGGAGTGCGTCGAGCTGTTCGTACTCGTCGTAGGCGTCGACGGTCGCCTCGGCGACCATGGCGTCGAGTTCGGCCGTGGTGAGGTTTTTCATGACGTACTCGGCCTTCCTGCGCGGAGGAGTTCGGCGAGGCGGGTACCGACCGGGCTGATGCTGGGCAGGGGCTCGTGCTCGCAGTGGCGCTTCTTGCGCTGGCGCAGCAGCGCTTCGCCGTCCCGTTCCCAGGTGAAGGCAGGCTTGCGCAGGAGCGTGCGGAAGACGGCATCGGCTCCGCCGGGGTTCCGTTGGACAAGGCGGCGGATGACCATGGGGGAGACCGAGTCGTCGTTCAGGTACTCCCGCAGGCGTGCCAAGTACGCGCGGTCACGGGCCAGGGCTGGATCGCCGAACAGTGCATCGAGGCGACCGAAGTCGGCGTAATAGCAGAGCCCTTCGACCTTGTCGTAGATCACGGCGACGGTTTCCGCGTCGATGAGTTCCTCCGGCAGGCTGCTGAGTTCGTCAGGTTGGGGCCCGCTGTTCCTGGCCTGATCGGCGGCTTCGTCGCCGAGTCCGGCGAGTGTCTTCTCCTGCCGGTACTGGTGGTACTCCCGCAGTCGTTCCTGTGCCTGGCCTGGTTCGAGTACGAGCAGGTCGGTGCCGAAGTGCTCGATGAAGTCGGCGCGGGCCTCGGCTTGCATGTCCCAGGCCCTTTGCAGCATTTCGGGATTGCGGCGCAGCAGCTGCGGATTGGCCGCGAGGGTTTCGGCGGCGATCTGCGCCAGCTCTGTTCCGTCACCGGACGGGTAGGTGGTGAGGCCACCGCTGACCAGCCAGTCGTCGGTGTCCGGATGGATGGGCACGATGCGGGCGACGGCGAACATTCCCTTGCGGAGTTTCCGAAGAGCACGGCGCCCCATGTTGGAGTGGGTCCGATAGGCGAGATCGTCGAGCAGGTTGTGCAGGACGGCGGCGCCGTGGTCCAGCCGCTGCACCTCGAAGACGCCCTCGACCACGTCGCGCCAGCCGAGCAGCATCGTGCGTTCGTCCTCCGGCAGCGGCGGCAGCCGCTGGGCCACGAACCGTTCGACGACGGTGGAGCCGTCTGCCAGCCGGTGTTGCAGCGCGAAGTGGTCGATCGTCTGGACGGCGGTCGTCTCGTCGAGGAAGCCGAGCCGGTCGGCGGCGTCAGCGAGCCGGGCATCCAGTCGCCTGGCGAACCGCGGGCTCTGCGCGAAGGCCACCAGCTCGCTCTTGAGATCCCCGCTCCGTGTCACCAGTCGCTCGACCTGGGGGATCACCGTCGAGGAATCGCTCCGTCCCACTTCTTCTGCCTGTTCTCTGTGTTGTGCTCGCTGTCGCGAGCCGTTGACATCAGCGACCTGACGATCGGCCAGGCCGACGCCATGCGTGGCCAGGGCCGAACGAGGCTTCTGCCGACGCCGGACTCGCGAGGGCGACTCTTCGGCATGCCTACGAGTCTGGCAGAGGAGGGCAGGGGCGCGAGGCGGATGGCCGAGGAATGTACCTGCCGGCGTCATGCGGATAGTGCTCGGCCACATCACCGGTGACCGGCCACCGAGATTATGGGGGCTTTTCTCTCAAGGCGGGATCACCGTACGTCCCCAGAGCCTTCTGGAGCGGTCCCGACCGTGCCACAGCCCGCGTTCACGCTACTTCCCTGAGGGACGGCGGCCTGCCAGGCATTCCAGATCTCCGCGCGAAGCCTGCCTCGGAGCGGTACGTCCATGCCCTGGCTTCGGGCCCAGGCCCGGACCACGGCCACGCTCGGCGCGGGCATCGCGGTCTGCGACTTCCGGGTGGCAGGGACAGGTGGGGGAGGCAGCGTGGGCGGCGGGTTCTCAGGACTGGTCGTGGTGAAGCCGCGGCGTTCGAGGATACGGCGGCGTTTGTGGTGCATGCGCTCCAACAGGGGGACGTCGGCGTCAAGGTAATCGTGGGCCTCGACGTGGGACTTCCTCGCCTCGGTGTTGCGCATGATCCGGCCGACTTGCTGGATGACGCGCCCTTTGAAAGAGATGGGGTCGGTCAGGAAGAGGGTGTCGAGCCGCGGTGCGTCGAAGCCTTCGCCAGCGAGTTTGTCGATGGCCAGCAGCACCAACGGTGTTGTCGCTCTCCTCGGCCAGGACTGCGCGAACCCGGGCGCGCTCGGCCGGCGGCATGCCGCCGTGGAGGACGAGCGGGGCGATGCTGTGCGGTACGAGGGCTTCGGTGGGCTGGTGGAGGTGTTCGACGCGGTTGGTCAGTGCCAGGCTGCACCGGCCGCGCCGGAAGGCATCGGCGATGTCCGCCGCGATCAGCTGGTTGCGGTCACCATGGTGGGCGAGTTCGTTGTAGACGGCCTGGATGGAGGCACCATCGGTGCCGGGCTCGTCGGTGGTGAAGGGCGTTGGGTGCACGACAAGGTGCTTGGCGAAGGTGCTGGCGTCGTCGATCTCGTGGCGAATCGGGCCGCACTGCATCGTGATCACCGGGTCCATCTGGTCCGCGCGGTAGGGGGTGGCGGACAGCCCGATCCAGCGTGGCGCCTCCGCTCTGCGGATCGCGGCCTCGGCACCGGGTGCGCCGACGGTGTGGCACTCGTCCACGATGACCAGCCCGTACCCGTCGAGCAAGCCATCGGGGCGTCGCGGTGGGACAGCGTCTGCAGCATGATCAGATCGACGACATGGCCACGGCGATCCTTGCCGCCGCCCAGCGAACCAACGTGCCCGGTGCCGAGATCGAGGAAGGCCGCCAGTCGTTCCTTCCACTGGGTCGACAGCTCCGCCCGGTTCACGATCACCGCAGTCGGGGTGCGGTGTCGGGCGATCAGGGCGCAGGCCATAACGGTCTTGCCGGAACCGGGTGGTGCGACCAGGGTGCCCGTGGAATTCTTGGTCATCGCTTCCACGGCGGTCTGCTGAGTGGCGGTCAGCTCACCGGCGAACCGGGCTGTGATCGGTGCGGGTTCGGGGAGATCCTTGGTGATGTCGAGGGTACCGCCCGCGGCGGAGACGAGCTGGGTGGCTTCGTCCGCCAGGCCGCGGGGCACCCTGAGCCGGTCGGGATCTGACGCGTCGAAGCAGCAGACGAGGCGCGGAGTGTTGAAGGTGGAGAAGCGCTGGTTCTGCTTGCGGTAGAACTCCGGGTTGTGGAACGACGCCGCGTGCTTGAGCGCGGCCAGCAGCTGGGGCGGGAGCCCGGTTGTGGAGATCGCCAGCATCGCCGCGAGCCGAGCTGCAACGTGTGCGGGCGCCTTGCCGGGAGACTTGCGGCGGGGCCTGGGCCCCAGTTCCGGGGCGGTGGGGGACGGGCCCGCTTTGACGGGGCCGAACTTGTCCACCAGCGCCTCGACGTCGACCGGAGACAGCCTTTCGGTGTGCGAGAGCCGGGCGAACTGGTCGGGGTAAGGCTGCCATGTGCCGGGGTCCACGAAGACGGTAGTGCCCTTGGCACGGGAGACGCCGTGCAGCGGCAGTGCGATCAGGCTGCCGAACCGGAAGCTGCCCTTGGCGCTGATCGGCAGGAAGTCCTGGGCGGGGAAGAGCCGGTCGTAGCTGGACAGCGCCATCTGCCCGCGGGAGTCGATCGCCCGGCGCAGCAGTGCCATCCCCAGCGCGCGGGCGGTGGCCGCAGCGACGGGGGCGGTGAAGAACGTCCAGACATGTGCCCCCTTCTCGGAGCGGGAGACCTCGACCAGCGCGGGGACCCCTGCCTCGCGGCAGGCCGTGATGTACGCGACGACGTCGCCGCGCCAGTCGCTGCCGTCCTTGCCGTCGAAGTCGACCGCGAGCAGTCGGCAAGTGTCGTCCGCCAGCAGCGGATACAGACCGATGTGCAGCTCGCTGCGGCCCTGCCGGGTGGGGTCGAGACGGCGGTGGACGGTCTCGTCGGTCAGCGGCCAGAACGCCCGGTCTGCCTCGGCCTTGTTCTTGTCGAACGGACTATCCTCGGCCGGACTCCAGCCTGTCCGACCGGACTTGGGGCTCACCCAGCGCCGCGCGTACACGTCCTCGCGCCCCGCAGACAGGGCTGTGAACAGGGCGATCCTTGCCTCAGCGCTGGAGGAGGCATCCGCATACGGAAGCCCGCCGACCCCGGCGGCGGGCGCCGCCGGTACGGACGCGGGAACGGGCGGCAACGAAGGGGCGTCAGTGCGAACACCTGGGCCCACAAGGCTGCGAAGCCGTGCATTGTCGGCTCTGAGCCGGGCGAGCTCTTCGCGTAGTTCTGCGTTCTCCTCCAGCGTCACGTCGAGGCGGATGCGCAACTCGTCACGGTCGAAGCAGTCGGACCAATCCTCCACACCCCTCATGATCAAGACCGTGTGTTCCTCACGCAGCAAAAACGGTCACGTCTCACCTCCCGGCCGTCCTGTAGCTTCCGCGACCTGATTGCACACCGGTAGCGTCTGCTGCCCGGGACCAGCAGCGGTTCGACTCAAGTGCTGCGCCGGTCCGCAGTCCGAGCAGACCATGCTGGTCATGACTGATGAGAAGCCCGGAGGGCGCCGGTCCGAACCGGCCGGCGAAGCGCGCAAACCCAAACGTGAGCTCACCGTGCGAGTCCCCTACCTAACCATGGACGGCCCTGACGGCGAAGCGCTGCAGAGCCGCCAAGCGCGAGCGATCCTCCGTGCGCTCCAGCGGCTCATTGACCACCCCGAGGGTGCCCAACAGGGAGACGGGGGCGACTGAGCCAGCCCTTGAGAGAGCGTCCCGGTAGGACATGAACCTGCGGCCTGCTCGTAGTCGTCTCACGGAGCCGGTCGCGTGCCGTTGACCTGCCGGTTTTTGACGGGCGGCAGGTCAAGCGAGTGGCATGTACGCGGCGTGCGTGCCCTATGGGCGCACACGCCGCCTCGCTGCGCTAGACGCGCACACCGGCTATGACCTGCGCTTTTCCGCGCAGACTCAAGCCGCAGGTTGGGCGCCCCCGGCAGGACTCGAACCTGCGGCCAAGTGCTTAGAAGGCACCTGCTCTATCCACTGAGCTACGGGGGCTGACCTGCGAAAACGCAGTCTTCCGAGCGCTCGTCCCAGGAACCTGTGGGACGTATGTGGGATCTGTTGATCCCTGGGAACCGTGGGACGCTGGTGCGCCCCGGTGGCTCGGACGTAGCTTCTCACACCATCTTCACAGGTCCGAAGACCCTCGCGGAAACAATCCTGCCCCCGTTCGGCGTTGGTGATCTCCGAGCCGAGGAGGGGAAGGTGTCGGGCCTGAAGCTGTTCCACACGACGAATAGCGGCGTGACCGAGGTCATGCCGCGTCTTGCTGCGGTCGAGGCTGACGTGCAGGACCTCGTCGAGGCGCACATGGAGACGATGCTGGGCGTCACGTTCCTCGCGAGCGAGTACGTCATCGACTGCGTCGACGGCGGGAGGATCGACTCGCTGGGTCTCGACGAGAACGGCGCACCAGTGATCGTCGAGTACAAGCGCGGCACCGACGCAGGTGTCATCAACCAGGGCCTCTACTACATGGCCTGGCTGACGAACCACAAGGACGCCTTCCGGAACCTGGTCCGCGACCGGCTCGGGGGGACGGCCGCGTCCCAGATCCTGTGGAGCGCACCCCGGCTGATCTGCGTGGCCGGCGACTTCACCCGCTACGACGCACATGCCGTACGCGAGCACCGGCGCTCGATCGACCTGGTCCGCTACCGCTACTTCGGCAGCGACCACTTCGGCCTGGAGACCGTGGCCTCCGTCACGGGGCACTCGGCTTCGGCCAAGCGGGTACGCCGCCGGGCGGCCGGTGCGCCGCCGGTTCGGATGCAGGGCGGTGCGATGGCCGAGCTGGCCGAGGCGGTCGACGAGGTCCTGGTCGGACTCGGGGACGGCGTCACCCGGGTGCAGCGCAAGCAGTACGCGGCCTACCAGCGGCTGCGGAACTTCGCATGCGTGTGCCCGCCGCAGCAGAAGAAGCTCCTCGTCTACCTCAAGGCCGATCCGAAGGAGGTCGACCTCGTCTCCGGCTTCACCCGGGATGTGACGGGGCTCGGTCACCACGGCACGGGCGACCTGGAGCTGCAGCTGCGTACGGAGCGGGACCTGGAGCGCGCTGGTGACCTTCTCCGCCTCAGCTACGCCGCGGCATAGGGATCTCCCGCAACGGCATCGGTCCGAACGGCGTGCGGAGTTGTGGGCTGTTGTCGTGGTGGTGCCTTCCGACGTGACGGGCAGGGATTGGCGGTGGACCACTAATGGTCCGGAGGATCTCCGGTTTCGCTAACCGGGGATCCTCTGCTATGTATCGCCCTGCGCCTCGCCGCAACGGGGAGCCTGCTCGGATGGTCAGTGGACGACTGCGTTGGACTGGTCTACCGATGGCGGCTGTCCGAGCTGAGGACGCGGCCCGGTTCGGGGCGGCTACGGGGTGAAGCTCAGGACGACGAACAGCGCGCCAAACGCGGTGAAGATGCCGGAGATGAGGATGCCGAAGAGGCTTCCGAAGAGGGGCGACCAGGTCCCGCCGGCGCCCATGATGGTCGCGGAGCGGGCGGGGTTGCTGGGGCGGTATCGCACGGTGACGGTGTCGCCCTGTGCGAGGAGCACGGCGTCCTCCTCGAACTCGACGTACTGGCCGTCGAGCGTGGTGAAGGCATGGACGTGATGCCAGTAGGTGTTGCCCTCGCTGCCTTCTGACGCGTACCGGCGGATGCAGCGGCCTTCTGCGGTGATGCCGCTCGTGACCGAGCGCAGGCGGCCGATCAGCTGGCGTGACAGGAAGAAGCAGAGGGTCCCGAAGGCGGCCAGGACGGCGAGGCCCACCCAGAACATCGTCGTCTGCGCCGGGCAGAGGCTCATCGCCTGCGCCCGGGAAGGTGCGCGGCCGGCGGCGCTGCTGCCACCCGAGCGGGGGCTTGTGCGGTGTGGAGCACCGGGCCGCCGGCTGCTGGACGTAGGAGGCGGCTTCCTTGGCCCTCGGCCATTTCGAAGGCGATGTCCTGCACCAGAGCCGTCGGTGCGTGCGCGGACAGCTGGAGTGCCCAGGTGGGCTGGTGGACGGCGTGGCCGCCCCAGATGGTCCATACGGGAAGGGAGCCGTTGGTCTTCTGGGCGGCGAAGGCGTCGAACTGCACGCCGCCCTTCTCGGGGCCGGGGGCTGCCCAGGAGATGTAGCGCCCGTCGATGGACTGCTTCCAGCCCGCATCGGCGAGCGGACGAGTCGCCTCGGCGATAGCGGCCTCGTTGACACGCGGGGACAGGCGCGGACCCCATACGTTCTCGGCGGCGACCGTGTCCAGCAGTGCACTGATGATCGCGGTCGGAGTGGAGGCGGTGGCCGTGCTGTGCCACAGGCGGTCGCTCACCGGAGTCTCGTAGACGGCGACGGTCCAGTTGATGTCGCGCGGCCCGGTCTCGTGCTCGAACTCCACGCGCAGGGTGAGGGATTCGTGGCTGGCGATGGTGGTCTCGTCGTACGGGCGGTACATCTCCCAGGCGGGTTGGGAGTCGAGGAAGTCCTTGAAGAGGGCTTCGTGGTCGCCGGCGTCGGCGGCGAACACCGGAACCAACTCCGACTTCGCCGCCTGCGATTCCACCAGCGCGTCAGCGGCGCTGGCCGCCTCTGACGTCGATAGGCCGGCGAAGGCTTGGGCGGTCTGCTGTTCTGTGTCGGTGGGCGGCGGCGGGCCGGGGCGGACGGCGTCGCCGTACAGGCGCTCGAAGTCGGCGATGGCTTCGCCTGGGGTGTCGTAGGAGCCGCTGACGACCCGCAGGTGGTTCTCGCCGTGGAGGTGGACGCTGTCGGCGTGCTGGTAGCTGCCGACGGCGCAGGTGGTGTGGCCGTCGTGAGCGTGCAGGTGGATGACGAGAAGGCCGGAGGTGATGTCGTCGTGGATCTTCTGGGCGTCGGCGGACACGAGCCGGATCTCGTCGCGGTCGAGCCACGTCATGGGGTGGTTGGCCCAGGTCCACTCGGTGTCGATCTCCTCCTGCAGTTGGTCGGTGATGTCCACGGTGATGCCGGCGTCGCGCAGGAGGGTGGCGGTGATGTTGGCGTAGTAGGGCTCCTCGTGGTCGATACGGACGAGGAGCATCGTGTGGTCGGTGACCGGCCGGAAGCCTTGCGAGGCGAGGGTGGCGCGGGCGGTGTGCAGCGTGCTGCCCGTGAGGGTGGCGACGACGGCGCTGGGGTGCTGGGGGTGCAGGGCGAGATGAACATGAGCGTCGGGTGCGGTGTCGGGCATAAGGGGGCTCGTTTCACCGGTCCGGGCCGAGGTGCGGAGGTCGGCCCGGACCGGAGGGTCTAGACCGTATGGAAAGACAGTGTCTCCCTGACGGTTGACGGGAGTTGCTGCCAGGCTGGGTCGTAGCGGGGTCGTGCAGATGGAAGGCATCGGCCGTGATGTCGGAACGCACATTCATAGGGCTGGATGTTCATGCCCGGTCGGTTGTCGGCACGGCGCTCGATACCGGGTCGGGGGAGATCCGGTCGTTGAGGCTGTCGCCCAGGACGGACGCGGTGATCGCCTGGGTCGCCTCGCTGCCTGGCCCGGTGGCGGTGGCCTATGAGGCCGGGCCAACGGGGTTCGGGCTGGCCCGAGGGCTGACGGCGGCGGGGATCAGGTGCGTGGTGGTGGCGGCCTCGAAGATCGAGCGGCCTCCCGGGGACCGGGTCAAGACCGACCGGCGGGATGCCGAGCGGCTGGCCAGGCTGCTGCGGATCGGGGAGCTTCCAGCCGTGCGGGTGCCCACCGAGGCTGAAGAGGCTGCCCGGGACCTGGTGCGGGCCCGTGACGACGTCCGCGCGGACCTGATGCGTGCCCGGCACCGGCTCTCCAAGCTCCTGCTGCGACAGGGCCTGGTGTGGGAGAAGAGGGCGTGGACGGGTGAGCACGAGAGCTGGCTGCGTTCGCTCTCCTTCGACGGTCTCGGTGTGCAACTGGCCTTCGACGAGGCTTTCGATGCGGTGCTCAGTACGCACGCCCGTCGGGAACGGCTCGACAAGGCCATCGAGGCGATGGCCGCTACCCCGCCCTTTGCTCCGGTGGTCGGGCGCCTGGCGTGCCTGCGTGGAGTGAGCACGCTGACCGCCGTGGGGCTGGCCGTCGAGGTCGGTGACTGGCACCGGTTCACTGGCAACACCATCGGCTCCTACCTCGGCCTGGTGCCGTCCGAGAACTCCAGCGGCAACCGCCGCGTGCAGGGTCCGATCACCAAGACGGGCAACAGCCACGCCCGCCGTCTGCTGGTCGAGGCGTCCTGGCACCACCGCAAGCCCTATCGGCCCAGCCGCGGGCTGGCCCGACGCCAGGACGGACAGCCGCCGGCTGTGCGGGACCGGGCCACACGTGGCAACCGACGGCTGTACCAGCGGTGGAAGCGATTCGACGCCCGCAACAAGCGGGCCACCGTCGCCGCGGTGGCCGTCGCCCGCGAACTGGCCGGATGGTGCTGGAGCCTCGCGACCATGGACGAGAACCTCTGACGCCGTCCGCCCCACAAACCGCCGGTGGGAGACCGGCATTGGACAGGCGACGCGAGGAGGACCCGCGATACCCGCTTGAGCAGCCCCGTCGGTGACCGGCGCGGCCATGCTCGTTTCTAGACTCGCGGAACCCTCCCGACGCACAACCAGTCCTGCGGTAGCCAACCCGCGCATATCAGCTTGACCGCGCGTCGAACCGACATGCCTCCCGGCGCCTTCTCCCACCGGCCCATACCATCCCGCCCGGACCCGATGCCCCGCATCGAGCCCGTACGTGGACGCCCACTTGACACGGATGCCCTCCATATCAGCGGGTGGCTCGGACGGGGGTGGGGGCGGTCCGCGGTGGCGGCCCGGCCCGCGGGGCAGTCGGAGTGCGGGTCGGGCGGGCGGTGCGCGGCGCCGGGCTGGTGGCGTGGTGCCAGCGGGCGCGCAGGGCGGTGAGGTCGGCCAGGGCCCTTCGACTGCCGGTGATCAGCTGGTGGGGGCTGTTGGCCGGATCGTCGGTGAAGGAGGCGATGCTGATCGCGACGGTCTGCGCGCGGGTGAGCAGGGCACGCTCAAGGACCTTCTCGCCCCAGTGCTCGGGGGATCCGACCGGAGTGGAGAGCAGGGTCAGCAGGTCGGTGGGGGTGATGTCGCGTGCGAGGAGGCCGCGGTGCTGGGCTTCCCAGAGCACGGTGATGGGGTCGACCGGCTCGCCGCGATGGGTGAGCGCGGTGAGGCACTGCCACAGCGCCGCATGCAGGGGGAACGCGAAGTCCTCGGGAACGAGCCAGCGCATCTGACGGGTCTCGGCGGGGTACGCGGTCGCGGTGGCGATCAGGAGGCGTTCCTCG
Source organism: Streptomyces albospinus (assembly GCF_014648695.1). Classification (GTDB taxonomy): domain Bacteria; phylum Actinomycetota; class Actinomycetes; order Streptomycetales; family Streptomycetaceae; genus Streptomyces; species Streptomyces albospinus. Next base: position 55,289 of record NZ_BMRP01000005.1, read on the forward strand.
TCGAGGGCTTCCTCGCTCGTGTCCCGGGCGGGTGCCGGCGGCAGCGCGGTGCGGGGCAGGGAGCCGGGGTGCGAGGCGAAGCGGCCGGAGAGGTCGTCCAGGAACCGGGCGAGCGTGTCGGCCTGCTGGACGGTGGCCTTCGCGCGGTGGGGCAGGGTGGTGTCCACTGCGGTCTGGGCCAGGCGCTCGGCGTGAACGCGCAGGCTGCGACGGGCGTGGTCGGCGCGGATCATCCGCGCGTACGTGGCCGCGTGCTGGGGCCAGGGGCAGACCTGGACGAGGGTGTGCAAGTAGGAGGCGGTCAGCCCGGGGGCGTGGGGGCGGGCCGCGTCCAGGACCGTGTTCAGCCAGGCCGGACTCGTGCGGTGCTGCTCGGCATCGGGGGCCGGCACCGTGCGCATGGCGCGGAACAGTTCGCCGTGCGCGTGGTTGGAGAAGTGGTCCGGATCCAGCGGGCCGATCTCGTCGAGGCGGTGGGGCTCCAGCAGGAGGGCGCCGAGCAGGGACTGTTCGGCGTAGTGCACGGGCGGGGGCGGCGGAAGGCCGTCCAGTTCGTCGTTCTCGTCGGAGGCGGAGGGATGGGGCATTAGGCGGCCAGGGTGAAGTCGTCGGGGCTGAGGGAGACGCCGAGGTGCGGGGCGAGCAGGTGGGCTGCGAGCCGGGGCGGGACCGCGTTGCCGACCTGGCTGAAGATCTGGCCCTTGTTGCCCTGCCAGGGGTAGTCGGCGGGGAAGGTCTGCAGGATGCCGGCCTCGGCGGCGGTGATCCGGATCGGATCCGGGGCTGAGCCTGTGCCTGGTGGTGTGGGGTTGACCGGTTCGGCCTGCCACACGCACTCGTTGGCCCGGTGGCCGAAGAACAGGGTCCCGGCCGGCTCGTCGATGGTGCGGACGGTGGCGTTGGCCTGGTTGTTGTTGCGCAGGGTCCAGCGCCACGCCGTAGGTATCGCCTGGGCGGTGGGGTGCTCCGTGTGGACGGCCTTCTCCGCCCGGCCATCCGCCACGGTGACGGCCGGGTTGATGGGCGGGTGCGGCGTCCAGGTGCCGCGCTCGCGGGCGTCGCTGAGAGTCTTGCGGGCGCCGGAGGGGAACGGTTCGGGCCCGCCGCCGGGTCCGCCCCCGGCGCACACGGTGGGCACGGGGCGGTCGGTGGCGCCCCAGCCCAGGGCCTCGGCCATGGACATCCAGCGGGCGCGGCCCGGACCGAACAGCGAGTCCGGCTCGGCGAGTTTGGCGTGGGTGGGCGGCGGCGGTTCGGCGGTCCGCGTGCGCGAAGCGAGCAGGATCGCCCGCCTCCTCGTCTGCGGCACCCCGTAGTCGGCCGCGTTCAGCACCCCGGTCCAGACCGAGTACCCCCAGGTCCGCAGGATCGCGGCGTACTGGCGCCACAGCGGCAGGACGTCGGGGACCTCTTCCATCGCGACCCACTCCGGCTGGCCGTGCTGGTTCAGGGCGTGCAGGTAGCGCATGGGTTCGGCGGCAAGCAGGGAGCGTTCGTCACGGCAGGCGGCCAGGAGCTTCTCGCGGGTGTCCAGCCCCTGAGCGAGGTCGGCGACGGCCTGGTGGACCAGCGGCTGGTCGAGCAGGCCCAGCCGCTTGCCCGCCATCGACCACGCCTGGCACGGGGGGCTGGCCAGAAGCCCGGTGGTCTTGCCGAGGAACGGCCACAGGGGATAGGCGGCTACATCGGTGCGGATCGTCAACTGCCCCGCCGCGGCCCGGGTTTTGCACGCCCACTCGTCCCATTCCAGACCCACATCCCGGACGCCGAGCTCAGTCAGGGCCTGGCTCCAACCCCCGCTTCCAGCGAACAGATCGAGTATCAAGAGGCCAGTCCGAAGTCGTCCTGGACCGGCTCGACTTCACCGCGGCAGGCCCACGGGGAGCAGCTGTCGATAACACCATCTTCCAGCTCCTGGGCGTCTGCTGCGCTGTCGCCGAGTTCCTGCTGCAGGGCGGCCCATTCGGCGGCGGTGACATGGTCGATCGGCGCCTGGTCGAGCGGAACGCGCGAGCGGTGGAGGAATGCCTCGCCCAGCAGCCGGTTGCCGGTGGCGTTGGCGCGCGCATTTCCCTTCCGGATCGCCGCATCGAAGGCCACCACGTCCGCCCACTCCTGCGGCGATGAATCCCGGATGGATCTCCACTGCGCATTTCCATGAAAAGGACACCCGAGGCAGCTCGATTTGGGCGTGTCTGCCAGCCCGAGCGACGTCAAATATTTCACGCAGTCAGCTCTTGACCAGCCAATATCAATGAGCGGGTGGCGGTTGCGCATGTATTTGACGTCCGAGTCCTTGGCTCGGTGGAATTCGTCGGTCGAAATGCCGACCCACTGCTCCACATAGACGTCTCTCGGGATGCGTGCCGGATAGGGGTATCCGAGGAGTTCACGTACCTGCTTCTTCAGTGGCTTAATTTTGTACTCACCAGTACATTGGCGCCTGGTCATCCCGGGCTTGCCGTCCTGGTTCAGGATGTACAAAGGCATTGAGGCAAATCGGTGATGCGGGTCGAGCGCGTCTTTTCGAATGTTCCCGGAGGAGACGCGCAGGATGGGGATTCCAGCCGGTTCGGCTATGTACCGCTCCAGCCGGTCGAGATGCCGGTAAACGGCCTGCGGCTCCCAGCCGGTATCAGCGAATATCGCGTAATCAACCCTGGGGAGGACGCCCTTGGCGGACAGGGCGAGCATGACACTGGATTGAACTCCAGCACCTAGAGAAATGCACTTGAAGACGGGGGATTCGGAGTCGGAAATGGTGCGTCCTTGAGGAATGAGGCAGAGAAAGAGGGTGGAAGGGTCAGCGCCGTGGGGGTGCCGGGGACGGCACGGTGGGCGGCGCGAGTACGGGTGTTGCCGTAAGGGCGGTCCCGGGAGGTGCGGGGATCGTGCTGATGCCGTTGGCGAGTTCGCGCACCGTGGTGGCGGTGCTGCCCAGTTGGGCGTGAATGTCGCGGGGCAGGCGACGCCAGTGGGACTCGTGCCGGGCCCAGGTGAGGATGTCGCCCGCGCTGTGCAGTTGGCCGGAGAGCCAGGCGAGGGCTGCTGCCTGCTGGCCGGCCGTGGCACGCGCGGACCGGTTCGGCTCCTCCCACGGCTCTGGTCGCGCAGTGGCTGCGGCTTCCAGGCCGTGGAGCCGGGCGTGCAGGAGCGGGCCGAAGACCGTGGCGGGGGCGTCTCGCGCGGTGAAGCGCCCGCCGGTGCGCGGGTGCGGGCGAAAGCTGAGCAGGACGTCGTCCGGCGCGATGTCCGGTGAGATGAAGTCGGCCAGGGCCCGGGTGATGTCCTGCGGAGCAGGATCGGAGCCGGGCACCGCCGTGGTCGGGGACGTCTGCTCCGGCGGGGCGTGGGGAAGGGCGAAGGCGGGGCTCACGCGGTGGATCTGGTCGGAGAGTTGGCGTATCGATCGCTCAGCCTCGTGCAGCCAGGCGCGGGAGGGCGCCGGCAACGAGGGCGCGTGCAGCGGGTGCTTCAGGAGCTGGACCGTATGCGGCAACTGGGCGGAGAGGGTGTCGAGGACGGCCTCCTGCTGGTGTTCACCGGCGTAGGCGAGGGCCCACAGCCGCAGCTCGTCCAGGTCGGTCGGCAGCGGACCGTGATCCGCGGGTGGGCTGTAGAGCCGGGGGTGCAGGGTTGCGAGGTAGTGGTGGATCCACCCGCCGCTACTGCGGTGGCCGAAGCGGGAGGCGACCCGCGGGCGGGTCCGGTAGCCGATGAGGACGTCACGGACCGCGATGTCGGGCGTGATCATGTCGGCCAGGGCGCGGGCCAGTTGGTAGGGGGTCGGGTGAGCGGGGAGCGTATGGATCTCCAGACGGAGCGAGGAGACGGGGCCGCGTTCAGCGGGAGCGCGCGGGCGCGGAGGCGGCCTTGACCTGTACCGGGCGGGCGGTCGTCAGTGCGGGGGGCCGCACCTGGCCGAAGCCGGCCGCCAGGGTGCGGCAGCCGTCGGAGGTGAGGTGGATGCGTTCGTCGTGCAGGACCCGTGGGGTCTCCTCGCGGCCGACGAGCCCGCGTGTTTCCAGGGAGCGGATGGTGCTGATGCTGATCCGGAGATCGTCGCGGCTGACCCGGGGCTTGTCGTTGTGGCGGTCGATCGTCACGTGGCCCTGGGCGACGGCCCGCAGCGCGGTGTGCTGCGCGGGCGAGAGGTCGAGCAGCTGGCCGGCGGGCAGGAGGCGCTGGCGCCGCATCTCGGTGGCCAGGAGTTCCGCCGTGGCCAGAGTGTCGTCGGCGCCGAGGGCGGTCAGGTCCCGTACGAGGACGAGCCGGTCTCGCACCTCGGATCGGGCTTCTTGGAGGGTGAGGGGCGGGCCGTCCTCGCTGGGGGCGCCCACGCGGGCGTCGTCGAGGATGTCCTCGGCGTCCAGGAGGTGATCGGCGGCGTCCAGGGCGAGGTGGGCGAGCTGGCGGATGCGGGCGTAGGCCGAGCGGATGCCGGGGCTGTGGTACATCCGCTGGTGGTTCAGCGCGTCGACGATGTGGAGCGCGGAGTGGGTCAGGTGCCGGGTTCGGGGGATCAGTTGGCTTACCGCGGTCGCGGGGTTGGGGCGGTTGATCTCCATGATGGCCAGGGAGTTGAGGGCGTCGTTGTGACGGTTGTAGTCAGCGCCGAGGGCCAGCAGCGCTTCGGGCGGGGAGAGTGGGACGGTCATCGGGAGACGCAGAGCTCCAATCGGTGCGAGGTGTGATCAGCGGCGGTGCTCGCCGCAGGTGGACGGGAGCCGGGCGGAGTGCTCCTCGCCGGACACGGCGTCCGTCATCGGCGGGGTGCCTGCGCCGCGGGAGTCCTGGGCGCCGGCACCGCCGCGGTGGTGGAGAGAGCCGGGCGGTGCTCGGCCAGCGAGCGCTGCCCCTGCTCGGTGACCGCGATGTCCTGTCCGATGAGCAAGGGCGTGCTCGTGTCGGTGGTGACGAGACCACGCTTGGCGAGGGCCCGGAAGGTGGCGATGGAGATACGGGTGCCGTCCTTGGCCGCGACCCGGGTCACGCTCACCCCCCGGTGGAGCGCCCGCTCGTAGAGGCGCCCCTCTCCCTGGGCCAGTGACTTCAGCGCCTTGCACTGGGTGTCGTTCAGCCGGGGTGCGGCCTGGTGCTGGGTGGACACGGCCGGGGGTGCGGTGGCCCGGAGGCTGCGGCTGATGCTGGTGGCGAGGTAGTGGCAGGCGGTCGCCCCGACGTCGAGCTGGAGGGCGGCGTCCTTGAGGTGGCTGTTCATGCGAGGGATCGCCTCGGCATGGTCAGCGGCGCGGGACTGGGCGTCGCCGGCCGGAAACCCGTCGAAGGGTGTCCCCTCGTACGGGTTGGCGTAGATGGCCCCGGCGAGGTCGGTGCAGGCCAGGGAAGCGCCGGCGACGGTGGCGGACAGGGACTCCAGCCCGGCGCGGCTGCCGGTGACGCCCGTGTACGTGCTGTTGGCCAGCGCCGCCAGGTGCCCGAGCGCGGTCGCGGTCAGCTCCTGGGCCTTGAGCAGGAGCGGAGTGATCTGGTGCAGCGCGTCCGTGCCGGGAGAGTAGGAGAGGTCGCGCACGCGGTCGTGCAGCTCCTCGAACCCCCGGGCCAGGGAGCGGAGTTGCTGGGCTTGTTCGTTCAGGTCGAGCGGGGACATGGGGCTCCGGGAAGGGGGTCAGCGGCCTCGGGCGGCCGTCTGCGTGGGGGTTGCGGGGCGCGATGCGGGGCCCGCTGGGGTGGCTGGGGGGAAGGTGAGGTGTGCGGCGAGGACCGTGACACCGGCCGGGGTGAGGTGGACGCGGTCCTGCGGCGGGCCGCCGATGAATGCGGGGGCTGCGGACTTCGCCGTACGCGCGATGAGGTCCTTCGACTCCAGGGACCGCAGCGTGCCGACGAGCACGCGTGCCGTGCGGTGGTGGACGTAACTGCGGTCGGCGGTGCCGGTGACCACGACATGGCCACGGGCGATCTCGTGCAGCGCCGTCTGCTGCGCGGCGGAGAACGACGCATCGGACCGTGCGGTGCTGCTCCAGCGCCTTCGCCGTATCTCCCCGGCAACGCGCGTCGCACTGTCCAGGACGGCCTCGGGGGCCAGAGCGGTCAGCTCGCGCGCCAGCCGAGGACCATGGCCCGCAGAGGCGGTGCTCAGGTAGACGAGCTGCTTGAGCCGGACCACAGCGTCGGACAACTCCGCGCTCTCGTAGAGCCGTTCGTCGTGAATGGCCTTGATGGCGGCGAGCGTCTCGGTGGTCAGGTTCTGCGCGGCACCGGCGTGGGCTGCTGGATCGGGCTTGGTGCTGTCGGCGAGCAGGAGGTCGAGCCGGTCGTTGTGCTGGGTGTAGTGGTCGGCGAGGGCGAGCAGACGCTCGACGGGTGTCGGCGGTGGGGGTACCTCGAACAGCAGCGCGTCGGCGGGCGGTTGGGTCATGCCCGGGAGCGGTGCCGAGGGCCGGGTGCGGAAGACGGTGCTGGCGCGGTGGCGAGCTTCGGCGCCTGCTCGGCCGCAGGCTGCGGCGTGGGGGCGAAGGAGTCGAGGACGGCGGCAACGTCCGCGATGTGGCGGGTACAGGCGAGTGCCTGCTGGTTGGTTGCGGGGTGGGTGAGGGCCCGCAGCGTGACGTCGGGGTCGCTGTTGCCGCATTCCAGGCAGCAGCGGTGGCGGGGGTTCCAGTCGTCGGGGACGTCGTGGATCTGTGGCATAGGCGGTTCCAGGTGTGCGGGTGCTCGGCGCGCAGAAGCAGGTGCGGGAAGCCGGGCGGAACGAGGGCGAAGGGGGAGTTCTATGCGGCGGTGCCGAAGTCGGACTTCCTGGGGGCGGCCTTGGCGATAGCGCGCTCGGTGATGCCCGCCGAGGCGCGGGCGGAGGCGGCGGACAGCTCGTCGGCTCCGGGCTCGAGATACCAGGGGCGCAGGTCGAGCATCGCGGCGCGCATGCCGGTGGCGAACGCGAGCGCGGTGCCCTTGGGCAGGGCCCGGATGGCGTCGGCGGCCAGGATCCGCTCCTGCCGCATCGACACCGAGGTGCTCTTGCCGGACTCTGAGTGCGAGGTGGAGGTGGTCTCGACGTCGTGGTCGCCGATCAGCCGGGAGAGCTTGTCGGCGAAATCCGGGTCATCGATCCCGGACCCGATCACCTTGATCGTGGAGGCGGACCACATAGCGTCCATGCCCGCGTCCGACCACACTTTCTGGCCCTGCCGGTAGGACTGCAGGATCGTGATCGGGATGATCCCGCGGCTGCCGAGGTGGGAGTACAGGTCCGGAAGGTCACTGATCTTGCACACGTTGGCGGCCTCATCCAGGATCGCGAGCATGGGCGGGTCCAGGCGCCCGCCGGCGCGTTCGGCCTGGGCGGTCGCGGCCCGCATGACGGAGTCCGCGCACGCGGCGATCAGGGCGCTGGCTCCGCCGCCGCCGTCCTTGGAGAGCAGGTACAAGGTGTCGGTCGAGGTGACGAACGACTCCGGCCGGAACTCCTCGACGTCCTTCTGCGGCGTCACCCACGCCGCGATCTCCGAGTTCAGCAGCGCGGCGGCGTACTGCCTCGCGGTCTCGTAGATGCCGTCCCTCGTTTCGGGCGGACCCTCCACGGTGCCCTTGAGCTGGGAGGCGACTGCGGTGAACTGGTGGTCGCGCAGGATGTCGAGCGGGGTGCGGTCGGCGGGGAAGGCCAGCCACTGCATCACGTCAGTGATCGGCCGCTCGTCCAGGGCGGCGGCCAGGAACAGCTGGGAGAGGATGTTGGATCCGGCCTTGGACCAGAAGTCGCCCTGCTGGGAGGCGTCCACGCTCGCGGCGAGGAAGTGGCCGGCCAGCCTGCCGGCCCCGTCGAGGGTCGTGGCGGTCGCGAGGGGGTTCCACCACATCTCGCGCTGGGCGTGGGCGATCTGCTGGGGGTCCATCGACCAGGTCTGGCCGACCGCTGCACGCGCGTCGATCGTGGCGGTATAGGCATCGCCGGCCGCTTTGTTGGAGGTGAGCAGGACCGGGCCGGGCGCGTTGAGGATGGAGGGGATCGCCAGGGAGGTGGTCTTGCCGGAGCGTGGCGCCATGATCGCCACGGCGACGTCCTCGTACCCCATGCGCACCTCGTACTTGGTGCCCTGGAGATTGCCGAGGAGGACGCCGGTGTCGCGGGCGTCGATGTGCTTGGCGTCTTTCAGGCTCGGGCGCAGCGAGCGGGCTTTGGCGGTGATGGCCTTGGCCATCAGCGGCTCGATGTCCGTGTGCTTGGCCATGCCGTCGATGCGCTTCTTGCGCCCGCCACTGGTGCCCTTGTGCCGCTTGTAGAGCATGGCGGCGGTGATAGCGAGGGCGAGCAGGACGGCGCCGGGCAGGACGCGGGTGCCGAAGAGGAGGGACGTTTCTCCCAGGTCGGGCCAGAGCTGTTCGGGGTGCAGGAGGGCTTGAACGGGCTGGTAGGGGGCGCCGGGCCCGGAGTCGGTGGCCCAGGCGGTGATCTGTCCGCCGAGCCAGGCGAGGTTGGACAGGGGAACACCGACGGCGAGCGCCCCAAGAAGGACCTTGAAGACGATGTCGGTCGCGTCGGTGGACTTGGCGGAGGAGGGCTGGGGCAAGAGGGCGGTTCCAGAAGGGGAGTTGGTTGCTGGCTGGTCAGCGGGGCCGGCGCGGCTTGGGCACGTGCGGCGAGGCGGGCGCAGCGGCCGGCGGCGGGGTGCGCCGCTGTGCGAGGGCGGTGGTGCGGCGTTCCAGCGCGAAGGCGAAGGTCTCGGCGCTGATCTGTCCGGGGCTGGTGCGACCGTGGGTGGCGGCCAGGTGGGGCACGCGGTGCGGTTCCCGGACCAGGGGCGTCTTGTCGGCCAGCGCGCCGAAGAGCGCCGAGACCAGGTGGGGCGGGGTGTCGCCGTCCACGTACGCGCGCCAGATGGAGGGGAGGTGGTGGACGGAGGTCTCGACGATCCAGCTGGCGGTGCGGCCGTCTTCGTGGAGGGTGCGGTCGACGCGGGCCAGGCCGTCCGGTGCGGTCATGCCCTGGGGGGAGGTGTGACCGTCGTGGTGGCGGGGAGCGTGCCAGCCTGCCGCGCGCAGCGTCTCGTACGGGTCGCCCGATGCCATCGGCCGTGGGCTGGGGGCGGTGAGGGCGTCGGTGACCGCGGCGATGATCTCGACCGGCGTGTGGGCGTCGAAGGTCATCGACCAGGCCCGCCGGTCACCGTGGTGTGCGTGGCGCAGGGTCCACCACGGCTCGGCCGGGTCCGGGTCGGGGGCGATGCGCAGCTGGGCGAGCTGGTCGGGGCTGGTCAGGATGACCCGGGGCACCAGGGGGTCCTCGGCGGTGCTCCAGTGGCATGCGCGGTGGAGCGGGACGGTGACCCAGGCCGGGTCGCCGGGGCCGGCGAGGTAGCAGGGCGCGACCAGGACCACGTCGATGTCGTACGGCACGCCGGTCACCTCCGGGCCGCCGAAGACGGCGCCGCGGCGGGAGCCGCAGGGCGTACGTGCGTCGTGGCCGAGGTCAGGGCCGGTGGGCGGAGCGGGTGGTTCTGGGCGGCGGCCTGGATTTCGAGGAGAGCCTTGCCGTGGGTGGACCAGTCGTCGAGGTAGGACCAGGCTTCCTCGTTGCGCTCGGCGAGCGCGTCGTCGTACGCGAAGCTGCCCAGACGGGCGGTCGGGGGCAGCGCGTCACGGGCTTTGAACCATTGCTGCTGCAGCGTGGCGAGCTGCTTGAGGGCGTCATCGAGGACGCCCAGCTGCCAGGGCCAACGGGACTGGAGGTGCGCAGGGTTGAGCTGCTGCACCTGGACCTCGGCGGTGGCCAGCAGGTCCTTGGCGAAGGAGCGGACGCGGTTGAAGGACCGCCAGGTGTCCGCGTCGCGTTTGACGGCATGACGGCTGTGCTCGTCGTCGTCGAGGGGCCAGCCGTCGAGGTCACTGTGCTCCTCTCGCCAGGCGTCGAAGTCGGCGAGGATCTGCTCGCTCTCGCGCAGGAAGGCGGCGAGCTGGTGCAGGCGCTCGCGGTGGATCTCATCGGGGGCGGGGGCAGTTGGGGACAAGAACGCTCTCACAGGGATGAAGGAACAGGGGCGGGCGGTGAGCCGGGCGGGAGCGCCGCCCGGCTCGTTCAGCGGGCCCGGCCGGCGGCGGGAGCGGCCGGTGCGGCCGTGGTGAGCGCGGCCGTGCGGCGGGCCTTGCGCGCGGCGGCACGCACCGCCTTGAGCCGCACCTCGTGCGAAGCGGCGAGCTGCTCGCCCTGCGGGCCGCGCTGCTCCTGGGTGACCAGGTGGGAGTGCGGCACGTCGTACATGCCGCGCTGCACGGGCTCGGCGTCGGCCAGGGCCCCGGTGAATGCGGCGATCAGGTGGGGAGGCATCTGCTCGTCGAGGTAGGCGTGCCAGATGCGGCGAAAGCCACCGCCGCCGTTGGGCACGGCGGCCTGAGCCCGCCAGTGGAAGGTCTCCCCCGGCTCGACCGACCACCGCTCCAGGCTGAGGATGCCGTCGGGGTGGCGGGCGATCTCATTGCCGTGTTCGTCGCGCTCGTAGGACCAGCCCGCCGCGGTCAGCGGCGACCAGACCGGCGGCGTCTGCTCCGGGGCGGGCTGGAGCAGCGCGTCGGTGAGGTGGGCGAGGATCTCCACGGGGGTGTGCGCGCCGAACTCGGTGTACCAGCGCCGACCGTCTTCTTCCTGGCCACGGATACGCCACCATGCCCCGTAGGGCTCGGGGTCGGGCTCCAGCACCACGCTGTGTCGGTAGTCGGGGCTGACCAGCAGGACGTGGGGGAAGTCAGGGTCGGAGCGGTTCACCCAGCCCGCTGCCCGCAGTGCCTGGGTGATGTGCCGGGGATCACCGCGCCCGGCCAGATAGCGGGGCTGGGTCTCGAACCAGATGGTGCCGTGCGGGGAGTTGGCGCGGGTGTGGAGGTAGGGGTCGGTCATCGCCCCGGAGTGCCGGACTGCGCACGCAGCCGCTGTACGTCCCAGTGCAAAACGTGCCAGTCGGTGGCCTCCTGGGCGGCCTCTCGGAAGGCTTCCATGGCCAGGCGGGTTTCGTCGCTGACGGGGAGCGCGGACTGCTGGCCGAGGAGGTGCTCGGTGCAGCGCAGGATGCTGCCGAGCACGATCGGGACGCCGCGGTCCTCGTTGAGCAGCCGGGCCAGCAGCGGCAGCACGTCGTCGAGCGGGGGATGCTCACGGAGGTAGGCCGCGAGGTCTGCGAGGGTGTCGACGGCCTGACGGATCCGCATGCCGCTAGGGGCCTGGGGCGTGTCGTGGGATGCGGAGCTCTGGGCGGCCGGGGCCGGGCGGTGGCCCCGGGGGGTGCGGGTGACGTGCGGGGCGAAGGTGCGGAACTGCGCATCGAGGTCGTTGACCTGGTTCAGCAGGTTCCTCAAGGTGTCGAACGCATCGTCGCTCTCGCCCTGCAGCTCGGAGGCGTAGCGGTCCTGGAGGACGAAGTCGTTGCAGATGTCGCCGACCGCTTCGAAGATCTGCGTGAGGCGGCGGAGGACTCCGTCGTGGCGGTCGACGATCGGGGCCAGGACCTCGGCGATGTCTGCGGGGCATTCGGCCCGGTCGATCTGCTGGCTCAGGCGGAGCAGCCCGGTGGTGATGGCTTCAACATCGCTGGGAAGGAGTTCGGCGTGCTGGGGCAAGGGTGATGGGCTTTCGTTCGGGAATGGGCGGGGATGTTCAGCGGCGGGCCCGGCCGCCTGCCTGGGCGTACGGGCCGGCGGCGGGGGCCTGGCGTCGGGGCCGGGTGGTGGCCCAGGAGTTGCGGGCCCAGGTGGCGGCGCGGGCGGCTCGGATGCGGGCCTGCTGCCAGGCGGACAGCTCCTCGGGCCGCACCGACACGGAGGTGGTGCGGATGTGGGTGGAGGGCGGCACATGCCCGCGCGGGCGCATGACCTGCTGCGGGTCGGCCAGCGCGGTGCTGAACGCCTGGACGAGGTGCATCGGCGTGGAGGCGGTGAAGGAGGCGTCCCAGACCCGGCCGTGCTCGTTGCGGGCCCCGGCCCACCACAGCGCCTCGCCGGGCTTGGACTGGTGGAACTGCATCCAGGCGCCGCCGTCGGGGCTCATGGCGGTGACGTGCTGTCCCTGCTCGGTCTTCCAGCGCTGTTCCTGCAGGGGAGCCCACACGTTGGGCGCGTGCGCGGAGCGGGGGCGGGTGAGCGCGTCGGTGAACCCGGCGACGATCTCCACGGGCACCTGGCGGGTGAAGGTCGCGTGCCACGCTTCCTGGCCGGGAGCGGCCTTCCCGGAGATCGTCCAGCCGCCGGGCTGGACGTGCGGGTCGTATCCGATGCGGACCGCCTTGTCCGGGCTGTCGAAGACCAGCGGCCCGCCGGTCCTGGACTTGTCATTCCAGCCGGAGGCGCGCAGGAACTCGCTGACGTAGCGGATGTCGCCACCGCCGGCGAGGTAGCGAGGCTCGACCAGGTAGTGCTGCTCGGCTTGCTGGGCGCCGGGGCCCCAGCCGGTCCACTGCTGCTGTTTCACCGGCTCCTCCTGACGACCATGGCGGAGGCGACAGGGGTGGGCGGCAGGGTGCTTGCCGTGGTGGGCGGTGTCCCGAGCTGTTTGATGGCGTCGGCGTGCTCGTCAAGATCCATGCCGACGCTGTGGAGTTCGTTGGCGGCCCGGCCCATCGCGAGCCACACCACGGGCGGGAGCATCCCTCGGTGGGCCTGGCTCTGGGCGAACCGGGAGCCAGTCTCCACCAGGTGCGTCACCCCGGTCAGGAGCCCGTTTTCGATGTCGAGGACCTCGCTGAGGATCTCGGACGCCTGGCGCGGGGTGGCCTCGGTGAGGCACTCGTTCAGGGCCCTCAAGCGAAAGGCGATGTCCTTGGCGAGGTCTGCGGCGAAGTTGAACTGGTCGGTCATGGGCTTCCTGGGGGCGAGGGCGAGGAGTGGTCAGCCGAGGCGACGGGCTTCGCTGAGGGTGGCTTCGGGGCGGGCGCCGGCCAGAGGGATGGGGCGCTCCGCGCTGCCGACGGCGACGGCGCGCAGGTAGTGGCGGAACAGGGCTGCGGCCAGGCGCGGCTTTCGCGCGGCGGTGATGGGTGGGGGCGTGCGGTCGAGTGCGGGGATGTGCGGTCTCTCTCGGGTGGCGGGGCCGGCCTCTGTGCAGGGGCCGGCCGAACAGGATGGTCAGGGGGAGCGACGGGAGGGTGGCCTCTGGCGGAGGGCGGTGTCGCAGGGGCTGGGGCTGGTGGCGACGGTCGCTTTGCGGTGCGGGCGGATGGGTAGGCGGTGCCGCCGAAGTACGTCGACGTCGCACTCGTCGGCGAGCGTCAGGGATGGGGGCTCCGGGGCGTTGTGGTTCACCGTCGGGCGGAGTTGGCGCGCCCGGGGGCCTTGGGCGTGGGCCGGGCGCCGGCCGGAGGTGTGGCGGTGGGGTGGCGGTGGTTGCGGATGTCGGCGACTGCTTCCTGGTAGGCGGTGGGGTCGAAGAGGTCGTCGGGGATGTTGACCACGTATCCGGCCAGGAGCAGGGAGGGGATGGCCCGGGTGGCGGCCTGCTTCCGCTCGTCCTCGCTGAGGTGGCCGGGGACTTCGTGCCAGACGTAGGCGGGGCCGGCCGTCACCGTGGTCTTGCGTTCCAGGCCGAGGGCGTCGAGCAGGGCCAGGAGCTGCTCGGGCGCACCGGTGGGGGTCTCGGCGTAGATCGTGTTGGTCAGGGGCTTGCGGTAGATCTCGACATCGCTGCCGTAGTCGTCGGCTCTGTTGCCCACGGGCGGGGCTTCTCCCTTCTGATGGGGCTATCGCCGCCGGGCAGGCGACTTGGACGTGGCCGTGACGGGGGCGGTCTCCAGGGCGGGCTTGGCCTGCGGGAGGCGCACGCTGACGCCGATGCCGAGCCGGTCCAGCTGCGCTGCCGCGCGCTGGATTGCCTGGGCCTGTGCGGCGGTGTCCTTGCCGGACAGCACGAACGCGTCCTGGTCCGGGTCGTAGACGCACCCGTTGTCGGCGAGGATCTGGGCGGCATCCGCCCGCTCGGGCTTGGTGACGTGGAAGTCCCGGCCAGCCAGCGTGATCACCACAAGCTCCGGGGGCGCGGCCGGGGTGAGACGGGCAGCATGGTCGTGGACCTGGGCGAGGGCCTTGTCGTAGCGGGGCAGCAGGTCGGTGGTGATGTCCGCGGCGGCCTGGGCCGGGTCGTCGGGGACGGCGATGCCGTCGGGCTCGCGTACGGCGCGGAAGGCTTCCGCGGGGATATCGGCTGGAGCGACGGCGCCGACGAGGAACTCCTCGCCGCTGCGGGGGCGCGCGATGACGTACAGGCGGGCGCCGTCGTCGCGGGTGAGGACGGCGTCCTGGTCCAGGACGTGCTCGGCAATCGCGTGCGCGAGAAGGTTCATGTCCCAGACGTGTTCGGCGCGGGCGAACTGGTCGGGGTACTGCGTATGCGTCTGGTGCTCGCTGGTCCAGTTGCCGGGGAGTTCGTCGGCGAGGGCGATGGCGAAGGACGCGAGATCGGGGGCGGTGTCGTGGTCGTGCATGGATTCCTCGGGGATGGGGGTCAGCGCCGCCGTCCGGCGGGGGCCGGGAGTGCGGGCGGCGGGCTGGGCGTGGTGGTGGTCCGGGGCGGGGGCGGGCAGCCGCAGACGGCGGAGGCTTCGCGCTCGTGGGGGCCGACTTCGGAGCTGCACACGCTGCGCTGCGGGTGTGGCTCGTGCCGGTCGGCGAGGTCGGCGCGCACACCGGCGAGGTCGGCGCGGATGACGTTCAAGCGTTCTTCGGCGAGGTAGCGCAGCCGCCCGGCGGTGGCGATGTCGGCCGCTCCGCCAAGGCCCAGATGGAAGTCGGTCGTTGCCGCAAGGACGTCGTCGAGGGCGGCCAGGACACCGTCATGGGCGGCGGTGAGTTCGGTCAGCGCGTCCGCGACCTCCTCGGTGGTGGTCGCCTGCCGGATGCGTTCGGCCTGATGAGCGACCAAGGCACCGAGCGGGAGGTAGTGCGCCTCGCGCAGTTCGGTCTCGAACGCCGTGTCGCAGTCGACGTCGTACCGGACGGCGCGCAACCGGGCCACGGCCCGGGTGGCGAGACGTTCCTCCTCGGCCTCGTCGAGGCCGGTGGGCAGCCGGTGGTAGTGCTCGTGTACGCGGACGACGGGTACGAAGCCGGTGCGCTCAAGGATGCTGTGCGCTTCCGGGTCGCCGCCGCGGGCGAGGACTTCGCCGGAGTGCACGTCGCGTTGCAGGGTCAGGTAGCGGTCGGCTAGGGCCAAGGACAGTGCTTTCTCCGGGGTGGTCAGCGGGAGCGGCGCGCGGGCGCCGAGTGAGGTGCCGGCGGTGTGACGGAGACCAGGGCGGCGCGCTGGCCTGCTCCGGGGAGATCCACGGCGGTGGCTTCCAGGTCCTGCTGGATGCCGTGCAGACGCCGGGCGATCCACTCCAGCCGGCGGGCCGCGTCGGGCCCGTAGGCGTGGGGCAGCTCCCCCAGCCGGTGGGCGAACTGCTCGACCAGGCCGCGCACCGAGGCGATCGGCCCGTTGGTCTCGTCGGCGAGCTGGCACATCAGCGTGGCGAGTTGCGCAGCCACCGCGGGCGGGGACTGATCCGCCACCGTCCGTGGCAGCGCCGGGCGTTGGGCCGGGAGATGAGCGGTCAGCGGGCGCCCCCCGTGGGGCTGGGCGGGCATCAGGCCCAGATCGGCCTCGATACGTCGGCACTCTTCCATGAGCGTCCGGGCCAGCGGGGAGGGCTGCCGAGCCCAGGCGCCGTCGCCGCGGATGAGGTTGGCGACCACGTCGAGTCGGCCGGGGCGGGCCTGCACCGCGACCCAGCGGCAGGCATGTTCATCCCCGGCGGGTGCGAGGCCGGCGACGCGGGTCAGCCGCTGGGCGATCTCCGCCCATTCCGGCGGGCGCAGGTCCCGGTCGGTAGGGTGCAGCCGGACCGCCATATGGAAGATCTCGGGATCGTTGATGTTCGGCCCGGCAGCGTAGGGGTGGAGATCGCGCGGCCTGAGGAGGTACTCCTCCCAGTCGGCGAACATCCACTCCTTGGGCCCGCCCTCGGCGACGCTGGAGTCCAGGGGCGCGCTGGCCACCACGAGATCACCCAGCACGTCCTGTTCGACGACCGGACGGTCCAGCGCCGCGGACAGCGGAATGGAGGGGAAGAACTCCGCCTCGTGGATGTACGGGATCACCGGCCGCCCCGGGCATCCGCGATGTGCACGACCTGGTTCAGCGCCGTGGTGGAGTACCACCCGCAGTCGATCACGGTGCCCGCGTCGGCGAACTTCGGGATCAGGTAGTCCTCCAGGGCGCGCAGGTAGATCAGACAGTCGGGGCAGCGCCGCGAGAGATGGACCAGGTAGCGGGGGTGGGCGGTGACGAAGGTCTGCTGCCCGCCGTTGGGGTCGCGCAGGCGCCAGCCGTCCTCTTCGGTGGGCGTGTGCCAGGACGGGGTCACCACCGTCATGGCATCGCCCCACAGCTCCCCGCCGGCCACGCCCTTGAGGATGACGACCTGGTCGCCGGGCCGAAAGTGGCCATGGGTCATGTCCCGCTTGGGCGTGAGGATGTCGGCGGGAACGTAGGGAGGGCGAACAGCTTGGGGCACGAGGGAGTCCTTCCACGAACGGCACGGGCGGCGGTGGAAGGACAATGGTCCGGACGATCCCCGGTTTTGCTAACCGGGGATCGTCGGGTATAAGGCATCCCTCGCCTGCCCCGAAGAGTTCACCGGAGCCTTAGCGGAACGGGTTCTCCGTGCCGCGATCGGCCTCGGTGGCGGCGTCGAGAAGCTCGGGAAGATCAGTGCCCTCAGCGTCACGCTGGTCGATCCACCACCCGGCGCGGGTGATCGTGCGGATCTTCTCTTCGAGGGCGGCCCAGTCCGCCTCGTCCCAGGTGCCTTCGGTGACCAACGAGGTGTAGGCCGCGGTGACCAGGCTGTGGCGGGAGCGTTCGCCCCACTCCAGAGCCTTTTCGGGGCCTTCGAGTACGGGCATGTCGAACTGGGCGGCCCAGTCGGCAGCCGCCTGCTGTTCGGCGGCGCGGCGGGCAGCGAGCCATTCCTCCGTGCTCGCGCTGTCGCCTTCGCGGGCGGCCTTCCAGCAGTCGGTGCACTCCTTGGAAGCGAGCCAGCGGGCGAAGGCGGCCCGCTTGTCGGCGGGGCGGTCGGACAGATTGCGGGTCACGGTGTGCCCACAGGTGTGGACAACTTCATAGGACGTTCGGACAGCCATGGGTGAATCTCCTTGCGAGTAGCGGGTGTTCAGCGGGCGGCGTGAGCCGGTGTGCGGCGGTGCCGGCCCCGGCGGCGGGCGGTGGAACCGGGGACGGCGAGGTCGCGATGGGCGGCGAGCAGCACGATCAGGGTGAGTACGGCGCCGGCGGCGGGCAGGGCCGCACCGAGGTGGGGGTGCTCGGCGAGCGTTCCGGCCAGGGCAGTCCCTGCGGCCTGGCCGGTGCCGACGGCGGCGATCAGCCAGGCGTACGCCTCGGTGGTGGTGCCGGCCGGGGCGAGGGCGTCCACGGTGAGGAACGCGGAGGTGATCACAGCGGTGAGCAGCAGCCCCGGCACTGCCGTCAGCGCGACCGCGGAGGCAGGGCCGGCGACCGCCATCAGGGGCAGCCATCCGGCGGCGAACAGCGCTGCTGCCGCGATGAGTTGCCTGGCGAGGGTGCCGGGCCAGGCACACCGCCCGTACAGGAACCCGCCGACGAGACTGCCGGTGGACAGCGCGGCGGGGACCAGCCCGGACAGCAGGTCCAACCCGAGGTCGTCGGCGAGCGAGACTGCCCACACGTTCATCGCTCCCAGGGCAGCGCCCACGCCGCTCACCGCGACGAACAGCCACCGCAGCCCCGGGTGGGCGAGGGGGCCGAGCGCCCCGGTGCGGTGGGCCGCGGGGGCGGGGCGCCAGCGGCGCGACGGCGCGGCGCTCAGCACCACGGCGGCACCGAGCAGCCCGAGCGCGGCGCTCACCACCAGCGCGGTGCGCGGGGTGGTCGTCGTGGACAGCACGGCGACCAGCGGGGGCCCGGTGACGTAGATCAGCCCCTGGGCGCCGGTGTCGAGCGCGAGCGCGGCCCGGCGCTGCGCCTCGTCGGGCAGGACCACGGGCCACAGAGCCCGCAGTCCTGCCTCCAGCGGCGGGGTGCTCAGCCCGGCGAGCGCGACGAGCCCGGCCGCGGTGCCGGGACGGGCGGCGGCCTCCACCACCGACAGGGCGAGCAGGCAGACCGTGGTGAGCAGGACCGCGGTGGCGGTCACCAGGCTCTGCCCGCGCCGGTCGACCATGCGGCCCAACACCGGCTGCCCGACGGCCGAGGTCAGTCCGTACAGCGCGCACAGCAGCCCGCCCGTCTTCAGTGATCCGCCCTGGTGGGTAACGAGGAGGAGGATCGCGACCGGTGCCATGCCGTTGGGAAGGCGGCCGATCAGCGTGCCGAACAGCAGGCGGGCGACGTGGCGTTGCGCGAGCAGCGGGCCGGAGCCGGTAGTGGAGGTCAACGCGTGCTTTCTGAGGTGAGGCACCCCGGCGCGGGGGTGCTAGCGGCGGCGGGCAGCGCCGGGGGTGTGAGGCGCGGCCGGTCCGGCGGGCGGTGCAGGTGCCGGAGGTGCGGGAAGGACGTGGAACACGGGGCGCGGCGTGCGGTGAGGTGGCAGAACGCCGGCCCCGAGGCCCTCGGCGGCGGACTCGATTTCCTCTCTCAGCGCGCCCAGCTGCCTCGCGAGGACGGACAGGCGGGCAGCGGAGCGCTGCCCCTGCTTCGTCTCCAGCGCGTCCGTGAACGCCGCCGCCCGGTCGAGGAGTTCGACCAGGCGGGGCAGCGGACCGCGGGAGAAGCCGGAGTCGTCCACGGCGTCGAGCAGCGCCATGTAGACGTCCTCGGTGTGCCGTGCCTCGTCGACCTGCCGGACCAGCCTGGCGACCGGTGCCTCCGCTGATGGAGCCTGGGGCGCGAAGGGCGCGACGTCCGGGGTGAGGACGCCTGCGGGGACCGGGGGTGGGGACGCGTCGACTGCCTTGGCCACGGTGTCGTAGTGGCCGAGGACCCGCATCTGCTCGCTGCCGAGTTCACCCGCCAGCACCACCACGGTCTGCTCGCCGTACTCGACGAGGTGGGCCAGGGTGATCAGCTCGGTGTCGGCGCTGTACCAGACGTCGTCAACATCCAAGTCGCCGCGCCGCCAGCCCGCTTGCGCCCGGTGCGTCCAGAGCTGCTGTTCCTCGCGTGTCAGCGGCGGGCTGGTGGGGCGGTGCTGTCCAGCGAGGTCGCTGATGATGAACGAGCGCTCGGCCCAGGCCAGGACATAGGGCCACAGCTGGAGGTGACGGACTCGGGAGGCATCGGGCTCGGGCTGGCCGGTGGGCGTGGACCGGATGCGGTGGATCTGGCCTGTGGCGTGAGCCATGTCGTCGATCAGCTCGCGCCAGGCGGCATGGTGTCGAGCCGGCGGCATGGCGTCGACGGCGCTGCGCGCCGCGGTCAGCAGCGTGTTCGCGTGCGGCGCCACATGGTGCTCGAACGCCTCGGCGCCTTCTCGACGCCGGCCCTGCGCAATGACTGCTGCGGCCTGTGAGGCATCTGCGGCCACTGCTTGGGACCAGGAGCGCTCGTAGCGCGTGTGGATCAGGGCGAACTGCGTCTGGAAGGTGTGCAGTTCGTCGAGAGCGGAGGCGAGGGATTCGGTGCGAGTGTCGGTGATGAGGTGCTCCGGGACAGGGTTCAGCGGCGCAGGCCGGGGGCGGTTGCGGCCATGGCCGGCGGGGGTGGCACGGCAGTGGGCAGCGCCTTGGGTTTGGCCGGGGTGCCGGACGCGGGGGGTGTGGCGGCGCGGGCCATCTCGATCAGCTCCTCGCCGTCGACGAGCCACACCGCCCCCGCATCGGCGAGGGCCTCGGGATCCGGGTCGTCCAGTGCGTCGAGACTCAGGCCGTCCTCCACACGATCGAGGAAGGCGTCCTGCTCGGCCGAGAGCGGCGTGTTGGCGCGCAGGGTGGCGATGAACGCGGTGGCGTGGGCGCGGAACCGGTACAGCGCCGCCCCCAGGTCCGCGGTGTCGTACCTCTCGGGTTCATGCTCCTGAGCCCAGCGCAGGTCCTCCTCCGCTTCGTACAGCCGCGAGAGGTGGACGGCCCGCTCGTAGTCGGGCAGCAGACGAGCGTGGACGAACCGGGCGGCGAGTCGGGCGTCGGACGCGATGACGCTGCGCGGAGCCGACATTGTCACCTGGACGTGGTCAGGACTCGGGGTCAGGGCGCCGACCATGTACAAGCCGTCCGAGGGCCGTTCGATCAGCAGCAGCTCGGTGCCGCCGCCGTCACGGAGGATCGCTGCGAAGCCCAGCCGGTTCCTCTCCAGGAGGTCGTAGAGACTGCCCGCCTCCCACAGGAACTCCCGCAGGTTGTGCTGGTCCTGCCGTCGACGCAAAGGCTCAACGGTTGCCATCCAGTGACCGGGCAGCGCCGCCACGATCGCCTCGGCGATGTCGCCGAGGTAGGGGCGGGGGTGGGTGGCGACGGTCACCTGGCAGTCGCGGGCGGCTTGGTGGAGATGCGTGAGCGCTTGACGTGCTTGAGCCTGGTCATCCAGGGACAGGGTGTGGATCTGGTCGTGGCTCTGGGCGAAGCCGGCCAGGTCCAGGGCGGTCTCGGCCCACCGGCGGCGGGTCCCGCTCGGCAGGGCAATGATCTTGTCGCGGGCGCTGAGGTACAGCGTGATGTCGGCGGAAGGGGTGGGCATGGTCCTTCTTGAGGTGGAGGGTCAGTGTCGGCGCTGCTGCGCGGAGTGGGAGGCGGGCTGCGGCATCACCGCTCCGGTGCGCGGCGGCCACCCGTTCACCGGCGAGCGGTGCCCGGCGGCGGGCAGCAGGTTCGGATCGAGGTCGACCTGGTAGCCCGCGGCGCTGAGCATCTGGGCGGCATAGGTGGCCTGCCGGTTCTCGTTCTCCTGGCCGGTGTCGAAGTGCAGCCGGATCCACACGCCGCGCAGGGTCGGGCGGAAGATGAAGCCCGCACGGTCGAGGATCTGGGCGGCGAACTCGTCGACGGGACCGTCGACTTCGACTTCGCCGCCGCGTTTGCGGGCGATGCGGATGGGCTCGGTGCTCACCGCCCCCGTCCCGGCTCTGGGCCCTGGGCGTGTTGGGCGACGGGGACCGCGGCCGGTTGCGCCGAGGGCCGTGCCGGGGCGGTGGACAGCGCGGGGGCGCGCTGCGGCGAGGTGACCGTAGCGGCCTGGGCGATGCGCTGGCGGCGCTCCAATAGCCCGTTGCGGACGTACGGGCGGGCGGGCGCGGGGGTGAGCGCGGGGTCGAGGGAGTAGTCGGCCTGCACGGCAAAACCGTGTCGGCGCAGATCCTGGACGGCCTGGCGGGTGCGGCGCTGGCCGTCCTGTTCCGGTTGGGTGATCCGGTACAGGCCCGGCAGGTCGGGGACGGGCTCGAACTGCTCGCGGACGAGGAACCACTCGGCCAGGTGCGGGGTGACGGAGGCCGTGGGGGCGGCGACGAAGCCGTGTTCGGGGTGGACGGCGAAGTGGAAGTGGTCGGACAGAAGGCGGATCCTTTCTGCGGGGGTCAGCGGTGCGCCGCCGACGACCGGGACAGAGCGGGAGGTGCCGGGCGGGCGGTGAGCAGGTGCGGACTCGGTGCCGACAGCGCCATCGGTCCGCCGGGGACGGCGGCACGGGCCTGGCGCTCGAACACCTTGCTGTCGGCGAGCCAGGTCTCCATCGCGGGCAGGGCGGCGAGACCGAAGCGGCTGCGGGCCTGCTTCCACCCCTCGACCGAGAACAGGACGCCGCTCAGAGCCTTGTCCTCGGCCCGGATTTCCTGGCTGTCGGCGAGCGCCGTGCGCAGACGCTCCAGCGCGGCGGCGTCCTGGGGCCAGAGGCTGCGGGCGGGGCGGCACCGGCTGAGCAGGACAGGGCCGTGCTCGAGAACGTCACGGAAAGAGAGCCAGGCATAGTCGCCGAACGTGCGCTCCATCTCGGGAATCATCCGGGAGTCGGCGAGCGGCACACCGTCGCTGTAGCGACCGGACTCCTTGATCGCCTGCAGCGTCTCGTGCTCCGACCGGATGCGCTCCAGTGCGGTCAGGACCGTGTCTAGGCGACGGTTGTGCAGACAGCGGCTGTACTCGGGCAGGAACGTGGTGGCGACGACGTGTGCGGCCCGGCCCGGTTCGGCGGGCAGCACGATGCTGCGTGGAGCGTTCGGCTCCTCCCAGTTGGCGTCGTACTCCTCGGTGGCGAAGGCCCCCAAGAGGTATCCGGCGCTGTGCCCGGGGCGCTCGATGAGCAGCAGCTCGGTGCCCACCGAGTTCTTGAGGACGACCGCACTGGGAACGTGGTCGTGCAGGAGAGCCTGGAGGAGGTCTCCGCTGTCCCACAGCGAGCCGATGAGGTCCTCTTGCACCACGGGGTGGTAGTGGACCTCCAGCTTCGCGGTCCAGGTGCCGGGCAGCCGGGCGGCGAGGCCCTCGCCGAAATCCGCGAGGTAGGGCCGGGGGCTGGTGGTGATGGTCGCGCCGTGCTCGTGGGCACGGTGCACCAGGGCACTGGCCATCTGGCGGGTGGCCGGCCAGTCGGCCAGCGGCGCGGTGAAGGCGCCGCCGGGGATCCGCTGGAACCCGGCTTCTTCCAGAACGCGGGCGGCTCGGCGGTGCTCCTCGCCGTAGGGGATGGCGACGAGCCCGTGGGTGCGACTGGTGCTGAGGATGATCTGAGTGGGGGGTATGGGCGGCATGGGGTCCAGGTGGTCAGCGCGCAGTCCGCGACACGGGGACCGCGGGGGACGGGAGTTGCACGGGCGGAAGTGCCACCGGGGCCGTGGCCAGCCGGGGCTGTTTGGCTCTGCCGCCGGTCTCGGTGTGGAGCCGCGCGGCGGTGGCGATCAGCTGGGTCCGGGCCGTGCTGCACTTCTCGGCCGCGATGATCCGCAGCGTCTTGGAGTCACCTCGCAGGTGCGAGGTCTCCACCCCGGGGATGGCCTGGCGGTAGAAGCCGGTGGCCACACAGTCCAGGGCCTCGGTCAGGTGGCCCATGGCGCCGGTGACGGCGGTCATCGCCTCGGCGAGCCGCATGAGGGTGTGGCGCTCGGGGAGGTGGACCGTCTCATGTTGAGCGAAGCGTTCCTGCACCCGTTCGCTGGCGTAGGTGAGGTGGTGGGCGAGCAGGGCGATGTCGTCGGTGAGCGCCGCCGGGTCCACCGCCGCGCGGCTGGTGGGCAGCTGGGCGGCGATCTCATTGAGCCGCCGGGCGAGGTAGTCCAGGGTCGCCTGGGTGACGCCGGCAGCCATCAGGACACCAGCTCCTGCCCGCGCGTTCGTGCGTGCCGCAGCGCGGAGCGCAGCGCACGGCCGTGCCGGAAGGCGAACTCGCGCGAAGGACCCCGAAGATCCCGGTAGGCGCCGGCGCCGCCAGCACTCATCTGGTGATCATGCTGCCGATAGAAATAGACGACGTGCGGCAGCAGTTCGCCCGCGGAGAGGTTGGTCACGCCGTTGACCATCAAAAAGTCTTCCCCGACGGTGAGCCCACCGTGTCCGCCCGCCGCGACGACGAGGTCGGTCCGGGCCAGCAGCATGGTCTGGCCGAGCGGGATCTGGGCCTCGGGGCTGGTCCAGTACCCGGTCACGTCACCGGGCTGGTGCACGCCGGGGGGCGTCGGGCAGCGCCAGATCGTGGTGGAGCCGTCCGCGTGCAGGTCGGCGCTCCACCCCGCCACCCAGCCCAGCCCGGTCTCGGTGATCCGCTGGTGCCGGATGGCGAGACTGTCCTCGGGCGCGAGATCGTCGTCGTCCATGTAGCACACCAGGGGGGTGCGGACGGTGCGCAGGCCCAGGTTGCGGGCGGCGGCAGCACCGACCGGGCGGGGCAGTTCGACCACGCGGATGCGGGCATCGGCTGCCAGCGGTTCGGGCAGCAGCGCGGGGTCGGCCCCGTCGAGGACGAGGACAGCCTCCCAGGGCACGGTCTGCCGCATCAGGCTGGCGTGCAGTTCGGCGAGGTAGCCCAGGCGTTCGGGCCGCAGCCGGGTGGCGATGACGACCGTGATGTCGGGACGGGAGTGCGAGGACAGGACGTTCTCCAGAGACGAAGGGTGCGAAGTCAGCGGTGGGTGGCGGGCCGTGCGGCCGTTGAGGTGGGGGCCGGCGTGGCGAGGGGCGGCGCGGTGCGCGGCGGTCGGGTGGCGGGCACCGGTTGCCCGGGATGCCACAGGGAGGGATGGTCGCTGAACCGTGTGCGCGGGTCGGTGTTCCAGCCGACGATCGGTCCGCGGTCGGCCGCGTACAGGCTGATGACCTCGATCCCGACGGGATGCAGGACATAACCCCAGGACAAAGAGTCGGAGTTGGCCTCGGTGATGACCTCGCGTTCGAGCGGGGAGCCGTCGGAGGTGATGACGTCGTCCATCTCGCGGCTGGGCCATCTCTCCCCGCCAGTAAGCGCCTTGAATAGCGACGTGGGGGCGCCGTCGAGGAGATCGGTGCCCAGCTCGTCCCAGGCGATGGCCACCTGGTCGATGAGGTGAACGCTCATGGCCTCGACGTCACGGGCGAAGCGGTGCTGGTAGGCGGCCAGGAGCAGCGGCAGGCGACCGCTGGGGGCGCCGTCGAAGTGGACGTAGATACCGGTGTATCCGGTGGCGGTGGGGCGGGCGATGCAGGAGCTGGTGGACAAGGGACCTCGAAGGAGCGCGGGCTACCGGCTGGGGGCCGGCCCGGGAGGGGCTTTCGGCGGAGCCGGAGGGAGAGCAGGCGCCGTGCTGGCCGGGGCATTGGCCTGCGGCTTCGGGGCCGGCGACGGGTCGTAGGCGGCGCGCAGGATGGCCAGGTCGGCCGTGTGCGCGAGGGCCAGCACGTCCAGGCTGCGGCTGGCTGCTGCCATCAGCATCTTGGGCGGGGACTCTGGCTCCGCTCCGCGGTTCTGGCGGCGCCATCGGGCCGCGGCCAGAAGGTAGTCGCTGACCGCCTGGAGCACGGGTTCGGCAGCGTCCAGGAGGTGCTGGGTGACGGCGCTGGCCTGCGCGGGTGTCTCGGCGGCGGCGAGTGCGTCGTGATACGGGGCGAGGTCCGGGCCCGGCAGGGGCGCGGCCGGCAGCGGGTGCTCGCCCAGGAAGGGCTCGGCATCCCGCTTCGCCCAGCGCAGCAGGTCGCGGTCGGTGGCGATGCCGTAGCGGGCGGCGGCGATCTGGTCGGCGTCGCGGCCGACGTTGTCGTACAGCTCGAAGTCAGGATCGGGCAAGGGCAGTTCCAGGTGGGGGGGGTGGACGGCGTGCGCTACACGCGGGGCAGGGACGCGGAGTCCACGGGCGGACCGGAGGCGTCGGTGCGGGCACAGGTGTAGGCCAGGAGCGTGGAGGGCGCGGCCTTCGCGGGGACGGTGGCGGCGTCGTTGCAGACGAACGTGTACTGGATGGAGCGGCGCGGGATGTCATGCAGCCAAGCCCGGTCGTCCTTGCCGGGGTTGAGCTGCAGCCCGGAGCGGGCGACCGCGTCGGTCTGGGTGTGGGTGTGGGAGAAGAAGACCAGCGCACCGCCGTCGGAAGTCTTCAGCGCGTACGCGTCGCGGTAGCGGTTGGTGGCGCCGGCGAACGTGCTGGTGCCCTGGCTGCCGTACTGGGTGACGGTCTCGTCGTGGACCTTGACCTGCTGGCTGCTCGCCTTGCTCTCGGTGAAGGTCTTCTTCCCGGAGTTCTGGCCGCCGGTGGCGAAGTTGTCCAGGATGCCGCTGCGGAGCAGGTCGGCTCCCGCGGCCAGGTCCTTGTTGTCGTTGGCCGCGACGGCGGTGGCGTATCCGTCGGCGTCCAGGGCGACCTTGGGCAGGTCCGTGCCGTACAGATCGGCGACGGAGACCATCTCCCACCGCTTGTGCTGCGGCTGTTCGGCGAAGACGGCGAGCCGGCTGGGGGCCTTGCCCTTGGTTCCGGAGAGCGCGGCGGCGAACCAGCGCGGCTGGCCGGGGGCGAGCCGCGGGATGTACAGCTGGGCGTTCTGCGTGTCGTACGCCCACGGCTCGTACGCCTTGCGCTCGGACTGGGCCAGGCCCTCGGACTCCTTGTACTCGGAGACCGACATGGCATACGCCGGGCCGTCCTCGACGGTGTCGAGCAGGTCGCGGTTGTTGTCGCTGTTGGCCTTGTTGTTGACCGCCGAATACCGGTCGATCTCGGCGAGGGCCTGCTGCTTGGTCAGCGCGGGCGGCAGCTCCCGCGGCTGGTCGGCGCTCGCGGACGGAGCGGTTTTCTCGGCCTCGGGGCTGCCGCTGCTGCAGGCGGTCGCGGCCAGGGCCACGCAGGCCGTGGCGATGGCGAGGGGGAATCGGTGGAGGGGGCGGCGGATGAGGGGCTCCTGAGAAAAAGGGGGGTGGGTGATCCGCCTCTAGGGTCCGGGCAATCCCCGGTTTTGCTAACCGGGGATTGCCCGCTATGTTCCGCCCTCCCCTGCGCGGTGACGCGGGCGCGAAGCTGCCCCCCCCCAGCGGGGCATCATGCAGCTTCTGTACAGGTCAGCGGAGGGTCGGGGAGGGGGTCGGGGACACAGGAGGGGGCGCGGGCAGTGCGGCAGGGGGCCGGTTGGGGAGAGCGGGCGCGGAATGTGGGGCACGGCGTGTGCCGGCTGCCGCCGCGACGAGCCGGTCGGCGTCCCGGTTCAGGTTGCTGGCCGCGTCGGTCAGGTGCCGGTGCGCGCTGGCGAGCCGGTTGTCGAGGGTTCCGCGTGCGCTGCTGATGGCCTTGGCCCGTTCCGGGGACCGGGGGCCGGCGCTGATTTCCTGGAGGTGGCCGATCTGGGCGACGGCTTCGCCCAGCTTGGCCAGCGCCCAGCCGAGAGGATCGGCCGCCCGCGTCATCAGGGCGACCTTGCGCTGGGCAAGAGGGTCTGCCGTGCTGGGATACCGCTTCACCGCCCGGCCGTGGACGGCGACTTCATGTGCGAGTGAGGCGAAGATGCCCGCGATGACGTGGACTTGGTCTTCTACCTCCTCGCTGAGACTGGCGAGCGAGTGAGCGGACTCCGGGGCTGGCAGGTCGTCGGCGGCATGGTGGATGCGGTCGGCCAGCGCGTGCAGGTGCGCTGCCTGGTCCAGGCCGGCGAGCGGACCGGGCGGCTCGGGCACCGTCACCGGGTGCGGCCAGGAGTGGGGAGCACCGCCGTCGGCAGCCCGATGTTCGAGCCCGCGGCGGTCGCTTTGGTGGCCTGTCGCGCGGAGGCGCGGGGAGCCAGGGCGCGCATGCGGTCGACGGCGACGTGCAGGTCTTCACCGAG
Organism: Streptomyces albospinus; assembly: GCF_014648695.1. Lineage (GTDB taxonomy): Bacteria > Actinomycetota > Actinomycetes > Streptomycetales > Streptomycetaceae > Streptomyces > Streptomyces albospinus. The sequence goes on from NZ_BMRP01000005.1 coordinate 82,442, forward strand.
CCCGCGCAAGGTGGCCGCGGCGTCATCCAGGTCGTAGTGGAGGTCGAACCCGTCGTCGTGGTCGGACTCCTTGGCCTTCTCGGCTGCCGCTTCGAAGAACTCGGCCAGCCGCTCCAGCAGGCCATCGGTCGGCTCCAAGACCTGGTCGGTCAGGGCAGCGGCGTGCTCGTACGACGTCGCGCCGTTGAGCTGGTCAGTGAGCGCGAGCACCTGACGGCCGTACGGATAACGGCCGTTGGGGTCGGTGGGGGTGGTGAGGCCCGCCGTGGCGGGGACCACGGGCATGGCGGAGGACGTGGACAGGTGGGATCTCCTCAAAGCAGGGGGCGGGGCGCGAGGCCCGGCGCGGGTCTAGCGGCGGTGGGCGACGGGCGTCGAGCCCGGCAGTGCGGCGCGGGTGTTCAGCGTCGGCCCTGCGACGGGCGGTGGCGGACTGTGCCGGAGGTTGACGCCGATACCTCGGGCGGCGAGTTGCTGCGCGACGGCCTGGAAGCGCAGCGCCTGGCCGATCGGGCCGTATGCGGCGGGCAGCAGGAAGGCGCCTTGGTGGGGGTGGTACTGGAAGCCGTGGATGTAGAGCGCGTCACGAGCCTCGGCCGGGACCGTCGGGTACGGCGCGCCGAGCGCGCCGTCGGCGTACCGGGTCAGCGTGAGGACCTGGTCGACCTCGGGCGGGGCTGGCCGCAGGGGCGGATCCGGCTGTACCCGTGCGCTGTGGCGCACGGCGGCCAGGGCGTCCTGGTAGCGGGGCAGGACACGGCGGGTGACTGCGGCGGCAGCACGGAGCGGGTCGTTGCCGACCTTGATGCCGTTGGGCTCCTCTACGCCGACGAAGTGGTGCGGCTTGACGCCGTCCTCGGGTTTGAGGGGAGAGACGAGGAACTGGTCGAGGTGCAGCGGCCGGTCGATGACGCACAACTGCTGTCCGTCGGGCCCGTGGAGATGGGCGTCGTGGCCGAGGATGAATACGCCGACGGCCCAGTGGACGTGGCCGACGTCCCAGACCTTCTCGTCGAGGGGGAACTGGTCACCGTAGGCGGAGTGTTGGCGGTAACCGCTCGTCCAGGTGCCGGGGAGGTGAGAGGCGAGCGCGGCGGCGAACGCGGACAGATCGGTGCGAGGCGGGGGCATGGGCTCCTTGAGGTCGTGTGCGACGGGGCGCTGTCACCGAGCGCGAGCGGGACGGGCGGATGCCACGGGCGTGGCAGGCGCCTGAGCCGGGGCGGTGATGGGCTGGTGTGCGTGAGGGGGGACGGCGCCGGCGGGAGGGGCAACGTGCCGGTAGGCGTGGATCAGTTCCTTGAGGCGATCCACTGCGTCGGCGCGTCGTGCTGCCAGGATGTCGATCTGGGTGGCGCTGTTCTGCAGGATGCCGAGCGAGTTGACCATCGTCTTCCCGGCGGCGACGCGGGTGAGGTTGTCGGCGCCTTGCTGGGCCTGGGCAACGAGTTCCTTGTTGAGGTGGTCCAGGTGCTTTGCGGCCATGGCCACGAGCTGCGCGACGATGTCTTCGGCGCTGCCGGGTGTGTGGAGCCGGTCGAGGCGGCGCGGAGGGATACCGAGGGCATCGATGACCATGTGGGAGCCGGGAGCCGCCGTTGGACGCGAGCTCGCGGAAAGATCATTCATGGGGAGCCCTTCGTCTGCGAGGTGTTCCGCTACCGGGTGCGTGGATTCGGCATGGACGGTGGCGGTGGCGGTGTGGCGCCCTGCCGCATGGACGAGGGAAAGAAGCGGTGAAGGCCGAGGTGCTCGTTCAGCTCCTTGACCGCACTGTCGAGGGACTCCGAGGCACGCCGCAGATAGGCGCGGGCCGTGGCGTGGTGGATCACCATGCGCCCTTCCCGCCGCTGCCTGTCCGAGGTCCCATGCGACCGGGGTAGGGCCAGGGCGATCTCCGCGGTCTCGGCGAACAGCGGGGCTGCGGAACAGGACATCGTGGCTGCCGTCGCCAGATGCGAGAGGACAGCGCTCCCCGCCCGGTTCGTGCTGTGCGGGGTCTTGGCGAATCCAGACGTCAGGTGGACGACGTCGCGGGCGAGAACCTGGGCGGTCTCAGCATGGTGGATGAGCACGGAGAAGTCCGGCGAAGCCGGTACGTGGCCCGTGCCGTCGAGCAACTCCAGCTGGTGGGCGGCGTCCTTGAGCCGGGGCGCCAACTTCTGCAGTTCCTCGATCATGTGAACGGTGTCGCTGTGGGGTATCAGCATCCGTTCGATGTCGTGCTTCACGAAGCCTTCGCTCCCCTTTCAGTGCATGCGGGCATCGGTGTCGAACAGCGCCAGCTCCGCGGGGTGCAGGAGGTGCTGGACGATGAAGGACCGGCCGGCGACCTTCCACAGGCCGCGTCCGCGGTTGAGGTGGGAGATTGCGTCGCTTTCCACGGACGTGAGCCCCAGGAGGGCTGCTGCGGCGTGGAGTTGGTCGGTTTCCTGGCGGTAGATGATGCGGGTGGAGCAGTCGGCGAGCAGGCCCTCGGCGAGGGCGCGTCCGCGGGATCCGGCGTCGCCGGCGGTGAGCAGGTCGGACAGCCGGTGGATGACCATCAGGTTGGCGATGCCCAGGCCGCGGCTGAGTTTCCACTGGGACTGCATGCGCTGGAGGAGGCCGGGGTGGCGCATGAGGCGCCAGGCTTCGTCGTAGACGATCCAGCGCCGGCCGCCGTTCGGGTCGGTGAGCGCGGATTCCATCCAGGCGGAGGCGCAGGTCATGGCGAGGACGAGGGCGGTGTCGTCGCCGGAGCCGCCGAGCCGGGACAGGTCGATGGTGAGCATCGGCGAGTTCGGGTCGAAGATCACGGTGGAGGGGGCGTCGAACATGCCGGCGAGGTCGCCGTGGACCAGGCGGCGCATGGCGTGGGCGAGGTCGCGGGCGGCTTCCCCGAGGCGTCCGGACATCAGGCCGCCGGCGGCGTCGAGTTCGTCGGGGCTGTTGAGCATGGTGGCGATGTCGCCGAGCAGCGGGGTGTGTTTGGCGGCGGCGGCGCGGGTGACGACGGCGTCGAGGGCGACGTCGAGGCCGGTGTGTTCCATCGGCAGCAGGTCGCGCCCGAGGACGGTGCGGGCCAGCGAGCCGAGCAGCAGCAGGCGGCGCTTGCGGATCTCGCTGGCCCAGTCCGTCTCCGAGATCGACGGCGGGCGGGGGGCCGCGTCCAGGGGGTTGAGCTTGCCCGGCAATCCGGGGCCGAGGGCGATGGAGGTGCCGCCGAGTGCGGCGGCCACCGGGGTCCATTCGCCCTTGGGGTCGCACGGCACGTAGACGCGGTAGCCGAAGGCCACGGAGCGCAGGGCGAAACTCTTCGCCAGGGCGCTCTTGCCCTGGCCGATCACACCGGCCAACAGGACGTTGGGGTTCGTGAAGCCTTCGATGCGGCCGTACAGGGCGAAGGGGTCGAAGCAGAAGGAGGCTTCGGCGTGCATGTCGCGGCCGATGTAGATGCCTTCGGCGCCGAGTCCGCCCTCGGCGAGGAAGGGGTAGGCGCCCGCGACGGTCGCGGTGGTCATGCGGTGCGCGGGCAGTTTGAGCTTGCCGCCGCGTGCCGAAGCGGGGCCGGGGCGGCCGTGGGGCGGGAAGAGGGCAGGTGGCATCTCCTGTCCGGCCGGCTCGGCGCCGGACGGGTGCTGGGCGGCTTCGGCGCGTGCCTTGGCGGCGGCCTCGGCGAGTTGGCGGCGTGCGGCCTTGCGGCTGGCGCGGTCGGTGCCGTGCGGGGTGAACAGCGGAGAGGCCGAGGCGCGGCGGGCGCGCCGGGCGGGCCGGTGGGTCATGGCGGAGCGGCTTTCAGATGACGGCGGGCGACGTGGAGCCCGTGAACAAGTGCGGGTAAGTGCCGTCCAGGTGACGGGAGTTACTGGACACAAGCGGTGGCGTGGCCGCGCGCGGGGCGACCCAGGTCGCTGGGGGTGGTGGTGCGGCGCACAAGGTGTCCGGCGGCGAGATGGCGCTGGCAGATGGTCAGCACCGGAGGGCCTTCGGGGAGCCGCTCGGGATGGCACTCCGCGTCATCCGTGGCCGGTTCGTGGACGGGCGGCACGAGGTGGAAGGCGTCATGGACGGCGGCGCTGGCCTGCCACAGCCAGGTGCCCGCGCTGGCCAGGTGCCGCCCGGCCGCCGGATGCGGGGGCCTGGTCGAGGCGGAGAGCTGGTCCAGCAGCTGGTGCAGCGCGATCAGATGGGAGTGCAGTACGTCGAGGTGGGCGCGGTCCGCAGGAACGGGACCAGCCTGTCCACGGGGAGACAGCGCGCGGGTGTGGTGTCGGACGCCGGCACTGGCGGCCCGCAGATACGGGTGGGCGTCGGCGACGGGAGAGGGAGTGGTCAAAGAGGGGTCCTTCGTGCCTGGCGGCAGGGGCTGGGGTCGGTCAGCGGGCGCGGCCAGGCGCTGACGGGGGCGGTGCGGGAGGCACAAGAGGGCTGCGCGCCGGCGCGCGCCTGGCCAGGACGCGAGCCTGCTCACGGCGCAGGTCGATATACGTCCCGGGCCCGCGCACGCCGGGGTGGCTCTGGTCGGCGAGGAGGTCTTCCTCGCCATGGCGGGACGTGCCGGGGCGGCGTACGTCTTCCAACCACAGGTGGAAGGAGGGCAGTTGACTCAGCTTCTGGTAGGCGTCGTCCAGGTCGTCGCCGTTGACGACGAAGAGCCACGGTAGGTTGCCCTCGTCGGCGCCGGGGCCGCGCAGAGCGAGGGTGAAGGCCCGGCGCGGCGGGTCGGCGACCAGCAGTTCGAGCTGCGCCACGAGGGTGTCCAGGGCGTCGCTGGCCTCGATGGCTGTCTCAAGACGGGCGTCGTCGTACGCGGCGTACTGGTCCTCGAACACCTCCCCGCCCTCGGTGCGGTGGGCGTCCAGCCGCTGCTGGTGGCGCCGCTGGAGTTCCTGCACCGGGGCAAGCAGACTGCGGAGTTCGTCGAACAGGTACCCCGGGCGGGGGCGGGGCGTCACAGCGCGGTCCGGGCGAGTGGGAGGGCGCCGAGGGTGAAGGCGTCGGGCTGCTGGAAGATCAAGCGCCTCAGGTCGACTTGGGCGGTGACGGCGGCGGTCTCGATCTGCGCGCACGCGGCATCGAGCAGGGCGTCGGTCTCGGCGGAGACGGTGAGCAGGCCGGTCAGCGCGACGTCCGCGTGCCCGGCGATCAGCTGGCGCTCGCGGGTCTTGACGTCGGCGTACTCGACGCTGTCGGCCTCGGAGTCGACCTGCCCGCGCCGCGAGCGCTCGGCGGCATCCGAGATGATCGCGGCCTTCTTGCGCTGGACATCACGCATCGCCGACTCGAGCCCCTGAGGCACATATATAAGGGACAGGCTGCGCCGTACCCCGGCGGTGAACATCAGCCCGTGGAGGAATCCGGCGCCGGTCTCCGTCCTCGGCCAGTCCTCGACCCAGTAGGTCGTGTGCCGGGCGGAGTCGGTGGCCACGCGGTCGTACTCCTCGACCTGGACGACGGGCCCGGCGGCAGCGGGGTCGGCCTCGGCGCGCCCGCTCTCCGACCACTGCTGCAGAGCGGAGAGCGCCTTGGGGTCGTAGGCGGTGCGGATGACGGCGGCTATCTCGCGTGCGGTCAGCCAGCCGGTGACCATCAGCCCGGCGCTGCGGGCGGCCTGGGCGATGGCGCTGGTGGTCTGCTCCATCACCGTGAACGCTCCGGGGAAGCCGCCTCCGGCCTGGGAGATGAGGCGCTTGGCGGCCTTGAGGTCCAGGGAGATGGCCAGGTACGCCTCGTGCGGTGCGGCGGCCGGGCCGGCGGAGGCGACCAGGTCGGAGTACACCTGCCCGGCGACCGGGGTCTGGGGGCGTCCCTGCTGGGCCCAGTGGCGGGCAAGGGTGTCACCGCTGTCGGGCACGGTGCGCTCCAGGACCTGCACGGTGGCGACGTGCCCGGTCCGCGCGATGCCCGCCAACGCCCTTCCCCACCCGCTGACGTTGTGGTTCTGGGTGGCGGGGTCGAGCAGGGCGAAGGCTCTGCTGGAGACGCGGGCGACGGCGGTCAGGGTCTGGTGGTGCGGATCGTGGACCGCGGCGGCGCCGTTGGCCGAGTCCGAGGGGGTGACGACACGCAGGGAGGCGGCGGTGCCGGGCAGGTGGAGGGTGCCGTCGTGGCGCGGGCGGGTGACCGGCCGGGCGAGCCACAGAGTCTGCCCGCTGCGGCGGCGCCGGGCGAAACGGACGACGATCGGCGCCCAGTCGATCAGGGACCGGCCGCCTCGGCGGATGGCGACCAGGGCGGCGACCGCGGCCCACAGCGGGGTGAGCGCGATGGCGCCGAGCAGCCCGGTGCTGACGACGGTGGCCAGGAGCAGCGCCAACGCGCAGGAGACAAGGATCAGTTGGGGAAGGGTGAGGCCGAGCAGGATGCCGCGCTTCGACCTGTGGGGGAATTTGACCGTGAGGGGGGTGATCGAGAGTTGAGACAAGGGCCGTTCCGGTGGTGCGCGGGCGGGGCCGGAGCGGCACACACGGGGGCGTGGTGCGTGCCGCTCCGGCGCGAAGGGATGGGGTCAGATACCGGTGGGCGGAGGCGGCGGAGGAGGCGCTCCGGCGCCGCTGGCACCGGATGAGGAAGCAGAGTTCGGCGCCGGGGGCGCGCCCTGCGGCGGAGGCGTGGTGGAGCCTGCCGGGTTCGACATGAACCCGCCGCCGGACGGGGATCCCGAGCCTGAGCCGGGTCCGCCCTGGCCGGGACCGCCGCCGAACTGGCCGCCGGTGTCATCGCGGGTGCTCGTCGGCGGAGGCTGAACGGCCTTCTCCAGACCGTCCTTCATGCCCTGGCCACCAGAGGAGCCGCCGGAGCTGCCGGAGTCCTGGCCGCCGCCGGTGGGGTTGGCGGCAACGTCGCCGGGGAAGCCGCCGCCGGGCACCGAGTCCGGCCCTTGCGGGGCGGCGCCCGCTCCGGCTGCCGCGCCGCCGGTTCCGGCGGTGGCCGCCATCGTGGCGGCCTTGCGGCCGGCGCGCTCACCGTGCTGCTTGGCGAGCTGAGCTCCGGCACCACCGGCGCGGTGAATCGATTCTCCGTCAGTGCCTTCAGCGGCCCAGTGCACGAACTTGAACGTCGCGTACGGGCACAGCAACACCAAGATCATGACCACGATGCCGGACATGACGTCGGCGAGTGCTCCGAGTCCGTCCTTGGCCTCGGTCTTGCCCATGGCGGCGATGCCGAGTACGAAGATCACGGTCATCAGCAGTTTGCTGACGACGAGGGTGGCGGTGGCTTCGATCCAGCCGCGGCGCCAGCGGCGGGCGACTTCCCAGCCGCCGCCGGCACCGGCGAACACCGCCAGGGTGACCATGACGAGGATGCCGACCTTGCGGACCATCATCACGCACCAGTACATGAACGCTCCGATGGCGGCTCCGATGGCTGCGAAGACGGCCACGAGCCAGCCCAGTCCGGCGAGTGCCGGGATCTGGGAGACCTTCACGATGCGCCGCACGGCTGATTCGATCGACAGGTGCGACGCCTTGAACAGCCCGTCGGACAGGGCGTCGACGACTTCGATGGCGACGGTGGTCAGGGCGATGGCGCTGAAGGCGAAGATCACGCCGGATGCGGTGCCGGTGAAGGCTTGGGTGAGGGCCTCGCCGTCGCGGCGGATCGCGGCGCGCACCAGCTGGGCGCAGAACGTCGCGACCAGGAGCACCAGGCCGATCGGCAGCAGCATCGCGTAGTTGTCGCGGAACCAGCCCGCATTCAAATCGACGCGGGTGGTGGCGTTGACGGCCTTGGCGGCCAAGTCGGCTGCGGTGGCGGCGAGTTCGCCGGAGGACTTGGCCATCCAGTCGCCGATGACCTTGCCGGGATCGCTGGCGAAGTCGACGGCACCCTTGGCGGCGCCGGCGATGCCGCACACCTTGTCGGCGAGGGGGATGTCACAGAAACCCACGGGGAGTTGGCCTCCTTTCTGGTTTCAGGCGCGGGTCACTGCGTGACGGTCGGGGCGATGGCGGCCAGGGTGCAGTCGTGGCTGGGGCGGCACTGGACGGCTAGGGTCACGGCACGGTCCTCGGCCCCTTGGCCGCCGGACTTCCAGGCGATCTGCTGCTTGCCGTTGACGGTGACGACGTAGATGTACGCCTTGGTGATCGCGGAGGGGTCCTCGGCCAGGGCCGCCTTGAACGCGGAGGGGAAGTGGCCTTCGGTGACCGTCGCGCTGGCGTGCTGGTCGTTGTCGGCCATGCGCGACCACAGGGTCGGATCCGGTACCTGAGCGGTGACCGATGTCCAGTCGGCGTACGTGGATTCCTTGGTCAGCCACGCGCTCATGCCGGCGAGCTGCTGGTCACGGGTCGTGTTGCGGGTGTCGTAGGACCAGAGCATCTCGGCTGCGGCCTTGGCGTAGGCGACGGGCTCGGCGACCTGCGGCGGCTTGGGCACCAACCCCGTCCCCTGAGTGCCGGGCTTCGGGGCGGTTTCCCCAGGGCCGGTGCTGTTCGCAGCCGACGGCGAGCCGGACTCGGAGTGGCCACCGCCGTTGCCGCCTCCGGTGAAGAAGGCGACGCCGGCGGCCAGCGCGAGCAGGACGGTGAGGCTGATCGCGACGATGGCGATGCGGCGGTTGGCCGACCAGCCGACGCCGTAGGAGGACAGGGAGAAGGAGGGGAAGCGTTTCATCAGTGGACCTGCGACCCCAGGGCCGAGAAGAACGCGACAATGCCGTTGGCCGCGCCCAAGCCGAGGGCTGCGCCCGCGGCGACGATGGCGCCCTTCTTGCCGTTGGCTTCTGCCTGGTGGCCGCCGGTGTGGTGGCCCCAGGCCCACACGCCGAGCGAGACGGCCAGGGCCCCGACGACGGCGATGATCCCGAACATGTTGATCGAGTTGACGACGTTCTTCAGCACGCTCAGTCCGGGCAGGCCACCGCCCTGGGGAGAGATGCCGGGGTCGTAGGCGAGTGGGATGACACGGTCTGCGAGAGGTATGGGCATGGGTGTGGCGGGACTCCTTGCGTGCGCAGGCCGGATACGGCCCGGCGAAAGAGGGAAGAGAGGAAGGGGGGGAGCGGCGCGAGCGGCGCCGAGAGGGGCCGGTCCGGCCCGCGCGATGCGGGGGTCCCGGGCGGAGGACGGCGTCAGATGACGCGGCGGACGGCGAGAATCGCCCAGTCCTTCAATGGGGTGATGCGTACCGGTTTGCCGGTCTTCGGGGCCTCGATGACGAGGCCCGCCCCCATGAACATCCCGACGTGTTCGGGTACGGCAGCCGTGCCGCGGCTGAAGATCAGGTCGCCGGGCTGCAGCTTGTCGGGCGAGACGGCCTTGCCTTCATTGACCTGCGTGTACGTGGTGCGGGTCAGCTTGATGCCGGCCGTGGCGTATGCCTGCTGCATCAGGCTGCTGCAGTCGCAGCGGCCCATCGGATCGGGGCCGTGCGCGGCGGTGCAGCTGCCGCCCCACTGGTACAGCGTGCCGAGCTGGTGCATCGCCCAGTCGATGGCCTTCCGCGCCTTGGGGTCGGCGTCTTTCGGGATGGTGTAGCCCTTGGGCACGCTGCCCTCGGGGATGCGCCCGTAGGAGGATCCGTCCTCGGCCGGACCGCAGCCGGACGCCGGGGTCTTACTGTCCTTGGGCTTGTCGCCGTCCTTGGCGGGCTTGCCCTTCTCCCCGCCGGGGAACGTGGCGGCGATGGCTTTCTGCAGGGCGGTGGCCAGCGGCTCCCACTGCGCGTACGCGTCCGGGAAGCCTGATGCCTGCACGGCCTGGGCGGCCTGGGTGACGGTCATCTGCTGCCAGCCCTTGACCTGCAGCAACGCCTTGTAGAACCGCTCGCTGGCGTAGACCGGGTCGCGGATCTGTTGGGCGGTGCCCCAGCCTTGGCTGGGCCGCTGCTGGAAGAGTCCGAGGCTGTCGCGGTCGCCGGAGCCGAGGTTGCGCAGGCGTGATTCCTGCATCGCGGTGGCGAGCGCGACGATCTGCCCGCGCTGGGGCACGTCGAGCGAGATGCCGGTGGCGACGATGGTCTGGGCGTTGGGGACCTGCTCGGCGGGCAGGGTCAGGCCCTCGACCTTCACGTCCTTGCCGGACGCGCCATCGAGGATCTTCGTCACCTGCTTGGTGACGGCGTCCGTGTCGACGTCGTGCAGGCAGTTGCTGAAGGAGCTGGTGGTTTCGGCGGCTTCGCTGGAGGCGGCGGCCACCATCATGGCCGTGCCCGCGAGCAGCAGGGGGGAGAGGAAGACGACGCCGATGCCGGCGGCTATCGCCTTCAATCCGGCACGCCTCCCGGCGGCGGAGTTTCAGGCAGGGGAGGGTAGGGGGGTGTCACGAGGGCGTCCTTGAAGGGTGAAGTCCCGTCCGCGCGGGCGTACTTGGGGAAGGCCGCGGCGGCCGGTGGCGGGTAATTCAGGGCCCAGCGCATGCGGCGAGTTGCACCTCGCTTCTGCGTGCGCTGATCAGGTTCAGGTGGAGCCGGGCATGGTGGACCTCGGTTCGTGAGGGCGGGGCGGAGAAGGGGCCGTCGGCGGTTGCTGCCGGGCTCCAAAACAGTAAGTGCAGATCCCCGGTGGGCGGCATAACGCTCCGTCAGAAAACAATTCCACGGGAATTTCGCTCAGCGGCACCGCTCCACCGGGAATCGTGTCCTACAGTTTGGGCTCCTCCCTCTCACACCCCGCATCGCGGACCGTGGGCATCGTCATGCCCGCGCCTGGTCTGCCGGGTTTCGTGTGCGAGCCGGAGTGATTCAACTACCTTCACCCGAACCGAATTGGGGTTTCCCTTTGCCTTTTTCCCTGCACCAGGGCGACGCGCTGAGCGTGCTTTCCACGCTGCCGGACCACTGCGTGGACTCCGTCATCACCGACCCGCCGTACAACTCCGGCGGGCGGACGGCCAAGGAGCGCACCAGCCGCAGCGCGAAGCAGAAGTACACCTCGGCCGATGCGCAGCATGCCCTGCCGGACTTCACCGGCGAGAACATGGACCAGCGCTCTTACGGGTTCTGGCTCACCCAGATCATGACCGAGGCGCACCGGATGACCAAGCCCGGCGGCACCGCGCTTTTGTTCACCGACTGGCGCCAGATGCCGACGACGACGGACGCGCTGCAGGCGGCCGGCTGGCTGTGGCGCGGCGTGCTGGCCTGGCACAAGCCGCAGGCCAGGCCACAGAAGGGCCGTTTCACCCAGAACTGCGAGTTCATCATCTGGGGCTCGAAGGGCGCCATCGACGGCTCCCGGAACCCGGTCTACCTGCCCGGCCTCTACTCCGCGTCGCAGCCGTCGGGCAGGAACCGCCAGCACATCACGCAGAAGCCGGTGGAGGTGATGCGGGAGCTGGTCAAGATCTGCCCGGAGCAGGGGACCGTCCTGGACTTCACCGCCGGATCCGGGTCCACCGGGGTCGCGGCCCTGCTGGAAGGCCGCTCGTTCATCGGGGTGGAGAAGACCCGCGAGTACGCCGAGGTGGCCGCCGACCGGCTGACCCAGACCGTGCAACAGACCCTCTCCCAGGACGACTTCGTCCTGTCCGCCTAGAAGTTCCCCGCCGCCCGGCACGGGGCAATGGCGAACTTGGTCCGCCTTTCCCCGTGCCGCGCGATGCGATATAGCACCGGATCCCCGGTTAGCGAAACCGGGGATTCTCCGGATCGTGGAGCCGTCATTCACACGCCATCGGCCGCGGCTTCAAGGAGACCCCTTTCGTGCCCGAATCCATAGACCTCCCCGACGACGGGGAAATGGAACCTGTCCGGCTTCCGGACTCGAATCTGGAGAGCGTCGAGGCCACCGTCCGCAAGCTCATGGAGCAGCAGGCCGAGCAGGCCCGCCAGCTCGACAGCCTCTCCGCCCCTCCGGACCCCTCGCCCTTCGCGGCGTTCGGCCTGCCCAGCCTGCCCGGGATGCCCGGAGCGCCGATGCAGGCGCCGCCCGAGCCGCGCCCGATCCTGGAACTGGAGGGCGATGAGTTCGAGGACGAGCTGGACGCGCTCTCCGACTGGGTGGATGGCTACCTCATCCGTATCTACGGCGCCGAGGTCACCACCGCGGCCCCGTGGTGCAAGCAGTGGCAGGAACACGACGACGTCGTCGGCTGGCTCCACGCCCTGTGGATGGCCTACCAGCAGCACAAAGACCCCGAAGCCGGGCCCAGCGGCATGTTCGTGTGGCACCGTGACTTCCTCACCCACTGCCTGGCCCACGTACGGGCGGCGGGCGGACCGCTCTCGGCCTGCCAGACCGACCCCGACCGCGACGCGCACCGCCTGCTGCCCGGCCCCGCCTCCTCCACCCGCTCCGCGCGCGCCGCCTCCGCGGACCAGCCGGAGCCCGGCGAGCCGGACCAGGCCGGCGCATGAGCGGGTCCGAGCACCGGCCCGCCTTCGGCCTCTCCTTCGACCCGCGCGCCCTGACCGACCTCCTGGCGGCCCCCGGCGACATCCGCGACCTGGCCCTCGCCCAGCTCCAGGACGTCGTCAACGCCCAGCAGTTCGGCCCCAAGCTGCTCGGCGAACTCGCCGACTACCGCAAGCTGTACGTCGACAGCCGAAAAGCCTGGCGCATCGTCTACGCCCAGCGCCCGGCCCCGCCCACCTCGGCGCACCGCGCCGAGATCCATGTGGTGGCCGTCCGCCCGCGCGACCGCCACGAGGTGTACAACGTCGCCCGCCAACGCCTGGGCATCACCCGCCGCCCCACCAGCGCGCTCGCCCACGCCGCCCGCTCCCGCTCGCCGCAGCTGGAGGCGCGCCGCGAAGTCCCCAAGCCGGGCCCGCCGCCGTACGCGGTGCCTGGTCTTCCCCGCCCCGCCCTGTCCCCGCCCCTGAAGGGCCGCACTCTTTGACGACCCACTTCCCCTCCGGCCTCGACGACCTCACGGCCGCCCTCGCCGGACTCACCATCCCGCAGGAGAACCCGCATACGGCCGCGCTGCCCGACTGCTCCTGTTGAGGCACCCCGCCCTCACGGCCCTTCGCCGCGTTGGGGCCGAGGACGTCCCGCTCGTCGACGCCTTCCACCAGCGCTGTTCCCCCGCGCACTTGCTGCTCCGCTGGGGCCGTACGCACCTGCCGCACCGCACCCTGGGCCAGCTGCTGGCACACGCCGACTGCTGGCTGGGTATCGGTGCCGGCGGCGAGCCGCTCGCGCTGGTCTGCGCCGGTCCCGTCAGCCGGGAGGCGGGTGTCTTCGACCTCGGGCTCCAAGTCGCCGACGCCCATCAGCGCCGCGGCATCGGCACCGCGCTGGCCCGGCACGCCGCCCAGTACGCCCACGCCCGGGGCGCCCACACCCTGAGCACCTACACCGAGGCATCCAGCCGCCCGATGCTCGCCCTGCTCCGGCGCCTTGGCCCCGTCCGCGAAACGCGGCACGGAGCGCACCTCGACGTGCGCCTACAGCTCGGCGTGAGCGGCCTCGCACACCGGTCCTCGCCCCACCCCAAGGAACTTCTCCATGCCCCGCAATGCCCCGGTCAGGAAGTCACTGACCCAGCTTGATCACCGCATCGAGGCGGCCGTGGGCCACAGCGTCGACCGACTGTGGCAGCACCGCGACCGCCACCTGCTCGACGAACCGCACACACGCCTGGTCGATGCCCACCGTGCCCTTGTCCAGGCTGAGACCAACGTGACCTTCTACCGCTCCCAGCTCAACAGCCTCTCCTCCGGCGAGTACCCGGTCGATGGCGCGCTGTTCGAGCGCATCGAGCGGACCGTCGGCCTGCTGGAGGACGCGGCTCGTACCCGGGACGAGCGGCAGGCACAGGCCGTCGCCGCGCTCAAGCCGGTCGAGGCCGCCGCCCGGCACAACGTTCCGCGCGATGTGCCGAACCTGCCGGCGCCCGACATCGCCGCGCTGCTCGCCATCACCCAGGGAGCCAAGCTCCACCAGAACCTGCTCACGCAGCAGCTGTACGTCGTCACCGCCTCCGGCACCCGCATCCCCTACAGCCAGCTGCAACGTCTGGAAGAGGACCGCCTGGTGGTCCGCGACACCTCCCACCCGGTCACGGCAGGCCAGCCCGTCACGCTGACCGACACCGGCCGCGCGGCCCTGACCGCCCCGCGCCCGCCCACAGCACCGGGAGCCGCTCCCGTGCCCCGGCCCGGCACCTGGCCTGCGGCTGCTCCAGCCCGCCGCTGAACCCGCACCGCCCCGCGTGCACCCCACCCCCGAAAGCCCCTATGCCCTCATCCCCAGACTTCCGCCTCGACGGCTACGACGCCGTCAACGACCGTGTCGCCGAGCAGTTCTGGCAGCACATCGACATCGAAGCAACCGAACTCACCGTGCTCGCCGAGCACCACACCGACGACCAGCGGCACAGCTACTACGTCCTGCACAACGGCGCGGTGACCTGGGGCATCCCCGGCGAGCCGCAGCTGGTGGCCCTCCACCTGCAGCGCGACGTTAAGGCCCGCACCTTCCGCTTCCAGCACGAGCAGCTGCCCTTGGTGCCCATGGCGCAGAGCTGGCTGATCGCCCGCGGCTGCCCGAAGGACGCCATCGCCCTGCGCCCGGACACGGGCACCGATCCCGCCGACGAGGCCACCAGGGTGCTGGAGGACCGCCTCACCTCGGACGGCGATCACTTCGCCCTGGTCACCAGCTGCACCTCGGACGACGACCCAGACCGCATGCAGATCACGGTGCTCCTGGCCGCCATCGACGAGAACGCGCCGCTGCGCTTCCGGGTGCTGCTGGAAGAGGTCGACACGGAGCACGGGACGCACACCCTGCGCGAAGGCGGCTTTGCGACCTACGAGCAGGCCACCGCCTGGTGGCAGGCCCACTGGTCCGGCGACGACGTCCCCCTGCCGACCGCCCAGACCGCGACCCGCCGCAGCGCACCGTCCGCGATGCCCGGTCTTCCCGCGCCCCCTGTTCCGCGCACTGGCCCAACTCGCTGATAGCGGAGCCGAATTCGCCCCGCGCCCGGTCTCCTTCGGGAGGACTCTGCGAGGTGCCGACGCCCGGCGGAGGGCGAAACATAGCAGCACATCCCCGGTTAGCAAAACCGGGGATTCTCCGGACTCTTGAACCACTGCCCGCCCGGCGCCAGCCGCGGGCGTGTTTCCGCGTCCCTTTCCCTCTTCCCTGGAGGTCAATTCCTCATGCGCTCACCCCGCATAGCCATCTCTGCCGCCGTTCTCGGCGCACTCACTCTGCCGCTCGTCGGTGCCACGTCCGCGAGCGCGGCACCGGCCCAGGCGCCGGCTTCCGCGCCGGCCAGCCGCGCGTGTGACCGGCCCGGACCGTGGGCCGTGCACACGCAGGCGGTCACGATCCGCTCCCAGGCGAGCACGAAGTCCACCGCCGTCGGCGTGCTCTACCGAAGCCACCGCTTCACGGTCCACAAGACCAGCGGCAACTGGCACTACATCACCGACACGAGCACGGGCGTAAAGGGCTGGGTCTCCGGCTCCTATGTCTACCGCGACGTCTACATGTGTCTCGACTAGCCGCCCGGCCAAGCGAATTCACCGAACCGGCAGCGCATTTCTCCCGCTTCGCCGCTGAACAGCGAAGCCGCGCCGTTGACCCGCCCTACGTATTTCCGAGGAAAGGAGCCGTGCTGTGCCTGACGACGCCGACGACGTGATGGGCGTCATCACCCAGCAGATCGAGATCCGCTTCCAGATGCCGCTGGCCGACCTGCGCCGGGCGGTGGCCGCCGCCCCGCACGCCAACGACGACGCCACCGTCGTCGTGAAGTGGTACGGGATGCTCGCCGAGGCCCAGGAGGTACTGAACAGGGCCGAGGACGCCCTCGTCGCAGCCCTCGACAGCGCGCCTGGTGACGTGCTGGACGACCCGGTCATGGCCCTGGCCCACCAGGTCAATGCCGCCGTGGCGGTCCGCGACGGGCGGGCGATGGTGGTGCGCCACTACACCGACCCGAACTCCCTGGGCCGCAGGGGCCCGGGAGCCTGGCGGGGAGCCGAAGCGGCCCCCCGGCGCAGCCCGGCCCTGCAGACCGCACCGGCGCCGAGCGCGCCAACGCCGTCCGTTCCGGTGCGAGGAGCGGTGCGGTGAGCGTCGTACATAAGCCCACCAGCCAGGACGAGGCCCTGGTCCGCGCGTTCGGCGCCTCGCTGAGCGAGCTGTACGCGCAGGCCACCAGCCCCGAGGCGTCCGCCGCCCTGACGCGTGCCCTGGAGCTGCGCTCCTGGCTGGCCGTGGCCGAGGAACAGGTCGCCCGGGTCCGCGAACGCATCCACGACGCCACGGCCGCCGACCGCTACATGGGTGAACTGTCCGCCGACGACCTGCGGTTCGACGCGCAGTGGATGGAGGCGGCCCTCGCTGCCCGCGACGGATACGCCACCGCGCTGACCGGGCTGCTGCGCACCATGCCGCCGCCCGCAGTACGCCCCGAACGGCCGGTGCAGCTCGCCGGCCCCAAGCTCACCACCACGCTCCCGCCCGCCCCGGCACCTGCGCGTGCCGGGGCGGCGCGGGCCCGGCGACCGTGAAAGCCCCCTGATTGCCCCACACCACCTCCCAGACCATCGCCGAACGCATCGAGGACCTGTACGGCCAGCCGATCGCCGCGCTCGAAGCCCACGCCGACACCCACCCCCGCGGCACCATGCTCGCCGCCCTGACCAGCAGCCACACCGACCTGCAGCTCGCCGAGCGCAACATCGCCTTCCAGCTCCAGCGGCTGCGTGAACTCGCCCACCCAGAGCGGGAGATCGGCAAGTTCGAAGCAGGCCACCTGCTCGACTGCACCCGCCGGATCGCCGAATCCGTCGCCGCCCGGGACGCCCACGCCAAGACCATCAGCGCCGTCCTCGCCGGCCTGCACCGCGTCCCCGCCACACCCTCCCCGCCGTCGGCGGCCCCCGCCCCACCGGCCTCCGCTCCGGCGCCCGCTGTCACCCGCACCCGCTGATCCGCCCGTCCCGCCCTAGGAGTTACCCCCTTGGCCACCACCGGTCTGCCCCGCTCCACCCAGGTCGACGTCGCCCGCGTCACCGAGTCGCTGGAGATGATCACCCCGCTGTGGAACGTGTGGGTCCTGATGACGCTGTCCGCCCAGCCCCTGCGCTACGCGGAGATCAAGCCGCGCCTGCCCTGGCTGAATGACGGCACGCTCCACCCCAAGCTGCGCCGCCTCGCCGACGCCGGGCTGGCCGAGCGCACCGAAGTCGCCCGGGGCCACGTCACCTACGGCCTGACCGCACGGGGCGCCGACCTGATGCCCGTCCTGACCGTGATCGCCGCCTGGGGCGAGACACACCTGGAAAAGCCCCTGGTGAAGAACAAGGACACCGGGAAGCTGGAACGCCTCACCACGGTCGCGCCCGCCCAGAACATCGAGGACGCCCTCGCGCTGATCGGGCCCCGTCACGCCACGTCGATCCTGTGGGCGCTCAAGGCCCGCGGCGCCTCCAGTGCCAAGGCGCTGTCCGCCGCGGCGATGCCGGGCTACCGGCTCAGCAACGTCTATCCCCAGGTGGACCGTCTGGTCTCCGACGGTCTGGTCCGCAAGGACGGCCGCGCCTACGAGCTGACGGCCACCGGCCAGGCGCTCGCTCCCGTCTACCGGGCTCTGAGCGCCTGGGCCAGCGGCCGTCCGCTCGCCGACGCCGCCGCTCATCCGCTGTGGGGCCCGGCCCCGGCCCCGGCGGCGAAGCAGGCGACGTCCGGACCGTGGCTGACCACCCAGCCCCGCATCCCGGCACCCGCTGCTCCCGCGCCCGCCTCCGCGCCCCCGGCCCTGTCCGCGCAGCCTGCGGCCACGCCGGGCACGGCCTGGAAGGGTGGCGACCTGTTCTCGCACCAGATACCGGTGCGTCCCATCGCTCTTCCGCAGGCCGGGGGGCCGCGCCGATGACCCGCCTCACCACTACCGGTCACCCGCAGGCGCGCCGCGCGATCAGGGCGCTGTCGCTGCCCGGACTGATCCGCCTGGTCACCGAGATCGACGACAACGGCCCCATCAGCCGTCGCCGCGGCAGCCTGCAGAGCGCCTTCGATGACCTGGGCGCGCCCCAGCTGCGCCACGCCATCGACCGGGCCCGCGAGTTCGGCCTCCTCTACGGCGATGAGCACGAACGAGTCCGCTACCGGCTCACCGACAGCGGCGAAGATCTGGCCGAGGTGTACGACACGGCCGCCCGCTGGGCCCGCGCCCACCAATTCCCCACGGTGGCCAGTGACTTCGTCACCCGGGTCCAGCACACGCTCGACCTGCTCGGCCACGCTCCTGCTCTCGCCCACGCAGCCGACCGCATCGGCGACGCGAGCGGACTGCTGGTCCCCAGGGGCGCGGTCCTCGACCGTGAGGCCATCGCCGCGCTCGACGGCCCGCAGAGCGTACTGGCCGCCTGGCTGAAGGCGCATGCGTACGTCCTGCACCACACGGCCCTCCACTCCTCCCTCGTGGTGGATGAGTGGGAGCCCGCTGCGTGAGATCGAGTGTCGGACCCCGGCATGCCCGCCGGCCGGTCCCCACCCT
This sequence comes from Streptomyces albospinus, assembly GCF_014648695.1. Lineage (GTDB taxonomy): Bacteria > Actinomycetota > Actinomycetes > Streptomycetales > Streptomycetaceae > Streptomyces > Streptomyces albospinus. Next base: position 100,837 of record NZ_BMRP01000005.1, read on the forward strand.
GCTGCGCAGCATCTACCTGCCCCGCAGCATGGATGCCGGCGCCTTTGCGATGACGACGTACGGCATCCCGTTGCTGGTGCTCGCCATCACCAACTCCGCGTCCCTGACCGGATTGGCGTTCGCGCTGGAGTGGGTGCCGCGCCTGGGCGCGTTCGCCGTCGCCGGAGCGATGGTCGACCGCCACGGCACCACCCGCGTTCTGCGCACGGCCTCGGCCCTGCGGGCCGCGGTGGTCGTGGCCGCCGCCCTCGCGCTGCCGCAGATGGAGGCCGGGCTGCCCGCCACGGTCGCCGTCATGCTGCTCGCCGCCTCGACCGGCGTGCTCACGGAGTTCTCGTACATCGCCGCCGAGACGGCGGGCGGCATCGCCAGCCGTCAGGCCGGCGAGCGCGCCCACCGCGTGCAGTCGGTGCTCCTGGGCATCGACCAGGTCGGCACCCTGGCCGGACCGGCCGTCGCCGGCCTGCTGCTGGAACGGGCCGGGGCCGCCGGGATGCTGGTCACGATCGCCGTCTTCTCGCTCCTGGCGTGCGCCCTCGCCCCCCGGCAGTACACCACCACGACCGAGACGCCGCTCCCCGTCCTTGCGGGGCTGCGCACCGGATGGACGACCCTGCGCGCGCTGCCCGCGCTGGGCTGGCTGGTCTGCGGACTGACCTTGTCCAACTTGGCGGTCGGCCTGCTCCAGGCCGCAGCGCCCGTGATCGTGGTGAAGGAGTTCGGATACTCCAGCGCGGATGTGGGCCTGATCTGGTCGGTGGCCGCCGTCGCCTCCCTGCTCACGGTCGCGGTGTGCCGCCGCGCGATCGACCGCTGGGGCCTGTGGCCCGTCGGCGCGCTCTCCGCATCCGTCGCGGCCTGCGCCTGCCTGGCCGTCTCCCTCACCCACACCTACACCGCCTACCTCGTGCTGATCGCGGTGCTCATGGCCGGAGAGGGCGGCATGACGGTGGTGCTGCGCACCCTGCGCTCCCACCTCATCCCCGCGCCGGTGTTCGGCGCCACCCTCTCGATGACGATCCTGCTGCTCCTGATCCCGTTCCCGCTGGCCGGCGTCCTGGTCGCCACGGTGCCGCCCGCCCTGCTCGGCCATGTGATCACCGGCTGCGCGGTGCTGCAGGCCCTCGGCCTGCTCACTGCCTTCGCCCGGCTGCGCACCCTCCCCGTTCTACGCGCCCGCCTCGCCTGATTCCACCCCTGCCGTCCGCTCTCCTGGAGATCCACCCGATGCCCACGCCCGCCGCCCAGGCCGTCATACCGGTCGCCCGCCCCTCCTTCCGCGCGGGATCCAGGCCCACGATCACCGACCAGTTCCTCGCCTTCGACGCCGCGCACCCCTACGTCTACCGGGCCCTGGAGAAGCTGACGGCCGAGCGGCTGGCCGCCGGCGCCACCCGCATCGGGCTCAAGGAACTGTTCGAGGCCCTGCGCTGGCACCTCCCGCAGGGGCTGCGCGGACTCAACAACAACTACACCGCCTTGTTCGCGCGGAAGTTGATCGAAGACCACCCCGAGTGGGCCTCCGCCTTCGAGCTGCGCCGCCGACGCACCCCCTGAACCACCACCGCCGTGCCTGAACTGCCCCTTATCTATGCCCTCTTGGAGATTCCTTGCCCACCATCCTCGTCGTTTCCACCACCGACCCAGAAGCCGAGACATACCGCGGTTACTGTCTCGAAGCGGTCGCCGCGCGCTACGACGTCGTCCTGATCACTCCCGCCGCGCCCACCTGGGAGCGGGAGTTCATCACCGACTTCGAGATCGCCGATCCCGCCGACGCCCAGGCACTGGCCACCGCCGGCCAGGCCCTGGCCGAGCGGCACGAACTGGCCGGAGCGGTGACCTGGACCGAGTGGTATCTCGTCCAGACCGCGCGCCTGGCACGGCGCCTCGGCCTGCCGTCGAACAGCCCGGAGGTGATGGAGGCCGCCCGCAACAAGGCCACAGCCCGTACGTTGTTCGCCCGCCACGGCGTGCCCTCGGCCGCCTCGATGACCGCCCGCTCCCTGCTGGAGGCGGCGCTCGCCGCCGAAGCGATCGGCTACCCCATCGTGCTCAAGCCCGCCGCCCGCGCGGGCAGCATCGGCGTCATCCGCGTCGACCGCGCCGAAGAACTCCCCGATGGTTTCGCGTTCGCCGCCGCCGGCGCCCGCGACGGCATCGAAAGCACCAAGGTGCTGGTGGAGGAGTACCTCGACGGCCCCGAGGTCTCCGTCGAATGCGTCACCCACCACGGCCACACCACCGCCGTCGCTATCACCCGCAAGACCCTCGGCGCCGAGCCGTACTTCGAGGAAGTCGCCCACAGCGTGGACGCCGCCGACCCCCTGCTCGACCAGGTCGCGTCCGTCGCCACCGCCGCCATCAAGGCGCTCGGCATCACCGACGGCGTGAGTCACGTCGAGATGCGCCTCGTGAACGGCCGCCCCCGCCTGATCGAGGTCAACGCCCGCATCGGCGGCGACATGATCGGCCACCTCGTCCAGCTCGCCACCGGCGTCGACCTGGCCCGCGCCGCCGCCGACACCGCCTGCGGCCAGGCCCCCGACCTCACCCGCACCCGCCGCAGCGCCGCCGCGATCCGACTGCTGTACCCGAGCGCCTCCGGCACCCTGACCCACTGCCACCTCGATGCCGGCTTCGCCGCCCGCACACCGTGGCTGGAGCGGGTCGCCTTCCAGCGCACGGTCGGCGACACGGTCATCCTGCCGCCCGACGGCGACATGTTCAGCGCCCGCGCCGGCTTCCTGATCACCACCGGGCCCACGGCCGACGTCGCCCAGACGCGCGCCGACGAGGCCCTCGGGCACCTCACCCTCGCCATCGCACCCCAGCCGTCCACGTCTGCGGCGTAACCCGCGCACCCGCCCCGAGCCCGGCCGCTGAACAGGAACCACCGCCATGCCCCAGCCCTCCCGTACTTCCTCCTCCGAGCGGCGCTCCCTGCGCCTGAACGACATCGCTCACATGGGCGCCGCGCAACTTCAGCCGCTCCTGCAGGACAGCTTCCGCAATCTGGTCACGGCCGCCATCGCGGACGCGACCGGACACCTGCCCCGCAGCTCCCGCAAGCTGCTGCACGGACCGCACTTCCGCGACAACCTCGTCGACGCGCTGCGCTGGGCCGAGGGCGAGATGCAGGTCGCCTGCGAACGCATGACCTGGACCGGGGACCCGCGGGCCGGACGCACCGGGCGCCAGCTCCAGCAGATCCGTACCGCGCTGGCCCAGGCCCGCGCCGAGGAAGCCGACCGGCGCCGCACCGAACACCGCGCCTCCGCCGGACACCAGGTGGACACCGACTCCGCCGCCACGGCCCGCCGCTGGCTGCGCAGCGCCTACCCGGACCGCTTCGAGCAACTCCTCGCCCAGGAGTACGCCTCGGCCCAGCTCGAGCCGCGCACCGAGCGGCCCGGCCCGGCCGATGTGTTCGACGCCGTCGAAAAGGGTGCGAGCGAGGGCTACCTGTTTTCCACCATGACCCCGGCCATCCGTGACCTGCTCGCCAAGAGCCCCCTCGCCTTCCGCAACACCGTCGCCGCCGATGCGCGCGAGCAGGACGAGCGCAACGTCGCACTGCGCCACCCGCTGCTGCTGCGCCGCTGGCGCACCGCGCTGGACGAACTGGCCGAGATGACCACCCCGCTGGCCGGGGCCACCAGCCCCACGCTGCTCGGCCCGCTCACCACCGACCTGGACGCCATGCCCCGCCAGGCCGCCTTTGCCGTCCTGAACGCCCGCCGCTTCCTCGTCGCCGTCCACCAGCGCACCGCCGAGAACACCCGCGTCGCCCGCCAGTACGCCCAGACCATCACCCGGCGCGAGCAGGACGAGCCCGACCATGCCGCCCACCGCCGCGTCTTCGGCCAGGCCCTTAACCGCCTGGCCGACGAGCAGCCCGCCTCCTACGACTACATCCGCCACCGGCTGCGGCCCTTCGAGACCAGCCCCGGCCAACTGGACACATCCGTCCTGAACGCCGACCAGCGCGGCGCCCTCAAGCGCCACGTCCTGGCCGAACTCGCCCCCGCCCCTGCGCCACCGCACCTGTCCACGACCCCAGCCCTGCCGAGGCCGGCCACGCCTACGGTGCGCCCGGCAGCCGCCCGCTGACCTCCCCCTGACCCCGACGGATGTACCGATGACCGACCCCACCCCGATCGAGGGAGATGTCTACGTCTCCCCGCGCTATCTCGCTGGCCTCGGCCATGTCGACCCCATGCGCTTTGAGTCCGTCAAAGAGTGGCCACACCACGACCTGGGCGACAGACCGTGCCAGTTCCTCATCACCTCCCCAGACCACCGCATCAAGATTGGCTGGTTTGGCGACGACTTCGATGTGTGGAAGATCAGCGCCGCCGAGGACGCCGTCTCCGCATCCCGTTGGACGGCGAGCATCAGCGACAAGATGCCGCCCGAGATCGTCCGCGACTTCGTCCATGCCCTGGCCGACGAGTGGGATGAGGACAGCGACAGCTTCCTGGCGAACCGCTCGTACTACTGGACCGACGCGGTCCAGCCGCTGCTCGACGCGGGCTGGGAACGCAGACCGCTCGCGTACGGCTCGGTCGAAATCGTCTCCCCGGACCAGATGGCCGGCGCGAGCATCGACGTCGTCAGCAGCGATCCCGATGCCGAAGTGGTGACGCTGTGGGCCGGACCTGACAAACGCAGGGTCTTCCGCGCGGAGGCGAACTTCACCGCACGCACCCCGAAGCACCTGATCGCCGCCATGGCCGCCTCCTTCGTCGCACCGGCCCCCATCGCCCGCTACCAGGCGGACCTGAGCCCCCGGCTCGCCCAACTCGCCCAGCTCACCCCCGTCGAGCCACCGAAGCCGCCCGCGCCCACCCCGCTCGACGTCCAGCAGACCACCGCCGCCCGGCGCCGCCCGCCCGCGCTCGGTACGCGCAGCGTCCCCCGCTGGAGCACCACCACGCTCCCACCGGCCGTGCCCGCTGCCGCCCTGCCCGCCCGCCGCCGCTGAGGAGCCGCCGCATGTCGACCGACCCCTTCATGGCCCTCGCCCCCGACCAGCACGTCAAGGTCCTGCCCCGCCACCTGGCCGGCCCCGGACCCGTCGACCTCCGTACGGTCTGGCCCTTCCCCGAGGACTGGTCCGTGCACCAGGCCGACGATGGCGAGGCTCTCGCCACCAGCCCCTGCCTGCGGCTGTTCACCACCCTGGTCCCCGATGCCGTGAGCCGCGGCAAGGGGAGGTGGACGGTCACGGCCAACCGCGCTCCGTTCGGCCCCGCGGCCTGGCAGATCTCCTTCGACGTCACCACGCCGGTCGAGCTGCTGCACGACGTCCACACCGAACTGCTCGACCTCTACCTCGAAGACCGCCACAGCGACCAGGACCGGCTGTTCGAGGACGACACCTCGTCGCAGGAGGCGTACATGCCGCTGCTCACCCGCGGCTGGAGCCACCAGGTCAAGACCGACGGCCGCCAGTTCTTCCATGCCCCCGACGGGCTCGGTGTCGTACAGCACCGCTACGCCACCAACCTTCACTCCGACTCGCCTACCTGGTCGGCCTGGGGCGGAGACCCGAGCGAGCCGTACTGGCGGGCACGGTTCTCTCAGGGCACGCCCACCACGTTGGTCGCGGCTTTCACCGCCTCGCTGGTCTCCACGGAGCCGGTGAGCCGCACGGCGAAGGACATCCCGGTCCACACCCGCCGCCACCTGTACGTCGCGGCGACCGCCCCGGCCAAGCAGGAGCCTGCCTCCACCCCGGTCGCCTCCCGTCCTGCGCTTCCCGGCCTCGGCCGGACCCGCTGATCACCCCTCACCTTTCGCCCCTGGGCAGTCCTGCCCCGTTCCTGGAGAGTTCCTACTTGCGCACTCGTTCCTCTCGCTACCTGCCCGTTGCGGCCCTCACCGTTGCCGCCGTGACCGGCACCCTGGCCTCGGCCCCGGCGGCCGTGGCCCACGCTCCCGAGCCGACCCCAACCTCGCCGGTCCTGCGGAACATGACCGAGACCGGTGGCGTCCAGATCCTCAAGAAGGACACCGGCGGTGACCTCCTCGCCGGCGCCTCCTTCAGCCTGCTGGACAGCACCGGCAAGGAGGTCGCCAACGGAAAGACCGACGCGGAGGGCACGCTCGTCTTCAAGGGCCTGGAGGCCGGCGTCTACCGGCTCAAGGAGACCTCCAGCGGCACCCAGATCCACGACGTCGTCCCCGATCAGGACGTCATCGTCACCCCGGGCAACGGCACCCCGCTCACGGTTATCGACCCGTTCAAGCCCGCCGAGGTGACCGTCAAGAAGACCGACAAGGCCACCGGCCAGCCCCTGGCGGGCGCGGTCATCAACATCACCCCCGCCACCGGCGGCGACCCGGTCACCCTGACCACCGGCAAGGACGGCATCGCCAAGGCCAAGCTCCCGGTCTCCTCCCGCAACGGCACCAAGTACACCGCCACCGAGACCAAGGCGCCCGAGGGCTACCAGCTCGACGCCAAGCCGAAGGACTTCACGGCGAAGCCCGGCGCTCCGGAGACCGTCACCGTCGCCGACACCAAGAAGGAAGAGCCGACCCCGACGCCCACCATCCCGCCGACGAAGCCGCCCACCACGCCACCGGTCACCCCCACACAGAAGCCGACCCCGGACACCAAGCCGTCGGCATCCACCCCGGCCTCCGCCACACCGACCCCCGACGAAACCGCCTCCAGCACCACCGCGCCCACCCCGGAAGGCTCCCTCGCTCACACCGGCGCTGACGCCACCCCGTGGCTGCTCGGCGGCGCCGGCCTCCTCCTCGCCGCCGGCGGAGGCGCTCTCCTCGTGACTCGCCGACGCCGCACGGACGACGCCGATCACGACGGCTCCGCCGAGAGCTAACGACACACCCTCTCGAACCCGGCCCCCCGGAATCCTCGCGCTTTCGGGGGGCTTCGTCATGTCCAGCGAGGCATCGCAGGCCCTCGTTCCCCAAAGCGGCAGGTCACGCCGCGCGCAACGTGGCGGCTAGCCGTACCCCTGACCCAACTCCATGGCGGGGAGCAGGACTTCGGTGGCGGCACAGTCGTGGCAGGCTTTCGCGCCGGGACGCATCAGAGCGTCCAGGGCTTCCAGAGCGCCCGTCTCTCTCCCCTCGCCGACCGCGCGTCGACACGGGGCCTCATGCACGAGCGTGCCGCCGCCCGGCGTCGCGGATCGGGGCGTACGTACGACCCAACCGGAAGGCTTCGTCGGCGGCAGAGCCTTGGAGCGCCGATATGTAGGGATGACCGGGAGGCCAACGTGCTGCACGCCAGCGTGCTCCTCGACAAGATGGGCGCCGTCGCCAAGCCCGCCGGGCCGTCCGCCACTTTGCCAAGTCCCTGGAAACCGCCTACCCCTGAGATCCCGGCTGTCCGGGGGCGGGTCAGATGATGTCTTCGTATCCGGGCAGCACCTGCGGCTCGGTCCGCACCGGGAAGAACATCTTGGTGACCACCCCGTCCACCGCGTGCGCTGCACCCTGGCGGACGCTCTCCGGGTGCAGGCGCCAGTCCTGCTGCTGGTGCTCCTGGGGGCACTCCAGGAAAGCCTTGCCGTCGCGGGTGAAGAACGTCAGGTCCTGGCGGGCCCCGCAAGTTCTGCACTCGATCGGCATCTGCGAACTGTGGCCCGGCTGCGAGTGGTGGAATTCCGCGCCGTCCGCCACTCGGTAGCGGACGTCCTGCTGGGCTTCTGTACTCGGCATGGCGCTCCCTCGCTGGTCAGCTCTATGGCACGGTACGGGGCGGCCGCCGTCCCGAGCTACACCCTCTCGGGTTTCCGGCAGGAGATGTCCTGTGCCACCGATTGATTGGCCTAGGGCCAGTAACTGAGCCGTGAACGGGCCGACGGGGCAGTCGGACGCCGGGTACTCGATCAGGACCCGAGGGATCCCTACCCACTCGGCGGGAACTGCGCCTGCGCGATTGGGCTGACCAACAACATCGCGATGGCGGTAAACACTTCGTAGCCGATGTTGTTGAAGTGATCGTCCAGGTTCTGCTCGCGGTACAAACCCACGAAGGGGCCGACTGCTTGCGCGGCAAGACCTGGGCGCAGATCCTCATACCAGTGCTTGGTCTGTAGGTAGAGGGCCCGAGAGCGGACCAGCAGTTCTTCGTCCACCTTGTTGTCGCGGACGGCCTGCATGGCGCTGGTGGTGGAGTCGATCCGGTCGAGCAGCATCTCAAGGGTCCATGGCATGCTCGCGGGGCCGACGGCACGAGCCAGACTGCTGGTCGTGAAGACGCTCGGCGGCTCGAACACCGCGCGCGCCGCGTCCTCCAGCTCGTTCCGGAGCTCAGGGGTGGTGCCGCCCTGGTAGCTCATTTCCGCGAAGAGACGGACGAACCGGTTGCGGGCGGTTTCGGTGGCGGCGGGGTGGTCGATCTGCTCCAGCGTGGCCCGCGCCGCCTCCACGCACACCTGTTTGCGGCGCAGCCCATCGCCGAACCAGGTTCGGAATGCCTTGAGCGCCTGCCGGGTCGGCAACCACTCCTCGCCCCACCACAACCAGATCCCGAATGGCACCAGGGCCAGCGCCGGGATCTTCGGCATCTCCACGCGCTTGCTCAGCAGGAGGAGGAACAACTTGCGTTGGTTCGTCGAGTGCAGCCCCGGCCGGGATCCGCGGCCGGCCCCGCGCCGCTGAGGATTGTCGAGCAGCCCAAGCGAGATCCAGTCGTGGATCGTTCGCCTGCTGATCTCGTAGCCAGCCTCGCGCGCATCTTCCAGCAGGTCATCCAAGGTGCCCGGCCCGTGCACCTGCTCCCAAGGGCGTTCCACGCTCAGAAATTACACCAACTCCGCAGCAGCGTGGGGCCGTTGGCGGCGGACACAAGGGGTGGACGCGGTCTAGCGTCGGAAACGGGATCAATCCCGCAGGCCAGAAGCTTGGCGGCCAGGCCCTGCGGAGTGCTCCCGCACGTCCTGACCCATCTCAGCAACGGAGCCTTCCATGCACCCCGACTCCAAGCCGTCCGTCCCCGATCAGTACCGTTCCCGGACCCGCCGATATCGACGGGTCCTCACCATGAAGATGATCGGAGGGGCGTGCACGGCACTCGCCAGCGGCGCGGTGCAACTCCTGATTTACTCCGTCATCGGTCACCGCTGAACCGCACCGCCGACCTGGGAAGACACCAGACCTCATGACCTCGACGGTTCGGAGGGTGCAGAGGCACTGCATCCCGTCCTCCCAGCTCTCGGCGAACGCAGGGTCCGGCGGGCAGTAACGCCCATGTCGTCTGACCTGCGCGCCTACGTGCGTTCGATTTGCTGTGTCACGTCGAGCCGCTCCGGCCCTCCGGGTAGTTAGGCTGCCGCGGTGATCGAGTACTCGCCGCTCCCCGGTGACCCATCCGAGCTGCACCTGCGTATCGCCTACTCCGACACGCTCAGCGACACCCTTGACGCGGACACGCTGGAAAGGTGGAGCGTGGAGATCCTCCATCGCCGTGGGGTACACGACGACAGCCGTTGCTTGACGGAAACGGGCGCGTGCGAGGCAGGAGACTGCCCGGCGTACGCCGCAGGCGACCACGTTGCGGGTTCGATGACCTTCTTCCGCGTGCACCTTGATCGTGGGCGCAACGCGTACGCGGCCATGGCAGAGGAATCGGAGGACCTCTACGAGATCGCACGCGTCCTCCTTGATCCCGGCACGGGCTATTACGCGGACGAGGTTGGCGAGCTGCTGGAGTACAGCGGCTCTGCCCTGCTCGTCATGGACCGCGTCGCCCTGCATGAGGAATGGAGAGGCCACGGCCTGGGTGTGATCCTGGCCGCCGAAGCCATCTTCCGGCTGATGCCCGGGTGCCGGGCCGTGGCGTGCGCGCCCGGAGTCTCAGACCTGGGCGCGGACCGGCTGCGGAACGAAGCGGAATGGGACCGCGTCACAGCCAAGATTGCCAAGGGCTGGGAACGGATCGGGTTCCTCCCCTACCGCGACAATGTCTTTGTCTTGTCGCCCACCTCCCTGGTCCTGGAGGAGCAGCGAGGCCAGCTCCGCCGCAGGCTCGTGGAACTCGGGGCCGCCTGGGCGGCGACGGCCCGCGCATAGGCGGCTGCTCGACCGTCTGTCGGGTGCCCTGCGGCAGCCGGATTCGGTAGTTCGCCGGGGGCAGACAGGAAAGATCGCGAAAGGACTGGTGGAAGCCGCCAGGGGCATGTCAACGTAGACGACCTTCCCCGAAGTGCCAGGTCAGAGAGGTGATGCTTGTGACCGTGGACGCGTCCACGCCCGGATTCTCCACCACCGCCGAGGCCCTGCGGCTGCGTTCGTGGCAGCTGGGTCCCGGCCAGCCGACGATGGTCACTGACTTGTTCAAGGCGGAGTTCTTCCACCTCGTCGTGGACGACCGGGCCGATGTCCACGTCAGCAGCAAGGACGGCCGCTTCTACCTCGGATGGTTCCCGCTGGGGCGCCCCGGCACCGACGGCGACGGCTGGACGCTCGCCGTCACCGGCACCGCCAAGGTCCCCGGCTACCGGATCCGCTTCGACACGGAAACGCCGGCGGAGATCGTCGCGGCCACGGTCCAGCGCGTGCTGGCCACTTCCCGGCCGCTGTGAACCACTGTCACCGCGCGGCTCGGATCTGTTGCTCACGTCCGGCACGTACCCTTCCCTCGACCCCTGCTGGGGCGCCCGTTACTGCAAGGAGAACGCCTTGGCCCCGGAGCTGAGCGTCGGCGAGCTGCTGGAGAGCCTGTCCGCCAGCGACCGCGACGTGGTGGTCCGCCTGTGGATCAACCCCTTCGCCCGTACGGCCCGCCGCCTGGGCGGCGTGGTCCCCACCCGTGACGACGCCGGCCGGCCGGTGGTGTTCATCGCCGAGGCCAAGGACACCGAGTCGCTCGGCACGCTGCCCGAGCCGACCGTCGGTGACCTGCTCGACCAGCTGTCGGCGTGCGACCGCGATGCCGTCGTGCAGCTCGCCCTCAACCCCGACTTCCCGATGGCCCACCGTGCGGGCCCCGTTGCCGGTGCCCGCGACGAGAAGGACCGTCCCGTGCTGTTCCTCACCGAGCCGGACGAGGACGAGGCCGAACAGTTCGGCCCCCTCCTGCCCCACGTCGCGGTCGCACTGGCCTGGCACGAACCGACCGAGGCCCCGCCGCGCCGCCGGCGCGGCACCCGCCCCGGCGGCGGGCAGTGAACCACCCCCGAGCCCACGGAGGCGCCCCTGCACCCGCACCATCGCTCTGACTCCTCCTCCCCCCTCTCGCCTCACCCGGTGAACTGGGTCACCCCGCGCCATCTGGCCGGCGACGACGACGTCCTCGCCGAGCGGATCGGCGACACCCTCACCGGTCTGGGCTGGCGCATGTGGCCGACCTCCCGCGACACCCTGCTGTACGTGAGCCCGGACGAGCTGCGCGGCGCCGAATGGATCCTGGCCAGCAGCCCGTTCACACTCGGCGGACTGCGGGCGGCCCTGCAGATCTCCGCCCGCCCGGACGCCAGCAGCGCCCTGGTGCAGTGGAACGCCTACTTCACCACCGGCGTACCGCACGAGGCACTGCACGACTTCCTCGTCGCGCTCGACGCCAGCGCGGTGCCCGACACCGGCTTCGAGGAGCCCGAGGCAGTGGTGGCAGCGCTCAGCGCGCAGGGCTGGATCCGTGACGTGGACCGCCCCCGCACCGCCGCCACGGACCCGGGCTTCGCCTCGCACGTCTCGCTCGAGATGCTGCCGGACCTGATCGCGGATGCCGACCTGCGGGAGGACCTGATGGGCTGGCAGGCATGGGCCGAACCCACCTTCGGCGCCCCCTACCTGTGGTGCGCGAACTTCAGCCCGAGCGTCCCCAACGAGCTGGTCGCCGCGTTCGCTGCCTCGCTCGCCTCCCCGGTCCCGGTGGCACGCCACCGGCTGCCGCACAGCGCGGAAGACCGCCTCACGATCGTCCACCGCGGCTGACGCCGGGGCCCGGCCGGCAACACCGGCCGGGCCCTGCCCTCCGCGGGCCGCGTTCCCGCCTCAGCCCTGGAAGAGGTGCACGTCACGAACACATCCCCTTCTCCCGGCGCGCAGTGCTGCGAGCGCTGCGGCTCCGCCGGCTTCCTCGCCCGCAACCGCGACCTTGCCCCCTCGCCCGCCTGGTGCATCAGCTGTCACGAGCGGGCCGACACCACCCAGGCTCGCGCAGGTCACCCCTGCGAGGACGGCTGCGCCCTCACCACCGACCACGACGGCCTGTGCGCCGTACGCGCCTGACCGCCTTCTCCCCGCCGCCTACCTCACGGAGGTCCCTTGCCCCTACCCATGGTCCGGCTCGCCATCGGCCGTACGAACGGCACCGCCCACTACGGCGTCCTGCTCAATGGCGCCCAGCCGCTGACCGCGTGCGCCACGCGCTCGCCCGACCTTCAGCCCATCGGAGAGAACACGGCCCACACCCTGTGCCAGAGCTGCACACGCGTCTGGCTCATCCTCACCACGGCGCCGCACCCCAGCGGCGAGCCGGACTCCCGCCCTGCCGCCGGCGCGGGCAAGAGCGCCGCCGCGCACCGGCCGATCCCAGGACATCTGCTCGGCTACTGCGGCAAGCCGCTCGACGACCGGGCATCCACCGCGCGCCGGGTCTGCGCCAACTGCACCGGACTCAGCACCGCCCTCGACCGCTTCCACCACACCGCCGACGAGCTGGTGCTGCCCAGCGGAACGCCGTGCCATGTGGACGACAGCGTCCTGTGGGTCGCGAGCGGGCGGGGCAACCTCGTCACGGGCCACCGCCGTGATCCGCTCGTGGGCACCTCCTGGTGCGCGCAGCAGCTCTCCGGGCCCAACACCGATGCCTCCCACGAGTGCGCGGCATGCCGACGCATCTGGCAGGAGGCCGAGGTCACCCGCCAGACCTACACGCTGCCCCGCGCCCGTGAACGCGCCCGCTGGTGGCATCAGAGACAGGAGCGCGACCTCGACGTCTTCGACGACCGCGCCGACGCTCTGCAAGTCGGCGACGCCTACTCGCTGTCGGATTGCGCCGAGACGCATCATGTCGTGGCCGCGGCCGACCGTATCCGGGCAAGCCACCGGGATCTCGTCGTCTACCTGCCGACCGACGACCGGATCGCCGACGTACGGGTGCACCGCGACCGCCTGGTGGCCATCCAACGCCCCTCGTACGTAGCCGCCGTGATGCCCCAGCCCACGCCGCCCGTTCCGTAGTTGCCCCGGCTCATCCCAGCCCGGTGGCCGAGCCTCGATGGCTCGGCCACCGGGTTTTTGCCGTACGGCGTGCCGCGATGAATCAGATGGAGGGGCTGGGGTTCCCAGCCCGTGCGGCGGTCACATATCCGGGTCGTGCCGGGAGCGTTCGCGCAGTTCCCGGCGCATCTGTTTCCGGCGCTCCTCCTTGATCTTGTCAAGCAGATCCGCGTGGATCACCGTCATCCCCGCGATACAGATCGTCGTCATCACGACGGCCACGTACGAGCCGGGGGTCGGCAGGAACCAACCGGCGAGCACACCTCCGACCGCCAGGGTCACCAGGAGTATGAACCGAACATCGTCGGTGTCGCGGTGCGGCACGGCGGCCCCTCAGGTCGTGGGCGCCTGGGCCCGGTCCTGTCCCCAAGACGCTCGGAGTCGGCGCCCACCCCACGATAACGAGGGCGCAAACTGCTGGTGGAACAGCCTTACGCCTCGTAACTGTTTCACTTTTCCGGGGCGCCGGCGGGGTTGGCTCAGCGCGGCGACGGAGCAGTCGAATACGCTGAGCGAGTTCTGCCGGTGCTCCGCACGGGCAGGGTAGGCGGGTGACGAAGCAACGAGCGGATCACCCTTGTGTGCTGCCGGGAGACTCTGCCTGGATCCACGATGCCCGATACGCGCAGGACATCCTCGACTCTCTTGCGGCCGCAGCGGCGGTCGCCGACGACTACGGAGAGCCCGAGAAGTACGTCCTGCCGCATCTTCCGTTCCGGGTAGCGGCTGACACCATCGGCCAGATCCGGGCCGACATGCCACCCGCTCGCCCCGGCGCCGTGTTTCTGATGGCCCTGCCGGCATTCCAACTGGAGGCTCTGTGGCAGGTCCTGGGCGTCTTGCAGCGTGCACGGGACGCGGACGAGGACGCCGCCGAGGTCTTGGACCTCGTACGCGACTACGCAATGCACTGCCTCCTCCCGCCGCGCCGTGTCGACGAGGTGGTTACCGACATGGAGCGCGTCCTGGCCGTCTTGTCGTTGGACATTCCCGCAGTCCATACGGTGGCCGTCACGCTGCTCCTCAAGTCCGAGCGGGATGACGACTTTCGTTCCGCGCGCGACGACCTGTTCGCGGCGTGGCGAGCCGTCGGCATCGGCCCATGACGGACCTTGGGGAATGGCGGGTGGTATCGGGGTCCACTACCGCGTACCCGGGGCGGAGCACTCACGAAACTCCGCTGCATCCCCATGTGTCTGTAGGCACCTGTTCGGCACCAGCGCACGGACGTTCTCGGGGACCAGCGGGGTACGGAGTTGATCTGGCCCCATAGCCACCGAACCGAACTGGGGCTTACGGAGCCGCCGCGGGCCTTCCCCGCGCCCCTCGGCTCGGGCTCCGCTCATTGAGTGACGTGGTTGTCGGGGCTTCCGCCCCGCAACCGTTGGGGGCTCACGTGCGCCAAGATCCTCAGGCAAACGCGAGCGAGTAAGGGGCATCATGCTTAGCAGCCGTATCCCGATCATGGGTCAGTCCAGAAGGCGCCTGCGCACCGCTCTGCTTCGGGCATACGACCAGGGAGTTCCGATCCGGCCTCTGGCGGACACTTGCGGCCGGAGCTATGGCTTCGTCCACACCCTGCTCACCGAGGCCGGTGCGGACTTGTCTCCGCGTGGAGGCCCGCGCGGCCAGGGAACGGGGCAATACAGTGAGCGGGTCGACGCCGCCATTCACTTCCTCGAATGGGAGCTTGGGATTCTCTGTGGAACGCCCATCGAGAACCCCAGATTGTGATCACGCTCGGTATGGCGGTATGGGCGGCAGCTAGAGGAAGGGCCCAATCTGCCCGGCCTGGCGTACTGCTGGCAGGTGGCGCCAACTCCCGTGCGTACCTGGTGTGGGTACCGGATCACGGGCACTGGTGTGGAGATCTACTGGAAGGGCAGAGCAGACCCCCTCTACGGTGACAGGCATGACCACCCCTGACGAGACCCTGCTGCCGCCCGCCCTGGAGAAGATGCGCCGCTACAAGCTCCTGGCCGAAGCGCAGCTGCGATGCGCCCGCTGGGAGATGGAGGAGAGGAACCCGGCGGCCGTCGCGTCGCTGAAGGCGGCACTGACCGCGGTGAGCACGGCAACGCTCGCCCTGCCCGCCGACGGCACTCTAACTCGTGAGGAGCACGAGGAACGTTTGCAGAGTCTGGTCAATCTGCGCGACACCATCGTTTCTCTCGCGGCGCAGGCCCGGCACCAGCCTTCGGTTCCGGCTCCCCACCCTGGTGCTGGCTGCGAAGCTGAGGCGATGGTGGGCTAGACGGCGGCCTTGGCGCACGCCTTGTCCAGATGTGCGTCCACGAGTCCGGGCGAGCCGGAGACGATCACCAGGACGTTGCCGTTACGGATCGCCGTTTGCTTGACGATGCTGCGCTGACCGCCCGTGGAGTAGGTGAGCAGCTGGCTCCAGCGCTCCTCACCGAGCTGGGGAGCGCTGGTCGCCTGGGTGGTCATGTCGATGGCGGTGCTGCCCGAGACGACCTGGTACTTCGGGCAGGAGGCCATCGCCTCGAAGATGCGGCCGACGCCGTCGGACAGCTTCTGCGCGCTGTCGCTGTACAGCTCCTCGGCCACCTCGGAGTCGCTGCCGCCGCTGTAGATGAACGCGGCCTTCGCCTTGTTCGGGAAGTCGAGGCTCTGGCCGGTCGCCGCGTCCCCTCCGAGCTTGGCGAGGGCGGGGCAGCCGATCACCGCGACGTCGTCGTTGTGCTGAGTGTGCTCGGCTGTGCGTACGTAGCCCTCGCCCAGGTCCTTCTCGGTCAGGAGCCGCGTGCTCAGCGCGGCCGAGGACAGCGGCTTGGCGACGGCGGCGTCGCTTCCGCCGCGGGGCGAGGAGGACGCCGTCGGTACCGTGCCGGAGGGGTCGGCGGAGCAGGCGGTAAGAGTGAGTGCGGTCAGGACAAGGGCGGCCGTGGTGTGGTGACGCAAGTGAACCCCCTGGTATGCGGAGCGGACGGTCTGACTGGGGCCGACACACGAATCTGCTGCCGGCGGGGAGGGGCTGGGGGCATGTCAGTGGCCCAGGTGGCGCAGGCCGTCGTCCAGGGTGGGGTGGAAGTGGTCCACCGGACCGGAGTTGCGGTTGTACCAGGCCGGGTCCAGACGCGGCTCGGCGGTGTTGTGGCCGGCGCGGCAGCGCAGCCAGATTGTGTCGTCGCGCATGCTGAACACGATCCAGTCCCGATAGGCGCCGCACTGCGGGCACTCGCGGACCTCGCCGTCGACGACGAGCGGCTGCTCCCAGCGCATCATCAGTCCCTCGACCTCGTGGCGGGAGGGCACGCGAAGGTCCGGCGGCGGAAAGTCGGGCACCTCCTCGATGCCTCCGCCGTGGGCGGGAGCCGCGGGCTCGGCGGCCGGGGCGGTGAGGTCGGGCGCCGGCCAGTTCGCGTGCATCTGCAGCATCGCCTGGCCGGCGAGCTGGGCGTCATGGAACTCGCGGTCCGCGCGGCGTCGAAACATATGTCCCCCTCTTCGTCGTTCATCGGCCACACGGACAGTGCCCCAGGTCCCTGACCTGCTGCAACTTGCACAATCGGGAATCATCTCGCCTTCCTGGGAGGGGTGTTGCGCCCTGGGGAGGTCCGCTTCGGCCGCTCGGCGCTCTGCGGTGTGGCGGTGCCGGCCTCGGACATGACGGAGCCGTCGGCGGGCAGGTCGGCCAGGCGCCGCAGCCGCCAGACCAGGACGTCGCTGACCGACTCGGCCGTGTCGAGTTCGCGTCGTGCGACGGCCTCGGCCAGCAGGGCGGCAGGCTCGTGGCCGGCGGCTTCAACATCGGCGAGGGTGGCGGCGAGCGCGTGCCAGCCGGGCTCGGTGAGGATCTGCTCGGCCAGCTCCGGAACCGCCTGGCGCAGGTGGGCCGCCTGGCGGCGCTGCAGCGGTTGGGAGAGGCGGCGGCCACGGTGGCGCAGGACGGCCATCGGGTGCTGAGCTGCGGACTGGTAGGCCGCGCGCAGGTGTTCGGCGGCCTGGCGGGCGGCAGCGGCCTGCTGGGCGTGGTTCTTCTTGCCGTGCCAATGGGCCGCGGCGATCACCAGGAAGGCGACCATGTCGATCACCATGGCGGTGGTGGCGCCGTCCTCGCCGCGCCCCAGGGCAGGCCCGCTGTAGACGAGGTCGCGGGCGGTCTGGCGCAGGGCCCGGTCGTGGCCGCGCTCGGCCTGTACGTGGGAGCGGGAGGCGCGCTCGAAAGCGCGTGCCGCCTCTTGGAGTTGCTTGCGGGTGTGGGCGGCGGAGGTTTTGGCGAGGGCGTCAAGGACTTCACCGGCCGCCGCGATGAGGGCTGCGGCCTGGTGGTCGGAGCCGTGGTCGATGATCAGGACCGCCTGCCAGGCGGCGGCTGCCGCGCGGCGCCGTGCCCGCGCCGGACCACTCGGCGCGCTGGCACGGTCATCCGGAACGACGGCGGCGTCCTGCTGGGCGGCGGACCAGCGTTCGCGGATGCGGGGCAGGGAGAGGTCGGGGGCGAGCGTGGAGCCCGCGAAGTAGACCGGCTCGTCGTCCTCGTTACGGTCGTCGACCAGCGCGACCTTGTAGCCGAGCAGGTCACCGGAGGGCGCTTGGCGCTTGCGGACGAGCAGGCCGGCGGCGGCCAGCCGGTCGAAGAACTCCTCCTCGCTGGTGGCGCCGGCCACCGCACGGCGGACCGTCTCGCGCAGTTCCTCGCGGGCGGTCTGCTCCCGGCCCTGACGCTCCGCTTTGTGGCGCTCCGCGCTGGTGGGTCGCTTGGCGGCCGTGCCGTCGCCCGCGTTGACCAGAGTCAGGCCCAACTCCTTCTCGATGAGACGGCATTCGGCCTGGGCCCGCATACCAGAGCGGAAGTCGTCGGGGCGACTGCCGTCCTCGCACACGAGCGTGGCGACGATGTGGATGTGATCGTCCGCGTGCCGTACGGCCGCCCAGCGGCAGCCGGGCTCCCCGTCGCCTGGGTCGATGCCGGTGGCGGCGACGACTCGGCGGGCGATGTCCGCCCATTCGTCGTCGGACAGCGTGCGGTCGCCGGGAGCGGCACGCACCGACGTGTGCCACACGTGCTGGGCGGGCCTCGCGTGCGCGGGCAGAGCTTCGACGGGCTGGTCGAGGAGGAGCGCCAGGTCCTCAAGGGCGGCGTCGAAGTCGGCAGCCCGGCCGGGGTCGGGCGCCATGCTGTCGAAGGACGCGACGAGGTGCGGATCAACGTGCTCCTCGGCACGCCCGGGGCCGTACAGGTAATTGAGCAGGCCGAAGGTCTTGTCGCCGGATTCGTTGACGCTGGGGATCATGCCGGGGTCTGCTGTCTGGCGATGAGCTGGGCGGCGGCCTCGCGGACGCACTCAGCAGCGGTGTGGACCGCGTCGATCGCGGCATCGAGCTGCGGCGCTTCAACACCGGAGTTGAGTGCCTTGACGGCCTGGTTGAGGTTGCTGCCCGCCCAGCCGAGACGGCGGCGGGAGTCGAACAGGGCCGTGATCACTTCGCGTTCGTCGGCTATCTCGGCGGCGGTGCGGTCAGCGTCGCGGGCGGCGCGCAGGGCGGAGCGGGCGAGGAAGCCGGCGACGGACAGATTCGACTGGGCGGCGGCGGACTTGATCAGGGCGAACTCTTCATCATTGAAACGGGCATTGGGCTGGTGCAGGCGCTTTTTCTCGCGCGGCTGGCGCGGACGCTGACGGGCGCGCGGCGCGGCGGACGAGCGGCGACGGCGGCGGTTCGCTTCGTCTTTCCCCCCAGGCTTCGGTCCGCCCTCGGTCGAAGCCTGCCGGACCTGCGCCCCCTGGTGCAGGTCCGCTCCCGCCCCCTTCGGGGCGGGGTCGGCGGAAGCTACGCTTCCGCCCCAACTTGCTCCCCGCGAGACGGAGTTGGTCACCGCCTCGTCGGGGGTGTGTGGCTGAGGGTCGTTCGGGCGTGTCATCGGGTGCGGTTCCTCGTGGTGCGGGTGTGGTGCTGGATCTGGGCGGCGAGATCGACCATGGCGACGGGCCCGTCCAGGACGCGGACGGGCGCCTCGGGCGCGCTCTGCACGAGCCACTGACCGCTCGGGGCCAGGACGGCGGCATGCAGGAGACGGCGGCGGACCAGGACCTCGGCCCAGGCGCTCGCTTCGGCGGGGGTCGGGACCGACGTACGGGAGTGGCGGGAGCGGATGGCGGGTCCTCCAGGGTCAGGGTGGTGGCCCGACGCCGGGCCACCACCACGTCACAGAAATGGGATAGGGCGTTTGACCTGCGGTTACCGCCTGGTCATCCGCATATCGGGCAGGCCGCGAAGTGCCGGCCGAGGGCCTTGGCCATCCGGGACCTCACGGCCAGGGCGTTGGTTGCGCTCGTCTTCGCGGCGTTCGTGCCCGCGCTGCGCTGGGAGTGGTTGCGCAGGTAGGTGATGTCCCGCTCGTAGCCGCTCTTGATGCGCTCGAAGCGCTCGCAGGTCTTCATCGGGCTCTCCTCGTGTCTCGGGGCAGGTGAGCGAGCGTCGGGTCCGCGTACAGGGCGGCCTGGAGGTCGCTGAACAGCTCATTGCTGACGGTGATGTTGGCGTTCCGCAGGTGCGGTCGGATGGCCCGGCGGGTCATCCGACCTTCTGCGAGGGCGGCTTTGCGCGCGACCTTGACCTTCGCTTCCCACGGGACTTCGTCCTGGTCTGCGGGCTTGGTCTGCGGGTCCGGCGCCGAGGCGTCGTGGTCCGTGGTCCGCGCCCCCCGCGGTCCGCCCGAGGAGCCGTCCTCGACCTGGTCCGCCGACGGGTCCAGAGGCTGGTCCGCTTCGTGGTCCGGGTGGTCCGGTGCGGGGGTGGTCCGCGGGTCCGCAGGGGCGGAGTCGCCCGGATGGTCTGTGGTCTGCGGGTGCTCGCGGTCCGGCGTCTGGTCCGCCGGGGCGCCTTGGTCCGCGCTCACTGGACCAGACCCTTCGGTCGGTCCGGGTACGTGGTCCGCCCGCTCGTGGCCCGCCGGACCATGCGGGTCGGGGGCCGGTTGACCTGCGGCGTTACTGGTCCGGCCCCCGCTGTCGGCCTCCTGCGGACCAGCGGCGATCTGCTGGTCCGCAGCTGGCACGTCATGGTCCGCGACCTGGTCCGCTTCGTGGTCCGGTGCGGGGTTGGTCCGCTGGTCGGCTGGGGCGGTGTCGGCTGGTTGGTCCGTGGTCCGCGTGTCGTGGTCTGTGGTCTGCGGGTGCTCGCGGTCCGGCGTCTGGTCCGCCGGGGCGCCTTGGTCCGCGCGCACCGGACCAGACCCTTCGGACGGTCCGTGCTCGTCGTCGGCGAGGGCAAGGGCGGGGGCGGTCGGTTGGTCCGCGGTCCGCCAGCGTTCGCGATCCGGCATCTGGTCGGCCCAGGCACCCCGGTCCGCGTCCTTCGGACTGGTCTGGCTCGCCCGTCCGTCGTCGTGGTCCACTCCGCCGTGGTCCGCCGAGGGCGCGGTGCGGTCGGTGGTGACGGTGGCACCGAGGTGCACGGCGAGTGCCGCGGCGAGCGGGGGCACGGCCGAGACGCCGATCACCAGGTACGGGCTGGCGGTGAGGTGATTGGTCGACACGAGGTGGCCCAAGGCGTTGAGCAGGACGGAGACGGCGACGGTGAGGAGGGTCAGGACGCGGCCGAGGCTGCGGCCGGTGCCGGCGGCGATCCAGGCGAGGCCGGCGACTAGGGCCAGGACGTCGACGCTGACGGGGAGAGCCCAGGAGAGCACGTATCCCCAGCCCACGGCGCGGCCGAGGGCGGCGAGGGTGTCGGCGGAGGCTGCCATGGCGACAGCGGCGACCAGGGCAGCACCGCCGATGATCAAGTTGCGATGGGTCGTGGTGATGCTCACCGGTGGCACCTTGTGGTCCGGGTGGGCTCGATGGCGAAGTGGTCCCAGGCTCTGAAGCGGTGGGGTGGTCATGCAGCCTTTCCGAGGGAAGCGATCAGGGCGTGGGACTGCGCCTCGCGACCGTGCGTTGCGGCGTGCTCCTCGTCGGGGTTGCCGGGGTGAGGTTCGCGGAGCCTGCCGTCGGGTTCCTGCACGAGGTCCCAGTAGAGGTCGCGCGCCTCGATGACACGGGCGGCCTCGCGCATCAGGTCGCGGATCCAGTCGAGGTCGGCGTTCAGGCGGTGAGCCACGCGTTCCGGGCTCCAGCCGCGCAGGCACAGCTGGTGGATGACCGTGCTGCGCTCCGCGGTGGTCAGGGGCACATCGCGGCCCTGGAGGGTGGAGCGTATGCGGTCGTAGTCCAGGCGTTCGCCGCGCTTCTCCAGCCACTGCTTGCGCTCTTTGTCGGTCAGGCCGCCCCAGATGCCGAATTTGACCTGGTGGTCGATCGCGTAGGTGAAGCAGTCCTTCTTCACCGGGCAGGTGGCGCACATCCGCTTTGCCTCGGCGATGGCCAGGCGGTCACGGACCGTGTGGAAGAACAGCTTGTCGGAGCGGGCCGGGGCCATGCCGTAGCAGGCGCCACGGTCGTGCCAGCTGTGGTCGCCGGTGCCCCGCAGGTCCGGTGCGGGGGAGTCGTTCGTGGTCTTGTAGCGCAAGGGAGTCTCCGAGGTCGCCTCGCAGGAAGGCGGCAGGGCAGCACCGCAGGTGCGGCGGTGTGCGGCGAGGCGGGACAGGGTGCGGCGGGCAAGGGCCGCACGAGGGGATCGGTGGCGCAGGGGCAGGTCAGCGGCGCTGGAAGCGGCGATCGGGCCCGGTGAACTCGACCGCGGTACACATGCCGGACAAGCGGGAGAGCACGCGGTCGCCGACCTTGTCGCGCAGCACTGCCTGGCGCGCGGGCATCCGGTCGGTGCGCACGGGCGGCATGTTGCTGGTGAAGATCGTCGGCAGCCGGTTCTGGCAGCGCCAGTTGATCAGCCGGAAGGTGATCTCCTCGGTCCACTCGCTCGGCTTGGCCGCGCCGAGGTCGTCGAGCAGCAGCAGCGGGATCCGCATGATCCGCCGCAGCATGTGCTCGGGGTCCACCCCGGCGCGCGGACGCAGGTCGGCGTACAGGTCGGCGGCGGTGGTGGCGTGCCAGTGCACCCCGCACCCGGCGGCGGTCAGGGCGCGGATCGCGCCGAACGCCTGGTGCGTCTTGCCGGCGCCGGTGGAGCCCCACAGCAGCAGGCTGGGCCCGTGGGTGATCTCCCTGCGCCCGGCGGTGCCGTAGTGCGGGTTGACGCCCTCGGCGTTCGGCGCCACGGAGTTGCCGGCGATGGCGCTCACCCACGCGGCGACGTCCGGGTGCTCGGGCAGGGCTGCGCGGTAGTCGACCGGGATGCGGGCCTGGGCGGCTTCCAGGGCCGGGATCGGCTCCGGGGTGTCCGGCAGCGGACGGTCCAGGTCCAGGCCCAGCTCGGCGTGCTTGGCCTCCAGGCGCTTGCGCAGCCGCTCGGGGATCGCGGGCTGCGGGTCGGCGTAGCGGGCGCGGGTCACAGGTGGCCTCCAAACGTCGTCGGCTCGGCGGTGGGGTTGAGGTACGGCGTGTAGGAGCTTGCGGTGCTGGCCCAGGGCCCCGCGCCGGAGGCGGACGACAGCGCGGCGGCCGACTGCGGCGTCGCGTTGACGACCTCGTTCACCAGGCTCGGCAGGACGCTGGGGTTGAGCCCCTTGGCCCGCAGCTTGTCGAGCGCGGCGCGGATGTCGCCGGCCTCGAACTGCTCGTCGAGCAGGGCGTTGATCTTCCGGCCCAGGTGGCCGAGGAAGTCCTCCGGAGGGCGGCGGTTGCAGCCTCGGACGTACTCGGCCACCAGCTGCTTGGCCGAGACCTTCGCCGACGAGGCGTCGGGCGCGGGCGCCTCGCGCCCCGTAAGGAAAGATCCAGGATCCAAGATCCTAGATCCAGGGCGTGACTCCTCCCGTAGTCCTCCCGTAGTCCTCCGGGAGTCCTCCGGTAGTGCAGTCTGACCTGCGGTTTTACCCGCTGGCGTCGAGCCGGTGCCCGTAGCGGCGCCCACCGGTGCCGTCTCGGGCTCCAGAGCACCCTCCGGGGTGCCGGGGGTGTGGACGACGGGGCTGGGGCGCCCTCCCTGCGAGCTCCGGGAGTCTTCCGGGAGTCCTGCGGGAGGAGTCAGTGCCAACGTGGCCGACGTCTCTGCCCGCGCGCTGGGGCAGGCCGCGTTCTGGCACTTGCCGCAGTGCTGCCGGGCCTGGTGGCTGGGGCAGCGCGGCAGGCGGGAAGCGGTCGCCTTGTTGATCTTCTGGTGCTGGTCCCAGGTGACGATGTGCAGCCAGGTCCGCCCGTCACATCCGGTGTAGCGGCACAGGAGCCCGGCCGAGGCCAGCTCGTCAAGGTCGCGGGCGACGTGGGTGGCGGTGTGTTCTGGACGCAGGGCCCACAGCCGCCCGGCGATGATGGCGGGGTGGTCGCGGTGTCGGCCGGAGTCGTCGGCCTGGGTCAGGAGCCCGAAGAAGGTCCGCTCGGCGGTGAGGCTGACCGAGGCCAGGTCCTCCGATTCGAACGCCTCCGGCTTGATCGTGCGGATGCGTGCCATCAGGCCCCACCTCCCGTGCTGCGCCGGAGCGGGCCCTGCCGGACCGGCATGCGGTCACGGGCAGTGGACAGGGGGCAGCCTGCCGCGCTGACCGGGCTGACCGGTCTTTTGCGCAGGGCAGTGCGCATGCAACACTCTCCTCTGAAGTGAGCGCCGCTCCGGGGCGTGTTAGGGAATTGGCCCGGTGCGGTGATGGTGGGTAAATCTCCGGCCCTTGCACGGGCAGGAGTTCCATTTGGCGGTCGGCGCTTGGGAGTTGCACCTCTCAGGCGCCGCCGCTGTTTTTCCGGGCTATCCGCCCCGGCCGGTCCCTCTAAGGCCCACGCTGTTCCTCCTCGTCTCCGGCGCCGGGCGAGGTGCCCGGCGAGGGACGACGAACATATGCGGACGCTGCGACAAGATCCAGACTTAGCTAAAGGCCGCGGTACAAGTCGCAGAAGGCGGGCGCCGGCACTTGCGCCTGCGGGTCGAGGCTGCTGGTCGTGACGTGGGCAGCCGTCGGATCGCCCCGAGCATCCCGGAGATGATCTGCACTGCGACCCCCTGCACCTCATGACACAACGTGTTGAACCGGCTGGTCAGAAGGATTTAAGCCAAGCTGCATGAGGGGCGTCAACGGTGATCTTTTGCCCGATTTACACGCATAGGTCAGGCGGCTGGCATGCCCTCGCCGATTCGCCTACGGTGCCGTAAGTCGCTTACCGCATAAGGGGAATGGGGGTGGTTCGCCGTCTCGGCGACGCCCTGCGGGGGGCGGTCTAGACCAGTAAATAGGGGCCTTGACGAAAACCGGCACCGTTTTGCCGATTTCCGGCCGGGCACCCCTTAGTGATCAAGTGGCGCGTCCGTTTCGGGTGCGAACGTGCCGACCTGTCGGATGTAAGTTGTCCGATGTTGAACAAGGGTGAAGGGGTTATTTGTGGCCCGTGCCACATGAATTCAAGATCAGTTAAATATTGGCTATTGTTCCCTGGCGGGGGGCCAAGGGCGGGGGTTCAGTGCGCATGCGCTGACCCCTTTTGTGTGCCCGGGATCTGGGAGTCATTCAGAGGCGTAAGGCAGGTTTCTCGTGGTCGCACATGGACATGACTCCAGCGGTAATGACGGTGTAGACGAAGGCGCTCGGGGCAAGGATGGCGGCGATGATCCGCAGCCCGCAGGCCAGTACATGGGCTTCGGCGCGCTGCTGTACCGATGGCGGAAGGCTGCACGCGGTCGCCCCACCCAGGCCAAGACGGCCAAGGCCATGGGCATAGGGGAGCGCACCTATCGCAAGATCGAAAAGGGCGCGACGCCGCCACGGCTCACCCCCGCGCAATGCGAATCGTTGTCGACCCTGTTCGGTTTGGACCGCGAGGAGCGCCGTGCACTCCAGCTGCACAACATCGGGTCGAATCTGAAACCACCGCGCGGCGCCGGCCAGCCGGAGCTGCAGCAGGCGCTGCGGCTGCTCATCGACCGGCAGATGCCCAGCCCCGCCTACCTGTGCGACCAGCACTGGAACATCCTCGGCTTCAACACCGCCATGGCCGAGTGGTGGTCCTGGGTGATGGAGCCGGGGGCGAACCTCATCCTATGGGCCTTGACGTCGAAGGAGGCGCGCGACCACTACCAGGACTGGGACATGCACGCCTCGGCCTACGTGAAGATGCTCAAGTTCGCCGAGGCCACGAGGCAGGACGACGACCCCGAGTTGCGCGCCCTGATCGAAAAGGTCAAGAAGGACCCCAAGGTCAGGCACATCTGGGACACCGAGAACGACATGGGTGAAACCCGCGACGGCCACGTGTTCCGCATGAACGTGCCGACGCTGGACTGGGAGACGGTCGAGGTCGTCAGCCATGTCCTCTACCCTGCGTCGATGCCGCAGTGCCGTTTCGTCGTGATCACCTGGGTCGAAGGCGGCGAGGACGAGCGCGATGCCCTCGGAGGCACCCGCAACGCCTGGGCCGCGGTGACGGCGAACCAGGACGACCTGGAAGCAGCACAGCGGCACGCACAGAATCGCGTGGCCGAGGACGCCGCCACCCGCTGGCGGCGGGAGGCAGCGGCCCTCGCGTCCCGGATGGTCGTATCGACCGCAGAAGAGGCGGCAGCGCTGGCCGGGGAGAGCCGCATCCCGATGCCGGCGATCAGCAAGCTCATGGGCCCCGACGCCCAGCTGACACTCGCGCCCGATCAGCACACTGTCGTGTGGGCAGTGGAAGAGGTGGCCGACTGCTGGTCCGTCACCCACGTCTCGCCCACCACCGTCATCGCTCGTATACCGAGGGAAGCCATGCAGGGAGAGTGCCTCGCCGAGGTCCACCAGCTGGTACGTGCCGCACTGCCGGCCGAGGCCGACGCGGCCACCGCGCGCATCGGACAGCTGATCGAACAGCGTGACACCGAGCAGCGGGTGCTGCGCCAGGTTCGGCACATGATCGAAGGCGGCGACTCCGGCGAGTCGGATGCCCGGCGGGGGCAAGAACTCTAGACCGTCAGTGCTGCGGGGAGGCCGCCTCGGTCGGCGGCTTCCCCGCGGATGCACATTCCGCCGTACCCCGCCCTCTTCACAGGAAGCCCCCCCACATGGCCAAGTACACCTATCCGCTCCCGCTGCGCTGGGTCGACGCGGACTCCTACGGGCACGTCAATAACTCGCGGTTCCTCACGTACCTGGAGGAGGCGAGGACTCGCATGTTCCACGACATGCTGCCCGCCGACGAGGCCGAGCGCCGTCAGCACGCCTTCGTGGTCAAGCAGTCCGTCGTGGACTACCAGGCGCCTCTCGTCTACCGCGAGGCGCCGGTCGATGTGGATGTATGGGTCGTCACCTGCCGGGGGGCGCGACTTGAGCTGGGATACGCGATCCGGGACGCCGACCGCACGTACGCCGAGGCCATCACCAAGATGGCCGCGTACAACCTGGACACGGGGAGCCCGCGGCGCATCTCGGAAGCCGAGGCCGAGTTCTTCGCCCGCTACACGGAAGCCTGACTTGCCCCCGGTGCCGGTGCATGGCCGCCGTCGACGTCTACGAGCTCGGCACCGGCCGGCCCCGTCGCCTCACCGGAGCGGAGCTGGCGTTCATCGACCGCTGTAGCGAGTCCTGAGCGCCGGGCGTTTCGCCGGTCTGCGGAGGGCGATTCGGCCACAACTTCCGTGCTACGGATCGTCGCTGAATTCGGAGCGCCTCGCCCTCCAGGCACTCTGCCTCTCATCCCCTGGGTATCGGCTGGGGGATCGTCTCTGAGCGGGGCCAGCGCCCCGTCCGGCGTCCGCTCGCTTCCAACCCGGTGCTCAGGTTGAGGCGGACGTCCGGTGCGCCGTGAGCAGGACTAGGCGGCGCAGCTCGCCGGCCGCGAGCTCGATGGCGCGCAGCTCCCAGTGGCCGCCGGTCCGGCCGCTATGGGTGCGCCGGAGCAGGACGCGCAGGCCCACCGCAAGATTGTCGGGGAGTCCGTGCAGATCTACCCCCGGCGCCTCGACGGCTTCCCGGCCGCTCGGCTCCAGGAACGGGGTGCGCTCGCGGGCAATGCGGACACGCTCGGCCCGCAGGAGTGTCTCGGTGGCCCCGTATACGGAGGCCACCGTGTCTGCGTCGTCTTGGGCGTGGTCCAGGAGCAGCCGGAGGTCGAAGATCACCTGGCGGGTGAGGTCGTTGATGGAGATGTCTGGATCCTGGACGACCTGTGCCGATGGCGGCTCGCCCTCTGCGTCCGCGGCGTGCTGGGACCAGGCCGTCAGGTGGTACCAGCGCCAGTGCTTCTGCTCGGGTGCCTCCACACCATAGGGGCTGGGCGAGTCCGGGAAGCGCGGTCCCTTGTGAGGGTTGACCCAGCCGCACCGGCAACCAGCCCGCAGACGGCCGGTGCTGTCGTACCCGAGGGTGTGGGACGCGGCATATCCGTCGAGGACCTCGACGGTTCCCTCGACGAGGAAGCGATGGATCCGCAGCTCATGAGGGTCTTCCGGCTGCATGCGCTTCCCATCGGTGTCGGCCGGCCTGGCTGTGTCCCGGTTCTTGGCCTCCAGCAACCGGGAGTGCGCCACGGTCATCCGAACGCCCTGTTCCCGGGCGACCTTTCGGGCCTTGGCCTTGCGATCGTTGCTGCCCCGCTTGGTCATGGTCGACTCCGATCGAGCGGGCGCCCACGCCGTCCCGCCCTGAAGTCCGCGGTGTGGACAGGGCTGAGCAGCGTGGGCCCTCGCCGGAGCGAGCGCTCCGGGTGCCGGACCGTATCCGGCGAGCCTTCGACCGGGCGCCGGACAGATGCGGCGTGGGCACGATGTCAGGCGGTCTCGGCGCGTGCACGACCTGCGCCGCCCCCAACGTAACGTACGAGGAGGGGGCTGTTGAGCCGAACCTGTCAGGTCTGTGCTGGTTACCCGATCCCGCCGTGTCCCTGCTGCCGCAGTCGGGCCGCCATCGCCTCCCGGCTCACCACAGCCATCATGTCGTCGATCATGGCTCTGGAGCTGAACCGGACCAACTCCTCCTGCAGCAGGATCGAACCACATGCCAGATGGTGCTCGTCCTGCTCATCGGGACGTGTCATTTCTGGCTCATCCATCGCTGTCTGCCCCTCCCAAGGCTGCACCGGCCGCGTGCACCCGGTACGTTGCACGCGCGGCGCCGGGTTCATCAGTTCGTTCTTCAAGTCGCCCAGCCGGTCGCGGTGACCATACGGAACTCGGTGCCCGGCGGACGTGGGGTGTTGTGCTGGGAGCTGCTCACATGCGGCCCGTGTAGAAGTCTCCGGAAGCCGGCGGCCAGGTGGGCATGACGGCCCGGGTGATGGCACCCAACGTGGCCCAGTCGCAGACCGGCTCGGCCAGGAGGTCCGCTACTCGGCAGATCACCAACGGAGGTCCCGCCGGGCCGTCGGTGGCGCCGTCGTCTCGGCCGAGGAGGGATGCGAGTTCGTCCTCGGTCAGTTCGAGCACGGTCACATTGCGGTTGGCGGCCACGAGGGATGAGTCGTTGCGCCCACCGAGTGTCCGGAGCCGGTCCATATCGATGCCGTCGATATCGAAGAGTTCGTGGAGGGTTCGTCGGCTGCGCTCGCGGTGATCACTTCCGCCGCTGAAGTCCGTGAGGATCGTCGGCAGTCGCAGCGCTAGGCCCTTCGGGGCCTCGCGGACAGGGATGTTGGACAGACTGTTGTCGCAGGGGACGAGCACGATCTCGCAGTCCGTCCACTTCTCGCGTCGGCGATAGGCGACCACGCTGGTCATCATGGGGTGGCACAGGAGAAGTTCGCTGGTGACGTGGTAGTCGGCATGCCGGATGCGCGCGCGCATCGACCACCACAGCGCCTCGTGCCCCGTGTCTTCGTTGCTGTGCACCCATTCCATCTCGGCACTGATGAGTGCCCTGCCGGCGTCCCGCAGGGCGGAACTCCACCAGAAGTAGCCGGTTGTCCGGGCCGCCAACAGGGGAACGTCCCGTTCCCCGCCCTTGCGTTCGCTTCCCCGCTCTATGCGCTTGAGGGCGATGGAGGCCGCTTCGGCCGCACCGCCGGCCACAGGCGCCGCGTGCTGCTCCAGCCACCGGCTCAGCAGTTGATTAGGCTCACCGCCAGGGACCATGACCACGAGCCGCCCGCAGACCGCAGCGGTCGGGATGTCCGCCAACAGGCCCCGCTGCAGCGGGGCGGAGACACCAGGCAGACAGCGGACGATGATCTCGTCGGCGCACGAGGCCGCCCGGCTCACCCAGTCATGATGCTCGGCGGCCATCTGGCTGCCGTCGCCCTGGCGCGGGACGAAGACGACCAGGCGCCCGAAGCCAGTCCACCCATCGCGCAGCGCATCGAGCACGGTCTGCCGCCAGAGCGACTTCTCGTCGGCATCCGCGAGCAGGACGGAGGCACTCCACTCCGTTGGGAACGGCCCTCCCGCGTGGACCACCACGAAATTGCGGTCCCACTCTGGCAGCGCGGTCACATCAGCGGCCGCGATGTCGATGCTCTCGTACAGATCACTGAACCGCACCGTGAACGATTCCGGCGCCGGTTCGATGGTGTGCCGCTCGTGATCCGCCTGCCAGCTGACGGCGGACACGCTGCCGGTGCGGCCCACATGCACACCATCAGTGACCTCGACCGTGGCCCCCAGCGACGGGTGCCCGCCGGCGCTCAGCAACTCGCGATCCAGACTGGCTCGGAGCTTGCCGACCGCCTGCTCGAACAGATTCACCCCGGTGTCACGCCACCGGTGCCCCTCGGCCAGCGTGATGCCGACCTCGTCGGACATCAGGCTATCCTCCCGGTCCTCAAAATGGACACCCTGCATCGAGTTCCACACGTGCCGGATCCGGCCCTCCACCGGATGCTGTCCACTGGACTCGTTCGCATCCGCCTCGGCTTCAGCCAGCCGTGTCCGGGTCCGCTCGGCCATTGCCGCCGCGGCATCGAGGGAGGGCCCGGAGCGTGGGCCAGGGATCAGTTCGGTGAGCTGTTGCTGCAGGACGAACGGATTGTCGATCCGGTAGCGCACCGATTGCGTGGAGATGCCCTCCACCTCGACCGACTCGTGGGTCGCGATGAGGTAGTAGACCAAGGCGAGAGCATCCTGTTCGTCTCTCGGCCACGGCCGGCTCTCCCGCGCTTTCGCGCACGCCGCATCCCACCGCTTGCCCACGAGGTCATTGCCCATGAACGGCATCGTAGACACGCGCAGCGTCGCGGAGCAGGGGTCCTGGAGAAGTCCAAGATCGGGCTTCCGCAGTCGCGATCAAACTCGCCGCCAGGCCGACTTCAGCACTGCCGTCCGACAGACACTGGCGCCGGCTACGCCGTCGTGGCTGCCCTTTGGACAATCCTGAGCACGCGGAATCCATCGGGGAACCCTCTTATCCGGGGCCGGGCTTCCAGGTCCCCTGGTGTGCACCCTCGTGCGGTGGCAGAGTGACGAACGAAGCCAGCGCATGGACGGAAGGGGAAGAAGCGAGTGTCCTGGATCAGGAGCCTTCAGCGCACGGGAGCCCGGGATTCGGACGCCCAGGCCGCGGCGTGGCAGGCCCAACTGACGCTCGCCCTGCGGGCCCCGGCCTGCGCGCACGGCGCGCACTACGACGACCCGGACAGCCTCGTCGGTGCCTCCGTCGAGCACAGCGTCCACGTGGACCGGGCGCTGACCAACCTGCTGACCGCACTCGGGCCGAATCACCCTCTGACCCTGCCCGTATTCGACGCGAGCCGGGCCTCGCACGAGCTGACCTTGCTCCGGGAGCCGTGGCTCGCCCACTGCGCGGAGCACGCGCTCCCGACCACCGACGACACCGTCCGCGCCCTTGACCGAGAGTTCCCCGCCCCGGAGCGTGTGCGGGCCTGGGCTTCGTACGACACGGCCCGCCGCCGCACGGAGCACCTGCTCGGACACCTCGTGCCACTCCAGGACAAGCTGGCAGCCTTCACCGGGCACAGCCTCACCGCTCCCCAAGGTCCGACTGCTTGAGGCAATCGAGGGCATCGCGGCCCCACGCGATCACTCCGCGGTGTTCCGTCCGTCTTTGACGACCACCATCACCTGTGTTGCAAGGACCACGAGGAAATCAGCAGTATCCGGAAGCAGGCGGTCAGCGGCCCGGCACGCTCGCGGCCAGGAGTAGCGCGGCGACACTGCCAGCCTCGGTGATACGGCCAGCACGGACAGCCTCTATGGCCTCGCTCAGCTTCCACCAGCGCACGGTCATGCCGATCTCTGTGTCGTCTCGATGGACTGTGCCGGCCCGCAGGTCGGTAGCGAAGAAGAGGTGAGTGGTCGCGGCCGTCGCGGCGGGCAGCGGGTCGATCACGCCAAGCGGACGCATGCTGCCGGCGACGAGCCCCGTCTCCTCCTCCAGTTCGCGTAACGCCGCCTCCTTCGGCTCCTGGCCGCCACTGCCACCTCCTGGAAGGTGAAGGACGCGCCGTTGCTGAAGGTAGAAATGATCCTCCACAAGGGCGACTTGGTCATTGTCGTCAAGAGCGACCACGCGGACCGCGTTGTCGATCGTGATGTGCTCGTACGTGCCGCTGCTGCCGTCCGGCCGGATTACCGAGTCGCGGTTCAGAGTAATGAAGGGACCGCAGTGCACCACCTCGGTCGCCATTTGCGTCCACCCCATACTCAATCCTCCCCGAGTCGCCGAGCCAGCGCCTCGTTCGCCGCCGAGTTCCGGGCACTGGGCGATCAATCCAGCACGGAGCAGCGGGCGACCACGGCAGCCACGTCCTCCTCGCTCAGCGCGAGGCGATGGACGGGCTCAGGATCATGCAGGTGCCTGGTGACGACCACCTCGAAAACGTCGGCACGCTGGTCGTCCGCATAGTGCGCGCCCAGCTGGTACCAGTGCTGGAGCACCCGCCATGTGACCCGATGCGGCGAGGGGCTGGCCTGCCAGTCCAACTCCAGGTGGTGATGCTCCGTTGCGGCGCCGATGGTGCGGCGCAGCTCGGCGGGGACGATCTCGGCATTGCTTGCCCGGTCGAGGATCTCCGCCAGGTCCTCGGCACACGTCGTGCGGGGCGGGAGCGTGGCGCCCAGACCGGGAGGAGGGCTGGCCTTGAGCGTGCCTGCGGGGCGATCTGCCCAACGCAGGTCCGCGCACGCTTGGAGCTGGTCGGCGTCGATGTCCACGGTGCCCTCGACGTCGTCGAGGTCGACCACATACCCGGCCGGCCCTTCTACCGTCTCGTTTCCGTCGTCGAAGATCCAGCCCGAGTCCCGTACGTACCCGCGCTGTCCCTCGAAGGCCCCGGCGGTGACCTCGACGCGGTCGAACACCTGGTGCCCGCCGTGCTCGGTGATGATCGCAGTCTGGACGACGCCTGCCGCCCAGTGCGTGCAGACCTCCAGGGCCGGGTCGGGCAGCCCCCCGATTCCCCGGCTCATGCCGCCCCACCGAGGCTCCGGGGCATCTGGCCCCCAGCCGCTCTCGGCGTGGTGCGGATGGCCCAGGAGTACGGAGCTGGAACCCTTCGTGGGGGCGTGCGGATCCCAAGTGCGGGTCAGCCATCGCCAGGTCTCGGCCACGGGATCGCCGGGCGCGGCGGTACGGGCGAGGTCGTGGCCGGCCTCGGGTAGGACCCTGGTGATCAGTGCGGCGACCTGCCGGTCGTCGCGCAGCTGCCACAGCACTGCGTTCCAGGAGATCGATTCGACCGGTTCTCTGTCGCGCAGGTGCAGGGCGTAGAACACCACGGCGACGATGTTGCGCATCGCCACGTCGTCCCAGCACATCTCGTCCATGCCGCTGATACTGCGTGCGGCGGTGGCCTCGGTGGCTCGCTGTAGGGCGTCGCCCCACGGCCCGGCGGCTGGTGTGTGAAGGGGCATCGGCTGACTCCTGCTGGGCTCTCGGTGCGTGGCCTCGACGACGAACTCTCAGAACGTACCGGCTGGCTCAACACGTTCGTGCCGTGGCACTGCCGGAGCGGGGACACCTTCGCGTCTCGGGGGCGGCGGGTGTTCAGAAGCGGACGCGGTAGAACGATTGCTCGCCGAGGATGTTTTCGAGGCCGAGGACCAAGGCGGGCTCCCGGCGGTCGTCGTGGACGTGGACGGGGCGGTCTGTGCGCAGGTGCCGCCACAAACGGGCAACGGAGTCGTCGGCGGAGTCGAGGTCGTGGCCGAGTTCCTCCAACCGCGAACCCCAGTGCCGAGGGACCTCCGCCGGGTCCTTGGCCGCTTCGCCCGTGCCGCCTGCGGCCAGCAGGCCGCGGACGTCGTCCACACCGATCTGGTCGACGCCGGTGTCCGCCTCACGTGCCAGCAGATACAGGGCGAGAGCCAGTCCTGCGCAGCCGTCGCTGATGCGCCCGTCGCCGACGCGGTAGCGCTTGAAATAGGGGCCGACCACGTCCAGAGTGCGCTGCCAGGCGTCCTGCCACAGCTGCGGGCCGCCTTCGGCGTGCCATTGCTGGAGGCGGTCCAGAACCGGCTGCCGGGTCGGCGCCCACCGGTCGCTTTCTTCCCTGAGATCAGCCACGAGGGTGCGTACGGCGTCAGCCAGCTTCCTGCCGTCTGCGCTGTCGCGTACGGCAGGCACGGACAGGGCGTACAGGACCTGAAGGAGGAACAGGGTCAGGCCGCGACCGCCGTGCCGTTCGGGCAGCTTCGGTTTCAGGGCGGCGGTCAGGGCTTCCGAGAGGTCGTCGCCGCTCAGGTCGAGGGCTTCGAGGAGGGCGACGTCCTTGTTGTCCGGGCCGAGGTACCAGCTGGAGGCGCGAGCCTGGTGCTCGCGCTCCCAGCGCTCCGCCAGCGGCGGCATGAGGCGGCGGGCCGCGTAGGCAGGGTCCGCCTCGCACAGGATGAGCCGCTTGAGCAGGAGGCGGCCCAGATCGTCGGGCCCGGCGTCGAGGGGCGACATCATGGTGACGCCGCAGCGGCAGTGCAGGGTGAGGGGATCACCCCAGCGGCCCTCGGCGAGGAAGGCGTCCCGGCTTCCGCAGGCTGGGCATGCCAGAACCTCCAGGCCGACCTCGTGGCCGTAGTTGGGCTCGCTGATGCTGGAGTCCTCGGAGATCCTCTCGTTCCAGTGCGCGATGTCGGCGTCCCACCGCTCCAGCAGGATCCGACCGGTGTTGATCTGCCAGACGTGGTCGGCGGGGTACCCGTCGGGGGCGTCTTCAACGGGCTTGTCTTCGCTGTAGCCGAGGTGAGGCAGGGCGACGCGACGCCCCTCTTCGGGTGTGGGCGCGGCTACTTGGGGCCCGGCGCTGTCGCTCAGGGAGGGGAGTCGGTGCGCGAGGATGCATGCGTGGTCGGTTTCGCGCAGGCCGTGCGGGCAGTCCTTCACATGCATCGCGATTGTGTGCCGGACGTACTTGCACAGGTCGGCGAGGAAGGCGCTGTCACGCCGAGCGAGGCGCTTGACCGGCACGGTGACGTCGTCGTTGCCGGGCGGGGCCACGAAGCCGCTCAGGATGGCCCCGGCCTGCTCCGGGTCCTTCAGCGCGGGCAGCGCGCGGGTGAAGACCAGAGTGCGGAGCTGCTCGACGGTCACCTGGTCCTGGCGCGCCTGGTGGTGAAGCACGGCGCCGAGCAGCAGCGCCAGTGCGTGGACGCCGTTGCCCGGGAGTCCCGCCTCCCGCTGCCCGAGCGCGTACTGGTGCCACGTCTCGGTGAACTGCTGGCGAGCCATCGGCGCGGTCGTGAAGACCCACTCGACGAGCAGCGCGCTGATCGCGCAGCACATCTCGGACAGCGTGTCCGCGTCGTCGAGTCCGGTCGTGTTAGCGATGGTCAGATGGCCGACGAGTAGTTCAATGGCGTAGTCGGCTGCGGCTCGTCGCTCGGGGGCCGTGAGCTGCTCGCACACCTCAGCCAGCGGTTCGGCAGCGGTGATGGCCCGCACGAGGCGCTTGAACTCCGGCGCCGCAGGGCCGGACGGGTCGTCGTCGGTGGTCAAGTACGCGGGGAGTTCGCCTCGGTTCAGACGCAGCGCGGTCAGCCGCGACACCTCCACCAGGCGTCCCACGCTGGCGGGATCGGCTGCGGCCTCGTCCAACAGCCGGTCTACGCACGGCGTGCAGCCGTTGACGGCCGCCCCCGTCAGGGCGCCGAGCAACTGCTCATTGACCGCTAGCCCTTCGGCGTCGGTCGGCCCCCCGGGCAGTTCCACCGGTCCGTGCTCGTGCGCCCCCATCGCGGGCCCCTCTCGCTCGACTCGACGCCACATTAGTGCCGTGCCGCGCCTGGCCGTATGCCGCCTGAGCAGCCCGGCTCGTACTAGCGGTTCCGCCCGCTCGTGAGGAGCAGGCGGAACTGACCCTCGCTTCCACACCAGCCGCACGTGCTGACGATCGCGGGCAATCCGGCCGTGCGCGCGATGGCCAGCAGCCGGCCGTGACCAAGGTCCTGAATGCGACCTTGTGCTGCAGCGGTGACCTGAGCTATGACGTTGCCAGCGGCGCTGCTTCGAGTTCGGTGTGCCAGGGGGTGGAGGGGAAGCCGCCCAGCGCCATGGCGACCTCCAGCGCGGTGGAACGCCAGGTGGGCAGGGTGCGCTGCCGCTGCTCGGCCAGAGTTCTGAGCCGGTCGCGCAGCCGCAGCTCGCACATCCACTCGTTGAGCGCTTCGGCCCAGGCGGCACTGTCTCCTGCAGGCAGGAGCCGACCGGGTCGCTCGAAGGCGGTTTCGCCGGGGAAATATGCGTGGCCCAACGCCTCCGGCACCCCGCCGACATCGGAGGCATACACGGGCAGGCCGCAGGCCAAGGCTTCCTGGACCACCATGCCCCACGGTTCCTTCTCCGGTGAGTGCACCAGGAGGTCGGCCCACGCGTAGGCGGCGTCGAGTTCGGCACCGGCCAGCGGGCCGAGTATCGAGACCCGGTCGGTGAGACCGGCCTCGGCGATCAGACTGTGGAGATGGGCGGCGTAGGCAGCATCTGGCTGAGCGCCGGCGATCTTCAACTGCCAGGGCAATTCGCGAGGGAGCGCCCCGAGCGCCGCGAAGAGCGTGGCGTGTCCCTTCCTCGGAGTCAGACTCGCCACCGACAACAAATGGCGCCCCCCACTGGGGGTGCCGGGCGCGCTGGGGGCGAGGCAAACCCCAGGAGGAGCCACATGGACGCGTACTCCCGGCAAGCCGTGGTGCTCGGTGAGCTGGGCGGCCGTCCAGCGGCTCGTGGCGACGGTGGCGTTCGCGGCATGCAGCGCATGGCGCTCGGCCTGGTCGAGTTCCCGAGCCACCTGCGGGTCCAGACCGGTCTCGTCGGCGAGCGGCAGATGCACGATGACCACCTGCCGCAACCGCCTCGACGCGGCCTGCACGATGTCTGGAACACCGCAGGCGATCAGTCCATCCCAGAGAGCCGTCGAGCCCTCGGGCAGAGCCTCCAGGAGACGGGACAACTCTCGCCCGTCGGCGCCTGACGGGCGGGGCCACGCGCCGGTCACCGGCGTCAGCTTCACCGGGTAGCCGAGCTCACCCAGCTCCCGCATCAACTCCAGGTCGTAGCGGTTTCCCCCGCTGGGGCGCTGCGGGTCGTCCACGCCTGCCGGTGCCAAAAAGCACACAGGGCCGTACACCCGTTGCCCCCCTGAACGACGCTGCGCCTGGAACGTGCTCACGACCGGCCTCCGGCCAGGGGCACCTCGGCCAGAACATCCCACTTGATCTCGCGGCGGTCGTGCCATTCCGCGACCAGAGTGAGCGTGGTGACCGGCACCCTCACCTCCCCAGCCGGAACGTCGGACAACAGCACCTTGAGCGCTGTGCGGTCGGCCAGGTGCGCTTCCGCTCCGGCATAACTGTGGGACAGGTGCGGATAGGTCGCCTTGGGAATCACTGGCCATCGGTCGCCGACCACGGTTTGCTGCGCCTGCCACGTCATCTCCCAGAGGGCCCGGTGCGGGGCACCCGGACGCCCTTTGGACTCGATGGCGACGTTGCCGATGTCCGGCCGCGAAAGCGCCACCTCGAACGGCGCGATATTGGCAGCCCGTTTGGTGACCTCGGCCACCAGACGGTCGGCCTCGGAGTCGGTAGCACTGTCCTGCGGGCCGGCGTGCAGGACCGTAATGTGCATCCACTGCGGCTGCACCGGGTACAGACCGGGCTGCTCAGCGAGCGTGCGATATGGCTCATACAGCTGGTCACGGGCGATGTCCGGGTCCGGAATGATCAGCCAGTGCAAGTCTCTCCGGCCGGGCGGCCAGGCGTGCTCGCGGTTCTCCACCCGGGAAAAGAAGTCCTCCACGCCAATGCCCCCTGCCAGTAGGTCACTCGTCGCCACGCTACCGGCTGGCGATCTCCTTCAGAGGCAGTCTCGGCGAACTGCCCGTGTTCCAGGGCTGGTTGTGGCCCACGATCCGTCCGCATTACCGTTCCTTGCTGATTGCCTGAAAGTCGATGCAGACCAGTGCCTTGTCGTCACTCACCTTGTAGCGGGGATGTTTGAAGCCGTCCGGATCTTCGGTGTGCTCGTAGACGTCGATGGTCTCGACCACCTGCTGCGGCCCGATGGCGGTGCAGACGTCGGCGAACGCGTCCCACGACCAGAGCCCGTAGGGCTCGACGCCAGCCAGGGCGCCGTCCGTCATGACCCAC
Source organism: Streptomyces albospinus (assembly GCF_014648695.1). GTDB lineage: Bacteria > Actinomycetota > Actinomycetes > Streptomycetales > Streptomycetaceae > Streptomyces > Streptomyces albospinus. The sequence goes on from NZ_BMRP01000005.1 coordinate 138,490, forward strand.
ATGCGCTTGACGTCAGAGACGGGCCAGGAGCGCACCACGGCCTGGTGGGCGGCCTGCGGGGTAGCCTCGGCCACCCAGTACGCCAGCGGGTCACCCGGCTCGTTGATGTGCTGCATCTGGTGAACCCGCAGCTGCTGCACCACCTGGCGGTGCTCGGAGGACTGGAACCCGCGCCCGGCGTGCAGCTGCTCGAACATCACCGCCCTGTCCGGCGAGAGGCGGACGAGGGTTTCGAGGCGCTCGTCGCGCAGCACCTCGACGCCGCCGCGGTGCTCGACAACGACGGGCGTGTCGCACAGCACGAGCGCGTCGACCATGTGGTCGTGGGGGCGGTGCCGCACCATCGCCACGGTGGCCGCCGGCGAGGCCCCCGGGACCAGGTCGTATTCGCCGACCGCCGTGGTGAGGGCCTCGTAGAGCGTGGTGCGCAGGTCAAGCTGCTGGGCGCGCTCGTGGGAGGCGAGGATCTCCTCGCCGAGGGTTAGGGCGTACCAGCCGCCGCGAGGAGTTTCATCGGTGAGGGTGGAGACGCCATCGAGGACGACCACCAGGGTGGAGTCGGCATTGACGAGGATGCGGTCCTCGGACGGGCGGCCACCGCCGGACAGTTCACCAGTCGCTATCTGCATGAGGAAGCCCTTTCATCGTCTTCGTGCTGTGGCTGGAGGCGCCGACACACATGGTGCGGCTGACGGATAAAGGGCTACGGCTGCGCGCCGAACTTGCCGAGCGCTACCTGAAGCCCCGCGAGTTCCTGCGCGTAGCAGACCTGGAGGTCAGGCCGCAGGCAAGGTCGGGGCGGGTTCACTCCATCGAGCGCAAACAATGATGTTCTGTCGGGAATCCTGACGGTCTGCTGGGAATGTCGATGCACGGTCGGGTCTCCTGATCTGGGGGTGTCGATGACTCTGGCGGTGGTGCGCTCGCTCGGTGCTCCTCGGCAGTTGGAGACGCCCCAGGAGTGCGAGGACTTCGAGCAGGAGATCGTTGACCAGTACCTCCTCGCGGGCCGACCGTCGCCGACCTGCGGCACCTGCTGCACACCGACGTGCGCGACGGTCGCCTCTACCTCGGCGGGCGCGTCATCCTGCTCGCCGAACCGGTCCGAGTCCGCCTGGCCGCCTACCTCAACCTTCGGGCCCGCCGCTGGCCCACAACGGTCAACCCGCACCTGTTCATCAACTGGCAGACCGCCACCCACACCGGGCCGACCAGCAATGTCTGGGCCACCAACATCCTTGGCATCTCCGCCCAGGCGCTGCGCGAGGACCGCATCCTCGACGAGGTGCTGGCCACCGGCGACCTGCGCCGCGTGTGTGACCTGTTCGGTCTGTCCATCGCCGGCGCTGAACGCTATCTTGCCGCCCTCGACCCAAGCGGTATCACCCGTACTCCCAACGGCGAGCCCTGAGCGAGATGTGCCCCCTGTGCAGTCCCGTGACTGGCGCGGAGGGGGCAGTTGGACAGCCATGCACGGGATCCGGCCATGTTCCATCGGGGCGGGGGAGCGGGTGGCCCCGAACAATCTAGCCTCGCACTCGGTGTGACCATCCGACTTCCCTGCGTTGCAGGGCGCCGACACGTGAGGATGCAGCCTTCCATGAGCGATTCGAAGTTCGTCCAGGCGGACCCTGCCACCCAGCGGACCTACCAGCAGACCGGGTTCCACCCGGCGACCGCGGACAGCCAGTTGTCGTACACGTCCAACCGCGTCGCCAAACCCGTCTACAACACCTACGAGCCCGGCGGCTTCGAAGTGTCCGGCTACCTCACGGACTGGGCGCAGTACGACGGGCGGCTGCAGGAGGACCCGAATCCCGCCAACGCCGGACGGGGTGCGGACCTGGCACAGCTGCTCGCCAGCCCCACCGCCTACGACCGGGTCGTCGTGCAGTCGGCCGCGATCGTCGGCGACCGGGGCGAGAAGCAGCAGGTCATCGCCCGGGCCGCCGAGCAGTTCGGGCGCACGGCGGGTCAGGTGACGTTCATCGACCCGTGGGGGGACTGCCAGGCGTACACCAACTGCGGATTCGCCGGCTGGCGGGACATCCAGCTTCCCCGGGACTTCCAGCAGGAGAAAGTCCAGGGGCTGCTCGGTGGCCTGCGCGAGCTGGCCAAGCGCAGCACGGAGGCCGGCCGCACGCTGCAGGTCGCGTTCAACATCGGCGGCCCGGAGATGAGTGAAGCCTTCCATCGGGTGGCTCGGGACCGTCAGCAGCGGACCGTGTTCGTCGACAGCGTCGTGGACATTTTCAACCGGTTCCCCACGTTGTTCGACGAGGTGGACATCGACTGGGAGTACCCCGGCGTCGCGGGCGCGCGCGGTAGTGAGTACGGCGAGGAGGATCCGGCCAACTACGCCGCACTCATCGGGGAGCTGAGGCGGGCCCTGGATGTCGCCGGCCGCCGGGACGCGAAGATCGGTATCGCGCTGAGCAGCGACACGGCCGTACTGCGCACGATGAAGGTCAGCGCGCTCGTGGACGCCGGAGCGGACCGGCTGAACGTGATGACTTACGACTTCTTCGGCACGCCCTGGGCCGACGGCCTGGGGCACCACGCTGGTATCTATGGCACCCCCGGCAGTGAGTCGACCACGTCCTTGGAGGGCGCCGTCCAGTTCCTGCTGGAAGCGGGGATCGACTCCCGCAGCATCCACGTCGGGTGGGCGAGCTACGGCCGCAGCGCCCGCGGCGCGACCATGACCAGCATCTCCCCGCTCGCCGGCACCTGTGACAGCGAGGGGCGTGGGCTCACCCTGGGCACCTTCGAATCCGGTGTCGCCGAGTGGCCGGACATCATCACCAACTACCTCGACCTCGAAACCGGTCAAGGCCGCAACGGCTACACCCTCTACACCGACACAGTCGCCAACGCCGACTTCCTCTACAACCACGAATCCCGGGTCTTCATGTCCCTGGATACTCCACGCACTGTCAAGGCCAAGGCCGAATACGTCGTCCAGCACAACCTCGGCGGCATGTTCGCCTGGCAGGGCGACCTGGACAACGGCCTCCTCCTCAACGCCGCCCGCGAAGGACTCGGCCAGAAGCTCACCGAGCAGACCATCGCCATGGAGCCTCTCTACACCCCCGGCCCCGAAACAGCCTGACCACCCGCCTGCCGCCCCAGACACACGATGTCGACACGGGCGGCAGGCGCCCGCCGGACAACGGCAATTGCTCCTCCCGCGGTCCGGCCCATACGGGACCTCGCCAGCTTCACGCTGGCCCTGCGGCGCCCTCGCACCGCGGACTAAGCCCTCAGCAGGCTTGCTTCCCGTCAGTTCACGAACCGGGACCCTCAACGGGAACTCCCAGCGGTACCACCCCGCGAGTTCCCGACCGTAAGGCCGTCAGAATTCACGAACTCCCGGCTTATGTTGCTGGGGTCGAAGTCCGCGAGGACCGGCAGGTGGTCCGACGCCTGCTCGGCGGCCGGGCTGCGATGGGTGCGGTACGCCGTGAGCGCCGGGGCGACGGTGCGGCTGGCGAGGATCAGGTCGATGCGCCGCGGTCCCCATGGGTCGGGGTCCCCCTGGCCGTCCGCCCAATGCCCCACTGTCGGCTCCCACGGAGCGCCCAGGTGAGCAGCGGCATCGACCATGTAGTCCTTGCGCAGCAAGGTCTCGGTCTGCCGGCGGTCTGCCAGCTGCGTCGTGCCGATCGTGCCGGCCTGTACCTGGAACTCCAGATCGTCGTGGTCCATCTCGGTATACGGCTCGTCGTCGTAGTACCGGCGGCCCCCCTGACCGTCGTCGACCTCGGCCGCGGAGATCGAGTTGAGGTCCCCGAGTACGAAGCCGGGCTTGACGCCGCCTGTCGTACGGAAGGTGCCCTTCAGCCGGAGCGACTCGTTGTACCGGAAGTCGGGGCGGAAGGGGTCTCCGTGGTAGCTGGCCACGAGGATCGGCTCTTTGGCGCCGACGTCGAAACGGACTGTGGTGCAGCCGTGCCAGTAGTCGGGCGCACCGAACGGGCGGTACGACCCCTCGATCACTCCGACGGCGTTGGGATTCCACATCAACGCGGTCCACCATGGACGGTGCCAGTTCGCGGCCATGGCTGTGCCGTGCGGATGGCCGTCGCTGGCACCGACGGAGGCGCTCAGACCGCATTCGTCGGCCAGGTCCTGGATGAGGGAGGCGGCTTCATGCTCCCAGTCGTCGCGGCCGGTTACGTTCTCGTCGATGACGACTTCCTGAAGTGCGAGGATGTCCGGCGCTATCTCCTGGATGGCTGTGAGGCGCGCTGTCCAGGAACTGGTGCTTCGAGAGGCGGGGGTGAGCTTGTATGCGTTGAGATTGGCGATCCGGATGTTCTGCGGCACATTTCTCCTAAGTAGTGTTTGGCGGTTCATGAAGGACAGACGGGTACGGCTGCTGTGGTGGCGAGCTCGTTCGATCTCCCTGAATTAGAGATTGCAGCCGTCTGCGGCCGTTAGGTCAGCGATCATCGGGGCCAGTACGTGTGGGTAGAAGGCGAGCTGTGGCACCTACTTCTTGGCGACCACGTAAACGCTGCCCCACTGTCGTTTCGGATTGGCTATCTCGGCGTCGAAGTCCCACGGTTCCACAGTCCGGAATCCGGCCTCGGCGAATAGCTGTATCAGCTTCTCTTCGTCGTAAGCCCAGAGATGAGGCGTGTAGTTGGGGGTGTCGTCTTGGTCGCGGAAGGCGTAGTTGATCAGATCGAGGAAGGTGTTGATGTCGCCCAGGCAATCCCGCTTGCCGTACCACCGTTCCACCATCTCGGTAGCCAGCTCGGTGTTGGCGGGGTAATGCCTCAGGAGGAACGCGGCGTCGGGTACGCCCGTGACCAGCTCTCCGCCGTCGGTTAGCACGCGGTGCGCTTCGCGAGCGTAGTGCTTGACGGAGCGGGGGTAGTCGATGTGCTCCAGGAAGTGCTCGGAGAACATGAGCTGCACGCTGGCATCGTGCAGAGGGATGCCTTCACGGATGTCCCACAGGAGGTCGGCGGGCGGGACAGCGTCGATGTTGAAGAAGCCGTCGATCCTGTGGGTGCCGCCGCCGATCTGCACCTTCTCGGGCGTCGTGTCGATGCGGCCGTTCGGCCAGGCCATGCTGCTGGCCTGGTGGTAGCGGCTGATCTCGATCTGCTTGGTTGTGGCCCGCAGGGTGCGGGCGAGCCCGTGGCCGGTCGCGGGCTCCTGCAGGAGAGCAGCGATCTGCTCGCGGAGGAGGTCGAGCGAGGGCGCAGCGGAGTGCACGGTCATGTCGTCTCCTGACGGGGCCGGATCAGTTCGGTGAGGGTTCGGGGACTGACCATTTGTTGTTGCGCATCAGCGTGTACTTGATGTCCACGAGCCGGGGCGCGATGGTGAGGTCCAACTTCTCGACGGGGTGCACTCGGCCGGCCGAGTCCCGGACGGCCCGGTAAATGCTGTACTCCAGGTCGGGGTATGCCGGGTTGATGCCCACTTCCCCCTTGGGCATCGTGCCGTTGAACGGCGCGATGATGTCCATGTGGTTCCAGTAGTTCCACGCCTGGAGCGCCTTGTGCTGGTCGAAGTAGAAGTAAAAGTCCGGGTAGCGGCCGAAGGTCCGCAGTTCCCGGTGGATGAGGTGGCCGAGCAGCGGCCCCATCTGCGTAGCGAGGCTGTCGAACTCCCAGCGTGTGTGGCGCCAGGCTTCCGGTATCTGGCCGGGAGTGAAGAGGCGAGCGGCGACGAGATAGCTGATCCGGTCGCGGAGATAGGCGCGGGCGTGCGTGGGATCCACCGTGGTGTCAACGCTGGCCAGGAGTATGTCGAACCTGCTAGGTGCAGGGCGGAACTTGGCGAGGTCGAACCTGCCGGCCATGTCGGGGAAGGTGGTGAACAGCATGTCTTTGTAGAGCCAGTTGTTGAATTCGCCTCTCTCGGCGAGCTGCTGGCTGTGGTCGCTGGTGGAGTGGAGCATCAGGTACTCAGCCAGGGCCTCGAAGTACAGGTAGCCGAGGATCGGCAGGCGCGGGATCGTTTCGTCCAGCAGCTCGAGGAATGACGGGGCGGCGACCTCCGCGCCTTCGTAGACGATGGCCGCCGCGAGGGCGAGGAACGCGGTGCTGTTCTTGATGCGGCTGACGATCGTCTCGCGTAGCGCGGACCGCTCGGTGTTGGACAGCAGATATTCGAGGTCGCTGTAGATGCTGAGATGGATCGCGCCCAGGCGTAGGTAGTCCACGCCCGCCAGACCGCGGTACGCGCGACGGGGCCGAGTGATCTTGAAGATCAGCGGGGTCGGTGTACGGCCTGCGCCGCCCTTGGCCACGAACGCGGGGGCTTCCTTGTTGAGGACGTACTCGGCGAGGTTATGCATCCGGTAGCCGCTGCCGTGCACAGTCAGCGGTGCGCAGTAGATGCTGCCGACCAGGCACCCGCCCGACGGGTAGAGGAAGCCGTGCTGGCTGATCTCTTCCAGGGCGTGGGTGACGTGCAGCAGGTGCAGTGGCCCGTCTCCGTTGAGGGCGTCGAACAGGGCGTTCGTCCGCAGGAGCGCGCCGTGGGGGGTCTCCTCGGCCAGCCGGGATTCCCATCGGGCGGACTGCTCGGCGAGGGGACCGACTTGGTCGCGGGTGTCGGGTAACAGCGGGGTGTCGTAGAAGGCGTGCGCATCGGCCCACAGGTGGTACGCGTCGTGGGTGTCCATCAGGTGATTAACCCCCGCTGCTCCAGAGCTTTGAGTACGGCGTCCGCGCTGTCGATGCCCGCGAGGTGAGCGGCTTCGGAGGCCACCACGAGTTCGAACGCCGTGGGACGCAAGGATGTGAAAGCGGCGGCCCGTATGCGGGAGGGGTCCGGCCACCAGGAGAGCTTCGGGAGGCGGTAGCGGTCCAGGGCATCGGCGGCCTTGAGCAGGTCGGTGATGTGCCGGGTTCGTGCGTAGTCAGTGAGGTCGTCCGGGGCGAAGACGTCGTACGGCACGTCGTGCAGCCGCACGGCCGTCGCGACCGAGACGATGCGATGCGGGGTGGGCGCCATGTGGAAGTGCGCCCAGACCGTGTCGGCGTTGTCCGTCAGCCAGATTGCGGCGCGTGCCCCGTGCCCACGGTCGTCCTTGTCGTGGACTCGGCGGCAGTCGTGGACGGCTGCAGCGATGACGAGGGTGGCTGTGTCGTCCTCGTTCAGATCGTCGGCATCGGCGAGAAGCGCGGCCAGGGTGGCGGTGCGCATGGCGTGGCGAACGCCGTGCAGAGAGTCGGCGAGTTGAGGGTTCGCCATCCAGACGGTAGGAATGGCCGAGCGGTAGACGAGCCGCTGGGAGGTGGCCCGAAGCGCCGAAGTCACCGAGTCGGGGAAGTCCGGCCGGTTGGCCTCGATCCATCGCACGGTGGCGTGGTCGGTGAACTGGTGGTGCGGAAGCTGCTTGCGTGCAGCCAGCTCGACCAAGCTGTCGGCCGGCGGGGTGGTACTCATCGGGCCTACCCCCTCGGTGGGTCGGAACGGCGGATACCGATCAGGTCTGCGGTTCGATCTCCTCGAACGACAGTTGATCCTTGCGGGCCTGCTCGACAGACTCGAACGCCGCGGTGAAGTCGGCCAGCTCCTGCTCGGTCATCAGCGTCACGCCCAGGTCCTGGGCTGCGGTGCTGATGCGGGCAGCGGCCTCCTCGCGGGCCGTGTCGCTGGCGTCGTCGTCCAGCAGCACTTCGAACTCGGCGTGGTGGCCCCACGCCTCGCTCCACTTCACGGCGATCTCTACGCCCCGGAAGCGGTAGTTGTGCCGCTGGTTGTCTGCCTGGTGCATGTGCGGCTCGAAGCCAAGGGCGTTGAAGACGGCCACAGCCGCAGGGACGTCCTCGCGGGCGATGGGGAACTCTGTCTCCGGGAAGGCCGCACCCTGGCCGATCTTGCTGTGCTTGAGGGTGATCTTGGCCGTGCCGGCGGCGGTGTTGTCCGTGACCTTGAGCAGCTTGTCGGGCAGGACGTAGAAATAGATGTGCTTGTCGTCGCGGCCCAGGTCAGTGGCTTCGCCCTCCAGGCGGGCGGTGAGCCGGTCGTGGGTCTCTTTGTCGTACCGGGCGCGCATTTCGATCTCGATGGGCAACGGCTTGGTCCCTTCTTCGGGCATGGGTGGTCCGCCCGAACCCGCTCAGGCGGGGGCCTGGCTGGTCTGGTTGGTGGGCGGTATGCAGTTGTGGCCGACGGCGGTGCGGTCAGCGTGCGGACGCGATCCGCACCGCCGTATCAGGGCGCGCGTGCGTCAGCCGAGGTCGCCGAAGCGGCTGTGCACGACGCCTTCATGCAGGTAGTTCGGCAGGTCGACGCCTCCGACGGAGGTGCGCTGCGTGGCCACCTGCTCCTCGGTCTCGGCGGGGAAGCCTTCGAGGAGCTGGAGGGTCTGCTTCACCCACTCGCGGGATTTCTCCCAGTCGCCGACGTCGCGGTGCCGGACGGCCAGCGCGTAGGCCGTCTCCGCCGCAGCCCATCGGTCGGTCGCCAGCTCCTGCTGGAAAACCGACTCCAGTTCCTGGACGGACGCGACACGGGTCTGGTTGGTCATGGTGCCCTTTCTGCTAACGGTGTGCCCCAGTGGTGCTCAACGCTTCGACGCCCCCGTGGTGACGTCGTCCGCCTCAGCAGGCGAAGATCTCCGCGAGCGTGCGGTAGTCGTGCAGCTCGTCCTTGTCAAACCACAGTTCCACCTCCTGCTTGGCCTCCTCCTTGTTGCCGCTGGCGTGCACGAGGTTCGCCACGGCCTTGCCGGAGGCCACACTGGCGGCCTTGCCGTAGTGCGAGAAGTCGCCCCGGATCGTCCCGGCCGGAGCCTCGTTCGGGTACGTGCTGCCCACGAGCTTGCGCACCGTGGCGATCGCGTCGAAGCCTTCGAGCACCAGGGCGATGACCGGCCCCTGCTGCATGAATGCGGAGGTGAAGTCGTAGACCTCCTTGCCCAGGCGATCTTCGAGATCGAAGTAGTGGCGCCGGGTGAACTCGGCGTCCATCTGCTTCATCTTCACCCCCACGATCTTCAGTGCCGCTTCCTCGAACCGGGTGATGACCTTGCCGGCGAAGCCACGAACGAGGGCATCGGGCTTGAGCAGCACAAGCGTGCGCTCGACGGTCTGGCTCTGCTCCTGGGACATGGTTCCCTTTCATCTGCCACGCGGGTGATATGACGGTCGCTCAGCGCGTCAGTGACTGAGGTTACCCGCGCTGGATCAGCCGATAGCGCCTGGCAGTTGGGCTACCGATGGCGGTGCTGGGCACCCTCCCGATACGGACATTCGATAGTCGAAAAGTGATGCCCAGGCACGGGTCGGGCGCGGACCGCCTGCCGCCCGTGGCGGCCGGAGCGCGGCCCTCGTCCCGGGCGGCGACTCTCGGTCACTTCCAGACCGTATTTCGATCTTCCAACTCGCCGATTCCTTAAGGGATCTGAACTAGCATGCTTGGGCGGCTGCACCGCTCGGACATTTGTGCGAGAGGGTGGGTTCAGTCTGGGGCGGCACGTCTTAGAGTCAACCGGTGTTCGGCTCCCTTCGCCATGAAGCGACAGTGCAACTAGCCTGCAGTTGAGCCGCATTGACCATGCACGTTGTCGATCGGATGCGTGAGGGCTGCAATGGAAGTAGTGGACGTCTGGACCGGTCATCTCGCCTGCACACTCCAATCCGCTCTCCGCATGACCAATGAGTCGTTCGCTAACCGCTTGGGCATCTCTTCACGAACCGTCGCTACCTGGCACTCTGACCCCGATGTCATCCCTCGCCGTGAGATGCAACAGCTACTGGACTCCGTCCACGAGGGCGCACCGGGATCTGTCCGCAAACGCTTCGCGTTGATGACGGCGGACGCAGGCCAAGCGGAGGCCGCAGCCACGAAGCCCAAAGCCCAGGTCCTGCGCGTCGCCATCGCTGTCGTCGTCCGCGCTGACGACGTTCTGCTGGTCTGTCGCCGTGCCGACGATGCGTCCGGGATCACCTGGCAGTTCCCCGCGGGCGTCATCAAACCCGGCGTCCGGCCTGAGACCGCGACCATCCGCGAGACGCTGGACGAGACCGGTGTGCACTGCGCCATCCGCCAGAGCCTCGGTGAGCGGCTCCACCCGGTGACTGGGGTGCACTGCGTGTACTTCCTGTGCGAGTACCTCGCCGGGGAAGCGACGAACAGCGATGCCGTGGAGAACGTGGACGTGACGTGGGCAGCCAAGAATGCAGTCACCCGCTTCATACCCGCCGACAGTATTTACCCGCCGATCCTGGAAGCACTGGAGGAAGACGCATGACTGAGCGGACGGTAGTGGAGCGGCCGGGTATCTCCGCCGCGATCGTGGTCCACGAGAACCGTGTCCTGATGGTGCGGCGCAGGATCTCCGAGGGCCAGCTGTCTTGGCAGTTCCCCGCCGGCGAGATCGAAGACGGGGAGACTTCCGAGCAGGCGGCGGTACGCGAGACGCATGAAGAGGTCGGCCTGACGGTGACCGCGGTCAAGGCCCTCGGCGGACGGGTGCACCCCAAGAGCGGAAGGAACATGTCCTACACCGCCTGCACGGTCACCTCCGGCACCGCCTTTGTGGCCGACAAGGACGAGTTGGCCGAGCTGAAGTGGGTTGCGCTTGCCGACATCCCGGAACTCGTCCCGTACGGCCTCTTCGAGCCGGTACAGGCCCATCTCGACAGCGTGCTGAGCTAGCTGTCCGTCGTCCCGCTGAGCGACCGGCTCACGGCGAGCCTCGACGCGCAGGCCACAGAGCGGTGCCGCGCCGGTCGACGACCAAGGTGGTCTGCGCGTCACCGTCACCGAAGACATCGGCGAGAAGCTACCGAGGGACGGTCATGCTGACGCTCCGGTGAGCGGCGAAGCGCCCTTGTCAGCTGACTGGCGACTATAGATGGACACATGGTGCGTACTGGTCGCGGTAAACGGGGAGCCCTCCCAGTCGGCGGCCCGCCGTTCCAGACGCAGCCCGGCGAGCTGCGCCATCAGGTCCAGCTCAGCGGGATAGGCATAACGCATGACGTTCGGCAGCAGACGATAGCCATCCGGGCCGACATGTACTTCCTGGGCCCGGACGATCTGGTGCACGGGGTTGTGGACGAACGCGGACCATTGCAGGTGTTCCTCACCTATTTCGCGGACGATCATCTGCTGGCGCTCGGAGGCCAAGCCCGATGTCTGCGGGACCGCCGCTTCAACAACGAACCGCCCCTGGGGACTGAGGTGCCTGGCCACGCTGCGGAAGCAGCTGACCTGATCCTCTTGTGTGGTGAGGAAGAAGAGCGTGCTCGCTATCACGTAGACGAGCGGGTAGTGCGTACCGAGGTCGAACCGAGCCATGTTGCCGATCCGCGCCTGGACAAGCGAGCGCCCCCCTGGCGTCTGCTCTTGGCGTGCTTCGAGACAGCTGATCATCTTCTGGGAGGCGTCAAGGCCGAAGACGGGCGTCCCCCGCTCGGCCAGCGGGAAGGCGACGCGGCCGGTTCCGATGCCCAGCTCCAGGGCTGCGCCGTCTCCGGCGAGGTCAGCGAGGGCAGCAGCGGCGCGGCTCGGGTCCTGGTTACGCGTGTCCTCGTCGTAGTACGGCGCCCACTGATCCCAGCGGGCGGCTTGCTGCTGCAGGTCTTCCATGATCTCCCCTGTGGTTCTCGGCCAGTTTCTGTGCGGTGCGCGTGGGTCCCAGTTGCGTGGAGCTGCGCGAGTACGCCGTCGGCGAGCAGGGACTCAGCTTCGACTGCGGCGCGGAGGCGGGGCTCGGTTTCTTGTCTTCTCAGGGTGCGGGAACGGGCACTCCGGTGAGGTATTCGGAGTGGTGCTTGAGCGTGGTCGCCAGTTCAGGGTGGCCACCGCGGTCGGCGAGGCGGGTGCGCTGGTTCGGGCGGGAAGTCTGCGGTGCGGTGCCTTGAGGTCACGGGGCGACCAGGCGCAGGGTGCGGATCGGGGTAAGGGCGAGGCGTAGGGGCGGCAATACGAGCAGGCAGGCCCCGAGGGACAGGGTGGTGTGCAGGCCCAAGGTGGTTCCGGCGTAGCCCGCGAGGAGGGCGGCGAAGGGGCGCAGCCCGAACGCCGTCCACTGGCCGGTCGCCTGCATGCGGCCTTGCATATCGGGCGCGCAGGCGCGCTGGCGGACGGTGCGCTGGGTCAGGCCGTGCGTGACCGCGCCGAAGAGCTGGGCGAACAGGCCGCATCCGATGCCGAGTTGTCCGGCGATCCCGGGGCCGGCGAGCAGGAGGGGCAGTTGGCTGGCGGGCGCGAGAGTCAGTGCGGTGATCATGACAGGGCCTGCTCCGTAGCGTGAGGTGAGACGGGGCGTGGTGAGGGAGGCGAGGAAGCCTCCGCTCGCCCCGATGCTCATCACCACGGCGAACGTCTCCGGTGACCAGTGCAGTTCGCGGAGCAGGTAGACGACCCAGATGGCGCTGGTGCCGGCGAGGACGGTGGAGACGATCGCGTTCGTGGTCACGAGCGGGCCGATGACGGGATGGCGCCAGGTGTAGGCGATGCCGGCCCGGATCTCACCACGCAGGCTCCGTTGCGCGGTGGGCCGCTCGGGCACGGTCTCGGGGCTGCGGATGAGCAGGGTGCACCAGGCAGTGACGAGGTAGGAGACCGCATCGGCGGCGACCGCTCGGGCAGCGCCGATCACACCGATGAGCGCTCCGGCGAGGGCCGGGCCGCCGATGTCGGCCAGCGTGTTGGCGCTGGCCAGTTTGGCGTTGGCCTCCATGAGCCGATGGGGCAGCAGGAGATGGGGGATGTACGACAGGCTCGCAGCCATGCCCACCACGTGGCAGGAGCCGACCACGAACGCCGCGACCCACAGCTGTAGCAGGGTCAGCCTGCCGTGAGAGGCGGCCAGCGGGATCGAAGCCATCGCTGCCGCGCAGATCAGGCTCGTTGCCATCATCAAGGGCCGTTTGCGGACGCGGTCGCACCAGGCACCGGCCGGCAGCGAGAACAGCAGGGGCGGCGTCTTCTGCACGGCCGCGAGGACGGCGGCCTCCCATGTCGTTGCGTGCAGGTTCACGACCGCGACCAAGGGGATGGCGACCGAGCTGAGAGAAGAGCCCAGCACATCGGCGGCCTGCCCTGTCCAGTAGAGGCGGAAGTCGCGGTGGCGCCACAGACTCGACTCTGCGCCAGCGGTCACAGGTCGTCCGCCGTTGTCGCTGCCGGTGTGCCCCCGTGGGCGAAGGGGGTGAAGTGCGCGGGTGCGTGGTCGATGGGCAGGTCGGGCCGCCACGCGGTGAGGATCTGGGCGCTGCACACGAAGAGGCCATCGGGAAGCTGATCGAGAGTGTGCCAGGCCCACTCCCCGACGCTCTCGTCCGGTTGCGTGGCCGGCTGCCCTCGCCAGGCGCGGACCAGCGCGCCGACGGTGACCCGAAGGACGCCGTCAACGTGGTCGACGAGCGTGCCCAGGAGCCGGACGTCGCCGGGAAGGGCGATCAGGCCGGTCTCCTCGCCGACTTCGCGGACCACTGCGGCTTCGAAGGACTCCCCGGTCTCGACGGTGCCGCCCGGCAGTTCGAGAGTGCCGCGACGATGGCGGCCCAGCAAGATTCCCCTATCGCTGACGAGGATGGCTCCGACACCGACGGCCGCGTGCGCCACCGGCGGCCTGGTGCTGCGGGGGCGGCTGGACACGCGTGCCGACCGGTCGGGCAGCCGGCGGGCACGGATGAGCTGCTGGACGACCGCTGCGCTCTCGTCGGGGTGATGCAGTAGGTCGATGGCCTCGACCCGGAAGCCGTACTCCGTGAGCAGGTCCTCCCACAACTGCGGTGCCAGGACCCACATCTGGGTCGGCAGCGGCGGGTCGTCGCGCAGCAGGATCATCTGCTCGCGCGGGGCCACCTCCGTCGACGGGCCACGGCCGTGCAAGTCGGTGTGCAGGAGCGAGAGGATCAGCGGCGCGCCGGGACGCAGTCCATCGCGCACCGCCGGCAGCGCGCGGTGCGGGTCAATGAACGCCAGCGTGCCGATGGCGTACGCGGCGTCGAACGGCTCGGTTCCGGCGAGGTACTCGGCCACGTCTCCCCGGGCGAACTGCACACCCGGAACGTCTGCGTGGGTGGAGGCAGCGCGTTCGTGCTGGGTCGGGGACAGCTCGATGCCGGTGACGCGAGCGCCGTGCGCCTGCGCGAGATGGACGGCGTGGTGGCCGGCCCCGGAACCGATGTCCAGGACACGGAGGCCGGTGAGGTCACCTAGAACTTCCGCTCCCGGGCCGACCCCCTCCCAGGGCCCCCAGAACATCCGGTCGGGAATGGGCGGCGCGTAGGCGCGGGCCAGCTGGCGCCGACCGTAGACCTGCCAGGCTTGAGTGTTGATGTCCTCGACGGACACGGTGCCTCCTCTGCGGGCGATTTGGATCAGGTGTGCGTAATGAAGTAGGTGGGCCCCTCGCCTCGCCGGGCTCGCTCGATGGCGTCGAGACGGGCGAAGGCGCGCGGCGCCATCAACTCCTGCCAGCCGGTCATGTCGTGGACGGCCCACATGTCGTGCTCGGCGGGATCGAGGCGGATGCACCGGAGCTGGTCCGCGGTCAACCGGCCTCCGTCGAAGATGAGACCCATTTTGTTCAGCGGCATACGCGGACCGGCGTGCAGGAAGTGCGTCATGAGCAGCCACGGCGTCTCCAGGCCGAGTTGGAGTCCGGTCTCTTCGACCGTCTCCCGGAGGGCGGTCTGGAGTGGGTCCTCTCCTGGGGTGTCGAGGTTGCCGCCGGGGAACTGCCAGCCCCGCGAGCCGTAGACCGAGCGCAGCTGTACCGGCCGGTCGTGCTCGTCGCGGACGTACAGGCAGCCGTAGACCGTGTGGTGGGGGACGGTCTGCGCGTACTGCGAGGGCGTCATCGGCATGGGGCGGCCGGGCCGGGCAGGCCGGTGGTCGAACTCGAAGGCTAGGGTGCCGAGCGCTTCCTTGGCCTGCGGGTAGATGCCGCGGAGGTTGCGTAGGAGGTCCTCACGCGATCCGTCCGGGTCGATACAGGTGGCATCCTCCGCGCTGAGTAGGTCCTCGAACGAGGCGTACGGAGTGATCCGCTTCACGATGATGTCGAGTTCCCGGCCGCTGTCCCGGTCGTGGAAGACGACGGCGTCCCCCGCCTCGACGGCCGCCTTCTCGGGGGTGGCGACGCGGACCTCGATCGTCTTGCGTCCCGACTCCACCTGCCCGTAGTAGCGGCCCATGAGGCGGAAGCGGTGCTGGCGCTGTGGCGCGGCCTTCTCCTCTTCGTGTGTGCTCGACGGCATGCCCGGCCCTTCGGCGTTGCTGCGGTCCTCTTCGTCCTGGGTGGTGAACATGTGTGAACGCACCCTTCTCGCTGGTGGTTCGACGGCAGGGCTGTGGATCCGCTGAGAGTGCTGCCCAGGCCGGTCGTTCGAAGCAGCTCCCGTCAGGACCAGCCCATGGGGACGTAGAAGGTGCCGTTGGAGATGGCGTCCAAGGCGACGCGTGTGTACTCGACGATGGGCTCGGGCAGGGCATCGAGGGGCCACCAGCGCCACTCGGTGCAGCGCTCGGGTTCGCGCACGACCGGCTCGCCCTCCCAGCGGGAGGGGGCGAAGAACAGCCCCATGCGCGGGATCGTGCTCCCGGGGTCGAGCAGGTCTAGGACGTGGACGAGCGACAGGTCGCTCTCCGGGATGCGGAGTCCGGTTTCTTCCTCCGTTTCCCGGACCATGCAGGTGACGGCGGATTCCAGGTCTTCTCGATGGCCGGCGGGAAGGTGCCAGGTCGAGTGAGCGAATGCACTGTCAGGGTGGCGCTTGCCCAGGAGAACGGCCCCGTCGCGGATGAGAACGAGGTGGGCGCCGATGACGCTGCGGCTGCGGTGGTCGCGCGGCTCGCGGACTTCCACCACGGGGAGCGTCGTGTCCTGGCGCTTCCTGTGGTGGTCCGCGTGGTGATGGGCGTGCAGGACCGCGGCGGTGCCAGGGTCCATGGTCATCTCGTCGATTTCCTCGATGCGCGTCCAGCGAAGCTGGATGCCCTCGTGAAGTTCGATCTCGTGCGCTGGGGTGTTCAGTGTGCCGCGGTAGACGCGCACGCGGTCCTTGAAGGTTCCGCTCGCGTCCAGGGTGTCCAGCGTGACAAAGCCGGTCAGGTCGGGGATGGCGAGCCCGATCTCCTCGTCGAGTTCCCGGGCGATGGCTTCGGCGCAGGTCTCGCCCTTCTCGGTGTTGCCGCCGAGCAGGGCCCAGTGTCCGGGGCGCCAGATCGGTTTGTTCGCCGAGCGAAGGTGGAGCAGGTAGCGGCCGTCGTCGTCGGTGAGCAGGGCCGCAGTGCCGGGGATCGTCGGCCAGTCGATCGCGACGCGGGTGTGCTTCTTGACGAATACGTGCGCAGCGCCGGGCGAGGGCGCGGGGGCGTTGGTGTCCAGTGGGTGGATGGTGATGTGCGGGCAGAGGGCGGCGCGGTGGTTGCGCTGCCAGTGCTGGACCTGGTCGGCCATCTCCTTGGCGGCCAGGTGGCCGTGGGGCCCGTAGCCGTGGACGACGAACTCGTACAGGCCGTTGCCGTCGTCTCCGTCGCCGATGCGCTCGGTGGCCAGCCGCGCGAGGGAGGCGCCGCGGACGATCGCAGCGCCGGGCCAGTGCTGGGGCGGCGGGTTCAGGATCCCGTTGTTGCCGTCGGGGTCGACCGAGAGGCGGCAGAAGCCGGGCAGGGCGCCGGCCAGGTAGAGGGTGAGGGCGTCGAAGGGTTCCTGGCCGCCGACGGTGACGTGGGTGTGCGCCACCGTCGGTTCGCGGGTGAAGGCGGGGGCGAGTTGGTCGACGGGCAGTGGGGTGCCGTCCTCCCAGGACAGGCGGACGCCGGTGCCGGGGACGGTGCGCCGGTTCGGGTTCCAGGCGCCGTCGCCCTGCATGGCGACGAAGCCGCAGACGATGAGCGGCTCGTCGCTGTGCAGGGCCCCGTCGCGCTTGGTGAAGCCGATGGCCCAGTGGTATCCGTGCAGACGGAGTGGCGCGACGAGGCGTCCGCCGTCGGCGAGGGCGTCGATCCAGGGCAGGTCCCAGGTGTCGACGGTGACGAGGATGGCGTCGAAGCCGCCTTCGGGAACGATGTCGGCGGGCAGGTGTTCGGCGTCCGCGGTGACCACTTGGACGTGGTCGTATCCGGTCTGGGCCAGGAAGCGGGTGGCACCGTCGGTGACGACCGGGTCGATGTCCAGGGTGGTGATGGTGCCGGTGGGGCTGACGAGTTCTGCGATGAGGGCGGCGTTGTAGCCGCCGGAGCCGATCTCCAGGACCCGGTGGCCGGCGCGGATGCGGGCGGCTTCGAGCATGTTGGCCTGCAACCAGGGAGCGGAGACCGAGCTGGTGGCCTGTCCCTCGCTGTTCTTGCGTACGCCCACGATGTCGTTGGCATAGGCGTCGGCCCATTCGGCCTCGGGCACGAATCGGTGGCGCGGGACTTTCCGGAAGGCGGACTCGACGGCCGGCGTGTGGATCCAGTGGTCGGCGAGCAGCTGGTCGACGAGAGCGGTACGCAGCTGATCGGGGCTGGAGACGGCGGGCTTGTCGGTCGTGGAAGCGGAGGTCACGGGGCTCCTCGGGGCGATGCGTTCAGTTCGATTCGGCGGCGGCTGGTTGAGTGGGTCCGGGCACGGCGCGCGCAGGGAGATGCTCGTACTGCTCGGCTTGGAGCCGGTACATCTGCGCGTAGCGGCTGGGGGGCTCGGCAGCGAACAGCTCGGTGTGACTGCCCTGTTCGATCAGATGGCCCTCGTGCATGACGAAGATGCGGTCGACGTGCCGGACCGCGGCCATGCGGTGGGTGACGAGGACGATAATGCGGTCGGGCCCGGCGAGACCGAGGATCTGATCGAAGGCCCGTTGCTCGGCATCCGGGTCGAGGGCAGCGGTCGGCTCATCCACGATGATCATGCAGGCGTCGCGGAAGTGGGCACGAGCTAAGCCGATCTTCTGCCACTGGCCGCCGCTCAAGTCGCTGCCGCCGCGAAACTGCTTGCCCAGCAGGGTGTCCATCCCCCGGGGCAGTGCCGCGATGTCACCGTCCGCGCCGGCATACACGGCAGAGGCGTGCAGCTCCTCGGCGGTGGCCGCACGTTCGGGCTCGCCGATGCGGATGTTCGCCGCCGCGGTGAACGGCCAGCGCTCGAACGTCTGGGTGAGCAGGCTGACGTGGCCGAACAACTGGCGTCGATCAGCCTCGGCGACGTCGACGTCGTCCCAGCGGATCTGGCCGCCCTCGCCAGGTAGGTGGAGACCAGAGAGCAGTCGGACCAGCGTCGACTTCCCACTCCCGTTGGGCCCCACCAGGGCGATGACGCTGCCCAACGGGATGCTGAACGAGACGTCCTTGACCGCGGGTTCGTCGCGGCCGGGGTAGCGGAAGGAGACGTGGTCCAGGTGAATCGAGCGGGGCCGCTCGGGAAGGGGGAGGCCGCCTTGCGGAATGGCACGCTCCTGGGACTTGACGAGGAAATCGGCCAGGTCGTGTACGTACAGGGATTGTTCGTGCAACTGGCTCATCGTGTGCACGAGAGCGCCGATGCCCGCGGAGCCGGAGTTGAGGGCCATGACAGCGGTTCCGAAGGCGGCGACGCTCATATGGCCGGTGAGGCACAGGCTGATCATCAGTGTGAAGGTCAGCAGGTAGCCGACGCCCTGCAGGGCCGAGGCGGCCAGTTCGGTGCGGGCCTTGTCCTTGGCCAGGCGTTCCTGCTCGCTTTCCGCGGTGTGCGACATGGTTTTGAAGTGACGCAGCAGATAGGCGCCCACGCCGTGGACGCGCACCTCCAGTGCAGCGGTGACGGAGGTGAGGAGATTGGACAGCACCCGACTGGCGCGCAGGTGCTCGATCCAGGTCATGGTCGAGAGGTAGCGCTGCTGGGCCACCCGCATGACGCCCCAGCCGCGCGGGGCCACAATCAGGATGAGCATGGGCAACAAGGCCGGGTTGAGCGTCAGCAGTACCCCGCCGGAGGCGACCAGCGAGAGCACGCTGTTGATGGCCGCGACGCTGGAGCCGATCATGTGCCGGGCTTCGTTGGCTCCGTATTGGGCCCGGTCGATCAGCTCCCGAAATGCCCCGTCCTCGATAGCCTCCATTTCGACGCGCTCACAGGCGGCCAGGTACTGCTCGGAGGCGGCGCGTTCGACCTTGGGCTCGAGACTTCCTGCGGCCGAGGTGGACCAGGAAGCCAGGAGGGCGTTGACGCTGTTGATCACGACAAGCATGACGCCCGCGGGTAGTGCGTGGCGCAGGCCGCGGACATCGGTGCCCGCCGCAAGGATGGCGTGCAGGGCGGCGTTGAGGGCGAGCAGTTTGACCGCGGCGGCGATGCCCTGGCCGACCTCCGTCACGCCGACGGTGATCAGGGAGCGTCGGTCGGTGCGCCATGCGAGAGCGATGGTGCGCCCGACAAGTCCGGGCAGAGACTTCAGGGCGCCCCACAAGGTGAGGTCGAGGCGGGCGTACTCGTGTGTGCTCCAGCCCATGTCGTATCGCAACGGACCGCCGAACAGCTCCAGTTCGGAGGCGGAGACCTTGGGCTCAGTCAGCCGAGGGCGGCGCAGCATCTTCACGCAACACCGCCTGTCGCGGCCGGCTCGGCCGTGATGACGGCGTACATCGTTCCCTCGACGAAGTGGCGAAGTACGCCCTGTGTGTATGGGTGGCAGTCTCGGGGCGGGTCGCCTGGCTCGGCCCAGAGCAACTCCGAGTGCTTGTCGGGCTCGTTGTTGGTCGGGGTCCCCTCCCAGGCGCGGGTTACCCAGGCCGCCCCGAGGCGCCGAGCCCCGTCTGCAGCAACGAACTGGAAGAGTCCACAGAACTCGGCGTCACGAGGGTTGATCCAGATCCCCAGCTCTTCCTCCGCCTCCCGGATCGCCCCTTCCAGAGGGGATTCGCCATCTTCCAAGTGGCCGCCTACGACTGTGAGTTGGCCCGGCGCGTACTGATCATGCGCCCGTCGGAGTAGCGGCATGCGTCCGTCGTCGCGGTACGGGAGCATGAGTACATCGACGATGCTGGTGTACCGGTCCGTCACGCGAGAGCCTCCTCGGGTGTCCCTCCGGTGCGACCGGGTACCAGGACGCGCCGGGGTTCGGGCCTGGCCACTTCCCATGCCGACGCGGCGCCCGGAGCGCAGATGGGCGCACACGGATGAGGGGGACAGGCTCCAGGAGGGGGTCCAAGGTGCACGGGCACGGGGATTTCGAGCATGGTGTGCGCGCCAAGTGCGATCTTGTGGCGGGGCATACGGCCTCCTCGGTGTGCGTGCTTCTCGGACAGGTGCTCGGAATAACGGGCCGCGAGGCCAGTCGTTCGGGGCACGAGAGAGGTATTTCTTGGAACACATGTGCTATTCCATTGGTTTGGTCAGGTACACCCGCGTCCGTCGGAAGGCGAACCGCGCGTTCGTCACGCGTGTGGGGGCGGCGCCGCTTCGCCGCTGTGTCGGAGGTTGCGGACGGAAGGGGTGATGGCCCATCAGGCGGGGCGGGGTGGTGCTGCCGTCGGGGTCAGCCGAGCGGCATCGGGGGCGGGAGTCGTGGGTGTGATGTGGTGGGGTGGGAGAGCATTGCGGCGGCGCGGGCGAGGTCCTCTGGTGTGTCGACGGCGATGCCGTTGTCGGACACGGGCAGCATCTGAACTCGGTGGCCGTGCTCGATGAACCGAAGCATCTCGACGCCCTCTGCCCGTTCGAGTGGGCCCTGAGGAAGCTGCCGGAAGTGTTCAAGAGCTTCGCGAGTGAAGCCGTAGAGACCGAGCTGTCGCAGGAAGGACGGCCAGCTGCTGCGCGGATAGGGGATCGGTTGCCGCGAGAACATCAAAGCCCGGCTGTCGGCGCCGACGACAACCTTGACGACGTTGTGGTCGAGGACGGCTGCTGTGTCGCGCAACTCGGCGTACGCATTGACGGCCGCGGTCCCGAAGTCGAGGACGGCGAGTGTCTCGGACACGGCGTCGATGGCTGACGGCTCGATGAAGGGCTCGTCGCCCTGGACGTTGATGTACGCCTCGGCCGGCAGGCGCTCGGCGACCTCCGCGACGCGATCGGTGCCGGTGAGGTGCTCTCCGGTACGGATGCACTCGATGCCCAGTTGGCGACACGCCGCTTCGATGCGTTCGTCGTCGGTCGCCACGACGGCTCCGTCGAGACGTTTGGCCTCCAGGCAGCGCTGGTGGACGTGCCAGAGCAGCGGCTTGTCGCCGAGGACGGCCAGTGGTTTGCCGGGGAAGCGCGAAGCGCCCCAGCGGCAGGGTATGACGGCGACGTGCCGGCGCGGTGCGGCGCCGGGAATTAGAGCTGTGGTGGCGGCCACGGCGTCCTCCTGGTGATCGGGTAGGGGCGGGACTTCAGGGCAGCAGAGCGAGCTTGGAGCGGACGGTGGGCGAGGCGGCGCTCGTGAACGGCCGCCATTCGTAGCCGTCGACCTCTTTGTTCTGGAGGGTCACCGGGTGCTCTGCGCCGAGAAGGAACACCCAGCGGAAGTCCACGTGGTGGTGGGTCGGCTCGTCCTTCGAGGGGTTCGCGTCGATGGTGTGCACGTCAATGTCGAGGGGAACGTCCTCGAAGCCGGAAAGGGGAACAACGGCGTTGGGCGGGATGCCGGCCCCCTCGTGCAGTTCGCGCAAGGCGGCGTCGCGCAGGTGCCCGTCATCCGGTTCGTTGTGGCCGCCGGGCGCCAGCAGTTTCCCGGACGCCCTGTGCACGATGTGCAGCACGTGCCGGGCGCCGTTGATGACGATGGCGCTGCATGTCACGTGGGCAGGGAACGTCTTGCGGTTCGTGGGGTCGTCCGCGTCGGTGAGCGCGGCGAACAGCACGGTGAGGGAGTCACGTTCGTCCGGGTGGCAGGCGAGGTATGCCTCGGTGACGAAGCGGATGTGGTCGACGGAGGGAGGCACTGGGGTCACCTTTCGAAGTGGTGGAGCCAGGTCCTGGCGATGGCGTCGCGGTCGGCCGCCGACATCTCGTGCAGTCCGTGCTGGAAGCGGGTGTGGCTCAGCGCGGCGGTGGCGGCGAGTATCTCGGCCTGGACGAGGTGGATGTACGCGCCGACGGCGGCACCGTGCACGAAGTTCACGGCACCGCCGTCGGCGAGCACGTAGAAGTAGTGGCCGGTGACCTCGTATCGCGTCAACTGGGCGCTGACGGGGCTGCGCTGGTAGAGGTCGTGGAGGCTGCCGAGTTCGAGTTCGTCCTCGGATGAGGTCACCGATCCGAGGTAGGCGCCATTGCGCAAGGCGGCGAAGTCTCCGTGTCGGAGGGCGAGATTGCCGGTGGCGCATAGGACGAGGTCCGCGTCGTGCACAGCCTCGGTGGTGGAGGTGCTGGTGCGGAAGCCGAGGGAGTGTGCCTGTACTCGCTTGACCGGATCGCTGTCGTACACGGTGACGCGCAGGTCCTGGGCGCGCAGGGTCTGGGCGATGGCCCGGCCGATCTTGCCGAAGCCGATGACGCAGGCGTTACGGCTGGTGAGGATGTCCCCGCGGGCGCGGACGAGGGCGTCGGTGGAGAACACGATCGACCGGCCGACGAGGTGGTCTTCGCAGTCCTTGAGCGGGGAGCGGGCCACGGACACGACGGGGCACGGCAGGGAGTCGAGCGCTTCGTACCGATGGTGTCCATTCTCGGTGTCCTCGACGACGCCGAGGATGCGGCCGGAGAACTTGCTCACGAGGGTGTCGAGGCTCGCCGCGAAGTAGCCGCCGATGTCCACCAGGACGACGTCCTGGCCACTGGCTGTGTCCTCCAGGTAGTGCAGCGCCTGGGTCTTGTCGGCGAACCGCTCCCGGGTGAGGTCGTGGACCGGGAGGGTGCGGCGGACAGCGTCGAGGGTCGGCTGGTGGATCGACCGGGGCTTGGGCAGCACGGCGCCGACCGTGCTCACTGCGGTCATGGCGCGCAAGAACGCAGGCCGCTCGGGGAGCAGATGCGTGATGACCAGCGTCGTGATCGCCTCGCCCGCGGGGAACTGCACGGTGATCTGCCGGAAGAAGGCGTCCAGCCGCGCTCGCTCGGGACTTTCCATTACCTCTCCTCTCGGGCTCCGGGTCGCGGGGCTATGCGGCTCGGCTGTAGTTGGGGAGTTGGGCGGCCAGGGCCTGCATGTGGGCACGCAGCCCGTTGTGGAGGTCGACTCGCGGCTGCCAGCCGAGGACCTGTCGGGCACGGCTGGGGTCGGCACGGGTGAGGAGGACGTCACCGTTGCGGGCGTGGTCCTGCTGGAGCTGGATGTCGCGGCCGGTGAGGCTGGTGGCGATGTTGATCACCTCCAGCAGCGAGGCGTTCGACCCGCCGCCCACGTTGATCGCACCGTTCGCAGTCGGCACGACGGCGGCGGCGATCGTGGCGGCGACCACGTCGTCGATGTAGGTGAAGTCGCGTCGCTGGTGGCCGTCTCCGTACAGGCGGAGAGGCTGTCCGGTCAGGGCGGCCTGCAGGGCGCGGTGGGTGAACATGTCGGCGCGCTGGCGGGGGCCGTAGACGGTGAAGTACCGCAGGGCGACGACGCTGGGGCCGATGGGGCGCTCGGCGTAGGCGAGGCAGAGCTGTTCCTCGGCCAGTTTGGTCACGGCGTACGGGGAGGCGGGCTTCGGACGGTCGGCCTCGACGCTCGCGCCGCCGTCGGTCGGACCGTAGACGCTGGAGGAGGAGGCGACGACCAGTCGCGGGACGCCGATGCGGGTGCAGGCTTCCAGGACCCGGTGGGTGGCCAGCACGTTGGACGCGACATAGTCGCCGAACTGCGGGCCCCAGGAAGGCCGTACGCCGGGAATTCCGGCGAGGTGGAAGACCGCGTCCGCGTCGATCAGGAGAGGGTCGATCGCGCAGTGGAGGAGGTCGGCGGTGACGTGGTGGTATCCCGGGAGCCCCCGCAGGGCGGCGAGGTTGGCGCCGGCCGTCGGTTCGGTGATCGGGTCTCGGCGGTCCACGCCGATCACGGTGGTGCCGGCCTGGACGAGGGCGTGTGCGAGGTGGGAGCCGATGAATCCGGCGGAGCCGGTCACCACGGCCCGACGGGGGGCAGCGGTGACCGGGGGCTGCTCGTGCTGCGGCACGGGAATCTCCAGAGAGGTGTGGTCGAAGAGGGAAGGTCAGGTGAGCCGGGACAGGACGGTTCTGCCGTGCGCGCTCAGGGTGAGGTCGTTCTCCTTGTGGCCCTTGACCAGGGCGGTGGCCGCCTCAATGGCGCCGAAGGACTCCAGGAGGCGCCGTTCGGTGTCGTTCAGCGGACGCCCGTAGCCGTCGAAGAAAGCTGTACGAAGGCGGGGTGCGGCCTGCCAGCGTCGGAATTCGAGCCGCGCGAAGTCGCGGACGCGAGCGTCACGTCGCATGTGCTCGAAGTCGCAGATACCAAAGGCATCGCCTACCAGCCAGTTGCGCGGCTGGTAGTCGAGATGGCAGACCGCGCTGTCCATGAGGCTGTTGCCCAGGATGGCCGCGTGGTGTTTCAGCAGGTTCCGCTCGGCCGTGTCGATCAGGCTGGCGTGAACGGCCTGATCGATCCAGCTCTGGAAACGCTCGGCGAGCGCTGCGCCGGCGGCGCCGCCCCGGGGCATGGAGGTGGCCCGGTGGAGCGCGCCGAGGACGTGGCCAGCTTCGTGATGGGCCAGCTCCTCCTCGGGTGAGCCCGGTCCCACGGTGTCCGCCCGATCGCCCGCGAGCGCGGTCAGCAGAAGAGTGCGGGTGGCGTCGTCACGGCCGACCAGCTTCGGCGCGTGGCCGCTCAGGTGGGTTCCCCATGTCCGGTAGGCATGAAGCTCACGCGCGTACCGGTCCGGCCCGGCGTGCTGCTTGGCAACGAAGTGACGCCCATCGCCGGTCACCACACGCACGACCCGGGGAGGGAGCAAGGGGTCCGGTGCGATCTCGACTGCGCCGAGGAAGTGGTACGCCAGCCGGATCCGGGGATCGTCCGATGTCGCGATCACGGGGTCGGCTCCGGCGTGAGGAGGCTGAGGTGCTCGGTGTCGTTGTGCCGATCGAGCATCCAGCGGGTCTGGCCCAGGCGGTTGCGGTGGTGCTGCCAGCGGGTGATGGAGGCGTGGTTATGCGTGAAGCCCGCCGGTGAGCCGAGCGGGATGTCGAGGAGCAGGGTGTGCGCGGTGATCACCGTCTCTCCGTGGGCGGCGAATACGACGCGCTTGCCCTCGTTCTCCTCTATCAGCTGACTCAGGTTCTTGCTGGCGCGCTTCAGGTACCCGTTCCAGGTGTCGGAGCCAGCGGCCCAGGGAGTGTCGGGGTGCGCATGCGGGCCGCCGTTGGCGGCCGTCTTCACCGCATCCCAAGGTTTGCCGTCGGCATCGCCGTGGACGGGGCCGTCGAGACGGTCGTCGAAGAGCAGCGGGATCTGGAGCGTCTGGGCGATGATCTCGCCGGTCTGGACGAGACGAATCCGCGGGCCCGCGTAGACCACGTCGAAGGGCTTCTTCAGGTGTTCGGTAGCCAGGCGGCGCGCGGCCTGTTCGGCCTGGGCGTACCCGAGGTTGGTCAGTCCGGTGCAGGTGTTCGGGCCCCCGACGAGGCCGTCGGCGTTGCACTGGGCCTGGCCGTGCCGGACGAAGACGAGTTCGGTGGTGATCATCAGGTTCCTCGGAGGTGGGAGCGGAGCGGCCAGCTGTAGCGGTAGCCGTTGCGCCCGATGTACGGGGCGGTCAGGACGGCATGCAGGGCCAGGAAGTCGTCGAGCCGTTCGCGGTCCGTGGCGCCGAGCCGGGCACCGTAGCTTCCGGCCGCCGCGTTGTACGCGAGCAGGGCGGCGTTGACGGCTTGGGCCTTGAGGGGTCCGTACGTCAGGTGGAGCGTCGCGATGAGCTTGGCGAGGTCGTATCCCATGGGGGCGAGGGACAGGTCGTCGGTGTCGACGGTGACGATGTCCCCGGTGCTGGTGATGATGAAGTTGCGGGGATTGCTGTCCTTGTAGAAGGCGAACGGCCCCTGGGCGGTCTCTTCCAGCAGGCCGAGCATCGCGTACAAGGCCACCTTGCTCGGCAGGTAGCCCTGCTCGTGGCGACGCCGGAGCGCGATCTGCCGGGGGCCGAGGTAGTCGTCGAACGTCGTGCCGTCCTGGAAGCGGTGCGGGCTGCCCAGCGATGCGGACTGCAGGTCGCTGGCCCAGGCGGCACCGTGGGCGTGGCCCAGCAGTTCCGCCATGCGCGGGAGGTCCTCGGGGCGTACGGAGTGGCCCTCGATCCGTTCGAACGTCAGGCTGTCCGGTCCGATGGCGTAGAGCGCCGGCTGCCGCAGCGGCTTGGCATGCTCGTTGATCCACCGGTAGTGGCGCACAGCCCCCGCCGCGCGCTCCGGTGTCGCGTAGTGCTTGGTGAACTGCGGGACGGTCATGGCTGCCGCCCTTCGTTCGGCTGGGCGACGACGAAGGTGATGAGGGACCTGGTGGTCAGCGGCTGGTCCGGAAGGAACTCGTGCAACGTCGCGGCCAGGGCCCCGGGGTTGCCGTACAGGCCGGGCGCGAGGTTGTACTTCGGGTTGGTGGCCAGGTACTGCGCGGTGTGGTCGTGGCCGCCGAAGGTGAAGGAGTGCTCCTCGTCCAGGACGGCGATCACGTCGAGCGAGGAGGCGGCCAGGTCGGCGAGGTTGCCGCTGTGCGCGGCGGTGTAGAGGCTCTCGTGCTTGTCGGCCTGCGCGTCGAGGCCGGCGGAGGCAACCAGCTGGTCCATCTCCCGGTAGCTGTCGAGGCCCTTGGTGACGAGTACGGCCAGGCCGCCGGGGGCGAGGACCCTGGCGATCTGCGCGATGACGTCCTTGGGCTGCGGCGAGTGGTAGAGGCAGAACGCGGCGACGGCGACGTCGCACGATCCGGCGGGCAGCGGGAGGTCGCGGAAGTCGCCTTCGACGAAGTCCACCGTGGTGTCGGGCAGGTCCTTGGCGCGCTCGCGGGCCTGGGCGAGCAGGGAAGGCGCGGAGTCCAAGCCAACAACGCGCTGCGGCCGGAGCTGCTCGGCGATGACGAGGCTGCTCGTGCCGCGACCGCAGCCGATATCGAGCACCACGCCGAGCCGGTCCGGCTGCGCGTGGTGGGTCTGCACCAGGCTGACGATCGTCTCGGGCACGGGGTGGCCGGAGGTCTTCGCGCGCATCAGGGCGCTGGTCCGCCCGGCCAGCCGGGCGGCGTGCCCGTAGAGCTCTTCCTGCCGGGCGGGGTCCAGGAACGGGTTGGGCTCGTTCATGCCACACCCCCTGACCGGGGGCACGGGCCGTTCAGGACTGCTCGGCGGCCACCTTCTGCAGCCAGCGGCGCGTCTGGCGCCGGTTGGCCAGCAGCACCACATCCACGCCGGAGCCGAACTCCTCGATCTTCGCCATCACGCGGGGCCGCATCTTGCGCCGGTACGTGGCGACGTACTTGATCACGCCCCAGTGGATGCGGTTGTGCACCCCGTTGCCCTTGTGCCCGGCCCCGTGCCGGATCTGCCGGGAGAAGATCCCGTACAGCGCCGCCACGGTCGACACGTCCATCAGGACCACCGTGTCGCAGGCTTCGAGCCGCACCTGCAGCGTCGAGTTGTAGTTGCCGTCGATCACCCACCGCGGCTGCGAGACCAGTTCGCGCTGCAGCTCGGTGAACTTGTCCATGGGCAACGCGTTCCACTCGTCGTCGTAGAACGCGGCGTCCAGGTGCGTCACCGGGGCGTCGAGGGTCGCGCCCAGTTCGCGGGCCACGTGGGATTTGCCGCTGCCTCCGCAGCCGACGATGGCGACCTTCTTCATGGTGCTCCAGCGTAGAGAGGTTCGGGGGTACGGCGAAGCCATCCTCCAGGACACGTCCGGATGATCCAGGCACCATGGCCTGGGGGGCGGTCGGCATCAGGCAGCTCCCCGCTCGGTCGCGGTCGCCTGGACGAGCCGGTGCAGGACGGATTCCAGGGTGTCGACCTGCTTGCTCAGGCCGAACAGGCGCAGACGGTCCACGCACGCGGCGATCAGGTCGGCGTGCTGCTGTGTGCCGGCGATCTCGCGGAGGTAGGAGAGGTGTTCGAGCACGTCGCTGCCGGAGCGCACGACCAGCTCGGCGGGGACGAACCGGTCGGCGAAGCGGATGTCCGCCGGGGCCAGCGGCAGGCACCCGGCGAGCACAGCCTCGAAGATGCGCTGGGTCATCTGCCCGACGGCGGCGTACCGCTCGGGCAGCATGAGCACCGTCGCCAGCGACCGGCCGTAGACGCCGGCGGCGGCCTCGAACGGGATCCGGCCCACGAAGCGGACGTCCGGCCAGCGGTCGGTCTTCGTCCACTTCCCGGCGACCAGGTGCTCGACGCGGGCGGTGGCCGGGGCGAAGAAGCGGTCGAAGGACTCGTCGCGGTCGTACTGGTTGCCCACATAGCCGAGCGCCAGGTCCCGAGGCCGGGCCGCGAGAGCGAGGGGGTCGGCCTGCGCCAGGAGGTCCTCGGCGACGGGGAAGAGCAGGGAGTGCGCGCCGTGGGTCGGAGCGAGGGCGGCCTCACAGACCCGGGTGTGCGCCGTGCGGCGCCACACGCTCTCGGCCCGCAAGGTGCGGTCCTTGTCCCAGATCACGGTGGGCATCCGGTGCCGCACGGTGTAGTGGTTGATGAGCTGGGCCTGGCGGTGCAGGTCGCAGGTGTGCCCCTCGCTCCCGCACACGGTGGTGTTGCGGCCGGTGATCGCCCAGCGCCACTCCAGGAACAGGACGTCCATATCCGGGAAGCCGTCGTCGAAGGCGTACGCGCCGCCGAGGTCCTCGCCCGCTTCGAGACGGTCGCGGTCAGCCTGCAGGAAGACGATGTCGTGACCGCGGGCGAGGAGGGCGTCGATGAAGGGGCGGCGGTGACTGCGGCCCCCGTCCGGGGTGTCGGTGACGCCGTTGCCGAGGAAGCCCCAGAAGCTGTATCCGATCTTCATTTGGTGATCCACCGCCCTTCGAGGAGCAGGGCGTCGAGCCCGGAGCTGGCCAGGCAGTCCAGGGCCATCTCCGGTGTCCCGCAGATCGGCTTGCCCTTGACGTTGAGGGAGGTGTTGATCAGCACGGGCACCCCGGTGCGGCGGCCGAAGGCGGTCAGGACTGCGTGCATGAACGGGTTCTGCGACCTGGTGACGGTCTGCAGGCGGGAGGTGCCGTTGGCGTGCACGATGGCTGGCACCTGCTCGCGCGTCGTGTCCGTCACGCCGGAGGCCATGGACATGTACGGCGCCTGCTGGCCGAGGGTGAAGAACTCGTCGGCGCGTTCGGCCAGGACCATCGGCGCAAAGGGCCGGAATGGTTCGCGGAACTTTACGGTGGCGTTCAGCCGCTCGACGACGCCGGGCTCCAGCGGGGAGGCGAGGATCGAGCGGTTGCCCAGGGCGCGCGGCCCGGCTTCGACGGCCCCCTGGAACAGGCCGACGATCGTGCCGTGGGCCAGCTGGTCGGCGAGGAACTCCGCGATTTCGATGCCCAGGGTCTTCTGGTGGAGGCCGGGCCAGGGCGTGAGGTCGAGGGCCTGATCCTCGTAGGACGGGCCGAGGTAGCAGGTGCGGGCGGCGCCGACGAGCGGGCGCGGGCTGCGGACGTCGACGTGCACGGCGAGGGCGGCGCCGATCGCGGTACCGGCGTCACCGGGCGCGGGCGGCACGAACACCTCGTCGAAGACGCCGGCCTCGATGATCTTCCCGATGCTCACGCAGTTCGTGGCGACACCGCCCCCCACGCACAGGCGCGGGGAGCCGGTGAGCACGTGGGCGCGGCGGGCCAGGTGCAC
The DNA here is from genome assembly GCF_014648695.1 of Streptomyces albospinus. Taxonomy (GTDB): domain Bacteria; phylum Actinomycetota; class Actinomycetes; order Streptomycetales; family Streptomycetaceae; genus Streptomyces; species Streptomyces albospinus. The sequence goes on from NZ_BMRP01000005.1 coordinate 168,130, forward strand.
CATGACCTGGTCGGTCCGCTCCTGGAGGGCTGCCGCAAGGTCCTGGTGGACCTCGGCCAGGGGTTCGCTCGGGTGCCGCTCGGGGCAGGTCTCGGCGATGAAACGGCGGGACGTCCGCTCGTATCCCGACGTGAGGGTGCGCGTGGGGAAGTAGGCGGGGTTGATGTGAAAGCCCGTTGATGTTGTGCGGACGGCCTCAGCGAACAGGTGGCGGAAGCGGGCGGGGTCGCCGAGGGCGGCCAGCGCCATCACGGTGCCTTCCTCGTCGCCCCGGCGCCAGCCCAGGTGCTCGGTGACGGCGCCGTACACGTACCCGAGCGAAGCCGGGTCGTTGATCGCTTCCAGGGGCTGCGTGACCGGGCGGATCGCGGTGTGCCCGTGGGCGATGGTGGTGGTCTGCCGCTCGCCGAGGCTGTCGACCACGAGCACGGCGGCCTCGTCCCAGCCCGAGGCGGCGAAGGCGGTGAGCTGGTGGGCGCGGTGGTGCAGGACCGGCACGACGCGGGCGGCGGGGAACTGCCGGCCGATCACGCGCAGGCGGAGCTGGGTACGCAGGGCCACCTTGGCGAAACCGCGTGCTCGGGCCAGGGCCCGGTCGCGGGTCGCCGGGGAGAGCGCCAGGCGCAGGGCTGCGGGCGACTCGGCGAGGTAGTGGGCAGGCTGGAAGTTGTAGGCGACGGCATCCACGTCGGCGGCGGTGAGCTTGGCCTGTCCCAGCAGCCACTCGATGGCGCGGGCCGGATAGAGCTTGGTGTGCTTCTCAGCGGAGAGGCGTTCCTCCTCGACGAAGCCGATCAGTTCGCCGTCCACCAGGAGCGCGGCCGACGAGTCGTGGGTGAACGAGCACAGGCCGAGGACGACCGAAGGCATGCGCTTCACGGCGGCCGTCACCTCGCCCCGGCGGTCGCGGAGGGCTTCGAGGAGCGGCGTTCCAGCTCGCCGTACCAGGTGGTGAGGGCCTGGCCGAGGGGACCGTCGATCCCGTCGGCCGCCCGCCACGCCTGCTGGCGCAGTCCGTCCTTCCACAGCCGGTAGCTGCGCAGCGTCTCGGCCATCGTGTCCCAGCCGGGGTGGCCGGTCACGTCGCGGGCCTCGACCTGGTCGAGCAGCCCGTCGACGCCCTTCCACGGCGTGCGCAGGTCGGGCATGACCGGGCTCGCGGTGAGAGAGGTGAGCTGCTCGGCCTGCTCGACGTGCTGGTCGTAGACATGGAGCGAGCCGACGTGCAGGTGGAACTCGCCCAGCTCCGCGTCGAGCCATCCGGCGACCAGCTCGTGCAGCACGGTGTAGAAGAACACGTCGTACGGCATGCCGATCCACACGTCCTGGCCCCGCATCATCGTCGCCATGTGCAGGCGCCCGGCGCGCAGATGGAAGCGGAAGCCGAGGGTGCAGGGCACGTCCTTGTGCCCGGCGGCGTCCTGAACCGGGTCGTAGAGCTGAATCAGGGCACGGCGGGAGTCGGGGTCCTCCTTGAGGACCTCCACGACGCGGGCCAGTTGGTCGACCTTGCCGGCCCAGTTCCGCATCCGGGGCCCGTATGCGCCGAGCAGCCTCCCGTCGTCGGCGTACTGCCGCAGCCGCGTGTTGTAGTCGAAGATCCACGGAGCGTCCGAGCCGGACAGGTGCCAGACGGTCTCGGCCACGGCGAAGGCCGGGTTCAGGATCCTGACCGGCGGTGCGTACAGCAGGCGGGCCCGCGGCTGAGTGAGCAGCATGTGGACGTCGCGGACTTCCCGCGTGAGCATGCCGCGTGGGCTGACCTTGTCGCCGGACTTGGCCAGGGTGACGGCGCCGGAGAACAGCTCGGCGATGGTGTCGGCGGTCAGGTGGGTCATGAGGCTGGAACTCCTTCGCCCGGCTCAGGCACGGACCTCGTGCTGCGGGCTTCGTCGTGAAGGGGGTCAAAGGGCAGGTCGGGGTGCGTGGCACGGTGGTCGATGAGGCGGGCGACCTGGGCGGCGCTGTCGCCGCGCCACCGGCACACCCAATCGGCGGCACCAGCTGGCGGGCGGAAGCGGGGCAGCTCCGCCAGAGCGGTGGCGACTTCATCCGCATCGCCGCACCGCTGCGCGATGCCGTGACCAGCCAAGCCGAGGGTCCGCTCGCCTGGGGCGGCGAGTTCCAGAACGGGCACGCCCAGCAGTGCGGCTTCGATGCCGCACGTCGAGTAGGCGCTCGCGACCACGTCCGCGCCGGCCAGGCACCCGCGCGCTCCCACCCGGGTATCGGCGACGGCAACCGGAAGACCGGCCGCCCGCTCCACAAGCGGCGCGAACACGCTGTCGCGCTGCGCCGGGTGGGGAGCGATGACCAGTCCCCAGTCCGAGCCGGCTGACCGCAGTCCGTCGAGGAGGAGGTCGGCCTGGCGGGCGAGATGCTCGGGCCGGAAGGGCTGGCAGGCCCATACGGCGATCTTCGACGGGGTGCGCCGTGTGCCGACCGACAGCAGTTTTTCCAGGTACCGCCGCTGCGCCCCACGGCCCAGGGCGGTCAGGGCATCGAATCGGGGCTGCCCCAGGACGTGCACTTCACTCTTCGGGTGCTTGGCCCAGTCACGGGCGAGGGCAAGGTCGCGCTCGCCCATCACGACCACGTCCCGGCTATGGAGGGCGGGCCACGCGACGGACTCTGCTGTCCAGGCGCCATGTTGGACGTGCACGGTGTTGGCGTCGTGCCGGTCGGCGGTATGAACCGCCAGCGCTCCCAGGGGACTTGTGTCGTTGCTGATGACGACGGAGTGCGGTTGAACGGCACTTAGGACGCCGTCCAGCCAGCGCTCCACCTGGACCAGAGCGGCCCAGGACGGCTGCGTGCAGCCGCCGCCCATCGCCAGGAGCGCGGACATCAGCCGGACGAGGCGCGACAGACGGATCGTGTGCGGACCGAGCGCGACGGTCTGGCCGTCGTCCTCGGGGCACAGTCCGTCGGCCTCACCCCAGAGCTGGAAGAGCCCAACTGGTGCAGGACACACCCTCACGCCGTCGCCGCTCTCTGTTAAGCAGCGTTGACCGGGGTCAGTGGCGAGGTCGATGAGTACGCTGTTGTGCCCTCGGCGAGCCAGCTCTCGAAGTACCGGCACCAAGGTCTCGGCGTGGCGGGACGACCAGGAGAGGGCTACGGCTCCGCCCCGGGGCAGGCCCGCAGGGCGCGGAGGCGACTCGGTGGCAGCCACGCTGGAGGGTAAGAGCGTGCTCAACTCCGCAGTGCGCGGCGGATTGTGTGCCGCTGTGCCGCCGAGCAGATAGGCGATGCCCGACCAGGTGACCGTGTAGGTCCGATACTCCTGAGAGCTGCTCGGCCGCACACCGACGAGGCCCTCGTACGGCATCGGAGTGATGGGCCCGGGTGCGGTGGCGAACGGCTCCCAGGCGCTCAGTGCCAGCAGTTTCCGCAGGACCTGTGTGACCAGTCGGCGGACAGGTACGTGCTGGACGTGGAGCCAGTCAGCTCCGCCGGGAGTGTGGGCTCGGCCGGCGCCGTACTCGTGCAGGGCATCCATTACGCGTCCGGTCAGCGAGCGGAGGACCGGCTGGTTCAGCGGCAGCGCCTCCAGGTCTCGCGTGCTGATGCGAAGGGAGTCGGCGAGGCCAAAGCGGCCGGCGCCGACGAGGTCCCAGGCGGGTCGGCGGCCGTCGTTACGGACAAGGCCCAGGTCTCCGAATGCCGACGGGGTCACACCAGGCTCCCTTCGACAAAGGGAGCGCATGCCGGGGCCTGGCGAAGGAGGCCGAGCAGGTCTGATGGGGACTGAGCAACCTTCACGGCCGTCGAGCCGGGCTCGCCGTACCCCCAGGCGGCATGTACGTAGGCGATCCCGGCACGAGCTGCCGCCTCTCGGTCCACCGGCATGTCCCCGACGTACACGGCCGACGCAGGGTCGACTCCGAGGTCCACCATCGCGAGGAGGAGAGGGTCCGGTGCCGGCTTCGACCGGCCGGAACCTGCGGGCGTCCGCACGGTGCCGAAAGGGCAACCCAGTCGCGCAAGGAGAGGCGCGGCCCGGTCGACGTGCTTGGAGGTCACGACTCCAAGCCGCCAGCCAGCAGCCACGAAGGCGTGCAGGATGTCCGTGATCCCCATGAACTCCTGGGCCATATGCGCTGCGGCTGTCGAGGCGGATCCGTAGGTCCGGTGGACGCCGTCGGCATCGACGACGCCGAGCCGCTGCATGATGTCGCTGAACTCTCGCCCCAGGTGGGCCTCGTACGCGGCGAACGGGATATCGAGGTGATGGTCCTCCTGGACCTTCTTCCACGCTTCTCGCATCACAGGCCGCGTGTCCAGGAGGACGCCGTCCAGGTCAAGCAGTAGCGCTCGTCCGGTACCGGCAGGTTGGGCTTCTGATGGCTCGGGCGCCTCGGTGGTCTTCGAAGGCGAGGCAGACCGTGCACACGAGGAAGGGGAAGGCACTCCGGCCGCGTTCATCGACTTGTTCCCGAGTGGGTCGGAGCTGCGGGCCGCAGCCGCACAGGGACGGCATTGTGGCCGTTGCTGATTAGGCTCGGCAGCAGCTCCAGTTTGCCGCGCTCGGTGGCGAGTTGAGCGTCGGGGAAGCGCTCGAAAAACTCTCGGAGCACGGTGGCGACTTCGAGGCGTGCGAGCGGGGCCCCGAGGCAGAAGTGGACGCCGTGCCCGAACGCGAGGTGTTCCTTGCTCGACCGGGTGGCATCGAAGCGGTCGGCGTCCTCGCCGTGCCACTCCGGGTGGCGGTTGGCGGCGGCGTAAGAGGCGAGGATCGCCTCTCCCGCCCGGATCGTCTGCCCATCGGGGAGCGGGATGTCGGCGCAGGCATAGCGCAGGGGGAGGTGTTTGACCGCGGGCTCGTGGCGGAGCGTCTCCTCGACGATGTCCTGCCAGGTGCTTCGGCCGGCGCGGACGTGGGCCAGATGCTGCGGGTCGGACAGCAGAGTCGTGATGGCCTGGTCGATGACGTTGACGGTGGTCTCGTACCCCGCGCTGATCATCAGGAGGAGCGTGTCGCGCAACTCGGCGTCGTTGAGGGCCGAACCGTCGCCCTCTTCGTCGCGTGCGGAGATCAGCAGCGAGGTCATGTCCTCGCCGGGCTCGGCGCGCTTGATCTCGATCAGTGTGTCTAGGAGGTCGTAGAGGGTTGTGGTGTTCGCGGCCTGCTCCTCCACGGAGAGGTGGGTGGCGAACACGTTGTCCACCACGGTGCGGAACTCCGTACGCTGGTCCGCGGGGACGCCCATGAGATTGCCGATGACGGCGATCGGGAGCGGGTAGGCCAGGTGCTCGCGCAGATCGACAGTGTCGTCAGCCGGACGCGCGTCGAGGCCGTCGAGGAGGCCGTGCACAAGGGCTTCGATATCCGTCTGGAGGGTGGCGGTGCGTCGGGCGGAGAGCGCGGGGGCGACCATGCGGCGCAGACGGCTGTGGTCCTTGCCGTACGCGGTGAACATGTTGGTGACGGCCACCCACAGGGCCAGCGGCCAGGTCGGCACGGTCTCGGCGAAGACCGGCCAGTGGGCGCGGCCGTCCTTGGAGACGTCCTTGTTGGTCAACAGTTGCTTGAGGAGGGCCGGGTCGGAGACGGACCAGGCGCGCACGCCGAGGATGTCGACCAACGTGGCCGAACCGCGCTCGCGCAGGATCCGGTGTTCGGTGTCCGGGTCGGATCCGGTGGGATCAAGGACGAGTATCTGCTGCTCAGGCATGGCAGGACCTCTTTCAGCTGAGGGGGAAGGTGACGGGCAGCGCAGCCAGGGACCGGTGGAAGGGGCCGGGGCGCCAGACGAGGTCCTCGCGGCGCCCGTCGAGGTCCATCTCGGGCAGGGCATCGAGGATGTGGAGGATGGCGGCCTCCGCGATGAGGTAGGCGTGCGAGCTGGCCGGGCAGCTGTGCGGCCCGGCGCCCCATGCGAGGTGCGCCCGGTTGCCCAGCGGCCGGTGGGCTCCTAGGGCGGGGTCGTTGTTGCAAGCTGCGTAACTGATGACCACCGGCTTGTCGGGTGGCAGGAGAAAGCCGCCGATGTCCACCGGCCGGGGCGGGTAGCTCATCCCGAAGTTGGCCAGCGGCGGGTCGCGGTAGAGAACGGTGTCCAGGGCCTCACGGACGGAGGCGTCTCCGGAGTGCAGGTCCCCAGAGAAGTCACTGTTGGTGAGCATCTCCAGGAGGGTGTTCGTGATCAGGTTGACCAAGGGCTCGATGCCTGCCCCATGGAGGGTGATGAGCTGGTGGCCCATCTCGGAGTCGTCGAGCCGCGCGACGTGGGTGAGGAGCCTGCTGGTCACGTCGTCGCCGGGATGCCGGCGGCGCAGGGCCACGAGGTCCGCGACGGCCTGCGCAAGGATCTGATTCCCGATGGAGGCGTTGACCCCGTCGAAGATCTTCGCCATCCCGTCCGAGATACGGTAGCCGACCTCGTCGGGGCAGCCGAGCAGATAGCTGAGCGTCTGGAAAGCGAGAGGCCAGGCGTACTGGGACAGCAGGTCGGCCTTGCCGCTGGCCTTAAAGGCGTCGATTTTCTGCTCCGCGACCAGTTCGACGTGGGCACGCAGCGCGTGCTGGTCGACGGCCCCCAGAGCGGCAGTGTTCGCGGCTCGATAGCGGGCGTGCTCAGCGCCGGCCGAGCGCAGGGCGTTGGGACGCCACATCATCATGGGCAGGATGGGGCACATGTCAGGGACGGACGCCTGCCACCGGCGTGGGTCGGCGGGAAAGCGCTGCGGATCGCCCAGGATGCGGCGGGCCTCCTCGTAGCCGACGACCAACGTGGCAGGCATGCCGGGGGCCAGTTCCACAGGGACCAGTGGGCCGAACTGCTCCCGCATGCGCTGGTAGGCGACGTGCGGATTCCTGGCGAAGTCCGGCTCGTACAAGGGGATGCGGCGGGTCGACGTGCTCACGGTCGGGGCTCCAGACGGTGCGCGTGACGGGTGAGGTATTCGGTGAGCTGGATCAGGGCCTGCATGCAGGACGCTTGCTCCCGGGCGTCGCACACGGTCAGCGGCGTATGCCCCTCCAGAGCGAGGGCTTCATGGATCTCTTCGAGCGGGTGACGGGGTGCGCCGTCGAACTGGTTGACCGCGACCGCGTACGGGACGCCGTGCTCTTCGAGGAGGCCGAGGATCTCGTGGGAGGCGTCCAGGTCGCGGGGGTCGACGAGCACCAGGGCGCCGAGGGCGCCGAGGATCAACTCCTGCCACAGGAAGCTGAATCGGGCCTGGCCGGGGGTGCCGAACAAGTAGAGCACCAGGTCATCGCTCAGGTGCTTGCGCCCGAAGTCCACGCCAACGGTGGTGGTGGACTTAGCCGGGGTACGGGCCAGGTCGTCGACCAAGGTGCTGGCGCGGGTGATGGTCTCCTCCATGTGGACCGGAGACACCTCGGAGACGCTGCCGACGAAGGTGGTCTTGCCCACGCCGAATGATCCGGCGACCACGATCTTCGCGGTATCCGTCACCGTCGGCGCGACAAACCGGTCAGGCGTTAGCGCGGAGGCCATTGAGAACCCTTTCGAGGAGTGAGGCCGGGGGCCGGTCGACGTTGTTGCCCTGCGCGAGGGTCATCAGTCCGTGGTCGATGAGGTCGGCGACGAGGATCCGGGTGGTCGAGGGCGGGAGGGCGAGCGCGGAGGCGATGTCGGCGACGGCGAGTCCTCCGCCTTGCGCGGGCGCGAACAGAGCGATCACGCGGCGTGCGTCCGGGCTCAGACCAGGAAGGGTGCCGGTCGCGGCGAAGACCAGGCTCTCCAGGCGCACGTCCTTGCTGGGGCGGGTACGTCCGCCCGTGCGGACGTACGGCCTGACCAGATCCGGGTCCTGCCGCGGCCTGCTCATGCCAGCGGTGTTTCCGTGGCGCCGCCGACGCGCGTCTTGACTCCCAGCCGTTCGCCCACGCTTTCGGCCAGGCGTAGGGCGGCCTCGCTGATCACACCGATGTCCGCGAGGGGGGTGTCGGTACGGACGGCGAGCATCGTGTTCTCGCCGGCCGGGATGAGCAGGGAGATGTGGTCGACCGACTCCATGACGAACTGGCGGACACCTCCGCCGTTCGTCTCCCGGTCGTAGGCCCGAGATGCTCCCCACAATGTGGAGGCGATGGCCGAGACCTTCTCGGCGCGCTCGCGTGCTAGCCGGTCGGTATGGGCCGGGCTCATGCCGTCGGCGGCAACGAGCACGGCGTACTCCACGCCGTCGGTCTCCTCCAGGCTTTTGAGGAGCCAGCCGATGTTCTTGTCGGTCATGCTTCGTGTCCTTGGGTGGTCTCGGCGGCGGGGAGTTGGGCGTTCTGCTCGGCGCGGGCACGTTCGGTGCCACGAGCCCAGGCGGCGATGACGCTCGCCCGTCCCGGCTCGGCGTTGGCCGGGCGGGGAGCAGGCGTGGGCGCGGAGCGGCGGTGGCGCACCGTCAGGCCGCCGACGGTGGTGGTGCGGGCGGCGGGACGCTCTTGCCCAGCCTCCTCGGCCGCTGGGGCAGGGGCGAGCGCGGCGAGCGGGCGCGCCGTCACCGGTGTGAGCGCAGACGGTTGGCCGGCCGGGGTGGGAGCAAGCGTGGTCGGCGGAGCATCCTGTGCCGGTTGCGAGGGCGCCGACACTTGCTGCGGCACCGTGGTGAGTAGGTCCTCGGGGAGGGTGAGGAGTGCGCGGGTGCCCAGGAGCGAGTTGGGCGCTTGGACGTCGACCCGGAATCCGTAGGCGCTCGCAAGGGCTGCGGCGACTCTGAAACCGGTCTGTGGGCGGGCACCGAGCTGCGTGATGTCGTCCGTGCGGTGCCCGGTGAGTATGTCCCGGCCGGCGTCGAGCTGCTCCGGCGTCATCTGGAGGCCGCTGTCGTCCACGATGACGGTGACCCCGTGGTGACCATGCTCGAAGGCGACGTGCACCCTCGACTGCGGAGGCGAGAAGCGCAGCGCGTTGTCCAGCAGGATCGCGAGGGTGTGCACCACGGGCCCGACCACGCGAGTCTTCACCGCGACGTTGAGTTCTTGGGGCTGTACGCGGTCGTAGTCCTCGACGTAGCCCATCGCTGCCCGCACTACATCGGTCAGGGGCGTAGTGGGCCAGTGCCGGGTTAGTTTGCCTCCGGCCAGGACGGTCCATCCTTGGGCGACCAGCAGCATCTGCTGGACGGTGTGGTCGATACCGACCAGCGTTTCGAACGCGGCGTCGTCCTCGTGCGCGCGCACCCCCTCACTGACCTTGCGGCTCGTTTTGGCCGCCATGCCCACGAGCGCCGACGACACACTGCGCACCGCGGCCTCCGTCGAGCGCAACGCTGTGGAACGCACGCGTGCGATCTCTACCTGCGCGTCAGTGTGCGACCGCCGAAGCTCCTCTGCGCCGAGCGTCTTCGCTTGTTCGATCTCCTGGTGTGCCGTGAACTGGATGTCGCGGACGACGGCCTGCACGACGCCGGCGGTGCCCTTGACCACGGTGATCAACTGCTCGCCGATTGGCGTTCCAGCCAGCTCAGGTGCGGGTGTTGGGGCGGCGATCCGTCCGCCTGACTGATGGATCTGAGGCAGCGTCTCGGTGACGAACTTCTGTAGGGCGTGCTGGGTCGCTTGCTGTTCTCGGGCGAGGCGGTGCGTCTCCTGCCGCGCCTGCTGCCAGCGACGGTGGGTGACCCACGCCGCTGCCATGGAGACTACGGCCGTGAGGGCGACCAGGACGACGATGGTGATGATGGTCGCGGCCATCAGGCACCCGCCGGGACGCGTGCGTCGATCGTGGGTGCGGGAGCCTGGGCATCAAGCTGATGCACTAGGAGTGCGGACCCGATCACTCCGATGTGGAGGGCAGGCGAGTCGAAGCGAGGCAGGCACAGCCAGTCGATCGACCCGCCGTCACGGACGTGAGCGCTGGTCTGCATGTCGCCGATCAGTCCGTACTGCTCGATACGCGGAACGCGTGTCATCGTGTAGATCTCCATAGCCCCGCGAGTCCGGGGTGGGCTTCAGGGCCGTCGAGACGGCCGGTGAACTGTCGCTGAGGAGGGGCGCTGGTGGTCACCGGCGAGGCGGTGACACGGTCCGCGCCGGTGTGGGCTTCTCACGCGCGGTCGAGGCCCTGATGGCGCGATCACCGCGGAGAACCAGCCATGCCGTGGGACCGAGGATCAGGACGAACAGAACCGCCCCGGTAGGGGTCACGTCCGCAGCACCGACGCGGCCAGGCCCAGAAAGGTGAAGGCGACCGCGAAGACCGCACCCCGCACGATGTTGATTCGCGGCATCCACCAACGACGTCCCCGCTGTTGCATCGCATGGCCGGCGCCGCGGGTCTCCACGGTCGCCACGAGCTCCTGGGTCGCCTCAGCCAGTTGGACCAGATGCACCCTGCTGGGCATGTAGCCGGCGGGGACCCCTGCTGAGCTGAGCTGTTGAGCGTGGTGCAGCGCCCACTCCTCCTTGGGCGCGAGGACGCCGAGTTGACGTATGTGACCGCGCAGGCGCCGCGCGAGGTCCTCAATGTCGGAGGCGGTCTGTGGCAGAGGCGAGTCCTCGTCCAACACGAGCGCCACTGTCTCCGCTGCTGCCACCGTTTGGTCGCGCTGCGAATCCGGCTCGTCAGCAGTGCGGGCCTTCTTGCTAGGTGCGATGCGTTGACCGGCTTCCTGGCGTCCAGCCAGAGAGAGGCGCATGACACAACTCCTGTTCAAAGCAAGCCAAGTTGATGGGAATCCGCCGTGCAGGGATGATGGCCGTCGTGCAAAGTGAGTGATCTGGTCGCTACGTTGAGCGAACCCTGAATCCCCGCCCGGGGGTATGCCTGCGCGGCCTGCAAGGCCGCCAAAGGCGCCAAAGATCATTTCAGAACCGAGGGGCAGTCCATGGCCCGTGTGCGAAACGTCGCCCTTGCCGCACTTCTGCGCGAAGCTGGCTGGTCCCAGCCGCAAGCAGCCGCGGCGGTCGCCCGGGTAGCCACGGAGTGCGGGGCGCGCGAGCTGGAGGCGATCTCCCGCTCGCACATCTCCATGTGGGTCTTGGGCACGAAGCCGAGTGGACGAGCGCCGCATATCCTGCGCGAGACGCTGTCCCGCAGGCTCGGCCGCCGCCTCACTTTGGTCGACCTTGGGCTGGAAGGTGAAGCCACAGGCCAAACCGAAAGCGGTTCCGACTGGAGCGTCGACCCTCTGACCGTGCTGGCCGAGTTGGGAAGCGACGACCTCGATATGCACCGACGCAAGTTGCTGGCGGCCACCGCGTACTCGGCCGCCAGCCTCGTCCTGCCCGCCGCCTCGTGGTGGGCAGCCGCTCCTGCCGCGGCGGCGAAGCGTCCTGCAGTCTCCTCCCGGCAGGTGACGCAGATCGACATCGAAGATGTCCGCGATCTGACCGCCTTCTACTCCGCACGCGACCAGCAGCGCGGTGGAGCCTCCGGCCGCTCGGCCCTCGCCGGCCATCTTCGCGACGAAGCCGTGCCCCTGCTCGGCAGCAGGTTCAGCACCGAACAGATTCGCCGGGAGACCTACTCGGCTGTCGCGGAGATGACCTACCTCGCAGGCTGGATGGCCTTCGACGCCTCCGAACACCGAACTGCTCAGCGCTACCTCACTGTTGCCGCCCGCATCGCAGCCGAAGCGGGTGACGGACCGCTTGGCGGCCACATCCTGCGCGCCCTCGCGCATCAAGCAGTAGACCTTGGGCACCCTCGGCGTGCGCTCGCGTTGGCCGACTCCTCGATGTCCCGCGACCGCTACGGGCAGGCCAGCCACCGCGAGAAGGCGCTGCTCGCCATCGTCCACGCCCGAGCCCTGGCGGTAGACGGCGACCGCGCCGGCACCCTCGCGGCAATCAGCCGCGCAGAACGGGACCTCGCTCGAGCCGACAGTGACGACGCCCCCAGCCGTGTGGGCTTCTTCCAGGACGCCTCCCTGGCCCACGAGACCGCCTGTGCGCTGCGGGACATGGGGCAGTCGCGGGATGCGGAGATCCACTTCCGAAGGAGCGTCGCCACTCGTCGTCGCCAGCAGTACGCCCGCACTCACAGCGTGACCCTCGGCTACCTTGGTGCCGTCCAGGTCCACCAGGGACGCCTCGACGAGGCGTGCGCCACCTGGAACCAAGCGCTTGACGCCATGGCCGGCGTTCAGTCCGGCCGTGCCCGCGACGTCATCGTCCGCATGCAGAGCGACCTGTCTCCCGTCCGGCGACGCGGCGGGCGTCATGTCGCCGAACTGGACCGCCGGGCAAGGGAGATGTTGCGCACCATAGGCTGACCACAGAGCAGCTTCCAGACACCGACCATGAGCTGCTGCACAGGCTGCGCCGAGGGAGAGGGACGAGCACCGATGGCGACGTACCAGGTCGAGTCGATCGCAACAGTCGTCGGGGGCCACACCCGTGTTCAGGACGACTACCAGGGTGGGGTCGAGTCGATCATCAGGCTCGACGGCACATACCCTCTCGAAACGCTGCAGGGCATCGAGGAGTTCTCCCACATTGTGGTGACGTGGCGATTCCACCTGGCATCGCCGGGAGACGTGCAGCTTCATGCACGCAGCCCCCGCGGGAACGAGAGCTGGCCGGCAACAGGAACTTTCGTCCACCGCAATCACCGACGACCGAACCAACTGGCGATCAGCTACCCGAGGTTGCTTAAGGTGGAAGGCCGAGACCTCCTGGTCACCGATCTCGACGCCGTCGACGGGACGCCCATCATCGACTTGGCTCCGTACTTCGAGCAGATGGGCCCCCGGGGCCAAGTCCGACAGCCAGCCTGGCCGGGCGAGATGCTTGCCGACTACTGGCATGACGCCTCGGAGCGTCCTTAGTTTGACGGCCGAGGCCAGCGAAGGACGGTCGGCGGTGCGGGTGAGCGGCATCAGTGTGCCTCCAAGCTCAGTGCACACCACGTCGAGGACGCGGCCTGGACGCTCTCGCGTCCTGCATCAGCGGGAATCACGGCATACGCGGTCCGGCCTCCGTCGATCACGCCCCATCGCCGTGCCAGAGCTGCGACCAGGGACAACCCTCGTCCGCCAACGTCGTCGGCACCCGCACGGCGCCGTTCGGGTGCGGTGTCGCTGCCGTCAGTGACCTCGATCCGGACCTGCCGGCATCTGTACTCCACCCGTAATTTCACGGCGCCGGAGCCGTGTCGGATCGCGTTGGTAACCAGCTCAGAGACGACCAACCGGGCATCCTCCGACGTGGATTCCGGCAGTGCCCACAACCTGAGCAGAACCGCAGTGGTGCCGCGCGCTTCAGCTACATGAACGTCCGCCGGCTCCATGGACATCTCGAATGCACGTGACGTCGGCGGTGGCGTGGCCGGCGCGCTGCTGACGGCGGTGGGGCCGCCGCCAGCCGCACCATGAAGGTGAGGCGTTGCGCGGTACGTGGTCATGCCTCCCATCGCACCGTGGTCCCGCGATGCAGAACAGGGGAAACATGAGGGGGGAAATATTTGTCAAGGGGGGAAAACGAGGGGGGAGTTAGGGCCAAGATTGGAATCCCCCACCGACTGAGGTCACACTCATGCCAGTAGATCCGTTTGCCGAGCTACTCCGTCAGCTGCGCCGTGAGGCGGGCCGAACTATGGATGAACAGGCAGACGCGATCAACACGGCCTCGGGCCGGGCGACGGTGACCCGCCGAGAGGTCAGCCGGTACGAGAACGGTGAAAACGTCCCTACAGATCACACGCTTGGAAACATCGCTGTGGCCTGCGGTGTCCCGCTGGAGCTGCTCCTGCGGGAGGCGAAGGCCGCCCGCGCCAGGCGGAGAAAGAGGGACGACCGTGAAGGGGAGGACCCGGACGACGTGAAGCGTCGAACGCTCCTTGGGGGCGCCATCATCGGGGCGGCAGCCGCTGCCGAACCATGGGGTCGACTCGCCTACGCGCTCAGTAAGGGAGCCAGGATCGACCCCGAGTCCGCATCCGTGCTCATCGACCACGCTGCTGGATTGCATCTGGACGAGCTGAACGAAAGCGCGCGCAGTCTGCAGAACCGGGTCGAGTCACACCTCGACGCGATCACGGCGGCCCTTCCCCGAGCTGGCGAACATGGGCGGGCGCTGACCATCGCGGCGGGCGAAACCGCTGCCCTTGCCGGATGGGTCGCCTGGGACCTCGGGGAACACGACAAGGCCGCCGCCTACTACCGAGTGACCTCGGAATGCGCGAAGGAAGCAGGGCACCCGCCGCTGCGTGCCCTTGCGCTGGGCTATGCGAGCTACGGGGCCGCTACCCCAGAGAAGGCGCTGGAAATGTTGTCACAGGCGGCTCAGGACGTGCGTGGACACGGCAGCGCGACCGCTGCAGCATGGGTGTTAGGGCGGTACGCGGAGGAAGCGGCCCAATCAGGAGACGATGCCGGCGCTCTCCGGGCCTTGGAACAGGCGCGATTCGCGTACGACTTCGCCAATCACACGAGCGAGCAGGCGTGGGTCCGCTTCGTGACGCCGTACCGGATGGATTCACTGGCCCTCTCGGTCTACGGCGAACTCAAGCGCCAAGAGCTGACGGTCACAGCGGACTCCGCAGTCAAGCGCCTCGGTCAGGAGCTTCCTGAATCCGGAGTGGTGGTCCTCGGCGATCTGGCGTCGGCGCTGCTCCGTGGCGGCGACGTAGACCGTGGGGTCTACGTCGCGCGCCAGTTCGCAGCGGCAGCGGAGTCGAAGCCGAACACTATGGGACGTCATCGGGCGCAGAGCATCGCCGCCTGGCTCCCCGAAACTGAGCGCGATCTGGCTGGCCACTTGCTGGCGTTCGCGTCGTGAGCCATCCCGGCGTTCAGGCTCGCTGAGGGCGAAGTGCTGGGTGGCCGGCTCTACTGGGGGTGAGTCTCGTCGACCACCCAGGACAGGTACGCCTCCGACCCTCCGGTCACGGGCAGCGTGATCCACTGGGGGACGTCATACGGATGCTTCTCGTGCAGCCACGCCTCCAGTGCTGGGAGGTGGTCTGCCGACGTCATGTACGAGATCCGCCACTCTTGTGCCGCTTCGACCTTCCCCTTCCACCAGTAGAAGGCGGTGATGGGCGCATCGATGTGAACGCCCGCTGCCAACTTGCTCTCAACCGCGCCTCGGGCGAGAGCCTTCGCCTGATCCTCGTTGTCACTGGTCGTCTGCGCGATCACGATCTCGTGGGCCATGCGTCTACCTCTCCAGCTCGGGTACCGCGACCCTATCCAGCTGTCCAGCGCGGGCCGACGGGTGGTGGACACCGGCGAGGAGGGGGGATTCACCCACCGACCTGATCACTCATGCAGCGGCCCACGATCCCGGGTGGCGAGCGTTGCTTCGCCATCACGGTGAAGGTCCTCTCGTCGAAAAGGTCGCGTAACGGCTTCGTGGTATCGGCGCGTGCGTGCCCCTCAATGGGGCCGTGGCGGAGAGATCCCTGGTCACTGTCGGGGTTATGCATTGTTCAGCCCACGGCAGACGAGAAAGAGCCCTAAACGACTGGAACCTCCTCCGAGACCATGTCAACGTACAACGTCCCGGAACACCAGGTCAGCGAAGGGATGTGGGCTCCTGGCGGGCGGCGGCCCGCCGCGCCACGACAGCCCGCAAAATCCCGCTCGGCCTCGCGACCGAGCACCGACCCCACGGAGGTCCACCTGTCGAACGCTGTTATCCGATCTGCCCGCTTCACGGCCCCCATCCTCCTGGCGCTCGGCGCCATGAACGCGTGGGCGGCACAACGGACTGAGGACTACGGATCTCTGTCCACGGCGCTGTGCCTGTGCGTCTGTGCCGCCGGCCTGTTTGGCGAGGATCTGCTCCAACGCGGGTACCGGCGTGACCGCGCGGTCCTCGCGCACGTCGCGGGGCACCCGGGAGCCGCAACTCGCCATGTGGCCCGAGCCGTCGGAGCCCCTGAGCGCGTCGTCGCCCGAAACCTCGACCGCCTCACCGATGACGGGCTGTTGGTGCTTGTCACTGACGGCGCGACTCCTGCGCTGCGGTCCTACCGACTGGCGTCGTGACCGACGCCGGAGCAGAGGGCAAGGGACACGCCCTCGTGGCGCAGGGAGATACATAGCAGACGATCCCCGGTTAGCGAAACCGGGGACTGTGCGGACCATTGATCTCGTTCGCACTCGGCTGCGCTTGGCGGTGGAGCCGTGTCGGATGCAGTTGACCGTGCCGTGAACAGGAAAGGAGGCAATGCGCGGCTCGCGGTGACTGCTGCCCTGAAACGCAGCGCCTGTTCGCCAAAGGACAGCGATGCCTCGCCGACTCGGTGAGGAACCCGGCGTTGCTGATTCCGCTCTGCCGCTCTGCGCGCTTCTTCGCAAGGACCCCGCTTCATGTGCCGATCCGCGATACCCCCTGCCCTTTTTCACCCCGATGTGTCAGGCCGACGTGTCGGCGACGCCAACCGCGCCGGCGGGGTGGCGTCGTGACAGTGGCGACGCGACCTGGGGCAAAGCTGACAGTCGATGAAGTGTGCGACGAACTGGGGGTCGCCCGGAGCACCTTCTACGACTGGCGGCAAAAGGGGCGAGGGCCACGCTGCATCCGGCTCCCTAACGGCTCTCTTCGAATACGGCGCAGCGATCTCGAAAACTGGTTGATTGATTGCGAGGACCCTTCCTGATGGACACCAGTTCGCTGGACGTTCGTTTTTATCCAATCGAGACGAACAAGCGGGCCAAGGGCAATAGCTATACCGTCCGTTGGAAGGTCGCTTACAAGAAGCACAGCAAGACCTACAAGAAGTCCGCTGTCGCTGACGACGAACGTTCGAAGCTCATGGCCGCACACCGGAAGCGTGAGCCATTCGACATCGAGCTGGGTCTGCCGGTCTCCTGGTCGTCCAAGGCAGCCGAGGTGAACTGGTTCCAGTTCGCCATCGAGTACGTCGACTGGAAATGGCCGCGCGCCTCTGGCAACACCCGCAAGAACATGGCCAAGGCGCTGACACCGGCGACCATCGCCCTGCTGCGCACGCCGCCGCCAGCCCACTTCGAGCCGATGAAGGTCCGCCGAGCGCTGCGGGAGTACGCCTTCAACGTCAACCGGCGGAACGATCCCGACGAGCGCATCCCAGATGAGGTCCAGACGATCCTCGACTGGATCAAGCGCAACTCCCTCCCGATGAGCGCCTGGGAGAAGGTCGAGAACGTCGACAAGGTCGTCACTGCTCTCAGCACCCTGCTGGACGGCACCGCAGCAGCGGCCAGCTCGATCACGCGCAACGACCGGATCATGAACCTGGTCATGGACTACGCCATCAGGCACAACTACCTGAAGGCCAATCCGCTTCCTAAGGGAAAGGCGCGCAGCGCTCCGAAGGTGGCCCAGGCCATCGACAAGCGATGCCTGCTGAACCGCGACCTGGTCGCGAAGATGCTGGACTGGATAGGCAGGCGTCCGCGTCGCGGACGCCTCTACCGAGCCTTCTTCGCAACCCTCTACTTCGCGGGCTTGCGTCCGGAGGAAGCCGTCGCTCTCCGAGTCGGGGACGCCACGCTGCCGGAGACCGGCTGGGGTGAGTTCCTCGTCCATGAGGCCCAGCCCGAAGTGGGCAGCCAGTGGACCGACACCGGCGAGGTCCATGAGGAACGTGACCTCAAGGGCCGAGGGGAAGGCGACACGCGCACTGTCCCCATTCACCCCTCCCTCGTCGCGATCCTCCTGGAGATCATCAAGGAGTACGACCTCAAGCCGGCCGACCTCCTCTTCCCTGGCGAGAAGGGCGACATGCTTGCGGGCTCGGTGTTCCGGCGCGTGTGGAATAAGGCACGCAAGGCTGTCGTGCCTGAGCACCTGTTTAAGACGCCAACGGGGAAGCGCCCGTACGACCTGCGCCACACCTGCCTGACGACGTGGCTCAACAGCAACATCCCGCCCGCCCAGGTCGCCGAATGGGCTGGCAACAGCGTGCCGGTCCTGCTGGCCATTTATGCACGCTGCATCGTCGGTCAGCTGGATGACTACCTCAAACGGATCGAAGGCGTCCAAGACCTACCAAAGGTGGCGGCGTGAAGAGCGGCCTCGGAACCCTGCGAACAGCGGGCTCCGGGGCCGCTCTGCTGCGTGCCGGGAGGGGCTGGAGGGCCTTCCCGGGCCCCCGATTTTGTGGGACGTATGTGGGACGGACACCCGTAGAAACCCGGTTTTGGCCGGTGTCAGCCGGACTCCGCCCTCGCTGGAGGGAGGGAGTCCGGTTCGTCTCAGTGATCAGTCAGACGCGATCTGACCTGCGAATATGTCGCCAATCTGACAAGGCGTCAGTGGCGCCCCCGGCAGGACTCGAACCTGCGGCCAAGCGCTTAGAAGGCACCTGCTCTATCCACTGAGCTACGGGGGCCGGGTGGTGGGTGTGGATCACGGACCGCGGACCAGGATAGAGGTCCGGGTACCTCGTCCCGGTTGCTTCACCTCCGTGGCACGTTGTGGAGGTTCGGTGAAGCGATCCCGATAATCGCAGGCAGGTACGAATCCTGCACGGCTTTTGGCGTTTCGTGCGGCGGGTGTTGTGCAGTCGTTATGCCTGCGTCTCGGTTGTCCCGAACGTTCCGTGTGTCACTCGCCCCGTTCTGTGCGGGTTCTCGCGGCGCGCACAAGGGGTTATACGCTTCAAAAACCCATCGAAATTGGGCATTCTGCACATGTGGCGACCTTGGACGTAGGACCCCGACTGATCGACGCCCTGTCCGTTCTGCGTGACCGCGTCGACGCCGCACGCTTTCCACTGCCGCTTCGGGGCGCCGCCCGGGCCCGGCGAAACCGGGCCGAACTGCTCGCCCAGCTCGACGACTATGTGATTCCCCGTCTGCGCGCCCCTAAGGCACCTCTCCTCGCCGTCGTCGGCGGCTCCACCGGGGCGGGCAAGTCCACCCTGGTCAATTCGCTGGTCGGGCGGCGGGTCTCGGAGGCCGGGGTGCTGCGCCCGACGACCCGTATGCCGGTGCTGGTGTGCCATCCCGACGATCACCGCTGGTTCGCCGGGCAGCGGGTGCTGCCGGGGCTCACCCGGGTGTGGGTGCCGGAACAGGACGGCGGGGAGGGGAGCGGGCGGGGTTCCTACGAGGGTGCCGCAAGCGGCGGCTGCGGCACCGGCGACCCGGGGATGCCGACCGTGCGGATCGAGACGGATCCCGCGCTGCCCAGCGGGCTCGCGCTGCTGGACGCCCCGGACATCGACTCGCTGGTCGCCGGCAACCGGGAGCTGGCCGCCGAGCTGATCTGCGCGGCCGACGTCTGGGTGCTGGTCACCACGGCCGCCCGTTACGCGGATGCGGTGCCCTGGCATCTGCTGCGGACGGCCAAGGAGTACGACGTCACGCTGGTGACGGTGCTGGACCGGGTGCCGCACCAGATCGCCCCCGACATCTCCGCCCGGTACGCCGAACTGCTCCAGCGGGCCGGGCTCGGCCACGTCCCCCGCTTCACCATTCCCGAACTGCCCGAGTCGGCCGGCGGGGGCCGCGGACTGCTGCCCGCCACGGCGGTCGCCGGGCTGCGCGAGTGGCTGGGGTGGCACGCCCAGGACCCTGTCGCCCGTACTGCCGCCGCGGACCGCACGGCGTCCGGCGCACTCGCCTCGCTGCGCAGCCGGCTCCCCGCGCTCGCCGGGGCCGCCGCTGCGCAGCACGCCGCCGCGCTGCGGCTGGCCGGCCGGGTCGAGGAGGCGTACGAGGCGGCGGCGGAGCGGGTGCGGCGGGAGGTCGCGGCCGGCGAGGTACTGGCCGGGGACGCGCGCGCCCACTGGCACGAGCACCCCCGCGGCGGCCGGGCCGACGAACTGCTGGACGCGCTGACCCATGGATTGACGGCGCTGCTGGCGTGCGCCGTCGCGGAGGCGGACGAGCGGGCCGCGGACGCCTGGCGGCGCGACCCCGCGGCGGCGGACGTCCGGCTGGCGGCGGCGGGCGCCACAGGGGCGGACGGGCGGCTCGGGGTGGTCATCCGGCGCTGGCGGCGCTGCCTGGAGGAGCTCGCCGACGAGGAGACCCGCGAGGCGCGCGGCGGCCAGGCCGGTGAACGGGCCGGCTCGGTGGCGGCGGAGGAGTCGGCGGCGCTGCTGGCCACCGCGCTGCTCGGCGGTCGCCGCGCCCGTACGGCGGGCGAGAACCTCGCGGACCTCTTGGGGGCGCAGAGCGCGCTGCGGCTGTGCGACCGGGGCAGCCGGCTGCTGACCACGTATCTGGAGCGCGCCCTGTCCGGCGAACGGGAGCGGCGGCTGGCCCCCTTGGACCCGCTGACCGTGCCACCGGACCAGCAGGCCGAGCTGATCGCCGCGCTGTCCGTATTGCAGAAGGAGAGAGCGCGGAAGGAGAAGGACCACCTCAAGGGCCACGAGGGCCACGAGGGCCAGAGGGCCCACAGGGATCTCGGGGATCCCCATGACAAGGCGGTCGTGTGCGAGCGGGAGGCGGTGACGGGGTGACGGACTCCGAGGAGCAGCGGGCGGCGGGCGGGGACGGTGCGGGCACGGCATGGGACGACGGGGTGATCGCCCGGCGGGTGCGCGGCGGGGACGCGCGGATCGAGGCGCAGGACGCGGAGCCCGTCGTGCCGGGGGCCCGTGCGAAGGCCGGTCCGGACGCCGCGGAGACGCCGGAAGCAGCGGTTCGGGCGGGTCTCCGGCAGGCGGACCTCCAGGGAGACCTCCAGGAGGACGAGGCCAGTGCGAACGGCCGGGACGAGGGAGGTATCGGGGCCGGCGGGTACAAGTGGGTGCCCGGCGGCGCGCGGCGGGTGGCGGCGGAGGGGCTGCGTCCCCGCTTGGAGGCGCTGCGCGAGCTGATCGCGCTGTCCCGGACCCGGCTGGACGGGGCGGTGCTGGACGAGGCGGGGCGGGTACTGGAGGCGGCCGACGAGCGCTACCGGCTGTCCGGCGAGCACACCGTGGTCGCCATCGCGGGGGCGACCGGCAGCGGCAAGTCGTCGCTCTTCAACGCGCTGGCCGGGGCGAACCGTTCGCAGGTCGGCGCGCGCCGGCCGACGACCGGTGAACCGGTGGCGTGCGTCTGGTCGGGCGGCAGGCCGGGGGCGGACGGGCTGCTGCGGCGGCTGGGGGTTCCGGTGCACCGCCGCCACATCCCCGGGGAGGGCGCTCAGGAGCTGCGCGGCCTCGTCCTGCTCGACCTTCCCGACCACGACTCCTCGGACACCGCGAACCGCGAACAGGTCGACCGGATGCTGGAGTTGGTGGACGCGGTGATCTGGGTGGTGGACCCGGAGAAATACGCGGACGCGGTGCTGCACGAGCGGTATCTGCGGCCCCTGGCGGGCTACGCCGAGGTCACCTTCGTGGTGCTCAACCAGGTCGACCGGCTGCCCGGGGACGCCGCCGACCAGGTCGTGGACGATCTGCGCCGGCTGCTGGACGAGGACGGGCTGGCGCTCGGCGAGCACGGGGAACCCGGCGCGGCGGTGCTGGCGCTGTCCGCGGCGACCGGCGAGGGAGTGGCGGAACTACGGGAGGCCCTGGGCCAGTTCGTCGCGGAGCGGGGCGCGGCGGACCGCCGGCTGACGGCCGATGTGGACGCCGCGGCCGAGCGGCTGCGTTCGGTGTATGTGGCGGAGCGCCGGGTCGGGTTGACCGAACGGGCTCGTGAGGAGTTCGACGGCCGGCTGGCCGAGGCGGTGGGCGCGGCGGCCACCGGGCGCGCCGCGGAACGGGACTGGCTCCGGCACGCGGAGCGGGCCTGCGGGTCGCCGTGGTCGCGGTTGCGCGGCCGTCGAGGCGGTCGGGGGAGTGGCCGGAGGAGCGGTCGGAGGGGCGGTTCGCGGGCCCGGCGGAAGGAAGGGGCGGCCGGGGCCGGCGGGACGGGCACCGGCGCGGGGCCCGCTACTTCTCCTTCAGGGGCTGCTGCTTCGGGGCCTGCGACGTCAGGTTCCGCTTCGGGTCCCGCTTCGGGCCCTGCTTCGGGTCCTGCTTCAGGTTCTGCTTCGGGGCGGGCCACCGGTGGGCGCGCCGGTGCCGTGCGGGGCGGTTCCGCACGGGGCGGTTCCGCGCGGCGTGGCCTCGTAGGGGCTGATGGTGTACGGACCGGCGACGGCCGGGCTGCCGCGCGGCCGGTGGTGGAGCAGGCGGTGCGGGCCGTGGCGGAGGATGCCGCGCGGGGGCTGCCGACGCCGTGGGCGCAGGCGGTGCAGGAGGCGGCGGTGCGGGGCGCGGGCGGGCTGCCGGAGGCGCTGGACGCGGTGGCTGCCGAGGCCGAGGAATCGTTGCGGCAGGGGCCGGCCGTGAAGCCGCGGTGGTGGACGGTGGCGGCGGCGGTGCAGGGGCTGCTGTTCGTGCTGCAAGTGGTGGGCGTGCTCTGGCTGCTGGGGGCGGCGACGGGCGTGACGAACGCCGCCGGCTGGCCGGCCGGGCTGCTGCCTGCCGCTGTCGGTTCGGTGGGCGGCCCGGCGCTGACCTGGTTGTGCGGGGCGGTGGCGCGCGGCCCGGCCCGGCGGTACGGGCAGGAGGCCGAGCGGCGGCTGCGGGGCGCGGCGGCCGGGTGCGGGCGGGCGCGGGTACTGGAGCCGGTCGCGGCCGAACTGCTGCGGTACCGCGAGGTGCGGGAGCAGTACGCGGTGGCGTCGGGCGTGTGACGCAGGGCGGGAGGGGGCGCGGCCTCACCCTTCCCGGTGACGGAGTTGTCCACATACGGTCTGTCGTCCACAGCCCGCAGCGGCCGAAGCCGCGGCGGTGCAGCATGAGTTCAACGCAACGCAACGCGGTGCAGCACAGCGCGGTGCAGCACAGCGCACGGCAACGCAGCGCGACGTGGCACAAGCATTGCGTGCGCCCAGGGACCTGGCATTCAGAGATCCGGCACGCAGGGACCTGGCATTCGGAGATGCGGCGCCCGGGGAGATCACAGCGGGAGCCACAGAGATACGCCGTAAAGGGCGGACGGGGGGAACCTTCCATGAACGACACGATGGTGACACTGGTGGGGAACGCGGCGACGGCGGTGGAGCACAGGGAGACCGCCGCGGGGGTGCCGGTGGCGCGGTTCCGGATGGCGGCGACCTCGCGGCGCTGGGACAAGGCCCGGGAGTGCTGGACCGACGGGGAGACGAGCTTCTATACGGTGCGGTCCTGGCGCGCGCTCGCGGACAACGTGGCCGCGTCGGTGGCGGTGGGCGAACCCCTCGTCGTCCAGGGACGGTTGCGGCTGCGGGAGGGCGAGCAGCCGCCGGAGAAGGGGGGACAGCGATGGTTCGCGGCGGAGATCGACGCCATCGCGATCGGCCATGACCTCTCGCGGGGGACCGCCGCATTCCGCCGGGTGGTAAGGGCGCGGCAGGAATCCGCGCCGTCCCAACGGCCGGTGGACGGTCCGGAGTTCAAAGAAGTTGAGGCAGCAACGACATCGTCGGCGAAAGGCCGGGCGGAGCCGCCGCCAAGGCCCTCCGGGGCGGCAGGCAATTCACCGCAGAAGGCGTCAGCAGCCTGAAAACCTCTGACGATTTGTCGATAATGCCAGGTCAGGGTGCCCGTGCTCGATAACGATTGCGATTCGGATCGCTTATAGGACGCTATTACTGGGGACGGTGATGCGCCTGCTCCATAGGATCTGACGAGTACTCACGGGGGCTGACCAGGCTGAGCAGTTCGGCCGTTGAGTTCTTGGGATCTTTCCGGCGAGGCAACCTCTCCAGCCGACCGCCTCGCCCAGAGGGGAAATCAATGCTTTCGATGAAAGGGCGGGGCGCAGCCCGCCTTGCCGCCGCGGTCGTGGCCTCGGGCCTCGTCGCGGCGGGTGCGATAGCCACCGCGGGGACCGCAGTGGCCGACGACGCGACCACCTGGCACGGGGGCGCCACCGCGACGCTCGGGGGTCTGAAGACCTTCGACCAGGCAGTGGTGCACGGCGACGGAGGGGACCAGCGCGTCGGCGCCGGGCTCTTCGAGATGTCGGTCGACAACGGCGGCACGCTACAGACGTACTGCATCGACATCCACAACCCGACGCAGCAGCAGGCGCGGTACCAGGAAGTGCCCTGGAGCGCCTCGTCGCTGCACGACAACGCGGACGCGGGCAAGATCCGCTGGATTCTCCAGAACTCCTACCCGCAGGTGAACGACCTGGCCGCGCTCGCCGCCAAGGCCGGTGCCGGCAACCTCACCGAGAAGACCGCCGCGGCGGGCACCCAGGTCGCGATCTGGCGCTTCTCCGACCACGCCAAGGTGGACGCGGTCGACCCGGCGGCCGAGAAGCTCGCCGCCTACCTGGAGAAGAGCGCGCAGAACGTCGGCGAGCCCAAGGCGTCGCTCACGCTGGACCCGCCGGCCGTCTCCGGCAAGTCCGGCGGCAAGCTCGGCCCGGTCACCGTGCACACCAACGCCGACAGCGTCACGATCTCCCCCGCTGCCGACGTGCCGGCCGGCGTCAAGGTCGTGGGCAAGGACGGGAAGCCGGTCACCAGCGCCACCGACGGCACCCAGCTGTTCTTCGACGTCCCCAAGGGGACCAAGGACGGCAACACCTCGCTGACCGCGCAGGCCGCCACCAAGGTCCCGGTCGGCCGCGCCTTCACCGGCATCGGTGAGCACGCCAGGAGCCAGACCCAGATCCTGGCCGGGTCCAGCGAGTCCACGGTCTCCGCGGCGGCCACGGTCTCCTGGAAGAAGCAGGGCGCGATCCCCGCGATCACCGCGGAGAAGGACTGCGCCAAGGGCGGCGTGGACGTCACCGCGACCAACAAGGGCGACGAGGCGTTCCGCTTCCAGCTGGCCGGCAAGGACTACTCGATCGCACCGGGCGCGTCGCGGACCGTGACCGTTCCGGTGGCCGAGAAGCAGTCGTACCAGATCACGATCACCGGTGCGGGCGGCTTCAAGAAGACGTTCTCCGGCGTCCTGAACTGCAAGACCGCGGGCAACGGCGGCGGCAAGCCCTCCCCGCACCCCAGCCCGGCCTCGGCCGGCGGCACCACGGGCGGCGGCCACGGCCATGACCTCGCCGAGACCGGCTCCAGCAGCGCCACCCCGGTGATAGCCGGTATCGCGGCCGTCCTCGTCGTGGTCGGCGGCGCGGCGGTGTTCTTCCTGCGGAAGAAGAAGTCCACCCCGTCCGCGTGACGGCGACCGCACAGCGGTCGGCGGCATCACGGCAACACCTGCAACACTTGCAACACTTGCAACATCAGCAACACCGGCAACAATGCCGTCGGTGCTGCTGCCGGCGGGGACGCCCGCAGCAGTGACACGGCGGTGACGCTCGGCGATCGCACCGCTCGCTCGGAATGAGCGGGCGGTTGCCGGCCGGGCACCTCGCGGCCCCGGAGTGCGACATGCGCTCCGGGGCCGTGGCCGTCCGCCCAGTGGCACCCGTTTCCGTCCAGGGATGGACGTACGGCAAGATGGGGTGTATCTGCCCTCGCGCGGCCACGCCGCACCATGGCCCAGGCGGCGGAGCCGCACAGACCACCTGATAGATCCAGACTGCCGGACGGTTTCTCTTGGCTGAGTACATCTACACGATGCGCAAGACGCGCAAGGCGCACGGCGACAAGGTCATCCTTGACGACGTGACGCTGAGCTTCCTGCCGGGCGCGAAGATCGGTGTCGTGGGTCCCAACGGCGCCGGCAAGTCCACGGTGCTGAAGATCATGGCTGGTCTTGAGCAGCCGTCGAACGGCGACGCCTTCCTCTCTCCCGGCTACACCGTCGGCATGCTCCTCCAGGAGCCGCCGCTGGACGAGTCCAAGACCGTGCTGCAGAACGTGCAGGACGGCGCCGCCGAGATCATGGGCAAGCTCCACCGCTTCAACGAGGTCGCCGAGCTGATGGCGACCGACTACAGCGACGCGCTGATGGAGGAGATGGGCAAGCTCCAGGAGGACCTCGACCACGCCAACGCCTGGGACCTCGACACCCAGCTCGAGCAGGCCATGGACGCGCTCGGCTGCCCGCCCGGCGACTGGCCGGTCACCAACCTCTCCGGTGGTGAGCGCCGCCGCGTCGCGCTGTGCAAGCTGCTGCTGGAGGCCCCCGACCTGCTGCTCCTCGACGAGCCCACCAACCACCTGGACGCCGAGTCCGTGCAGTGGCTGGAGCAGCACCTCGCCAAGTACCCCGGCACCGTCGTCGCCGTCACCCACGACCGGTACTTCCTCGACAACGTCGCCGGCTGGATCCTGGAGCTCGACCGAGGCCGCGCCATCGGCTACGAGGGCAACTACTCCACGTACCTGGAGACCAAGCAGACCCGTCTGAAGGTCGAGGGCCAGAAGGACGCCAAGCGCGCCAAGCGCCTCAAGGAAGAGCTGGAGTGGGTGCGCTCCAACGCCAAGGGGCGGCAGGCCAAGTCCAAGGCCCGCCTGGCGCGTTACGAGGAGATGGCCGCCGAGGCCGACAAGATGCGGAAGCTGGACTTCGAGGAGATCCAGATCCCGCCGGGCCCGCGTCTGGGCAACGTCGTCGTCGAGGTCGACAAGCTCAACAAGGCGTTCGGCGACAAGGTCCTGATCGAGGACCTGAGCTTCACCCTGCCGCGGAACGGCATCGTCGGCGTCATCGGCCCCAACGGCGCCGGCAAGACCACGCTGTTCAAGATGCTCCAGGGCCTGGAGACGCCGGACTCCGGTGACATCAAGGTCGGCGAGACCGTCCGGATCTCCTACGTCGACCAGAGCCGCGAGAACATCGACCCCAAGAAGACCCTGTGGGCCGTGGTCTCCGACGAGCTGGACTACATCAACGTCGGCCAGGTCGAGATGCCTTCGCGGGCCTATGTCTCCGCGTTCGGCTTCAAGGGCCCGGACCAGCAGAAGCCGGCGGGGGTCCTCTCCGGCGGTGAGCGCAACCGCCTCAACCTGGCGCTCACCCTCAAGCAGGGCGGCAACCTGCTCCTCCTCGACGAGCCGACCAACGACCTCGACGTCGAGACGCTGTCCTCCCTGGAGAACGCGCTGCTGGAGTTCCCCGGCTGCGCCGTGGTCGTCTCCCACGACCGCTGGTTCCTCGACCGCGTCGCCACGCACATCCTGGCGTACGAGGGCGACTCCAAGTGGTTCTGGTTCGAGGGCAACTTCGAGTCGTACGAGAAGAACAAGATCGAGCGCCTCGGCGCCGACGCGGCCCGTCCGCACCGTGCGACGTACAAGAAGCTGACCCGGGGCTGACCGTCGTGCGACACCTCTACCCGTGCCCCCTGCGCTGGTCGGACATGGACGCGTTCGGCCACGTCAACAACGCGGTGTTCGTCCGCTACCTCGAAGAGGCGCGGATCGACTTCATGCGCCGGCTGGCGCCGGGGGGCGGCAGCCCGTCGTTCACGGGCGGCTCGGTCGTCGCCCGGCACGAGATCGACTACGTGCGGCAGCTGGTGCACCGCCCCGAGCCGGTGACCGTCGAGCTGTGGGTGAAGAAGATCAGCGCGGCGTCGATGACGGTGGGGTACGAGGTCAAGGACGAGGAGACGGTCTACCTCCGGGCCTCGACCGTCGTCGTTCCGTACCACTTCGCGGAGGGGCGTCCGCGCCGCCTCACCGCCGAGGAGAAGGCGATCCTCAAGGAGTACCTGGACGACGCCGCGCACCAGGAGGGGGCCGTCTCCGCATGACGGCGCTGCACCTGGCCGATGCCGGGGAGGCGGCGGACCTCGCCGCCTTCCTCGCCCGGCTGATCCACTACGACCGCGCGGCGGCGGTGCGGCTTCAGGCCGGGGGCGGGGTGCTGGCGGTGTTCGGCCGGCCGCCGTCCTTCGAGGTGCTGGCGATCCGCACGGCGCGGCTCGCGCAGGACCTCACGCTGGACGTGACCGTGTCCGCGGGCGAACTCCTCGAAGGCGTCCAGGAGTCGGCGGACCGGGTGACCGTGCCGGCCGCGGTCACCGGCCCGCCGTGGGCCGGGATGCTGCCGCCGCGCGGTGGCTGGACGCGGGTGCCGGGGCTGCCCTCGCCCGAGGCGCTGGCGCGCGCGGTGGCCGCCGCGGTCGCCGAATTCCGGGCGCGGGACGAGGCGTTGCCGCCGCAGCGGCGTACCCGGACCGAGCGCGACCGGATCGGGCGGGAGATATGGTCCCGGACGCTCGGTGACACGCATCTGCCGCTGCGGGCGGTGCATGCGGCGCAGGCGCTCGGGTTCCTGAGGCCGGTGCGGGCCGGTGCGGGGGCGATGGCCGGGGGCGCCGATGGCGGGGTCAATGCCGGTGCTGCTGCCGGCGCATCCGTCGGCGGCAGCTCGACCGCGGTGGTGCCGCCCGGACCGGAGCAGGGGCCGGCGTTGCTGGCCGCCGGGGGATGGCTGCGGTTGAGCACGCCGTACGGGTCGATCGCGGTACGGACCGGGGGGCCGGCGGGGTTGACCGGGCTGTCGGGGCTGACGGTCTCGCCGGTCTGAGGCGAGGCCGACTACGGCGGGTGGCCGGGGCGTGCCCGACTACGGCGGGTGGCCTGGGCGTGCGGGTGCCTGCGGGTTGCGGGTGACTGGGGCTGCGTGCGGGTGCCTGCTGGTGCGGGCTCGTGCGTGCTCGTGCGGGCTCGCGAGGTGTGCTCCGGACCCGCCGCCGGGCGGGCGGCCGGAGGGTGCGCGCGCACCCGCAGCACGATGAAGCCGGACACGGTCCCCCTGGGGCACGGAACCTCCAGCCGGGACGAATCGGCCGGGACGCACCGGCAGGTTCGCGGCGTCAGGTTCGCGACATCAGGTGCACGGCGTCAGGCTCGCGACGTCCGGAAGCGTGATCGGATGCGGAGGATGCCGTCGGGGTGTGACGTGCCGGGTGAGTGCTTTGCGGGCGGGCTCGACCGGATGGCGACGCGAGCACATCAGGGCCCGCGGGCACCTCAGGGCCGGTGCGCCGGGGCCGGGTGTGACAGGTCTCTCACTCCGCCGCGTTGATCATCGTCGCTGCCGCATACGTGAGGTAGTTCCACAGCTGCGTCTCGTGCTCCTCGGCCAGCCCGAGGGAGTCCACCGCGTCCCGCATGTGCCGCAGCCACGCGTCGTGCGCGGCCCGGTCGACGGTGAACGGGGCGTGCCGCATCCGGAGCCGGGGGTGGCCGCGGCCCTCGCTGTACGTACGGGGGCCGCCCCAGTACTGCATGAGGAAGAGGGCGAGCCGCTCCTCGGCCGGACCCAGATCCTCCTCCGGGTACATCGGCCGCAGCAGCGGGTCCTCGGCGACCCCCTGGTAGAAGCGGTGCACCAGGCGGCGGAAGGTGTCCTCGCCGCCGACCTGCTCGTAGAAGGTCTGCTCCTGAAGCGTGCCGTGCGGAATCTTGTTCACCGGTCCATGGTGGCAGACGCTCCGGCCGAGGACTTCGGTCGTAGGACGCGGGCGACCGGAAACGGCTCCGGGGCGTGATCGGCTGA
This sequence comes from Streptomyces albospinus, assembly GCF_014648695.1. Lineage (GTDB taxonomy): Bacteria > Actinomycetota > Actinomycetes > Streptomycetales > Streptomycetaceae > Streptomyces > Streptomyces albospinus. Next base: position 197,322 of record NZ_BMRP01000005.1, read on the forward strand.
TCACGCCCCGGAGTTGGGGTCCTGCTGCCGGGTGCGGTCAGCCCCGGCGGACGGTCAGGGTCGTCCAGGCGCCGACGTGCACCCGGTCGCCCTCGTGGAGCGGCACCGGCACATACGGCTGGATCGGCTCCTCGGCGAGGTTGATCGTCGTGCCGTTGGTGGAGTTCTGGTCCACCACCGCCCAACTGCCGTCCTGCTGCTGGACGAGCAGGGCGTGCTGGTGCGAGACGCCCGGGTCCTCCGGCGGGCGGCCCAGGTCGACGTCCGGCGACTCACCGGTGCTGTTCCGGCGGCGGCCGACCGCGATCTGCCCGTTGGCGAGCGGCAGCACCTGCTCGGGGGAGTACGAGGGCAGGTTGAGCCCCGCCGCCTCCGGGCCGCTGCGGGCCATCATCGCCATGAAGTACTCGCGGTCCGGCGCGATGGCCACCACCCAGCCGTCGCCGACGACCGGCGGCGGACCCTGCGGCGGCGCCGCAGGACCCGGGCCGGGACCGCCGGTCCACTGCCCGTCGGGACCCGGCTGCTGCTCGTAAGGCCCTGGCTGTTGGTCATACGGTCCCGGCTGCTGGTCGTACGGTCCCGGCTGTTGGTCGTACGGTCCCGGCTGCTGCGGCGGGAACGGCGCGGGCGGCTGCTGCTCGAACGGTGCCTGCGGGCCGGGGCCGGGCGGCGCGGGAGCCATCGGCGGGGCCGCGTGCTGGGCGGCCGGCGGGTTCAGCGTCCAGTCGTCGCCGCCCTGGTGCGGGGGCGGCGGACCGGGCTGGCCGGCGGGACCGGGGCCGGGCATGCCGGGGGGCGGGCCGGGCTGACCGGGGAAGCCGCCGGGGCCGGGCATGCCGGGCGGCGGGCCCTGCTGCGGCGGCGGGAAGCCGTAGCCGTCCTGCCCGCCCTGCGTACCGGGAGCGGGCGCGCCGGGACCGCCGGGGCCGGGGGCGGGCGGCGGGAAGCCGTAACCGCCCTGGCCGCCCTGCGGGCCGGGGGCGCCGGGCGGCGGGGCGAACGAAGTCGGGGAGTTGGTGAGGAAGTTGAAGCGGCACTCGTCGCAGAACGGCGCCATCGCCTGGCGCGGCGTACGGCACTGCGGGCACAGCTCGGGTGCGCCCGGCTGCCCTGGCTGCCCGGGGCCGGGAGCCGGGAACGGTGCGGGGGCGCCGGGCGGCGGGGTGCCCTGCGGGGGCATGCCGTGCGGCGGTGTACCCGAGGCGTCGGGGCCGGGTGCGCCGGGACCGCCAGGGGCAGGAGCACCGGGGAAGGGAGCGGGCGCGCCGGGACCGCCCGGGCCGGGGGCCGGCGGCGGGAAGCCGTAGCCGCCCTGCGGACCGGTGTCGCCGGGGCCGGGTGCGCCGGGGCCGCCAGGGGCAGGAGCACCGGGGAAGGGAGCGGGGGCGCCGGGACCGCCGGGGCCGGGGACGGGCGGCGGGAAGCCGTAGCCGCCCTGCGGGCCGGGGCCGGGGCCACCGGGTGCGGGGGGGCCCGGAACGGGAGCACCGGGAACGGGAGCGCCGGGCACCGGGCCGTGGCCGGGCGCGCCGGGTCCACCGGGGCCGCCGGCCGGCGGCGGGCCCGGCTGTCCCGGGGGCGGTGCCGCCGGGCCGGTCGGCTCGGCGGGCGGCGGGGTGTTCAGGAACCCCGCGGGCAGAGAGGGCGGCGGGGGGACAGCGCCCGCCATCCGCTGGCCGCACACCTCGCACCAGTCTTCGGCCACCGACTGGTGGCCGTTCGGGCAGGTAGGCATGTCGGTTCTTCCCCCTCCGTACCGATTCTTCCAGGTGGTACTGATCGGTGCTGATGGTGATCTTCTGTGGCTGTTTCTATGGGTGTTCCGTGACGCGGACGGTGGTCGTCGAGTGCGTTCCGAGAGTTCTCTCGCCGGCTTCGGTGACCTTCGCCTTCAGTCGCACAGTACCGGTCGCGGCATCGACGACGTCCACCACCTTCGCAAGGAGTTTCGCAATGTCCCCGTTCCCCGCGGCGCGGGCCAGTTGCACCGCCCGGCCCAGCTTCGCCACGGCGCGGGCGGCATCTCCTGACTTGCGGGCATCCAGCCCCTGTTGGATGACTTGCGCCAGTTCCGCCTGTCCTGTGTAGTGCGCGACCTGCGGGTCGATCGCCGCCGCGGCGGCGGGATCGTCGGTCCAGACGGCCTTGACGAGCCCCTGCGACACGGTCCGCGGAGCGGAGCCGTCCGGTCCGGAGAGCACCAGCGAGACCCGGGCGGCCAGCATCCGCCGGCCGAGGCCGGCGTCCGGGACCCGTAAACAGAGGTGATAGTCACGCGACTCGTCGCCCCAGGAGCCGGTCGGATAGTCCCCCGAGAGGGGGCCGGACGCCCGCCGCCGCGCGGTCAGGTCCGCCACGGTGGGTGCCACTTGCCGGAGGTGCGCGACCTCGGCACCGCGCGGCGTCCACACCCGCAGCCCCACATCGGCGATGCGGGCCGCACCGCCGTCCGGACCCGCCGGGACCGACCCGTGCCGGCCCGCCGGAACCGGCCCGTCCGGGCCCGTCCGCGGCGCGGGCACCGGGCGCCCGCCGGTCGTGCCGCCCCCGGTCGCGGTGACCGTGACGATGGCGTGCACCTCCCGTCCGCCCTCGGGGAGGCAGGGGTTCTGGTGCACCTCGGCGGAGAAGCGCGGCACGCGCGACTTGGCGAAGTTGGCCATCTGGTCCGCTCCTTGGGCCCCGCCCCGCCGGCCGGCTCGGGGGCGGGCGGCTGCCGCGGCAGGAGGGGCCGGTTGTCCGTCCGATGCGGTTTTGGGATGCTCAGGCCGATCCTGCCCCTCCCGTGGGCGCGGGGAACGGCACGAGCGCGACCGTTACGTTGTCGTGCCCGCCGCCGCCGAGGGCGTGCGCGACCAGCGTGCGGGCGCCGTGCAGCGGCCGTACGGGCGCGTCGAAGGGCAGCACCGCGGCCATCGCGTCCGCCGACTCGGCGTAGTTCCACAGTCCGTCCGTGCACACCACCACCACGCCGGGGCCGTCCGGTTTGAACGCCGCGGTGTGCGGCTCGACCTCGTACGCGTCGGCGCCCAGCCAGCCGGTGATGGCGTGCGCCCGCTCGTCGGCGTTCGCCTCGGCCTCGGTCATCAGGTTGTTGGCGACCATCTGGGCGGCCCAGGAGTCGTCCTCGGTGAGCCGGACGGGCGGCGCCGTGCGGTCGTTGGGGATCCAGTAGGCGCGGCTGTCGCCGACCCAGCCGACGGTCAGCAGCCCGCCGCCGACCACCGCGCCGACGAAGGTGCAGGCCGGGGCGTTCTGCTGGCGGTACTCATCGTGCGCTATCGAGGGGTCGGCGGCCAGCGCGTCGACCGCCGTGGAGGCCGCCATGATGGCCTCGTGCATGGCCTGCTGGGGGTGCGTACCGCGCGCCAGCGACAGCCGCAGGGCCGTACCGGCCGTCTCGGACGCCGCCTTGGACGCGTCGTCCGGGCGGGTCGCCGAGGAGACCCCGTCGCAGACCACCGCGACCACGGCGGGCGAACCGTCCGGCAGCGCGGTGGCCGCCAGTGCGAAGAAGTCCTCGTTGCGGTGGTGGCGGTGGCCGCGGTCGCTGACGGCCGCGATGCCCGCCAACTCGCTCTCCAGATGGTCGCGCTGAGGCTTGGGCGCCGGGGTCCCGGGGGATGGTGCCGCGGGGGCGGCGTCCACACCGGCGTCCGCACGGGCCTCCGCACCGGCGTCCGCCGGGCCTCCCGGCACGGCTTCCCCTGCTGCTTCCGGTTCCGGTTCCGGTTCTGCTTTCGCTTCGGCTTCCGCTTCCGCTTCTGGTTCCGTTTCCGGATGGGCTTGGGCTTCTGCTGCGCCTACCGCTGCGGCTTCCACTGCGCCTTCTGCTTCGTTCGCCGTCCCGGCCGGAGCCCCGGCCCCTTCCCCGGCCGCGGCCCGCCCCCCGGCCGGCGCCGCCACCGGTGCTTCCCCTTCCCCTTGTCCTTGTCCTTGTCCTTCCGCTTCCGCCGGTGCTTCCGCTTCTGCCGGTGCTTCCGCTCCGGCCGCGGCGTCGGCTACGGCCTCGTACCCGACGACCCGGGGGTCGGCGGGCCGGGCGCCGGCCGCATCGGGCAGCTGCCCCGGCGCCGGCGGTGCGCCGGCATCCCCGTACGGAATACGGGTCTTGGGGTCGGGCGGCGGCCCCGCCGGGACGGCGGCACCCGCGGGCGGCCCGAATCCGGACGGCGCCCCGTAGGCTGCCGCCGCCGGCGGGGCCCCGCGGCCCGCCGGGACGCCGTAGCCGCCCGCCGCCACCGGCGGTCCGTCCGGCCTTCCGTCCCCCGTCGCGGCCGGCGTCAGGAGCTCGGCGCCGCACCGCCCGCAGAAGTTGTCCCCCGCATCGAGCAGCTCATCGCAGCTCCGGCACCGGGACGGCCCAGTCACACTCATGTCACACCCACGTCCTGGGGCGGAAGCGGTTGGCCCGTTCCACCAGCTCGATCCTTTCCTCGCCACGCTGCGCAAGCCGCGCGAGCAGGCGGTACGACCGCTCCAGCCCGAACCGCAGGCCGCGTTCGTCCAGCGCGCTGCCCAGCAGCGGTGGCCGCTGCGGCGGTACGGGCGGCGCGGCGGCCCCGTCCGGCCGTTCACCGTCCGGTCGTTCACCCGGTCGTGCACCGTCCGGCGATTGACCCTCCGGCGGTTGACCGTCCGGGCCGTCGCCGTGGCTCCCGGAGAGTACCCAGTCCAGGGCGCTGCCCAGTACCTCGGTGGCGAGCTGCGCCTGCCGCCGGTCGTCCAGCCCGAAGTCCGCGAGCGCCTCGACCTGTTCGGCCGCGGCCCGCAGATCCGGCAGCAGCGCCTCGCGCGGCGAGCGCTCCCGCAGCCGGGCCCGGACCGCGGCGACCCGGGCGGCCGTGTAGTGGATGGACGACTCCGGCACGGACTCCAGGGCCTCGACGGCGCCCGCCCGGTCGCCGGCCGCCAGCCGCACCCTGGCCAGCCCGAACGCGGCGCTGACATAGCTGCGGTCGGCCGTCCACACAAGGCGGTAGTACTCCGCGGCGTTCTCCAACTGCCCCAGCAGCTCCGCGCTGATGCCCAGTGCCAGCTTCGGCGCCGGTTCGCCCGGGAAGGCGTCGTAGACCACGTCGAAGGCCAGCGCGGCACCCTCCCGGTCGCCGGTCGCCAGCAGCACCAGCCCGCGGTGCCACACCGTCCGCCAGTCCGCGTCCGCCCCCGCCTTCCCGGCGGCCCGCCGGTCGTCCCAGTCGCCGTCCGACCCGGCATCCGTATCGGCGGGCTCCAGGGCCGCCAGCGCCGCCGCGCCCTCGCCCAGCTCCAGACGGGCCCGCAGCGTACGGAGCCGGACCTCCGGGGAGTCGGCGGGCGCCGCGCGCAGCGCCGCCAGCAGCTCGGCCGGGGCGGCGTGCAGCCCGGCCAGGAAACCGGCGTTGGGGTCGTCGGGATCCACCCGCGGCACCGGCAGCGCCAGCGCGGCCCCGGCCGTGTCGAGCGGGCGCAGCACGGGACCGGCGGGCGCGTCCGCCGGCTCCTCCGCCGCGCCGGGGGGCGCCCCGCGGGCGCCCAGCCGCGAGCCGTCGCCCGCCGCCGGAGCCATCAACTCCGTGTCCACCACCCGCAGTTCCGGCCCGAAGAGGGTGGACAGCGCCGGCCGCTGTTCGCCGGACCGGAGCGCCACCACCTCCCGCAGCACGCCGGTCAGCTGCTCGGCCATCTCCTCCGCGGACGCGAAGCGGCGGTCCCGGTCCGGGTCCGTGGCACGCACCAGCAGCCGGTAGAACGACTCGTACGTGCGGAACACCTCGATGTTGTCCGGGTCCGGCAGCGAGTCCGCGAAGACGTTGGTGTAGCCCTGGAAGTCGAAGGTGAGGACGGCGAGGGTGCGGGCGACGGTGTACAGGTCGGAGGCGACGGACGGGCCCAGTTCGGCGACCTCGGGCGCCTGGTAGCCGATCGTGCCGTAGATGGGGCTCTCGTGGTCGTCCATCCGGCGCACCGCGCCCAGGTCGATCAGCTTGAGCTGGTCGTTCTGCTGGATGGCGTTGTCGACCTTGAAGTCGCAGTACAGCAGCTTGCGGCTGTGCAGGTGCCCGAGCGCCTCCAGCGCCTCGATGCCGTACGCGCACGCCTGCTCGACCGGCAGCGGATCGCGCCGCCCCTGGGGCGTACGACGCTCGTTGGCGAGGTCCTTGAGCGACTTGCCGCCGACGTACTGCATGACGATGTAGCCGTCCCGGCTGCCCGTCGCCCGGTCCAGATGCTCCACGAAGTTGTAGATCCGCACGATGTTGGAGTGCTCGATCGCGGCGAGGAACCGCCGCTCGGACACCGCCGCGGCCAGCGCCTCCTCGTCGCCGGTGTCCAGCAGGCCCTTCAGCACCACCCACCGGTCGTCGACCGCGTGGTCCATCGCCAGGTAGATCCAGCCCAGCCCGCCGTGCGCCAGGCAGCCCACGACCTCGTACTGGTCGTGGACGACGTCCCCGGGCCGCAACTTGGGCACGAAGCTGTACGGATGGCCGCATCTGGTGCAGAACCCCTCCGTCCACCCCGGCTCGCCGCCCCGCCCGCGGCCCACCGGCGCCCCGCACTCGCCGCGGCTGCAGAACCGCTTCCGCTCCGGGACCTCGGGGCGCTCCAGCACCGCCGACCGGGGATCGGGCCGCGGCACCCCGGGGACCGCCACCAGGCCCGCGCCCAGCCGCCCCCGCGACGACCCGGAACGGGAACCGGCGCCCGCACCGCTGCCCTGGCCCGAACCGCGCACCGACACCGCCGATCTCTCACGGGCCGCATCACCGCCCCCGAGGGCGCGCGAGGGGCGCCCGGCGCCGGACGGCCCGGACGCACCGCCGCCGTCACCGCCGCGGTCACCGGACGCGTGGGTGCCTGCCGTCCCGGGGGAGTGCACCCCCGTCGGCGGCGGCGCAGCGACCGTCGCCGCGCCCCCGATCAGCGCCCGCGCCGTCACACCCGTGGCCGGCGACGACAGCAGCCCCTCGGGCGACACCACCGGCGCCAGTCCGCAGACGTCGCAGTACAGTTCGCCGCCGCCGACGTCCCCGTACCGCCCCTCGCAGTCCCGCCGCTGGCACCGCGCCCCGTCCCGCTCCGTCACGACTCCCCCTTGCCGTCCACCTGCTCCAGAGTCAGCGCCTCCGCCGCCGCCTCCTGATACCGCCACACCGCCTGCTCCGCCGCCCGCAGATCGCACGGCGCGCTCCACAGCATCCGCCGCGCCACGTCGTACCGCTCGACGAGCAGCGGATCCTCCGCCAGACCGTGCCGCGCCACCTTCGCCCGGTACGCGTCCAGCCTGCCGCGCAGCTCGGCGCGCACCGCCAGCGGCGCGGTCACCGCAGTCAACGACTCACGGGCCCGGTGGAGTTCGTCCTCGGCCCGCTCCTCCAGACTGTCCAGCAGCGGCGACAGCCGGTGCCACTGCGCCCGGCGGCGGTACTCCGCAGCCGCCACCAGCTGCTCGTGCAGCACCGTCGACGGGCCGCTGACCGCCGGCACCTCCGACGCGGCGATCTTCGCCAGCACCTCGCCGCGGGCCTGCCGCGCCTCGGTGAGCGTCCGGTCCGCCCGCGACAGCACGTCCCGCAGCAGCATCAGCCGCCGCTCCGCGTCCTGCCGCACGTCCAGCACCGCCGCCACCTCGCGCCGGATGTCCTCCAGCGCCCGCGCCGCCCGGTCGTAGCGGGCGGTGTCCGGACGGCCGCCGCCGGGCGCCGAACTCCCCGTCGACGACGACACCCAGAAGGCCAGCGGGTCCGCGATCACCTGGGCGCGCAGCCGCACCAGCTCGTCCGTGATGCGCTCCAGGTCGTCGCCCGCCGGATGCTCCCCGGGGCGCACCCCCACCGAGTGCGCCAGCGACCGCGTCCGCTGCAACTCGGCGGCCAGCAGGTCTATACGGGCCGGCAGCGCCGACCACACCGCGTCCGCCGCCACGATGACGTCGAGCGAGCGCGCGTACAGCCCGTTCATCCGCTCGACCAGCCCCTCCAGGCTGAACCGCTCGCCCGGCACCACCGGGCCGCCGGCCGCATCCACGCCCGGAACCGTCACCTCGCCGCCGTGCAGCAGCTCCGTCAGCTCCGCGAGATCCGCCACGGACGGCCAGCGCCGCCGGGCGCGCAGATCACGGGCCGCCGTCAGCACCGCCGTATAGGCGTCGAACAGCGACCACAGCACCGTGATGGACCGCTCCGCGGCGGCCCAGCGCTCCTTGGTGGTGCCCGACAGCTCGGCGCCCTCCAGCAGCCGCCGGCCGGCATGGTCCTGCAACGCCAGCAGCGACGTCTCGATCGCCTCGTACTCGGCACCGAGCCGCGCCAGCGCGCGGTCCACCTCCTCCCGATCCGGCACCGGGGCATCGGGACTCGCCGCCGAGCCGGGGAAGGGTCCAGGGACCCCCATCGATCACCTCTCCAATACGCGTACGGTGCACGGTGGTTGGTGCGCCTGGTCACTCGTCGGTCCTGCCGCTCCCTTCCCCCGCTCCAGCCCCTCCATAGTGAACCCATCGGGCGCTCCGTGGGGCGATCAGTTGCAGCCGGTGGCCATCCGCCGCCGCCCTCCCCGCCGCCGCACACCCGCACACACCGTCGGCCACCGCCCTCCGGACGCGCCGTCAGTCGCTGTACTCCGGCGACGGCGGCCCCGATATCCCCGGCAGATCGGCCTTCAGCCACGTGCGGTACGCCCGCATCCAGGGGCTGTCGGCACCGCCGCCCCGATAGTCGTCCAGGACCTTGTTGACCCGGCGCACCAGATCCGTGTCGTCCTTGTTCATCGCCACGCCGTACGACTCGTCCGTGAACGGCCTGCCCTTCAGCTCGACCGTCGGATCCTGCGCCGCCTGCGCCGCGGCCAGCGCACTGTCGGTGACCACCGCGTCCGCCTCGCCGAGCTGGAGCCTTACCAGGCAGTCGAGTTGGTTGGGCACCCGCAGCACCTGCGCGCCGTGGCTCTGCGCCGCCAGCGCCGTCTCGCCCGTCGAACCGGCCGCCGTGCACACCCGCTTGCCGCGCAGCGAATCGTCGAACGCCCGGATCGACGACGCCTTCGGGGCCAGCACCTGCTGCCCCGCCTGGAAGTACGCCGTCGAGAACGCCACCTGCTCCTTGCGCACGCAGTTGATCGTCATCGTCCGCACCACCATGTCGACCGTGCGCTTCTGCACCGCCGGGATCCGCTGGTTGGTCGGCACCGCCTGGAACACGACCTTGGCGTCCGGCCCCAGGATGTCCTTGGCTATGGCCCGCGCCAGATCGATGTCGAAACCCTCCAGCCGGCCCGTACCGGGATCGCGGTACCCCCACCGATAGGTGTTCTGGTCGACGCCGACGACCAACTGGCCCTTCTTCTTGATCCGTTCCACCGCCGGACCGTCGTCCGGCGACGGCCGCAGGCTCTCCGCGGCAGTGCCCGCCGTGCACTTCGCCGCCGCCGACCGGGCCTGCCCCGCCCCCGGCCCGTACGCACGATGCACCGCCAGGGGGCCTGACACCCCGTCCGGAGCGCTCTTCCGGGCGTCCCGGCCCAGCGCCGGCACCAGTATCGTCGCGGCCACCGCCATCACCGACATCCCGGCCGCGACCGGCGCCAGGACGGCACGCAGATTCCCGAGCCCTCGCGCGCGCATCCTCATGTCCCTCTCACCCGGCCCACCCGGCTCATCCGGCCTCATCACCGGTACTCCGACAGCCTGCGCCCGATACCCAGCACCGCACCCGCCGCCGCCAGCACGGCCAGCACCCCGGCCCCCACCGCCAGCCCGCCGAACGCCCCGCGCCCGCCGTCCGCCGCCGACCGGAACCTGTCCTGCTCGTGCACCAGCGCCTGCTGGAGCCCGGCGTCGACCCGGTCGAAGGACGCCCCCGTGGAGGCGTCCGGGCCGATCACCTTCGCCAGCGCCTGCCCGTAATCCCCCCTGTCGTCCGCCTCCCGCGCCTCGGCGTGCCGCGCCTGCCACTCCCGTACGGCCGCCACCGCGTCGCGCACCGGCCGCCGCCCCGCGTCGTCACCCGCCAGCGCCAGCGCCGCCCCCAGCCGGCTGCCGGCCGCCGCCCCGCCCTCGGAGCCCGCGCCCGCCAGATCCTGCATCCCGGCACGGAAGCCGACCTCGTAGAAATCCTTCTGGTCGCCCGTCAGCACCGCACCGCGTGCCACCAGCGTCAGATTCTCGTCCCCGCGCGCCTGAAGAGCGTCGATCCGCGCCTCGTTGAGCACCCGCAGCGACCGGGCACCGTGCTCGTACGAATCCGACAGCCCCGCACGCGCCACCGCATGCCCCGCCACCAGCCACAGCAGCACCACCACCGAAGCCGCCGTGGCCGCCAGCAGACCGCGGTCGAACACCCTGTTGGTGCGGCGGTAGTTCCGGCGCTGCGCCCAGACCAGCGCACCGATGGCCGCCACCCCCGCAGCCAGCGCGAACAACGGCCATGCCTTCGCCCGCCCGTAGTCGGCGGACAGCCGCACCGTCTCCGCGTCGTACAACGCCCGCGCCGCCGGGAGGAGTTCCTTCCGCATCTGGTCGTTCGCATACCGCAGATAGGCGCCGCCCAGCGGCAGCCCCAGCCGGTTGTTGGTCCGCGCCGTCTCGACCAGCCCCGTATAGCGCGGCAGCAGCCGGCCGAGCCGGGCGATCTGCACCCCGGCCGCATCCGGTGTGCCCGAACCCCGGGTGTTCGCCGATGCCTTGACCAGCAGATCCGACGCCGTCGCGATGTCCGCCGCATACCGCGCGCGGGTCGCCGGGCTCTCCGTGCCGCCCGCCAGAAAACCCCCGGCGGCCGTCGTGTCCGCGTCCGCCAGCGACCGGTAGATGCTCGCCGCGTCCGCGGTCAGCGGCTGGCTCCGCTCCACCACGTCGTCGGCCGCCGCCGAGCGGTCCGACACCTGCCAGGCCGTGGCCGCCCCGAACAGCACCACCAGCAGCGCCAGCACCGCCCCGATCGCCCGCAGCCGGCCCGGCTCCGTGACCGCCGCGGCCCGCAGCCGGTCCAGTCCCTCCGCCCACGCGGTACGTCGCCGCACCGCGGGCCCCGAGGCGCCGCCGGCCGGCGCGGGCGCCGCGGACGGCACCGCGGAAACCGACGTCACGGACGATGTGGACGACACCGACGAACCACCCCCTAGGTCGCTGACTGCGGGCCCGGCCCCCGCCCCGGCACCCGCGAGAGCGCCCACGGGCACGGGTGCACGGCCGTCAGTATGTCCTCCGCCACCGACAACCACACCGGTCTTGACCCGATCTTGCTCGGATTGCCACCCGCCCCACAACCCACCCGGCCCGCCCGCTCCCCTCTCACCACGCCTGCCCGCCGGGCGCGGTTCCACGGCCCGGCGGGCGGCCGGAACGAGGGAGGCCCGTCGGCCGGAGGCGGCGCGCGCCCTCCGGCCGGGACGGGCGTCCTTCCCCCGCGCCCGGGACGGCCACAGTCCCCGATGAACGAGCACGCCTCCCCCGCGCCCGCGCACGGCCGCCCGCCCCCGCATTACAGTGACCGAGGAATCACCGGACATCAGACGACCGGGACCGGGCAGCCCGGGGGACTGCGCGGCGCATGCCGGACAGCCGGCCGAAGGGAGTGATCACGTGCAGACCGTCCGCAAGGGCAGGGTGTCCCTCGTGGAGTCCGCGACCGACGAGATCCGCGGCCAGATCGTCAACGGCACCTGGCCCGTGGGCAGCCGCATCCCGCCGGAGAGCGCCCTCGCCGAAACGCTGGGCGTCAGCCGCGCCTCGGTGCGCGAGGCCGTCCGCTCCCTCGTCCACTCCGGGCTCCTCGAACCCCGGCAGGGCGACGGCACCTTCGTGATCTCCGACGACGACAGTGCGGTCGCCCTCCGCCGCCGCCTGGAGCGCGCCGAACTGAGCCATGTCACCCAGGTCCGCCAGGGCCTCGACGTGGTCGCCGCGCGCCAGGCCGCCAAGCACCGCACCGACGCCCAACTCGCCGGCATCGAGGCCGCACTGGCCCGGCGCAAGGCGGCCCTCGCCGCGCACGACAGCGAGGCGTTCACCGCCGCCGACGCCGAGTTCCACGTGCTGGTGGCGGAGGCCAGCGACAACCCCGTCCTCGCCGACATCTACCGGTCCCTCAGCGCCGCCCTGCGCGACGAACTCCGCCGCGCCGCCTGCCTCGACACCGCCACCGCGGCTGCCACCGACCCGCACTCCCGCCTCACCGACGCGATCCGCGCCCAGGACCCCCAGGCCGCCGTCGACGCTGCCGTCCTCCTCCTGGCCGGCCACGTACGGGACCTGGCCCTGCCACTCGACGACTGACCGCCCGCGGCGGTCGTCCCGTCCCGGTCGTCCCGGCCCGCTCACTCCGTCCCGGTCGTCCCGGCCCCGTCGTCCCGGCCCCGTCGTCTCCCCTCCACGGGCCGCCCCGCCACGGAGCGTGCGCCCGGCTCTCCGCGCCCCCGATTCACTCCCGCGCGCCGATGACGCCCACCCCACCGACGACTACCCTGAGTGACGAAAGGTGGTCGCCAGGCCACCCCACCCACGCATCGGAGGCACCACCATGGGCTACTGGAACAAGCTCCTCGCCCCGCTCGCCAAGTCCCCGGCCAGGACCCCGGCCACCCCCACGATCACCCCGACGGCCAGCGGATTGCTCACCATCGGCACCACGACCTACATCAACCCGGCCGGCAGCTACCCCATCTACCACGCCGCCGACGGCACCCTCACCACCATCGTCAACGACACCGACCACCCCATCACCATTGTCACGGAACGCGACCATTCCCCACCGCCCGCCGACATCGTCCTGGCCCCCGGCGAGCGCACGGAGACGGGCCGGGGGGACTGCGTCCAGGTCGGCTGAGCCGGACGCCGGACGCCGGACGCCGGACGCCGGACGCCGGACGCCGGACGCCGGACACCGGACGCCGGACGCCGGCCGACCGGAGCCGGACAGCCGGCGGAGCCGCCCTGCACCCACGCCCGAGGGGCGGCCTACGCCCAGGCTCCCCGCAGCCGCTCATAGGCCCCCGCTTCCTTTGGCACCCCTGCCCGGTCCAGGGCGTCGAGCGCCGCGCCGAGCACCGGCGGGGCGGTGACGACCTGGGGGACGGCCTTCGGGGCCCGTTCCGTGAGGAGGTGGGTGAGGCGGTCGTGGAGCAAGGGGTGGCGGACGGCCAGCACGCCGCCGCCGAGGATGACCGGGATGGGCTCGGAGAGCAGGTCGAGGCGTCGCAGGGCGACGGTGGCCAGGAGGGCGATCTCTTCTGCCTGGCGGGCCACGATCTCGCGGGCGAGGGAGTCGCCGGCCGAGGCGACGTCGAAGACAAGGGGGGTCAGTTCGTGGCGCCGGGCGTCGGGGATCCGCCGGAGATGCAGGGCCTCGATCAGTTCCGGCATGGTGCGCAGGCGGAAGTGCGCGGGGAGCGCGCGGGCGAGTTCGGTCGGGGCGCCCCGACCGTCGTCGGCGCGGGCCGCGTGCCACAGCGCCTCCTCGGCGAGAAAGTGGCCGCCGCCCCAGTCGCCGGAGATCCGGCCGATCGACGGGAAGCGGGCGGTGGCCCCGCCGCGGCCCAGGCCGGCGCAGTTGATGCCCGCGCCGCAGACCACCGCGACACCCAGCGGTTCGCCGTCGTCCGGGAGTCCGGCCCGTAGGAGGGCGAAGGTGTCATTGCGGACGGTGACGGTGCCGGCCCAGCCGCGGCGGGCGATCTCGGCGGTCAGGCCGGTCACCTCGTCCGGGAGGTCGGCGTTGGCGAGGAACGCGGAGATGTGGTCGACGGGGCCGCTGCCGGTCGGTCCGGCCTGCGCCAGCACCGATGCCACCAGTGGCGCCAGGACGTCCACCGCGCGGGCGACGCCGATCATCGGGGGTTGGAAGCCGCCGCCGCGGGCCCGGCCGAGGACCCTGCCGTCCATGGCGACGAGCGCCACGTCGGTCTTGCTGTTGCCCGCGTCGATGGCGAGCGCCGTGCCGGTCAGGCCCACGTGAGGTGCTCCCGGTTGTGCGCGATCAGCTGGTCGGCGAGCCGGTTCGCGTGGTCGAGCTGGCCGATGAGGGGGTGCGCGAGCAGCGCCGAGAAGACCCGGTCCCGGCCGCCCTTCAGGGCAGCCTCCAGGGCGAGGTGTTCATAGGCCGTGACATGCGCGACCAGACCACTGAAAAGGGGGGCGAGGGGGCGGAGGGGGAGGGGGGCGGCCCCCCGGGAAGTCACCGTCGCCGGGACCTCGATCACCGCGTCGTCGGGCAGGAACGAAAACGTGCCGTTGTTGAAGGTGTTGACGATCTGGGTGTCGACGGACCCAGGGGTCTGGGGAGCCCGATGGGTGTCGACGGACCCAGGAGTCTGAGGAGACCGATGGGTGTTGCCCGGCCCGGGAGTCCGGGGAGCCCCATGGGTGTCGCCCGGCCCAGGAATCTGGTGCGCCCGATGGGCGCCGCCGGGCTCGGCAGTGGCCCCGTGGCCCCCTCCGCCCCTGGTAGCCCCGACTCTGGCCGCCGCTCCGCCCCTGGTGGGCCCTCCGACGACCCCGGTGGGTCCTCCGACCCCGGTGGCCCCTCCGGCCCCGCCGGCTTCTAGGGCCCTGCCGCCCCCGCCGGCTCCTCCCGCCCCTTCAGGGGCGAGGCCCTCCGGCCGGGTGCGCAGCAGTGACGCTGTCAGGCCCACCGCTGCCTCGGAGTAGAAGGCGCCGCCGCGTTGGCCGAGGAGGGCCGGTTTCTCGGCCAGGGACGGGTCGGCGTACAGGTCGAGGAGTTGGCGTTCGATGGCGGCGACCTCGGCGGCGCGGGAGGGTTTGGTGTGCAACTCCCGTACGACCGCGTCGTGTTGGTAGAAGTAGCGAAGGTAGTACGAGGGGACGGCGCCCAGGTGGTCCAGGAGGGCGCGGGGCATGCGGAGGTGGGCGGCGATGGCGTCGCCGTGTGCGGCGAGGAGTTCGGGGAGGACGTCGTCGCCGTTGACACGCACCGCGCGTTCCCAGGTGAGGTGGTTGAGGCCGAGGTGTTCCAGCTCGACCTGCTCGGGGGCGACGCCGAGCAGTGTGGCGAACTTGCGCTGGAAGCCGATGGCCACGTTGCACAGGCCGACGGCCTTGTGGCCGTGGGTGAGCAGGGCCCGGGTGACGATGCCGACGGGGTTGGTGAAGTCGACGATCCAGGCGTCGGGGCAGCGGCGGCGGACCCGTTCGGCGATGTCGAGGACGACGGGAACGGTGCGCAGCGCCTTGGCGAGGCCGCCGGCGCCGGTGGTCTCCTGGCCGACGCAGCCGCACTCCAGCGGCCAGGTCTCGTCCTGGTTGCGGGCGGCCTGGCCGCCCACGCGGAGCTGGAGCAGCACCGCGTGGGCGCCGTCCAGGCCGGCGTCCAGGTCGTCGGTCCAGGTGATCCGGCCGGGGTGCCCCTGCGCGGCGAAGATGCGGCGGGCCAGTGCGCCGATCAGTTCCAACCGGTCGGTGGCCGGGTCGATGAGGACGAGTTCGGCCAGCGGCAGGACGTCACGCAACCGTGCGAAGCCGTCGATGAGTTCGGGGGTGTAGGTCGAGCCTCCGCCGACCACTGCGAGTTTGATGCGGGGGTACGGGGGTCGTCCCCCGGAAGTCGGCAGCATGTCCGTTTCAGCCCTTCACTCCGGTGAGTGTGACGCCTTCGACGAAGGCTTTCTGCGCGAAGAAGAAGACGACGATGACGGGGGCCATGACCAGCATCGTGGCGGCCATGGTGAGGTTCCAGTTGACGTTGTGGGCGCTCTTGAAGGACTCCAGGCCGTAGGAGAGCGTCCAGGCGGCCGGGTTCTGCGCGGCGTAGATCTGCGGGCCGAAGTAGTCGTTCCAGCAGAAGAAGAACTGGAAGAGGGCGATGGCGGCGATACCGGGGCGGGACATCGGGACGATGATCCGCAGGAGCGTGCGCAGTTCGCCGCAGCCGTCCACCTTGGCGGATTCCGCGTACTCCTGAGGGATCGTCAGCATGAACTGGCGCAGCAGGAACACGGAGTAGGCGTCGCCGAAGGCCATGGGGATGACCAGCGGCCAGACGGAGCCGGCGAGGTGCAGTTGCTGCGCCCACACCAGGTACATGGGCATCACGACGACCTGCGGCGGCAGCATCATCGTCGAGATGACCAGGATCATCGCCACCCGGCGCCCGCGGAAGCGGAAGGTGGCGAGCGCGTAGGCGACGGGGACCGCCGAGCAGACGGTGAAGAGGGTGCCCAGGCCCGCGTAGAGCAGGGAGTTCTGCCACCAGTCGAGGAAGCCGGGGGTGGTGAACACGGTTGCGTAGTTGGACCAGTGCCAGGTGTGCGGCCACAGCTCGCCGCTCATCGCCTGCTCGTCGCTCATGACGGCGGTCAGGAAGACGAAGACGAACGGGAGGAGGAAGAAGAGGGCGGCGGCGAGGGCCATGGCGTGGACGGCGATCCAGTGCAGCAGCCGCTTGCGGCGGGCGCGGGCTGCGGGGCCGCCGGCGGCGCGGAGTGCGCGGGCGGGGCCGGGGCGGGTGCGGAGCGTCGTGGTGGTCACGTCGGATCAGTCCTCCGTCATGTCGGATCAGTCCTCCGTCATGTCGGGTCGGCCCTCGGTCATGTCGGGTCGGCCCTCGGTCATGTCGGGTCAGTCCTCCGCCGGGAGCAGGCCGGCGCGCTTCCGCATCAGCAGGACGGTGACGGCCATCGCGAGGGCGAACAGCACGAGGGAGAGCGCGCAGGCCGCGCCGGTGTTGAAGTTCTGGAAGCCGAGCGAGTAGACGAGCTGTGGGACGGTGAGCGTGGAGTGGTCCGGGTAGCCGGGCTGGATGACGGTGCCGGGCCCGATGGAGACACCGGAGGCGAGCTTTCCGGCGACCAGTGCCTGGGTGTAGTACTGCATGGTCTGGACGACGCCGGTGACCACCGCGAACAGCACGATCGGGGTGATCGACGGCCAGGTGACGTAGCGGAACTTCCCCCAGGCGCCCGCCCCGTCCAGCTCGGCGGCTTCGTACTGCTCCTTCGGTACGTCGAGCAGCGCCGCCATGAAGATCACCATCAGGTCGCCGATGCCCCACAGGGACAGCAGGACGAGCGACGGCTTGGCCCAGTGGGGGTCGTTGAACCACGAGGGGGCGGGGATGCCGACCGCGCCGAGAATGCCGTTGACCGGGCCGGTCGCCGGGTTGAGCAGGAAGACGAAGGCGACGGTGGCGGCGACCGGGGGCGCCAGGTAGGGCAGGTAGAACGCGGTGCGGAAGAAGCCCGCGCCCGACGTGATCCTGGTGACGAGCAGGCCGATGCCCAGTCCGAAGACCACCCGCAGTGCCACCATCACCACGACCAGCCACAGCGTGTTCCACAGCGCCGGACCGAACAGCGGCATCTGGGTCAGGACGTAGGTCCAGTTCCGCAGGCCCACGAATTCGGGCCGTTCGATCTGGTTGTAGTGCAGGAACGAGAAATAGACGGTGGCGATCAGCGGATATCCGAAGAAGACCGAGAAGCCGATGAGCCAGGGGGAGAGGAATCCCAGAATGCGCAGTCGTTCGCGGGTGCGTTTGCGGCGCAGCGCGGGCGCGCCGGTCGTGGTGGCTGCCATGGGGCGCTCCGTCAGTTCTCGGACTGGAGGGTGTCGGCGTCGATCTGTGCGTCGAGTCCGCGGAGTCCCGCATCGAGGTCGCGGACCTTTCCGGCTTCGACGTCGTAACCGAAGTCCTGGAGCGCGGTGACGTATTGGGCGCCGTTGATGGATGGCGGCAGTGCGGTGCTGTGCGGATGCGCGGCGATGCCGAGGAAGGTGCGGAAGGTCGGATCGGCGTCGAGTTTCGGGGAGGTGAGGGCGGCGTTGGTCGACGGGACGTTGTGGAGGGCGTTGGCGAAGGCGACGACCTGGTCGGTGTCGACGGTCAGGAATTTCACCAGTTCCCAGGCGGCGTTCTGGTGCCGGCTGCTGTGGGCGATGCCGGCGACCGTGCCGGTGAGACAGCCGCGGCCGTAGGTGTCGGCCCGGTCGTCCGGTACGGGCATCGGCGCGGTGCCCCAGGCGAAGGGCGCAGGGGCTTTCCGCAGCAGGAGGCCGCGCCATTCGCCGTCCATGTGCATGGCCAATTTCCCGGTCAGGAAGGCGTTCTGGGAGGACATCTCGTCGCCGAAGGTGGTGCGGAACCTCTCCGTCGGGCCGTAGCCGCCCTGGGCGTCGATCAGTTCCCGCTGGGTGGTGAAGAAGTCCTTGGTCGCCGGGTCCTTCGCCAGCTGCGCCTTGCCGTTCCGGTCGAAATAGGTGGGGCCCCACTGGGCGAACAGCCGGTCCGGACTGTTCTGGTAGAGCCTGAAGTTGGGCATGAATCCGAGCTGCCGGTAGGTGCCGTCCGTTGTGCGCCGGGTGAGTTCGACGGCGTCCTTTTTCAGTTCGGACATGGTGTGCGGGGGGCGGCTGATGCCGGCTTTTTCGAAGGCGTCCTTGTTGTAGTAGAGCCCGTAGGTGTCGGCGAGCAGCGGTAGGGCGCACTGCTTTCCGCGGTACTGGGTGTAGGCGAGGAGGGGCTTGGGGAAGACCTTCTCCTTCACCACTCCGGTCTTCTTCAGGAAGGGGTCGAGGTCCGCCCACATCCCGGAGGAGCAGTACTGGCCCACGTTGTTGGTGGTGAACGACGAGACGACGTCGGGTGCGTCGCCGCCGCCGGCCCGCAGCGCCTGGTTCATGGTGTCGTCGGTGACGTTTCCGGTCGCCCGGACTCTGATGTGGGGGTGCAGTCTCTCGAAGCGGGCGATGCTGTCGTCGATGGCCTTCACCTCGTCCGGGGTGGACCAGCCGTGCCAGAAGTTCAGGGTGACCGGCGCGGTGGGGTCGTCGCGGTCGCTGCCGACGGCGGGACGGGCGCAGCCCGACAGGAGCAGTCCGGCGCCGGCCAGTGCCGCCGGCAGGCAGGTACGCAGACGCGGGAGCAGCATGGCGCCATCCTTTGCGGCAGGAGAGTGCGGTGCGGTCGGTGCGGTAACGGCGGTGCGGCGGCGGCCGTCCGGTCGCGCGCGGCGCTCATGCGGTGTCGAACACCGCGTCGCGGGCCTCGGCGAGCGCCGTCAGGAGGGCGCCGGTGAGGATCGGGTTGCCTGCGATGTTGCTGATGCGCAGTTCCGGGCGGGGCAGTGCGAGTCCGGTGAACTCCTCCTCGACTCGGGCGCGCAGCGCCTCGCCGCCGGCCTGCGGAACCTCGCCGGAGAGCACCACCAGCTGCGGGTCGACGACCGCGACGACCGCCGCCAGTCCGGTCGCCAGCCGCCGCGCCACCTCCGCGCGGACGTCGTCCCGCGCCAGCGCCCCGGCGACGGTACGGACCCGCGACGCCCCGTATTCCCGGGCCAGTTCGATGACGTTCGGTGCGCCGACCAGCCGCTGGAAGCCGCCGCCGGCGTCCGGCCGGGCGGCACTGCGGTCGCCGCCCCGGGCCAGTGGGGCGCCCGGCAGCGGCATGTAGCCGATCTCGCCGGCGCCGCCGGTGGCGCCGCGCAGCAGCCGGCCGCCCAGCACGATCGCGGCGCCGACGCCCTCGTCGACCCACACCAGGACGAAGTCGTCGAAGTCCTGGGCGGTGCCGTCGTGTTGCTCGGCCACCGCGGCCAGGTTGACGTCGTTCTCGATGACGAGGGGGGTGCCGAGGACGGCGGTCAGCTCCTCCTTCAGGGTCCGCGACTGCCAGCCGGGGAGGTGGGGGGCGTAGCGCAGCCGGCCGGTCTGCGGGTCGAGGGCGCCGGGCGTGCCGATGACCGTGCCGTGCAGTTGCCCGCGGTCGAGTCCGGCCGCCTCCAGCGCCCCGTCGACGGCCTCGGCCACCAGCCGGGCGGTGCGGTGCGGGGTGCCCTCGGCGACCGCGTCGGTGCCGACGCGGGCCTCGCCGAGGACCCGGCCGGTGATGTCCGCGACGGCGGCGGTGATGCCGAGCTGGTCGACGGCGAGCGCGGCGACGTGCGCGGCGAGCGGATTGACCTCGTACAGCTGGGCGTTGGGGCCCGGCCGGCCGGTGACGTTCCCGGTCGTGCGCACCAGTCCGGCGGCGGTCAGGCGCGCCAGGAGTTGGGAGGCGGTCGGCTTCGACAGTCCGGTCAGCTCGCCGATCCGGGTGCGGGTCAGCGGCCCCTGGGACACCAGCAGGTCCAGCGCGGCCCGGTCGTTCATCGCCCGGAGTACCCGCGGTGTGCCCGGAGTTCCCTGCCCTGCTGCGGCCATGGTTGCTGCCCACCCCGTGTCTGTTAGGAAACCTTCCAATTTCTGGAAGGGAAGGTAGGCCGCGCATCAGGGGCGCGTCAATGGTTTCGGCGGCGGATTCGTCCGCCGCGCGGCGCGCACGCGGTGCCGTGCGCGGCGCGGCTCGGCGCGGGCAACGGGCGCCGTACGGGCCGGACATGGCGAAGGGGGCGCCCGGTGGTCGGCCGGTACGCCCCCTCTTCCCCCTTGAAGGGATCCCCCTGTCCCTCCTGGGGCCGGATTCCCCCGTAGCCGCCCGGCCCCCGTTCACGGCGGTCTAACGGTGCTAGCCCTCCTGCCAGTTGACGCTGCCGACGCCGGTGCCGCCGTCGCAGGTGGCCTCGGAGTGGTCGCGGGCGCCCGGGTTGAGGGTCCGCCACGGGCCGGTCTGGTCGGGCCACCAGCCGCAGACCACGGTCACCCGGAAGGCGATGGTGCGGTTGGTGTTGTTGGTGCAGTCCGCGGTGCCCCGGCGGCCGTCGGTGTTCGTGGTGCAGGTGAGGTCGTTCTGGATCCGGGCGGACGCGGAAGCGGGGGCGGCGGCCGTCAGGGCCGCGGCTCCGCCGAGCATCAGTACCGAGGCGACGGCCCCCGTGGCCACGCGATTGCGGATGGTCATCCGTGCATCTCCTTCTCCGTCGTGCGCACCGGCCGCGCGGGTCGTCCCGTGCGGACCGGCGGTGCTGACATCCGGCACACGATGCGGGGGAGCGCTCCGTATGACAGAGGAGGGTGTGACGTGCGTCACACCCTCCTCTGTGTCGTGCCGGACTACTTCTCCAGCTGCGGCGGCGGGATCGGGTTCGACCTCTGCGACTGCGGGGACGTCGGGTTGCCGAGGGCCGAGGGGGCGGTCATCCCGGCGGTCGGGTCGGCCGGCGCCGCGCCGTCCTCCGTGGCGGCCGGGCGCGGCGCGAGGTGGATGCCGGCCGCGTCCAGCGCCTGCTTGATGCGCCAGCGCAGCTCGCGCTCCACACCGGCGGACTTGCCGGGCATGGTCTTGGCCGTGACGCCGATGGTGACGGTCTCCAGCGAGACCTCGCGCAGGCCGAGCACCTCCACCGGCTCCCACAGCTGCTCGTTCCAGGGCTCGGCCTTGGACATCTCCTCACCGGCGTCGGTGATCGCCGCGCGGGCCCGCTCCAGGTCCTGGTCGGCGGCTATCAGCACGTCGACGCTGGCGGTGGACCAGCCCTGGCTGAGGTTGCCGATCCGCTTGACCTCGCCGTTGCGGATGTACCAGATCGCGCCGTTGGCGCCGCGCAGCTTGGTGACCCGCAGGCCGACCTCGATGACCGTACCGGTGGCCACACCCGCGTCGATCTCGTCGCCGACGCCGTACTGGTCCTCCAGGATCATGAAGACGCCCGACAGGAAGTCGGTGACGAGGTTGCGGGCGCCGAAACCGATCGCGACACCGGCCACCCCCGCGCTGGCCAGCAGCGGGGCCAGGTTTATCTGGAGCACGGAGAGCACGGTCAGCGCCGCCGTGCCCATGATCACGAAGGACGCGACGCTGCGCAGCACCGAGCCGATGGCCTCGGAGCGCTGCCGCCGCCGCTCGGCGTTGACCAGCAGCCCGCCCAGCGCGGTGCCCTGGGCGGCGGCAGCGGTGCGGTTCATCCGCTCGATGAGCTTGGTGATGGTGCGGCGGATCACATGCCGCAGGACCACCGCGATGACGAGGATCAGCACGATCTGCAAGGCGGACGTGAGCCACGTCCCCCAGTTCGCCTGCACCCAGCCGGCGGCGTTGGTGGCCTTCTGGGTGGCCTCGTCGAGGGAGGTCGGACCGGTTGAGCCGGACGCGGCGGTGCGCAGCGGCGCGGCGGCGGCCGACGGAGCGGACCAGTACACAGCGGAACCTTCCGTGAGGGACAGCAGGCCCGGCCGCGGTGGGACCCGAGAAGCCGAGCAGATCTACCACACTAACGGGGCAACGAGGGCAGACCGCGCCTGTGTTCGATCAAGGCGGCCCCGGAACGCCCGGAAAGAGCCGGATCCGGCGGGATCTGCGCCGGTGTGGTGGAAAACACCTCCGGCCCGTTACCCGGTCATGGTGGCGCTCCGACCAGGCACCGGGGGACACTGTGGGGAGATCGTCCCGGCGCGAGCCACGCGCCGCCGGCGTACAAGGAGGCACCCGTGCCGCATGTCCTGGTCCTCAACGCGTCGTACGAGCCGCTCGGCGTCGTACCGCTCCGCCGCGCGCTCATCCTCGTCCTCAATGAGAAGGCCGTCAGCCTTGAGGAGTCCGGCGCCCTGATGCACAGCGCGACCCATGTCATACCGGCTCCGAGCGTCGTCCGCTTGAAGCGGTTTGTGAGAGTGCCCTTTCGTGGCCCCGTTCCGCTGACCCGCCGGGCGCTGTTCGCGCGTGACGGCGGGCGCTGTATGTACTGCGGTGGCGTCGCAACCAGCGTCGACCACGTCATCCCGCGCAGTCGCGGCGGCCAGCACACCTGGGAGAACGTCGTCGCCGCCTGCCGGCGGTGCAACCATGTCAAGGCCGACCGCCATGTCGCCGAGATCGGCTGGCGGCTGCGCCATCAGCCCGCCCCGCCGTCAGGACTGGCGTGGCGGATCATCGGCACGGGCCATAGGGACCCGCGCTGGCTGCCTTACTTGCAGCCGTACGGCGCGGATGACGCCTTGGCCCGGATCGATGCCGTATCGGCGTAGATCCGGGTTTTGTCGTGGCGGGGGCTTCTGCGGCCCCCGCCACGGCGTTTCCGCGGCACGGCGGTTCCCCAGCGCCCCGGGACGGCGCTCAGCCGCCCGGCGTCACCGCGTACGCCTCCACCTCCCACAGCGAGTACCCGAACCGGGTGGCCCGCTTGTCCCCCTGGACGCGGACGAAGCGGGCGTCCTTCGCGTCCATCCGGATCGCCTCCCGGCCCCCCTTGCCGTCGCGGACCGTGGCGGCGGTGCGCCAGACGCGGCCGTCGGATGAGACCTGGATGCGATAGGCGGCGGCGTAGGCGTCCTGCCAGTTGAGGACGACCAGGCCGAGCCGGGTGGGGCGGGGGAGCGCGAACTGGAGCCAGGCGCCGTCCTCGGCGGGGGAGGACCAGCGGGTCTTCGGGTCGCCGTCGGTGGCGGCGGACGCCGGGAAGTCGTCGGTCTCGTCGCCGGACGAGGTGGTGTCCGCGCCGCGCGCCAGATCGGGGCCGCCGGTCGGCGGGAAGACGCGGACCGTCAGATGCTGCTCCTGGCCCGCGAAGCCCACGACGATGTCGTACGTCCCGGACGGCGCGTCCTTCGGGATGTCCACCGCCAGCGGGACGGTGGCGGTGCCGCCGCGGGGCGCGGTGAGCTCCTTCGGCGCGTGGACGGTGAAGCCCTTGGGGGCCTTGACCGTGAGCGTGTCGTGGACATCGGCCGGGCGGCGGGAGAAGACCCGCGCGTCCACCGTGGCGCTGCCGCCGGTCTCCGCGTCGGTCTCCTTGCGGGACAGCTCCAGACCGGCCCGCGGGGTGTCGTCGAACCACGGCGTGAGCGCGTGCACGGACGGCGCCTGTGCGCCCTTCGCCCAGGTCATCCGTACCGCGTCGGCCCGCAGCCCGGCCGTCGGCGACTCGGTCCAGCCGGTCGCCGAGAGCTGCCCGAGCCGCTGCCAGCCGCTGCCGGGCACATGCGCCTCCAGGGAGACCGCGCCCGCGGTCGGCCCCGGCTCGGTCAGCGCGGTCACCGCGGCCAGTGGCCGGGCCCGCGGGAAGGGCACCGTCAGCGACGCCGGGTCGGCGCCCCGCGCCGGCCGCGGGACGGCGTTCCGGGCGCCGGTCCAGGCGTCCGCCTCGGCCATCGCCCGGTCCAGGAACGGCGAGAGCACCCCGGTGCCGACCGTCACCGGGCTCTGCTTGATCTCCGTACGCAGCCGCAGCACCGCGCGCTGCGCCGACCAGGCCGCGTCCCCGTCGCCGTGCGCCTGCGCCAGCAGCGTGTCCACGGCCTGCTCTCCGGCACTGCCGTAGCGCCCCAACTGCGTGGCCCACGGCCCGACTTCGGCCCGCAGATCGGAATTCAGGCCCTTCGGCACGGCGACCATCGTGCGGAACGCGGCCCGCAGCGCCGCGGCGGCCTCGGCGAAGTCGGGGTCGTCGCCTTCCCGGCCGCGGTTGATCGCCGCCTCGCGGGTCTTCCAGAACCGGTCGAGCAGCGGCCGGAGATACGCCGACTCGTCGCCGTCCAGCAGCGACGAGGAGGCGTTGCCGGCCAGCGCCCGCAGGGCCGTACGGGCGCCCTGGTCGGCGCCCGCGAGGTCGTCGATGGCGGCGTCCCAGGACTGCGCGGGGCGGTAGTCGCGCGGGTTCCAGGCATAGTCGGCGGCGGTGAACAGCGGGATCCGGGAGGCGACCGGCTGCTCCATGGCGTTGGCGAGCAGCGCCGCCGAGCCGGTCGCCACCGCCGGCTCGCGACCCGTGTACGGGCCCAGGAAGATCCGGTCCTGGGCGTAGTCGTTGACCGGGTAGTTGTCCATGGTGACCAGCGGATGGCCGAACGCCTGGCGGGCGGCGGACAGTTCACCGCCGGTGATGGTCCGCGGCACCACCCCGACGCCCGTCCAGGCCACCTCCACATGGTCGTTGAGCGCCGCCGACAGCGCGCCCCGGTACGCCGTCGCGCCGTCCTGGTAGTACTCGGTCGGCATCAGCGACAGCGGCGCGGCCTCCGGATGGCGCTCCGCGAGGTGCCGGGCCAGCGCGTTGGCGACCCCGGCCTGCGCCTTGGCGGCGGCCTGCGGGCCGGTGCCGAAGGTCTCCTCGTCGGCGCCGCAGTGCCACTCGCTGTAGCTGACGTCCTGGAACTGGAGCTGGAAGGCGCGCACCCCCAGCGCCCACATCGCGTCCACCTTGCGGCGCAGCGCCCGCAGATCCTCCGCGGAGGACAGGCACATCGCCTGGCCGGGGGCGACCGCCCAGGCCAGCGTCACGTGGTTGGCGCGGGCCCGCTCGGCGAGCGCCCGGAAGTCGGCCCGCTGCTCGGCCGGGTACGGGTCGCGCCACTGCGCCTGGCGGTAGGGGTCGTCGCCCGGCGCGTAGAGGTACTGGTTCTGCTTCGTACGGCCCATGAAGTCCAGCTGGGCGAGCCGCTGCGCCCGCGTCCACGGCTGCCCGTAGAACCCCTCGGTGGTGCCCCGGACCGCCGTCGCGGGCCAGTCCCGCACCGCCACCGAGGCCAGCTGCCGCCCTCCGTCGGGGCCGTCCGTCACCAACTGGCGCAGCGTCTGCGCGGCGTGGAAGAGGCCGTCCGTGCCGACCCCGTCCAGGGCGACGGTGTCCCGGCCGGATACCTGGCCGACGGCGAGCCGGTAGCCGCCGGGCGGCAGATCGCCGCGGGCGGGCACCCGCAGCGCCCGCAGCGCGCCGTCCGCCGGGGCGCCGCCGACGAGGAACACCGGCCCGCCCGCGGGCAGCGGGTCGCCGGGCGCCGCCTGCCGGACGGTGTGCACCCCGGCGTCCCGCAGCAGCCCGCGCAGCACGTCGAGGGCGTACGGGTCGGTGTCCGGCGCCGCCACCACGACGGCCTGCCCGCCGAGCGGTACGGCCGTGCCGAGCTGCCGGAGCGACTGGGGCCGCGGCCAGACGGCGGGCACCTGCCCGGCGCCGGCCGGCCGGTCCGGCTGGTCGGGCGTCCCGACGGAGGGGTCGGCGGGCGCCGCCTGGGCGCTCGGTACGCCGCCCAGCAGGCCCCCTATCACCGCCGCCGCCAGCGCGGTCGTCCCGGCCACCCGGGCCCGGGTGCCTCCCCGGCCCGTCGCTGTGGCCCTGCCGCCGCCCCAAACGCCCCGGACTCGCACCGTCGCTCCTCGTCCCCGTCTCGCGCTCACCGGCCCGCGCCGGCTCCCCCTTCGTCCCACCGCCCGGCCGCCGGGGCCCCGCGCACCCGAGGCGTCCGTCCGGCCGGCGGTCGCCGCGGTGGAGGCTGGTGGTCGTGGTGCGCGCGGCGTGGAGAACCGGGGGGTTGTGTACCCGCCGGTACCCGTTCGGACAGACCTTCGGCTGTGAGCCCACCATTGTGCCGGTAAACGTGTCAACCGGGCCTAGGCGGCGGCTCCGTTCGCCCGGCGGCGGCCCCTCCGGACAGCCGGCGGAATGCACCTTTTGTCGCGGCCGGCCGACAGGTGCGCGATACGGCGGAGCGCCGCAGGAATTGCGTTCCCGGACCCCGTTCCCGCGTGTTCTGTGCGCCCGTCGGCGCTCCCCGCAGTGAAATCGCCTGTGGATGGGTAGTGTGACGTGGGTCACGTTTGCACGGTGAATACGTCTGCGATCGTGCCGACTGGGTAGGGCAGACGTGTCCCACTACCGATGAACGGGAGGCCCTCGTGGCCGCATCCGCTCAGTTGCTCCTCGACGCACTGGCCACCAAACCGGCAACCGCGCCGGCCGAGCCCGACCTCTTCGACGGCGTGTCCGGTCCCGACTCCGGCCTCGACGGCTCCGGATCCTTCAGCTTCGCCGAGCCGCCGCTCACCAGCGAGCCGCCGCTCGCCGACATCGCCCCGCTGACCAGCGAGGTGCCCATCGCCGCCGAACTCCCGCTGACCAGCGAGCCGACGGCCGCCGGCCTGGGCACGGAGTCCATGGAGGTCTGAGCAGCCATGGGCCGCGCGCGGCTCGCCCGGCTCCACGGCATCGCCACGTCCTACGAACCCTCGCCGGGCCAGGCCGTCCACGTTTCCGAGGACACCGTCGTCGCCGTGCTCGCCGCACTGGGCGTCGACGCCTCCACGCCGCACGCCGTACGCACCGCCCTCGCCGCCTACGAGGAGACCGCGGGCCGCGCCCTGCTGCCGCCCACCGTCACCGCCCGCCGGGGCCGGCCACCACACCTCGCCGGCCTTCCCGAAGGCACCGTCCTGCGCGTGCGGACCGAGGACGGCGGCATCGTCGGCGCCGAGCTCCGCGACGGCGCGTTCCGCGGCGGGGCACCGGGAACCGCACCCCTCGCCGAGCTGCCCCTCGGCGTCCACGACCTCCGCGCGGACGCCCCCGACGGCCGCACCGCCCGCGCCCGCCTCATCGTCGCCCCCGACCGGGTGCCCGAACCGCCCGGCCGCAGCCACGGCTTCCTCGTCCAGCTCTACTCACTGCTGTCCCGGCACTCCTGGGGCATGGGCGACCTCGGGGACCTCGCCGACCTCGCCGCCTGGTCCGGGCGCGCCCTGGGCACCGGCTTCCTCCAGCTCAACCCGCTGCACGCGGCCGTCCCCGGACCGCCCACCGACCCGTCCCCCTACCGCCCCTCCTCGCGCCGCTTCCCCGACCCGGTCCATCTGCGGATCGAACACATCCCGGAATACGCCCAGTTGGCCGGAGCCGACCGCGCCCGGGCCGGCGAACTGGCCGCACAGGCCCGCGCACTGCGCACCGCGGTCCTCGACGACGGCGCGCTGATCGACCGGGACGCGGTCTGGGCCCTCAAGCAGGAGGCCCTGGAACTGCTCTGCGCCGTCCCGCTCACCCCGGGGCGGCGCGCCACGTACTGCGACTTCCTCGCCGAGCAGGGCCAGGCCCTGGAGGACCACGCCACCTGGTGCGCGCTCGCCGAACGGCACGGCCCCGACTGGCGCGGCTGGCCCGCCGGCCTGCGCGACCCCCGCTCGCCCGGGACCGCCCGGCTGCGCCCCGAACTGCTGGACCGGATCGACTTCCACTCCCGGCTCGCCTGGCTCACCGACCAGCAGCTGGCCACCGCCCAACGGGCCGCCAGGGAGGCCGGGATGGGCATCGGGCTGGTGCACGACCTCGCCGTCGGCGTGCACCCCTCCGGCGCCGACACCTGGGCACAGCGGCACGCCTTCGCCGCCGGGATGTCCGTCGGCGCACCGCCCGACGCCTTCAACTCCCGCGGCCAGGACTGGGGCCTGCCGCCCTGGCGCCCGGACGTCCTGGCCGCCGCCGGCTACGCCCCGTACCGCGCGCTGCTGCAAGGACTGCTGCGGCACGCCGGCGCGCTGCGCATCGACCACGTCATGGGGCTGTTCCGGCTGTGGTGGGTCCCCGAGGGCCGCCCGCCGACCGAGGGCGCGTACGTGCGCTACGACGGCGAGGCGATGCTCTCGATACTGGCCCTGGAGGCACACCGGGCGGGCGCGGCGGTGATCGGCGAGGACCTGGGCACCGTCGAACCCGGCGTCCGCGACGCACTCGCCGAGCGGGGGGTGCTGGGCACGTCCGTGCTGTGGTTCGAACGGGACTACGGGAACGGCGCCCCGCCCGACGCGGACCCGGCGGCGCAACCGGCCGCCGCCGAAGCCCGGATCCTCGCCCCCGAGGAGTGGCGCGCCGGCTGCCTGGCCACCGTCACCACCCACGATCTGCCGCCCACCGCCGCCCGGCTCACCGGCGAGGACGTCGCGCTGCGCGCCCGCCTCGGACTGCTCGCCGGCCCCCCGGAGCAGGAGCGGTACCGTGCCGCGTGCGAACTCCGCGAGTGGCTGGGCGAGTTGGCGCGGCAGGGGCTGCTCCCCGAGGGCACCGGCGAAGAGGAGGCGGCGGTCAAGGCCGTGCACCGCTTCCTGCTGCGCACCCCGGCGCGGATGGTCGGCGTCTGGCTCCCGGACGCCGTGGGCGACCGCCGCCCGCAGAACCTCCCCGGGACATGGGACGAATACCCGAACTGGCGCCTCCCCATCGCCGGCCCCGACGGCCGCCCGCAAACCCTCGAAGAGCTGGCGGCGTCACCCCGACTGCACGCGCTGATGCGGGAGTTGGCGTCGGTGGACCGCTGACGCCGGCCCGTCGCACACCCTTCCGGCGCGCCGCGGCGCCCGGCACCGTGCCCCGGACACCCCGCCCGGAACGGCCGGACCGCCCCCGAGGCCCTTGCCGCGCCCACCGCCTCCGGGACCGCCGTACGCCGCGCCTCCGCAACGGATCGCCGGCCCGTTCCGGTCGAGAGCATCCGGAATATCTGGCAAATCCGGGATATATGGAACATCCGGCACGGGCGGCGGAGCGAGCGCTGTACCGCGGAGGCGCGGATCGGCGTAGGGCGGGCCGGTGGACGGTGGTGACCCAAGGCGCCACCACCGAGCACCAGCGGATCCTCGCACCGCACCGCACCGCACCGCGCCGGACCGCGCCGGGCCGCATCGCATCGCATCGCCCGCCCCGTTGGCCGCGGACGCTGCAAGGAGCCGTAAGACGCCGTAAGACGCCGTAAGGCGCCGGAACAGGCCCGCGCGCACCGGGTCCGCGCCGGGTCCGCGCCGGGTCCGCACCGGAGTCCGTACCGGGTCCGGGACGAGTTGGCCGCCACCCTGGACCTTCCTCCGGCCGGTGGCGCCGCACCGCAGCCATGTCCCCCCGGCCTGCCGTGATGCGGCTTGCGCCACCCCGGGCGCGCGGAGTGGGCAGGCGTCCGATACGTTGATTGGGTGAGCAACAAGGTCAAGAACGTGAAGAACACTGCCCTGCGCGCCGGAACCGTCACGGCCGGCACCGCGCTGCTGCTGCTGATGTCGTCCCCCGCGTTTGCGCTCACCCGCGACGACGGTGACGACCCGGGTCCGGGCCTGAGCGTGATCGAGACGCTCGGTCTCTACGTCGTCCTGCCCGTCGTGCTCTTCCTCGTCATCGCCGGACTGGTCATCGTGACCGACAAGTCCCGCAAGCGGGCCGAGCCCAAGAGCTGAGTCCACCACAGGGCTCGGCACGGGCTCCGCGGGCTGACCGCCCGCGCCCGAAACGTCAAAGGGGTGCCCCCGGTCCATCCGGACCGGGGGCACCCCTTTGCTGTACCCGGACGCCGGTGCCGTCCCCGGAGGTCGGTGCCGTCCCCGGAGGCCGCGTTGGCTCCTCCCTCATTCCGTCCTGGCTCACCCCCGGGTCGTTTCCGCAGGTGAAAAACCGGTTGCAGAGCGGCTGTTGAGCGCTTTTCGACCGTTTTGTTATTGGGGAACTGTTTAACCGGACTGTACCTACGATGACGTAACCTACGGGGCCGTAGGTCAAAACCTACGGAGCCGTAGGTCCGTCGTCCCCAGGAGTTCCCCTTGACCATCGCCCCCGCCCGCCATAACGGAGAGCGCGGCCAGGCCGCCTGGAGTGACGCCCAGCTGCTCTACGCACTCGAAGAGGTCGTCGAGAAGGAGCTCAACCGGCACCTGAAGGTCGCCAAGGAGTGGATGCCCCACGAGTACGTGCCGTGGAGCGACGGGCGGAACTTCGACGGTGTGATGGGCGGCGAGCCCTGGGCCCCCGACCAGTCCAAGGTCTCCGACATCGGCCGGGTCGCGCTGGTGGTCAACCTCCTCACCGAGGACAACCTCCCCAGCTACCACCACGAGATCGCCACCCTCTTCGGCCGGGACGGCGCCTGGGGCACCTGGGTGCACCGCTGGACCGCGGAGGAGGGCCGGCACGGCATCGTGATGCGCGACTACCTGCTCACCAGCCGCGCGGTCGACCCGGTCGAGCTGGAGCGGTTCCGCATGGCCCACATGTCCGAGGGCTTCGAGTCCGACAACGGGCACAGCATGCTGCACTCGGTGGCGTACGTCGCCTTCCAGGAGCTGGCCACCCGCATCTCGCACCGGAACACGGGCCACCACTCCGGCGACCCGGTGTGCGACCGGATGCTGGCCCGGATCGCCACCGACGAGAACCTCCACATGGTCTTCTACCGGAACCTGCTCGGCGCCGCCTTCGAGCTGGCCCCCGACCAGACCATGTGTGCGGTGCGGGACGTGGTCGTCAACTTCCGGATGCCCGGCCACGGCATGCCCGGCTTCGAGCGGGCCGCCGTCCGGATGGCGGTCGGCGGGATCTACAACCTGCGTATCCACCACGACGATGTGCTCCAGCCCGTGCTGCGCTTCCTGAAGGTGCTGGAGATCGGCGGGCTGGGCTCGGTCGGGCTGGCGGCGCAGGAGGAGCTGGGGCTGTTCATGGGCGGACTGGACGGGCAGGCCCGGAAGTTCGACGAGCGGCAGGCGGCGATCCTGGCCCGCCGGGCGGCCCGGCAGTAGGCCCGCCGGGCGGTGGGCCGGGGGCCTGAACGCTGCCAGCCGGGCGGCGGGCCGGGGAGTCCGCCCATGACCTGAACCCGCCGGGGAGTCTGGACCCTGGGGGCGGTGGGCCCGGGGGCCTGCGGGTCCGGTCCACCGTCCCGGGGTGAGGGGCCGGCGCCTCGCGTGCTGCTTCCTTACACTCGCAACGATTACGGAGAGTGATGAGTTCCTTGCGTGTGGTGAGGGGTGGTGGCGGGTGGTCGGGCGGGGTGGACTGCCCGGGTACGGGTGTTTCCGTCGGTCACGGGTGTTCCTTTCAGTTTTGCTGAAAGGAAATGGCTGAAGTATTCGATAGACCTGATGCTTGACGGGCTGCCACGGTGGATCCGTATCCACCACCGAGGGAGAGGAAACCGTGGCAGTCCTGGAGCGGGTCCGAGTCCGCCGCACACCGTCCGCGCAGGCCGTGGGCCTGGCGCTGGCCCTGACGGCGACCGTCGTCTGGTCCGGCAACTTCGTCATCGCCCGCGCCCTGCACGACACCGTCCCGCCCGTCCAGACCGCCTTCTGGCGCTGGATCGTCGCGCTGCTCGCGGTCGCCCCCGTCGCCCTGCCGCAGGTCCGCCGCCAGTGGCCGGTGATCCGCCGGAACCTCGGATTCCTGGCGCTGGCCGCCCTGTTGGGCGTCACCCTCTTCAACACCCTGATCTACACGGCCGGTCGCAGCACCTCCGCCACCAACATGGCCATGATCGCCGCCGCTTCGCCGATGATGATCGCCCTCTTCGACCTCGCCGGAGGGCGGCGCGGCGGCGGGCGGGAGAAGCT
The DNA here is from genome assembly GCF_014648695.1 of Streptomyces albospinus. Taxonomy (GTDB): domain Bacteria; phylum Actinomycetota; class Actinomycetes; order Streptomycetales; family Streptomycetaceae; genus Streptomyces; species Streptomyces albospinus. Next base: position 229,265 of record NZ_BMRP01000005.1, read on the forward strand.
CGGCGCGCGCCGGGCGGCCGGCATGGTGATCGCGCTGCTCGGCGTCGTCACCCTGGTCGGCAAGGGCTCGCCGGCCGCGATCCTGCACCTCGACTTCGCCACCGGCGATCTGTGGATGCTCGCCGCGACCGCCACCTTCGCCGGCTACAGCGCGCTGCTGCGCCGCCGCCCCCAGGAGATCGGCGGGCTCTCCTTCCTGTTCACGACCTTCGCGCTGGGCGCCGCGATGCTGCTGCCCGCCTACGCGATCAGCCTCGCCGCCGAGGGCGGCTTCCGGCTCACCGCCGGCACCGCGGGGCCGCTGCTCTACGTCGGCGTACTCTCCTCGGCCGTCGCCTACTTCACCTGGAACAAGGCCGTCGCCCTGGTCGGCGCCGCCCGCGCCGGGGTCGTCTACTACCTTCAGCCGGTCTGCGTGGCGCTGCTCTCCTCGGCGGTCCTGGGCGAGGGGATCGGGGCGGTGCAGGTGCTGTGCATGGCGCTGATCGTCGCCGGGGTGGCGCTGGGGGCGGCGGGCAGCCGGCGGTGACCGGTCCGGCCGTGGCGGGTGCGTACGCTGCCCGCATGGCCGACTGGGACATCAAGAAGCTGCGCATCCTGCGCACACTCCAAGAGCTGGGCACGGTCACCGCGACCGCCGAGGCGCTGCACATGACGCCCTCGGCGGTCTCGCAGCAGCTGACCGGGCTGGCCAAGGCGCTCGGGGTGACGCTCCTGGAGGCCCACGGCCGGCGGGTCCGGCTCACCGACGCCGCGCAGCTGGTGCTGCGGCACGCCGAGGCGGTCTTCGCCCAGCTGGAGCGGGCCGACGCGGAACTCCTCGGCTACCTCCAGGGCGAGGCGGGGCAGGTGCGGGTCGGCGCCTTCTCCACCGCCATCCCGGCGCTGGTGGTCCCCGCCGTGCAGGAGCTGCGCCGTACCCATCCGGGCCTGGCGGTGGCCGTACGGGAGGCGGAGGCACAGGCCGCGTACGAGCTGCTGGCGGAGGGCAGCGTGGATCTCGCCCTGTCGCTGGCCGCGCACGCGCCCACCCCCCGCGACCCCAGGTTCAGCCGGGTCTCGCTGCTCGCCGACCCGCTGGACGTCGCGCTGCCGGCCGGTCATCCGCTGGCCGCCGAACCGGGGCTGCGGCTGGCCGATTTGGCGGGTGAGCCGTGGATCTTCGGCAGCAGCGGCCCCTGGTCCCAGATCACCACCACCGCCTGCGAGAACGCCGGGTTCGTCCCGGAGCAGGCGCATGCCGCCGCCGACTGGAGCGCGATCTGGGCGATGGTCGCGGCCGGGATGGGCGTCGCGCTGGTGCCGCGGATGGCGCGGTCGGGCGGGATCCGGGGCCTCGGGCGCGGCTCCGGGGTGGCGCTGCGGGTGCTGCACGCCGACCAGCCGCGCCGCCATGTGGTCGCCGCCGCCCGGCGCGGTTCCGAGGACGCGCCGGGGCTCGCCCGGGTGCTGGCCGCACTGCGCCAGGCCGCCGCCGCGCAGACGGCCAGGGGGAGCGCGGACACCGCCGAGCCACCCGGAACCGTTCAGTCCAGCTGAACACAACCATCGAAAACTTTCGATGGACCTGTCGGGTGCCCCGCTGCGACGGTGGACCGGTCCCCAGCACCGCCCGCCGCGCACGAAGGGAACCGCATGCCCGCCACCCCGGCCGCCGACTCCACCGATCCCCACGCCAACGACGCCGACCCGTACGGCGGCGGCGACCCCTACGCCGACTACCGCGGCGGGGACTTCCCCTTCACCGCGCTCGTCGACCTCGCCGACCGCCGCTTCGGCGCCGGGGTCGTCGCCGCGAACGACGAGTTCTTCGCCGAGCGCGAGAACCTGCTGAAGCCGGGCCCGGCGGTCTTCGACCCCGAGCACTTCGGCCACAAGGGCAAGATCATGGACGGCTGGGAGACCCGGCGCCGGCGCGGTGCCGACGGCGAGCACCCCTTCCCGACCGAGGACGAGCACGACTGGGCGCTGATCCGCCTCGCCGCCCCCGGCGTGATCCGCGGCCTCATCGTCGACACCGCCCACTTCCGCGGCAACTACCCCCAGCAGGTCACCGTCGAGGCGACGTCGCTGCCCGGCAGCCCCGGCCCCGACGACCTGCTGGCCGACGGGGTCAAGTGGGAGGAGATCGTCCCGCGCACGCCGGTACGCGGCCACGCCGCCAACGGCTTCGCGGTCACCGCCGAGCGCCGTTTCACCCACCTCCGCCTCAAGCAGCACCCCGACGGCGGCATAGCCCGCCTCCGGGTCCACGGCGAGGTCGTGCCCGACCCGGAGTGGCTGGACGTGCTCGGCTCGCTCGACCTGGCTTCCGTGATGCACGGCGGTGTGGTCGAGGACGCCTCCGACCGCTTCTACTCCTCGCCCACCCAGATCATCCAGCCCGATCTGTCCCGCAAGATGGACGACGGCTGGGAGAACCGCCGCCGCCGGGTCCGGGGCACCAACGACTGGGTGCGCTTCCGCCTCGCCGCGCAGGGCGAGATCCGCGCCGTCGAGATCGACACCGCGTACCTGAAGGGCAATTCGGCCGGCTGGGCCGCCCTCTCCGGCTGCGACGGCGACCCCGAGGACGCGTCCGCGTGGTTCGAGATCCTGCCCAGGACCAGGCTCCAGCCCGACACCCCGCACCGCTTCGTGCTGCCCCGCCGGGTCACCGCCACCCACGTCCGCCTGGACGTCTTCCCCGACGGCGGCCTGGCCCGGATGCGCGTCCACGGCGACCTCACCGAGGCCGGCCGCGCCGAGCTGATCCGCCGCTTCGACGAGCTCAACGGCTGACCCCGCATCCCGCCGGGCCCGCGGGAGGGGGGCGGGGCCCGGCGGACCAGGACTCGCCCGGCGGACGGCAGCGCCAGCCCGCGCCGCCGCCGGGCGTCACCAACCCTGATCCAGAAGCCCGTTACAGGGGCGTGCCCCGGAACCTCATGGGTTCCGGGGCACGCCCCTGTGAGGTCCGCGGGGTGCGGGTCAGCCCGCCGCCGCGTCCGCCGCCTGCGCCTTCAGCGCCCGCTCGACGCCCGCGCGCGACTCCGTCACCAGGCGGCGCAGCGCCGGGCTCGGGTCGGTCGCGGACAGCCAGGCGTCCGTGGCGTCCAGGGTCTCCTGCGAGACCTGGAGGGACGGGTAGAGGCCCACCACGATCTGCTGGGCCATCTCGTGGCTGCGGGAGTCCCAGACGCCCTTCACGGCGTCGAAGTACTTCGCCGTGTACGGCGCCAGCAGCTCCCGCTGGTCGGTCTGCACGAAGCCGGCGATGACCGCCTCCTGCACGGCGTTCGGCAGGTGGTCGGACTCCACCACCGAGGCCCAGGCCTCCGCCTTGGCCTCCGCCGTGGGCCGCGCGGCGCGGGCGGTCGCCGCGTGCCGCTCGCCGGCCGAGGTGCGATCCCGCTCCAGCTCCGCGGCGATGGCCTTCTCGTCCGCCCGGCCGGTGGCCGCCAGCCGCTCCAGCAGGGACCAGCGCAGCTCGGTGTCCACGGCCAGCCCGGCGATCTCCTCCGTACCGTCCAGCAGCCCCTGGAGCAGGTCCAGTTGGGCGTCGGTACGCGCCGACGCGGCGAACGCCCGGGCCCACGCCAGCTGGTGGTCACCGCCGGGCGCAGCCGCCCGCAGCTGCGCCAGCGCGGCCTCGGTCCAGGTGGCGAGCCCGGTCTCGCGCCACTCCGGTGCCGCGTACAGGTCGATCGCCAGCTTCACCTGGCGGTGCAGGGACTGGACGACGCCGATGTCGGTTTCCTTGGCGATGCCGGAGAGGGCCAGTGCGAGGTAGTCCCGGGTGGGCATCTCGGCGTCCCGGGTCATGTCCCAGGCCGATGCCCACGACAGCGCCCGCGGCAGTGACTCGGTGAAGTCGCCGAGGTGCTCGGTGACGACCTTCAGCGACTGCTCGTCCAGCCGGACCTTGGCGTACGACAGGTCGCCGTCGTTGAGCAGGATCACATCCGGCCGCGGGGTGCCCTCGGGGTACGGGACCTCGGTCAGTTCGCCGTCCACGTCCAGCTCGACGCCTCCGGTGCGGACGAGCGTGCCGTCCTGGAGGTCGTAGTAGCCGATCGCGATCCGGTGCGGGCGCAGTACCGCCTCGCCGGTGGCCCCGGCGGGCAGCGCGGGCGCCTCCTGCCGTACCGCGAACGAGGCGACGGTGCCGTCCGCGGCCAGTTCGATCTCGGGCCGCAGGATGTTGATGCCCGCGGTCTGGAGCCACTTCTTCGACCAGTTCTTCAGGTCCCGGCCGCTGGTCTCCTCCAGCGCCCCCAGCAGATCGCTCAGCCGGGTGTTGCCGTAGGCGTGCGCCTTGAAGTACGCCTGCACGCCCTTGAAGAACTCGTCCATGCCGACGTACGCCACGAGCTGCTTGAGCACGCTGGCGCCCTTGGCGTAGGTGATGCCGTCGAAGTTGACCAGGACGTCGTCCAGGTCGCGGATCTCCGCCATGATCGGGTGGGTGGACGGCAGCTGGTCCTGCCGGTAGGCCCAGGTCTTCATGGAGTTGGCGAACGTGGTCCACGAGTGCGGCCACTTGCTGCCCGGCGCGTAGGCCTGGCAGGCGATGGAGGTGTACGTGGCGAACGACTCGTTCAGCCACAGGTCGTTCCACCACTCCATGGTGACCAGGTCGCCGAACCACATGTGCGCCAGCTCGTGCAGGATGGTCTCCGCGCGCACCTCGTACGCCGCGTCGGTCACCTTCGACCGGAAGACGTACTGGTCGCGGATGGTGACCGCGCCGGCGTTCTCCATCGCCCCGGCGTTGAACTCCGGCACGAAGAGCTGGTCGTACTTCGCGAACGGGTAGTCGTAGTCGAACTTCTCCTGGAACCAGTCGAATCCCTGCCGGGTGACCGCGAAGATCTCCTCCGCGTCCAGGTGCTCGGCGAGCGACGGCCGGCAGTAGATCCCCAGCGGCACCGAGCGCCCGTCGGCGCCCTCCCAGCTGCTGTGCACGCTGTGGTACGGGCCGACGATCAGCGCCGTGATGTACGTGGAGATCCGCGGCGTGGGCTCGAAGCCCCACACCGTCCCGTCGGTGCCGCCCGGCTCCGGCGTCGGCGAGTTGGAGATCACCGTCCAGCCCGCCGGGGCCGTCACGGTGAACCGGAACGTCGCCTTGAGGTCCGGCTGCTCGAAGCTGGCGAACACCCGCCGGGCGTCCGGCACCTCGAACTGCGTGTAGAGATACGCCTGCTGGTCCACCGGGTCGACGAACCGGTGCAGCCCCTCACCGCTGTTGGTGTACGCGCAGTCCGCGACCACCGTGAGCTCGTTGCCGCCGGCCCGCAGTCCCGGCAGCGCGATCCGCGAATCCTTGAACACCGCGTCCGCGTCCAGCGCCGCGCCGTTGAGGACCACTTCGTGCACGGCCGGCGCGACCAGGTCGATGAACGACTCCGCGCCGTCCTCGGCGGCGTCGAACCGCACCGTCGTCACGGACCGGAACACGCCCCCCTCCTGCGCGCCGCTCAGGTCCAGATCGATCTCGTACGCGTCGACGGTCAGCAGCCGCGCCCGCTCCTGCGCCTCTTCGCGGGTCAGATTCGTGCCAGGCACCCGTGCCTCTCCTTCGCATTCGTCATCGCATCGGACTCTTCGGCCATCCTTCCACGCCGGGTCCGTCGGAGCCGGTGGGTAACCTGATCGCAGAGGCAGTCGGCACAGGAGAGGCGAGGGCCGTGACGGTACTCGACCGGCTCTGGCGCGATGTGGAAGCCCAGACGCACATCGAGGGGTACGCCGTCGAGATCATCGACGGAAAGGTGATCATGACGCCGCACAGTCCGATCCGGTCGCACACGATCCGCAGCCTGATCCGGCAGGCGGAGCGCGCGCTGGGGCTCTACGAAGGCAGTGGCGCCGACGGTTACGAGAAGAGCACGCCGTTCGCCTACGGCGATGTGGTCGAGATGGACCTCGCAGATGGGCGTAAGTTCGCCGTCGACACGAGCGGCTTCCCCGGCGAAA